>NZ_CP137734.1:4800000-6076566 GCF_033406955.1 Streptomyces violaceoruber | reverse complement strand
CGGTGGAGTCGATCTGGTTGAGGGCGAGTCGTAGTCGGGGCACGGCCCCACTGTAATCGTCAGAACGACGCAATGGGGCGACGGGCGTGTTACCGCCTGATGTCCGAGACCTCACGCACGCCGTCTCAGCTCCGCGGTTTCGCGCCCCGCTCGGCCAGCAGGTCGGCCATCAGCCGGATCTCCGACTCCTGGGACTCCACCATCCCGCGGGCCAGCCGCTTCTCCACGCCGACGGTGCACCTCTCGACGCACCCCTTCGCCATGTGGACGCCGCCCCTGTGGTGTTCGGTCATCAGCTGGAGGTAGTAGACCTCGGCCTGCTTCCCGTCCAGCGTCCCGAGCTTCTTCATCTCGGCGTCGGTGGCCATTCCCGGCATCAGCGACCCCTCCCCGGCGGAGGGCGCGTCGCCCATGCCCATCCAGGTCATCGGCGGGTCGGACGACACCTTGGGCAGCGCCCACAGGTCGAGCCAGCCGATCATCATGCCGCGCTGGTTGGCCTGGGTCTGCGCGATGTCGTACGCGAGCCGCCGCACCTCCTCGTCGTCGGTGCGGTCGCGCACGATGTACGACATCTCCACGGCCTGCTGGTGGTGGACCGACATGTCCCGGGCGAACCCGGCGTCCGCGGAGTCGGCGGCCGGGATCCTGCTCCCGCCGTCGTCCCCGGCGACCGCGTAGGTGATCCCGCCGGCCGCGAGGAGCACGGCGGCCGCGGCCCCCGCGATCCAGCCGGCCCGTTTCGCGGTCACTGGGACAGCCCGTTGGTGCACGCGGCCCCCGGCTCGGGGGTCTGCTGTCCCTGCACGAACTTCTCGAAGAACTTGTCCACGTTCGGGTCGTCGGCGCCGGTCACCGTGCGCTGGTGCCCCCACGCGGACAGCACGATCGGGTCCTTCTGCTTGTCGTCGGGGCTCATCAGCGAGTACGGCGTCTTCTTGACCTTGGCGGCCAGCTTCTCGACGTCGGCCTCGGGCGCCTTGTCGGTGTACGTCACCCAGACGGCGCCGTGCTCCAGGGAGTGCACGGCGTTCTCGTTGTTCAGCGGCTTGGTGTAGACGTCGCCGTTGCAGTTCATCCAGACCTGGTTGTGGTCGCCGCCGACGGGGGGTTCGACGGGGTAGGTCACCTTCTTGGTGACGTGGTTGCGCCCCAGGTCGCCCTTCCAGGTCCGTACGCCGTCCGCACCGGTCTCGAACTTGCCGGAGGTCTTGCCGTCGGACGCCGTGTCGCCGGAGGAGTCGTCGGACTGCGACCGGACGAGGAAGACGCCGCCGACGACGAGACCGGCGACGACCACGGTGCTGAGCGTGACCGTGAGGATCCGGTTCCGGCGGTTGCGGGCCTCCTCGGCACGCCGCATCTCGGCTATGCGGGCCTGTCGCGCCGTGTTGCTGCTCTTCTTGGCGGAACCCATGGGGTGTTGCCCTTCTGGGAAGGAATCTGGGGAACGGACGACCGTGAGGTCCGCTGATCGTAATGGCGCGGGGCCCGTCCTTCGTAGGGCGGGCACAGGATCCGTCCCGGCCCGATCCCCGGAATGGCCCGATCGAACAGGTGGCCTCTACGCTGCGGTCACGGGGTGGGCCGGCCGACGGAGGTCCGCAACGCACACGTAACGGCGCTGTGGTGTGATGCTCAAGTGCCCGACCGCCTCCCGCCGTACCGGAGACAGGCGGCCTGACCAGCAAGGATGGGGAAGCGGAAGATGGACAAGCAGCAGGAGTTCGTGATCCGGACGCTGGAGGAGCGCGACATCCGGTTCGTACGCCTGTGGTTCACGGACGTGCTGGGCTTCCTCAAGTCCGTCGCCGTGGCCCCGGCCGAGCTGGAGCAGGCCTTCGACGAGGGCATCGGCTTCGACGGCTCCGCGATCGAGGGCTTCGCCCGGGTCTACGAGTCCGACATGATCGCCAAGCCGGACCCGTCGACGTTCCAGGTCCTGCCGTGGCGCGCGGAGGCCCCCGGCACGGCCCGTATGTTCTGCGACATCCTCATGCCGGACGGCTCGCCGTCCTTCGCGGACCCGCGCTACGTGCTCAAGCGGGCCCTGGCCCGCACCTCCGACCTGGGCTTCACCTTCTACACCCACCCGGAGATCGAGTTCTTCCTGCTGAAGGACAAGCCCGTCGACGGCTCGGTCCCGACCCCCGCCGACAACTCCGGCTACTTCGACCACACCCCGCAGAACATCGGCATGGACTTCCGCCGCCAGGCGATCACCATGCTGGAGTCGATGGGCATCTCGGTGGAGTTCTCCCACCACGAGGGTGCCCCCGGCCAGCAGGAGATCGACCTGCGCTACGCGGACGCGCTCTCCACGGCCGACAACGTCATGACCTTCCGCCTGGTCATGAAGCAGGTGGCCCTCGAACAGGGCCTCCAGGCCACCTTCATGCCGAAGCCGTTCTCGGAGTATCCCGGCTCGGGCATGCACACCCACCTCTCCCTCTTCGAGGGCGACCGCAACGCGTTCTACGAGTCCGGCGCGGAGTACCAGCTCTCCAAGGTGGGCCGCTCCTTCATCGCGGGCCTGCTGCGGCACGCCGCCGAGATCTCCGCGGTCACCAACCAGTGGGTGAACTCCTACAAGCGCATCTGGGGCGGCACCGAGCGCACCGCCGGCGCGGGCGGCGAGGCCCCCTCCTACATCTGCTGGGGCCACAACAACCGCTCGGCCCTGGTCCGGGTCCCGATGTACAAGCCCGGCAAGACCGGCTCGGCCCGCGTCGAGGTCCGCTCCATCGACTCCGGCGCCAACCCGTACCTCACCTACGCCGTCCTCCTCGCCGCCGGCCTCAAGGGCATCGAGGAGGGCTACGAGCTGCCGCCGGGCGCCGAGGACGACGTCTGGGCCCTCTCCGACGCGGAGCGCCGCGCCCTGGGCATCGAGCCCCTCCCCCAGAACCTGGGCGAGGCCCTCGCCCTGATGGAACGCAGCGACCTGGTCGCCGAGACCCTGGGCGAACACGTCTTCGACTTCTTCCTCCGCAACAAGCGGCAGGAGTGGGAGGAGTACCGCTCCCAGGTCACGGCGTTCGAGCTGCGGAAGTCGCTGCCGGTGCTGTAGGGCGGCTGTGCCGGCCCGGCGGACCCCGAGGGCTCAGGTGAGGGCGGTGGCCAGCAGGGCGAAGGCCGCGCCGATGACGGCAAGGCGGACGTAGTGCCAGCGCAACCAGCGCTGCGTCTGCTCCTTCCAGTCCTCGGGCCGGTTCTCGGGGGTCCATGTCTTGTTCCGGTTGTTGATCGGGACGAGCAGCAGAATCGACATGACCACGCTGAGGATCAGCAGTGCGCCGGCGATGACGACGAGGCCGGTGCCGTGGTGGTGCCGTCCGAGCGCCGCCCATATGGCGACGAGCACGAGCGAGCCGATGTACCAGACCGGCATCACGGCGCCGAGCATCCGGCCCCCGTGCGCGTGGCCGAGTTGACGGCTGTCCTCCGGGAGGGCGTTGAGGATCGGGTTCATGACGAAGGCGACGGCGAACTCCACCCCCACCATCACGCCGACGACGACCGTGGTGACGACCTCGAGTGCGTTGAGCATGACGACCCCTTCGGAATCTAGTGTTGCTAGCCGATGAGGCAACGCTAGTACTGCCAACGCTTCGTTGTCTAGCAATGCTAGGATCGAATCATGTCGGTACAGGAACGCAAGCAGCGGGAACGGGCGGAGCGCGAGCGCCTCATCGTGGCGACGGCCCGTGAACTCGCCGAGCAGCAGGGCTGGGACGCGGTCACCACCCGTCGGCTCGCCGAGCGCATCGAGTACAGCCAGCCCGTCCTCTACAGCCACTTCCGCGGCAAACGCGAGATCATCGGCGCCGTCGCCCTCCAGGGCGCCACCGAGATGGCCGTGGCGATGCGGGCCGCGACCGCCGCCGCCGACGGCCCGCGCGCCCGGGTGCACGCCCTCGCCCGCGCCTACCTCGCCTTCGCCGAACGCAACCCGGCGGTCTACGACGCCATCTTCCAGCTCGACGGCGGCCTGGCGTACGCGCGGGAGGACACCCCCGAACCCCTCAAGGACGCCTTCGCCGCGCTGCTGGAGAGCCTCGGCGAGGTCGCCGGGGACGGCGTCGAACCGGGGCTGTTCACCGAGGTGTTCTGGGCGTCCCTGCACGGGGTGACGACCCTGACCCGGTCGGGCCGGCTGCCGCCGGAGGAAACCGAGCGGAGGGTGCAGCTGCTGGTGGACCGGCTCCCGGTGGTCTGATCCGGGGGCAGGGGGCGGGCACGCTCAGTGAGCGGTCTTCGTCGGGACCTTCCACAGCCGGACACCGCTGTCCTTGGCGGCGTCGGCCTCGGTGGTGCCCGGGGCGGCGGTCTCCTCGGGGGCGCCGCCGCCGGTGGTGGTGCCCGCGAGGAACCGGCCGTCCGGGCTGAAGGCCAGCTCGTTGATGTCGGCGCCGAACCCGGTCTCGTCGTCGGCCAGGATGGCTCTGGGCTTGCGGTCGGCCAGGTTCCACAGGAGTACCCGGCCTTCGGCGGTGACGGCGAGCGTGCTGCCGTCGGGGCTGAACGCCAGGTCGCGGGCCTCAGTGACGAACTTGTGGGTGAGGGTGGCCTTCGGGCGGCCGGTGGCCGCGTCCCACAGCCGTACGCCGCCGCCCTGGCCGCCGGTGGCGAGGGTCTTGCCGTCGGGGCTGAAGGCGACGGCGTAGACGACGTCCTCCAGGGCGAGGTTGTGGCGCGGGTCGCCCTGGCCGTAGGGGCGCGGGTCGAGCCGGGTCAGGTCCCACAGCTTGGCCGGCTCGTTCTCCACCTGGTAGCGCTGGTCGGAGAAGTCGCCGACGGAGGCGAGCGTCCTGCCGTCCGGGCTGAACGCCAGGTCCGTCGCGTGCAGGTTCTGCGACAGGTGGGCCCGCGGGTCCTCACCGCGGCGGCCGAGATCCCACAGGTTGGCACCCGCGCTGTCGCCCAGGGCGATCCACTTGCCGTCGGGGCTGAGGGCGAGGGAGTATGCCGATTCCTCGATACGGCGGACCTCCCGGCGCCGGGCCACGTCCCAGACGCCGACCAGGTGGGTGCCGGTCCTCGTGACCAGGGTCTTCCCGTCGGCGCTGAACGTCACGCCGACCACGCGGCTCGGACCGTACCAGCCCTTCTCCACGAGCGTGGCACGCACCTTGCGCGTGGCGGCGTCCCACAGCCGCACCTTCCCGTCCTGGCCGCCGGTCGCGAGCGTCTCACCGTCCGGGCTGAACGCGACGCCGCTGGTCCCCCTGGCGAAGATGGCGGTCGCCGCGACCACGGGGTAGGGCTGCTTGCTCTTCGGGGGCTTCCCGGACGAGGGCAGCAGCGTCACGACCAGGACGACGACCAGCGCGATGGCAGCGACGACGCCGAGCAGGGCGGCGTACGGCGGTGTGGACGGGGTCTCGGGCTCGGCGTCCGGGGCGGGGGTGCGCGCCGGGGCGGTGGCGGTGGGCGCGTCCGGGCCGGTCGCCGGGGGCGTGGAGACGACGGTGGGGGTGCGGCCGTCGTCGAAGTCCCCGTTCGCGGCCCGGCCGCAGAGCCGGACGATCTCGGCGGGCGTCGGCCGCCGGGCCGGGTCCTTCTCCAGGCAGAGCGCCACGACACCGCGCACGGACTCGGGGCAGCCGTCGAGGTCGGGGGCTGCTTCCAGGATCCGGTACGCCACGCCGTGGTCACTGCCGCCGCCGAACGCGAGCCGTCCGGTGGCGGCGAAGTGGGCGACGAGGCCGAGCGCGAAGACGTCACCGGCCTCGGTGACCTCCTGCCCCCGGATGTACTCGGGTGCCATGTAGGCGGGCGTCCCGGCGCGCATGCCCGTGGCGGTCAGGGCCGTGACGTCCGCGGCGCGGGCGATGCCGAAGTCGATGACCTTGGGTCCGTCGGCGGTGAGGACGATGTTGGAGGGCTTCAGGTCGCGGTGGATCACCCCGGCGGCGTGGATCGTCTCCAGCGCCTCGGCGACCCCGGCCGTCAGCGCGAGCACCTCGGCGGCGGGCAGCGGCCCCCGTTCGCCGACGGCCTGCTGGAGGGAGGGCCCGGGGGCGTAGGCCGTGGCCAGCCAGGGCTCGTCGGCGTCCAGGTCCGCCGCGACGACGGGCACGGTGTAGAGACCCTGCACGCGCCGGGCCGCCGCGACCTCCAGCGCGAACCGCCTGCGGAACTCCGGGTCGGCGGCGTACGCCCGGTGGACGACCTTGACGGCCACGGCGCTCCCGGCGGGCGTGCGTCCGAGGTAGACGCGGCCCATCCCGCCCTCGCCCAGCAGCCCCTCCAGCCGGTAGGGACCGATCTCGGCCGGTATGCCACTGGCGGGGCGGGACATGCGGTCCGTCATTCCGCGAGCGTCCCGGCGACGAACATCGTCCAGGTCACCGAGTCGACGGCGAGGCGGGGGCCGTCCGGACGCTTGGAGTCGCGGATGTGGACGGCGGCCGGCGTTGCCGCTACCTCGACGCAGTCGCTGGGCTCGCTGGTGTCGCTGTAGCTGCTCTTGAACCATGCCAGGTCGGCGGGGTGTACGGGTGTGTCCTTACCGGTCATGTCTCCCCCAGCAGTTGTTGGATGAAGGCCACCGACTCCCTGACGGGCAGCGCCTCGGCCCGGATACTGCCATACCGCAGTTCGAGGATGCGCAGCTGCCGGGGGTCCGTGACCGGCCGAGCGCCGAACAGGTCGTCGGCCCGGCCGACCGCGGTGCCGTCGTCGAACTTGAGCACCTGCATCCGCCCGCCTCCCGGATGGTCGCCGCGAGACGTCGGCATCACCTGGATCTCCACATGCCGCAACTGCTCCACTTCCAGCAGGTGTTCGAGCTGGCGCCGCAGAACCATCATGCCTCCCACCGGGCGCCTGAGGGTCGCCTCCTCCTGGACAAAACTGAGTTCCGGAGCCGGGTCCCGTTCGAGCATCGCCTTGCGGCCCATCCGCGCGGCGACGGCGCTCTCCACCTCGTCATCGGTGAGGGCCGGTCGCCGCCTGCCCAGTAGTGCCCGTGCGTACTCCTCGGTCTGGAGAAGCCCGTGCAGGCTGTAGCTGCCGTACGAAAGCGACTCGACCGCTCGCGACTCCAGCTTCGCCAGGTCCCGCACCTGCTTGGGGTACCGGACCTTCTTCACGTCCTCCCAGGCCGCGGCGATGAGACCGTCCGCCCGCAGCACCTGGTCGGCCTTCTCCAGGTACTCCCGCCGGGGGATCCGCTTCCCGCCCTCCACCTTGTAGACGAGATCCTCCCCGTAGCCGACCGCCACCCCGAAGTCGCCCGCCCGCAGGCCCACCGCCTCGCGGCGCAGTTTCAGCTGCCTCCCCACGGTGGTGAGGACGGCCACGCCCCACTCGTCGTCCGGGTCGACCTCCCAACCCGGCTCGTCCGCCTCGCCGTTCACCGACATCCGCACCCCTCCGTCGTACGCGTCGTACCGGGACGGGCGTCACGCTAGAGGCGGAGGACCTGCTCAGTGCCGGGATACGGCCACTGTGTCACTCGGACGTGCGGCGCGGTCCCCGTTGCGCCGGACAGCGTCAGCGGCTCCCCCGTGCGCGGGCGCTCGGAAATTCGGTCGCGCGGCGGCGTCGCGGGGATTAGCCTGTCCGGGATTTCGCGTGGCAGGTTCTCTGCCGCCCCGCTCGGCGCGCTCGGCGTCGACACGCACCGCGTGCCCTGCCCGGAAGGAGGCGAGAGACATGGACCGTGCCGAATGCGTTGCGGCCATAGTTGCCTCCGGCCGTGTGCCCTCCCTCCTCTGCGGCGCGCGGTAACCCTTCCCCCTTCTTGTTTCCCGTCGTCGGCATCTCCCCGAGATGTCGCCTCACGAGACGTCCTGACCTGCGCGGTTCGCCGCCGCGCGGGCCGCGGGGGGTGTGTCGCGCCAGCATCCACTGCGCCACCCCGAAGGACCCTTCATGAAACCCCTGACCGAGCACGACATCCGCACCTCGTTCGTCAACTGCTCCAAGGGCGCGGCCAAACGCCTCCCCCTGCCCAAGAACCTGGCGGACCTCGACCACTGGGACGACCTGGACTTCCTGGGCTGGTCCGATCTGTCCGCGCCCGATCGCAGCTATCTCGTCTTCGAGCGCGCCACCGGACTCGTCGGCCTGTCCCTGCGCTCCCCCTCCGGCAACCGCGGCTTCCTGCGTCGCAGCATGTGCTCGCTGTGCCTGACCACGCATCCCGGCAACGGCGTCTCCCTCACGACCGCGGCCAAGGCGGGCCGGGCCGGCCGTGAGGGCAACTCGGTGGGCCTCTACATCTGTGCCGACCTGGACTGCTCGTTGTACGTGCGGGGCCGCAAGAAGGCGGCACCGGGCGGGCGTATCGAGGAGTCGCTCACCGTCGAGCAGCAGATCGAGCGGCTGCGCGGCAACCTCGACGCGTTCGTGGAGCGGATCCTCCGCTGAGGCCGACGGGGGTGCTGATGTGTCACACCCCCTGAGGCGGGGCCCGGCCTCGGATCGGTCCCGGAAAAGCCGTGAATCTCCACAGCGTTCATCACTCGGTCGCAGGGTCGGGGCGCGGTCCCCGGCCGCTGGGCGGACCGCGCGCGCCGGGGGCACGGGAGAGCCCTGTGCCCCCGGGGATGGCGTGAAGATCCAGACGCTTTCCCTGACCGCATTCACACACTGGTGAAGTCGGCGGCGCCGGGCGGCGGCGGGCAACGGCTCGCCGATGGTGGGCGGTTCGGCCCCGTGCTTTGATCGGTGCGCGGCACGCCGGTGGCCCGTACCGGAACCCCCACTCCGGACATCGGGCGTGCGTACCGCACCGCTCCCCTTCCCCACGAAAGGAAAGACCTGCCATGAACACTGTCCCCCAGGTCGAAACGGCCGAGATCTCCGACGCGGCCCTGGACCGGGTGTCCGGCGGCATCGGCCTCACCGCGAGCGCGGCCCTCGTCGCGGGCGACGGCGCGTTCGGCGCCGGTCTCCACGCGGAGTCCGGCCCGTTCGCCCTCACCGGCGGCCTCGGCGTCTCGGCCCCCTTCGGCGGCGCTTCGGCCCAGGGTCAGGCCCACACGACGAGCGTCTGAGCCGACCGCAACCCCGCACCACACCCGGGCCCCGGACCAGCGCGTCCGGGGCCCGGTTCGCGCGCCGGGCAACCGGGTTGTCCAAAGGGCTGCGTTGCCCGAGTGTCCGGAACTACCGTCTCGGCAAGAGTGTGCGGGCCGATGTGAGGAGACCTCATGCTGACGCCGGTCGCGGACGGTGTGCTGGTACACCAGAGCGAGTTGCTGCGGAACAACACCGTTGTCGTGCGGGGTGAGGCGGGTGTGCTGGTCGTCGATCCCGGGTTGACGACCGGCGAGATGGGCTGTCTGGCGGAGGACCTTCGCCAGTTGGGTCAGCCCGTCGTGGCAGGTTTTGCGACGCATCCGGATTGGGATCACGCGTTGTGGCACGCCGAACTCGGGCAGGTGCCGCGTTACGGCACGGCCCGCTGTTCGGCGTACCTGCGAGAGCTCCGCTCGGAAGAGGGGTGGCAGGCTCGCGTCGCAGAAGGGCTGCCGCCGGAAATCGCCGACGAGACACCGTTGGAACTGTTCGGTCTCATCGTGGGGTTGCCCGCCGGAGCAGAGCTGATTCCGTGGAACGGGCCTGAGGTACGGGTGATCGAACATCCGGCTCATGCTCCGGGCCATGCGGCGCTGCTGGTCGAGGACCGCGGGGTGCTCGTCGCCGGCGACATGCTGTCCGATCTCTTCATTCCGATGCTCGACGACACGGAGCATCCGGTCGAGGACTATCTCACCGGGCTACGGCTCCTGGAGAAGGTGGCGGACGACGTCGAAGTGCTCGTGCCGGGGCACGGATCCGTCGCCACGGCCGATCAGGTCCGGGTGCGGATCGGCCGGGACCGGGAGTATCTGCACGCGCTGAGGGACGGCCGCGCTCCGGACGACCCGAGGCTCGGGTCTTCGGTCGAGCCCGACTGGGAGTGGGTGAACGACATCCACGAAGGCCAGGCCGCGAGGATGGCGCGACGAAACGAACAGAACGGCGTGGAAGGCTAGTTGGCGGGGTCCGTTCGGCGCGGCGGCCGGGGGAAGGGAACTCGTGGTGCGGGAGTGCTGGTTCTGCGGCGAGGCCGCCCCACCGTCGTGGCACGACCATGTCCTGGGGTTGCACAAGGACGCGGACACCACCATGACCCCGTTCATCATCGTCCTGCGCTCCACCTGGCGGATGGAAATCGTGTCCGTGCCACGCTGCGCCCGCTGCCACACTGGACACCAGTTGGAGCGGACAGCGGCGGTGCTCGCCCTGGCCGCGTTGATCGCCTACGCCGCCAGTGGCCAGCTGGACCGGCTGCTCGGCATCCTGTCGTCCTCGACCGGGGAGCGGGTGGTCGCGGCGGTCTGGGCGGCCGTCGCCTGCCTGCCGGGGCTCGCCTGGATCGCGATCCGCCTGGGCCGACTGCCGTGGCAGCGCCTGGCGCCCCGTCGCAGGGGCTACGCCCGCCACCACCCGGAGTACGTGGAACTCCGGGCGGACGGCTGGAAGCCCAGGGCGGGACCTCTCCACTACTGGCGAAGCCCGCCCAACCCCCATCACCCTCCGCCCGCGAATCGCCCCCGGCGGCTGATCGGTGGCTCCTTCGAGCTGCTCGGGGCAGCCTGCGGGCTCGCCGTCCCCGTCGCCTATTTCACCGGTTACGAAGAACTGGCCGGAGTCCTCATCGCGGCAACGGCCGGGCTGCTCTTCGTGGCCTCGAAGGTCAAACCCGAGGACTGAGCGCGCCCGGCCAGGCCACGAACGTCGTCCACGTCGCCGATTCGACGGCGAGGCGGGGGCCGTCGGGGCGCTTGGAGTCGCGGATGTGGATGGTGGCGGGGGTTATCGCGACCTCGACGCAGTCGTTGCCGTCTCCGCTGCTGCTGTAGCTGCTCTTGAACCAGACGGGACCGGGGGCTTCCGAGGCTGAGGTGACGCTGTTCATGACTCTCCAAGCATCTGCTCGATGACGGCCCGCGACTCTCGGGGCGTGAGAGCCTGGGCCCGGATCATGCCATAGCGCAGCTCAAGGATCCGGAGCTGCTTCGGGTCGGACACCGGCCGCCCGTTGAACGCCCCTTCGGAGCGCCCCACCGCCGTACCGTCCGGAAACTTCAGGACCTCGATCAGGCCGCCCGTGCCGAAGTGCTCCTCGCAGTCGGTCGGCATCACCTGAATCGAGACGCTTCGCAACTCGCCCAGCTCAAGCAGTCGTTCGAGCTGCCCACGCCACGCCATTCTGCCCCCTACCGGCCGGCGAAGCGTCGCCTCCTCCTGGACAAAACTGAGGGTCGGCGCCGGGGACCGCTCGAACACCGACCGGCGTGCCAGTCGTGCCGCAACCATGCTCTCGGTCTCTTCCTCGGTGTACGCGGGCAGCCACGTGTCGAAGAGCGAGCGCATGTGTTCCTCGGTCTGCAACAGCCCGTGGATGTTGTGGTTGGCGTACAACGAGACCTCCACCGCTGTCGCCTCCAGCTTGGCGAGTTCCCGCACCTGCTTGGGATACCGGACCCTCTTCACGTCCTCCCAAGCCGCAGCGATGAGACCGCCCGCGTCGAGGACCTGGTCCGCCTTCTCCAGGTACTCCCGCCGGGGGATCCGCTTCCCGCCCTCGACCTTGTAGACGAGATCCTCGCCGTAACCGACCGCCACCCCGAAGTCGCCCGCCCGCATCCCCACCGCCTCGCGGCGCAGCTTCAGCTGCCTCCCCACCGTGGTGAGGACGGCCACACCCCACTCGTCGTCCGGGTCGACCTCCCAACCCGGCTCGTCCGCCTCGCCGTTCACCGACATCCGCACCCCTCCGCCGTACGCGTCCTATCGCGACGTACGACAAGATAGACGGGCGGACTACGCCGAGTGACGGAATGCGGCCACTCTGTCACCCGGACGTGCCGCACAGTCCCCGCTCCACCGCATCCGTCACCCTGCGCTCCGCCTCCTCCGCCTGCGGCGGACGCAGGCCGCGCAGGGGCCCGTCGGTGAGGAGTACGGCCATGCCGTGGACGGTGGACCAGACGAAGTACTCAGCGTCCGGGCGGTGTTCGGGGGGCAGGGCGCCCGCGGCGGCGAGATCGTCCAGGGCCTCGGTGAGGAGGCGGTAGGCGGTCCGGCCCTCGGCCCCGGCCGCTTCCTCCGTGTCGGTGTCGGCCATGCCGGTGGTCGCGAACGCGGCGCGGAACAGGCCCGTTTCGGCCTGGGCGAAGGCGAGGTAGCCGCGGGTCAGGGCGCGCAGGCGGGCGCGGGCCGGAGAGCCTGTCACCAACTCGCGTTCCATCGTGCGGGCCAGTTCCGCCAGGCCCGCCTGCGAGACCGCGGCCAGCAGGGCCCGGCGGTCGGCGAAGTGGCGGTAGGCCGCGTTCGGGGCGACGCCCACCCGCCGGGTCGCCTCGCGCAGGACCACCGCGTCCGGGCCGCCCTCGCGGGCCAGTTCGACACCGGCCGCGATGAGCGCGTTGCGCAGGTCGCCGTGCCGGTAGGTGTCCCGTGGCGCCATCCGTGCTCCTCTCTCCGCAGTCCTCCCGCCCCCGCGATGTGGACGGCGTTCACATCGGCGGCTAGTCTACGACGCGTCGAGGATGTGGACGGCGTCCACATATGGGCGATCGAGGGGGAGCGGGCGGGATGAGGGACGACGACGCGGTGCGGCTCGAGGCGCTGACCAAGCGGTACGGATCGGGGCGGACGGAGGCGACCGTGCTCGGGCCGGTCGACCTGGGGTTCGAGCGGGGGTGTTTCACCGCCGTGATGGGGCCCTCGGGGTCCGGCAAGTCGACCCTGCTGCAGTGTGCCGCCGGGCTCGACGGGCCCAGTTCCGGACGCGTCCTGCTGGACGGGACGGACCTGACCTCGCTGAGCGAGACCCAACGGACCCGGTTCCGCCGGACCGCCACCGGGTTCGTCTTCCAGGCGTACAACCTGCTGCCCTCCCTCACCGCCGAGCAGAACGTGGCGCTGCCCCTGCGGCTCGCCGGGCGGCGCCCGGCGCGCGGGGAGGTGCGGCGGGCGCTGGAGCAGGTGGGGCTCGGCGACCGGGCCGGGAGCCGTCCGCATCACCTCTCCGGGGGCCAGCAGCAGCGAGTGGCCGTCGCCCGGGCGTTGGTGACCCGCCCTGCCGTCCTCTTCGCCGACGAGCCGACCGGGGCGCTCGACCTGACGACGGGGCACGAACTGCTGCGTGTCCTGCGGGATCTGGTGCACTCCCCCGGTGAACGGGAGGCGGGGACCGTCGTGATGGTCACGCATGATCCGCAGGTCGCCGCGTTCGCCGACCGCGTGGTCTTCCTCGCCGACGGGCTCCTCGCGGGAGAGCTGCGCTCGCCCACCGCGGAAGCGGTCGCCGAGCGGATGACGGCGCTGGGCCGCCCCGCGGCGGAGGAGACGGCGGGTGCCCCGTGCTGAGGATCGCGCTGGGCACGCTTCGGCTCCGCTGGGTGTCGTTCCTCGGGACGGTCGTCGCGCTCGTCCTCGCGGTGGCGCATTTGACCGCTCTCGGTGTCGTACTGATGTCGGCGGCGGAGCCCGCGCAGCGGCCCCCGCACCGGTTCGCCCACGCGCCCGCCGTCGTCCTGCCCGCCGATCCGCACTGGGACTCCGCACAGCACGATCTGGGCGTACGGTCGCCCGCCGCCGCCCGCGGACTGTCCTCGCGGTTGATAAGGGACGTGTCCGCGACGGGTACCACGGTGGTCGACCGGGCCTTCTACGCGCAGCTCGCGGACGGCGGAACGAAGAAGCAGGTCGGCCACCCGTGGCCGGTGGCCCAGTTCGGCGGGTACGCGCTGCGGCACGGGCGGGCGCCGCGCGCGGGGAACGAGATCGTCGTCCCCTCCGGCCGAGCGCGCACCGGGGAGTCGGTGACCGTGCTGACGGCCGACGGGCCGGGGCGCTACACCGTCGTCGGCACGGTGACGCCGGTCGGCTGGGAGGACGCCGTCTTCTTCAGCGCGGCGGAGGCGGAGCGGCTGTCGCCCCGCGTCGACGCCCTGGTCGCGCTGGGGCCGGTGGAACGGGTGCGCGCGCTGGTCCCGGACACGGCCGAGGTGCTCACCGGGGCCGACCGGCACCGCGCCGACGCGGACGCCGCCGACGACCGGGAGGCCCTGGACAACACCCTCACCCTGCTGCCGGTGATGGCCGCGGTCGCCGGTACCACGGCCGTGTTCGTGGTGGCCTCCACGTTCGCCTTCGCGGTGGTGCAGCGGCGCCGGGAGATCGCCCTCCTGCGGACCGTGGGCGCCACCGGACGGCAGGTGCGCCGTATGGTCCGCGCCGAGGCCCTGCTGGTGGGCTGCCTCGCGTCAGCGCTCGGCGGGGCGTTGGGACTGCTGGGCACCCGGCCGCTGACCGGCCTGCTCATCGCGATGGACATCGCACCGCCCTGGTTCGCGGTGGAGATCTCCGCGCGCCCGGGAGTGCTCGCGCCGCTCGGGGCCGCCGTCCTGACGGGGCTGCTCGTGGCCCTGTGCGGTGCGGTGGCCGCCGCGCGCCGGGCCTCCCGGGTGCGGCCGGTGGAGGCGCTGCGGGAGGGTACGGCCGAGGACACGGCGGTGCCGTCCGGCCGGGCCGCCCTCGGCCTCGTGGGGCTGGCCGGCGGGGCGGGGACGGCGTGCTGGATCGGGCTCGCCGCGCCCCGGACGGTCCTCTCCCCCACCGCGTACGTGGTCTCGCTGCTGGTGCCCGTCGTCGCGATCGCCGCGCTGGCACCGCTGCTCGTGGGCCCCGTCGTCCGGGTGCTGACGCGGCCGTTGCGGCGGCTGCGCGGCCCGGCCGCCCTCCTCGTGCGGCAGAGCGCGCTCACCTCGCGCCGGCGTACGGCGGCCACCGCGGCGCCGGTGCTGCTGACGGTCGGGCTCGCCCTGTCCCTGCTCACGGCCACCGACTCGCTGGGGGCCGCCCGGGACGCGGGGTTCCGGGCGGGGGTCGGGTCGCCGTACGCCGTCGTGCCGGAGGGCGGGGCACCCGGGTTCAGCCCGCGGGTGGCGGAGCGGGTGGCCCGGGTGACGGGCGTGCGGGTGGCCGCGCCCGTGCTGACCACCGTCTACTTCCCCGACGGGGACGGGCGGCTGGCGGAGAACGACGGGCTCGCGGTGGACCCCGAGGCCCTGCGCCGGTCGTCCCGCCTCGAGGTCGTGCAAGGGTCGCTGGACGATCTGGACGAGCGGAGCATGGCCGTTGCCCAGCGGTGGGGAATGGAGGTCGGCGACCGGGTGCGTACGAGGCTCGCGGACGGCCGCGAGGTCACCCTGCGGGTGGCCGCCGTCTACGCGGCGCTGCCCGGCGAGGACGTGGCGTACCTTCCGGAACGCTTCGCCGGGACGGGCCCGTTCGCCCGCGACGGCCTGGTCCGCCGCGCCGCGCTGTCCCTGGCCCCGGGGACGGACCGTCCAGCGGCCCTGGCGCGCGTACGGGCGGTGCTCACGGACAGCGGGGCGCGGCTCACCACCCGGGACGGACTGGTCGCCGCCGAGGCCGCGCAGGCGCGCCGGCTCACCGAGACCCGGCAGCGGTCCACCGCCGTGATCGTCGTGCTGTTCTGCTTCGTGGCGATCCTGAACACCCTGCTGATGGCGACCGCGGACCGGCGCCGCGACGTGACCGTCCTCGGCCTGGCCGGGGCCACACCGCGCCAGGTCCTGCACTTCTTCGTCGCCGAGGCGCTGCTGGTCACGGCGGTCGGGGTGACCCTGGCACTGCTCGCCGCCGGGGTGAACATCCTCGGCCTCGGCGCCGCCCTCCACCAACTCTTCGGCACGGCGCCCATCGTCGTTCCGTGGGCGGCGGTCGGCGCGGTCACGGCCGCCTCGGCCTTGCTGGCGGTACTCGGCACGGTGGTACCGGTGGCGTCCGCGCTGCGGCGTCGCGCCGCCTGAGCCGTCGGCCGGATGCGCGGAGACGCCGGGCACCGGCCCACCGCCGCGCCCCGGTCACCGCCGTACCGCCTCCACCGGCTCCGGCACGTGCCCCGCGACCACCCGCTCGCGCCCGGGAACCGGGGCGAGGACCGCGCGACGCCGGTCCACCGTCCACGCCGTGGCCGCGACCGCGAGGCCGAGGACCGCCAGGGCCGCGCCCGCCGTCGCCGGGGAGGTGGCCCCGAATCCGGCGGCCAGGGCCAGGCCGCCGATCCAGGCGCCGCCCGCGTTGGCGAGGTTGAAGGCGGCCTGGTTGGCGGAGGAGGCCAGGGAGGGGGCCGCGGCGGCCTTCTCCATGACCATGAGCTGGAGGGGCGAGCCGGTGACGAAGGCGGCCATGCCGAGCAGGGCCACCGACGCGGCCGCCGTGACCGGCGTACGCATGAGGAGGGGGAACAGCGCCAGGACCACGACGAGAGAGGCGAGGCCGCCGAAGAGGGTGCCGCGCAGGGAGTGGTCGGCCAGGCGGCCGCCCAGCAGGTTGCCCGCGGTGGCGCCGACGCCGAAGAGGGCCAGCAGCAGCGTCACGCTGCTCTCGGCGAACCCGGCGGCGTCGGTCAGCATCGGCGTGATGTAGCTGTAGGCCGCGAAGAGCGCGCCGAAGCCCGCGACCGTCGTCCCGAGTGCCAGCCAGACGGGCAGGGAGCGCAGGGCGGCCAGTTCGCCGCGCAGGCCCGTGGTGGGGGCGGGGGCGCTGTCGCGCGGGATGAGGAAGGCCAGCGCCGCTATCGCCGCCACGCCGATCGCGCTCACGCCGAGGAAGGTGGCCCGCCAGCCGAGCTGCTGGCCCATGGCGGTGGCGGCCGGGACGCCGACGATGTTGGCGACGGTGAGGCCGAGGAACATCAGGGAGACGGAGCGGGCCTTGCGTTCCGGCGCGACCATGCCGGTGGCCACGACCGCGCCGACGCCGAAGAAGGCGCCGTGCGGCAGGCCGCTGACGAAGCGGGCGGCGAGCAGGGAGATCTCGCCGGGGGCGACGGCCGACAGGGCGTTGCCCACCACGAACAGCGCCATGAGGGCGATCAGGACGGCGCGGCGGGACATCCGGGTCGTCACCGCGGCGAGCAGCGGGGCGCCGATGACGACGCCGAGCGCGTAGGCGGAGACGAGGTGGCCGGCGGTGGGGATGGAGATGCCCAGGTCGTCCGCGACGTCGGGCAGCAGGCCCATCATCACGAACTCGGTGGTACCGATGCCGAAGGCGCCCACGGCAAGGGCGAGCAGGGCCAGGGGCATGAGGGGGTCTCGCCTTTCGAGAGCGGGGTTGCGTACGGGAGGCCGGGAGGGCCGGGCGGGGACGACTGTATGTTCCCGTACGGAACAAAGACTCTCAGGGCGGGTATTCCGCAGACGAATTCTAGGAAGCCGTTGTGTCGACCTTCACACGCGCGGCGATCGGCAGGTGGTCGCTGCCGGTCGCCGGGAGGGTCCAGCTGGTCATCGGTTCCACGCCGGTGACCAGGATCTGGTCGATGCGGGCCATCGGGAAGGACGCCGGCCAGCTGAAGCCGAAGCCGTCGCCCACGGCGCCCTGCGGGGAGCGCAGCTGGGAGGTGATCGCGGTGAGCGAGCGGTCGTTCATGGTTCCGTTGAGGTCGCCCAGCAGGATCTTGCGGGGCAGCTTCTCGTGGGAGATGGCCTCGCCGAGGGCGTCGGCGCTCTTGTCCCGCTGCCGCGCGGTGAAACCGGCCTCCAGCTTCACCCGTACGGAGGGCAGGTGGGCGACGTACACCGCGATCGGCCCGGAGGGCGTGGTGACGGTGGCGCGCATCGCGCGCTTCCAGCCCAGCTCGATGTCGACCGGCTTCACCCCGCTGATCGGGTACTTGCTCCACAGCCCGACGGTGCCGACGACCGCGTGGTGCGGGTACTTGGCCGCCAGCGCCTTCTCGTACGTCGGTACGGCGGACGCCTTCAGTTCCTCCAGGGCCATCACGTCCGCACCGGCGGCGGCGACGGCACGGGCGGTGCCCGCCGGGTCGGCGTTGTCGGCGTTGACGTTGTGCGTGGCCACGGTGAGGTCGCCGCCGGAGCCGGTCTTGTCGAAGAGCAGGCCGCCGAAGAGGTTGAGCCACACGCTCACCGGCACCACCAGCGCGATCAGCGCCGTCGCCGACTTGCGGACCAGCGCGATCACCAGCAGGACCGGGATCAGCAGACCGAACCACGGCAGGAAGGTCTCGGTGAGGCTGCCGAGGTTGCCGATGGCGTTCGGGATGTGCGAGTGGGCCGCCATGACCGCCGACAGGAGCAGTGCGACCGCCGCCGTGACCAGGCCCCGGCGCCAGATCCGCCGGTCGCCGCGCCAGCCGCTGACCGCCCGGTCGAACAGGCGCCGAATCCGGTTCTCCCGGCGCTCGGGGTCCGAGCCGCCGCCGTCCGTCTCCGTCATGTACGCCTGCTGCGCCATACCGTTGCCTCACTGCCTGCTGTGCACACCGTCGCCCCCTGTGACTCAGCACCATAGGGGATGATCGGTTCCGATCCCGCCGCCCTGGACGGCCGTACGGGGACGAGGACGTACGGGCCGTCCCGCGGAGTTCCGCACTGTGCCGGGACGGGCGGCTCTGTGACACAACGGGCACATTTGACCCCATGAGTCGCTCTCTGCTCCTTGACGGGGTACGTGACGGGGGTCCCCTAGCCGCCGGGGCGCGACAAGTGCCACCATGGAAGGGATCCGGGGACGCCGTCAGGGCGCCTCGAGATGACATGAAGGAGCCGTTGCCATGACGCAGCTTTCGGCTGCCCAGACGCCGCAGCCCAAGCCCGCCGACGGGAACAGGGCGCTGTACGGGGGCAAGATCAACCGCCGTATCACCGTCCGGGACATCACCGCCGCCAAGGAGCGCGGCGAGAAGTGGCCCATGCTCACCGCGTACGACGCGATGACCGCCTCCGTCTTCGACGAGTCCGGCATCCCGGTGATGCTCGTCGGCGACTCCGCGGGCAACTGCCACCTCGGCTACGAGACCACCGTGCCCGTCACGCTGGACGAGATGACGATGCTCTCGGCCGCGGTAGTCCGGGGCACCAGCCGCGCCCTGATCGTGGGCGACCTGCCCTTCGGCTCCTACCAGGAGGGCCCGGTGCAGGCGCTGCGCTCGGCGACCCGGCTGGTCAAGGAGGCCGGGGTCGGCGCGGTCAAGCTGGAGGGCGGCGAGCGCTCGCACCGGCAGATCGAGCTGCTGGTGGAGTCCGGCATCCCGGTGATGGCGCACATCGGCCTCACCCCGCAGTCCGTCAACTCCATGGGCTACCGGGTGCAGGGCCGCGGCGAGGAGGCGGCCCAGCAGCTGCTGCGCGACGCCAAGGCGGTCCAGGACGCGGGCGCCTTCGCGGTCGTCCTGGAGCTGGTGCCGGCCGAGCTGGCCGCCGAGGTGACCCGGACGCTGCACATCCCGACGGTCGGTATCGGCGCGGGCCCGGACACCGACGCCCAGGTGCTGGTGTGGACCGACATGCTCGGGCTGACCGGCGGGCGGATGCCGAAGTTCGTCAAGCAGTACGCCGACCTGCGCAAGGTCATGGGCGACGCGGCGAAGGCGTACGCCGAGGACGTCGTCGGCGGCACGTTCCCCGCGGACGAGCACTCCGTCCACTGACCTCCGTCCACTGACCTCCGCTCACCAGTAGGCCATCGCGGTACGGCCACCGGCCCCGCCGATCTTCCCCCGTCGGCGGGGCCGCGTGGTTTCCCGGACGGGCCGTCGGCGGGATGTCGGTGGCACCGGCCGGCTGTCGGTGGGATGTCGGTGCTTTGTCGGTGCCCCCTGCCATCGTCTGGGGCATGAAGCGAATCGACGACATCCCCCGGGCCGCGGACAGCGCGGTCACCGTGCGGGGGCTGGTCAAGCACTACGGCGAGACCAAGGCGCTGGACGGCGTCGACCTGGACGTGCGCGAGGGCACCGTGATGGGCGTGCTCGGTCCGAACGGCGCCGGCAAGACCACCCTCGTACGCATCCTGTCCACCCTCATCACCCCCGACTCCGGCCAGGCGCACGTCGCCGGGTACGACGTCGTGCGGCAGCCGCGGCAGCTGCGCCGCGTCATAGGGCTGACCGGGCAGTACGCCTCCGTGGACGAGAAGCTCCCCGGCTGGGAGAACCTCTACATGATCGGCCGGCTGCTCGACCTGTCCCGCCGGGACGCGCGCACCCGCGCCGACGAGCTGCTGGAGCGGTTCTCGCTCACTGAGGCGGGCAAGCGGCCCGCGTCCACCTACTCCGGTGGCATGCGGCGCCGGCTCGACCTGGCCGCCTCCATGATCGGGCACCCGGCCGTGCTGTTCCTGGACGAGCCCACCACCGGTCTCGACCCGCGCACCCGCAACGAGGTGTGGGACGAGGTCAAGCGCATGGTCGGCGACGGTGTCACCGTGCTGCTCACCACCCAGTACATGGAGGAGGCCGAGCAGCTCGCCTCCGAGCTGACCGTCGTGGACCGCGGCAAGGTCATCGCGAACGGCGGCATCGAGGAGCTGAAGGCCAAGGTCGGCGGCCGCACCCTGCGCATCCGCCCGGCCGACCCGCTGCAACTGCGCCCGCTCGCCGCCTACCTGGACGAGCTGGGCATCACCGGGCTCGCCAGCTCCACGGTGGACACCGAGCGCGGGACCGTGCTGGTGCCGATCCTCAGCGACGAGCAGTTGACGGCCGTGGTCGGCGCGGTCACCGCACGCGGCATCACCGTCTCCGCCGTCACCACCGAACTCCCCAGCCTGGACGAGGTCTTCCTGTCCCTCACCGGCCACCGCGCCAGTGCCCCGCAGGACCCCGCCCCCGTCACCGACGACACCCGCGAGGAGGTCGCCGTATGAGCGCCGCCACGTACGCCCCCGACACCCTGACCACCCCGGACGCGCGGATCACCCCGCGCGCCCACCTCCGGCACACCAGCGCGCTGATCCGCCGCAACCTGCTGTGGATCCGGCAGGACCCGGAGTCGATGTTCGACGCCATCCTCTTCCCGATCGTCTTCACGCTGCTGTTCGTGTACGTGTTCGGCGGCTCCATCGGGCAGTCCCTGGGCGGCGGCCAGCAGGCGTACGTGCAGTACGTCATCCCCGGCCTGATGGCCATGATGGGCATGAACATGGCCCAGGGGGTCGGCACCGGCTTCAACCAGGACTTCAACTCCGGTGTCATGGACCGCTTCCGGTCGCTGCCGATCGGCCGCGGCTCGGTGCTGTTCGCGAAGATCGCGGTGGAGCTGCTGCGGATGCTGTTCGCGACCGCGGTGCTGATGGTCGTCGCCGTCCTGGTCGGCTTCGACATCACCGACTGGGCGGGGCTGCTGGCCTCGGTGGGGCTGTCCGCGGTGTTCGGCTCGGCGCTGATGTGGGTGTTCCTGACCCTCGGCGTGGTCATGAAGAACGCGCAGTCCGTGCAGGCGATGGGGTTCCTGGTGCTGATGCCGTTGCAGTTCGGTTCGTCGATCTTCGCGCCGACCGACTCGATGCCGGGATGGCTGCAATCGTTCACGGACTACAACCCTCTGTCCTCGCTGGCGGACACCGCGCGCGGGCTGATGTTGGGCGGTCCCGTCGCGCACGACCTGTGGGTGACGCTGGCCTGGTCCGCCGCACTGACGGCGGTGATGGCACCGATCGCCATCCACAAGTTCCGTACGAAGTCCTGATCCGCGCCCGTGTGGCAGGCGTCAGACGAGGGCGACGGCCTCCTGCGGGGAGAGCCGGCCGCCCTCGGCGTACGCGGCGTCGTACGCCTCGCCGCCGAGCGCCCCGCGGACCCGTTCGACGGCCCGGCCGCGCGCGTCGCGCTCCATGCCGGTCGACACGTGCCCCGGCGGCAGCATCGCCTCGGCGGCGCCCAGGCACCGGGCGCCGTCCGCGGCCCGGTCGCCGCCGTCCAGGCGGGCCAGGGCCATCGCGGCGATGGTCAGGTACGCCGAGCGCATGTGCGGGGCGATGGCCGCGGACAGCGGGTCCTCGGCCCGCGCCAGCGACTTGCGGATCCGGGTCAGGCACTCCTCGTGCCGGTCCTCCAGCGTGGCGAGCCACGCCTCGGCGGCGAGGATGAAGGCGTCGAAGACCACGAAGTGCGCGATGGAGAACTCCTCGCGCAGCAGCCGCAGCTGCTCGCCCGCCTCGGCCGTACGCCCCGTCATGCCCAGGTGCCCGGCGAGGAACAGCCGGGCGGCGGGCATCGCGCCGTTGTGGCCGGTCCCGGCCGTGCGGTCGATCACGTCGCGCAGGACGCGCTCGCCCCGCTCCGTGTCGCCCGCCTCCAGGAGCACGCTGCCGAGGCGGGCGTCGAGGATGTCCACCTGGGCGTGGGCGCCGATCCGCTCGGCGTGCTGCGCGGCGGCCCGGTAGTCGGCGGCGGCCAGCCGGTACTCGCCGACGCGCTCGCGGGCCTCGGCCCGCCCGGAGAGCGCCTCGGCCATGCCCCAGGCGTCGCCGAGCCGGTCGTAGATCTCCAGGGACTCGTCGGCGTCGCGGACCGCGTCGCCCGCCCAGTCGGTGCGGTTGGCGAGCATGTTGGCGCGCATCTGAAGACCGCCGGCCAGCTCCCACTCGTAGCCCGGAGTCTCCCGGCAGGTGCGCACGGTGGCGTCCATGATCCTGCGCAGCCGGTCCATGTCACCGGTGAGCATCACGGAGTAGAACCAGAGCAGGCCGGGGCTGGAACAGGTCTGCGGCATCCCCGGCTCGTAGGTGTCCGCGATGACGCGCAGCTTGCGCTGGGCCGCCGGGTTCTGCCACGCGTCCAGCTCCGTGTCCATGCACGCCAGATGGGCCAGGTGCACCCCGCGCCGGGCCTCGGCGAGGACCTCGCCGGTCATCGGGGGCGGGGCGGACGTGCACCGCTCCCACACCGGCCGGGCGGGGGTGCCCGGTTCGGCGAAGGGATCCGGGCCGAGTGCCATCACCTCGACGAACCAGTTCCGGGCCTCCACCCGCAGGTCGCGCATCTGCCAGTACCAGACCAGCGACAGCGCCAGGCACAGCGCCTCCTGCTCGTCGCGCTCGGCGACGGCGTGGCGCAGGGCGGTGCGCAGGTTCTCGTACTCGCGCTCCAGCCGCTCGATGGCCGCGAGTTGCCGCGGACCGCGCAGCAGCGGGTCGGTGGTGCGGGCGAGTTCGCGGTAGTACGTCAGGTGGGCGCGGGCCGCGGCGGCGCGTCCGCCGGCCTCGTCGAGGCGCTCGCCCGCGTATTCGGCGACGGTCTCCAGGAGCCGGTAGCGCATGCCGTCGCCGGACAGGCGGTCCGTCACCGGCGCGGCCACGACGAGGGACTTGTCGACGAGGGAGCCGAGGGCGTCCAGCGCGGCGGGCCCGCACACGGCCTCGGCGGCGGCGAGGTCGCAGCCGCCCGCGAAGACGGACAGCCGCCCCAGCACCTCGCGTTCGTCGGCGTCGAGCAGGTCCCAGGACCAGTCGACGACCGCACGCAGCGTCTGCTGGCGGGGCAGGACGGTACGGCTGCCGGAGGTGAGCAGGCGGAAGCGGTCGTCGAGCCGGTCGGCGATCTGGCGCGGGGTGAGCATCCGGAGCCGGGCGGCGGCCAGTTCGATGGCCAGCGGCAGTCCGTCGAGGCGGCGGCAGATCTCGGCGCAGGCGGCGGCGGTCTCCTCGTCGGCGTCGACGCGGAAGCCGGGGCGGGCGGCGGCGCCCCGGTCGGCGAGCAGCCGCAGCGCGGCGGGTTCGGGCAGCGGTTCCACGGGGCGCAGCGACTCCCCCGGCACGCCGAGGGGTTCGCGGCTGGTGGCGAGGACGGTCAGGCGGGGGCAGCGGGCGAGGAGTTCCTCGGTGAGGCGGGCGGCGGCGTCGACGACGTGCTCGCAGTTGTCGAGGACGATCAGCATGCGGCGCCGGCCGCAGTGCTCGACGAGCCGCTCGACGGCGGTGTCCTGCCCCTCGGAGGCGGTGGCGGCCCGCATCTCCTCGGCACCGGCGCGGTAGAGCACGGTCTCGCGGGCGCCGACGGCCGTCAGAACGGCCTCCGGTACGTCGGCGGGGTCGTCCACGGGGGCCAGCTCGGCCAGCCACACGCCGTCGCGCGCGGCGTCCCCGGCCCCTTCCGCGGCCTCCTGCGACAGCCGGGTCTTCCCGGCGCCGCCGGGCCCGAGGAGGGTGACGAGCCGGGTGGCCGCCAGGTCGGCACGCAGTCTCTCCACGTCGCCGTCCCGCCCGACGAAGGAGGTGAGCCGGGCGCGCAGGTTGCCGCGGGGGCGGGGTCCCTCCGGGGCGGGCGAGGGGGCGGACCCGGCCGACGCCGCGGCAGCGGCTTCCGGCGGCGTCGCGGCCCCGGGCCCCGTACCGGACGCGGGACCGGCGACCGGCCGCCGCCCGTCGACGGGCTGCGGACCGGGGGCGGGGGCTGTGCCGGGGGCGGGGGCTATGCCGGGGGCGGGCGTGGAGCCCGGGGCGGGGGCCGTGCCAGGCGCCGGCGTCGTACCCGCGACAGGTGCCGTACCCGGGGCGTACGAGGTGTCACGGGCGGGGCCCGCCGTACCCGGGGCGGGCGTGGAGCCCGGGGCGGGGGCCGTGCCAGGTGCCGGCGTCGTACCCGCGACAGGTGCCGTACCCCCGGCGGGCGAGGTGCCAGGGGTGGAGCCCGCCGTACCCGGGCCGGGGGCCGCCGTGCCCGGGGCGGGCGCCGTGCCGGGGGCAGAGGTCGGGCCCGGGGCAGGCGCCGTATCAGCGGCGGATGCCGTGTCGTGGGGCGGCGCGGTTGAGCTCCCCGGCGCCGTGCCGGGAGCGGGCCACCACCCTGGGGCAGGTCCCCCACCGGAGCCGGGCGCGACGGCGGGTCCCGAGGCCGGACCGGATGCCGGGTCAGGACCAGACGCAGCCCCCGCGCCGGACGCAGGACCGGGGCCCGACGCAGGACCGGGGCCCGACGTCCAGCCCGGGGTGCGGCTCCGGCCGGGCGTCGGGGTGGGAGAGGGGCTGAGCAGCTCCGCGTGGAGGGTCCGCAGTTCCGGGCCGGGATCCGTGCCGAGCCGGTCGGCGAGGAGGCGGCGTACGGCCTCGTAGGCGGCCAGTGCCTCGGCGGTGCGGCCGGAGTCGCGCAGGGCGCGCAGCCGCAGCGCCTGGAGGGGCTCGTCCAGGGGGTGGCCGTCGCACAGGGCGGTCAGCTCGGGCAGGGAGTGCTCGGCCTGGCCGAGGTCCAGGGCGGCGGTGTGGCGGGCGCGCAGGGCTTCGAAGTGCCGGGTCTCCCAGCGGGCCGCCTCGGCGGTGCGGTCGGGCAGGTCGGCGAGGACGGGCCCGCGCCACAGCGCGAGCGCGTCGTCGAGCACGACGGCCGCCTTGGCGGGGTCGCCGTCGGCGAGGGCGCGGGTGCCCTCACCGGCGAGCCGGTCGAAGCGGTGCAGGTCGACGTCGTCGGGGGCGGCGGCGAGCCGGTAACCGCCGTCGGCCGAGGCGACCGAGTCGGCGCCCAGCGCCCGGCGCAGCCGCCCGACCAGCGCTTGCAGGGCGCCCGTCGCGTCGGCGGGCGGGTACCCGGCCCAGACCTCCTCCACCAGCAGCCCCGCGGGGACGGCGCGGCCGGCCCGGAGGGCGAGCACGGTCAGCAGGGCGCGCAGCCGCGCCCCGCCGAGCGGGACGGCCGTGCCGTCGGGACGGAGTACCTGTGTGGTGCCGAGGATGCGATAGCGCACGGGACCATTGTCCCCGCTGCCGTCGGAGCCGGTCACGGGGTTTTGTCCGCGCGGCGTGGCCGACCGCCGGTTCCGCTCCGGAACGACCGCCGCCCGCGAGACGTTTCCCCCGTGCGCCCGGTACGGTCGGGCGGTCCCGCACCCCCCGCGGGTGTCGTCACGCGTGCCCGACAGTCAGGGAGTTCCATGTCCACCGCCACCGCCCGTCCCAGCGACCGGAGGATCAGTCCCGTCTTCCTCGGGATCGTCGCCGTCGCCGCGGTCACGGGCTGGGCCACCTGGACCGGCTTCGCCGAGCAGCCGGGTCTCGCCGTGTTCCTGTTCGTCACGGCCGCGTGGGTCGTCTCGCTGTGCCTGCACGAGTACGCTCACGCCCGCACCGCGCTGCACAGCGGCGACATCTCGGTCGGCGCGAAGGGCTACCTCACGCTGAACCCGGTGAAGTACACCCATGCCCTGCTCAGCATCGTCCTGCCCGTCCTCTTCGTGATCATGGGCGGGATCGGGCTGCCCGGCGGCGCCGTCTTCATCGAGCGCGGACGGATCAGGGGGCGGTGGCGGCACAGCCTCATCTCGGCGGCGGGGCCGCTGACGAACGTGCTGTTCGCCGTCGTGTGCACGGCGCCGTTCTGGCTGGACGCGCTGGACGGCGTGCCGCGCGACTTCCGGCTGGCGCTGGCGTTCCTCGCGCTGCTCCAGGTCACGGCCGCGATCCTGAACTTCCTGCCGGTGCCGGGCCTGGACGGCTACGGCGTGATCGAGCCCTGGCTGTCGTACAACGTGCGGCGGCAGGTGGAGCCGCTCGCGCCGTTCGGGCTGCTGATCGTGTTCGCGCTGCTGTGGATCCCGGCGCTCAACGGCGTGTTCTTCGACGCGATCGACGCGCTGCTGCGGGGCCTGGGGATCGGCGAGGTCGACACGTACTGCGGCTTCGAGCTGTACCGCTTCTGGCAGACCGACCCGCTGTGCACGCCGGGCGGATGAGGCCGCTCAGCCGGTGACGGACGTGGACGAGGCGGCGCGGCGGGCGTCCCGGCCGCGCTTGGCGTAGTACCAGCACATGTTCGACGACAGCCCCGACAGCAGCACCCACACGACGCCGATCACGACGCTGCCCTGCACGAAGGAGACGACGGCGGCGGCCACGGCGAGTACGCAGACGACCAGGGCGTAGAGGGCGAGGCGGGGCATGGGAACGGCTCCTGTCGGGGGGACACTGGTACCGACCAGTGTCCCCCATCGCCTCATACGTCCGTGACGCGGAGCCCGGCGTGCGCCTTGTAGCGGCGGTTGACGGAGATCAGGTTGGCGACCAGCGACTCGACCTGGTGGGCGTTGCGCAGCCGCCCGGCGAAGACGCCGCGCATGCCGGGGATGCGGCCCGCGAGGGCCTGCACGATCTCCACATCCGCCCGCTCCTCGCCGAGCACCATCACATCGGTGTCGATCTCGTCGATCTCCGGGTCCTGAAGGAGGACCGCGGAGAGGTGGTGGAAGGCGGCGGCGACCCGGCTGTCCGGCAGCAGGGCGGCGGCCTGCTCGGCGGCGCTGCCCTCCTCGGGCTTGAGCGCGTAGGCGCCCTTCTTGTCGAAGCCGAGCGGGTTGACGCAGTCGACGACGAGCTTGCCGGACAGTTCCGCGCGCAGGAATTCGAGGGTCTTGCCGTGGCCGTCCCACGGTACGGCGACGATCACGACGTCGCTGCGGCGCGCGGTCTCGGCGTTGTCGGCACCCTCGACGCCGTGCCCGATCTCCTCGGCGGCGGCCGCGGCGCGCTCGGCGGCGCGGGAGCCGACGATCACCTTCTGGCCGGCCTTGGCGAGGCGGTACGCGAGGCCCTTGCCCTGCGGGCCGGTGCCGCCGAGCACGCCGACGACCAGCCCGGAGACGTCGGGCAGGTCCCAGGGGTCCTTGGCCGGTGCCTTGGCGGGGGCCTTCTGTGCAGCACTGTCGGTAGAGGTCATGGGCCGACCCTACGTCCGCGACGGCCTGCCCAGGGGTAGGGGTCCCGCCCGCTGGAAGGGGGTCCCCGGGCCGGGTGAATCCGGGGCGAACGCCGGACCGCGCGGAGGGGGTTGCGGCAGGATG
Organism: Streptomyces violaceoruber; assembly: GCF_033406955.1. Classification (NCBI taxonomy): domain Bacteria; kingdom Bacillati; phylum Actinomycetota; class Actinomycetes; order Kitasatosporales; family Streptomycetaceae; genus Streptomyces; species Streptomyces violaceoruber. The sequence goes on along the minus strand of NZ_CP137734.1, from coordinate 6,048,952 downwards.
CGACCGCATGGACGCCGTACGGGTCGCGCTGCTGCGGGAAGTGCTCGCCGGGACCGAGTGGCTCGGGGCCACCCGGCGGTTCGCGGGGGCGCTGCGGGGGTCGGTGGTGCCGCACGGGGGCGGGTTGCTGCTGGTGGGCACCCCCGAGTACGAGCCCTGGCACCTGGCGGCGCACCTGGTGGACGAGGCCGCATGGTCGGGGACGCCGGAGCTGGCGCCGACGCTGGTCCGGCACGGGGCGCGCCCCTCGGACCCGGCGCATCTCGCGGTCGGCCTCGGGCGGCTGGCGGCGGCCCGGCGCGGGGAGACGCTGCTGGTGGTCACGCCCGAGGACCCCGGTGCCCGGCTCCTGGAGCGGGTGCACGACGCCCGCCGGGCGGGTGCGACGGTGCTGGCGCTGGGCACCGACCGCGCCCCGGGCGAGCGGGAGCTGACGGCGATGGCGCACGAGACGCTGACCGTCCCGGACGGCGCCGAGCTGGACCTGGACACGGTGCAGCACCTGGTCAGCGCGTCGGCCGGGGAGAACGCGGTGCCGCCGCCCCGGGGCCGCCGCCGCTTCCGCGACCGCCTCTCCCGCCTCGCCGACCACCTGACGGCACCACCACCGTCCGGCTGGTGACGACTGCCGACCGCTCCTGTTCAGCCGGCAACGCCACACCCCGGCCGAATCCCCCGTCACCGTCCAGCCATCGGCCGCGCCCCCGACGACCAACCGCCCCGGCCGCCCGGCGCCCTCCGTACGGACCGCGCCCGGACGCCTGCCACCGCCGTCCGGCCGCGACCGACCGCGCCCCGGCACCCGGCACCCGGCACCCGGCACCCGGCCGCCGCAAGCCCGGCCCATGACCGCCGCAGTCCCGCCCGCGGCTGCCGCCTCCCTGCCAACCGCGGCCCGGCCGGCCGGGACCGGCGTGGGCCGGTCGTCCGTCGCCGCCGGGAAAACCGGTTGCCCGTGCTCGTCCCGCCGCCGGACGATGACCCCTCGTGACCGACACCTCCTCCGCCGACGCTCCCGTCGGCAAGGGCGCCGACGTGCCCGACGAGCCACCCGGCGGCCTGCGTGCCCTGCTGCCCGACCTGTCGCCCTGGCGGGCCTCCCCGGACTTCCGGCGGCTCTGGGTTTCGGGGCTGATCACGAACTTCGGCAGCTTCCTGACCTTCGTCGCGCTGCCGGTGCAGATCAAGGAGCTGACGGGCTCGGCGGCGGCGGTGGGCGCCATCGGTGCCGTGGAGCTGGTGCCGCTGGTGGTGTTCGGGCTGTACGGCGGTGCGCTGGCCGACGCCTGGGACAAACGGCGGCTGATCCTGTGGACCGAGGCCGGTCAGGGCGTGGCGTGCGCGGCGCTGCTGGTCAACGCGCTGGTGCCGAGCCCGGCCGTGTGGCCGCTGTACGTGATCGCCGCGTTCACCTCGGCGCTCGGCGCGGTGCAGCGCCCGGCCCTGGACTCGCTGATCCCGCGGATCGTGGCCCACGAGCACCTGCCGGCGGCCGCCTCGCTGAACGCGCTGCGCTGGCAGGTCGGCGGGATCGCCGGACCGGCGCTGGCGGGCGTGGTGGTGGCGTACGCGGGGCTCGGCTGGGCGTACGCGGTCGACCTGGTCACCTTCGCCGCCTCGGTGGCCCTGGTGGTGGGGCTCGCCTCCTCGCCCGCCTCGCACGAGGCGCGCAGGCCGTCGTGGGCGGCGATCGCCGAGGGCGCCCGGTACGCGTGGAGCCGCAAGGAACTGCTGGGCACCTACGCGGTCGACCTGGCGGCGATGCTCCTGGCGATGCCGCTCGCGGTACTGCCGTTCCTGGCCGACGAGTTGGACGCCGAGTGGTCGCTCGGTCTGATGTACGCGGCGATCCCGGCGGGCTCGCTGCTGGTGAGCGTGAGCAGCGGGTGGACCTCGCGGGTGCACCGGCACGGGCGGATGGTGGTGCTCGCGGCGGCCGGGTGGGGCGTGGCGATCGCCGCCGCGGGCTTCGCCGGGAACGTGTGGCTGGTGCTGCTGTGCTTCGTGCTCGCCGGTGCCTGCGACATGGTCAGCGGGGTCTTCCGCAGCGCGATGTGGAACCAGACCATCCCGGACGAGCTGCGCGGCCGGCTCGCCGGGATCGAGCTGCTGTCGTACTCGGTGGGTCCGCAGCTCGGCCAGGTCCGGGCGGGCGGCACGGCCGCGCTCACCGGGGTGCGGGCGTCGGTGTGGTCGGGCGGGCTGCTGTGCGCGGGCGCGGTGGGGGTGCTGGCGCTGTGCCTGCCGACGATGATGACGTACGACGCGCGGACGAACGAGCACGCGGTGCGGCTGCGCGAGAAGCGCGCAGCCGACGCCGCGAGCGGCTGATCAGTCGTCCCGGTCGCCGTCGGCGCCTCCCGCGGAGGGGGCGTCGTGCCACCTGGGGTCGTTCTCCCATTCGAGGTTGCGCTCGCGGGCGGTCTGCATCGCGTGCTCGGCCTCGGTCCGGGTGGCATACGGCCCGAAGCGGTCCTTGCCCGGGCAGTCCGGGCCCTCCTCGACCTTCTGGTGCTCCAGGCAGTAGAACCACTCGCCCGGTTTGCCGACCGTGCGCTTCTTGAACAGGGCCATGGGACAGCTCCTCTCGCCACCGACATGTTCCCCCATGGCCGCTGGTTAGACTCGCCGCATGTCTGGCCAGTCACTGCTCGTCCCAGGGGAGCTCTCCCCCACCCGTTCCGTGCCCGGAAACATCCGCCGGCCCGAGTACGTCGGCAAACCCGCGCCGACGCCGTACACCGGCCCGGAGGTGCAGACGCCCGAGACCGTCGAGGCGATGCGCGTGGCCGGGCGGATCGCGGCGCGGGCGATGGAGGAGGCCGCGAAGCACATCGCGCCCGGTGTGACGACGGACGCGCTGGACCGGGTGGCGCACGAGTACATGTGCGACCACGGCGCCTACCCCTCGACGCTCGGCTACCGGGGCTACCCCAAGTCCCTGTGCAGCTCGGTCAACGAGGTCATCTGCCACGGCATCCCCGACTCCACGGTGCTGCGCGACGGCGACATCGTGAACCTGGACGTGACGGCGTACATCGGCGGGGTGCACGGCGACAACAACGCGACCTACCTGGTCGGCGAGGTGGACGAGGAGAGCCGGCTGCTGGTCGAGCGGACCCGGGAGTCGCTGACCCGCGCGATCAAGGCGGTCAAGCCCGGCCGGCAGATCAACATCATCGGCCGGGTCATCGAGTCGTACGCCAAGCGGTTCGGGTACGGGGTGGTGCGGGACTTCACCGGCCACGGCATCAACACGTCGTTCCACTCGGGGCTCATCGTCCCGCACTACGACAGCCCGCACGCGACGACCGTCATCCAGCCCGGGATGACCTTCACGATCGAGCCGATGCTGACGCTCGGCACCCACGAGTACGACATGTGGGACGACGGCTGGACGGTCGTGACGAAGGACCGCAGGCGGACCGCGCAGTTCGAGCACACCCTGGTGGTGACGGACTCGGGCGCGGAGATCCTCACGCTGCCCTGACCCCTGACCCCTGACCCTGACTCCCGACCTCTGACCTCTGATCCACGTCGCGCGACGGCCCGCTCTCCCCGGAGGGCGGGCCGTTTCGCGTCCGGGTGGGTACGCTTTTACCGACAGCCCGTCGGCAAGCCTATTGACTTAGGTAAGCCTAACCATAGAAAATCATGCGCATGGACTCCTCCTTCTCGACGCTCATCCGCACCGCCTCCCACCAGCAGCACGTGGAGGCGGAGACCTCGACGTTCATGAGCGACCTGCTGGGCGGAGGGCTCGGTGTCGACGCCTACGCGCGCTACACCGAGCAGCTGTGGTTCGTCTACGAGGCCCTGGAGGCCGCCGCCGGGCGGCTGGCGGCGGACCCGGTGGCCGGGCCGTTCGTCCGGCCGGAGCTGCTGCGGCTGGCCTCCCTGGAGCGGGACCTGGCGCACCTGCGCGGCGCCGACTGGCGCACGGGGCTGACCGCCCTGCCCGCCACCGAGGCGTACGCGGCCCGGGTGCGCGAGTGCGCCGAGGAGTGGCCGGCGGGGTACGTCGCGCACCACTACACGCGCTACCTGGGCGACCTGTCGGGCGGGCAGATCATCCGGGACAAGGCCGAGCGGACGTGGGGCTTCGCCAGGAAGGGCGACGGGGTCCGGTTCTACGTCTTCGAGGAGATCTCCAACCCGGCCGCCTTCAAGCGGGAGTACCGCGACCTGCTCGACGGCATCCGCGCCGACGACCTGGAGAAGCAGCGGGTCGTCGCCGAGTGCAAGCGCGCCTTCGCGCTGAACACGGCGGTCTTCCGGGCGCTGGGCGAGGAGTTCCCGCTGTCCGCCTGAGTCTGCCCGCCTGAGTCAGCGCTCCAGGCGTACCCGGCCGCCGATCTCGACCCAGCCCTCGGGCTGCGGTGCGGTGAGGATCTGGGAGCCGACGCCCTGGGTGATGTTGAGGGCGCGGCCCAGTCGTCCGGTCAGCAGCAGCGCCGCCGCCCCCGTGGCCTCGTCCTCGTCGATGCCGTCGTCGCGCCCGGGGAAGGCGCGGGCCCGCACCCGTCCCGCCGCCTCGTCCTCCCACGCCCAGGCGTAGACCCACTCCCCCTTCGGCGGCACCGCGAGGTCGTCGACCTCGGCGACGGTGGCGTACTGGCGCAGGGTGCGCGGCGGCGCCCACTCGGGGCGGGCCTCGATCCAGCTGAACTCCCCGTCCAGCCGGGCGCCCACCACCCCGGCCCGCGTGACGAGTTCGGGCACGTCGAGCAGCCAGGCGGTGCCGACGCAGGGGTGCCCGGCGAAGGGCAGGCGCAGGGTGGGCGTGTAGATGTCGACGACGCCGCGCTCGGGGTCGTCGACGAACACGGTCTCGCTGAAGCCGAGTTTGGCGGCCAGCTCCTGCCGCCGCTCGGGCTCCGGCAGTACGGATCCGTCCCGGACGACGCCCAGTTCGTTGCCGTATCCGCCGTTCGGCGCGCAGAAGACCCGCAGTACGTCGTAGTCGGTCACCGGGGCATTCAAGCATCGTCCGCGGGCGGCCAGAGCGGGGTGGGGGCCTCGTCGTAGGGGAGGCCGGCGAGCGCGTCCGCGTACCCGCGTTCCAGGGCGGCACGTTGCCGTTCGGTCCCCGGTCCGGCGGGGCGCTCCGACAGCCGGGACATCCGCTCCGCGTGCCCCTCGGCGACCGCGTCGGCGGTCCGGCGCCACTGCGCCTCCTCCGGCAGCCGGGCGAGCACCGTGCAGGGCGGTTCGGCGCCCTCCGCCAGCGCCGCCACCGCCCGGTCGTGCCCGTCCAGGATCAGCCAGCCGTCGAGGAAGGACACCCACCACAGCAGGACCGGGGCGAGGGTGCCGTCCCGGGCGTGCTTGCGGTACGCCGTCACGCGCGGCGCGCCGGGCGGGGAGAGCGGGCGCAGGGGCAGGACGCCGTGCCAGCCGCCTCCGCAGAGCAGTGCGAGGACGGCGTCGGGCCAGTCCCGTACGAAGTCCTCGGTCCAGATGCCGGGAGCGAACGACGCGCGTGCGGTGACCGACCAGCGTCCGTCGTGCAGCGGGCCGTGGGGGGTGTCCTCCAGCCACCGGGCGCAGCGGTGGCGCCAGTCGGCGTCCGGGGTGCGCATCGACGCGGCGCGCAGGGGCGGCAGCGGGGAGCGGTGGCCGGGCAGGCGGCGCAGGTGCAGCTCGCGGCAGCAGCCGTCGCCGTGCCACCGTGCCCGGGTGAGGGGGCGGTCGCCCAGGTGGAGCGTGGGCGGGCCGCCGTCCCGGGCTCGTACGAAGCGCAGCGGCGGTGGGCCGGGGCGGCCCCGGACGTCCAGGATCAGGGGTCCCGGAGTCGCTTCCCGCACCGCCCGTTCCATCCGGACAGTATCGGGCGCGGACCGCCCCGGCCCGCAACGGATTACCCGGCGGACCGCGCCTGGGTCCGCCGCCTGCGCGTCGCGTACACCGCGCCCGCGCCGACCGCGACCGCGGCACCGGCCGCCGCGCCCAGCGCCGGGCCGGGTATGTCCGAGCCGGTGGAGGCGAGGCTGCCGCCGCCGATCGAACCGCCGGTGGTCGTTCCGGTGCCGCCGACGGTGGATCCGGTGCCTCCGGCGGTGCCCGTGCCCCCGCCGGTGGAGCCGCCGGCCGTGCCGGAGCCGCCGCCCGTGCCGCCGGACGTGTCCGAGCCGCCGCCGTCCGGCAGTTGGGCGTCGTCGCTCAGCGCCACCGAGAGGCCGACCGGGTCGAGGGCCGTGCCTGCCGGGTAGTTGCCGAAGACCTTCGCACCGGCGTCGGTGACGGTGGCGGCGATGCCGTCGACCGTGATGACGTTCTTGTCGGCCTTCAGGTCGCCGGACTTCGCCTCGAGGTCGGCCAGGACCACGCCCTCGGTCCGCGTGCCGAGGCTGTTCACGTCGGCGGTGAGCTTGCCGGTGCCGCCGTCGAGGGTGGCCTTGAGGTTGCTCAGGGTCAGGTCGAGGCCGTAGGTGCCGCCCGACTCGTGGCCCTTGAAGTTGACGGCGCCCTTGAAGGCGGCGGTCAGCCTGTCGGCGTCCGTGTCGTAGGTGCCGGTGGCGTCCTTGAAGGTGAACGCGCCGTTCCCGGCGGCCTGGCCGGCGCCGCCGGAGACGGTGACCCGGCCCTTGGCGATGTTGCCGACGACGTAGGCGCGGAAGGACTCCTTCACGCCCCAGCCGAGGGTGCCGTCGGCGATCTCGCCCCTGGTGGGGGCCGTGCTCGCGGGGGCCGAGGGCGAGGCGCTCGTGCTCGTCGCGGGGCCCGGGCCCTGGGTGGCGGGCGTGGTCTGCGGGCCGGTCGGCCCGGGTCCGGTGGAGTCCGTCCCGGTCGGCTCCGGGCCGGTCGGGCCGGTGGAGGGCTCCGTGCTCGGCCCGGTGGTGGGTTGCGTGGTGGGGCCGGTGGTCGGCTCCGTGCTCGGCTCCGGCGTCTTCCTGACCACCGTCAGCGGGTCCCCGGCCGCGCCCGCGTAGCTCGCGCTGCCGAGGTACTCGCCCGCCTCGGTGGTGAGGGTGGTCGCCATGTCCGTCATCGCGCGGGTCACGGCGACCTTGGCGAGCGGCACGTCGTCGCCCTTCTTGGTGGGCGTCGCGCCGGAGGTGTCGACCGTCGTCACGTCGGCGGTGATCTCACCGGCGCCGCTGTCGAAGCGCACGTCGGTGAGCGTGACCTCGAACCGGTGCGCGGCGGAGGCGCTCACCAGCTTGCCCTTGAAGCCGAGGTCGACGGCGTTCGTCGTGTGGTCGTAGGTGCCGGTGCCTCCGGTGAAGGTGAAGGCACCGTTGCCGGCGGCCTGGCCGGCGCCCTCCGACGCGGTGAAGCTGCCGAACATGCCGACGTACGTCCGGTAGGACTGCTTGATGCCCCACGTCAACTCGTAGTCCGAGAGCGGCGATCCGGCGGCCGAGGCTGCGGTGGCGCCGCCCAGCGCGGCGAGGGCGGTCGTGCCGAGGGCGGCGGCCGTGGCGACGGCGGCGGCGAGTGCGGTGGGGCGGCGTCGTCTGACGGGCATGGCTCGGTTCTCCTGGGGTGTCGGGGGGTGTCGGGGGTGTTCAGCCCTGCTCCGGGTCCGCGGGGGACGCGGCGGGCCGGGCGCGGTTGCGCCTGCGCTGGGCGACGGTCACGAGGGCCGCGGCCGCCAGCAGCAGGGCGCCGGCCGCGAGGGAGACGGGAAGTGCGGGGAAGTCGCCGTCGTCGGTGGTTGCGGCGGCGGGGGCGGCGGAGGGGTCCGCGCCGGTCTGCTCGGGCCGCGGGCTCGCACTCGGCGCGGGCTCGCTGCCGAGGTCGGGCAGGGCGGGCAGTTCCGCGTCGGCGGTGAGGGCGACGGCGAGGGACACCGGGTCCATCTCGGTGCCTGCCCGGTACATGCCGCCGAAGGCCTTCGCACCGCGCGCGGTGAGCTTGGCGGGGGCCTCGGTGACCTTCACCAGACCGCCGGCCGGTTTCGGTTCGCCCGCGGTGAAGGTGACCAGGGGCACCTTCGCCTCCTTGACGTCCGGGCTCGTCACGTCGGCGTACAGCGTGCCCCGGCCGTCCTCGACGACGGTCCGTACGTTGCCGAGGCTCAGGTCGAGGCCGTGGGCGCCGGTGAAGCGGACCGTGCCCCGGAAGGCGGCGCTGAGGTCGCCGTCCTCGTACGTCCCCTCACCGCCGGGGAAGCGGAAGAGCGCGCCGCCGTCCTGGGCGCCCGCGGTGAGGGCCCACTCGCCGTCGGCGATGTCGCCGGTGACGTACTCGCGGAAGGTGCGGCGCACGCCCCAGTCGACGGCGCCGTCCTGGAGCGTGCCGCCCGGCGTCTGCGCGGGCTTCGGCGACTCGGCGGACGGTGCGGGGGTGTCCGCCGGCCGCGTCTGCCGCTTCGGCGCGGGCGCCTTCACGTCGGCGGACAGGCTCACCGGGTCCAGTGCGGTGCCGGCGGTGTAGTACCCGGCGAAGGACTGGGCGCCCTCGGCGGTGAGGGTGGCGGGGAGGTTGTCCAGGGCGACGGTGCCGCCGCCGCCCCGCATGTCGATGCCGCCGAGGGAGAGGGAGGCGAAGGGCACCTGACGGGACGTCGTGACCGCCCCGGTGTCCTTCGCCCTGCTGACGACGTCCAGGTGGAGCGTGCCGGTGGAGCCGGAGATGCTCACGGTGGGACGGCTGAGGGTGAGGTCGAGCTGGTGGGCGCCGGTGCTGGTGCGGTGGCCGAGGAAGTGGACGCCACCGGAGAAGGCGGCGCGGAAGGCACCGGTGTCGCCGTCGTAGGTGCCGGTCGCCGAGTGGAAGCGGAACGAGCTGCCGCCGACGGTGGCCGCACCCCCGTTGAGGGAGTAACCGCCCTTCGCCACGGGCCCGGTGACATAGGTCTGGAACGAGGACTTGATGCCCCAGTCGAGCCGTCCGCCCTGCACGGTCCGGCTCTCGGCGTGTGCGGCGGCCGCGGGGAGCAGCGCCGCGAGGACCGCCGCGCACAACACGGTGACCAGGGCGCGAAGACGGGCGGGCATGCGAAGTCCTCCGGGTCGGGGGGCCGGTAGCGAACAAAGGTAAGGCTAACCTAAGCTCAAGCCGACTGACACTGGCGGTCGACCCGAGAGGACGGACGGAAAAGTGCGACGCTTGCGAGACCGACTGGCGGGAGCACTGCTGTCCGCGCTCGCCCTCACCCTGACCGCGACCGGATGCGCGGGCTCCTCCGACGCCTCGTCCGACGCCTCGTCCGGCGCCGGTTCCGGCGCGGCGGCCCCCTCGGCGGCGGAGCCCGTCGCGAACCGGGTCGAACCACTCGGCAGGAGACCCGAGCCCCGGCTTCCCGTCACCGTCCGCTCCGCCGACGGCGAGCGCGTGACGGTCGGTCGGGCCGAGCGGATCGTCCCCCTGTCCGGCAGCCTCAGCGAGATCGTCTTCACGCTCGGGCTCGGCGACCGGGTCGTCGCCCGGGACGTCACCGCCACCTTCGAACAGGCGGCGAAGCTCCCGGTGGTCACCCGGGGCCACGACGTCTCCGCCGAGAGCGTGCTCTCCCTCAGGCCCGACCTGGTGATCGCCGAGACCACCACGGGCCCCGAGGAGGCGGTGGGCCAGATCCGCGCCGCCGGGGTCCCGGTGCTCTTCGTCGAGGCGGCGAAGGGGCTGGCCGACGTGGGCCCGCGCATCGGGGCGGTCGCCGACGCGCTCGGCGTACCGGCGGCCGGGAAGGAGCTGACCCGGCGCTCGGAGCAGCGGATCGAGGCCGTGCGCAAGGGCGTTCCGCACGGGAAGGAGCCGCGGGTCGCCTTCCTCTACCTGCGCGGCTCGGCCTCCGTCTACCTCATCGGCGGCGAGGACTCCGGCGCCGGGTCGCTGATCGAGGCGGCCGGGGCGGTGGACGCCGGGGCCGCCTCCGGCCTCGGCAAGGACTTCACCGCCATCACCAGCGAGGCCCTGGCCGAGGCCGCGCCGGACGCGATCCTCGTGATGAGCAAGGGACTCGCATCGGTCGGCGGCGTGGACGGCCTGGTGCGGATCCCCGGCGTCGCCCAGACCCCGGCCGGGATGGACCGCCGGATCGTCTCCGTCGAGGACGGCGTACTGCTCAACTACGGCCCGCGCACCGACCAGGTGCTGAAGTCGGTCGTGGCGCAGCTGTACGGCGAGGCGGGCGCCAAGTGACCGTACGGGACAAGCCGGTCCGCGCACCGGCGCCCGCGGACCCCGCCGCCCCCCGCGCCCGGCGCACCACCGCCTGGCTGCTGACCGCCACCCTCGCCGCCGGCCTGCTGGTCCTCGTCCCGGTCGCGGCCGGTACCGGCGCCTACCCGATCCCGGTCGGCGACGTGCTCGGCTCGCTGCTGCACCGGGCGGGGCTCGGCGGCACGGAACTGGACCGGGTGGCCGAGTCGGTGCTGTGGAACGTGCGGTTCCCCAGGATCGTGCTGGCCCTGCTGGTCGGCGCCTCACTCGGGTGCGCGGGCGCGCTGATGCAGGGCGTGTTCGGCAACCCGCTCGCGGAGCCGGGCGTCATCGGCGTCTCCTCGGGCGCGGCGGTCGGCGCGGTCGGCGCCATCGCCTTCGGCCTGAACTTCCTCGGCACCTGGACGGTGTCCGTCTTCGCCTTCGCCTCCGGTCTGGTCACCGTCCTGGTCGTCTACGCGATGTCCCGCTCGGGCGGCCGCACGGAGGTCGTGACCCTGATCCTCACGGGCATCGCGGTGAACGCCTTCGCGGGGGCGCTGATCGGGCTGTTCCTGTTCTTCGCGGACACGGCGGCGGTCAACCAGATCACCTTCTGGCAGCTGGGCTCGCTCGCCCAGGCGACCTGGCCGAAGGTGCTGGCGGTCCTGCCGTGCGCGGCGCTCGGCCTCGGGCTGGCCCCGCTGTACGCCCGTCGCCTCGACCTCCTCGCGCTCGGCGAACGCCCGGCCCGCCACCTGGGGGTGGACGTGGAGCGGCTGCGGATCGTCCTGGTCCTGGTGATCGCCCTGCTGACCGCGGCGGCGGTGAGCGTGGCCGGTGTCATCGGCTTCGTCGGGCTCGTCGTCCCGCACCTGCTGCGGATGACGGCCGGGCCGGGCCACCGGTTCCTGATTCCGGGCAGCGCGCTGCTCGGCGCGCTGGTCCTGCTCGCCGCCGACCTGGCCGCCCGCACCGTCGCGGAGCCGGCCGAACTGCCGCTCGGGGTGCTGACGGCGCTGCTGGGCAGTCCGTTCTTCTTCTGGCTGCTGCGCCGCACCCGGCGCAGGCAGGGAGGCTGGGCATGAGAGGTGTGAAGCTGCCGCGGCTGGTGCCGTCCCGTCCGGTGCCCCCGCCCCCGGCCGCCCCCGGTGAGGTCCTCGCCGCCGCCGAGGGACTGCGCGTGCACCTCGGCGGCCGGCCGGTCCTCGACGGGGTGGACGTGGAGGTCCGCGCGGGCGAGGTGCTCGCCCTGGTCGGCCCCAACGGGGCGGGCAAGTCCACCCTGCTGGGCGCGCTGGCCGCCGACGTCCCGGCCGCCGAGGGGGTCGTACGCGTCCACGGGCGCCCGGTGTCGGACTGGTCGGCGCCCGAACTCGCGCTGCGCCGGGCGGTGCTGCCCCAGTCGGCGTCGCTGTCCTTCCCGTTCGCGGTGGAGGAGGTCGTCCGGATGGGCCGGGCGCCCTGGGCGGGCGGCGACCGGGCGGACGAGGACGAAGCGGCCGTGGCCGAGGCGATGGCACGCACGGAGGTGGCCGGATTCGCCGGGCGCCCGTTCTCCGCGCTCAGCGGCGGCGAACGGGCCCGCGTGGCCCTCGCCCGCGTCCTCGCCCAGCGCGCTCCCCTCCTGCTGCTCGACGAGCCGACCGCGGCCCTGGACCTGAGGCACCAGGAACTCGTGCTGCGGCTGTGCCGGGAGCGGGCGCGGGCCGGGGACGCGGTGGTCGTCGTCCTGCACGACCTCGCGCTGGCGGCGGCGTACGCGGACCGGGTGGCGCTCCTGCGCTCGGGCCGGATCGCGGCCGGGGGCCCGCCCTCGGAGGTGTTCGCCGAGGGGCTGCTGTCCGAGGTCTACGACCAGCCGGTGGAGGTGTTCCCGCACCCGCGCACGGGCGCGCTCCTCGTCGTCCCGCACCGCTCGCCGTGACGCCCGCCCCGGCGATTTCCGCCCCCGGGAGAGGCCCGTCTTTGACGCACCTTTGACCTCCCCATGAGCACTTGATTGAGCCACCGTGACCGGCCCGTGCCCATACACCGTCCATGAGATTCGGATCACCGCATGGACGGGTTTTGCTTAGGAAATCCTTAGGTATGTTAGGCCAGCCTCACCTTCCCTGCGAGGCCCGTCACGCGCACTTTCGGCCATCCCTTGGAGCCCGCATGCGAGCCGCCAGACTCTCCCTCGTCACCGCCGTAGCCACCGCCGCGGCCCTGGCCGCCGTCACGGGGTGCACGGAGAAGAGCGGCGCCGAGGACGGCGAGCACGTCGTCACGGTGACGGCGACGGACGACAAGTGCGAGGTGTCGAAGGTCCGGTTCCCGGCCGGACACGTCGAACTCGCCATCGAGAACAAGGGCTCCAAGGTCACCGAGGTCTACCTCCTCTTCCCCGACGACCGGGTGGTCACCGAGCGGGAGAACATCGGCCCCGGCACCAGGCAGCGGGTCACCGCCGAGGTGAAGGCCGGCGACTACCGGATCGCCTGCAAGCCCGGCATGAAGGGCAAGGGCATCCGCCAGGACGTGCAGGCCACCGGCGGCAAGGCCGCCGCGCGCGACCCGCGCCTCGACGAGGCCGTGGCCGCCTACCGCCAGTACGTGCAGCAGCAGGCCGACGAGACCCTGCCGAAGGCGGAGGCGTTCGCGAAGGCCGTCAAGGCCGGCGACCTGGCGGCCGCGAAGAAGGCGTACGCCCCCTCCCGCATCGGCTGGGAGCGCACCGAGCCGGTCGCGGAGTCCTTCGGCGACATCGACCCGCAGGTCGACGTCCGCGAGGACGGTCTGGAGGACGGCCAGGACCCGGCGACCGACTGGACCGGCTGGCACCGCCTGGAGAAGGCGCTGTGGCAGGACGGGAAGATCGGCGACCGGGAGAAGGAGCTGGCCACCACCCTGGTCACCGACCTGAAGGACTGGCAGAACCGGGTCGGCAAGGCCGAGATCACCCCCACCTCCATGGCCAACGGCGCCAAGGAGCTGCTCGACGAGGTCGCCACCGGCAAGGTCACCGGCGAGGAGGAGCGCTACTCGCACACCGACCTGGTCGACTTCAAGGCCAACGTGGAGGGCGCGCAGCAGTCGTACGCGCTCCTGAAGCCGGTCGCGAAGGAGAACGACGCGGCGCTGACGACGGAGCTGGACCGCCAGTTCGCGGCGCTGGACAAGCTGCTCGACCGGTACCGCCCGAGCACCTCCTCCTACGAGTTCACCTCCTACGACAAGGTCGGCAAGGCGGACCGCAAGGAGCTGTCGGACGCGGTCAACGCGCTCGCGGAGCCGCTGTCCAAGCTCGCCGCGGCCGTGGTCACGAAGTAGGCGTGGGAGACGAGATGACGGACACCGACTCCCCCGCACCGGCCCCCTCGCCCTCCCGGCGGTCGCTGATCGGCTGGGGCGGCGCGGGCCTCGCGCTCGGCGCCGCCGCGGCGGCCGGCGGGGCGGTGGCGATGGACCGCGCCGGTGCCGACGCGGACCCGGCCGGTGCCGACGCGGGCTCCGCCGTGCCCTTCCACGGGGCGCACCAGGCGGGCATCGCCACGCCGGTGCAGGACCGGCTGCACTTCGCCGCGTTCGACGTGACGACCGAGGACCGCGCCGCCTTCGTGGCGCTGCTCAAGGAGTGGACGGCGGCGGCCCGCCGGCTGACCGCCGGTCACGCGGTGGGCGAGGGCGCCTACGGCGGCCTGCCCGAGGCCCCGCCGGACGACACCGGCGAGGCCCTGGGCCTCAAGCCCTCCCGGCTGACCCTCACCATCGGCTTCGGGCCGTCCCTGTTCACGAGATTCGGCCTCGCCGACCTGCGCCCCGAGGCCCTGGCCGACCTGCCGAAGTTCCCCGGGGACAACCTCGACAGGGCCCGCAGCGGCGGCGACCTGTGCGTCCAGGCCTGCGCCGACGACCCCCAGGTCGCCGTGCACGCGATCCGCAACCTCGCCCGGATCGGCTTCGGCAAGGTCGTCGTGCGCTGGTCGCAGCTCGGCTTCGGCAAGACCTCGTCCACGACGCCCGACGAACAGACCCCGCGCAACCTGCTCGGCTTCAAGGACGGCACCCGCAACATCGCGGGCACGGAGAAGGACCGCCTGGACCGGTTCGTCTGGGCCGCCGAGAAGGACGGGACACCGTGGATGACGGGCGGCTCCTACCTCGTCGCCCGCCGCATCCGCATGCACATCGAGACCTGGGACCGGGCCTCCCTCCAGGAGCAGGAGGACGTGTTCGGCCGCGACAAGGGCGAGGGCGCGCCCGTCGGCAAGGCCAAGGAGCGCGACGAGCCGTTCCTGAAGGCGATGAAGCCCGACGCGCACGTCCGGCTCGCGCACCCCGACTCCAACGGCGGGGCGACGCTGCTGCGCCGCGGCTACTCCTTCACCGACGGCACGGACGGCCTGGGCCGCCTGGACGCCGGCCTGTTCTTCCTCGCCTACCAGCGCGACATCCGCACGGGCTTCGTCCCGGTGCAGCGCAACCTGGCGACGGACGCGCTCAACGAGTATATCCAGCACGTGGGTTCGGCGGTCTTCGCCGTGCCGCCCGGCGTCCGCGACGCGGACGACTGGTGGGGCAGCACGCTGTTCGGCAAGGAGGCGTAACGGTGTTCTCCAACTACCTGATCGGACTGCGCGAGGGCCTGGAGGCCTCACTCGTCGTCTGCATCCTCATCGCCTATCTGGTCAAGACGGACCGCCGGGACGCCCTGAAGCCGATCTGGGCGGGCATCGGCGTGGCGGTCGCGATCGCGCTCGGCTTCGGCTGCGCGCTGGAGTTCGGCTCGCAGGAGCTGACGTTCAAGGCACAGGAGGCGCTGGGCGGTTCACTCTCCATCCTGGCCGTCGTCCTGGTGACGTGGATGGTCTTCTGGATGCGCCGCACCGCCCGCCACCTCAAGACGGAGCTGCACGGCAGGCTGGACGCGGCCCTCGCCATGGGCACCGGGGCCCTGGTGGCCACCGCGTTCCTGGCGGTCGGCCGGGAGGGCCTGGAGACGGCGCTGTTCGTGTGGGCGTCGGTGCACGCGGCGAGCGACGGCACCCCGCGCCCGCTGATCGGCGTGGCCCTCGGGCTGGCCACCGCCGTCCTGCTGGGCTGGCTGTTCTACCGGGGCGCGCTGCGCATCAACCTGGCCCGGTTCTTCACCTGGACCGGCGGCATGCTGGTCGTCGTGGCGGCGGGCGTGCTGGCCTACGGCGTGCACGACCTCCAGGAGGCCGACCTGGTGCCGGGCCTGACGAACCTGGCCTTCGACATCAGCAGCACGATCGACCCGTCGAGCTGGTACGGCACCCTGCTCAAGGGCGTGTTCAACTTCCAGCCCGATCCGACCGTCCTCCAGGTCACGGTGTGGCTGCTGTACCTGGTCCCGACACTCGCGCTCTTCCTCGCCCCGGTAGGGTTCGCCTCCGGGAAGGGGAAGGTGAAGGAACCTGATGAGCCAGGATCGCGGCCCTCGAAGGCCCCGCAGGCTTGAGAAGTGCGCGCTCATATCCGCCTCGGCGACCGTTTTGTCGCTGACGGCGAGCGGCTGCGTGGTGGTGCACGGTGAGCGCGAGGTACTCCCCTCGGCCACCCGGGCCGAGGCCGCGAAGGCGCTCGAGCGGTTCACCACCGCGTACAACAAGGCCGACAAGGCGTACGACGCCTCCCTGGACGCCGACCACACCACCGGCGCCCTCGCCGCGATCGACTCGGCGCGGCTGAAGGCGGGGGCGGCCAACCACCCGGACGGCAATCCGGCGCACGAGCCGCTGGAGCTGACCGACGCGAAGTTCACGATCCCGAAGAAGGCGGGCTGGCCGCGCTGGTTCGTCGCGGACACCAAGGCCAACAAGGGCGGCACGGCACGCTGGCTGCTGGTCTTCACCCGGGACGGCCTGGAGGAGACCTGGGAGGCGGCGTACCTGACGCTGGTCGCCCCCGGCAAGGTGCCCGAGTTCAAGACCGACCAGGACGGCTGGGCCGAGGCCGTGCCCGCGAACGCCACCGACGTGAGCGTCCCGCCGGCCGGTCTGAGCAAGGACTACACGACGTACCTTCAGGACGGCGGCAAGACCTTCGCGGACGGTGTGCACACCAGCTCCTGGCGCGCACTGCGCGAGAAGCGCTCGACCCGCCCCGGCCTGGTCACCCAGTACATCGACGAGCCGCTGACGAACGGCGACTACGCGCCGCTGGCACTGCGCACCGAGGACGGCGGCGCGCTGGTGTTCTTCACCTCGCGCCACTTCGAGAAGCAGACCGCCGCGCGGGGCGCGTCCGTGCCGACGCCGAACAAGGACGTGCTGGCCCTGACGGACGGCGAGATCAAGCAGTCGCTGACGATGGAGTTCGTCTCCAACGAGGTCGCGCTCGATCCGGCGGACGGGCAGGTGTCGGTACTGGGCCGGGTCCAGGGTCTCACTTCGGGCAAGGGCGAGTAGGAGAGCCCGGGGCGCTCAGCGGCGCAGCGGCCAGGAGGCTCCCTCGTGGTCGCCCTCCGCACCGGCGTGCCGGGCGCAGGCGTCGGTGAGGGTCTCCAGCAGGGTCAGCGGATCCGGCAGCGGATGCTCGGGGCCGCGCACCCAGCGCACCGTGCGGTGTTCCCCGGGCAGCCGGGCCGGCGGTACCAGCACATAGGAACCGCGGCAGTGCCAGCGCAGCCCCGGATGCTCGTCCATGGTCTCGGGGTGGCAGTCCAGCTCGCAGGGCCACCACTCGTCCTCGTCCTCGGGGGTGCCCCGGGTGAGGGTGAACAGCAGCATGCGTCCGTCGTCGCTCTCGGCGACCGGCCCAACCTCGACACCGGCGGCGAGCAGCCGCTCCACCGCCTCCCGACCGGCCTCCAGGGGCACGTCGAGCACGTCGTGCACCATGCCGGTCGCGGTGATGAAGTTGGCCTCGGGCTGATGCCGGGCCCAGCGCTCGATCTGGGCGCGGTCGGTGGTGGACTGCGTCTGCCAGGCGAACGACACCGGGTGCCGGGCGGGGGTGGGACAGCCCACGCGGTCGCAGGAGCAACGGTATCCGGCGGGGTGCGCGGCGGGCGCCAGGGGCAGTCCGGCACCGGCGGCGGCGAGCAGCAGGTCCTCCCGGCCACCGTCTCCGGCGGCCTCCTTGGGGCGGCGTCCGCGCAGCCACGAGGAGAGTTTGCCCTGCAGACCGCTCCGACCGCCGAACTCCGCGCTCATCTATCCCCTTGCCTCGCCGTCGTGCGCACCAGCATGCCCTATCGTCGCACCATTCCCCGCTTCGGGGTCGCGAAGGGACAAACTTCCCTGGTCAGGCCTCTTCGGTCACCGCGGGGCGAGCCCGTGCAACGCGTAGTCGACGAGGGTGTCGGTGTAGGCGTGGGAGAACGGTCCCGTGTGCTGGAGCCAGCGCTGCGCGAGCGGGGAAACGAACAGCTCCAGCGCGATCCGCAGGTCGATGTCCTGCCGTACCTGGCCCGCCTCCTGGGCGGCCCGCAGCCGGTCGGCGTGCAGCTGGAGCGACGGCTCCAGAAGCCGGCTGACGAAGGTCCGGCCCAGCTCCTCGTTGACGACGCCCTCCGCGGCCAGCGCGCGATAGGGCGCCTCGAACCTCGGATCCCGCAGTTCGTCGACGGTGGCGCGCAGTACGACCTTGAGGTCGGCGGCGACGTCACCCGTGTCCGGGATGGTGTACGCCTCCTCACCGGCGGCCTCCACGAGCCGCTCACCCAGGTCGAGGAAGGCCTCCAGCAGGACGTCCGCCTTCGAGGACCACCAACGGTAGATGGTCTGCTTGCCGACGCCGGCGCGGGCGGCGATGCCCTCGATGGTGGTCTTCGGGTAGCCGACCTCGCCGACCAGGGCGAGGGCGGCGTCGTAGATGGCCTGGCGGGACCGCTGGCTGCGCCGGGTGGCGTCGGGGTGCGGCCGCTCGGCGGCGGGGTTCGTGATGCGTTTCCGGGTGGTGGCCATGCCCCGAAGCTACCAGCCCGACAAGACGGAACGTCTCGCGCCGGCCGTGGGCGGCGCTTCGCTCAGTGGCGTGGCGCCCGCGCGTTCTCCAGGTAGTGCAGGACGGCCGCCACCCGCCGGTCGACCTGGTCGGCCGGGGACAGGTCGAGCTTGGCGAAGATGCTGCGGATGTGCTTGTGGACGGCGCCGTCGGTGACCACGAGCCGCCCGGCGATGGCGCTGTTGCCCAGGCCCTCGGCCATCAGGGCGAGCACTTCCCGCTCCCGCGGGCTGAGCCGCTCCATCCGGGTGTCCTGCCGCGTCCGGGTGAACAACTGGGCGACGACCTCGGGATCGATGGCGGTGCCACCGCCCGCGACCCGCCCGAGCGCGTCCATGAACTCCTCCACCCGGCCGACGCGCTCCTTGAGCAGGTACCCCAGACCGCCCACCCCACCGGTCAGCAGGTCGGTGGCGAAGGACTGCTCCACGTAGGCGGACAGCACCAGGACGGCGAGTCCGGGGTGCCGCCGCCGCGCCTCGACGGCCGCGCGGACCCCTTCGTCGGTGTGGGTGGGCGGCATCCGCACATCGAGGATGGCCACGTCGGGCGCGTGCTCGTCGATGGCCGCGAGCACCGACTCCGCGGTGTCCGCGGTGGCGACCACGTCCAGGCCCTCGGCCCGCAGCAGCAGGGCGAGCCCCTCGCGCAGCAGCGGATCGTCCTCGGCGATCACGATCCGCAGGGCGGGCCGCACGTCACGTTCCACTTCTTCCTCAGTCCTCCCCGGGCGGCCAGGGGTCGCCCCAGGCAGCGTCGCGGGCCGCCTTGTACAGGTCGCCGTGCCGCTTGGTGACCGTACTCCGCCGCAACCGCTCGTCGGATGCACACAGGTCCAGCAGCACCTGGCCCTTGCGGATCTGCGGACGCCGGACCACCCGGGAGGCGGCGGGTTCGACGGGGAGCCGGGTGGCGGCGACGTAGCTGAACTTCTCGTCCTCGTACGCGAGGGACCCGCTCTTGACCTGCCGGTGCAGACTGGACCGGCTGACACGCGCTGCGAAGTGGCACCAGTCCGTGCCGGCCTCGATGGGGCAGGCGGCACTGTGCGGGCAGGGCGCGGCGACCCGGAACCCGGCGGCGATCAGCCGGTCGCGGGCCTCGATGACGCGGGCGTACCCGGCGGGGGTGCCGGCCTCGACGATCACGACGGCGCGCGCGGCGCCGGCGGCGGCGTCGACGAGGGCGGCGCGGTCGGAACCGGTCAGCTCGTTGAGTACGTAGGACACCGTGACGAGATCAACGCTCTCGATGTCGAGCGCCGCTCCGATCCGCGAACGCCGCCAGCGGGCCTCGCGCAGGGCGGGCAGCGAGGCGGCGATCTCCTGGCCGAGGACGAGCGCGGGTTCGGCCCAGTCGAGCACGGTCACCGAACGCGTCCCGCCCCAGGTGTCGCTGACGGCCCAGGTCGCGGCGCCGGTCCCGCCGCCCACGTCCAGGTGGCTGCCGGGCACCCAGTCCGGCACGGCCTCGGCGAACGCGGTCAGCGCCGAGCGCACGGCGGCGAAGGTGGCGGGCATGCGGTAGGCGGCGTAGGCGACGACGTCGGCGCGGTCGCGCAGGATGGGGGCGTCGGTGGGGGTGTCCCCGCGGTAGTTGGCGATCAGCCGCTCCACGGCCCGGGCGGCCTGTCGGGGCGGCAAGCCGTCGACGAGGTCGGCGAGGGTGGCGCGCAGGGTGTCGGCGGGGTCGTTCACCCGGAGATTGTACGAGGCACTCCGTGGGTGGGGCGGGGGCCCGGGGTTGCCTGGTGCCCGAGGTGGGTGCGGGGCGGGTCGTGCGGCCCGGCGTCACCCGGCCCCCCCGGGGTGGGTGCGGGCGCGAGGGTGACGCGGCCCGGCGTTGCGGGGTGCCGCTGCGCCCACCCGTGCCGCCCCAGCGGCACGACTGCCCGCAGCTGCGGCGGCGTGGCGGCGGCGGCCCGCAGCCGGGGCGGGGACGGGCGGTCAGCCGCGTACGGCGAGAAGCGGGACGCGGAGCGAGAGCGGGCCGCAGCCGCGTACGGCGAGGAGGGAGACGCGGAGCGTGGGCGGGGAGAGCCGCGTACGGCGAGGAGGGGGCGTGTCGGGGAGTGTCCGCCCGCAGCGGTTGGCGCGTCAACGCCCCGAGCCTCCGTAGCCAACCGATTCCGCGCCGTTCCGAGGACGGACACCCCCCGGCGCGCCCCCGACCCACCCACCGGACAAACCGCGCTACCCGCACCCCCACCACCCCGCACAGGCCGCCGCAGGCACCCGCCCCCGCGGACGATCAGGCCCGCACCGCCCGCGCCACCCGCGTGCACAGCGCCGCGCGGGCCCGGTTGTCCGGGGCGCGGCGGCGCGGATGGACCGTGTTGGCGAGGAGGATCGCGAAGGTGTCCGTCACCCGGTCGAGGACCAGCATCGTGCCGGTGAACCCGGTGTGCCCCGCCGCCCCGCGCCCCGCCAGCTCGCCCATGAACCACGGCTGGTCCAGGGCGAACCCGAGCCCCGGTTCGGCCAGGAGCAGTTCCACGAAGTCCGGCCCGAGGATGCGCGCGGGTCCGTGGGAGCCGCCCGCCAGCAGCGTCCGGCAGAAGACCGCCAGATCCCGCCCCGTGGAGAACAGCCCCGCATGACCGGCCACCCCGCCCAGCGCCCACGCGTTCTCGTCGTGGACGACCCCGCGCAGCATCCCCCGGTCCGCCTTGGCCCACGGCCGCCGCTGGTCCTCCGTGGCCGCGGCGCCCGGACACGGCCCGAAGCCCGTCGCCGTCATGCCCAGCGGCCGGGTGATCCCGTCCCGGACGAGGACGTCGAGCCCCCGCCCGGTGATGCGCTCCAGCACCTGTTGCAGGAGCAGCATGTTCAGGTCCGAGTAGCAGTACGTGCCCGGCACCCCCACCGGCGGCTCCGCCCGCAGCCGCCGCAGCCGCGCCTCCTTGTCGGCGAAGGCGCCGCTGTCGTACAGCGGGAGTTCGGGCCGCAGCCCGGAGGTGTGGGTGAGCAACTGCCGTACGGTGACGCGGTGCTCGGCCGCGGCCCGGAAGTCCGGCAGGTAGGCGCCGACCTCCGCGTCGATGCCGAGCGTGCCCCGCTCGATCTGCTGCACGGCCGCCACCGCGGTGAACAGCTTCGTCAGCGAGGCGAGGTCGAAGGGCGTGTCCACGCTCATCGGCACCCGCGAGCCCTCCGGCAGCTCCACGCCCGCGTCGGTGTGCGGGTCGTAGGAGGAGTAGCGCACGGCCCAGCCCGCCGCGGCCTCGGCGGCGAGCACGGGCCCGCGTCCGACGGCCACGACGGCGCCCGCCGCCCAGGGGCGTTCACCGGTGGTGAGGTCGTGCACCTGGGCGACGGCACGACGGAGCTGCCCGGGGTCGAGTCCGGCCCGCTCCGGGGTGTCGCTGCGCAGTCTCGGAGCGCTCAGTTGTCCGCTCCCTTGCCTGCTCTCTGCCCGCGGCACATGGTCACGAGGAAGCCGAGCGCCACCACCGCGGCCGTCAGCTGGACCACGGCCATCGGTACGGCGGTGTCCTCCCCCGCGATCCCGACCAGCGGCGAGGCGACCGCACCGATGAGGAAGGAGGACGTGCCGAGCAGCGCGGAGGCGGAACCGGCGGACTTCTTCACCCGCATCAGCGCCAGCGCCTGGGTGTTGGGCAGGCTGAGCCCCATCGCCGACATCAGCACGAACAGCGCGGCGGCGACCGGTCCGAGCCCGACCTCGCCGAAGACGCCCAGGGACATCAGCAGCAGCACCGTCGCCGCGGCGATCACGACGACGAGGCCGAGGCCGAGCACCCGGTCCAGCCTGACCCGTCCGACGAGGACCTTGCCGTTGATCTGCCCGACCACCACGAGGCCGATCGAGTTGAGGCCGAACAGCAGGCTGAACGTCTGCGCGGAGGCTCCGTAGATCTCCTGCACGACGAACGGCGACGCCGCGACGTAGGCGAAGAGCGAGGCGAAGGCGAAGCCGCCCGCGAGCATGTACCCGGTGAAGGCCCGGTCGGCGAGCAGGCCGCGCATCGCGCGCAGGGTGTCGCCGACGCCGCCCGCGTGCCGCTCCTCGACGGGCAGCGTCTCCGGCAGCCGGGCCCACACGACGACGCCCAGCACCACCCCGACCACCACGAGGACGACGAACACGCCCCGCCAGTCCGTCACGCGCAGGATCTGCCCGCCGATGAGCGGTGCGACGACCGGCGCGACGCCGGAGATCAGCATGAGGGTGGAGAAGAAGCGGGCCATGGCCACGCCGTCGTACAGGTCGCGCACGACGGCCCGGGCGATGACGATCCCGGCGGCGCCCGCGAGTCCCTGGACCAGCCGGAAGGCGACGAGGAGTTCCACGTTCGGCGCGACGGCGCACAGCGCGGTGGCGACGACGTAGACGGCGAGCCCGGCCAGCAGCGGACGCCGGCGCCCCCACTTGTCGCTCATCGGGCCGACGACGATCTGCCCGAGGGCCATGCCGGCCAGGCAGGCGGTGAGCGTGAGCTGGACGGTCGCGGCCGGTGCGCCCAGGGACCGGGTGACCTCCGGGAGGGCGGGGAGGTACATGTCCATCGCCAGCGGCGGCGTGGCGGTGAGGCTGCCGAGTATGAGCGTGACGAGAAGACTGATGCGCCGCCCGGCGGGCGGCGTTCGCGCTATGTGCGACGACTGAGACGTTTGCGGCGTTTGCGTGGACGGCCCGCGCTCGGGCATGTGATGTGCCCCTCCCTCTTCTGTAGATCCGCCACCTATGCTCTCAGCTCGTACGGACTTGAACGAACAAACCCGAACGACGAACGAACCTGAGCGAGGGTGGGGCAGGGTGTCAGCGGTGACCGGGCAGAAGGTGCGCTGGGGGATTCTCGCGACCGGCGGGATGGCGGCGCGATTCACGGCGGATCTGGTCGATCTGCCGGACGCGGAGGTCGTGGCGGTCGCGTCGCGGACCGAGGCGTCGGCGAAGACGTTCGCGGAGCGGTTCGGGATACCGCGGGCGTACGGCGGCTGGGAGACGCTGGCGCGGGACGAGGACGTCGACGTGGTGTACGTCGCGACGCCGCACTCGGCGCACCGGACCGCGGCCGGCCTGTGCCTGGAGGCGGGCCGGAACGTGCTGTGCGAGAAGCCGTTCACACTGAACGCGCGCGAGGCGGCGGAACTGGTCGCGCTCGCCCGCGAGAACGGCGTCTTCCTCATGGAAGCCATGTGGATGTACTGCAATCCGCTGGTGCGGCGCCTGAAGGAGCTGGTCGCCGACGGCGCGATCGGCGAGGTCCGCAGCCTCCAGGCGGACTTCGGCCTCGCGGGCCCCTTCCCGGCCGCGCACCGGCTCCGCGACCCCGCGCAGGGCGGCGGCGCGCTGCTCGACCTGGGGGTGTACCCGGTGTCGTTCGCGCAGCTCCTGCTCGGTGAGCCGACGGACGTCGCGGCGCGGGCGGTGCTCTCGGAGGAGGGCGTCGATCTGCAGACGGGCGCGCTGCTCTCGTACGAGAACGACGCGCTCGCCTCGATCCACTGCTCCATCACCGGCGGCACGCCCAACTCCGCCTCGATCACCGGCTCCGAGGGCCGCATCGACGTACCGAACGGCTTCTTCTTCCCGGACCACTTCGTGCTGCACCGCACCGGCCGGGACCCGCAGGAGTTCCGGGCCGACCCGGCCGACGGGCCCCGCGAGAGCCTCCGGCACGAGGCCGAGGAGGTGATGCGGGCCCTGCGCGCCGGGGAGACCGAGTCGCCGCTGGTCCCCCTGGACGGCACGCTGGCCGTGATGCGGACGCTCGACGCGATCCGGGACCGCGTCGGCGTCCGCTACCCGGGAGAAGCGGGATCGACGGCACAGGGAGAAGCGGCGGACCCGGTCGTCACACCGGCTTGAGCCCCGGCTCCCCCGCCTCCGTCACGAAGGACCCGGCGGTCGTGAGCGGCGCGCCCTCGGTGCCGACGTGGGACACCGTCTTGAAGTCGGCGCGCGCCGACTCGCGGCCCAGGGACACCGTGGCGTAGCCGCGCCGCCCGTTGAAGAACCTCAGGTGCGGGTTGGCGGCCATCAGGGTGTCCCAGTTGGACGGCTTCTCCGTGCCGTCGCCGCCGCTGGTGACGGACGTGGTGACGATCTCCGTACCCAGGGTCCGGGAGTCCGGGTCGTCGAAGTCGCGCTTGATGTCGAAGCCGTAGGAGACGTGCACGTCGCCGGTGAGGACCATGAGGTTCTCGATCCCGGCGGCCTGCGCGCCGGCCAGCACCCGCTCGCGGGAGGCCGGGTAGCCGTCCCAGGAGTCCATGGAGACCTTGGACGGCGTGCTCGTCGAGTTGTACCGCTGGGAGAAGGTGACCTGCTGGGGCACCACGTTCCACAGGGCGTTCGACCGGTGCCAGCCGTTGATCAGCCAGCGCTCCTGGGCGTCGCCGGTGAGCGTGCGGCCCGGGTCCTCGGACTCGGGCCCGGGGAACTGCCAGCCGTCGCCGTAGGCCTGGTTGGAGCGGTACTGCCGGGTGTCGAGGACGTCGAACTGGGCGAGCCGTCCCCAGTGCAGCCGGCGGTAGAGCTTCAGGTCCGGGCCGTCGGGCAGTTGCGGGCGGCGCAGTGGCATGTTCTCCCAGTAGGCCCGGTAGGCGGCGGCCCGGCGGATGAGGAACTCCTCGGGCGGGACGCTGTTCTCCGGTGTCTCGTCGGCGTAGTTGTTCTCGGTCTCGTGGTCGTCCCAGGTGACGACGAAGGGGTGCGCGGCGTGCGCGGCGCGCAGGTCGGGGTCGGACTTGTAGAGGGCGTACCGCAGGCGGTAGTCCTCCAGCGTCACCGTCTCGTGGTTGAAGTGCGCGGGCAGGGTGCCCGCGGGGTAGGCGCGGGAGCCGCCGGTGGCGTTCACGGCGTACTCGTACAGGTAGTCGCCGAGGTGGAAGACGACGTCCACGTCCTCCTGGGCCAGGTGCTTGTAGGCGGTGTAGTACCCCTGGTCGTACTTCTGGCAGGAGACGAGACCGAAGGCGAGGCCGGACACCCGGCTGTGCTGCGCGGGCGCGGTGCGGGTGCGGCCCACCGGGCTGACGTACCGGCCGGCGCGGAAGCGGTAGTGGTAGACGTGGCCGGGCGCGAGGTGGTCGACCTCGACGTGCACGGTGTGGTGGAACTCGGGGTGGGCGGTGGTCCGGCCTCTTCTGACGACACGGCGGAACCGTTCGTCCAGGGCCAGCTCCCAGCTCACCTCGACGCGTTTGGCGGGCAGCCCGCTGTCGGCCTGGTACGGCACCGGGGCGAGACGCGTCCACAGCAGCACCGAGCCGGGCTGCGGGTCGCCCGAGGCGACGCCGAGGGTGAAGGGGTCGGCGGTCAGCTGCGCGGCGTCCAGCTCGGCGGCGCTCGCGGTGCCGGCGGCCGGCAGGTTGACGGCGAAGGCGAGCGCGGCGGCGGCGCCGGTGACGGTCAGGAAGCGGCGGCGGCCCAGGCTGCGGGCGGCGGCGCGGAGTTCGGGCGCGTGCGAGGACTGCGACGGGGCCGGGCTCGGCGCCGAGGTCGGGGCCTGGTGGTTCGCGGGTGTCATCCGTTCCTCCCCTTGCGGTGGTTGCAAGGGGCATTCGAAGCGCCGGGAACGACCCCGGTTTGGCACGGACATGGCGATCGCGTGTCGGACGGATGAGTTCCGGATGTTCCGCGACCCGTACGCTGCCGAGTCATGAACACCGTGAGAACCACCGACGAGGAAAGCGCCGGCGCGCGGAAGGTCGCCGTCGTCACGGGTGCCGGATCCGGCATCGGCCGGGCGGTCGCCGTCGAACTGCTCACCGCCGGCTGGTCGGTCGCCCTGGCCGGCCGTCGCCCCGAGCCCCTGGCCGAGACGGCCGCGGCGGCACCGGCGGGCGGCGGCACGGCGCTCACCGTCCGCGCCGACGTGTCGCGCCCGGAGGACGTGGCGGCTCTGTTCGGCGCGGTGCGCGACCGGTTCGGGCGACTGGACCTGCTGTTCAACAACGCGGGGACGTTCGGTCCCGGCGGCTTGCCGGTCGAGGACCTTCCTTACGAGGCCTGGCGGCACGTGGTGGACACCAACCTCAACGGGGCGTTCCTGTGCGCGCAGGCGGCGTACCGGCAGATGAAGGAGCAGGACCCGCGAGGCGGCCGGATCATCAACAACGGCTCGATCTCGGCGCACACGCCGCGTCCGCACTCGGTGGCGTACACCGCGACCAAGCACGCGCTGACGGGTCTGACCAAGTCACTGTCGCTGGACGGCCGCCCCTACGGCATCGCGGTCGGCCAGATCGACATCGGCAACGCGGCGACCGAGATGACGGCCGGGATGCAGACCGGCGCGCTCCAGGCCAACGGGGAGACGGCACCCGAGCCCGTGATGGACGTCGCCGACGTGGCGCGCACGGTGCGGCACATGGCTGAGCTGCCCCTGGAGGCCAACGTGCAGTTCGCGACGGTCATGGCGACGGCGATGCCGTACGTGGGGCGCGGCTGAGCGCGGGCCGCGAACACACACGCGGACACACACATCGATTCATACATCGATTCATACAATCGGAATTTCAAGGTCCGCCGTATTGCGGCCGGTGGCGGACGTATGCTCAAATCTCCTTCACCAGACTTTCACATATGAGGCGTTGGACATCCACAACGCCCCACATGCCATACCGAGGGGGGAGGCGGCAGCCGTTCCGCCACACCGGTCGCACCGGTGGGCGGAACGGCTGCCGCACCGTTTCCCGGCTACGCCTGCCCGGTCTCGAAGCGGGCGATCCGCCCGTCCTCGTCGACGGTGAAGTCCCACCGGGTGCGCATCTCGCCCCAGGTGTCGTTGCGGTAGCGGGCGATGAGGGCGCGACCGCCGTTCGACTCGTTGTCGACCTCCATGTGGCCGTTGGAGGAGAAGATCTCCTGGTCGATCCACTGGTCGAGGTTCCGGTCGTCCCCGTCGTCGGCCATGGTGGCGCCCGGCGCGAGCAGCGCGCGGAAAGCCTCGCGGTCGTGGGCGTTGACGGCGGCGACGAAGGCGCGGACGGCCGGGTCGCTGAGTCGCGTGGTCTGAATGGTCATGGCGGCAGCGTCACACCGGCTCCACGTCCCCGCCACCGGGCGTCCCGCCCGCCGTCGCCCGCCACCACCCGAACGGCGCCCGGCGACGGGCCCGGACGCCGCGCACGGGCGACGGTGGGCAGATGAGCCGCCACCGTCCGCGAGGGAGTCGACGTGAAGTGCTGTGACCGGCGGGATCTCGGACTGCTGCTGCTCCGCCTGGGAACCGGCGGGGTGCTGGCCGCGCACGGCACGCAGAAGCTGCTCGGCTGGTTCGGCGGCGGCGGCCTCGGGGAGACCGGTCGGGCCATGGAGGCCATGGGCTACGCGCCGGGCCGGGCCAGCGCCACCGCGGCGGGTCTCGCGGAGGCGGGCGGCGGGACGCTGCTGGCGCTGGGGCTGGCCACTCCGGCGGCGGGTGCGGCCGCGGTCGGCGCGATGGCGGGCGCCGCCGCGGTGCACGCCCCCAACGGCTTCTTCGCCCAGGCGGGCGGCTACGAGTACGCCGTCTCCCTCGGCCTGACGGCGGCGGGACTCGCGGTCTCGGGCCCCGGCCGGCTCTCCCTCGACCACGCCCTCGGCCACGCGGTCAACCGGAACTGGATGGTCCCGGCCGCCTTCGCGGTGACGGCGGCGGCCGCGACGGCGGTCGTGGGGGCGCGGAACAGGCGGCTGCGCAGGGCGGCCGAGGGGCGGCAGGAGACACTCTTCGACTGACGCCCGCGGGAACGTGGCACGCTGCTCCACATGAGCGACAACCCGGACGGCGCGCGGGCCGACGACCTCTGGAACACCGTCGACGCCCTGTGGAAGTGGCTGGAGGCGGACCAGCCCGTCGGCGGCAGGGAGGGCCTGCTGCTGCGCATGCTGAAGCTGTCGGAGGAGGTCGGCGAGGTCGCCGAGGCGGTGATCGGCGCGACCGGCCAGAACCCGAGGAAGGGTGTCACGCACACCTGGGACGACGTGGAGGCGGAGCTGTGCGACGTCGTGATCACGGCGATGGTGGCCCTGCGGACGCTGACGCCCGAGGCGCGCGAGGTGTTCGGGCGGCATCTGGCGCGGGTGGCGGGGCGGTCGCTGGGTGAGTGAGTGACCGAAGGTCCGTACCCGTGGGCCTCGTCCACGGGTACGGACCCGAGGGGTCCGGGCTCGGTCAGCCCGCAGTACAGGACACGCTGGGCCAGGTCCAGTTGCCGTTGGCCTGGATGGTGGCGCCCCAGTTGTTGCCGCTGCCGTTCGACCTGGCGGTCAGCGTCTGCGCACTGGGATAACTGGCGTTGACGTTCCAGGTCGACAGGACCTTCGCCGGGGACGGCACGTTCATCGTCACCGTCCAGTCACTGGCACCGCTGACGGAGACGTTGAGGTTGTACCGGTCCCCCCACCGCTGCCCGGCGGACAGCGTCGCGGTGCAGGCACCACCGCCTCCCCCGCCGCCGTCTCCCCCGCCGCCACTGCCGTCGGGAGCGACCGCGCGGCCGGTCTGCGGCGAGATCATGCCGGAGCACAGCCCCTTGCCCGCCAGGGTCTGCGCGATGCGCGGGATGGCCGCGAGCGTGTTGGCGGGCCAGTCGTGCATGAGGATGACCTGGCCGTTGCCGAGCCGTGAGACGGCCTGCACGATCGCGTCGGTACTGGCGTTGTTCCAGTCCTGCGAGTCGACGTCCCAGATCACCTCGGTCAGCCCGTACTTGGCCTCGATCGACCGGAGCGTCGCGTTGGTCTCGCCGTACGGCGGCCGGAACAGCTTGGGCGTCCCGCCGCCGGCGCCCGCGATGGCCTGCTGGGTCCGGGAGATCTCCGAGTCCATCTGGGCCTGGCCGAGCTGGGTCATGTGCGGGTGGGTGTAGCTGTGGTTGGCGACCCACATGCCGGCGTCGACCTGGGCCCGGACCAGGGACGGGTTCTGGGCGGCGTTCTGCCCCTGGTTGAACATGGTGGCCCGCAGCCCGTTCTGCCTGAGCGCGTTGAGCAGGGACTGGGTGCTGCCGGAGGGGCCGTCGTCGAAGGTGAGCCCGACGTAACCGTTGCAGGCCGCGGCCTGGGCCGGGGCGGCGCCGGCCGCCACCGTGCCCGCGGCGGCGAGCGCGGTGACGGCGACGCCGGCGACCAGGCTGTGCAGGGGACGCGACGAGGGACGTGGTCTGGTGCGCATACGTGGTTCCTCCTCTCCGCTCTGGTGGGTCAGCCCGCGCTGCAGGACACGCTGGGCCAGGTCCAGTTGCCGTTGGCCTGGATGGTGGCGCCCCAGTTGTTGCCGCTGCCGTTCGACCTGGCGGTCAGCGTCTGCGCACTGGGATAGCTGGCGTTGACGTTCCAGGTCGACAGGACCTTCGCCGGGGACGGCACGTTCATCGTCACCGTCCAGTCGCTGGCGCCGCTGACGGAGACGTCGAGGTTGTACCGGTCGCCCCACTTCTGCCCGGCGGACACCGTGGCGGTGCACCCGCCGCCACCGCTCCCGTTGTCGCCGCCGCCGTTGTCGCCGCCGCCGGTCCCGCCGACGTTGATGCTGGAGCTGCCGCTGCTCTGGTAGCCCTCGGTGGCCATGATCATGTAGTAGCTGAAGTTGCCGAGCGGCATCCCGGCCCGGGCCCACGCGTCGAAGTGGTTGCCGGTCGTGATGGTGCCGCCGGTCCGCTTCGCCTGCCGGACGCTCCAGTACTGGTCGAAGGTGCGGGTCCCCTCGACGGAGGGCTTGTTGACGCGGGTCGTCTTGTAGATGTCGTAGGTGCCGCCGTCGCTGGTGACGGTGCCCTTGTACTCGCCCGTGGGCCGGTAGGTGCCCCAGTTGTCGACGATGTAGTACTCGACGAGCGGGTTCGACGTCCATCCGTAGAGCGCCAGGTACGCGTTGCCGGAGGGGTTGAAGCTGCCCGAGTACTGCACGGTCCGGCGGCCGCCGTTGGCCCAGCCCTTGCCCGCGACGAAGTTGCCGGTGTTGCGCCACGAGGTGCTGTACTGACCGCCGGAGCCCATGTTCATGGAGACGGTGCCCTGGCTGTCGGTCCAGAACGAGTAGTAGTAGCCGTTGTTGGTGCCCTCCTGGTTGGTCGTGACGACCGTGTCGGCCTGGGCGGTGCCCGGCAGCATCAGCGCGGCGAGCGCCGCCAGCGCGACGGCCCACGCGCTCCTGACGAGCAAGGTGACCGGACCGCGTCTGCGACGCCTCGGCTGGACGAGCAGGTTCATGGGGGGTGTTCCTCTCCTGCGGGTTCGGACAACGGCGACAGTGTTGACCTGCACCCATCAAGCGTCAACAGTTTCGGTAGAAGTTTCGAAACCTTCGACGTTCCAGAGGATGCCGCCCGGGAAAGGAAATTGCAGATCACGCACCACTCAATCCGCGTCGACACGCGGAACCCGGAATCCACTCACCGTGCCTGCCGGAAAGAAGAGGCAGCACTTCCGAAAATTTCGAAGCCACGGTCTCTGGATAGCCGCAGCGCGGACCCGCATCCTCTGGCTCTTCTTCGCGGCGGCCGCATACGGGTCCGCGACATCATGCAGCTGACCTACGGACGCTGCTGGGGGGCCTCTTCCACCTGATCACAGGGCAACGCCGCGGGGGGGCGGCAGACGAGTCGGGCTGTACGCCGGGTTCTGTTCCGACGGGGCCTCGCGGTCCCGTCGGCGACGGCCATCCATCTAGGACCGGCGTTGCCACCGGCCTCCAGCGGTCTACCCGCGGACTCGGGCGGGCAGCCCTCGAACGTCCGCGCAGAAGCACCGGGGTGCTTCCTTCTTGACCTTGCTCCGGGTGGGGTTTACCTAGCTGCCCAGGTCGCCCTGGGCACTGGTGGTCTCTTACACCACCGTTTCACCCTTACCGGGGGCCGAAGCCTCCGGCGGTCTGCTTTCTGTGGCACTGTCCCGCGGGTCACCCCGGGTGGCCGTTAGCCATCACCCTGCCCTGTGGAGCCCGGACGTTCCTCGGGAAGTCCCGTGAGGGACTCCACGCGGCCGCCCGCCCGGCTCGTCTGCCGTGTCGACCATGGTACCCGGCGAGCCTCCCGCCCCGGACCGGCCGCCGCCGTCGCGAGGACCGAGCCGGCCAGGATCAGGGTGAAGGCGACGCCGATGCCGAGGGTCAGCTCCTCGTCCAGGAGGAGGGCGCCCGCGGCGACGGCGACCGCCGGGTTGACGTAGGTGATGACGCCGGCCCGGGTCGGGCCGACCTCCTTGATCAACTCCAGGAAGGCCACGAAGGCGATCGCGGTGCAGACGAGGCCGAGACCGGCCAGGGCTGCCAGGGCCTCGCCCGAGGGGAGGGTGGCGGGCCGGGTCAGGAAGGCGGCGGGGGCGTAGACGACGGCGGCCAGGGTGAGGCAGGGGGTGATGAGCTGGAGGGTGGGGACGTCCTTGAGGTGGCGGGCGGCGATCAGGGGGGCGGTGGCGTAGCCGACGACCGTCACCAGCACCTCGGCCAGCGAGCGGGCGTCGCCGCCGGTGAGGTGCGGGACGGTGAGGACGGCGACGCCCGCGAGGCCGAGGCCGAGGCCGGTGATCCGGCGGGCGCCGACCCGTTCCTCGGCGCCGAAGAAGCGGGCCAGGAGGACGGCGACGATCGGCACGCCCGCGATCAGCAGCCCTGCGGTGGAGCTGGACAGGTGCCGTTCGGCGTCCGTCAGGGTCCACCAGGGGCCGATGATCTCGATCACGGCGAAGGCCAGCATCGGCTTCCACCGGCGCCGTACGGTCCCGAGGAGGTCTCCCTTGCGCAGGGCGAAGGGCAGCAGGAGGGCCGCGCCGAGCGCGCACCGCGCGAACACCACCCCGGACGGGGACACCTCGTCCACCGCCACCTTGATCATCAGGTAGGGGACGCCCCAGACCACTCCCATCAGGGAGAACAGGAACCAGCCGCGTGCAGTCATGCGGCGAGTCTCGGCCGCCTCACCCGGTGCGGTCTTGAACGCTGTTGCGGTACGCGGCCGGGGTCACCCCGAGGACCCGCCGGAACCAGCGGGTCAGGTGCGCCTGGTCGGCGAAGCCCACCAGCGCCGCCACCTCGGCGGGGCGCAGACCCGCGTCCAGGAGCCCGCGCGCCCTGGCCACCCGGTGCTGGGCGAGCCAGGCGTACGGCGGCATCCCCGTCGACGTGCGGAAGGCCCGCAGGAGTTGGTAGCGGGACAGGCCGAGGTCGGCGGCGAGGGCCGCCAGGGACGGCGGGGCGAGGAGTTCGTCGGCGAGCCGGTCGCGTACGACGCGGGCGACACGGCCGGCGCCGGGGACCGTGTCGTCGGCCGCGCGGGCCGTGGAGTGGCGGCGGGCCAGCGCCGTGAGCAGCCAGGGCAGACGGGACTCCGCCTCCAGCGGGTCGGGGCAGCGGGCCAGGTCCGTGTGTGCGGCGCGCAGGGCGGCGGCGAGTTCGGGATCGTCGAGGACGGGCTCGCGGAAGTGCGGGAGGACCGTGTCCGTCCGGGTGCCGTCGGTGAGGAGGTTCGGGGCGGCGTACAGGGCTCGGTAGGAGTAGCCCTCGGGGGCAGCGGGGCCGCCGGTGTGCACCTCGCCGGGTTCCAGGACGACGATGGAGCCCGGCCCGGAGTGGATGTGACCGCCCCGGTAGGCGATGACCTCGAGTCCGCCGACGGTGACGCCGACCGTGTACTCGTCGTGGGCGAGCGGGGCGTAGACGTGCCGGTCGAAGCGGGCGGTGAGGAGATCGAGGGGCGGGCCGCCCCGTCCCAGCCGGGCCCTGCTCCACCGTGCCTGCTCGCGCGCGCCCGCCATCGCTGCACACCCCCCTCTCCTCCCAGACGATCAGAGGAATCCCGCGGTGTCCAGGGCCGCGGAGCCCGTCCGCTTGACCCTGTCGCAACGTCAACGTTTCTACTGGGGGCATGCGGATCGGAGAACTCGCCGACACCGTCGGCGTCACCACGCGGACCGTGCGGCACTACCACCATCAGGGCCTGCTGCCCGAGCCGGAGCGGCTGGCCAACGGGTATCGGACGTACACGTTGCGGCACGTCGTCGTGCTGGCCAGGATCAGGCGGCTGACCGAGTTGGGGCTCGGCCTGGCGGAGGTGCGGGACGTACTGGCGGACGACGCCGGGAAGGACCTCGCCGAGGTGCTGGAGGAGCTGGACTCGGATCTCGCACGGCAGGAGGCGGCGATCCGGGAGCGCCGGACGCGGTTGCGCGCGCTGCTGGGGACGGAGGGCGGGGTGCCGCCCGAGGGGCCGGTCTCGCCCGAGCTGGCCGAACTGTTCGCCGGGATCGGGGACGTGTCCGGCTCGCCGATGGCCCTGCGGGACCGGGAGATGCTGGTGCTGCTGGAGAGCACCGTCGCCCCGGAGGAGCGGGCGGGGCTGCTGGCCGCGATGCGCGGGGCCCTGGGCTCGCCGGAGGCGGCGGCACGGGCCCGGCGTACCTATGAGCTGCTCGACGAACTGGCCGACGCCGGCGCCGACGACCCCCGGGTGGCGGAGGCGGCCCGCGTACTCGCCGACTGCATGCCCGCGGAGCTGCTGCCCGAGGAGGGTTTCGACCTCGACCCCGGCCACGGCCTGCTGCGCGCCCTGTACGCCGACTTCGCGCCGGCCCAGGCGGAGGCGGTCCGGCGGGCCATGGAGATCGCCGCCCGGGGACGGCGGTCGTGAGAGCCACCGGTCCCGCCGCGTTTCCGTACCGGCTCGCCCGGCACGAGCTGCGGCTGTGGGCGAGTCTGTGGCTGTGGGCGGCCCGGCGTACGCACGACTCGGCGGCCGGCGGGGCGGCCTTCGGGTACGCGCGGGGGCAGGGCGCGATGATGTTCGGGCTCGCGTTCGTGTGCGTCGTCGAGTCGGTGACGATGTCCGTGCTGCTGCGGGACTGGCCCGCCGCACACCATGTGGTGCTGGTGCTGGACGTGTACACCGTCGTGATGGTGGTCGGGCTGCACGCCGCGTCCGTGGTCCGGCCGCATGTCCTGGACGCGGCCGCCGGGACGCTGCGCGTCCGCCGGGCCCTCCACGTCGACGTGCGGATACCGCTGGAGCGGATCGCGTCCGTCCGGCGCGAGCTGCGCACGACGCACACCCCTGCGGACGGGGAGCTCGATCTCGCCGTGGGGTCCCAGACCTCCGTCACCGTCGAACTCACCGAGCCCGTCGCCCACCTCTCCTTCTTCGGGCGCCGGCGCGAGGTGCGCGTGGTGCGGTGCCACGCGGACGATCCGGGGGCGTTCGTCCGGGCCGTCGAGCTGGCACGGGAGGGGCACGCCGTACCCTGACCGGGGGCTGGGGAGTCAGCTCGATGTGAAGGAGTACGTGTGCTTGTCCTGCTGCCGCCGTCCGAGGGGAAGGCCGCGTCCGGCCGGGGCGCCCCGCTGAAGACCGGGTCGCTGTCCCTGCCGGGGCTCACCGCGGCCCGGGAGGCCGTCCTCGGCGAGCTGGTCGAGCTGTGCGCCGGTGACGAGGAGAAGGCGCGCGAGGTGCTCGGGCTGAGCGAGGGGCTGCGCGGCGAGGTCGCCAAGAACACGGAGCTGCTGACGGCGGGTGCGCGTCCGGCCGGGGAGATCTACACCGGTGTGCTGTACGACGCGCTGGACCTGGCCTCGCTGGACGCCGCCGCCAAGCGGCGGGCGGCCAGGTCGCTGCTGGTGTTCTCGGGACTGTGGGGTGCCGTGCGGATGACCGACCGGATTCCGTCCTACCGGTGCTCGATGGGCGTGAAGCTGCCCGGCCTGGGGGCGCTGGGCGCGCACTGGCGGGCGCCGATGGCCGAGGTGCTGCCGGAGGCGGCCGGGGACGGGCTGGTGCTCGACCTGCGGTCGGCGGCGTACGCGGCGCCGTGGAAGCCGAAGGGCGAGGTCGCCGCGCGGACGGCGACCGTGCGGGTGCTGCACGCGCCGACCCGGAAGGTGGTCAGCCACTTCAACAAGGCGACCAAGGGGCGGATCGTCCGGAGTCTGCTGGCGACCGGGACCGCGCCCGAGGGACCGGCGGAACTGGTGGAGGCGCTGCGGGACCTGGGGTACGAGGTGGAGGCGGAGGCGCCCGCGAAGGGCGGGCGGCCGTGGTCGCTGGACGTGCTCGTGCACGAGGTCCACTGAACCGTCGCCCGCAGTCGTTGCGTCTGCTGCAACGGCGATTGCAGGGAGTGCGTTTCGGCGGCACGATGAGGGCATGAGTTCTCCGCTGCCCTCCTCCCCCGCCGCTTCGGTGCTGGATCTCGCCCCCGTCGTGCCCGTCGTGGTCGTCGACGACCTCGCCGACGCCGTGCCGCTCGCCAGGGCGCTCGTCGCCGGCGGGCTGCCCGCGATCGAGGTGACGCTGCGGACGCCGGTCGCCCTCGACGCGATCCGGGCCATCGCCGGTGAGGTGCCGGACGCGGTGGTCGGCGCGGGCACCGTCGTCACGGCGGAACAGGTCGGTGAGGTCGTGGCGGCCGGGGCGCGGTTCCTGGTCAGCCCGGGGTGGACGGACACGCTGGTGGAGGCCATGCGCGGGTCCGGGGTGCCGTTCCTGCCGGGGGTGTCGACCGCCTCGGAGGTGGTGGCGCTGCTGGAGCGCGGGGTGCGCGAGATGAAGTTCTTCCCGGCCGAGGCGGCGGGCGGCACCGCCTACCTCAAGGCGCTCGCCGCGCCGTTGCCGCAGGCGCGCTTCTGCCCGACCGGCGGCATCACCCCGGCCTCCGCGCCGGAGTACCTGGCCCTGCCCAACGTCGGCTGCGTGGGGGGCAGTTGGATGCTGCCCAAGGACGCGATCGCCGGGCGGGACTGGGCGCGCGTGGAGGCGCTGGCCCGGGAGGCGGCCGCGCTCAGCGCAGGTGGGACGTCTCGTTGAACAGGCGCACGCTGGCACCGCCGTCCGCGTAGTACGCCACCGCCGACAGCGACGCCGCCGAGAGTTCCATCCGGAACAGCGACTCGGGCGGGGCGCCCAGGGCGAGGCGCACGAACGTCTTGATCGGCGTCACGTGGGAGACCAGCAGCACGGTGCGGCCCGCGTACGCCGCGACGAGCCTGTCGCGGGTGGCGGCGATCCGGGTGCCGGTGGCCGCGAAGCTCTCGCCGCCGCCGGTCGGCTCCGCGTCCGGGGAGGCCAGCCAGGCGTCCAGGTCGGCGGGGTGGCGCTCGCGCACCTCGCCGAAGGTGAGCCCCTCCCACGCGCCGAAGTCGGTCTCCCGCAGCCCCTCCTCGATGGCCACCTCCAGGCCCAGGCGGGCGGCGACGATGCCTGCGGTCTCGCGGGTGCGGGCCAGGGGCGAGGCGACGACCGCCTCGATCGTGCCGCGCCGGGCGAGGCTCGCGGCGACCCTCTCGGCCTGTTCCCGGCCGACGGGCGACAGGGACGGATCGCTGCCGCCGCTCCCGGAGAACCGCTTCTGCGGGGTGAGCGGCGTCTCCCCGTGCCGCAGGAGGACGAAGGTCGCGGGGGCGCCCATGTCGGGCGGCCCCCAGCCGGGCGAGGCCACGACCTTCGCGGCCCGCACGTCGGCCTCGCCCGAGGTCTCGGCGGCGACACCGAGGCCGGGAGCACCGGTGGCGGGTGCGCCGGTACCGGGAGCACCGGTGGCGGGTGCCCCGGCGCCGGAAGTGCCGGTGGCGGATGCGCCGGTACCGGAAGTGCCGGTGGCGGATGCGCCGGCACCGGGAGCACCGGTGGCGGGTGCCCCGGCGCCGGAAGTGCCGGTGGCGGATGCGCCGGTACCGGTAGCGGCGCGCGTCCCCGCACCGAGCGACGCGGCGTCGACGCGGTCCCGGCCCGCCCGCGCGAGGGGCTCGCCCGCCGCCGCTCCGCCCCCGTCCGGGGCGGGCTCCCCGCCGTCGCCGCCTTCGGTCCCGGCGGGAGCGACGGCCGACGCGGCCCCGGTCCGGCGGGATCCGGCCGTACGACCGGCGGGTGCGGCGCGGTCGGCGGCGGCCGCGTCCAGTTCCGCCGTCGAGTCGGACGGGGACCACGCTTCGCCGCGCGCACCCGCGTCCATCGCCTCGTTGGCCAGGCGGTCGGCGTGCTTGTTGCTCGCGCGGGGGATCCACTCGTACGTCACGCGGCCGGGCGGGAAGACGCGGGCCGCCTCGGCCGCCAGCGGCTTCATGTCGGGGTGCTTGATCTTCCAGCGCCCCGACATCTGCTCGACGACGAGCTTGGAGTCCATGCGGACGTGCACCGTGGCGTCCGGGTCCAGTTCCGCGGCCGCGTGCAGGCCGGCCAGCAGGCCCCGGTACTCGGCCACGTTGTTCGTGACGACGCCGAGGTACTCGGCGGCCTCCACCAGGGCCTCCCCCGTCACCGGGTCGAGGACCACCGCGCCGTAGCCCGCGGGCCCCGGGTTGCCCCGCGACCCGCCGTCGGCCTCGACGACGAACTCCCGCGCGGGGCGGGGCGCCTGGTCAGCCACCGGACCGCCGCCTACAGCCCGGAGTCGGCCGTGCGCACCAGGATGCGTCGGCAGTTCTCGCAGCGTACGACCGTGTCGGGGGCCGCGGAGCGGATCTCGCTCAGCTCGGTGATGGCCAGCTCCTGGCGGCATCCCTGGCAGCTGCGCTGGTACAGCTTGGCCGCGCCGACGCCGCCCTGCTGCTCGCGCAGCTTGCCGTAGAGCGTCAGCAGGTCGTCCGGGACGGAGCCCGCGACGACCTCGCGCTCCTTGGTCACCGAGGTGATCTCGGCGTCCAGCTCCTCGACGGCAGCGTCCCGGCGCGCGGTGGCGTCGTCGATCTTGCCCTGGACCGCGCCGACCCGTTCGGTCAGCTCGGCGACCCGCTCCTGCGCGGACTCGCGGCGCTCCATCACCTCCAGGACGACGTCCTCGAGGTCGCCCTGGCGCTTGGCGAGGGAGGCGATCTCGCGCTGGAGGTTCTCCAGGTCCTTCGGGGAGGTGACGGCACCGGAGTCCAGGCGCTGCTGGTCGCGGCCGGCGCGCTGGCGCACCTGGTCCACGTCCTGCTCGGCCTTGGTCTGCTCGCGGGCGCAGTCGCTCTCCTCGGTCTGCGCGGCCACGAGCAGGTCGCGCAGCTGGGTGTGGTCCTTGGTCAGCGACTCGATCTCGGCGTGCTCGGGCAGGGACCGGCGCTTGTGCGCGAGCTGCTGGAGCCGCGTGTCGAGGCCCTGGACGTCGAGGAGTCGGATCTGGTCGGCGGGCGCGGCTTTCAGTTGGGGGCTCCCATTGCGCTAGAGGTAGGGGCGGACGCCACGTGGGCGGTCCAGGGGTCGGTGACCGTCTTCGAGACGTGGACCCGGAGGTCCCAGCCGTGGCGGTCGGAGATCTCGTCGAGCTGGGCGGCGCCCAGCTCGCACCAGGGCCACTCGGTGGCCCAGTGCGCCGCGTCGAGCAGCGCCAGGGGGCTGTGGGCGCGGGCTTCCGAGACCGGGTGGTGGCGCAGGTCCGCGGTGAGGAAGGCGTCGACGCCGGCCGCCCGCACGTGGTCGAAGAGGCTGTCGCCGGAGCCGCCGCTGACGGCGACGGTGCGCACGGTCGCCTCCGGGTCGCCGGCGACGCGGATGCCCTGCGCCGTGGCGGGCAGCAGCTCGGCGGCACGGGCGGCCAGCTCGCGGACCGTCAGGGGGTGCGTCGGCTCGCACACCCGGCCCAGGCCGCGGCGCCCCTCGGGGTCGCTCGGGTCCGGCACCAGGGGCCGTACGACGTTCAGGTCGAGGGCGCCGGCCAGCGCGTCGGAGACGCCCGGGTCGGCGGTGTCGGCGTTGGTGTGGGCGACGTGCAGGGCGATGTCGTTCTTGATGAGCGTGTGCACGACGCGGCCCTTGAAGGTGGACGCCGCGACCGTCGTCGTCCCGCGCAGATACAGCGGGTGGTGGGTGACGAGCAGGTCGGCGCCCAGCTTCACCGCCTCGTCGACGATCTCCTGGACGGGGTCCACCGCGAACAGGACCCGCGTGACCTCCTGGTCGGGCTCGCCCACGACGGTGCCGACCGCGTCCCAGGACTCGGCCCGCTCGGCGGGCCACAGGGCGTCCAGCGCGGCGATGACTTCTGACAGACGGGGCACGCGTGCAAGGCTACCTGGAGGTTCTGCGCCGTTGTACCCGCGGACGCACTCCCCGCCCGCGCCCGCGACCGGCCGGTCCGGCGCAGCACACACCGTGCCCTTCCCTCAGGCGAATCGTTCCTGTGACACACGTATGTGTGATGGGGGCCGCTCCGGTCCCCCGCCCGTGCGTACGAAAACTAGCTTCGTCGCCGGAGGTGACCGAACGATGACGGCCTGTGCGATCGAGCCCTCGGCGGACCCCGGGAACAGCGGGGCCCCGCGGGCGGGCTGCAGCATCACCGCGGCGGGTGCCTACGCCGCGCGTCTCGCCCGGAGCGGGCAGGACGGCGACTCCTGGTACCCGGAGCGCTGGACCCTGGACGGCCCCGAGCCGTACGCGGTGCCGCTGCCGGGCAACCAGCCCGAGGAGGCGGGCACCGAGGTGCAGCCGATGGGCGACGGACGGGTCCTGGTCCACCGCGTCGCCGCCGGGCGGCACGTCTTCGCGCTGCTGTACCCGACCGGGCCCGGCACCGGCGAGCTGCCGCTCGGCGCGGTCGAGTGCCCGGCGGACACCACCGGACCGCGGTTGCTGCCGCCGGCCCCGGGCGGCGAGCGGGCGTACGCCCTCGCGGCCGGTCCCCGTTCGACGGTGCTGTGGGAGGTCGCGGGCGGCGCCTTCGGACCGGAGCGGGTGGCGGAGATCCCCGGCCGCTGCTCGGGCGGGGTCTGGCTGGACCGCACGGGCCGGATGCTGGCGGTGGACCAGGAGACCGGCGGGCGCACCAAGGCGGTCGTGGTGGACCTGGAACGGGGCGGCGAGGTCTCGCCGCTGCTGCAGATCGCCGCGGACAGCGACGACCGGCTCCTGCTGGCCGACCCCGACAGCGGGCTGGTGCTGATCGGCTCGGACGCCCCCTCGCCGGGGCGGCAGCGGCTCGGCTGGGGCGTGCTCGGCAGCACGCTGCCGGTGCGCTTCCCGGAGTGCCTGCGCATGCCGGACTGCGTCGTGACGCCGTTCGCGATCCAGCCGGGCCAGGTGCTGACCCCGGAGCGCTGTGCGGTGGCCCTGCGGGTGGACGGCGCGTTCGGCAGCTGGGTCGGGGTGTGGCGGCCCGCCGATCGGCGGGTGCGGCATCTTCCCGCCCCCGAGGGCTGGTTGACGGGCGCCGGGCTGTGGACCCCGGACGGGGAGCTGCGACTGCCCTGCTCCACACCGCAGTCGCCGTGCGGCGTGGCCCGGCTGGCCGCACCCGACGCGGGCGGTGGACGGACGGAGGGGGCGAACGACGCGGGGGACGAGGGAGACCCGGGAGGCCCTGGGGATGCTGCGGACACCGCGGATACGGAGGATACGGAGGAATCGGCTCATGACGGGTCCGGTGACCCCGCCGCAACGGGCCCGTCGACGCACGCCTCCGCACCCGGTCGGCCTTGCCCCGTGCCACTGCAACAGGCCCCGCTGGCACGGCTTGTAACGAAGTAGTGCCGGTTGGCGTGGCCGCCTGGATTCGGCCCGAGGTGTGCCGGTTAGACTCGCCCGGCTGTAGGAAAGATCATGTTGACGGGGTGAATTCCTTCCGATGAACGACGCCAGCACGACCCAGCCGATGCAGGCCGCCGGTGCCGACGTTTCCGAGACCGACACCGGCCACGGCAAGCACCGCGGACCGGTCTCCAGCCAGGAGGGCGTGGTGACTCCCCAGGGCCGCCACCGCAAGCCGGCCGAGGAGTCCAAGACGGCCGCCTGACGGCCCGCGCGAGGACAAGCACAGGCACAGGCACACACGAAAGCAAGCGGCTCCGGCCCCGTTCGTCGCATCCGGCGGACGGGGCCGTTGTCGTCATCCGGTTGTCGTCATCCGGTTGTCGTCAACCGGCTGCCGTCATCCGGCTGCCGTCACCCGTACCGGACGACCGTTTCGGTGAGGACGGGCGCGTCGTCGCGCTCCACGGCGTTCACCGCCACCCGCGCCTCCCCCGTCCGGGCGCCGCCGGCCCCGGCGCCCCCCGTTCCGGCGGTCCGCCACATCCGCACCCGCAGCGTCTCCCCCGGGTACACC
Organism: Streptomyces violaceoruber; assembly: GCF_033406955.1. Lineage (NCBI taxonomy): Bacteria > Bacillati > Actinomycetota > Actinomycetes > Kitasatosporales > Streptomycetaceae > Streptomyces > Streptomyces violaceoruber. The sequence continues at coordinate 6,007,948 of NZ_CP137734.1, read as the reverse complement.
ACTCCGGCGAACCGCGTGCGGTAGTCGCGCACCCGGGTCACGTCGCCGTCCAGCAGTGTGTCGACGACCGCCTTGAGTGTGGCGCCGTAGGTGCACAGGCCGTGCAGCACGGGCCGTTCGAAGCCGGCCCGCGCCGCGAACTCCGGGTCGGCGTGCAGGGGGTTCCAGTCGCCGGAGAGCCGGTAGAGCAGCGCCTGGTCCTCCCGTACGGCCCGGTCCACGATCTGGTCCGGCGGGGCGGCGGGCGGTGGCGAGGGGCGTCCGGACGGGCCCCGCTCACCGCCCCAGCCGCCTTCCCCGCGGACGAAGACCTCGGCCTCGTCGGTCCACAGCGGCCCGTCCGCGTCGGTGACCTCGGTGCGCAGTACGAGTACGGCCGCGGTGCCCTTGTCGTACACGGCGACGATGCGCGAGGCCGCGCTCGCCCGGCCGCGCACCGGGACGGGCCGGTGCAGGCGCAGACGCTGCCCGCCGTGCAGGACGCGGGCGAGGTCGACGTCGACGCCGGGCGCGGACAGGGTGCCGATCACCCCCGGGGCGCCGCCGCCGGCCACCGTCGCGAAGCTCGGCAGGACGTGCAGCCGGGACTCCAGGGTGTAGCGCAGCTCACGCGGGTCGGTGGCGGGCCGTCCGGCGCCGATGCCCAGGTGGTAGAGCTGGACGTCCTTGTGGTCCCAGGCGATCTCACGGACCCGGGGTGCGGCGGCGAGCGCCCCGGCTGCGTCGACGGGCATGGCCCTCCTGCTCCTCCCGGACACGACGACGATCACGGACACCCCGACCGTACGGGACGCCGGCCGCCCATGACATTTGTCATCGCCAACTCCGGACAACCGCCTCTGCCGCCCGTCCGGGCCGGCTCCGTAGCGTCACCGGTATGAGACCGACAGAGGGCACCACCCCCGCCGTAGCCTTCACGGGAGCGGCCAAGGCCTACGGTGACGTCCGCGCCGTCGACGGCGTGGACCTGCGCATCGGGTGCGGCGAGACGGTCGCGCTGCTCGGCCGCAACGGCGCGGGCAAGTCGACGACGATCGCGCTGCTGCTCGGCCTGTGTCCGCCCGACGCGGGCACCGTGGAGCTGTTCGGCGGGCCTGCGGAGCGTGCCGTGCGCGCCGGCCGGGTGGGCGCGATGCTCCAGGAGGCGCGGGCGGTGCCCCGGGTCACGGTGGGCGAACTGGTGGCCTTCGTGGCCGGCCGTTATCCGGCGCCGATGCCGGTGGGGCAGGCCCTGGAGCTGGCCGGGATCGCGCAGTTGGCCGGGCGGCGCGTGGACCGGCTGTCCGGCGGGCAGACCCAGCGCGTGCGGTTCGCGCTCGCCCTGGCCGGCCGCCCCGACCTGCTGGTCCTGGACGAACCGACGGCGGCCCTGGACGTGGAGGCCCGGCACGCCTTCTGGCACTCGATGCGGGCGTACGCCCGGCGCGGCAGCACGGTCCTGTTCTCCACCCATTACCTGGAGGAGGCCGAGGCGCACGCCGACCGGATCCTGGTCGTCGACCGGGGACGGATCGTCGCGGACGGCACCGGTGACGAGCTGCGCCGGGCGGCGGGCGGCAGCCGCGTCTCCTTCGACCTGGCCGGCCGGGCCACCGAGGACCTGACGCTGCTGCCCGGGGTCCGCTCGCTGGAGGTGCGCGGGGACCGCGCGCTGCTGCGCACCGAGGACTCCGACGCGACCGTGATCGCCCTCGCGCGGCTCGGCGCGATACGCGGCCTGGAGGTCGCCCCCGCGTCCCTGGACGACGCGTTCCTGGCCCTGACGACGGCGGCACCGGTGCCGGAGAAGGAGAGCGTGCGATGAGGGACTACCTGATCCTTGAGACGCGCCGCACCCTGCGCGACCCCGGCTTCGTGGTCGGCGGTGTCGCCATGCCGGTGCTGATGTACCTGCTGTTCACCAACCTCGGGGGCGACGCGGGCGAGTGGAAGACGGGCGCGATGGTCGGCATGGCCGCGTACGGCGCGGTCGGCTCCGCCCTCAACACCGGCGGCGGGGTCGCCGAGGACCGTGCCATCGGCTGGCTGCGGCAGTTGCGGGTGACTCCGATGCGCCCCCACCAGGTGGTCGTGGGCCGCGCCCTGACCGCCTCGGTCACCGTGCTGCCCGCGATCACGGCGGTGCTCGCCGCGGGCGGTCTGCTCAACGGCGTACGGCTGGACGCCTGGCAGTGGGCGGCGCTGGCGCTGCTGCTGTGGTTCGGGTCGGTGCCGTTCACGCTGCTGGGGCTGGGCAACGGCTACCGGCTGACCGGGCAGACCACGGGTGTGGCGAACATGGTGGCCAACCTCGGTCTCGCGGTGCTCGGCGGGCTGTGGTTCCCGCTGGTGCTGTTCCCGGAGTGGCTGCGCACGGTGTCGGCGTACACCCCGACCAACCGTTTCGCGCAACTGGGCACCTCGGTCGCCACGGGGCACGCGCCCGACGCGGGTGCCATTCTCGTCCTGACGGGGTGGCTGCTGGCCTTCGGCGCGTACGCCGTCCTGTCCTACCGCCGCGGCACGGCGAACGACTGAGCGCCGCGGGCGCCGGAGTGGAAGGGAGCCGAGACCCATGACCGGGACCCGAGGGCGGCTGCGCGGGATGTCGTGCCGTCTGGACGCGTGGCAGCTGGCACGGCAGCCGGATCCGGCCGGGGCGGCGGGGGCGGGGGCGGGGGCGGGCGAGCAGCCGGAGCGGATGGGGCCGCCGCCCACCGGTTTCACGCTGCTGCCGTGGCTGCTGATGGGCCTGGGCAGCCTGGCGAACATCTTCCAGGGGAACAGCGCCAACCCCTGGATCGGCGGCCTCGGCCTGTTCGTCTTCAACTCGCTCTACATCTACGTCGCCTTCCGCTCCTTCGACAAGGAGTTGCGCCAGTCGCCGTCCACGCGGCTGGCGCTGGCCGCCATGGCGCTGGTGACCTGTGGTCTGGCTCTTGCGTACGGGGGCAGTTGGCTGCTCTTCTTCCCGCTGCTCGGCCTGGCCGCGGGGGCGGCGCTGCGCGGCCGATGGCTGGGCCGGTGGGGCTGGTCGCTGGCGGTGGTGGCCGGTGCGGTGGCGGGCATCAAGGACGGCTGGACGGGCCTGAACATCGCCTACGGGACCTTCCTGTCGACGATGGTGACGGCCGCGATCCTGAGCCTGTCCGACGCCGTACGGCAGTTGCGGGCCGCCCGGGAGGAACTGGCCACGCGGGCGGTGGCCGAGGAGCGGCTGCGGTTCTCGCGGGACCTGCACGACCTGCTGGGACACACGCTGTCGGTGATCGTGGTCAAGTCGGAGGCCGCCCGGCGGCTGGCGCCCCGCGACCTGGACGCGGCGCTGACCCAGATCACGGACATCGAGTCGGTCGGCCGCCAGGCGCTGACCGAGGTCCGCGAGGCGGTCACCGGCTACCGGGAGGGCAGCCTCGGCACCGAGCTGGACCGGGCCCGCTCCGCGCTGAGCGCGGCGGACGTGGACCCGGTGGTGCGCCGCTCAGGACCGCCGCTGCCCCCGCAGGCGGAGGCGCTGCTGGGGTGGGTGGTGCGGGAGGCGGTCACCAACGTCGTACGGCACAGCGGGGCGAGCCGGTGCGAGATCGCGGTCGCGGGCAGCGCGGACCGGGTCCGGCTGACGGTCACGGACGACGGCACGGGCGCCGCCCTCTCCCCGCAGGGGCCGGGCACCGGTCTGACCGGGCTCAGGGAACGCCTCGCCGCGGCGGGCGGGTCGCTGACGGCGGGGGTGGCACCGCGGGGCGGGTTCTCGGTGACGGCGGAGCTGCCGGTTCCGGCGGAGGGGGAACCGGTGCGCGCACCGGCGTAGCACCCGTGCCGTGCGAGGCGCCGGGCCTCCGGTGCGCCTGCCCTCCGGTGCGTGTGCCCTCCGGTGCGTGTGCCCTCCGGTGCGTGACCTCCGCCCGATGCCCTCCGACGCCTGCCCCCTCTACCCTTTCCCCGTGACCGACGAGACGCCCCGCGCCCACCCCGTTCGCGTCCTCCTCGCCGAGGACCAGGGCATGATGCGGGGCGCGCTCGCGCTGCTGCTCGGGATGGAGGACGACATCGAGGTGGTCGCTCAGGTGTCGGCCGGGGACGAGATCGTCGCCGCCGCGCTCACGCACCGCCCCGACATCGCCCTCCTCGACATCGAACTGCCGGGCCTGAGCGGCCTGGACGCCGCCGCCGAACTGCGGGAGCGGGCGCCCGGCTGCCGGGTGCTGATCCTGACCACGTTCGGCCGCCCCGGGTACCTGCGGCGGGCCATGGAGGCGGGCGCCGCCGGTTTCCTCGTCAAGGACGGCCCGGTGGAGGAGCTGGCCGGGGCGATCCGTCGGGTGCTGGGCGGCGAGACGGTCGTCGACCCGGCGCTCGCCGCCGCCGCGCTCAGCGCGGGTCCCAGCCCGCTCACCGCGCGGGAGTGCGACGTCCTGCGGGCCTCGGCGGACGGCGCGACGGTCGCCGACATCGCCGGCGCGCTGCACCTGTCCGAGTCCACGGTCCGCAACTACCTGTCCGCGGCGATCGGCAAGACCGGCACGCGCAACCGTGCGGAGGCGCTGCGCGCGGCGCGGGGGCAGGGGTGGCTCTAGGTCCGGCCCCGGGGTGAGGGTCCGTCGGGCACGGGCGGGCGTGGTTCGTCGGCCGCGGGCCGGTGGGGGTTGCTCGCGCAGTTCCCCGCGCCCCTTTGAGGGGCGCTCCAGGAACCCGGCGAGACAGGGTGCCCCGGGCAGGCCCGGGCGGGCGCGGATTGTCGGCCGCGGGCCGGTGGGGGTTGCTCGCGCAGTTCCCCGCGCCCCTTAGGGGCGCTCCAGCAGCCCGGCGAGACGGGGTGTCCCGGGCGGGCGCGGGCGGGCGCGGATTGTCGGCCGCCGGCCGGTGGGAGTTGCTCGCGCAGTTCCCCGCGCCCCTTTCAGGGGCGCTCCGGCAGCCCGGCGGCAGAAGGGGCCCCTTGGGGTGGTCAGTCTGTGCTGTGGGCCTTCAGTTCGGGCTTCGGGCGTCCTGCCGGGAGCCACGTCCACATCAGCAGGGCCGCGGCGACCAGGACCACCGCCGCCGTGCGGAAGACCAGCGCGTAGCCGTCCGTCAGGGCCACCGGGCCCGCGTCCTCGCCCCCGGCCCGAGTGGCCGCGATCGTCGACATCACCGCGAGTCCCAGCGAACCGCCCATCGTCCGGGAGGTGTTGATCAGCCCGGAGACCAGTCCGGCGTCCCCGGGTGCCGCGCCGGAGATGGCCAGCGAGGCCAGCGGGGTCGCCGCGATGCCCGCGCCCAGCATCATCAGTACGCCGGGGATCATGATCGCGGTCAGATAGCCGCCGTCGGCGGTCATCGTGGACTGCCAGCCGAAACCGACCGCCGCGACCAGCGTGCCGAGCACGGCCACGTTCCGGGCCCCGAGCACCGGCATGAACCGCGGGGCCGCCTTCGAGCCGAGGATCACCGCCAGGGAGCTGGGCACCAGGGCGACTCCGGCCTCCAGCGGCGAGTAGCCCAGCACGTTCTGCGCGTACAGGGTCATGAAGAACCACATCGAGAACATAGACGAGCCGGACACCAGCATCGCCACGTTCGCCGACGCCACCGACCGCAGCCGCAGCAGCCCGAGCGGCATCAGCGGCGCCGCCGTCCGCGCCTCGACGAGGAGGAAGAGCCCGAGCAGCGCGAGTCCGGCCGACAGCGGCACCAGGGCCGCCGGCGCCGCCCACCCCTCGGACTCGGTCTGCGAGATGCCGTAGGCCAGCGTGGCGAGACCGGCGGTCACCAGCAGCGCGCCGGGCAGGTCGAGCCGGCGCCGCGGACCGCCCGTGCTCTCGGCCAGCCACAGCGCGGCACCGGCCAGCACGACCGCGCCCACCGGCACGTTGATCAGCAGCACCCAGCGCCAGGACAGCCCGTCCACCAGGGCACCGCCCACCAGCCCGCCCGCGGCGCCGCCGCCCGCGCCCACGGCGGTCCAGGTCGCGATCGCGCGGGCCCGCGCCGCGCCCTCCGGCACCGCGGCGGTCAGGATCGTCAGCGTCGAGGGGGCGAGTACGGCCGCTCCGAGCCCTTGCAGGGCGCGCGCGACCAGCAGCTGCCAGCCCTCCTGGGCGAGGCCGCCGCCCAGCGAGGCCAGCGTGAAGAGCCCGAGCCCGACCAGGAACATCCGCTTGCGCCCGTAGAGGTCGCCGGCCCGCCCGCCGAGCAGCATGAACCCGGCGAAGGCGATGGCGTAGGCGTTGACCACCCACTGGAGCCCCTGCGCGCTCAGGCCGAGGTCGGCCCGCATCGAGGGCAGGGCGACGTTGACGACGGACACGTCGAGCACGACCAGGAACTGTCCGGCGCAGGCGAGCGCCACGACCAGCCAGGTGGGCGGAGTACGGCGCGGGGATATCCGCGCGGTGGCGGAGGCGGGGGAACCGGTGGCTTCGAGCATGAGTGTCATGGTCTCAACCCCGACCTGACCCTTGCATCGGTATTTCGACCCCCGACCGGCCTAGGTCTCACGACCTAGCCGCCTCCCTCGGTCTCTCCCCTGTGTCTGCGTCCGTCCCCCGCGTCTCTCCCGCCCGCCCCCTCCCGTGAACGCCAAGAGAAGGTCAAGAATTAGTTAGGGACTCGAAGCAACGGAATAGTTGCCCCGGCGCACGAGGTTCAGTCTGCACGTATCACGATCACGCTCACGCTCCGCACCCGCCAACTCCGGCCTGGAGGCCCCACCCCATGTCCCACACGACGACCGACGAGCCCGCGCGGCGAGCGAGCGGGGCCACCGTCCCGGTGCTCGCGTTCGCGGGCATCGTCGTCGCGGTGATGCAGACCCTGCTGGTCCCGGTCATCAAGGACCTGCCCCGACTCCTGGACACCTCGCCCAGCAACGCGAGCTGGGTCCTCACCTCCACGCTCCTGTCCGGAGCCGTGGCCACGCCGATCATGGGCCGGCTCGGCGACCTCTTCGGCAAGCGCCGCATGCTGATCGCCAGCCTGTCGGTGATGGTCGTCGGCGCGCTGCTCAGCGCGCTCACCGACGCCCTGATCCCGATGATCGTCGGCCGTACGCTCCAGGGCGTCGCGATGGGCGCGATACCCCTCGGCATCGGCCTGATGCGCGACATGCTGCCCCGCGAGCGGCTCGGCTCGGCGATGGCCCTGATGAGTTCCTCGATCGGCGTCGGCGGCGGCCTCGCGCTGCCCGCCGCGGCCCTGGTCGCACAGAACACCGACTGGCACGCCCTGTACTACGGCGCCGCCGGCCTCGGTGTCGTCTCCATCGCCCTGACGCTGCTGGTCGTGCCCGAGTCCCCGCTGCGCGCGAAGGGCTCGTTCGACCTGCCGGGCGCGTTCGGTCTGACCGCCGGTCTGATCCTCTTCCTCCTGCCGATCAGCAAGGGCAGCGACTGGGGCTGGTCCTCGCCCACCACGCTCGGCCTGTTCGCCGCCGCCGTCGTCGTGCTGCTCCTGTGGGGCCTGATGGAGCTGCGCGTCGCCGCCCCGCTGGTCGACCTGCGCACCACGGCCCGCCGCGAGGTGCTGCTCACCAACCTCGCCTCGATCATGGTCGGCGTCTCCTTCTTCGTCATCTCCCTCGTCCTGCCGCAGCTCCTCCAGCTGCCCTCCGAGACCGGCTACGGCCTGGGGCAGTCGATGGTCGTCGCGGGCCTGTGCGTGGCCCCGCTGGGCCTGACGATGATGTTCACCGCGCCGGTCTACGCCCGCCTGTCCGCCCGCTACGGCCCCCGCACCACCCTCATCGTCGGCCTGGTGATCATCGGCATCGGTTACGCCGGCGGTCTCGGCCTGATGAGCGCCGCCTGGCAGACCGTCGTCACCTCGGTGCTGATCGGCGCGGGCATCGGCCTCGCCTACTCCTCCCTGCCCGCCCTGATCATCAGCGCCGTCCCGGCCTCCGAGACGGGCGCCGCCAACGGCCTCAACACGCTGATGCGGTCCATCGGTACGTCGGTGTCGAGCGCCGTCATCGGCATGGTGCTCGCCAACACGGCGAACGACGTGGGCGGCGTCGCCGTCCCCACCCTGCACGGCTTCCGCGTCTCCTTCATGATCGCGGCGGGCGCGGTCGCCGTCGGCCTGGTCCTGGCCTTCTTCCTCCCTCGCCGCACCCCGGCGGCGGTGTTCCAGCTGCGCGCGAGCAGCGAGGAGGACGCGAACCTGGCCCGCGCCGAGCAGGCGCTCGCCGGGGCCGGGCAGCACCCGCTCGGCTTCCGGGGCCGGGTGCTGGCCGCCGACGGCGCCCCCGTCGCGCGCGCCAAGGTCACCCTGATCGACCGGCACGGACGGCAGGCGGGCGCGACCCTCTCCGCGGGCGACGGCAGCTACGCCCTCGCCGTGCCCGCCCAGGGCCCGTACGTCCTGGCCGCCCGCGCCGCGGGCCACGCCCCGCTCGCCCACGCGGCCACCCACGGCGGTGACCGCCCGGTCGACCTGGACCTGTCCCTGCCGGGCGAGACGGTCCCCGCCTGACCCTCGCCCCGTCCTCCCGGCCCCCGTACCCCCCTTTCGCGGAACGCGACCGGGGGGTTGGGAACTGCTGGCCGTTGACTGCGTACGAATGTGCTCTGGCGCGAAGGGGTGAGCACGGTGGTGGGGCGGGAAGGCTCTACCTCCGAGCAGGAACGAAAGTTCGCCTGCCGAATACGTGACCTTAGGCGAGGGCGTTCGTTGAGGGTGGTGTGCAAGGTCGCCGCGGCTGATCGGGGGTGCGGGATGGGTAGTCTGCGAGGGCTTGCGACGCCGTTCGTCGCGCTGGGCCCGTCGGGAGTGGCGGTACGTACCCGGCTGGGTCAGCTCACCACCACCGACGTGGAGGTACTGCGGCAGGTCGGCGCACATCTGGGCAAGTTGGCGTCCCGTGACCTGAGGGCGCGTTGTCGTGACGGGCTGGACCATGATGCCGGTGCGTGGGCGGTGCGCAAGCGGGAGCTGACGCCCGAATCGTCAGCCCGGTGGGCGGGTGCGATCACCAAAGCCACACACGATCAGTGGGCGCTGGCCCGCCGTGGCGCCCACGCGCACGTCCAGTCCCTGGAGGCGGGAGTGCGGACGCTGGAGCACCGGCTGTCGCTGCCCCTCGGCCAGAAGGGGACGAAGCACGCGCCGGGTGGATACAGGAGTCGGCGGGAGTGGCATGCCAAGGCCCGGCGCCTGCACGTCCTGGAGGACCGGCTCGCGCGTGCCCGCGCGGACCGGGAAGCCGGGCGGGTGCACGTGGTCCGGGGCGGCAAGCGCCTCGCCCACGCGCGGCACCACCTGACCGATGCCGGACTCACCGAGGCCGAGTGGCGTGAGCGGTGGGAAGCCGAGCGGTGGTTTGTGCAGGCGGACGGGGAGTCCGGGAAACGCTTCGGGAACGAGACGATCCGCGTCACCCCGGACGGCGAGGTGTCCCTCCGGCTCCCGGCTCCGCTCGCTCATCTGGCCAACGCGGCGCACGGCCGGTACGTCCTGACCGGCCAGGTGGTATTTGCGCACCGGGGGCAGGAGTGGGTCGACCGCGTCGCCGCGCACCGGGCCGTCGCCTACCGCATCCACCACGACACGATACGTGCCCGCTGGTACGTGACCGCGTCCTGGCAGAAACCAGTCACCCGCACCGTCCCCCTGGCGACAGCACTGGCCGAGGGGGTGATCGGAGTCGACATGAACGCCGACCACCTCGCCGCCTGGCACCTCGACCTCCACGGCAACCCCGTCGGCAATCCGCGCCGCTTCTCATACGGCCTCACCGGCCCCGCCACCCACCGCGACGCCCAGGTCCGCCACGCCCTGACCCGGCTCCTGCACTGGGCCACCACCTCCGGCGTGAAAGCCATCGCCGTCGAGGACCTCGACTTCACCGCCGACAAGACCCGCGAGAAGCACGGCCGCCGGAAACGCTTCAGGCAGCTGATCTCCAGCATGCCCACCGCACGGCTCCGCGCCCGCTTGACCTCCATGGCCGACGCAACCGGCATCACGATCATCGCCGTCGACCCCGCCTACACCTCCCGCTGGGGCGCCCAGCACTGGCAGAACCCCCTCACCAGCACCACCCGCAAGACGACCCGGCACGATGCGGCGAGCATCGCGATCGGGCGACGCGCCCAGGGCTATCCCATCCGGCGTCGGACGGCACCGCCCCGCACCCACCAGAGCGATGGATGCGGGCATCGGACCATCCAGGCCGGACCGGAGACTTCTGGGCGTGAGGGACCCCGCCCCCGTATCCCCGGACCACGGACACGATCCGTGCCACCGGACACGGCACGAACGCGGGCAACCAGGACACCCAACACCGTTCGGGATGTCCGCAGTGAGCAGGAATGGGTCCAAGACCCACTCCTGCTCACTGAATAGGAACGGTACGGCAGCATGGGGCACACCCGATACGACCACCGAAAGGCCCTCATGACTGCGGCCCCGGCCTCTACCCCTGCCCCCTCCCAGGAAGTCCTGGCCGCCTTCGAGGCCGCGAAGGGGTTCATGCCCGCGCACGAGGGCCGGGCGCTGTACGCCGCCGCCGTGGAGGCGGGCGGGCTCGGGCTGCCGCTGCTGGAGGTCGGCACGTACTGCGGGCGTTCCACCGTGCTGCTCGCCGACGCGGCCCGCCGGGCCGGGGTCACCGCGCTCACCGTCGACCACCACCGGGGCAGCGAGGAGCAGCAGCCGGGCTGGGACTACCACGACCCCGGGACGGTCGACCCGGAACTGGGCGTGATGGACACCCTGCCCACCTTCCGCCGCACCCTGCACCGGGCCGGCCTGGAGGAGCACGTGGTCGCCCTCGTCGGCCGCTCCCCCCAGGTCGCGGCGGTCTGGAACTCCCCCCTCGGCCTGGTCTTCGTCGACGGCGGCCACACCGACGAGCACGCGAACGCCGACTACGAGGGCTGGGCCCCGCACGTGGCCGACGGCGGTCTGCTGGTCATCCACGACGTGTTCCCCGACCCGGCCGACGTGTTCACCGGCCAGGCCCCGTACCGCGTCTACCTCAGGGCACTGGCGTCCGGCGCGTTCACCGAGGTCTCCGCGACCGACTCGCTGCGCGTCCTGCGGCGAACCGGCGCGGGGATCCGAGGGCGCGGTTAGAGTCGCTGACGTGTCGTACACAGGCCCGGACTTCGAACCTTCCCAGCCCCGCCGCTCCCCGCTGCGCCGCGCGCTGACCGTGGCGGTGGCCGCGCTGGTGCCCGGGGCGCTGCTCGGGTGGGGGGTGTACGCGGCCGTGGGCGGCCCCGGCGAGGGGGACGGGGGCGGCTCCGGCCGGGCGGGCGGTGCGGGGACGCCGGCGGCGCCGTCGTCCGGCGCTCCCGCCTCCGGTGCTCCCGCGTCGTCCCCGGGCGACGGCGACGGCAAGAAGCCCGCGGGTTCGTCACCCGCCCCCACCTCGAAGGCACCGTCCGCGTCCGGCCCCGCACTCCCCGCCTCCGGCCCCCTCACGGGCAAGGTCGTCGTCATCGACCCGGGGCACAACCCCGCCAACTTCCGGCACGCGTCCGAGATCAACCGCAAGGTGAACGTCGGCACGCACTGGAAGGAGTGCGACACGACGGGCACGGCCACCAACGCGGGCTGGCCCGAGGCGAAGTTCACCCTCGACGTGGCCCACCGGCTGCGCACCCTGCTTCAGGAGCAGGGCGCGACCGTGAAGCTGACGCAGGACGGCGACCGTTCGTTCGGTCCCTGCGTGGACGAGCGGGCCCGGATCGGCAACGAGGCGAAGGCCGACGCCGCGATCTCGATCCACGCCGACGGGTCGGGGGCGGGCAACCGGGGCTTCCACGTGATCATGCCCGGCTCGGTGCACGACGGAGCCGCCGACACCCGCGCGATCGTGGCGCCCTCCGCCGAACTGGGCGAGCGCGTCGCGGGCGCCTTCGTGCGCGTCACGGGCACCGCGCCCTCGAACTACCTCGGCGACGGCACCGGTCTGGTCACGCGCACGGACCTGGGCGGTCTCAATCTGTCAACGGTTCCCAAGGTGTTCATCGAGTGCGGCAACATGCGCGACCGCACGGACGCGGCCCTGCTGACCAGCGGCAGTTGGCGGCAGAAGGCGGCGCAGGGGATGTCTGAGGGAATCGTGAGTTTCCTGCGCGGGTAGTGACCGGCGTCCCGATCCCTGCGGACAGCTCCGAGGTCCGGACGATAGTGTCGTCCGTACGATGAGGGGCCACCCCCGCGCTTCACACCGGAACCTTTCGGCGCCGTCGTGACAGCGACGCCTCTACCGACGACGAGACGACCTACGAAGGACCTGAAGTGAATATCCGCTCGCTCACTCGAGGCGACGGCGTGGTGATCGGAGCAGCGGTGTTGCTGTTGATCGCGTCGTTCCTCGACATCTACTCGATCGACGGTGCGCCGGACAGCGCCGACATCCCCAGCCTGTGGGGCAGTGGCTCGGTCGTGCTCGGTGTCGTCCTGGCGGGCGTCATCGGCGCCGCGCTCGTCGTCGTGAACCGCGCCATGCCGCAGCCGAAGAAGGTGGCGGGTCTCGACCTCGGCCAGTTCGGCATCGCGTTCACGGTCTTCGCCGCCTGGTGCGCGCTCGGCAACATCTTCGACCCGGCGGGCGCCTTCGACAACGACGGGGGTGCGAGCGGCATCGGTGCCGGGATGGGCCTGATCCTCGCTCTCATCGCCACGCTGGTCATGGCCGCCGCGGCCGTGGCCACGCCGCTGCTCCCGGCCCTCAAGGGCACCCTGATCCCGGCCGCCCGTCCGGCCGCGCCGCAGCCCTACGGCGGCCAGCCCCAGGGTGGTTACGGCTACCCGGGCGCCCAGCAGCAGCCGTACGGCGGCCAGCCGGGCCAGCCCGGACAGCCGGGTCAGCCCGGTCCGTCCTTCGGCGGCCAGCCGCAGCCGGGGCAGCCGCAGCCCGGTCAGCCCCAGCCCGGCCAGCCGCAGGCTCCGCAGCAGGCGCAGGCGCAGCCGGCCGGGGACTTCGCCCCGTTCTGGTTCGCCGTGCCGGTGCCGCGTCCGCTGTTCGCGGAGGACGGCTCCCCGACGCCGATCGCCGAGCTGGCCCCGGGTACCTGGTACCTGGCCGTCGAGCAGCGCGGCGCCAACCTGGTCGCCCAGACCCAGGACGGCCGCCGCGGCGTCCTCCAGGACACCTCGGGCATCCAGCGCGGCTGACCGGCCCCGCTCACCCGTTCACCTCAACGGCCCCTCGCCCACCGGTACTTCCGGGCGAGGGGCCGTAGGTTTCGAACGCGCTTTCCGGGCCAGACGGAAGACATGTCCCCTCGAACGCGCAGTGGCTCCCACTCCGCCGGAACGGCCGTCGCGGTGATCGCGGACATCATGGCCTTCATCCTCGGACTGTGGATCCTGATGTATCTGTTGGACGCCAACCGGGCCAACGACCTGGTGCGGTTCGTCCATGACGCGGCCAACTGGCTGGCCGGCTGGTCGCACGACCTCTTCACCTTCGACGAGGCCTGGGCCCGTGTGGTCGCCGGCTACGGACTGGCCGCGGTCGTCTACCTCTTCGTCGGTCACGCCGTCGCCAACCGCCTGCACCGGGGCTGACGCCGGGCGGCCCTCAGACGCAGCAGTCGGGGTCCAGGCCCCGCGGCAGCCGCTCGCCCGCGAAGACCTGGCAGGTGGCCTCGTGGCCGCCGAGCGCGGCGACGGCCAGGAGCAGGGAACCGGCCGTCCAGGCGGTCAGTTCGCGGGGCCAGACCGTCTCGTCCTCGAAGACGTAGCCCGTCCAGTACAGGCCGCTGTCCGGGTCCCGCAGGTGCTGGATGGACTGGAGGATCTCCAGGGCGTGGTCGGACTCGCCCACCGCCCACAGGGCGAGCGCGAGTTCGGCCGATTCGCCGCCCGTCACCCAGGGGTTGGGGACGACGCAGCGCACGCCGAGGCCCGGGACCACGAAGCGGTCCCAGCTCTCCTGGATGCGGGACCTGGCCTCCGTGCCGGTCAGCGCGCCGCCGAGGACCGGGTAGTACCAGTCCATCGAGTAGCGGCCCTTGTCCAGGAACCGCTCCGGGTGGCGGCGGATGGCGTGCCGCAGCGCGCCTGCCGCCAACTCCCAGTCGGGCTGGGGTTCTTCACGCTGCTCGGCGATGGCGAGCGCGCAGCGCAGGGCGTGGTGGACGGAGGAACTGCCGGTCAGCAGCGCGTCGGTGGTGTCCGTACCGTCGTCGCCCCGGCGCCAGCCGATCTGCCCGCCGGGCTGCTGGAGGCGCAGCACGAACTCGACGGCCGCGTGGACGACCGGCCACATCCGCTCCAGGAACAGGTCGTCGCCGGTGGCGAGGTAGTGGTGCCAGACGCCGACCGCGACGTAGGCGACGAAGTTGGTCTCCCGGCCGCGGTCGGTGACGTCGGCGAAGTCCCCGTCGGCGTAGGCGGCGTACCAGGAGCCGTCCTGGTTCTGGTGCCGGGCCAGCCACGCGTAGGCCCGCTCGGCGGCCTCGTGCTCGTCGGCCGTGTCCAGGGCCATCGCCGCCTCGACGTGGTCCCACGGGTCGAGGTGGTGGCCGCGGAACCACGGGATCGCGCCGTCCTCGCGCTGGACGGCGAGGATGCCCCGGACGGTCGCGGCGGCCTCGGCGGCGGTGAGGACGCCGGGCAGGACGAGGTGTTCGGTGCGCGGGGTGCGCGGTGTGCCGGGGGTGCGGGGCGCGGTCACGCGGCGTCCACCGGCGGCAGGTGCGGCTTGGTCGCGTAGGCGACGAAGCTCTTGCCGATCAGCGGGTTCAGCGCCTGCTCGGCGACCCGCGTCGCCAGCGGCTTCTTCATGATGTCCCACACCAGCAGCTTGTGGTACGCGCGCACCGGCAGCGCCTTGTCGTTGTCGACGCCGAACGCGCACTTCAGCCACCAGTACGGCGAGTGCAGCGCGTGCGCGTGGTGGGTGCCGTACGGCTTGAGTCCGGCCTCGCGGATGCGGGTGAGGAGCTGGTCGGCCCGGTAGATGCGGATGTGGCCGCCCTCGACCTCGTGGTAGGCGTCGGAGAGGGTCCAGCAGACCTTCTCGGGGCCGTAGCGCGGCACGGTGATCGCGATGCGGCCGCCGGGCTTGAGGACGCGGACCATCTCGGCGAGGACGCCCTTGTCGTCGGGGATGTGCTCCATCACTTCGGAGATGATGACGACGTCGAAGGACTCGTCGGGGAAGGGCAGGGCGAGCGCGTCGCCCTCCATGGCGGTGGCGGTGGCACCGGCCGGGGCCTCACCGGCCTCCTCCATCGCCGCGAACCACTTGGCGACCTCGCGGATCTCCTCCGCGTTCTGGTCCAGCGCGACGACCCGTGCCCCGCGCCGGTAGCACTCGAACGCATGCCGGCCGGCGCCGCAGCCGAGGTCCAGGACGCGGTCGCCGGGGGCGAGCGGGAACCGGGAGAAGTCGACGGTCAGCACGTGGCCCTGCTTTCGGGATAGACGCCGGTGTCACTGGTGGTCGAGGTCGGGGTCGGGGCCGGCGCCGGGGCCGGCTTCTGGCCCGCCGGCACGGCACTCGGGGTGCTCGCGGCACTCGGGGTGCTCGGGGCGGAGGGGCGGCGGCCGATGGCCTCGCGGTAGCGGGCGACGGTGCCCTCGGCGGCGCGGGCCCAGGTGAAGTGGCGCAGCACGCGCTCGCGTCCGGCGGCGCCGAGCCTGGCCCGCAGTGCGCGGTCGCCGAGCAGCCGGTTCAGCCCGGCGGCCAGCGCGTCCGCGTCGCCCGGCGGCACCGCGAGGCAGGTCTCCCCGTCGGGCCCGGCGACCTCGGGAACGGCCCCGCCGGTGGTGGCGAGCAGTGCCGTGCCGGTCGCCATGGCCTCGGCGGCGGGCAGCGAGAACCCCTCGTACAGCGACGGCACGCAGGCGACCTCGGCGGACCGCACGAGGTCGACCAGCTCGGCGTCCGAGATGCCCTTGACGAACTCGACGGCGCCTGCGAGGCCGTACCGCTCGATCGCCTGGGCGACGGGCCCCTCGGCGGGCCGCTTGCCGACGACGACCAGGTGGGCCCGCGGATGCTCCGTGCGCGCCTTGGCCAGCGCCTCGACGAGGAAGACGAGGCCCTTGAGCGGTACGTCCGCGCTGGACGTCGTCACGATCCGGCCCGGCACCCGCGGCACCGACGGGTCGGGCGAGAAGAGGTCGGTGTCGGCGCCGATGTGGACGACGTGGATGCGGTCGTCCCGTACGCCGAGGTGGTCGACGATCTCCTGGCGGGAGGTGCCGGAGACGGTGAGCACGGAGGGCAGGCGGCGCGCGACGCGCTTCTGCATCCGGGTGAAGGCGTACCAGCGGCGGACCGAGTAGCGGCGCCCCCGGCTGTCGGCGGCGTCGAGTTCGAGCTGCCGGTCGACGGTGATGGGGTGGTGGATGGTGGTGACGAGGGGCGCGCCCACGTCGCCCAGGAGGCCGTAGCCGAGGGTCTGGTTGTCGTGGACGACGTCGAAGTCGCCGCGGCGGGCCCGCAGATGGCGGCGGGCGCGCAGCGAGAACGTGAGGGGCTCGGGGAAGCCGCCGGTCCACATCGTGCCGACCTCGAGCGCGTCGATCCAGTCCCGGTACTCGCCCCGCTTCGGAGTGCGGAAGGGATCGGGCTGGCGGTAGAGGTCGAGGCTGGGCAGCTCGGTGAGCGAGAGCCGGTCGCCGACGAGGGGGCCGTCGTCGAGGACGGGGTAGGGCTGGGCGCCGATGACCTCGACGCGGTGGCCGAGGCGGGCCAGTTCGCGGGAGAGGTGGCGGACGTAGACGCCCTGGCCGCCGCAGAACGGGTTCCCCTTGTAGGTGAGGAGGGCGATGCGCAGCGGTGGCAAGCCGTCGGCGGCTGGCTCCGGACGGGGACCCGTCTGACTGGCCTCGGCGGTCACTCTGGGCCCCCTCCTCACTGCGCTGTCCCGCGACACTACGTCGGGAGGTTAATCTAGAACAAGTTGCAGACTTGATCGTCAGAGGCTCCGAATCTACCGGCAGGTAGAGACCCTGTGCCGAGTGGATCAGGTGATTCACGCCACGGCACGGCACACGGTCGCGCCGGGCTCGGGGAGATCCGGACGCGGGACCCGGGGAAGCAGGTGACCAAAGTGGACAACCCGACGGCGACGGCGCCCGGTCCGGCGCACCGCTCCACCGCCCCGCCCCTCACCGAACGGCAGCGGGAGCGCCGTCGGCGCATCCTGCACGCGACCGCCCAGCTGGCCTGCCGGGGCGGCTTCGAGGCGGTGCAGATGCGGGAGGTCGCGGAGTCGTCGCAGGTGGCCCTCGGCACGCTGTACCGGTACTTCCCGTCCAAGGTGCATCTGCTGGTCGCGACCATGCACGACCAGCTGGAGCGGCTGCACGGCACCCTGCGCAAGAGCCCGCCCACCGGTGAGACGGCCGCGGACCGGGTGGCGCAGACCCTGATGCGGGCCTTCGGCGCGTTGCAGCGCGAGCCCCGGCTGGCCGAGGCGATGGCCCGTGCCCTGACCTTCGCCGACCGCAGCGTCTCCCCGGAGGTCGACCAGGTCTCGCGGCAGACCACGGCGATCATCCTGGACGCGATGGGCGGCCTGGAGAACCCGACGCCCGAGCAGTTGTCGGCGGTCCGGGTCGTCGAGCACACCTGGCTCTCGACCCTGATCACCTGGCTGGCCGGCCGCACCTCCCTCGCCCAGGTGCGGGTGGACATCGAGACGGTGTGCCGGCTGATCGACCTGACGGAGGCCGGGACGGGAGAGGCGGCGGCGCGCCCCTGAGGGCGCCGCCGGTCAGTCCAGGCGGGAGCGGATCAGCGCCTCCGCGGCGGGCAGCAGGCCCACCTCGTCCCGGCTCATGGTCGGGTTGGCCGCCCGGCGCCGCAGCGCCTCGGCGAGTCCGTCCGGCGTGAGGGCGCGGGGATCGGCGAGCAGCGCGGCCAGCGCGCCCTCGACGGGCCCGGACACCGGTCCGCCGGCGGCCGCCACCTGGGCGAGGATCACCGCGGTCATGCCCCAGTCCAGCCCGGGGTCGCCCTCCTCGGCGTTGGACCAGTCGATCACCCGGGGCCCGTCCGCCGTGAGGATCACGTTGTCCGGGTGCAGGTCCAGGTGGAGAACGCGCGCGCCCGGGTCGGCGCTGCGGTACGCGGGCACCCGGTGCAGGCGCCGCAGCAGCCCGGCGAGCATGCCGCCCGCCTCCTGGGGCGTCAACGCCCCGTCCTGCCACGCCCGCAGCATCGTCGGCCCGGTCAGCCGCTCCATGACCAGGTCCGTGCGCGGTGATTCCGTCACCCCGGGCCACACCCGTGGCACGGGGTAGCCGTGCTTGCGCACGTGTTCCATCACCGCGCCCTCGGCCACCGCGTCCCCGACGCCCTCCCGGTCGCGCCGCAGCACCCGTCCCGCGTCCGCCTCGTACACGTCGGCCGAACGCCCCGCCCCGATCAGTCTCCCCGTCCGCATGCCCGGGAACGTATCCCCCGGCCGTCGTCCCCGTCCCGGCCGCCCCTCGGCCCGGACCCGGGAGACGGGTAAAGTGGCGGCGTCGTCATCACCCGTACGGGGGGAAGCCGGTGCAATTCCGGCGCTGACCCGCAACCGTGAGCCGCCCGCCGAGCCTCCCCGAGACTCCCGGACGGTGAGCCGGACTGCCCCGCACGGATGTGACCGGCTCACGTGCCCGGCACCCGCCGGGGCACGGGCACCGTCGAGGCATACGGGGCCGAGCCGCCGGGGGTGCCCCGTGCTGCCGGACCCCGCACAGGGAAAGGCACCCGCCGATCATGAACGTCCGCCGTCGCAGCAGCGCCGCGGCTCTGGCCGCCATAGCCGTGATCGGCGCCGCCACCGCGCCCGCGGTCGCCGCCGATCCGTCGCCGTCCTCCTCCCCGTCCACGACCGCGCCGTCCGGGCTGTACGGGAGCACCGACCCCCAGTACGACGGTGTCTGGCGCCAGTCCCTCGCGCTGCTCGCGCAGGACACGGCGGGCGTGATCCCGTCCTCGACGGCCGTGAAGTGGCTCACGGACCAGCAGTGCGCGAACGGCGCCTTCGCCCCGTTCCGCGCCGACCCGGCCAAGGCCTGCGACGCCAAGACGCCGGTCGACACCAACAACACGGCCGCCGCCGTCCAGGCCCTGTGGGCCGTCGGCGGGCACGGCGACGTGATCGAGGAAGCCCTCGGCTGGCTGAAGTCCGTACAGAACGAGGACGGCGGGTGGGGCTACGTCCCCGGCACCCCCAGCGACGCCAACTCCACCTCCGTCGTCATCGGTGCCCTGACGGCCACGGAGACGGACCCCGCGAAGGTCGTCAAGGACGGCAAGTCCCCCTACGACGCCCTGCTGACCTTCGCCCTGCCCTGCGCCAAGGACAAGGGCGCGGGCGCCTTCGCCTTCCAGCCCGACAAGGACGGCAAGCTGCTCCCCAACGCGGACGCGACCGCCGCGGGTGTCCTCGGCACGCTCGGCGAGGGCCTGGTCGCCGAGGCGGGCAAGAAGACCGGTGCCGCGTCCTGCGCCGACGCGGACCAGCCCGACCGCGAGCGCGCCGCCGCCAACGCCGCCGCGTATCTCACCGACACGCTCGCCAAGGACGGCCACCTCGTCTCCGCCCTCGGCGGCTCCGCCGACCAGCCGGACTACGGCAACACCGCCGACGCGGTCGTCGCCCTCGCCGCACAGGGCGGCGCGGACAAGGCGGCCGAGCCACTGGCCTGGCTGAAGAAGAACGCCGCGAAGTGGGCCGGGGAGAGCGGTCCGGCCGCCTACGCCCAGCTGATCTTCGCCGCCCACGCCACGGGCACCGACCCGCGCGACTTCGGCGGCACGGACCTGGTGGCGAAGCTGAACGCGACGGGGCCCGCTCCGCAGGGCACAACAGCGAAGGACACCGCGACCGCGAGCGACGACGACAAGACGAAGGACGAGAAGAAGGACGACGACTCCCCCTTCGGCGTCTGGTGGTTCGTCGGCGTCTGCCTGCTCTTCGGCGTCGGCATCGGCTTCCTGCTGAGCAACCGCAACAAGAAGCAGCAGCCGTGACACCCCGCCGCATCGTCCCCCTCCTCCTGGCCGCGTTCCTGCTGATCGGGACCGCGGGCCAGGCGCAGGCCGCCGGTTACCGCTACTGGTCCTTCTGGGACCGCGACGGTGCGAAGTGGGTCTACGCCACCCAGGGCCCGTCCATGGCCCACCCCTCCGACGGCGACGTCCAGGGCTTCCGCTTCGCGGTGAGCGAGAACTCGGGCGACGCGGCCCAGCCGCGCGGCACGGCGGACTTCGCGTCGATCTGCGCGAAGACGCCGGCCGAGGACGGCACCAAGCGGGTGGCACTGGTCCTCGACTTCGGCACGGCCCCCGACGCCCCGTCCGGCGAGACCCCGCCCGCCCCGCGCACGGCCTGCGCCCGGGTCTCCCCCGACGCGACCACGGCCGACGCCCTGGCCGCCGTCGCCGGCCCGCTCCGTTACAACACCACCGCCCTGCTGTGCGCGATCGCGGGCTACCCGAAGTCGGGCTGCGGCGAACAGGTGTCACGGACGGAGAAGAAGCAGGACTCCACGGCAGCCCCGGAGGCCGCGGAGGACAAGGGAGACGAGGACGGCCCGTCGATCGGCCTCTACGCGGGCATAGCGGTGGTGGCGGCCCTGGCCGGCGCGGCAACCTGGCAGGCAAGGCGGCGCAGGAATGCCACCCGCTAACGCCGCGTCGACTGCGGGCAGTCGTGCCGCTGGGGCGATGGGGGTCCCCCCGCGCGAGCGAAGCCGAGCGTGGGGGAGGGTGGGCGCAGGCGGCACCCCGTCAGCGCCGGCAAGCGTCCCCACCCCCGCCCGCCACCAGCGCCGGGGCGCCCTGCACCCCGGCGCCTGGTGGCTCTGGGCGCTGGGCCTCGGCACCGCCGCCACCCGCACCACCAACCCCCTCCTCCTCACCCTCCTCGTCACCGTCTCCGCGTACGTGGTGGTCACCCGCCGCCCCCACGCCCCCTGGTCCCGCTCCTACGGCGCCTTCGTCAAGCTCGCCCTCGCCGTCCTCCTCATCCGCCTCCTGTTCACGACCCTCCTCGGCTCCCCCATCCCCGGCACCCACACCCTCCTCACCCTCCCCGAAGTCCCCCTCCCCGACTGGGCGCAGGGCATCCGCCTCGGCGGCCGGGTCACCGCGGAGGGCCTCACCTTCGCGCTGTACGACGCGATGAAGCTGGCCACCCTCCTCATCTGCGTCGGCGCCGCGAACGCCCTCGCCAACCCCGCCCGCCTCCTCAAGTCCCTTCCCGGCGCCCTGTACGAGATGGGCGTCGCCGTGGTCGTGGCCCTCACCTTCGCGCCGAACCTCATCGCCGACGTCCAGCGCCTGCGCGCCGCCCGCCGCCTGCGCGGCCGCCCGGACCGGGGCGTACGGGGCCTGCTCCAGGTGGGGCTCCCCGTCCTGGAGGGCGCCCTGGAGCGCTCCGTCGCCCTCGCCGCCGCGATGGACGCCCGCGGCTACGGCCGTACCGCACACGTACCGGCCCCCGTCCGCCGTACCACCGCCGCCCTCACCCTCGGCGGCCTGCTCGGCGTCTGCGCGGGGACGTACGGACTGCTGACCGCCGCGGGCGGCACGTACGGCATCCCCGTACTGCTGGCCGGTGTCGCCGCCGCCGTCGCGGGACTGTGGCTCGGCGGCCGTCGCACGGTCCGCACCCGGTACCGGCCCGACCGCTGGGACGCCCGCGCCTGGCTGGTCACCGCGTCCGGCGCGACGGTCGCCGCACTGCTCTTCCTCGCCGCCGCCCGCGACCCGGCGGCGCTGCACCCGGGCGTGGTCCCGCTGGAGGCCCCGACCCTCCCCCTGTGGCCGGCGGCGGCCGTACTCGTCGGCCTGCTCCCGGCGTTCATCACCCCCGCACCCGAGGCCGCCGTGAAGGAGCCGTCGTGATCCGCTTCGAGGACGTGTCGGTCACGTACGACGGCGCCACCGAACCCACCGTCCGGGCCGTGGACTTCGAGGTCCCGGAGGGCGAACTGGTCCTGCTCGCCGGCCCCTCCGGCGTCGGCAAGTCCACCGTCCTCGGCGCGGTAGGCGGCCTCGTCCCGCACTTCACCGGCGGCACCCTGCGCGGCCGGGTCACCGTGGCCGGCCGCGACACCCGCACCCACAAGCCGCGCGAACTCGCCGACGTGGTGGGCACGGTCGGCCAGGACCCGCTCTCCCACTTCGTGACGGACACCGTCGAGGACGAACTGGCCTACGGCATGGAGTCGTTGGGACTGCCCCCCGACGTGATGCGCCGCCGCGTCGAGGAGACCCTCGACCTGCTGGGCCTCTCCGACCTGCGCTCCCGCCCCATCGCCACCCTCTCCGGAGGCCAGCAGCAGCGGGTCGCCATCGGCTCGGTCCTCACCCCGCACCCGGACGTGCTGGTCCTGGACGAGCCGACCTCCGCCCTGGACCCGGCCGCCGCCGAGGAGGTCCTGGCCGTCCTCCAGCGCCTGGTCCACGACCTCGGTACGACGGTCCTGATGGCCGAGCACCGCCTGGAGCGGGTGATCCAGTACGCCGACCAGGTCGTCCTGCTCCCGGCCCCCGGCGAGGCCCCGCTCATCGGCGCCCCGGCGGAGGTGATGGCGGTGTCTCCCGTGTATCCGCCGGTGGTGGGCCTGGGCAGGCTGGCGGGCTGGTCCCCGCTGCCGCTGACGATCCGGAACGCCCGCCGCCGGGCCGCCCCGCTGCGCGAACGCCTGGCCGGCCGGGAGATCCCGGACCACACCCCGCCGCCGTCCGCCCCGCTCCCGGCGCCACCCGCCCCGCGCCCCGTCACCTCCCGTTGGCGCCGCCGCGGGAAGCGCCCGGAGAACCCCTCGGCCCCCACCCCGTACGCCGCCGAGGTCCGCTCCCTCGCCGTGCGCCGCGACCGCGTCCAGGCCCTGCGCCACGTGGACCTGACCGTCTCCCCCGGCGAGACGGTCGCCCTGATGGGCCGCAACGGCGCCGGGAAGTCCACCCTGCTCTCGGCCCTCGTCGGCCTGGTCGAGCCGTCGGCCGGTTCGGTCCGGGCCGGGGACGCGGTACCGCACCGTACGGCCCCCCGCGACCTCGTACGCCGGGTCGGCCTGGTCCCGCAGGAGCCGCGCGACCTGCTGTACGCCGACACGGTCGCCGCCGAGTGCGCCGCCGCCGACCGGGACGCGGACGCGGCCCCCGGCACCTGCCGCGCGCTGCTGTCGGAGCTGCTCCCCGGCATCACGGACGACATCCACCCCCGCGATCTCTCGGAGGGCCAGCGCCTCACCCTCGCCCTGTCCGTGGTCCTGACCGCCCGTCCTCCCCTTCTCCTCCTGGACGAGCCTACCCGCGGCCTGGACTACGCGGCGAAGGCCCGGCTGACCGGCATTCTGCGCGGCCTGGCGGCCGAGGGCCACGCGATCGTGCTGGCCACGCACGACGTGGAACTGACCGCCGAGCTGGCCCACCGCGTGGTGCTCCTCGCCGAGGGCGAGGTGATCGCCGACGGTCCGGCGGCGGACGTGGTGGTGGCCTCGCCGTCCTACGCCCCGCAGGTCGCCAAGGTGCTGGCGCCGCGCAAGTGGCTCACCGTGGCCCAGGTGCGGGAGGCCCTGTCATGACCGGCGGCCCCGCTCCCCAGCGCCAGGCCCGCGCCGTGCGCCTCGGCCCCCGCTCGATCGCCGCCCTCGTGCTGGTCAGCGCGGTGGGTGTGGCGGGCTTCGGGTGGCCCTTCCTGGCACCGCCGGACGCCTCGCTGAACGCGCACGCGCAGGACGCGCCGTGGCTGTTCGCGGGCGTTCTGGTGCTGCTGGTGGCGGTGGTGGCGGCGACGATCTCGGAGTCGGGGCTGGGCTCGAAGGCGGTGGCGATGCTCGGCGTGCTGGCGGCGGCGGGTGCGGCCCTGCGCCCCATCGGAGCGGGGACGGCCGGCCTGGAGCCGATGTTCTTCCTCATGGTGCTCAGCGGCCGGGTCCTGGGCCCCGGCTTCGGCTTCGTCCTCGGCTCCGTCACGATGTTCGCGTCCGCGCTGCTCACGGGCGGGGTCGGTCCGTGGATGCCGTTCCAGATGCTGGCGATGGGCTGGTTCACGATGGGCGCGGGCCTGCTCCCGGGCCCCGACCGCCTGCGCGGCCGCGCGGAGCTGCTGATGCTGGCGGCGTACGGCTTCCTGGCGGCCTTCGCCTACGGCACGGTGATGAACCTGGCGGGCTGGACCTTCATGAACACCCTCGCCTCGAACATCGCCTTCGACCCGGACGCGTCGATCGCGGACAACCTGGCCCGCTTCCTCGCCTACTGCCTCGCCACGTCGCTCGGCTGGGACGGCGGCCGCGCCGCCATGACGGTCGTCCTGACCCTCGCCCTCGGCACCCCGGTCCTGAAGGCACTGCGCCGGGCGACCCGCAGGGCGGCCTTCGAGACACCGGTCACGTTCGAGAAGCCCGACGAGGTGAGCCGCCCCACGTGAGCGGCTTCACCTACGAAGCGGGTTCGTAGGTGGAGGGCGGGCGGCGGACCGGTCACCCGGCCCCCGGGGCCGGGGCCTCGGCGCCCCACCTGCGACCACCTACGACCGCGGATAGCAAAAGCGACGATTGCGGACGACTGCCCCGCCTGTTTTTCTGAACCGGTCGCCAGGCGCCGACGCCCTCGCGGGCAGCGGCGCCGACGCATGCCGGGCCGGTGTGCGCCGACGCCCCTGTCCCCGAAGGAAGGCCCTCCGTTGACCGCCGCTTCCCTCCTCCGTACCGTCGCCACCCCCAAGAAGGCCCTCGCGGGTGCCGCCCTGGCCGCGGCCACCTGCGGCTCGCTGATCGCCGCCGCGCCCGCGCAGGCCGCGACGCCGGCCTCCTCGGCACAGGCGACCGCGAAGAAGATGATCGGCGACTCGGCCGAGTTCCAGTGCTTCTCGAAGATCGTCGACCACGAGAGCGACTGGAACATCCACGCCACCAACACCTCCAGCGGCGCGTACGGCCTGGTCCAGGCCCTGCCGGGCTCGAAGATGGCCTCGGCGGGCGACGACTGGAAAACCAACGCGGCCACCCAGATCGAGTGGGGCCTGGATTACATGAAGGACCGCTACGGCAGCACCTGCGACGCCTGGACCTTCTGGCAGTCCAACGGCTGGTACTGACCCGGCTGGTGTCCCCGGCGTCAGCGGTTCAGGTCCAGCACGGGCAGCCCGCGCTCCTCGTACGCCTTCGGAGCGACCGTGGCGATCAGCGCGTCGGCACCCCACTCGGGCAGGTGCCGAGCGGCGTGGATCGCCGCGCCGATCCCTGGCGGCACTCCGTCGCGGCTCAGCTGTGCCACCGCAAGCACTGCCGGGTAGTCGAGGTCGACGGTGTGCATCACGTCCAGCTGCCCGACGTGCTCCGTGATGCCGAGAAGCTCACGCTCCGCCTCCAGCACGGAAAGGGCCGGCACCCACAAACGGGTCTCCGTCTCGAAGTTCGCGCGGTGGATGAGAGCGGACACCTGCCGATTGCCCGACAGCGCCACGAGCGTGGGCGCGTCGAGGACTAGGTGGTGAAGGATCACGCGGCATCACTCTGCTGCCGGGCGAACGCCTCCCGGAGCCTGCGTCCCATCACCGCGCTCTCCTCGTCGTCCACCTCGACCCCGAAGTTCTCGGCCAGGTAGGCGCGCGTCCGCTCAGCCCGCTCCCGACGCTCTTCCTCCGTCAGCGTCGACTCCGCGAACTCCTGCACCAAGGATCGAATCGACGTCCCCCGCGCCTCCGCGATCACTGCCAACCGGTCCCGCACCTCGGCGGGGACCCGGATCATCGCATCGCTCATGCCCGCAGTATACGTCCGTGTATACACCGGGACTGGATGAGCTGCCCGACGAGAGGCTCCACCCTCCGCCTTGCCGTCAAGCACGGCAGCAGCCCCACCAGAAGGAATTTCCAGTGGCGCTGCTACACGTCAATCTCTCATTCCTACTCCCCTACAAACCAAAGGAATCGGTGAGGTCGCAGCAGACACTCACGACACAGCGCCACCAGCTTGTCCGCAAATTCCGATGAGATGATTTCCTGATTTGTTCTCACCTCGGAAATCTCTTCCACCAACGATTCCACTTGAAGGCGATTCAGCACCGTATCGCCATACGGATCCAAGTGACCGAGGATCGGATACCTCTTACGGTCCACTCCGCTGAGAACTGGATCAAACTCCGAGTCTGCGGCAACCGATGCCACTCGATCCCCCTTTCCTGACCTCACGTCGACTCTAATCATCAGGGTTCCAAGTCGCGCGGGAGCCCTGGATGCATGGTAATCAATTCCCCATCTCTTCCTTCACGAACGATCGTGTAGGTCTTCGTAGGAAGTCCGCGCCGATCAGCCCCCACGATTTTCTTTCCTGTAATGACGTACCGAATGTTCCCGGTGGCGGCCTGATAGCGGCCGATCTTTCCGGCGCTCCCCGCAGCCAACTCCCCGAGGTCTACGCCATCGTCAAACAGAGACTTCGTTGCATCTGCTTCCGCACCACCTCGCGTGTGACGAGGAATGACGTGGTCTTCGATGGCGTAGACGTCCTCGGCACAGCCGCTGTTATGAACCAATACCGACGCGTCTCCCGCCAGTACATAGTACGTGTGCAGGTCCGAAACACTGAGGTTGTACATGTCGGCCGAGCCAGGGCGGTTCCTGACATCGGTGACCGAGACGTGGGTGTCCGCGGCGGTGTTGAGCAGGTGACCCGATTGCAGGTCGGCGGCTCGGACCCAGGCATGGAGTGTGTCGTCCCAGAAGGGGTGGCGGGAGGTCGCCTGAATCGTCGACGTCTTACCGTCGGCGGTGCGCACGGTGACGTCAACGAGGTCGTTGTCGCGGTGCACGATGAGTGCCGTGACCGTTCTCGAACCCTCGCGGTCACCGGTGCGGGGGTCGCCCGTGGCGACCTTGTCACCCTTCTCTATCTCCCCGATGGGTTTGGTCTCTCCGGACTCCAGCAGAACCGGCGTAGCGGGGTCGAAGCTGCATGCCTCTCTCAGCAGCAGAGCGACCGCGCTCTCCTCGGCTTCCGCGGCGACGGAGCGTGAAGCCCCTCGGGCCGAAAGAGACTTGCCGACGGATCCGAAGGCCATGGTGGCCACGGTGATGATGTCGGAGACGATCGCTTCACCGCAGTCGCCCCGACCAGTAAGGCAGTGCCAGGTGGCTTTCGCACCCCACGGGTCGTTCGCGCTGCTGTGCGGGTCGGTCAGCACACCGGCGCGTGCCGCCGTGTCACAGAAGCCCTGTACCTGGGCAGTGGATGTCCTGTTGTAGCACTTGCGATCCGCCCACTTGGTCAGCATCTGGTTGTACGTGGCGGATTCGGGGTAGCCGCCGGCGAGTCCCATGGCACGGAGTTCCTTCTCCGCAGGAATCCGGATCCCGTCGACGATCGGCTGACCGTCGCCCGCGTACGTCGTGGAGGTGGTGTTGGTCCCGCCTGTGTCAGCCGTTCCACCATCGCTGTCCGGGACCTGGTGTTCGTCGGTGATACCGCCGTTCCCGCCGGGCCCGCACTCGTTCCAGCCGCCCTCGCAGGCGGCCAGCCTGGTGCCGGTGGGGTCGGACAGGGTGGTGGGGTTGTTGGCGGCGTAGCTGTAGCCGTTGAGTGTCTGTGCCTTGTCGGCTTCGAGCAGGGGGTCGACGCTGACGAACTGGCCGATGCTCGGGTCGTATTCACGGGCGTCGACGTGGGTGAGACCGGTGTTGGTGTCCCTGGTCTTGCCGAGGAAGCCCTTGTCGTCGGGCCAGGGCCCGTACTGCGTCTTTCCCCGGTCCTCGCCGAAGGGCGTGGTGTAGCGCTTGCTGAGCTGCTGGTCGGCTCGGTCGACACTCAGGTGCGAGGTGCCGTGGTGGTCGCCGACGAGGAAGGTGACCTTGTCCGTGCCGGTCTGGTTGGAGCGCATGGCCGGGGTGAGGTCGGCGGCCGCGTAGTAGCGCTGGGCCCAGGTGGTGCCGTTGGGCCGGAGGTGGAGTTCGGTGGCGCCGGCGTAGAGGACGCGTTCGCCGTTCTCTGTGGCTCGGACGAGCAGGGCGCCGTCGGCACCATAGACGTAGTCGGTGGACTGGTCGTCCTCGGTGAGGCGGGTGAGCCTGCCCTCCTCGGACCAGGTCAGGTTCTGTTGAGTGTCCGCGGCGACGCCCGGACGTGCGGTGGTGTTGCCGAGGGTGTCGTAGGTGTAGGTGCGCTCGGGCGCGGCGCAGTCGGTCGTGGTGGTGCCGGAGAGCGTGTGGGGCTGGTCCGTGTTGGTGTAGCAGTAGGTGGTCTTGCTCGACGTGCCGTCGGTGTGCTCCGTCTCCGTGGTGCGTTGGCCGGCGGCGTTGTAGGTGTAGCTGGTCCAGTACGGTGCCGGTCCCGACAGCGAGTCGGCGCCGGGTGCGTCGGCACATTTCTGGGAGGCGGGGGTCCAGGCCTCGGTCAGACGCTGGTGTGCGTCGTGGGTGAAGCACTGGGTCTCGGCGCTGCTGGTGCCGCCGAGGGTGGTGGGGTCGGCGATGGAGGTGACGTTGCCGGCCTGGTCGTAGCCGTAGTGCAGGTCCTGCAACTGGTAGGGGTGCGTCTCGTCCTGGGTGTAGCTGCGGGTCAGGCGCCTCGTGCCCGCCTCGAAGGTGTTGGCCACGTAGACGCTGTCGTCGCCGGTGCCCAGCGTCAGCATCTGCGGTTCGGCCAGGGCGGAGTAGTCGACGTCGGTCAGGTAGGTGCCGATGTCGGTGAGGTTGCCCAAGGCGTTGTAGTCGTAGCCGACGGTTTCGGCGGCCAGGCCGCCGAGAGCGGGGTCCTTGGCCTGCTTCAGCGTGCCGTCGATGTTGAAGTGGGACTCGAACGCCAGCGTTGCGGGCTGACCGGCCTTGACGAACGGGTCGCTGTCCGGCAACCGCAGTTCGGTACCGGTGGGGCGGCCCATGGTGTCGTACGCCGTGACCGCCTGTGTGTAGGCGGCGCCGGCTTTGCCGCCGAGGTAGCGGGTGGAGTCGGTGGGCAGGCCCTTGAGGAGGGTGTCGTAGGTGTAGCCGGTGAGCTGGTTGGCGTCCGTCTTCGAGCCCGCCCAGGTGCCGGTGGGACGACCCAGCTCGTCGTAGGCGCTCAGGACCGACTTCCCGCGGGAGTCGGTGGCCTTGACGATCTGGTCGAGAGCGTTGTACCCCGTGGTCGTCCGACCCTTGTCCGGGTCGTCGGCGCTGGTCTGGCGGCCGAACAGGTCATAGCCGTAGGACCACTTCGCACCGTCCGGACCGGTGATCGTCCGCTGCTTGCCGCCCGCCGTGTAAGTGAACTTCGTCGAGGTGTAGGAGGTGCCGGGGCCGGTGCCGAAGTCCGCGTCGGCCGGGCTCTCACCGGCATAGTCGCGGGTCTCGATCGTGAGACCTCGGACGTCGGTGATCGTGCGCTGCGCCGAACCGCCGTCCAGAGCGGTCGTGGCCGTGGAGTCACCGGTGTAGCTCGCGCTGGTGGCCCACTTCTTCACGCCACCGACGTACAACGTACTGGTGGTCGGGCGACCCGCACCGTCGAAGACGACCTCCGTCTGGGTGGGGGCACGGCCGAACTCGGCACGCGTGTAGGTGCCGTTCGGAGCGCTGGCGCTGTCGAACATGTCGGCGAACGTTTCGTAGGCCAGACCGCGGGTGTCGTAGTGCGTGTCCGTCAGCAGCCGGCCGCCCTGCGGTGTCGGCGCCTGCTTCTGGAGGGGCCGCAGCAGGGAGTCGTACACGGTGTAACTGGTGGTGTAGCTGCCGTCGTTGGTGAGAGTGGCGGTGGACACCCAGGACGGTTTGGCCTTGTCGATGTGGTAGGTGAACTTGACGTTCGCACTCTGGCTGGCGCTGGAGCGGTTGGGCAGCCACACCTCGGTGAGCCGGCCGAGCGCGTCGTAGTGCTGCTCGGTCTTCTTGAGGTTGATGTCGTAGCTGCGCTCCACCTGCCCGCGTCGCGGGTCGAGGAAGTTGACCGCTCGATAGCCCTTCGGGTCGGTCGAGGTCGTCTTGGTCAGGGGCCCCGTGTCGGCGGGCGTGTAGGCGGTGGAAGCCTTGTGCCCTGCAGTGTCCGTGACGGTGAGGGAACGGCCCAGGGCGTCGTACGTCGTGGTGGTGCCGGTTTGCCAGCCGGACGGCAGACGCTCTCCGTCGCTCCCTGCCGTCGCGGCGTAGCCGGTGGCACGGCCGGTCCAGGTGGGCTCGCCCTTGGTGGGCTTCTGCGTGGCCTGCCAGGTAGTGGTCCCCGCCTTGTCGTAGACGGTGGCGGTGTCGGCGAGGACGTCACCGGAAGTGGCGCTGGTCGCGGGCAGGTTCAGGGCCGAATCCGTGACCGAGCACTGCTTGGCCACGGTGCGGGTGCGGGAGACCAGGCTGGTGATGCCCAGGTCGGGGTTGCGGGCGTACCAGGTGCGCGTGCAGGTCTCGTCGCCACCCAGGCCCGCCTGTCCCCAGTCGTCGGCGGCGTACACCATGCCCAGGTCGTCGTACTTCTGGCCGGTGGTCCGGGTACGCCAGGTCTTGGAGCCGGTGAGGTAGGTGCTGGTGTAGGTGGAGGAGTTGCGCACCCACAGGGCGGCGTGGTCGGTGGCGTCGGGGACGGTCTGGGTTGCGGTGTTCTTGTAGGTGTAGTTCTTGAAGACGCTGCTGATGGGCTGGCTGCCGTTGTAGGTGACCTGCTGGCGAAGTGCTCCCTTGTACCGGTCGCTGTCGGTGGCGGCGGAGAAGTCGACGTCCGTGTCGAGCAGCGGGGGCACGGTGACGGACTTGGTGGTGCCGTCCTTCTTCTTGTCGCCGTGCATGCCCTGCATGTACAGCGAGACGGTCTTGGACCGGGTCTCGCCGACCCTGCCGGTGTAGGCGGTGACCTGACGGTAGCCGCGCCAGTCCGACCAGGTCCGCTCGTCCTTGGAAGTGAACGGGTCGTCGTTGTAGTGCCAGGCCGCACCGCTGTAGGAGTAGGCGTACTCCACCGCGGGGTTGATGGCCTGCGCGTCATGTGCCCCGACCGCGGTCACCCGGTACTTGTGGAACCAGTCGATCGCCGCGTCCTCGGCGCCGTTGATGTGCCAGTACTGCGGGAAGCAGGAGCGGGTGTTGGTGTCCGGCGCCGCGTTCAGGACCTCGCTGCGCACGCACTCCGGCGCGGACAGCGTCACCTCCGTGATCCCCCCGGTCTCCGAGGTGATGGTGGAGATGCGCGGGCGGGTCAGCGGCAGGATGTCGTCGGTGGCGTCGACCCGGTTGGGTCGCATCTGGTAGGTGAACGCGACCGGGTCGACCGTGATGGCCGTGTCGCCCGCCTTCGCCACGCGCTTGAGCGAGGTCAGGGTCAGCACCTGGTCGGAGCTGTCACCGATGTCGCCGCCGTCCAGGTACTTCTGGGTCAGGTCCCAGGAGTCCACCGGGTCGTGGGCATTGCTGTCGGCGTTGTAGGAGAAAGTGTCGATGCCGGTCAGACGCTTGCGGGTGAAGAAGGACGGGCCGGCCGCGTCGCACTCGTCGTCGTCCTTGGAACAGATCGCGTCGAACGGCACGTCCGGCCAGTTGTCCGCCGTGTCCTCGGTCAGGCTGTCGCAGTCCGAGGCGGTGCAGCGTTCTGCATAGGAGAAGGTGACCTTGGCGTCCGGCTTGTCGGTGAACAGGGCGCCCTTGCGCAGACCGTACTCGATACGGTTCAGGTAGCCGCCCCGGGTGTAGCCGGTACTGGCCTTGTCCGCCTTGTTTTTCTTGTAGTAGTTCGATTCCTTGGTGTACCAGTACGTCGCCGCGTTGCCGTGGGTGTCCTCGACGTAGTCGAGGTTCCAGCGCCAGGCCTGGACCAAGTCGCGGTCGGCGAATGCGTTTCCGCCGCCGTAGCCG
Organism: Streptomyces violaceoruber; assembly: GCF_033406955.1. NCBI lineage: Bacteria > Bacillati > Actinomycetota > Actinomycetes > Kitasatosporales > Streptomycetaceae > Streptomyces > Streptomyces violaceoruber. The sequence continues at coordinate 5,976,257 of NZ_CP137734.1, read as the reverse complement.
GGTTCACCCGAGTCGTCGCCGAAGACCGGAGCGGTCCAGGTGGAGTTGGTGCGCTGGTCACCGGCACCCTCGAGCTTGTTCTTGCCGAACACGTACTTGGTGCCGTCACCCGTGACGACGGTCCAGTACTCGCCGTTGTCGTCCCCGTTGTCCGCCCCGGTGGACCGCGTCACCTTCGAGGCGTCGTCGTCCGCCAGATGCCAGACGCCGCTGTCGTCGTCCTTGACCAGACGGGTCGACTTGCCGTTCAGGACCAGGCTCGCGTTGTCGTACTTCCAGCACTGGTCGTAGACCTCGTCGTGACCGTCCTCGTCACACGAGCCGTAGGCGCGGGTGACGTAGGACTCCGTGAGGGCGAAACCCTCACCCACCGACGTGGTCTGGTTGTTCGTCGTCGCCGTGCGGCCGTCCACACTGCCCGAGTCGTACGACAACGACAAGGGCGGCACCGGACCGGCCGCGGCCGGCGGCATCGTGAAGTCGTAGGACCACGTGAACGAACCCGAACTGCCCCCCGCCTGCCAGGACGAGGACTCCGCCAGCTTCGTCGCCGAGTAGTCACCGGCGCCCTTGGGAGACTGCCCCGAACCCGCCGCCGCGGCCGTGACCGCCAGCACCGTCGCCCCGGAGGACGCGGCACTGCCCGCTTCCCCCAACAACTGAGTCGAGGTCCCGCCCGAAGCCTCCTCCAGCGAGACCGTCGCCGAGACCGTCTGGTCGTTGAGGTCGTTGGCCGAGGAGGCCAGCGGCGTCTGCTTGCGGCACTCCTCCTTCTCCGGAGTCGTCAGCGCACACGCCGGCAGCCGCACCAGCCGCAGCCGCTGCGACCAGCCGCCACCGATCGCCGAGGCGAAGCCTCCGTAGTCCACGCGCACGTTCGCCGTGCCGGCGCCTTCCGCCTCGGCCGTCAGCAGCACGCCGGTGACGCCTGCCCTGCGGGCCGCCTTCTGGCCCAGCACCGTGACCCGGGCCTCGCCCGACGCCGCGGCCGACGCTTTCGACCCGGCCGCCGGGCTCAGCGTCACCGGGACACCGGCCGGCTTGCCCGTGCCGTCCGCCTTCGGCTTCAGCGGTACCTTCGCCGTGCCCCCGCCCGGCCAGTCCGCGTCGCGTTCGGCCGTCGCCCGCTTCGCCTGCTCCGCGTTGGCCTTCCCTTCCTCGGCGACCTTGGCCCGCGCCTTCTTCGCTCCGTCCGCGTCGAACGGCTTCACCTTGGTCACCAGGGATTCGGGCACGTCGGGACGGCCCAGCCCGTCCTGCTCCACGGCCTGTGCCACCTGCGCCAGCCCCGTGGGCACGATCAACGCCAGGGCCAACGACTGCGCCAGCAATCGCCCCGTTCGGTGCCGGGTCCCTCCACCCCATTGCCTTGAGGTGCCTATGCCAAGTGCCATGGTTCTTGTCCCACCCAGTTCCCTTGTGTGAAGAAGAAGGCCCGGACACCGTGTGTCCGTTCGCCGCGGTGTCCGCCCGCGCCGGGAGTGAGGGCGTTCGCCGCGACGACCGCCCTCACCCCGGCTCACCCGTCGTCAGTCGCCGACGGCCTCGTCGATCTGTTGTGCGGTCGCCATCGCGCCGGTCCACAGCCGTACGTCGGCGATCCGGGCGGGCAGGTAGTGCTGCCACGTCCCGTCCGTGCTGCCCTTGCCGAGGGCGAGGTCGCCCGAGCCGGTCTTCGCCGTGTACGCCTGCGCGTCACCGTTGACGACACTGCCGAGGTAGAGACGGACCGTGCCGTCCCCGGTGTCGTAGACACCCGTCAGCCGGACCATGCCGTCCACCGAGGCACTCTCCTCGGAGGCCACCCCGCTGAACTCGCCGTCGGCGTCGAACCGGCCGAAGTACCAGAAGCCCTCCGGAACGGTCTTCTCCTCCAGCGTCTCCTCGTCCAGAACCGTGGCGCTGCCGGTCCGCTTGTACCACAGGCCCCACGCCGATCCGTCCGCCGTGCGCTGTCCCACGACCTGGCCGACGTAGCCGACGGGCTTGGCGAGGACCTTGTCCGCGTCCAGCGCCGCCAGCGCCGTGACCGTGAACGAGCCCGTGTCGTCCACCACCGGTCCCGAGGCTGTGGCCGCGTCGTCCGCACCGTCGAGGACGATCGCCCCGTCGTCCAGCGCGGCCCCGCCGGCCAGGGTCAGGGACCTGCCGTAACCCGAAAAGGCGTCCGGGACCGTGGTGCCGCTGCCCCGCTCCGGCGACCAGTCCGCGACCAGCTCCACCGCCGCGTGGTTCGGCGAGTTCATGAGCCGGGCATCGTCGGCGACCAGTTCGTCGGTCAGGGCCTGCTGCCAGACGGTGACCTCGTCGATCGAGCCGGCGAAGTAGTCGGTGTAGGCGTCCCGCCACAGGACGCGGCCAATCTGCAGACCGTCCTCCGCCGCCCAGGCCGCGGACACGGTGTCACTGCCCTGCAGCCGGCCGTTCACATACAGCCGGATCTGCTTCTTGTCCGCGTCGTACACGGCCGCAAGATGCGTCCACACACCCTTTGCTGCGGGCTGGGTGGCCGTCACCTTCTGCTCGGTGATGTTGCCGTCGGTGGCGTCCTTGGGGGACGTGCTCAGCGTCCATGTCCCCTCGGCCTCGCGGTAGGTGAGGTAGAAGCCGCTGTAGAAGCTGCCGTTCTGGCCCAGCACCGTCTGGTTGTGCGTCACGCCCGGCTTGAGCATGGCCCATGCCGAGACGGTGTAGGAGGCTCGGGTGTCCACCACGGCCGTGCTGGTGGCCGCGTAGTCGCTGGTGCCGTTCAGAGTCAGACCCTGGTCCGTGACGGGCGTCCCGAGCGCGTTGCCCTCGGCATCGTGGGTGATCAGGCCGCGGCGACCGCGGTCGTCCCGTGCCGCCCCGTACAGGGCCGCGTCGTCACGGCCGTCCACGGTGGCGGAGTCGAGGGCCGCTCCCGTGGTCTCGTCGAAGTGGTACCGGCCGACCGGGCCCGCGCCGGAGTCCACCAGGAAGTCCGTCACGGACTGCTCGCCCCAGCCCAGCGTGTCCTTCGCCCGCACGTACACGCGGTGCAGGCCCCCACGGGTGGGTGTGACCTTCGTCGTGGCGGTGGCGCCCTTCAGTTCGGACGACCACGCGGCCTGCGAGGACAGTTTGTACTGATAGGAGACGTTCGTGTCACCGGACGCCGGCTTGAACGTCAGCGTCGCCACCTCACCGGGACCGCCGGAGGCCGCGCAGGCGTTCGTCGTGCACTCCGTGTACGGCGAGGAGAGCGTCACCTGCGGGGCCTTGGGCCGGGTGGAGTCGATACGGAAGTAGCAGAAGCCGTCGGAGGCGGCGCTGCTGAGGTGGCTGGAGCCGTAGTACGACCAGGTCCAGGCGTGGTACCGGTACAGCTTGCCGTCGGCCAGGGACGACCACTTCAAGGACACCGCCCTGTCGTCGTCGACGTACCCGGTCGACGGGCCGAGGGAGCCGTTGCCCGGGTTGACGTCCGTCCAGGAGCCGTCGGCGTTCTTCACGTCGATGTCGAAGTACACCCGCAGTTGGGCGGTGTCGTCGTTGCCGCCCGCCTTGGTCTGCGCGGTGGCCTTCAGCGTGGGCGCCGGGTACGAGACGATCGACGCATCGGCCTCACGCTTGTCGCACACCGGGGCGGTACTGCTCCCGCCCCCCTGGATGCCGACGGCGGACGGCTTGTCCGGCAGACCCACGTACTTCACGGCCAGGACCGCGTCGTTCTTGAACCGCTTCCACGCCGAGGTGTCACCCTCGTCGTGCGCCCGGACCTCCAGCGTGAGCCGGGAGAACTTGCCCGCCGCGAAGCTCGCCACGGTCGGGGTCAGGTTCTCGTTGCTCTCCTCGGGATTGTCGTTGAACTCGATCGGCGCGTCCGGCGAGTCGGGGTCGCACAGCGAACCCCGACCGGCCGACACATACCGGTCGACCATCCAGTCCAGTTCCTTGGGCCGCGACGACCACGTAGTGGACGAGGAGATGTTGTTCGTACGGACCAGATCCACCCAGCGCGGATCACACTGGAACGCCCACGGCTCCGTCACCCGGAACGTGGCGTCCAGCACCTTCTTGCCCCGCAGACTCGACGGCGAGAACTCGTAGTACAGCTTCTGCACATAGCCCGGACCGCAGTAGTAGCCGCTCCAGGAACCGCACTTGCCAGCTCCCTTGCCCCGGTCGTCGTCCCCGTTGCCCCAGCCGTAGGACTCATAGCCGTCACTGCGCAACAGGGTGCGCTCCGACTCGCCCCACGTCACCGTCGGGTCGATGAACACCGGGAAGGCGTCCGCGTCGGTACCGGCCAGCATGTCCGCGTCCGGAACGACCGACAGGCTGCCCTTGCCCACCTCGACGTCCATCCGGGCCACCGTGTCGCCCTGCCCCGGCTCCAGACCGGAGCCGGACGGAGCGCCTTCCGCCGGGTCCGCCGGCTCACCCGTCGTTCCGTCCCCGCCCACCGCCTGCGACAGCTGCGCCTGCGACTTCGACAGCGACGACTCGGTCGGCGACGACTTCGACTGCTGCCGGGCCCCGTCGGAATCCGCCGCTCGGCCCGCCGAGTCCCACATCCGCGCCGGAGGCGCCCGGAACACCGTGGCACCGTTGCCGTCGATCGCCGCGAGCGCACCCGACGCGCCCTCACGCACGGACAGCCCTTCCGTCTCCAGACCGAACGTGAGCTCCTTCAGCTCCTCACTCGCCGCCGCCTCGGGCGTCTTGACCACCAGCACATGCTGGAAGCTCTCCGGCGTCGCCGTCACCTTCAGGTCGACACCCGGCAGCACCTCCGCATACACCGCACTCGAACCCTCGAGTCGCGGAGCAGGCAGACCGCCCGGCCAGTCCAGAGCCAACGAACGGCCCTCGTCCTCGATCCGGGCCAGCGGAGCGCCGTCTCCGCCGCCGGAGAACGCCATCCCCACCGCGGCGCCCTTCGGACCGACCGACCCGTCCGCCCGCTTCACCAGCGTCGCGTCCGGCGTCTGCCAGCCACCCCCCGACGCCCGCACCCGGACCGGGACCGCCGACTCCTCCAAAGTGAACGTGGCGCCGTCCGGGTTGGCGAAGACCGTCGTCCGCTCCGTCCGCTGTCCTGGCACCTCTACCCGCTCACCGGACTCCCGCGCCGCGTCAAGAGCCTTCTGCCCCTCCGACGACGACGCAGCCGGCGCCTCCTCGTCGGCCGCGTACGCCATCGGTCCCGGGACCACCGCGGCGATCACCGCCGCACACACCACCGCGACCAGGCCCGAGGACCCGCCCCGCAATCGGTTCCACATTCCCGCCGCACCCCACCCAATACGTTCACAAGATTTGCCGGAAGTAACTAATGCCTCAACGGGACGGCACGTCAACTGGTTGAAAAAGGACAACACCTCGTCAAGTTCCGCAAGCACACGTGAGGAACGCGACGTTTACCGACGGTTGTATCGACAGCGATCAAGCTTTGATCTCGTTTTCGACGACAGAAGATCAACACCGACCGGAGACAGCCACGGGTGGGCTTCTCCGCGACGGGTCGAAACCGCTCTCCGCAGGACTTGCTGCTCCATCAGCTTTCAGCCGGTGCATTAGCTTGCCGACACCCCTGAAGCGACTGGAAGGACCACCCATGCCCCGGGAAGCGCCGTACCTCGCACTGGCCGACGCGCTGCGGAGACGCATACGCGCGGGAGAGTGGGAGATCGGCGCGCGACTCCCGTCGCGAGCGCGGCTCGCAGAGGAGTACGGGGCGGACGCAACGTCGTACAGCGGGCCGTGGACCAGCTGATCATCGACGGGCTCCTGGAAGGACGTGCGGGCTCGGGCACGTACGTCCGCAGGCCGCGACGCCGGCTTCCTCGGCGCAGGCGACCGCGAAGAAGATGATCGGCGACTCGGCCGAGTTCCAGTGCTTCTCGAAGATCGTCGACCACGAGAGCGACTGGAACATCCACGCCACCAACACCTCCAGCGGCGCGTACGGCCTGGTCCAGACCCTGCCGGGCTCGAAGATGGCCTCGGCGGGCGACCACTGGAAGACCAACGCGGCCACCCAGATCGAGTGGGGCCTGGATCACATGAAGGACCGCTACGGCAGCACCTGCGACGCCTGGACCTTCTGGCAGTCCAACGGCTGGTACTGACCCGGCCGGTGTCCCCGGCGTCAGCGGTTCAGGTCCAGCACGGGCAGGCCCCGCCCCTCGTACGACTTCGGGGCCACTGTGGCGATCAGCGCGTCCGCGCCCCACTCGGGCAGGTGACGGGCCGCATGGATCGCCGCGCCGATCCCTGGCGGCACTCCGTCGCGGCTCAGCTGTGCCACCGCAAGCACGGCCGGACAGTCGAGGTCGACGGTGTGCATCACGTCCAGCTGCCCCACGTGCTCCGTGATGCCGAGAAGCTCACGCTCCGCCTCCAGCACGGAAAGGGCCGGCACCCACAAACGGGTCTCCGTCTCGAAGTTCGCGCGGTGGATGAGAGCGGACACCTGCCGATTGCCCGACAGCGCCACGAGCGTGGGCGCGTCGAGAACGAGGTGGTGCAGGATCACCCGGCATCACTCTGCTGCCGGGCGAACGCCTCCCGGAGCCTGCGTCCCATCACCGCGCTCTCCTCGTCGTCCACCTCGACCCCGAAGTTCTCGGCCAGGTAGGCGCGCGTCCGCTCAGCCCGCTCCCGACGCTCTTCCTCCGTCAGCGTCGACTCCGCGAACTCCTGCACCAGAGAACGAATAGAAGTCCCCCGCGCCTCCGCGATCACCGCCAACGGGCCGCGAGATGATCGCGCCATGACCGAGATCGTTCTGATGTCCGACCCGAAGGTCGCCGCCGTGCCCGTCCAGGAGTGCGGCGAACGACTCGTCGACGTTCTGCGGGACAGCCCGCTGCTGGTCGACCGGCGCAAGTGGCAGGACTCCGCGGGCGCCTTCGCCCACCTGCGGGAAGGCGTGCTCGCCCGGCTCCTCGAAGCCCAGGCGCAACTGCCGCCGGGACTGCGGCTGCTCTTCGTCGAGGGATACCGCCCACCCGCCCTCCAACGCCGCTACTTCGACGAGTACGCGACCCGGCTGCGCACCGAAAACCCCGAGTGGTCCCCCGACCGGATCCGCTCGGCGGCCAGCCGTTACGTCTCCCCGCCAGAGATAGCCCCCCACAGCGCGGGCGCCGCCGTCGACTTGACGCTCGCGGACCTCGACGGCCGCGAACTCGACCTGGGCACGCGCATGAACGCGACCCCGGAGGAGAGTGCGGGCGCCTGCTACACGCACGCCGACAGCATCAGCGACGAGGCCCGCTCCCACCGTGCCGTGCTGGGCACCGCACTCACCGCGGCGGGCCTGGTCAACTACCCGACGGAGTGGTGGCACTGGTCGTACGGAGACCGCTACTGGGCCCTGGCGACGGGCGCGGGCGCCGCGTGCTACGGCCCCGCGGAACTGGGCTGACTCAGGCCGCGCCCGTCCGGAAGCGGCGCCGGTACTCGGTCGGGGTCGTGTCGAGTCTGCGGCGGAAGGCTCTGACCAGGGTGTCGACGGTGCCGAAACCGCAGGCCGACGCGACGCGTTCCAGGGTCGCGTCGGTGGATTCCAGCTGCTGGCGTGCCGCCTCCACGCGCGCCGACTCGACGTAGGCGTACGGGGTCGTGCCGAGTTCGGTCTTGAAGATGCGGGTGAGCTGCCGGTCGCTGACGTGGGCGTGGGCCGCGAGGTCGGCGACGGTGAGCGGTGCGGCGATGTTGCCCAGGATGTGGTGGCGGAGGTCCTCGACGCGCCGGGTCGTGGAGACCTGCTCCAGCGGCACGCTGAACTGGCTCTGCCCGCTCGGCCGCTTCAGGTACATCACGAGCTGCCGGGCCACCCGGAGCGCCACCGCCTCGCCGAGATCGTCGGCGACGAGGGCGAGGGAGAGGTCCAGGCAGGAGCTGATGCCCGCGCCGGTCCACACGTCGCCCTCGCGGATGAAGATCGGGTCGGCGTCGACCTCGACCGCCGGATGCTCGTCGGCGAGCTGCCGCGCGGTCGACCAGTGCGTGGTGGCGCGCTTGCCGTCGAGCAGCCCGGCGGCGGCCAGGACGTGCGCCCCGACGCAGACGGACGTGACCCGCCGGGTGCGTGCCGCGAGGCGCCGCACCCACTCGACCACGACGGGGTCGGTGACCGCCCGGACCCGGCGCCGGCCGTCGATCTCGACCGCGCCGGGCACGATCAGGGTGTCGATGCGCCGCGCGGACAGGTGCTCGAAGGTGGCGTCCGGCAGGACGCGGACTCCGGCGGCGGTGGTCACCGGGTCCATGGTCACGGCGGCGAGGACCACCTCGTAGCCCGCCGCGTCCTCCGTCTCGCGCCGGGCGAGGGAGAACACCTCCGGCGGCCCGGTGACATCGAGCAGGTCGACGCCCTCGAAGAGCACGACGACGATCAGTCGTCCGACGGAGTTCACGGTTCCTCCCGCTGTCCCACGGCCATGTCGGTATCTGCAGGTTAGACGACATTGCCGACATCACCGGGCGAGCCCTAGCGTCGTAGGAGCAGGCCGACGGCCTTCACCCACACCCGGATTCGAGGAGTTCCCATGCCCAGAACCACGCTGCGCCGCCTCAGCGGGCTCGACGACACCCCCGCGAAGCTCGCCGACTCCACGCTGGTCCTCGTCGACTACCAGAACACCTACACGACCGGCGTGATGGAACTCGACGGCTGGCAGGCCGCGCTGGACGCGGGCGCCCGGCTGCTGGCCCGCGCCCGCCGGGAGGGTGCCAGGGTCGTCCACGTCGTCCACGACGGCGGCGAGGGCAGCCCGTACGACCTCGGGGCCGAGATCGGGCAGATCCACCCGAGCGTCGCCCCGGTCGACGGCGAACCCGTCGTCACCAAGAAGGCGCCGGACTCCTTCTTCGGCACCGACCTGGGCGAGCACGTCGACGCGGCAGGCAACAACGACCTCGTCGTCGTCGGCTTCATGACCCACATGTGCGTGGCCTTCACCGCCCAGGGCGCCTTCCTGCGCGGCAACCGCCCCACGGTCGTCGCCGACGCCTGCGCCACCCGCGCCCTGCCGGTCGCGGACACCGAACTCGACGCCCGCCAGGTGCACTACGGCGCCCTCGCCACTGTCGCCGACATGTACGGGGTCGTCGTGCCGTCGCAGGAGTCCCTGACCTAGGGGCCCTCGGTCAGGTCCCGGAGCGCGCGCAGCAGTTGCGCCCGCTGCTCCTCGCCGAGAGGTGCGAAGAGGTCCCGCAGGACGCCGGTCGCCAACTGCCGCCCTTCCGCGAGTGCCGCCCGCCCGGACTCGGTGAGCGCGTGATCGAGGCGTCGCCCACGGCCTGCGGACCGGGTGATGAGCCCGCGCTCCACGAGCCGGTTCGCGAGGGTGCCGAACGCCTGGTCGCTCTGGAACGTCGCGACGGCCAGTTCGTGCCCGGAGGCTCCGGGCATCCGCTCGATGGCGCGCAGTGCGTCCCACTGAACGAGGCTGACCCCGGTCTCGCGCAGTGCGGCGTCCATCGCGCGGTGGTTGCGGTACTGCGCACGTTTGATCGCCTGCCCGAGGACTTCCAGGTCGGTCGCCATGGTGTTAGCGTATCAACACTCGTATATAAACATGTTGATACGAAGCCAGCAGGAGCGTCATGAACATCTCTCTCGTCCAGGGCCTTCCCGCCCTCCGGGCCGGCTCCCCCGCAGCAGCACGCACGGCACTCGTACTGCACGGCGGCGGCGGACCCCGGACCGTCGCGCCCCTCGTGGGGCATCTCGCGGCCACGATGCACGCGTTCGCGCCCACGCATCCCGGCTGGGAGGGCACGACGCGCCCCGACTCCATCGCCTCGGTCCCTCAGCTCGCGGCCGCCTATCTCGCGCGCCTGCGCGAGATAGGCGGCCGAGACGTCGTGCTGATCGGATCCTCGATCGGCGGGTGGGTGGCTCTCGAGATGGCCGTGCAGGCCGCCGCCGACGACCGTTGTGCGGGAGTGATCGGGGGCGTGGTCGTCATCGACGGCGTCGGCGCGGTGGTGGACGGCGAACCCGTCGCGGACTTCTTCGCCCTGGACGCCCGTGGACTCGCCGAGGCCGCCTGGCACCACCCGGAGCGCGGTTACGTCGACCCCGCCCGCCTCACCGACGAGCAGCGCGCGATCCAGCAGGCGAACGGCCGCACCATCGCCGCCGTCGCGGGCCGGAGCATGAGCGATCCGACGCTGCTCGGCCGGCTCGACACGGTGGACGTCCCGGCACTCGTGGTGTGGGGCGAGAGCGACCGCATCGTCACGCCTGTCTACGGGCGAGCCGTCGCACGCGCCATACCCGGCGCGCGGTTCGTCGAGGTCCCGGAAGCCGGGCACCTCCCGCACCTCGAAGCCCCGGACGCGACCTGGGCGGCGATGGAACCTTTCCTCGCAAAGCTCTAGCCGGGCCGGTGCGGAACCGCCCCGCACTCGAACCACACCGTCTTGCCGCCCTTCGGCCCCGCCACGCCGCCGTCGCCGTCCGCGACTCCAGAACCCCGTCGGGCCGGGGACTCACCCTGACCCCCGCCGCCTTCACCGCCTTCGTCGGCTGGGCGACCGCCACCGCCGGGTAATCGGGCCCGGTCCGGGCCAACGTTTCCGTTCGAATTATCGTCTTCGCACGTGTGTCCACACCGGGCACCCTCGATGACCTCGAACGGAAACCCCGACCGTGGCCCCTGCCGAACTCACCGTCACCCGGACCGAACAGCGTCAGGACAGACGTCCGGGTGACGCCCTGCGCGCCTTCGGGCGCCGGCATCGCGTGCCGCTGCTCGCCACGCTGCCCACCGTTCCGCTGTACGTGGTGTGGTGGGCGTTTCTCGCCACCGGCGGCGGTGACCTCGCCGCGCAGGAGGCGTGGGCGGACTTCGCGTCGCGGCACGGGGGTTCGGCGTACGGGCTGTTCTGGTACGGCGGGATGCACACCGCCAACTACAGCGTCATCTCCCCGTACTTGATGGCGCTGGTCGGTGTCCGCACGGTCACGGTCGTGTCCGGGCTCGCCGCCTCCTGGCTGGCGGCCGTGCTGGTCGTGCGGTGCGGGGTGCGCCGGCCGGTGTGGCCCGCGCTGCTCGCCTCGCTCGCGCTGTGGTGCGACGTCGCCTCGGGCCGGGCCACCTTCGCGCTCGGCGTCGCGCTCGCCCTGGCGGCCTGCGTGCCGCTGGTGCGGGAGCGGCGGCTGTGGCTCGCCGCCGGGTACGCGGCGCTGGCGACGATGGCCTCGCCGGTGGCCGGGCTCTTCGTCGCCGTCGTGGGGGCCGCGTTCCTGCTCGTACGGGACTGGGGGCGCGCCCTCTGCCTGCTCATACCCCCGGCGGCCGTGGTCGGGCTGACGACGCTGTTCTTTCCCTTCACGGGGGAGCAGCCGATGGCGTTCGCCCGCATCTGGCCGCCGGTCCTGCTCGGCCTCGCCGTCACCGTGCTGGCCCCGCGTACCTGGCGGGTCGCCCGGTGGAGCGGGGCCGTTTACGCGCTCGGGACCGTGCTGACGTATCTGATCGCCTCGCCGGTCGGGACGAACGTCGAACGGTTCGCGGAGCTGTTCGCGCCCGCCGTGCTGCTGGCGGCCCTGCTCACCGCCCCGCCCGCGCTCACCGCGGACCGGGTGCGGCGGCTCGCGCGGGGGCTGCTGGCCGTCGCGCTCGCCTACTCCGTGTGGTGGGTGGGCGGCAAGACCGTCTCCGATCTGCGGGTGTCCACCGTCGTGCCCGCCTGGGCCGCCGAGACGGACGGTGTCGTGGCGGCCCTGCAAGGGCTCGGCGCCGACCGCACGCGGGTGGAGGTGGTGCCGGCCCGCAACCACCGCGAGGCCACCCTGCTCGCCCCGCACGTCAACCTGGCCCGCGGCTGGAACCGGCAGCTCGACGTGGAACGCGGCCGCCTCTTCTACGACGGCAGCTTCTCCGCGGCCACCTACCGGGAGTGGCTGGACCGGTGGGCGGTCGGCTTCGTCGTCGTTCCGCTCGGCAGGCCGGACGGCCCGGCCAGGGCGGAGGCGGAGCTGGTACGGGACCCGGAGCTGCGGCCCGACTGGCTGGAGCCCGTCTGGCGGGACCCGCACTGGCTGGTCTTCCGGGTGCGGGACGCCGTACCGCTCGTCTCCGCGCCCGGCACCGTCGTGTCCACCGGCCCCGCCGACCTCGTACTGCGCGTGGAGCGGCCCGGCGCGGTGACCGTGCGGGTCGCCTGGTCGCCGTGGCTGCGCAGCGACGGCGGGTGCCTGAAGCAGGACGGCGAGTTCACCCGGCTGACCGTCGGGGCGCCGGGCGAGTACCGGATCAGCTCCCGGTACGGTCCTTCGCCGGGGCCGGGGGATCGCTGCTGACGCCGGGCGCGGGCGCCGCGACCTCCTTCGCCGCCGCCGTCCGGGCCCGCGGGCCCTGGAACCAGTACGTCAGACCGAAGCCCGCCGCGACCACCGCCGCGCCGCCCACCGCGTCCAGGACCCAGTGGTTTCCGGTCGCCACGATCGCCGAGACGGTGAAGAGCGGGTGGAGCAGGCCCAGGGCCTTCATCCACATCCTCGGCGCGATGATCGCGATCGCCACGCCGCACCACAGGGACCAGCCGAAGTGCAGTGACGGCATCGCCGCGTACTGGTTGGTGAGGTGCGTCAGCGTGCCGTAGTCCGGCTTGGAGAAGTCCTGCACGCCGTGCACGGTGTCGATGATCCCGAGCCCTGGCATCAGCCGCGGCGGGGCCAGCGGGTAGAGCCAGAAGCCGACCAGGGCCAGCAGGGTGGCGAAGCCCAGGGAGGCACGGGCCCAGCGGTAGTCGACGGGCCGGCGCCAGTACAGGACGCCGAGGACGGCCAGCGGGACGACGAAGTGGAACGACGTGTAGTAGAAGTCGAAGAAGTCCCGCAGCCAGCCGACCTCGACCACCGCGTGGTTGATCGCGTGCTCGATGTCGATGTGCAGGAACCGCTCGATGTCGTGGATCTGCGTGCCGTGCTCCTCGGCGCGCGCCCGGCCGGCCGAGTTGCTGCCGCCGGTCGCCGCGAGGCGGACCTGGGAGTAGGCGGCGTAGGTGACCCGGATGAGGAGCAGTTCCAGGAGGAGGTTGGGGCGGGTGAGGACCCGGCGCAGGAACGGCAGCAGCGGGACGTGCTTGAACCGGGTCGGGACGGGGGGCGCGTAGGCCGTGGGGACCGGGGTGTCGAAGTAGGGCGACGTGCGCGGCAGGAAGGGCACGGCGACGGCGGCGGCCAGCGCGGCGAGCAGGACGACGTTGTCCCGCAGCGGGTACAGGGCCGACATGTCCGGCAGCATCATCTTCGCGGGCAGCGTCATCACCAGGACGACGGCGACCGGCCACACGTACCGGTCCGAGGCCCGCCTGCCGACCCGGCCGACGACCGCGGGCAGCACCCACAGCAGCTGGTGCTGCCAGGTGGCCGGGGACACGGCCACGGCCGCGCAGCCGGTGACGGCGACGGCGAGCAGCAGCTGGCCGTCGCGGGCGTAGCGCACGGCGCGGCGCAGCGCGAGGACGGCGACGGCGGCGCCGAGCAGGAGGAAGAGGGCGATCTCCAGCGGGCCGTTCAGGCCGAGGCGGAGGAGCACGCCGTGCAGCGACTGGTTGGCGAGGTCGTCGGCCTCGCCGCCCAGGCCGACGCCCGCCATGTGGTGCACCCAGTACGTGTAGGAGTCCTGGGCCATGGCCGCCCAGGCGACGGCCGTGCAGGCGGCGAACGTGATCCCGGTCGACACGGCGGCGCGTCTGCGGTCGGTGAACCACAGCAGCGGGACGAAGAGGAGAACGGTCGGCTGGAAGGCGGCGGCGACACCGATCAGCACGCCGCCCGCCCGGTCGCCCTGGGCCCCGCGTACGGCGAAGCAGCCGAGCAGGACGAGGAGGACCGGGATGATGCTGGTCTGGCCGAGCCAGAACGCGTTGCGCACCGGGAGCGACAGCATCAGCAGGCTGATGGCGACCGGCGCCGCCAGCAGCGCCGTACGGCGTCCGACCGGCTGGGGCAGGGCGCGGGCGGCGACCAGGCCGAGGGCGACGACCAGCAGCAGCGAGCCGAAGGTCCAGCCCCAGCCGAGGGCCTGCTCGGCGGCGCGGGTGAAGGGTTTGAGGACGAGACCGACGAACGGCGTCCCGGTGAACTGGGTGGAGTCGTAGAGGGACCCCTCCACGTGCAGGACGCCGTGCTCGCCGACCCAGGTCTCCAGGTCCGTCAGGCGTTCCCCGCGCGGGGTGCCGAGGACCGCGGCCACCTGTCGTACGGCCAGCACGGCGGCGATCAGCCACAGGCCGAGGCGTGCGACGCGCCATCGTGCTCTGGTCACGTCGGCGGCCGAGGCTCCGAAGGACTCCGCCGGTCGCCCACTGTGCTCCGCATTCGCCACGCCTCGTCGGCCTCCCGCCCCGTTCGTACCGTACGTACCGCGCTCGTGGACGCGGTGTGCCGTCCCTGCGAACCCTATGAGGCTCGCACCACCCCCGGAGGAAGACGCGAGCGCCCCCCACTCAACCTGACAGCCGCCCGCTTCTCGACCCGGGGAGCGAGAAGGATCACAGAGCGCGGGTGGGGGAACGGCACGCGGCGCGCGCATGTCCCCTGCGTGTACGCCATTTTGGTGCACAGTGCAACGAAAAGCATACCGGGCGTAAACGGCGCATCAGCGCCTATGGTCGCTTTTCCGCCCGTGGCCGAGTGCCGTGGGCTCTTTCCGGCCCGGCGACAGCGCCGCCGTGCGGGTCGTGGCGTTTCCCCCGCCTCCGTCCCCGTCCCCGTCGAAAGCAGGCGAGCGTAGTTTTGTCGGCCGCCCCCGTCGCCACTCCCCCGTTCCGGACCACCCCCGCATCCGCCGTGCCGCGTGCCCCCGGCGCGCCCACCGCCACCGATCCCGCCCTCGTCCGGCGTGCCGTCAAGGCGGCGGCGCTGGGCAACGCGATGGAGTGGTTCGACTTCGGCGTCTACAGCTACATCGCCGTGACGCTGGGCAAGGTCTTCTTCCCGTCGGGCAACCCGACCGCGCAGCTGCTCTCCACGTTCGGCGCCTTCGCGGCGGCGTTCCTGGTGCGCCCCCTGGGCGGCATGGTCTTCGGCCCGCTCGGGGACCGGGTCGGGCGGCAGAAGGTGCTCGCCGTGACGATGATCATGATGGCGGCGGGCACGTTCGCGATCGGCCTGATCCCGTCGTACGCGACGATCGGTGTCTGGGCGCCGGTGCTGCTGCTGGCCGCCCGGCTGGTGCAGGGGTTCTCCACCGGCGGTGAGTACGCGGGCGCGTCCACCTTCATCGCCGAGTACGCGCCGGACAAGCGGCGCGGGTTCCTCGGCAGCTGGCTGGAGTTCGGCACGCTCGCCGGGTACATCGGCGGCGCCGGTCTGGTGACGCTGATGACGGCTCTGCTGTCGGACGGCGACCTGATGTCGTGGGGCTGGCGCATCCCGTTCCTGATCGCGGGCCCCATGGGCATCGTCGGCCTGTACCTGCGGATGCGGCTGGAGGAGACCCCGGCGTTCGCGGCCGAGGTGGCGAAGGCGGAGACGGCGCGGGTGAAGGTGCCGCTGCGCGAGATGGTCACAGGTCAGTGGCGGGCGCTGCTGCTCTGCGTCGGCCTGGTGCTGGTCTTCAACGTCACCGACTACATGCTGCTGTCGTACATGCCGAGCTATCTGACCAGCGAACTGAAGTACGACGAGACGCACGGGCTGCTCGTGGTGCTGGGCGTGATGACGCTGATGATGGTCGTCCAGCCGTTCGCGGGCGCGCTGACCGACCGGGTCGGGCGGCGGCCGGTGATCGCGGCGGGCTGCGCGGGCTTCCTGCTGCTGTCCGTCCCGGCGCTGCTGCTGATCCGCGAGGGCAGCCTGCTCGCGGTGGCCCTGGGCATGGGTGCGCTGGGCCTGCTGCTGGTCTGCTTCACGGCGTCCATGCCGTCGGCGCTGCCGGCGCTGTTCCCGACGCGGGTGCGGTACGGCTCGCTGTCGATCGGCTTCAACGTCTCGGTGTCGCTGTTCGGCGGGACGACGCCGCTGGTGGTGACGGCGCTGATCGGGGCGACGGGCGACATGATGATGCCCGCGTACTACATGATGGCCGCGGCCGTGGTCGGCGGCGTGGCGGTGTGGTTCATGACGGAGTCGGCGGGCCGCCCGCTGCCGGGCTCGGCACCGGCGGTGGAGCAACGGCGCTGACCGCCCTTGTCTGCGAGACTGCCAGGATGATGGTCAGACTCGCCGAGGAGCGAGACTTCCCCGGCTTCCTGGGCCTGGCGGGCCAGGTGGAGCACTGGTTCGGCCCGATGGTCGAGGACGCCGGATTCCACGACGCGGTGCGCGAGCACATCCGCCGGGGCGCGGCCCTGGTCGCCGTCGCCCCGGACCCGGACACCGACGCCGGCCCGGGTGCGGGTACGGGCACGGAGCTGCTCGGTGGGCTCCTGTTCGGCACGGACACGGACGCGGACGCGCCGGTCCACCACGTCCACTGGCTGGTCGTGTCCCGGCAGGCCCGCGCGGGCGGCGTCGGCCGTGCGCTGATGCGGGACGCGATGCGCAGGTGGGTGCGGGAACCGGCCGGCATCGAGGTGGTCACCTTCGGCGCCGACCACCCCGGCGCCACCGAGAGCGGCGCCCGCGCCTTCTACGAGCGCCTCGGCTTCACCCCCGCCGAAGTCGTCGCCCCCGGCCCGGAGGGCGGCTCCCGCCAGCTCTTCCGTCGCGGGGCACAGGTCCGGCCCACACGCGGGGAACACGTCACGACGTACACGGGAGGCCCCGCATGAGCGAGTCGCAGGTCTGGGACGACGTCGACGCCTACTTCGTCACCCACCTCGCACCGGACGACGACGCCCTGGCGGCCGCCCGCCGGGAGAGCGACGCCGCCGGGCTGCCCCCGGTGAACGTCGCCGCCAACCAGGGCAAGCTCCTCCAGCTCCTCGCCCAGATCCAGGGCGCCCGCACCATCCTGGAGATCGGCACCCTGGGCGGCTACAGCACCATCTGGCTGGCCCGCGCCCTGCCCGCCGAGGGCCGCCTGGTCACGCTGGAGTACAGCGCCCGGCACGCGGAGGTCGCCACCCGCAACATCGCCCGCGCCGGACTCGACGCGCTCGTCGACGTACGGGTGGGTCCCGCGCTGGAGTCCCTGCCGAAGCTCGCCGACGAGAACCCGCCGCCCTTCGACCTGGTCTTCATCGACGCCGACAAGGGCAACAACCCGCACTACCTCGAGTGGGCCCTGAGACTCACCAGCACCGGCAGCCTGATCGTCATCGACAACGTGGTCCGCGGCGGCCGGGTGGCCGACGCCGGCGACACCGGCGACGACGTACGCGGCACCCGCGCCGCCATCGAGCTGATCGGCAGCCACCCCCGGCTCAGCGGCACCGCCCTCCAGACGGTCGGAACCAAGGGGTACGACGGGTTCGCGCTGGCGCGTGTGCTGGCCTGAGCTTCCGACCCGGGCACGGGGGGGCGGGCGGCCGACCCAGGCGCGGGGGCCGGGCCTACACCTCGTGGTAGAAGCCGACGTTGACGCTGCGCGGCTCGGCGCGGTCCTGCACCACCACCTCGCCGCTGCCGCCCCGGGGCAGCGGCACGGTGCCGCCGTACGGCAGAGCCTGCCGGTGTTCGCCGATGGTCAGCCGGACCTCGCTGGAGGGGTCCGCCTGGGAGCCGCGCAGCCAGCTCAGCCGCCAGGTGCCGTCGGCTCCGCAGCGGAACTCGAGATGGACCCGGGAGACGAACAGCCAGTCGTCCGGCGTCGACAGCCGGCACACGGACTTGTCCCTGCCCACCCGCAGCACCGCGTCCGGCTCGCTGGGCGCGTCGGCCATCTGCATGCCGGCCGTGGCGCCCGCGTCCGCCGCGGTGACGGCGGCCATGGTGAGTTCGAGCACGTGCGCTCCTTCGAGGTCCGTTGCCTTGTCGCCGCCGCATGATAGATCGACCGGTGAAGCCGTGTCCGGCGTCCGGCACAATGGGGTCATGACCGAGCGAAAGCCACCTGGCGTCGACTTCGAGTCCTGGGTCGACAAACAGATCCGTGATGCGGACGCGCGCGGCGAGTTCGCCGAACTGCCCGGCGTCGGCAAGCCCCTGCCGAGCGAGATGGACAGCACCTACGACGAACTGTGGTGGGTCAAGCGGAAGATGGCCCGCGAGGGATTCTCCGTACTGCCGCCCACGCTGGCCCTGCGCAAGGAGGCGGAGGACGCCCTGGAAGCGGCGGCGAAGGCACCGTCGGAGCGAGTGGTCCGCCGCATCGTCGAGGAGATCAACGTCAAGATCCGCGACGTCATGTTCAAGCCGCCGCCCGGCCCCCCGCTGGGTCTGAAGCCCTACGACGTCGAAGAGGTCGTACGGCAGTGGCGGGAGGGCCGGGCGGAGCGGTGACGCCCGTCGTTCACAGGCGCATCAGCCGGTCCGCCAGCTCGCGGTAGTCCCGCAGGGCCAGGCGGAGTTGCTCGGTGTCCGTGCTCGGCGTGCCCCGGTCCTTGTCGGCCTCCTGCCAGGAGGTGCGCAGGGTCCGGCGGCGGTGCGCCACGGCGTCCGCGAAGCGGGCGGCGATCTCCTCCAGGACCCGGTCGGCCTCCTCCACGGAGGCCCGCGGCGCGTCGACGAACCCGGCCACGGCGTGGTGCAGCCGCTCACCGAGTCGGTCGGACTCCCCGGGCGGGAGGAGCGAGCGGGCGGCCACCGGGGCCGTTTCGCCGGTGACACCGGGCTCGGTCGGGGTGCGGGGCTCGGTCGGGGTGCGGGGCTCGGTCGGGGTGCGGGGCTCGGTCGGGGTGCGGGGCTCGGTCGGGGTGCGGGGCTCGGTGGGGGTGCGGGGTTCGGTCGTCGCGCCGGGCCCGGCGCTCGTGCCGCGCTCCGGGATCACGCCGGGCTCGGGGGCCGCGCCGACACCGGCAGCGGTGCCGGGCTCGGCCAGGGTGCGGGCCTCGGTCGGGGTGCGGGGCTCGGTCGGGGTGCCGCGTTTGCCTGTCGTGTCGGACATTGCCTCAGCTCTCCTTCGGCCGGCGCTTGCCGAGCGACCATGTGTGGGACGTGCGGGCGGGCTGCGCGGGCGACGCGTCGGCTTCCGTACCGGCCCGCTGTCGGCCGTGGTCGTGGCGGTCCTGGCGTACCAGGGCCTCGAACAGCGCCCGGGCCTCGACGAGGGCCTCACGCATCTCCTCCGTGCCCGCACCCCCGTCCCGCGCGTCGTCCACGCGGGTGTGGGTCACGCGGTGCACGCGGCGGTAGCCCTCGACGTGGTGCGCGTGGTGCACGGACAGCGCCGTGAGCTGCTCCTCGTACTGGCCGCCGTCGGGGAAACCGCGGGCGCCGGCGAGTTCCGCGAGCAGCCGGTCCGCCTCGCCGACCGCCTCGCGCGGGGAGTCGACGAAGCGCTCCTGGACCGCGGCCCAACGCGCCTCGAAGCGCTCACGCTCGGCGGGTTCGAGGGGACGCGTGTGCAACGACCCGTGCCGCCGCACCCGTTCGGCCAGTTCGCGTTCGGCCGCCTTGGTGTCGCCGTCGTGCCGTGCCACGGCCAGGTCGTACTCGGGCCCGAAGCGCCGCTTCAGGCTTCCGCCGTGCTGGGGGCCCCGCGCGCGCAGGGCAAGGACGGCCGCGACGACGAGCACGACCGCCACGATCACGATCAAAGCGATGATCACGCCTGTGGACATGAGTGCCTTCCGGGATTGTCGGCCTGCCGTCTCTACGAGCGGGCCGGTTCGCCGTTCGTGTTGCCCCGCAGTCCGCGCTCAAACGGCGCACGGCGTGCGCCGACGGCACACCGGTGGGAAAATGCGCTTGCCCGGGATGCCGGTCCCCGGCCGACAATGCGGGTCATGACCTGGACCGTCGACCCGGAACCGTACGACTCCCCCGTCGCCGCCGCCCTCTGGCGCGCGTACTACACGGAGGTGAGCGACCGCTGGTACCGGCTCCACGAGGGCCGTGCGACCGACCCCGACGAGCTGGAGCGGGAGATCGCCGCCTACCCCGGTGCCGACCTCGTACCGCCCCGCGGACGCCTGCTGGTCGCGCGCTACGGCGGTGAACCGGCCGGCTCCTCGGGCGTCCGGCTGCTGGACCACACCACCGCCGAGCTGACCCGGGTCTTCCTGTACGGCCCGATGCGCGGCCGGGGCGGCGCCGCGCTGCTCGTGCGGGCCGCCGAGGACGCGGCACGGGCGCTCGGGGCGGAGCGCATGGTCCTGGACACGCGGGGCGACCTCGTCGAGGCCCGCGCCCTGTACGCGCGCCTCGGCTACACCGAGACCGAGGCGTACAACGAGAGTCCGTACGCGGAGCACTGGTTCGCCAAGCGGCTGCGCTCCGACCGCGACTACCGACGCCCGCGCTCCGACCGCGGATCCTGACGGCCGCGCTCCGACCGCGACTCCCGACGGCGTCGCTCAGCCTGCCCGCGCGGGCGTCCGCCCCTCGTGCGGGCGCTCCCGCTCCGAGCCGCACAGTTCCCCGGTCAGCTCCCGCACCAGCCGCACCAGGTCGGTCGGGCGGTCCGGCCCCCACCAGTCGCCGAGCAGTTCGGCAAGCGATTCCTCGCGGGCCAGCGCCAGCCGTTCGGCGACCTCGCGGCCCTGGCGGGTGAGGACCAGGTCGGGGCCCTCGCGGACGGCGAGATGCCGCTCCTCCACCTGCCGGGCCGCCGCCATCACGGCGGCCAGCGGGACCGGGCTGCGCTCGGCGAGCTGGGCCGGCTCGACCCGGCCGTACTTCCTGACCCGCAGCAGCATCCAGCTGGACGCGGGCAGCAGGTCGTAGCCCGCCCGCGCGGTGATCCTGCGGTAGATCTCCCGGCGGCCCTCCCGGGTGCCGAGCACCGACAGGGCGCGGCACACCTCGTCGTGCGAGGAGCGTTCCACCGGGTTGCTGGCCAGGGTCTGGGTGGCGTCCGGTGCCGTGACCGAGCCGCGCAGCCGGTCCTCCTTGAGCAACCAGGCCAGCAGGAAGGCGAGCAGGGCGACGGGGGCGGCGTAGAGGAAGACGTCGGTGATGGAGGAGGCGTAGGCGTGGATCGCCTCGGGGCGCAGCGCGGGCGGCAGGGCGCCGATGCCGCGCGGGTCGGCCTTGAGGGTGTCCACGGAGACGCCGGGCGGCAGGGCGGCGCCCCGGAAGGCGTCGGTGAGCTGGTCGCCGAGGCGGCTCGCGAAGATCGTGCCGAAGATGGCCACGCCGAACGACGCGCCGATGGACCGGAAGAAGGTCGCACCGGAGGTGGCGACGCCCAGGTCCTCGTAGGCGACGGCGTTCTGCACGATGAGGACGAGGACCTGCATCACCAGGCCGAGGCCCAGGCCGAAGACGAAGAAGTAGGCGCCCATCTCGGCGGTGGCGCTGTTCTCGTCGAGCTGGTGCAGCAGGAGCAGCCCGAGGGTGGTGACGGCGGTGCCCGCGACGGGGAACACCTTCCAGCGGCCGGTGCGGCTGACGATCTGCCCGGAGACGGTCGACGACAGCAGCAGGCCGAACACCATCGGCAGCATGTACACACCGGACATGGTGGGCGTGACGCCCCGCACGACCTGCAAGAACGTCGGCAGGTACGTCATCGCGCCGAACATCGCGAAGCCGATGACGAAGCTGATGACGGCGGAGAGCGTGAAGGTGCGGACGCGGAAGAGCTTGAGCGGCAGGACGGGCTCGGCCGCCCTGCGCTCCACGGCCACGAAGAGCACGGCCAGGACGACGGCGAGCACCGCGAGGCCGATGATCTGCGGGGAGCTCCAGGCCCAGGTCGTGCCGCCGAGCGAGGCCACCAGGACCAGGGAGGTGGCGACGGAGGCGATGAGGAGGGTGCCGAGGTAGTCGATGACGTGCCGGGTGGTGCGGCGCGGGATGTGCAGGACCGCGGCGATCACGGCGAGCGCGACGACGCCGATGGGCAGGTTGATGTAGAAGACCCAGCGCCAGCTCAGGTGCTCGGTGAAGACCCCGCCGAGCAGCGGCCCGAGCACACTGGTCGCACCGAAGACCGCGCCGAACAGCCCCTGGTAGCGGCCGCGTTCACGGGGTGGGACCAGGTCGCCGACGATCGCCATCGACAGCACCATCAGCCCGCCGCCGCCCAGGCCCTGGAGGGCGCGGAAGGCGATCAGCTGGCCCATGCCCTGCGCGATGCCGCACAGCGCGGAACCGACCAGGAAGATCCCGATCGCCAGCTGGAACAGCTTCTTGCGCCCGTACTGGTCGCCGAGCTTGCCCCACAGCGGGGTCGCGGCGGTGGCCGCCAGGAGGTACGCGGTGACCACCCAGGACAGGTGCTCGAGTCCGCCGAGATCACTGACGATGGTCGGCAGTGCCGTCGACACGATGGTCTGGTCGAGTGCGGCGAGCAGCATGCCGAGGAGCAGGGCTCCGATGGAGACGAGTACGCCGCTGGAGACCTGCTCCCGCTCCCCCGGTGCGGCGGGCCGCGCCGGGTCCGGCTCCGACTCCGTCGCCTCGCGCACGTCTCCGGCCATCCCGACCTCCACAGGTGTCACGGTCCATCCTGGTCGGTGTGACCAGTTATGGCCGTTTCAGTCCTCCGGGAAGCCGGTATTCCGGGGGCGTGTGCGCCGAAGTATGGAGAAGATCTGCATAATCTCTGGAGGTCGCGAGGGGGTCGCGAGGGGAGGGACGAACGCGTGGATCAGCAGAAGGAGCCGTCGCAGGACCGGCCGGCGGGGGCCGCCTGCCCGGAGTGCGGCACACCCAGGGCGGCGGACAACACCCCGTCGTGCGCCTGCGGAACCAGGGCGTCCGACGCCCTGCGCGACGCCCGCACGGCCCAGGCGGCAGCGGCGGAGGACTTCGATCCGCTGCGCATACGGCCGTACGTCGAACTGGACGGGACGGCCGGGGACCCTTCGGGCGCGCCCGACGCGTCCGACGCAGCCGGCGCGTCCGGCGAGCACCTCGTCCCGCCCGCGTCGCCCACACCGCCCGCATCCCCCGTACCGCCCGCATCCCCCGGGTCCGACCCGGACGCCACGATGACGCTGCGCGCCGTCGGCGCCGGAGCCGGTGCAGGTGCCGGTGCAGGTGCAGGTGCCGGTGCCGGTGCAGGTACCGGAGCCGCCTCCGGCAGCGACCCGCGCGACGGGGACATGGAGGCGGCCTCCGCGCTGCCGACGCCCCTGGCCCCCTCGGCCGGCTCCCCCAGCGCGCACGACCTGCGCCTGTTCGATGCCTCCGCCACCACACCCCTCCCCCGGGCGGACCCGGGCAGGGGAGGCGCGGGCGGCGACGGCGGGCCGCCGCGGAGGCGGCGCAGGGGCGTCCTGCTGAGTGCCGCCGGAGCGGTCGTGGTCGTGATCGGCGCGGCGGGCTTCGCCAGCGGCCTGTTCTCGTACGACACCCCGTCGCGGGACGGGGCGATGCCGGACGAGGTCCGGGCGAGCGTGCCGGATCCGTCGACCGGCGAGTCCTCGCCGAGTGCGGAACCGAGCGCGTCCTCCGCCTCCCCGTCGCCCTCCGCCTCCGCCTCCCCGTCCGCGTCCGCCTCCCCGTCGGCCAGTGACAGCGCCTCGGCCTCGCCGTCCCCGTCGGCGTCGGCGTCGAGCGCCTCGCCCACACCGTCCCGGTCGGCCGAGCCGTCGCAGAGCACGACGACGCCTGCGGACGACGCCCCGCAGGAGTCCGGGGACGACGACAGCCCCGACGGCGGCACGCTGAGCCGCGGGGACCAGGGCCCGGAGGTCGTCGAACTCCAGCAGCGCCTGAAGGAGAAGTGGATGTACTGGGGCGACCTCGACGGCGACTACGACCGCCAGGTCGAGGACGCCGTCCGCCAGTACCAGTGGGAGAACC
This sequence comes from Streptomyces violaceoruber, assembly GCF_033406955.1. Lineage (NCBI taxonomy): Bacteria > Bacillati > Actinomycetota > Actinomycetes > Kitasatosporales > Streptomycetaceae > Streptomyces > Streptomyces violaceoruber. Next base: position 5,952,520 of record NZ_CP137734.1, on the reverse strand, counting down.
GCATCCGCACCGACAGGGTCGGCGTCTACGGCCCGGACACCCGCCGCAAGCTGGAGTCGGAGACCCGGGAGCCGTAGGGGCGGCGGGCCGCTCGGCAGCCCCCGTCAAGCCCCCGTCAGCCGATGTGCAGGCGCAGCCCGCCGTCCGCGCCGGCCTCGACACGCACCCGCGTCAGGTCCTCCACGACCACGTCCGGCCCGTGGAACCCGGCGCGCGGTCCTACCCCGACGACCCGCATCCCGGCGGCGCGCCCGGCCGCGATGCCGGCGCCGGAGTCCTCGAAGACGACGCAGTCGGCGGGGGCGATGCCCAGTTCGGCGGCGCCCTTGAGGAAGCCCTCCGGGTCGGGCTTGCTCGCGCCGACCGACTCGGCGGTGACCCGGACGTCCGGCTGCGCGAGCCCGGCGGCGGCCATCCGCGCGGTGGACAGGGCCACGTCGGCCGAGGTCACCAGGGCGTGCGGCAGCCCGCGCAGCGAGGCGAGGAACTCCGCGGCGCCGGGGATCGCGACGACGCCCTCGGTGTCGGCGGTCTCCTCGGCGAGCATGCGCGCGTTGTCGGCGTGGTTGTGCTCCATGGGCCGGTCCGGCAGCAGCAGCGCCATCGAGGCGTAGCCCTGCCGTCCGTGGACGACCTTCATGACCTCGTCGCCGTCCAGTCCGTGCCGGTCGGCCCAGCGCCGCCAGACGCGGTCCACGGCGGCGTCCGAGTTGACGAGGGTGCCGTCCATGTCGAGCAGCAGGGCGCGGGCGGGCAGAACGGTGCTGGCGGTGGCCGTCATCGGCATACTCCAAGGGACAGGGAGGAAACAAGGCGGCCCCGCCCGCCGGTCAGGGAGAACGGGCGGGAGCCACTTTGTTCATCCACGGTACAAAATAGAGCGGCTTCGCGCCACCGGCACGCACCCACGCGCACCCGCCGCCGGCCGCTCAGCCGGCGATCGCCTCCCACAGGCTCCATACGCCGAGGCCCAGCATGAGCACGGCCGCGATCTTCGTGATCAGCCCCAGCGGCACCCGCTTCATCAGGGCCTTTCCACCGACGATGCCGAGCCCGGCCACCGCCCACAGCGCGAGTACCGCGCCGAGGCCGACGGAGAGCGGGTCGTCGTAACGGGCCGCGAGGTTGGCCGTCATGATCTGCGTCAGATCGCCGAACTCGGCGACCAGGATGAGCATGAAGCCCGCCCCGGCGACCTTCCAGAAGGACTGGTCCTCCGGCTTGCGGATCTCCTCGTCCTCGTCGTCCTTCTTCATCAGCAGCACGGCGGCGCCACCCAGGAACAGCACACCGGTGATCGCGTGCACGAGCTGCTGCGGCAGCAGGGTCAGGACGCTGCCGGCCGCGACCGCCAGCACGACGTGCAGCAGGAAGGCGGCGGCGACGCCCGCGAAGACGTACGAGGCGCGGTAGCGGGTGCCGAGGACGAGGCCGGCGAGGGCGGTCTTGTCGGGCAGTTCGGCGAGGAAGACGACACCGAAGACGAGCGCCGTCACGGTCAGGCTGATCAAGATTCCTCAATCGGTCGGGGCCACCCCACCGAGAGTGCTGATTGCGCGGACCTCACGATCTGCGCGACGCGCGACACCTCGGCACGGCAGCACACGGATCCACCCCTGCCGTACGGCACGGGCGTGCACTGCTTGCCGAAGGTCTCGCTGGCCCGCCTCGCGTACGAGGCCTGCCTCCGGGCGCCGGCTCAGGCGGGCTGAGCAGTATGTCGACGGTCCGGCGAAGAGCTACTCCCCTTCTGCGCCGTCCATAGTACGCGAACCTCCGGACGGCACCGAGGGCCGAAAGTCCCGCGCCGAGACCCGCCGGATCCCGCGCCGAGACCCGCCGGGTCCCACGACGAGGCCCGCCGGGTCCCACGACGGCACTCGTCAAAGTCCTGTGACGAGTCCCGTCGCACTCCTAGACGCGCCATGCACACGTCACTAACTTCTTACCGACCGCACACCTGTGCGCCATGCGGCGTCGCGAGCATTCCCCTGCCCGCGTCCCAACACCCCCACACCCCAAGGGAGTTCGCATGCCGAAGTTCTACGCGCGTCGACGGCTCGGTTTCCTCGCCGCGTTCACCGGGCTCATAGCCTCCGCCGGGCTCCTCAACGGCCCGGCCGCCTCCGCCGCCCTCCCCACCCCGGTCAGCGCCGCCACCGCCCGCACCTACCTCGCCTCCCTCACGGTGGCCACCGAGGACCGCACCGGCTACGACCGCGACCTCTTCCCGCACTGGATCACCCAGTCCGGCACCTGCAACACCCGCGAGACGATCCTCAAGCGCGACGGCACGAACGTCGTCACCGACTCCTCCTGCGCCGCCACCAGCGGCAGTTGGTACTCCCCCTACGACGGCGCCACCTGGTCCGCCTCCTCCGACGTCGACATCGACCACCTGGTGCCGCTCGCCGAGGCCTGGGACTCCGGCGCCGACTCCTGGACCACCTCGCGCCGGCAGTCCTTCGCCAACGACCTGACCCGGCCCCAGCTGCTCGCGGTCACCGACAACGTCAACCAGTCCAAGGGCGACCAGGATCCGGCCACCTGGATGCCCTCGCGCAGCGCCTACCGCTGCACGTACGTGCGCGCCTGGGTGCAGGTGAAGTACTACTACGACCTCTCGGTCGACTCGGCGGAGAAGTCCGCGCTGCAGGGCTACCTCGCCAACTGCTGACGCCCCGTACACCGTACGTTCGGCGCGGAACCTCCCCGCCGGCCTCCGTCGTTCCGTACCGTACGGGGCGACGGAGGAGAGGATCATCATGGCGGAACTGCGCCTTGGCCCACTGCTGAGGTACACCGACGGTTCGTGCGCGACCGTCTGGGTCGAGACGGACCGCCCCTGCACCGCCGAGGTGCGCTGCGCCGACGGCGCCCGGGGCACGGCCCACAGCTTCCGGATCGCCGACCACCACTACGCCCTGGTCCCGGTCGGCGGCCTGACCCCCGGCACGGCGACGGAGTACGAGGTGCTGCTCGACGGCACGGGCGTGTGGCCGCCGCCCGACTCCCGCTTCCCGCCCTCGGTGATCGCCACGCCCGGGGACGACGACGGCATGCGCGTCGCCTTCGGCTCCTGCCGCTGGGCGGCGCCGCCCTCGGGAGGCAAGGGCAGGGTGGGTCCCGACGCCCTGGACACCCTCTCCGCCCGCGTCGCGGCCGATCCCTCAGGCACCCGCCCGGACGTGCTGCTGCTGCTCGGCGACCAGGTGTACGCCGACGAGATCTCCGACGCCACGCGTGAGTGGATCGCCGGCCGCCGCGACGTGACGGCGGGCCCCGGCGACCAGGTCGCCGACTACGAGGAGTACACCCGCCTCTACTACGAGTCCTGGCTCGACCCCGAGGTGCGCTGGCTGCTGTCCACCGTGCCGAGCTGCATGATCTTCGACGACCACGACGTCATCGACGACTGGAACACCTCCGCCGCCTGGCTCGCCGACATGCGGGCCACCGACTGGTGGCAGGAGCGGGTGCTGAGCGGGCTGATGTCGTACTGGGTGTACCAGCAACTGGGCAACCTCTCCCCGGACGAACTGGCCGCCGACCCGCTCTACACGACCGTGCGCGAGGCGTCCGACGGCACCGACGCCGTGCGGGAGTTCGCCGCACGGGCCGACGCCGATCCGGCCTCCGTCCGCTGGAGCTACCGGCGCGACTTCGGGCGCACGAGACTGCTGATGGTCGACTCCCGCGCGGCCCGCGTCCTGGACGAGGACCGCCGCACGATGCTCGACCCGGGCGAGGCCGCCTGGCTGCGCGAGCAGGTCATGGAGGGCCGGGGCGACGGCGACAGAGACGGCGACAGAGACGGCGGCAGTGACAGCGGCAGTGACAGCGACGGCGCTTACGACCACCTGCTGATCGGCACCTCCCTGCCCTGGTTGCTGCCCCATCTGGTGCACGACGTGGAGGCGTGGAACGCCGCGATGTGCGGCGGCGAGCGGGGCGCCCGCTGGGCACGGGCCGGGGAACGGATACGGCGCGGCGCCGACCTGGAGCACTGGTCCGCGTTCCCCTCGTCCTTCGACGCCCTCGGCGACCTGATCGCCGACGCCGGTACCGGGCCCGGGGCGCCCGCGTCGGTGAGCGTGCTGTCGGGCGACGTCCACCACGCCTACGTGGCCGAGCCGTCGTGGCCGGGGCGCACGCCCGACGCGCGGGTGGCCCAGCTGACCTGCTCCCCCGTCCACAATTCGGTGCCGCTCTCGATCCGCCTCGGCTTCCGTTTCGGCTGGAGTGCTCCGGCGCGGGCCCTCGGGCGGCGCATCGCCCGGCACGGACGCTGTGCGCCGCCGTCGGTGAGCTGGCGCAGGACCGGCGGGCCCTGGTTCGGGAACCAGATCATGACGCTGACCCTGCGGGGGCGGTCGGCCCGGCTGCGCCTGGAACAGGCCCGCGCGGACCGGGACGGGACACATGTCCTGCGGACGGTCGCGGACCGGGAGTTGACGTAGCCGTATGGCGTTGTTCCGGCAGGAGTCGGTGAGGGCGGGACGGGGTATGAATCGAGTCACATCGGCGGGCCGCACCGCGGGTGTGGGAGCGCTCCCACCTGGATCTGCGGCAGCGTCGGGCAGGTGACCGCACGTCAGGTTATGGCGGAATGTTGAACTTGCAAGTACTCATTAGGCTCACCTAACGTGGGCAGCCCACTCGGTTCCGTCCCCCACCGGCCCGCCCCGGCCGGCCGACCGAAGGAGCACCCCCGCATGCCCGCACGCCTCAACAGCACCAGCGCCCAGCCGTACGTTCTCGGCCTGTTCCGCATAGTCGTCAGCCTGCTCTTCGCCTGCCACGGCGCCGCCTCCCTCTTCGGCGTCCTCGGCGGCGCCGCGATGACGGGCGGCACGATCGACGCGGGCACCTGGCCGGGCTGGTACGCGGCCGTGATCCAACTGGTCGGCGGCGGCCTCGTCCTGCTGGGCCTCGGCACCCGCCCGGCAGCGGTCATCTGCTCCGGCTCCATGGCCTACGCCTACTTCAAGGTGCACCAGCCGGACGCCCTGTGGCCTATGGAGAACGGCGGCGAGGCCCCCGCCATGTTCTGCTGGGCCTTCCTGCTGCTCGCCTTCACCGGTTCCGGCGCCTTCGGCCTGGACCGTCTCCTCGCCCGGCGCGCGTCCGAGCCGGAAGAGTCCGCCCCCGAGCGGCAGACGCCGGTCGCCGCCTGAGCGGACCGCCGCGGGCCCCCTCCCCCGTGTGAACGCCCTGCGTCGATCACACAAGCCCCCTGTGAACCCTCTGTCACACCCCGGGCGTACGCTGTATGGCTGTCATTGGCCGCTCCTGCCGTCCCCGCGTCTCGCGGCATGGCCCGGCCCACGGGGGAGTACCGGGGAGTTGTCGTGGTCGAAGGTCTGGGAAGTATCGGGTCGCTGGTCAGCAGCCCATGGATCTATGTGCTGGTGGGCGCCTCGGTGCTCCTCGACATCTTCCTGCCGGTGCTGCCGAGCGGGGTCCTGGTGATCACGGCGGCGACGGCGGCGGCCGCGGGTTCGGGAGCGGCGGCTGCCGGACGGGTCCCGGAGGACGTCCCCGACATCCTCGTCCTCACGCTCTGCGCGGCGACCGCGTCCGTCGTCGGCGACCTGGCCGTCTACCGCCTCGCCTGGCGCGGCGGGGCACGGCTGGACCGCGCGATCGCCCGTTCCCGGCGGCTGACCACCGCGCAGGAACGTCTCGGCGGTGCCCTGGCCCGCGGCGGCGGCGCCCTCGTCGTCCTGGCCCGCTTCGCCCCGGCCGGCCGCTCGGTGGTCTCACTCGTCGCCGGCTCGGCCCATCGCCGGGTCCGCGAGTTCCTCCCCTGGTCGGCCCTGGCCGGCCTGGCGTGGGCCGCGTACAGCGTCGCCCTCGGCTACTTCGGCGGCCAGTGGCTGGGCGCCACCTGGCTGGCGACGGGAGTGTCACTGGTGGCGCTGTTCGGCGCGGGCGCGGCAGCGGCATACCTGATGCGCCGCCAGCCGCGAACGACCGAGGCCTCGTAGCGCGGGCGGCACGGAGCGCGGGCGGCTCGGAGCGGCGGAGGCTCGTAGCGGCGGTGGCTCGTAACCGCGCAAACCTCGGCAGCGAGGCTTCAGGAAGCCTTTCGCGCTCCGCCGCCTCCCCGTATCTCCAGGTCGGCCAGCAGCTCGGTCGTGGCCGCGGTGACGGCCTCGACGGCGCGGTCGAAGACCTCCTGATTGTGCGCGGCGGGCGCACGGAATCCGGAGACCTTGCGTACGTACTGAAGGGCGGCGGCCCTGATCTCGTCCTCGGTGGCCTCCTCGGCCAGCACGGGCGGACGCAGGGTCTTGATGCTGCGGCACATGACGTCAGTCTCCTCCCTCGAGGTCCACCCGCCAGTCGTTCGACCTGATCCGGCGGCCCTTCGGATACTCGGCGTCGACCTGCCCGAGGAGCGTGAACCCGGCCCCTCGGCAGACCGCGTTGGAAGCGGCGTGGCCGACACCCGGGAAGGCGTGCAGATACCGGTGGGTCCCGGTGGTGCGGGCAACCTCCCGGACCGCGCGGGCCGCCCGCACGGCCAGCCCCCGCCCCTGGAACTCCGGCAGCACGCCCCACCCGGTCTCCCACACCTCGGTGTCCCGCCAGGTCCGCTGCCAGTACCCGACGGAGCCGACGGTCTCACCGCCGTCCGCCAGCGTCACCCGGTACATCTGCCCGGGTGCCGGCTCCACGTACCGCCGGTGCCGGGCCAGGAGCCGCTCCTCGCTCTCCGGGCCGCCGAGGTGCACGGTCATCTCCGGGCTGTTGGTCCTGCGCAGCAGCCACAGGTCCCCCTCCGCCCAGGGGACCAGGCACACCCGCTCCCCGCCCGGCGCGTTCCGCTCGTCCATGCCGTCCATGTCTTTCACGGTAGGGCAGGGGTCTGACAGTCGGGCCGGGCCGCGGGCCACCCGTTCGCGTGAACCACCGAAGGGAACGCGCGCCTCAAAATCGAACAGGCGTATCATTGGAACGTGGCTACGACCTATGATTTCCCCAGTGATCTCCTCGCCGGTCAGGAGGAACTGCATCAGGTCCGGGCCGAGCTGTCGGCCCTGCTCAAGAGACTTCCCTGGTCCGTCGAACCGCTCGACGGCTTCAGTGACGACAACGGCTGGCGCAAGGTCGAACGCCCGGCCTCCCCCGGCTGGTCGGCGGACGAGCAGGCCGAGGTCGAGAAGCTGCGGCAGCGCGAGCGCGAGCTGGCCGTGTTCGTCAGCACCCATCGCTACTGGTCGGAGATGACCGGTCCCGACCAGGTGAGCGCCCGGTCGGAGCTGAAGCACGCTCATGAGGGCCCGCACGCGTAAGGCCCCCGGAAGATCTCCGGGGGCCTTGGCTCCGACGACGGCGCCGGTCCTGGTGGGCGCGGACGGTTTCGAACCGCCGACATCCTGCTTGTAAGGCAGGCGCTCTACCCCTGAGCTACGCACCCAGGACGAGTCGACAGCCTACATGGCCCGGGGCGCTGCCCGGCAAACGCGTTCCCGCCGTGCTCACCCGGGGATCGGGGGTTAACCCCACCCTCGATCCGGTAGCGGCCCGGATCCCCGCGGGAGCGCCCGCTCCGTACGGTCGAAGAGCCTCACCGAGAAGGGCTCCGCCGGCGCGGATGGCCCCGGGTGCGGCGCCTCGTCGTCCGTTCCAGGGGGAGACCGCCATGCCCGCCCGTACCGTTCCCGTCCGCGCGTTCGCCGCCGTCGGCGCCGTCGCCGTCCTCGTCGCGGGCCTCAGCGCCTGCGCCTCCGCCTCGGACGACAACGCCCCCGAGCACCGGTCGTTCGCCCTCCAGGGCCGCACGCTCACCGTCGACTCCGACGACTCCGCCCTGGAGATCGTCGCCTCGGACGACCACGCCTCCGGGAAGGTCCAGGTCACGCGGTGGTTCTCCGGGTCGGTCGCCCTCGGCTCGGACCCCGAGGTGACCTGGAAGATGGACGGCGACCGGCTGGTGCTGCGGATGCACTGCTCCGGCGTGGTCGCCGACTGCGCGGCCAAGCACCGCATCGAGGTGCCGCGCGGCGTCGCCGTCAAGGTGAGGGACGGGGACGGCAGTGTGCGGGCGAGCGGGTTCGAGGACGCGCTGAACATCCGCACCGGCGACGGCTCCGTGCACGTCACCGACTCCTCCGGGCCGCTGGAACTGCGTACCGACGACGGTTCCGTACGGGCCGCGGTCTCCTCCCGCCGGGTCCGGGCGCAGACCGGCGACGGCTCGGTCCGGCTGGAGCTGGGCACCGTCCCGGACCAGGTGGAGTCCCGCACCGGCGACGGCTCCGTGACGATCTCGCTTCCCCGGGCCACGTACAAGGTGTCCACCGACACCGGTGACGGCTCGGTCGACGTGTCCGTGCCCACCGACGACACCAGCGCGCACGTCGTCGACGCCCGGTCCGGTGACGGCGGAATCACCGTGCGAACCGCGAACTGACCGGCCCGTGTGTTCGTCCCTAACGGGTGGGAGAATGAACCCGGGCAGGACGGACGACACGGGAGAGTGATGTGACGGCGACGCCATCGCAGCCGTACTCGCCGATGGTGGCGCGCGCCCAGCGCCTGCCGCACCGCTCGCGTCGGCGCCGGGCCGGCGCGGTCACCAGCACGCTCACCCTGATGGGTCTGCCCCTGCTCGCCGTGATCGCGCTCCCCGCGGCGTTCGCCGGGGGCGGTACCCGGCGCTGGTTCGGCGGGCGGGCCGAGAGCCAGCGGGCGGAGGCCCAGACCGCCAAGGACGACGCGGCCGCCGCGTTCTACGAACTGGACACCGCCCAGCGGGACCTGCGGATCTCGATAGAGACGATCGCTGCCGTCGACTCCTCCCCCGCCGCCCGGCGCGCGGTCACCGACTTCGATGCCCTGGGCCGGCGCATCGACGAGGTCAGCCACCAGTACATCAGCGCCGTCGACGCCCACGACCTGGACCGGGACGACCTGGAAGCGTCCGCCGCCGCCCACGCCCGCACGGAACTGACCGCCGCCAGGACCGAGCTGGGCCGGGTCAAGCAGGAACTCGACCACTTCGCCGAGGGCCTCGGCCCCCTGCTCGGCAAGGCGGAGACCCAGTTGGCCCGGCTGGCGCCCGCCGTCGAACGCGCCCGGCAGGCTCTGCTCGCCGCCTCCAACGCCCTGGACGCCGCACGCGGCTCCGGTCTGCGGGCGGACGACCTCGCCACCCGTCTCGCCGCCCTCGGTCCGGAGCTGACCCGGCTGAACCAGGGCGCGGGACAGCACGGCGTGCCCCAGACCCTCGAGCGGGCCGAACGGGTCACCCGTGAGGCCGAGGCGGTCCGCGCCGAGGCCGAACGACTGCCCGAGCGCGCCGCCGAGATCGGCCACCGCCTGGTCTCCCTGCGCACCCGCGCCCAGGCGCTGACCACCCGCACCGAGCAGGTCGAGCCGGTGCTGAGCGAGCTGCGGCGCCGGTTCACCGCCGCCTGCTGGCAGGACCTCCAGCACGTGCCGGACCAGGCCACCGAATCGGTCCGGCAGGCCGAGCGGAAGCTGGCCGAGGCCCAGGCCGCCCGCGACGAACAGCGCTGGCCCGACGCCACCGCCCTGCTGTCGACGGTCCGAGCGCTGCTGAACTCCACCGACGAGGCCGTATCGGCGGCCGGCGACCGGCTGCGGCAGCTCAACGCCGTGCAGAAGGACCCGCAGCAGGAGATCGAGCGCACCCGCTTCGCCATCCGCGACGCCCAGCGCCTGGCCATGGCCGGCCGCAACACCCCCGAGGCCCGTCACGCGCGTCCCCTGGACGAGGCCGTGGCCCGGCTGGAACGGGCGATCACCACGCTGGAGGGGCGGCACCCCGACTACTGGCACTTCCTCACGGAGACGGAAGCGGTCCGGCAGACGGTGGCCCATGTGGTCGCCCAGATCCGCGAGGAGCGCGGGGCCGGTCACTGATCACCGAGATCGGCCGACCGGGACCCGGGGCCGGCCCTGCCGGTTAATCTGTGCCCATGCCTCGCTACGAGTACCGCTGCCGCAGCTGCGGCGACACCTTCGAACTGAGCCGTCCCATGGCCGAGTCCTCCGCTCCCGCCGCCTGCCCGGCGGGTCACGACGACACGGTGAAGCTGCTGTCGACGGTCGCGGTCGGCGGCTCGGCCTCCGCACCGGCGCCGTCGTCGGGCGGCGGTGGCGGTGGGGGTTGCTGCGGCGGCGGCTGCTGCGGCTGAGCCCGGCGCCCTTCCGCTCCTGCCGGGTCCCCCTCGGCTCCCGTCAGCTCCCCAGGTAGCGCAGCACCGCCAGCACGCGGCGTGAATAGCCCTCCCCTCCGGTCAGCTCGAGTTTGTCGAAGATCGCGTTGGTGTGCTTCTCCACCCCGCTCTGCGAGATGTGCAGCCGACGGGCGATCGCCGCGTTGGTGTGGCCCTGCGCCATCTCGGCCAGCACGTCCCGCTCCCGCACGGTCAGCCGGGCGAGCAGGTCGGTGTGCGTCGTCCGGCCGAGCAGCTGACGGACGACCTCCGGGTCGAACGCGGCGCGTCCGGCGGCCACCCGCTCCAGCGCGTCGAGGAACTCGTCGACCTGGACCACCCGGTCCTTGAGCAGGTATCCGACTCCTTCCGTCTCCCCGGTGAGCAGCTCGGTCGCGTACCGCTTCTCGACGTACTGCGAGAGCACCAGCACTCCGACCCCTGGCCACCGCCCGCGTATCTCCAGGGCCGCGCGCAGGCCCTCGTCCGTGTGTGTGGGCGGCATCCGGACGTCGGCGACGACCACGTCCGGCGGGTCCTCGGCGACCGCCTTCAGGAGCAGCTCGGCATTGCCGACGGCCGCGAGGACCTCGTGGCCCTCCTCCGCCAGCAGCCGCACCAGCCCCTCCCTGAGCAGGGTCGAGTCCTCGGCGAGGATCACCCGCATGGCAGCTCCGCGGCCACGAGGGTCGGCCCTCCCGGGGGGCTGTCCACGCTGAGGCTGCCGTCGAGGGCGGCGACGCGCCGGGCGAGCCCGAACAGTCCGCTGCCCGCGGCGTTGGCCCCGCCGCAGCCGTCGTCCCGCACGCTCACGTACATCCGTTTCTCCTCCGCTCTGACCGCGACGCTTATACGGGTCGGCGCCGCGTGCTTGACCGCGTTGGTGACCGCCTCGCAGACGACGAAGTACGCGACGGTCGCCACGGCCTGCTCGGGCTCCTCGGCCAGCGCGTACTCCACTCCCACCGGTACCGACGCCCGCTCGGCGACCGTTTCCAGGGCCGCGCGCAGCCCCGCCTCGTCCAGCGTGGTCGGGTAGATCCGCCAGGCCACCTCGCGCAGCTCGTCCAGGGCCCGGCGGCTCTCGTCGTGGGCCTGGCCCAGCAGGCGGTCGCGGCGGTCGGCGTCCTGGCTGCGGCGGGCCCGGCCGAGCAGCATGCCGAGGGCGACGAGGCGCTGCTGCACTCCGTCGTGCAGGTCGCGCTCGATGCGGCGCCGTTCGTCGTTCACCGCGTCGACGACCGCGGCGCGGCTGGCGGACAGCTCGGCGATCCGCCGCTCCAGCTCCTCCTGGTGGCGCGGGCCGAGGAAGTGCCGGGCCAGCTGCCCCTCCAGTCCCACCACACCGAATATTCCCTGCACGGTGAGGAACACGAGGAAGAAGCCGCCCAGACTGCCCAGGACCAGCGAACCGGGGTTGCGTATGCCGTCCAGCAGGAGCCAGCCGTACACCCCGAAGGTGCCGTACGCCAGACCGATGGCGGCCGTCAGCATCACGACCCCGCCCAGGACGCCCAGGGCCCAGTGGCAGGCGACGTACCGCAGCGCCCGCACGTCCTCGTACGCGGGTGTGACGCGGAGGTCGAGCCACATCCGCAGCCGGCCCCGCTCCAGCTCCGCCAGGATCCGCGCGCCCGCGAGGACCGGGCGCAGTACGGCACGGCGCCCCTTCGGCCAGGCGGCCACCGGCAGCAGGGCCACGCCGGCCAACAGGGCGAAGAGCAGCTCGACGGCGGCCGCGGCGGTCCCCAGGATGAGGCCCGCCCCGCACCGCACTAGACGTCGCGCCATGACTCGCATGATCGTGAGGCTAGTCGGGCGCGGTGGGCGGGCACACTGCGGAAAACCGCAATTCCCGCCTGCGGTACACCGCAATCGATCATGCGGTCTTCCTCAGGGTCCCTTCAGCCGCGATTTTCTAGCGTGGTCGTCATGACAGCCATCGCAGCGCAGCCGGCCGTGGACAGCGGCGCGGCACCGCAGTGGATCAACGACCTCATGGACGCCCTCGGCGCCCCCGGCGCCGGTCTCGCCATCGCTCTGGAGAATCTCTTTCCTCCCCTGCCGAGCGAGGTGATCCTGCCGCTGGCCGGGTTCGCGGCGAGCTCCGGCCGGATGAGCCTGATCGCCGTCCTGCTGTGGACGACGGCGGGTTCGGTGATCGGCGCGCTCGCCCTGTACGGGATCGGTGCCCTGCTCGGCCGGGACCGCACGGTGGCGATAGCGGGGAAGCTGCCGCTGGTGAAGGTGTCCGACATAGAGAAGACGGAGGCGTGGTTCCTCAGGCACGGGACCAAGGCGGTGTTCTTCGGCCGGATGATCCCCATCTTCCGCAGTCTGATCTCCGTGCCGGCGGGTGTGGAGCGGATGCGGCTGCCCGTCTTCCTCGCCCTGACGACGCTGGGCAGCGCGATCTGGAACACCGTGTTCGTGCTCGCGGGCTACGCGCTGGGGGACAACTGGTCGGAGGTCTCGGGCATCGCCTCCACCTATTCGAAGGTGATCCTCGCGGCGGCCGCCCTGGCGGTGGTGGTCTTCGTCGTCATGCGGCTGCTGCGGCCGGGGGCCGGTCACCGTCGGCGGGGCCGCGGCGACGACGGGCGGCAGGACATACGGCCGCCGGCCGACGACGACGGCCACCCCGGCACCGGGGGCGGTGCCGGGGACGGGGACGGCGGGTTCAGCGAGCCGGGCGCACCGCGCGCAGGAACTCCCGGAGGATCCGCTCACCGGCCAGGACGCCGCGCTCGGGCAAGGCGCTGATCGTCGGAGCCGTCCATCCGGAGTCGGCCAGTTCGCCGTGGCCCGGGCGCCAGCCGCGGTCGGCGGCGAGGAGCAGGTCGGCGTCGAGGAGCGAGTCTCCGGCGGCGAGGGTGAGTTCGGCGCCGGTGCGGCGGGCGACCTCGTGCATGGCGGCGCTCTTGGTGAGCGGCTTGGGCACGGCGTAGATCTTGCGGCCCTGGAGGGACACGGTCCAGCCGCGGTTCTCGGCCCACACGGCGAGTTCCTTCACCCAGTCCTGGGGCAGCAGGTCGCGTTCGACGACCAGGTAGGCGAAGAGGTCCTCGGCGACCCGGTGCTTGCGCACCCACAGCGGGTCGGCGGTGTTCGTCAGGTGGTCGCGGACCTCGGCGAGCGAGGCGCATTCGTCGGCCAGCCGCGCGGTCACCCGGGCGTGCCAGCCGGGGTCGGAGACGCCGTCCACCAGCAGGTGGCCGCCGTTGGCGCAGATCGCGTACTTCGGCGCAGGGCCCGGGAGGTTGATCCGCTGGTACTGCTTGCGGGTCCGGGTGGTGGTCGGCACGAAGAGGGCCGAGTCGCCGAGGTCGGTCAGCAGTTGGGCGGCCGTCTCGGTCAGGTAGGAGAGGGGCTTGCTCTCGTAGACCTCCACGCACAGCAGGCGGGGTGCCCGCAGGTCGGGCATGGTCAGTCCGAGGGCGGCCGCGGAGTAGATGAGCGTGCGGTCGAGGTCGCTGGCGACGAGTACGGGCATCAGAGCGTCACCGCCTTGCCGTCGGCGCCGGTGGCGCCCCGCGTGTACTGGGGGTGGATCAGCCCGACACAGGTGTACGGGAGGTCGGCGACCTCCTCCACGGGCACGCCCCGCTGTTCGGCCAGCAGGCGGACGTGGTCCAGGTCGGCGCCGGCGCCGGTGCGGGCCAGCACCTTCCACGGGACGCGGCGCAGCATCACCCGCGTGGTCTCGCCGACGCCGGGCTTGACGAGGTTCACGTCGTGGATGCCGTACTCCTCGCTGATGCGCTCGACGGCGGCCCAGCCCTCCCAGGTCGGGGTGCGGTCGGCGGAGAGGAGGTCCTTCGCCTGGGCGTCGACCGTGTCCGTGACGTCGGGGAAGCGGGCGGAGACGGCGTCGAGGAAGTCCGGTGACAGGTCGACGGCGGCGAGTTCGCGGTAGAACTTCGCGCCGTGGAAGTCGTGCGGGCCGACCAGGTCGGCGCGGAGCACGGTGCGGGATATCAGGCCGGAGACGGTGGAGTTGAGGCAGGCGGAGGGGATGAGAAAGTCGTCACGGGTGCCGTAGGTGCGTACGCAGGAGCCGGGATCGGCCAGTACGGCGATCTCCGGGTCGAAGCCGGTGATGCCGTCGGTGGCCTCGAATGCGCGCAGGGCGGCGGCGAGTTCGCGGGTGATGGCGCCCTTGCCGGTCCAGCCGTCGACGAAGACGACGTCGGCGGGGTCGTGGTGGTCGGCCAGCCAGCGCAGCGCGTTGGCGTCGATGCCGCGGCCCCGGACGATCGACACGGCGTAGTGGGGGAGGTCGAGACCATGGCGGAACTGCGCCCAGCGGCGCATCAGGACGCCGACCGGGGTGCCCGCGCGGGCGAGGGAGACCAGGACGGGGCGGGGCGACCGTTCCGCGAGGACGATCTCGGTGACGGCGCCGACGGCGCGCGCCAGCCGGGCCGCGGACGTCTCGAGCGCCGCGTGGAACAGGTCCTGGTACTGCTCGCTGGGCTGGTACTCCACGGGCAGCGACTCGGCGTAGTGCGCGCCGCCGCTCTGGATGGCCTCCTCGCGTTCCTCGGTCGGTGCCTCCAGCGTCACGTCCGAGAGGTCCTGGAGCAGCCAGCCGACCTCGTCGGGCGCGTACGAGGAGAAGTCGGGGCCGCGCAGGGGCTCGGGCAGCATGGAGGGCCTTTCGGTGGCGTGCGGGGGGCGCGGGACGTACGACGGCACGACCGCGAGCAGGACGTGCGGGACGTGGGCGGCGAGCCGGGCCGGCAGTCCGTCCGGGGCGTGCAGCGCGGGGGTGTCGGCGGCCGAGTCGACGACGGCGACGACGGCGTCGAAGCCGCCGCCCGCGACGTTGTAGGCGTAGCGCTCGCCAGGGCCGTCGGCCGGGTCGTCGTGCGCGGGGAAGACCAGACGGGTGCGGATGGCGTAGCCGGGGTCGTCGACGGCGAGGACGGGAGAGCGGGTGGTGGTGGAGTAGCGCACGTCGACGTCGGCGCCGACGGTCTGCTCCAGCGCGTGGGCCAGGCGGAGGGGGGCGTACATGAGCTCCTCGAAGCCGAGGACGAGCACGCGTCGGGCGCCGGCGGGGAGCGCCTCGGCGATCCGTGCCGCCATGGCGGGCAGGGCGGCCTCCAGCCGGGCCCGGTGGGCGGCGGTGAATCCGTGCCGTCCGCCGTCGGGCACGTCGTGCGGCCAGCGCAGCCGGACGCGCTCGACGGATCCGGCCGGTGGCGCGGCCGGAGCGGGGCCGGTCGGCTCCGTGGCCGTCGCCTCGTGCCGGGCGACCAGCTCCTGCCCCTTCTCCAGTACGCCGGGCGGCAGCCGGACCGTGCCGGAGGCGGTGGTCACCAGGTCCACGCGGGCGCCGATCTCCCGGGCGAAGTCGTCCAGCCGGCCGGCGTCCGCGGGCGAGCGCATGTCGACCAGGGCGACCACGACGTATCGCTTGCGGGGGTAGCGCTCGTGCAGGGCGCGGACGGTGTTGAGCACCGTGTTGCCGGTGGAGAACTCGTCGTCGACGAGGACCAGCGGCCCGTCTCCGGCGAGCAGCGCCGGGTCCTCGGGCAGCAGGAGGTGGGAGGTCGCGTGCGAGTGGGACTCCTCGAAGCCGCCCGCCCGGGGGACGTGGGCGACCGGACGGCGGGTGGAGTGCAGATAGGGCGCGGGGCCCAGGCCGTCGGCGACGGAGTGGCCGAGTCCGGTGGCGGTCTCCGCGTAGCCGAGGACGACCGCGCGTGCGGTCTCCTCGGCGCCGAGCAGGTCGCGGACGCGTCGGCCGAGGGCGACGCCGTGGCCGTAGACGACGGCGGGCGACTGCGGGACGTGCTTGCCGAGCACGTTGGAGACGAGCAGGTGCGCCCGCTTGGGGTTGCGTCGCAGGGCGAGCCCCAGCAGGCCGGTCAGCGCCTCGTCGCCGGTGAGTCCGACGCCGAGCCGCTCGGCGACCCAGCTGCCGGACCAGACTCCGGCGTGCCCGTCGGCGTGCTCTCCGGCGTCCTTGTCGGCGTGCCCCTCGGCGTGCGCCCGCTCGGTCATCTACTCGTGCCTCCCGTTGTCCGCCGCGGCGTGGGCCCGGCGTCGGTTGTGGATCGCTTGCGTCCGGTCGCCCGGCGTTCAGTCGGAGAGTCCGGCGGCGAGCAGCTCCACGAAGCCGACGTCCTCGTTCGCCACCCCGAAGACCTCGCCGCGCAGCAGGGTCCGCTCGGCCCAGGCGCGGTGCGGCTTCACCTCGTTCATCTTGTTCGTGTAGGCCGACCTCATCACGCCTCCGCCGCAGCGTTCGGGCCGCAGGATGTCCTGGGCGTCGCTGAACTCCTCGTGGCTGACCACGGACAGTGCGTGCACGGGGAGCACGTGCGAGGGGTGGATGCAGGTCTTGCCCAGCAGGCCGTTGGCCCGGTCCAGGGAGATCTCGCGCAGCAGGCCGTCCATGGAGTGCTCGATGAGCTTCTGGCGCAGTTCGACGGCCTGCCCCTCCAGGAAGGGGCTCTGCCGCAGTTGCGGTTTGAACATCCTCTCCTGGACGCGGAAGTACTCCCACACCGGTCCGGTCACCGTGAATCCGGTGCCGTCGGCGCGGGCGAGCATGTTGACCACGTCGGCGATCACGGAGGCGACGATCTGGACGTCGTAGGCCGTCATGTCGGGGCCTCGGCGCAGCCCGTAGGAGGAGCAGAAGTCGGTCACGCCGAGCCGCAGGGCCAGCACGCGGTCGCGGTACTTGTCGACCGCCCGGGAGATGCCCTCCAGCGTCTGGACCCGGGACTCCCGGTACAGCAGGTCCGGGGACTCGAGCACGGGCATGGCGAAGAGCCTGCGGCCGCTGGTGGCCTCGGCGGCGGCGAGCGCCTCCAGGAAGGGCATGCCGCGTTCCTCGGTGAACTTCGGCAGTACGAACCCGGACAGCAGCCGCACGGCGGGGCCGAGGCGCCGTACGAGGTCGGGTATCTGCTCGGGGGTACGGACCCGGACGAACAGCAGGGGGACATCGTCGCCGGAACGTTCCGCCAGGTCCGTGAGCTGCCGTACGAGGTTCTCCTCGCCGACGGGGACGTCGGCGTCGTCGATCGAGTCCTCCAGGCACAGCACCATCGACACCAGTCCGCGCGCGCTCTGTTTCAGGATGTCGTCGGCGAGGCTGGGGCGGGTGGCCGGACTGTAGAGCGTGGCACCCAGGGCCGCGGACAGCAGCCTGGCCGGGGACTCCGCCGTGAAGGAGCAGGGCTCCTGATGAAAGAGACGCTTCCGCACATCAGGGGCTATCTGTCCGAAATGACGCATTTAAACTCCCCCGTGGTGTCTGGGCGACCTGGAATCGTCGAAAGGTGGCCGGTAATAGTACGTAGGTAGTGATGTCGGAGGTTCCCACCGGGCATGAATTCCAGGTAACCCGGCCGTGTCGGCGACGGCGACCCGGGGCGGGCGGGCACAAGCCGAGTACCCGCCCCCGCGTTGTCGTGACCAGGACCGAGAGGGCAGGATGACGACATGACGCACGCGATGCTGAAGGGGTCGAACGTCCCGCTGCAAGCCACCACGGTACGCGCCGTGCTGCGCTGGACCCCCGGGCAGGGGGTTCCCGACGTCGACGCCTCCGCGCTGCTGCTGGGGCCGGACGACCGCGTGCGTTCCGACGAGGACTTCGTCTTCTACAACCAGCCACGGCATCCCTCCGGCCAGGTCTGGCGGCTCGGCAAGAAGCGGGTCGCCGAGGGCCTGACCGACACGATCCAGACGGATCTCTCCGGCGTCGAGCCCTCGGTGGGCCGGATCCTGCTGGTCGCGTCGGCGGACGGCGTGACCTTCGACCGCGTCCGGTCGCTGCGCATCCTGCTGCACGACGCGGCGGCCGACGCGGAACCGCTGGCGTACTTCGACGTCACACCGGAGACCGGCCAGGAGACGGCGCTGATCTGCGGCGAGCTGTACCGGCGCGGGGAGGGCTGGAAGTTCCGGGCGCTGGGCGAGGGCTACTCCAACGGGCTCAGGGGCCTGGCGACCGACTTCGGCATCTCGGTGGACGAGTCGGAGGGCGCGAACGACCCCATGTCGGCCCCCCGGCCCGACGCCGCGTCGACGTCCCCCGCAGCCGCTTCCGCCGCCTCCTCGTCCGCCCCCTCGCAGGCCACGCCCGACCAGCCGACGCCTGCCCGGTCCATCCCCGCCCCGCCGGTGGTCGGCCCCGACCACCCGACGGCCGTGCAGCCGCTTCCGGGGCCCTCGCGCCCCCTGCCGCCCGAGCAGCCCACCGGCGTACCGGCGCAGCCCGCGTACGGCTATCCGCAGCAGCCGGCGACGGCCCAGCCCGCCTACGGCTACCCCCAGCCGGACGCCGGCCGGCCCGGGTACGGGTATCCGCAGGCGCCTGCGGCGGCCGGGGCCACGGGAGCGCAGTCCGGCTACGGCTATCCGCAGCCGGTCACCGGGGCGCCCGATCCGGATTTCCGGCTGCCCCCGCAGGGCCCGCAGTTCGTCGGCCGGTAGCCCCCGCGGACGGCGGCCGGTGGCGGGGGCTCAGCGCTCCGCCTTGCTCTTGTGCCCCCGGCCCCATTGCAGGCCCCAGCCGTACAGCCGGTCCAGCTCGCCCTGGAAGCCGTAGACGAACTTCACCTCGCGGCGGACGAGGATCTCGTCCTTGACGTTCTCGATCATCACCACGGCACAGGACCGGGCCTGCGGATGCCGCTCGTCGAGGCCGATCTCGATGCGGGGCCCGTTGCTCGGGTAGAGCGTGACGACGGCGTGCGTCCGGTCGAAGGCCGGGGTCTGGTCGTAGATGTAGGCGAAGAGCAGCAGGCGCTTGATCTCGTCCTTGTGGTCGAGGTTGACGTAGAGCGTCTCGCCGGAGGCCGAGCCGAAGCGGTCGTCGCCGCTGAGCTTGACGTACGGCGGGGCGTTGACGTCGCCCAGGAAGCCGCCGAGCGGCTGGACCACCCCGCGGGTGCCGTCCTTGAGTTCGTAGAGGCAGCCGAGGTCGAGGTCGACGTTGACCATGCTCTGGCTGTGGCCGACGACCTCGGGGGGCTTGAGCGCCTTGAAGGGGTGCCGCAGCAGGCTCTCCCGCTGGACGCCCGAGATGTCGGAGGTCCGCATCCGCCAGGAGAGGTTGACACGGAGATTGCCGGTCGCCGCGCCCTGCTTGGTCAGGGATACCTGACTGTGCCGTTTGGTCAGCTGTATGGAGTTGGTCGCCGCACTGCCCGAGTCGAACTCGGACTCGCGGCCGCGCCACAGCCCGTCCAAGAAGCCCATTCCCGCCCCACCTTCGCGTCACCGCCGACGGGGCGGCCCCGAGGAGTCGTCCTCGTCGGCCGCCCCGCTCAGAGCGTTCCTCGTCCGGGCCGGGTTCACACCAGGGGTGCGGGCGCACCGGGGGCGCGCCCCGGCCCGGGGATCAAGGGTTTCACACCCCGGAGGAGACCTCCGCCTTCTCCTGGTCGCCGTCTCCTCCGGCCGCCGCCAGTGCGCGGTTGCGGCGCACCGAGGAGAAGAAGGACCAGCCGATCAGGGCGACACCGACGAGGCCGGTGATGATCTCGTGGATCTCGTACTGGATGGTGACCAGCAGGATCACGGCGAGGGCGCCGATGGCGTAGTGGGCGCCGTGCTCCAGGTAGACGTAGTCGTCAAGGGTGCCCTGGCGGACCAGGTAGACCGTGAGCGACCGGACGTACATGGCGCCGATGCCCAGGCCGAGGGCCATCAGGACGATGTCGTTGGTGATGGCGAAGGCGCCGATGACGCCGTCGAAGGAGAAGGAGGCGTCCAGGACCTCCAGGTAGAGGAACATGAAGAACGCCGCCTTGCCCGCCAGCCTGACGGCCGACTTGGGCTTGCCGGTGCGCGCGGCTTCCTCTTCCTCCTCGTGCTCCCGTTCCTCCTCCTCTTCGAGTTTGTCCTCGAAGTAGCCGGAGAGACCACCGACGATCATGTAGGTGATCAGGCCCGCGATGCCCGCGAGCAGGACCGTCTCCGCCTTGTCGGCATGGGCGCCGCCGTGCTGGTGGGCGTGGGCGCCGAAGGTGATCGCGGAGACGAGCAGCACGACCAGGGCGATGCAGACCGACAGCATGTCGACCTTGCCGAGCTTGGCCAGCGGACGCTCCAGCCAGGCCAGCCACTTGATGTCCCGGTCCTCGAAGATGAAGTCGAGGAAGATCATCAGAAGGAACATGCCACCGAAGGCGGCGATCGACGGATGGGCGTCCGTCACCAGCTCCTGATAGCGGTCCTTGTCGGTGAGCGCGAGGTCGACCGCCTCGATCGGTCCGAGCGACGCGCTGATCGCCACGATCACGACCGGGAAGACCAGGCGCATGCCGAACACGGCGATGAGGATGCCGATGGTGAGGAAGATCTTCTGCCAGAAGGCATTCATCTTCTTCAGGATCCCGGCGTTGACCACCGCGTTGTCGAAGGACAGCGAGATCTCCATGATGGAGAGGATCGCCACGATGCCGAAGGCGGTCCACCCCCCGTAGAAGACCGCCGCGACCAGGCCGAGCGCGGTGACCGCGAACGACCAGCCGAAGGTTTTCAGAAGCACTGGCTACCCAATCGTGTGTGTACGGGGCTCCCCCGCGCCGTACTCGGCTTTACGAAACGTTGACTCCGAAGTCTAGAGCGATGCCGCGAAGCCCAGACGCGTACCCCTGCCCCACTGCACGGAACTTCCACTCGCCCTGGTAGCGGTAGAGCTCGCCGAAGATCATCGCGGTCTCCGTGGAGGCGTCCTCACTGAGGTCGTAGCGGGCCAGCTCCTGGCCGTCGGCCTGGTTGACGACCCGGATGAAAGCGTTGCTGACCTGGCCGAAGGTCTGTCCGCGCTCGTCGGCCATGTGGATCGAGACCGGGAAGACGATCTTGTCGCAGTGGGCCGGCACCTTGGAGAGGTCGACCAGCAGCGACTCGTCGTCGCCGTCGCCCTCGCCCGTGAGGTTGTCGCCGGTGTGCTCGATCGAGCCGTCCGGGCTCTTGAGCTGGTTGTAGAAGACGAACCACTCGTCGCCGAGCACCCGGCCGCTGCTGCACACGAGTGCACTGGCGTCGAGGTCGAAGGGTGCTCCGGTGGTGGAACGCGCGTCCCAGCCGAGCCCGACCAGTACCTGCGTGAGGTTCGGTGCGGCCTTGGACAGGGAGACGTTGCCGCCCTTGGCAAGCGTGACGCCCATGGTGATGGTCCCTCCCCGGGTGATGGTTCCTGTTTCCTGCGCGTCCGGCGCCGCACGTAAACCGTGCGGCGCCGGACGTGTCGAGACCGTGGCCTCACCGGACGACAGGGGGCGTCGCCCCCGCCGTCCGGCCGATCGGTCGATCGGTCGATCGGTCGATCAGACGTTGACGCCGAAGTCCTGGGCGATGCCGCGCAGGCCCGAGGCGTAGCCCTGGCCGATGGCGCGGAACTTCCACTCCGCGCCGTGGCGGTACAGCTCGCCGAAGACCATGGCGGTCTCGGTGGAGGCGTCCTCGCTCAGGTCGTAGCGGGCGATCTCGGCCTCGCCGGCCTGGTTGACGACGCGGATGAACGCGTTGCGCACCTGGCCGAAGGACTGCTGGCGGTTCTCGGCGTCGTAGATCGAGACCGGGAAGACGATCTTCTCGATGTCGGCGGGGACCGTGGCGAGGTTGATCTTGATCTGCTCGTCGTCGCCCTCGCCCTCACCGGTGATGTTGTCGCCGGTGTGCTCGACCGATCCGTCCGGGCTCTTCAGGTTGTTGAAGAAGATGAAGTGCGCGTCGCTGGCGACCTTGCCGCCGCTGTTCAGCAGCAGTGCGCTGGCGTCGAGGTCGAAGTCGGTGCCGGTCGTGGTGCGGATGTCCCACCCCAGACCGACGATGACCGCGGTCAGGCCGGGGGCCTCCTTGGTCAGCGAAACGTTGCCGCCCTTGCTGAGGCTGACTCCCACGAGTCCTCCATTGGTGTCCAGGGGCGGGGTGCCCCGTAGTGCGTGGATATCGGATCAACGAGTTGATCCTAGTGACGGGTTCCCGCGCCCCGCAGTCCCCGGAGCCGACCAATCACGTGGTGTCGGCACCCGGCGTGGCCACGCGGGGCCGGCCGGCGGGGGCGCCGGTCACAGGGCGTCGAGCGCCTTCACGTACTCGGCCAGGTCACGGGCGTCCGGCAGAGCGTTGACCACGGTCCAGCGCACGACGCCCTCCTGGTCGATCACGAAGGTGCCGCGGACGGCGCAACCCTTGTCCTCGTCGAAGACGCCGTAGGCGCGCGAGACGTTGCCGTGCGGCCAGAAGTCGGACAGCAGCGGGTACTCCAGGCCCTCCTGCTCGGCGAAGACGCGCAGGGTGTGGATGGAGTCGTTGGAGACGGCGAGCACCTCGGTGTCGCGGTCGGAGAACTGCGGCAGGTTGTCGCGCACCTCGCACAGCTCGCCGGTGCACACACCGGTGAAGGCGAAGGGGTAGAAGAGCAGCACGACGTTCTTCCGGCCGCGGAACTCGGACAGCCGGACGGTCGCTCCGTGGTTGTCCTTGAGTTCGAAGTCGGGGGCCTTGTCGCCGACCTGGATCGCCATGTCCCGTTCGTCCCTTCCGTAGGAAGATCTCCGCGGGAAGATCTCCGTGGGTGATTCGCTGGAAACACCCTACGCAGGGACGGTCGCGGACCCGCGGACGGGCCGACAGCCGTCGGCCGTCGACCCGCCCGGAGTCCGGAATGTCACGGAGCCCGGTCGGGCTACCGCTTGGACTTGGCGGCCTTGGGCGTCGCCAGCCGGCTGCCGCTCCAGTCCTTGCCGACGCTGACGCTCTTGGACGCCGTCAGTCCGGCGGTCGTCGAGGCCTCCGAGATGTCACTGGCCTCGACGTAACCGTCACGGCCGGTCTTCGGCGTGAGAAGGAGGATCGACCCGCCCTCTTCGATGTACGTGGTGGCATCCACCAGCGCATCCGTCAGGTCGCCGTCGTCGTCACGGAACCACAGCACGACGGCATCGGCCACGTCCTCGTAGTCCTCGTCCACCAGCTCGCCCTCGACGGCGCCCTCAATGGCCTCGCGGAGCTCCTGGTCGACGTCGTCGTCGTAGCCGATCTCCTGGACCACCTGCCCGGGCTGGAAACCCAGCCTGGCGGCAGGGTTCGTCCGCTCCTCCGCGTGGTCCGCGGTCGCGCTCACGGGTTGCCTCCTGATCATGTTTCGGTAGATGTCTTCAGCCACGCGCGTGCGCGAGGCTTGGCCGTAGTCCACACGGGCGGGACGGATCGCGCAAGTACCCGGCGTCTGGGACCGCCGAAACGGTGACGATCCCGGCTGTGTCGCCGCAACTCCAACCATGCCGTCCAGCCCGAAGGTGACGTACACCACACCTATCTGCCCCGTTTGCGTATTTGGGAACCATGTGTGGGTACGAGACTCGAATGAACGTGCCCCCGATCCTCACGGGAGGACCGGTTACCCCACGGTACAGATGACGATTGCCCCCGCGAGGTACACGATGGGGAACCGGCGGGGGAATCGGCGCAGAAACCCGGGAGGAACCCGGGGAGAAACCGGGGAGAAACCCGGAAAAACGGCCCTCTGACAGCGAAGGAACAGCGTGGCTTCCGCATCCGATCGCAGTGATCGCAGTCCGATCATCATTGGCGGCCTTCCCAGTCAGGTTCCTGACTTCGACCCCGAGGAAACCCAGGAGTGGCTCGACTCGCTCGACGCCGCCGTCGACGAGCGCGGCCGGGAACGGGCCCGCTACCTGATGCTGCGGCTGATCGAGCGGGCCCGCGAGAAGCGCGTGGCCGTGCCCGAGATGCGCAGCACGGACTACGTCAACACCATCCCGACCAAGAGCGAGCCGTTCTTCCCCGGCAACGAGGAGATCGAACGCAAGATCCTCAACGCCACCCGCTGGAACGCGGCGGTGATGGTCTCGCGCGCGCAGCGGCCCGGGATCGGCGTCGGCGGCCACATCGCGACCTTCGCCTCCTCCGCATCCCTGTACGACGTGGGCTTCAACCACTTCTTCCGGGGCAAGGACGAGGGCGACGGCGGAGACCAGGTCTTCTTCCAGGGGCACGCCTCCCCCGGCATCTACGCGCGCGCGTACCTGCTGGACCGGCTGAGCGAGCAGCACCTGGACGGCTTCCGCCAGGAGAAGTCCAAGGCGCCGTACATGCTGTCGTCGTACCCGCATCCGCGGTCGATGCCGGACTTCTGGGAGTTCCCGACGGTCTCCATGGGCCTCGGTCCGATCGGCGCGATCTTCCAGGCGCGGATGAACCGCTACATGCACGCGCGCGGGATCGCGGACACCTCGAAGTCGCACGTGTGGGCCTTCCTCGGCGACGGCGAGATGGACGAGCCGGAGTCGCTGGGCCAGTTGTCCATCGCCGCCCGGGAGGGCCTGGACAACCTGACCTTCGTGGTCAACTGCAACCTCCAGCGCCTGGACGGCCCGGTACGCGGCAACGGCAAGATCATCCAGGAGCTGGAGTCGGTCTTCCGGGGCGCCGGCTGGAACGTGATCAAGCTGGTCTGGGACCGGACCTGGGACCCGCTGCTGGCCCAGGACCGCGACGGCGTGCTGGTCAACCGCATGAACACGACGCCGGACGGCCAGTTCCAGACGTACGCCACCGAGTCCGGCGCCTACATCCGCGACCACTTCTTCGGCGACGACCACCGGCTGCGCGCGATGGTCGAGAACATGACCGACGACCAGATCCTGCACCTGGGCCGCGGCGGTCACGACCACCGCAAGATCTACGCGGCGTACAAGGCGGCGCTGGAGCACAAGGGCCAGCCGACGGTCATCCTGGCCAAGACGATCAAGGGCTGGACGCTGGGCCCGAACTTCGAGGGCCGCAACGCCACGCACCAGATGAAGAAGCTGACGGTCGACGACCTGAAGCGCTTCCGCGACCGGCTGCACCTGCCGATCTCCGACAAGGAGCTGGAGTCCGGCCCGCCGCCGTACTACCACCCGGGCCGGGACACGGAGGAGATGCAGTACATGCACGACCGGCGCCTGGGCTGCGGCGGATACGTGCCGACCCGGGTCGTGCGGTCGAAGCCGCTCGCGCTGCCGGACGACAAGACGTACGCGACCGTGAAGAAGGGGTCGGGCCAGCAGTCCATCGCGACGACGATGGCCTTTGTGCGCCTGTTGAAAGACCTCATGCGGGACAAGGAGATCGGCAGGCGGTTCGTGCTGATCGCGCCGGACGAGTACCGCACGTTCGGCATGGACTCGTTCTTCCCGAGCGCGAAGATCTACAACCCGCTCGGCCAGCAGTACGAGTCGGTGGACCGCGATCTGCTGCTCGCCTACAAGGAGGCGCCGAACGGGCAGATGCTGCACGACGGCATCTCGGAGGCGGGCTGCACGGCCTCGCTGATCGCGGCGGGCTCGGCCTACGCCACGCACGGCGAGCCGCTCATCCCGGTGTACGTCTTCTACTCGATGTTCGGATTCCAGCGCACCGGTGACCAGTTCTGGCAGATGGGTGACCAGCTGGCGCGTGGTTTCGTGCTGGGCGCGACCGCCGGCCGTACGACGCTGACCGGTGAGGGCCTCCAGCACGCGGACGGACACTCGCAGTTGCTGGCCTCGACCAACCCGGCGTGCGTGGCGTACGACCCCGCCTTCGGGTTCGAGATCGCGCACATCGTCAAGGACGGGCTGCGCCGGATGTACGGCGGCGACGAACAGCACCCGCACGGCGAGGACGTCTTCTACTACCTCACCGTCTACAACGAGCCCATCCGGCACCCGGCCGAGCCCGAGAACGTGGACGTCGAGGGCATCCTCAAGGGCGTCTACCGCTTCAGCGAGGGCACCGGCGGCTCGATCCCGGCACAGATCATGGCGTCCGGCGTAGCGGTGCCGTGGGCCGTGGAGGCGCAGCGGATCCTCGCCGAGGAGTGGAACGTGCGCGCCGACGTCTGGTCGGCGACCTCCTGGAACGAGCTGCGGCGCGAGGCCGTGGCCTGCGAGGAGCACAACCTGCTGCATCCTGAGGAGGAGCAGCGGGTGCCCTGGGTCACGCGGAAGCTGGCGGGGGCTCAGGGGCCGTTCGTGGCGGTGTCCGACTGGATGCGGTCGGTGCCGGACCAGATCGCGCGGTGGGTGCCGGGGACGTACCAGTCGCTGGGCGCGGACGGGTTCGGCTTCGCGGACACCCGGGGTGCGGCGCGCCGGTTCTTCCACATCGACGCGCAGTCGATCGTGGTGGGCGTGCTGAGCGAGCTGGCCCGGGAGGGGAAGGTCGACCGGTCGGTGCTGAAGCAGGCGATCGACCGGTACCGGCTGCTCGACGTGACCGCGGCCGACCCGGGGGCGGCCGGCGGGGACGCCTAGGACGTACCTCCCCACCCCGCCCACGTGCCCCCGCACGGGGTACCCGGCCGGGGTGGCACATGGCTCACCCCCGTCCGTAACGGGCGGGGGTGGGAACATCCGGGCGACAGGTGATGCCGCGGTACGGCTAGAACATGCCGTGGCCCGGAGTCGTCGCTCCGATGAGCCCGATGAGTGCCAGGAGCGTGTCGATGGCTCCCAGGACCACGGCGACCACGGCCGGCACCGAGCGGGAACCCGCCCAGGTGCGGCCCATCGCGAGCCAGCCGCAGACGGTCGCCACGGGGCCGAGGACGATCCCCAGCGCGAAGAACCCGGCGACCGCGCAGACGACTCCGACGATCGCGAGTGTCGCGCGATCCGGCCCGGTCCGTGACCACGTCCGGCCACGTGAGCGGGGGTGCCTGCGCGATCCCTGTCCGAAGCTCGCCATCATCAACTCCCTGAACTCTCCGTGAAGTTCGGGTACCCGCGTACGGCGTGTCATGCCTGCTTCGAACGTGCTGCCTGCGCGCCGCCCCCCTCCGGCAGCGCGCCGCAGCCGCACGCCCTCCGTGCCCTGCGGAGGACGTGACCCACTGTGACCTGCGCGGTCTGACGGAGGGGAGGGTTCGCGGCCCCTGTCACCCTGATGGACGAAACGGGGACGGGGCCGGCCAACTCCGCGGGCCGGATCAGATGTGGCCCACGCCGGCGCCCGCCTCCGCGTTCTCGCCGCGCTTGGTCAGGAAGGCGACGAACACCGCCACGACCGCGACCCCGGCGGCGACCAGCGAGGCCAGGCTCATGCCGGAGATGAAGGTGTCGTGGGCGACGTCGGTGATCTTCCCGGCGACCTCGGCGGGGGTGCCGGGCGCGACCGGCGGGACACCGACCCGGACCGCCTCGGAGGCCTGGTCCGCCTGTTGCGGCGTCAGCTCGGGCAGCCCCGCGTCCTTCCAGTTGCCGGCCAGGTCGCTGTCGACCTTGGAGGCCATCACGGCGCCCAGCACGGCGGTGCCGAGGCTGCCGCCGATCTGCATCGCCGCCTGCTGGAGACCGCCGGCCACGCCCGAGAGCTCCATCGGCGCGTTGCCGACGATGACCTCGGTGGCGCCGACCATGACGGGCGCGAGGCCGAGGCCGAGGAGGCCGAACCAGATCGACATCAGACCGCTGCCCGTGTCCGTCTCCAGCGTGGAGATGCCGAACATGGCGACGGCGGTGCACACCATGCCGCCGGCCAGCGGGATGCGCGGGCCGACCTTGGTGATCATCGCGCCGGCCAGCGGCGAGGCGACGATCATCATGCCGGTGAGGGGCAGCAGGTGCAGTCCGGCGTCGACGGGGCTCATGCCGTGGACGTTCTGCAGGTAGAAGGTGACGAAGAACAGGCCGCCCATGAAGGCGATGGCCATCAGGACCATCAGGACCACACCGGCCGACAGCGGCACCGAGCGGAACATCGCCAGCGGGATCAGCGGCTCCTTCACCTTGGTCTCCCACACGGAGAACAGGACGAAGCCCACCACCGAGCCGCCTATGTACACCCAGGTCTGGCCGGAGCCCCAGCCCCACTCGGGGGCCTTGATCAGCGCCCAGACGAGGGCGAACATCGAGGCCGACAGCAGCACGATGCCGACGACGTCGAAGGAGCGCGGCGCGTTCGCGGCCCGGTGGTCCAGCAGGATCATGACGCCGAGCACGACGGCGACGATGCCCACCGGCACGTTGATGAAGAACACGGACTGCCAGTTGACGTGCTCGACCAGCACGCCGCCGAGGATCGGGCCGCCCGCGGTGGAGGCGCCGATGACCATGCCCCAGATGCCGATGGCCATGTTGAGCTTCTCGGCCGGGAAGGTGGCCCGCAGCAGACCGAGCGCGGCCGGCATCAGCAGCGCGCCGAACAGGCCCTGGAAGACGCGGAAGACGATGACCGCGGCGATGCTGCCGGACAGTCCGATGGCGCCGGAGGAGGCCGCGAAGCCCGCCACGCCGATGAGGAAGGTCTGCCGGTGGCCGAAGCGGTCACCGAGCTTGCCCGCGGTGATCAGGGCGACCGCGAGCGCGAGGAAGTAGGCGTTGGTGATCCACTGGACGTCCGCGAGGCTGGCGTCCAGGTCGTCCTGGATGGCCGGGTTGGCGATCGCCACGATGGTGCCGTCCAGGGCCACCATCATGACCCCGACCGCGACGGTGACGAGGGTGACCCACGGATGGCCGCGCCATCCCTTGGCGGGCGCCGAGCCCGCCGGGCTGCCGTCACCCGGTCCCGGCTTGTTGATGGTGGTCTGACTAGTCATACCGCCGAGGCTAATGACAGCCGCTGACAGTTGACAAACCAATTCACGAGTCAGTAACTGACAAGACATCCCCCATATAGCCTGAACTGGGGAAACCGCACGAAGGAGACGACTTTTGAAGGTGGCCGGCACGTCGGCGCCGCCGGAGACCGCACCCGCGGCCTCCCGCCCTGGCCTGCGCGAACTCAAGAAACAGCGCACCCGGGACCTGCTGCTGCGCTCCGCCCTCGAACTCTTCACCGAGCGCGGTTACGAGGAGACGACCGTCGACGACATCGCCGAGGCCGCCGACGTCTCGCAGCGCACCTTCTTCCGGTACTTCGCCTCCAAGGAGGACGCGGCGTTCTTCGTGGCACGGCTCGCGGAGTCGCACTTCGTCCGGGCCGTGCTCGCCCGCCCGCCCGAGGAGGCGCCCCTGGACGCGCTGCGCCGGGCGCTCGCGGAGAGCTGGAGCACCATCGGCGAGGCCGTCGAGCAGCTGGTCCCGCTCGAGCTGCACATGCGCTTCTACCGGGTGATCGAGTCGACGCCCGCGCTGCTCGCCGCGCACCTGCGACGCGCGACGGAGCTGGAGGAGGAGATCGCCCGGGTCGTCGCCGTCCGCGAGGGCCTCGACGTGGACACCGACCCGCGCCCACGGGTGGTCGTGGCCGTCTTCGGAGCGGTGATGCGGGTCACCGAGCGGATCTGGTCGGCACGCGACGACGCCAGCCTGGCGGCCCTGCGGGACCTGACGGCCGATTACCTCGACCAGGTGGCGCCCGCGCTCACCGGGAACTGGCGCCGCGCCGAAACGTGATCCGTGTCACTGGATTCACGCGAGACCGGCCCGTTCTCCTAGTGTGTCCTCCCAGTGACTTCCTTCGACACCTCCCCGCAGCTGAACGTCTGGCGCGTACTGCTCGCCCTGGCCGTGGTGTTCGTGATGCTGGCGACCACCGGCTGGACCGCCCTGCGCGACCAGCGGGGCCCCACCGCCCTCGAAGCGTCCGTCACGGCCTGGGAGCACGGCCGGATCGACGGACGGCGGCTGCCCGACGCCCGGGCGACGCCCGCCCGGCTGGCCCGCTTCTTCGCCTCGCTCACCGCATGGCAGCGCACCAGCCTGGCCCACCGTTATCCGCTGGCCGTCGGCAACATGAACGGCGCCCCCGTCCAGCTGCGCTACCTCGCCAACCGCTCCGCGCTGGAGAAGGCGCGGTCGGTGGAGCGGGAGCGCACGCACGACAAGCGGCTGTCCCCGGCCGGGCAGCGCGAGGCCGACAGACGGATGCACAACTACGAGGCGCTGCTCGCCCCCGGCCGGCACATCCTCGCCTTCGACCCGGCGGGCTCGGGCCGGGTCGCCGAGGTCTTCGGAAACCTGGACCGCGCCGAGCGCGTGTCCGTCGTCGTGCCCGGCGTGGACACCGAACTGCTCACCTTCCAGCGCACCGACCGCAAGAGGTACGCGGCGCCCGTCGGCATGGCGAAGTCGCTGTACGCGGCCGAGCGCGCGGCGAGCCCCGGCACCGGCACGGCCGTGATCGCCTGGGCCGACTACACCTCGCCCAGCGGCCTCGGCATGGAGGCGGCCACCGCGAACCGCGCCGCGCACGGGGCCGTACGGCTGAACGCGCTGCTGCGGGCGCTGCCCGGCAGGTCCCCGGTCTCCCTCTTCTGCCACAGCTACGGCTCGGTGGTGTGCGGCCTCGCCGCCGACACGCTCCCCTCGCGGGTGACCGACATAGCGGTGGCCGGCAGTCCCGGCATGCGCGCCGAGAACGCCGCCCGCCTGGACACCTCCGCCCGCGTGTGGGCGATGCGGGACGCCGACGACTGGATCCAGGACGTGCCGTACCTGGAGGTCGGCGGCCTCGGGCACGGCGCCGATCCGGTGTCCGCCGGGTTCGGGGCGCGAGTGCTGTCCGCGCGGGACGCCCAGGGCCACAGCGGCTACTTCGTGCCGGGCACGGACAGCCTGCGGAACTTCGCGGGGATCGGTGTTGGCGCATACCGCACGGTCGCCTGCGCCGGCGAAGACGACACATGCCGGGCGGGTTTGTCCGCGGCGACGGCGGCCGGACGCGCGTAGAGGCGCAGAAACTCCGGTTTGCACGGGGAGGGGACGGGAAGGCTCGTGCCGCATACGATGAGCCGCATGGGTGACGTACTGGCCGGATTTCATGCCGCCTGGGAGTTCGAGTCCGACTCCGTGCTCATCCGCTACGAACGGGGGATTCGAACACCCAAGCTGTTCCAGGCCCTGGGGGAACGCCGGGTGCCCCTGGAGGCCATCGAGGGTGTGACGCTCACGCCCGGCAGGCGCGGCACCGTCGTGCTGCGCGTCGAACCGCGCGCGGGCGCCGATCCCCTGATCGAGGCGGCGGCCGGACAGCTGAAGGAGGGCGGCGACCCCTACCGGCTGGTGCTGCCCGCCGACCGGGAGACGCTCGCGGAGTACTACGCCGACGAGCTGCGGGCGCTGCTGACCGAGTCCGGCAGGACCGAGCGCTACCTGGTCGCCCCGCCCGAGGCACCGCTGCACTTCAAGGCCTACGACGGGAAGGCGTCCTTCGACGGGAAGGCCGTGTCCTTCCGGTGGTCCTGGACGGGCGCGTCGTCGGCGAAGTGGAAGGCCGGCGACCAGAGCTTCCCGGTCGCCGACCTGGGCGGGGTGGAGTGGCGCTCCCCCGAGATGTTCGAGGGGTACCTGCGGCTGCTGCCGCGCGACGCCGACGCGTCGGCCGCCGGTGCGGCCGCGGGGGCCGCGCCGGCCGTCCCCCAGGCCGACCAGGATCCGGCGGCGGTCGTGTTCGGGCTGGGGTACGGGCCGGTGCACGAGTCGCTGCCGTTCGCGGCGGCGGTGCTGGCGGCGGTGCGGGAACGGGGCGCGAGCGCCCCGGTGCCGATTCCCGTGCCGGCGCCTCGGCGGGACCCGGCCGACATCGCCGAGCGGATCCGGCACCTGGGGGAGCTGCATCAGCAGGGGCTGGTGACGGACGAGGAGTTCTCGTCGAAGAAGGCGGAGTTGCTGGCGGAGCTTTGAGCGTCTGTTTCTACTCCCGTCCGGCGGAAGCGAACGTCATGTCCGCGTAGCGGTCCCCCGCGACCTTCTCCGCGATCGGCTCCAGCAGGGACAGCTCGGCCTCCGTCAGGACGAGCCGGGTCGCCGCCGTGTTCTCCTCCACCCGGGCCGGCTTGCGGGTGCCCGGGATCGGGATCACCGGCAGGCCGTGGACCTGGGCCCGCTGCTGGACCCAGGCCAGGGCGATCTGGCCGAGGGTGGCGTCGTGGGCCTCGGCGACCGCCCGGACCGGGGTGAGAAGGGCCGCGTTGACCGCCGCGTTGTCGCCGGTGAACCGGGGCTGCTGACGGCGGAAGTCACCGTCGGTGAGGTCCTGTTCGGCGTTGGCGAAGGAACCGGTGAGGAAGCCCCGGCCGAGCGGGGAGTACGGGACGAGGGTCACGCCCAGTTCGCGGGCGGCCGGTACCACGCCCGCCTCGATGTCCCGGCTGAACAGCGACCACTCCGACTGCACCGCGGCGATGGGGTGCACCGTCTGCGCGGCCCGCAGCTCGTCCCCCGTCACCTCGCTCAGCCCGAGCTGCTTGACCTTCCCCTCGCGGACCAGGTCGGCCATGACGGCGACGGTCTCCTCGATCGGCACGTTCACGTCCCGCCGGTGCATGTAGTAGAGGTCGATCACGTCGAGGTCCAGACGGCGCAGGCTCGCCTCGACGGCCTCCCGGATGTAGGGCGCGTCGTTGCGGATGATCCGCTTGGTCGGGTCGTCCGGCGGGATGGACAGGGCGAACTTGGTCGCGACGACGACCTCGTCGCGGTGGGCCTTGAAGAACGGTGCGAGGAACCGCTCGTTCTCGCCGGCGCCGTACGCGTCCGCGGTGTCGTAGAGCGTCACGCCCAGCTCCAGCGCCCGCTCCAGGGTGGCGCGGGAGGCCTCGGTGTCCGTGGGGCCGTAGGCGAAGCTCATGCCCATGCAGCCCAGGCCCTGGGCGCCGACCTCCGGGCCGTCCGTGCCGAGCCGGGCCGTCGGGATCCTGCTGTCGGTCATCGGTTCCCCTCCCCTTCACGGGCACGGCCGGCGTCCCCGTAGAAACTGATCTTGCGGTCGAGTACGGCGACGGTGTCCTGGAGCTCGGCAATCCGCGTCAGCACGTCGCGCCGGGTGGACTCCAGCAGCTCCCGCCGGTCGAGGTAGGTGCTCTCGCCCTCACGCACCATCTCGGCGTACCGCACCATGTCGGCGACCGGCATGCCGGTCATCCGCAGCTTGCCGACGAAGCCGAGCCAGTCCAGGTCGCGGTTGCTGTAGCGGCGCTGCCCGGTATGCGAGCGGTCGATGTGCGACATCAGGCCGATCCGCTCGTACCAGCGCAGCGTGTGGGCCGTCAGGCCGGTGAACGCGACGACCTCGCTGATGGTGTAGCTGTCCTGCCCGTCGGGGCGCGGGTGGCGCGGGGGCGGGGCGGAACAGACGTCCGTTCCGGTGGCGTCACTGGTGGCGTTCGGCACGAGGGTCCCGGCCGTGGTCTGCATCACCGTCATGACCGTAACGCTATGACCTTGGAGTGCACTCCAGGCAAGCGCCTCCGGCCGGAACCCGCCGTCGGGAAATCCGCGGGACACACGAGCCGGCGGGTCACTAGCGTGCGGGCATGAGTCTCGTACGCCGTGCCGTGGCCGAGGACGCGGAGGAAGTGCTCCGCCTCCGACAGGTGATGATCGCTTCCGTGAGCCCCGACGCTCCCACCGACTGGCAGGCGGGATCACTGCCCGGCCTGCGGTCGAGACTGGCCGATCCGGGCGGGGACTTCGCGGCGTTCGTGGTCGACCACCCGGACCGGCCGGACGCGCTGGCGGCGCTGGTGGTGGGGACGCTGGAGTACCGGATCGGCGGTCCTAACAGGCCGGGCGGGCTGCTCGGGTACGTCTTCAGCGTCGCCACCGACCCGGACGCCCGGCGCCGCGGGTACGCGCGGGCGTGCATGGACGAGTTGCTGGCGTGGTTCCGCGAGCGCGGCGCGGGGCACGTCATGCTGACGGCCTCCCCCGACGCCGAACCCCTCTACGCGTCGATGGGCTTCACCCGCGACGCGACCCCCTCGATGCGGCTGTACCTCTGAGCCGCTTAGGCTCGGTGCCATGTCCTTGAAGAGCCTCGCGTCGATCGAGAACTGGCCGGTCCCCACCGCCGCGGCGGGCGTCGTACGGGCCGACGGCACCGTCCTCGGCACCCACGGCCCGGCCGCGCACCGCTTCCCGCTCGCCTCGGTCACCAAGCCGCTGGCGGCCTACGCGGCGCTGGTGGCGTACGAGGAGGGCGCGATCGAGCTGGACGAGCCCGCCGGTCCGCCCGGGGCGACGGTCCGCCACCTGCTCGCGCACACCTCGGGCCTGGCCTTCGACGAGCACCGGGTGACGGCCCCGCCCGGGGACCGCCGGCTGTACTCCAACGCCGGTTTCGAGCAGCTCGGCGACCACATCGCGAAGGCGGCGGACATGCCGTTCGCCGAGTACGCGCGGCAGGCGGTGCTGGAGCCGCTGGGCATGGCGCACACCTCCCTCGAGGGCTCCCCGGCGAAGGACGGCGTGTCGACGGTCGGGGACCTGCTCCGCTTCGCCGCCGAGGTCCAGGCGCCGCGCCTGCTGGACCCGCGCACGGTCGCCGAGTCGATGACGGTCCAGTACCCGGGCACGAAGGGCGTGCTGCCGGGCTACGGCCACCAGAACCCCAACGACTGGGGCCTCGGCTTCGAGATCCGCGACGGCAAGTCCCCGCACTGGACGGGCTCCGCCTCCTCCCCGCGCACCTTCGGCCACTTCGGCCAGTCCGGCACGTTCCTGTGGATCGACCCGGACACCGCCCTGGCCTGCGTGGCCCTCACCGACCGCGCCTTCGGCCCCTGGGCGGTCGAGGCGTGGCCACCCTTCACCGACGGGGTGCTGGCGGAGGCACGGGGCTGACGCGCTATACCGGGCTGGACAGGCAACACCAGGCGCGTGCCAGCACTTGACGTCCGCCGCCTGTGGACCGGCTACGTGATTCACACCACAGAACCGTGACGGACTGCGTACGCTCGGCTACGCACGGAGGTGAATGCCGCGAGGTGTTGCCGTCCGCAGTCCCCGCAGTCCCGGAGTGAGGTGCCGCAGTGGCCAACATCCAGTCCCTCGACCCGACCGCCTCCCCACTCGACTACTACGGCTGGGAGCTGCGCCGCCAGCGCGAGGCCCACGGCCTCAGGCAGGGCCAGCTCGGCGACATCATCTTCTGCACCGGCTCCTTGGTCGGCCAGATCGAGACCACGAAGAAGGTCCCGACGCGGGACTTCTCCGAGCGGGTGGACGCCGCGCTGGGCACGGACGGCTTGTTCTCGCGGTTGATCGGCCTGGTGCTGCGCAGCCAACTTCCCACGTGGTTCCAGCCGTACGCGGAGATGGAGGCGAAGGCGGCGTACATCTCGACGTACCAGGCGCAGTTGGTCTACGGGCTGCTGCAGACGGAGGAGTACGCGCGGGCGGTGTTGGGCGTCGAGGGCGGCAACGTGGACGAGATGGTCGCCGCCCGGCTGGAACGCCAGCGCATCCTCCAGCGAGACCAGCCTCCCGCACTGTGGGTCATCCTGGACGAGGCGGCACTGCTGCGCGAGATCGGTGGGCCGGAGGTCATGCGCGACCAGCTCGCCCACTTGCTGGGGTTCGCGGCTGCCCCCTGGGTTCAGATCCAGGTTCTTCCCCTTGCCGTGGGCCAACACGCGGCCATGATGGGTACGTTCAATCTGCTGAGGTTCGACACCGACCCCGATCTCTTCTACATGGACGGCTACGACCGTGGGCACATGACCGCCAGTCCGGACGTGATCAAGGAACGCTCATTCGGCTACGCTCGACTGCAAGCCTCAGCCCTCTCCCCCGAGGACTCGGCGAGACTGATCACCCGCGTGATGGAGGAACGCTATGCGGTCCCGCACAGCACTGAGCAATGTTGAGTGGCGCAAGTCCAGTTACAGCGGAAGCAACGGCGGCGACTGTGTCGAGGTCGCCGAGAACCGCCCTACCGGCACCGTCCCCGTGCGCGACAGCAAGAACCCGGCCGGTCCGGTCGTCACCCTCGGCGCACACGCTTGGCAGGCGTTCGTCGACGGCCTGCGTTAGTCCGCACAGCACCTGTCGGCCGACGGGTACCGAGAGGCACATTCGGGTCAACCTCCATCAGTCGAATCCACCGACCGGGACAGCGTCGCCCCAGGTGACACACAGAATCCACGCGTAATCACCACTACTTCTCCACAATTGCGTTTCAGCCGGACGCCGTTCGCGATCTTGTGACGTGATCATGGCGCATGCCTACAGTGACCCGGCGTGCCGGGTGGGGAGCCCCTCCTCCGGTGCGCGGTCACAGGACGGCCGTGGACTGCCGCAGGCGTGGTGACGGGTTTCGTCGTGCCTTCCGTTCCTTCGTCCGGGGCGTCTTCGTCCGTCTCCGTCATCGACGAAGGATGCTCCTGTGCGTCTCAGACGCCCCCGCAGACCATCTGACGGCCCGCCCGGCAGATCCGGTGCCCGACGACTGCGTGTCGCCTCCGCGCCCCTCATACCCCTAACGGTGATCGGCGCCGTGGTCGCCGGACTCATCGGCCCCGAACCCCCTTCCGACGGCCCTCTGCCCGGCACCAGTGCCGTCGCCGACAGCTACGACGGTTTCGACGCCGACGCCGCCGAGCAACTGCGGCAGGACCAGTGCCTGATGGCCGGTGCGCTGCGGCTCGGCGGTCCGGAAATGGGCGGCATCGCCCAGACAGCCCTGAACCAGACTCCCGAACAACTGCACGTCGCAGCAGACCAGGAGTATTGGAACGACACCCCCCTGGCGTTGGCCTATGTCAAGGACAGGGAGCTCATCGACCAGGAGAGCGCGACGCTGGACCCGCGCGTGCAGGCCTGGCAGGACACGCTGTCCGGTCTCTCGACTCCGGGCGGCTTCAAATCCGTGACCGACTTCAGTTGGCCGCCCGGCTCCGGCGGCGGTGCTGACTTCTTCGACCAAGTCGGCTACTCGACATGGCTCGGAGAGCAGTGGTGGAAGGAGGAGGCCCGCTTCTACGAGGATCCCTCCGCCAAGGCCGACGAAGCGACCGTCAAGGCGGTCACGGACCTGGGCACCCCGCTCTACGGCGACGCCGTGTACGACCCCTCGATGTCGTCGGAGGAGTGGGCACTGGCCGTCGAGCAGGAACATGCCTTCGACGAACTGCTCACCGGTGACCTCTTCTCCGGCATGCGCGAGGACGACGCCCGGATGTTCCTGTCCGTCGGCGGTTTCCCCAGTTCCGCTCCGGAGCCCGGAAGTCTGGCGTTCCGTCTGGCTGTCGAGGACTTGAAGACACGGTTCGCGGCCTGCACGTGGACCAATCCGGTCGACCCCGGCAAGGTCCTCGGCCAGGAAGTGGCGACGGCATCGGTGGAGTGGCAGCGGGAGGTCGCCGAGCAGGCCATTCCGCGCAACCAGATCATCGACGCCAACCGGGACGCGACGAAGGCGTTGGCCACGGGCGCGAAGGCGCTGGGCGAGATGCTGGGCCAGTCCTGGACTGCCGACCACCTCGCGCGCTGGCAGGACTACTGGT
The DNA here is from genome assembly GCF_033406955.1 of Streptomyces violaceoruber. NCBI lineage: Bacteria > Bacillati > Actinomycetota > Actinomycetes > Kitasatosporales > Streptomycetaceae > Streptomyces > Streptomyces violaceoruber. The sequence continues at coordinate 5,915,125 of NZ_CP137734.1, read as the reverse complement.
CGCCGGGTGGAGCGGGCTGGATCGGGGACAGCCCGATGATCGTCCACATCCACGCCGCCTCCGACAAATGCCTGGAGGTCGCGGGCAACTCGAAGGCCGACGGCGCCGTGGTGCAGATGTACACCTGCAACGGCGGCGCCAACCAGAAGTGGCGGGTCGACGGCGACTCGCTGGTGAATGTCAACTCCGGCAAGTGCCTGGACGTGAACCGCGACGGGACGGCCGACGGCACCCGCATCCAGCAGTGGACGTGCAAGCAGAACGGTGCCCAGGGGTGGGAGTTCACCCCCAACCGCACCACCCAGCTGCGGAACACGGGCAGCGGCAAGTGCCTGGATCTGCACACCTACGCCAACAGCCAGGACGCGTGGCTGTGGCAGTGCAACGGCACCGACCCACAGAAATTCGACATCGTGGCGTCCGGGCACAATGGGACGGACGCTCTGGACTACCCGACATCCGGTCAGTTCACCCAAGCGACCAAGGGCATCACGAACGCCCGTGCCAAGGCCGCCGAGCAGCTTGGCGTGATCAGGCGGCAGGCCCAGATCGCGGGCATGGCGGCAGCGGACTCCGAGGAGTCCCTGAACACCGCTTACGGCATCGCCGACAGCATGGGAGCGCCCCGGGGCCGGGCTCTGCTCGTCGGCCAGCAGAAGGACCAGGTCACCAAGGCGTCCTCCGCCGCGCTGAACGCGATGATCAAGGCCGGTGAAACGGCGTTGTCCGCCACCAAGGCCTCCGCCGGTGACAGCGCGTCGATCGCCGCACGGGCAGTGACGCAGGCGGCCGGTACGCAGGCTGCCTTCCGTACCGCCGCCGCCCGGGCGGCCAAGGAACAGGCGAAGGCCGCAGCCGACGCCGCAGCCGTCCAGGCGAGCAACGCCAAGGCCGCCCGCGACACCGCGAAGGCCAAACTCACCGAGACGCAGAACGCCGAAGCCGACGCGAAGGCCGCCGCGGCCACGGCCCACGCCAAGCGACTCGCCGCGGAGAAAGAGGAGGCCACCGCCAAGGCCGAGAAGGAGACCGCGGCACAGAAGCAGGCCGAGGCCGCGGAGCACAAAACCAAGGCCCAGCAACGCGCGACCGAGGCCAAGGACGCCAAGGAACGGGCGGAGACCGCCGACACCACGGCCACCGAGAAGCGCAAGGGCGCGGAGGCCGCCCGCGACAAGGCCAAAGCCCTGCGCGACGACGCCTGGGACGCCGAGCAGAAGGCGAACGCCGCCCGGGCCAAGGCCGATGCCAAGGAGGCCTATGCCCAGGCGTCCGCGTCCGAGGACAATGCGCAGGAGGCCCGGAAGGCGGCCAACGACGCCGACGCGGCCGCCGACGACGCGGAGACGGCGGCCGTCGCCGCACGTTCCGAGGCGGACAAGGCGACCAAGGCAGCAGCCGATGCCGACGCGGCGGCCACTCGGGCGGAGGCCGCGGCGAAGCGGTCCCGGGCCGACTCCGACGCCGCCCAGGCCGCCAAGCTGACGGCGGACGCCGCGGTGAGGACCGCGACCAGTGCGGCGGCGGATGCCATCAAGGCGTCCAAGACCGCCGCGACGGCGGCCCGTACGGCGGTGGAGTTGGCCGACGACGCCGAGCAGCACGCCGCCGACGCCAAGAAGGAGGCGGACGCGGCCAAGGCCGAGGCGGTCACCGCGCTCGCCGGTGCCAACGAGTCCACGGGCTACGCCTACACCACCGCGCAGGCCGCGGTGGATGCCGGCAACTCGGCCGCGCAGGTAGCCGCACCGGCCAACGACGCCATCCAGCTCGGATCGCCGTATGTCACCACCGACTCGGCCGCCGGACTCGCCGTACTGACCGGACAGTCGTCGAAGACGATCGCCGAACAGCAGCAGGCCGTCGCTGAGGCGCACGCGCAGAACGCGGAGGAGTCGGCCGCCCAGGCACAGAGCGTGGCCAACGCGGCGAGCGGTGACTCCAAGGCCGCCTACACACTGGCCGCCGAAGCCCTCGGCTACGCGGCGGACGCGCGCAACTCTGCCAAGGAAGCCTTGGGGTACTCGGCAGAAGCAGCCTCGTACGCGACCCAGGCCGCACAGTCACTCACCCGCACCATCGCCTACGACACCCAGGCCACCAAGGACGCGGCAGCGGCCGACAGCGCGGCCGGCCGGGCCGAGGGCCACGCGGAGGACGCCCGCGACTCCGCCGATGCCGCAGCCCTGGACGCCGAGGCCGCCCGCAGTGCTGCGGACACGGCGGAACAGGCGGCCGAGGACGCCCGGGACGCCGCCGACCACGCCGCCACCGAGGCCGCGGCGGCGGAGGAGGCCGCCAAGGACGCCCAGAAGTACGCCGAATCGGCTCAACAGGCGGCCGAGCAGGCCGAGAAGGAGGCAAACGCCGAACAGATCGACAAGGGAACGGTGGTCGACCAGACCGGAGCTCCCATCGGCGACGTGTTCTACGTGGTCGACCACATCGAGAAGATCGGCGAACCGGAGGTCGTGAAGCAGTCGGACGGCTGCGAGGGCTGGATCGACGAGCTCTTCTACAACGGCGACTGCACCCTCACCACGAAGCTCCGCTACAAGGAGGTGTTCGACCTCTACCTGTGCACGGCGGAGGATCTGGACGCCTCGCAGTACATGTGCCCCTCCGGCGCGACGCTCTACCTCGGTGAGTACACCTCCGACGAACTGTCCACCGAGGTCACCCACACCATCACGATCGCCGAGTACCAGAAGGGCGTCGACCCGGTCGACATCCTCTTCGGCAGCTGGATCAAGTGCGCCCAGAAGATCGCCCCGGGCGGCGCGAGCGGCAGTTGGGGCGGCTGCGCCTGGGCGGGCGTAGACGTCGCGAGCCTGTTCGCAGGCAAAATTATCCGGCCCATCGCGGACGCAGTCAAAGCAGTCGACGCCGCCGCACGAACCGGCATCGGCTTCGCCGACGCCTACAAGGCCCTTCGCACCCTCGGTCTCCCTACAGACGCCGCGTTCCGCATCGGGGTCAAGGGACTCGACGGTTTCGTCAAAACCTGTACCAGGACACGTGGGAAACTGACCGCACGGGCTTCCACAGCCGTCGGCGGTTGCCCCGTGGGGTTGGTCGCTTACAACAGTGAAGAGATGAGCCACTGGGCATACCGGTACCGGACGGAATCCGAGTATTTCGAAGGCGATCACAACGTCGCCGTCGCCAAGGTGCCGGGCTGGAACGACCCCAGGACAGGCGACTTCATCATCGCCAACAGCAAATTTTCCGGTCATTCCGAAACCGAGATCCTCGGCAAGTTGGAAGCGAAGGGTTTCACACCCGGCCAGATCACGGCCCTGTACACGGAGCGGCAGCCCTGTCCCGCCTGCGCTTCCGTCCTGACCGGCTCCCTGAAGGAGGGGACCCCGGTAACCTGGTCGGTCCCCTACCACCCCGACTACGCGAAGGAGTCGAGAAGTCTGCTGGACTCGTACGTCAGGCAAGCCAACGGGCAGCAAAGGGCGCGACCGACAACGACCCAACGACTCACCGAGGGGAACGAGGCGCATGACTGAGCACGCGTTCGACCTGCCGCCAAAGGCTTCGCCGGCCGTCCTCGTGGAGCGAAACGCTCTGGCTGACGAGGTCTGCCGGGAACTGGCTCGATCGGGACTGGCCGCCTATCGGGCAGACCTCGAGGAAGGGGGCCCGCGCCCCGGGGCCGCCGTGCACGTGGATCCCGGTCTCGACGGCGGGGTGTTCGTGGACTGGCGTACAGAGGCAAAACTGCGAGACGCCGCCCTCACGCTCTTCGCGCGGGGCATCGACTACGCGAACCCGCCCGCGGTCGTCCTCCACCACAAGAACATCAACGACCGCATGCAGGTTGCCCTGCTGGCGATCCTCGACTCAGCCGGATTCCGAGTGGAGGAGCCGGACGGACACGCCTACGGGAGCGCGGTGTATGTAGCGGGCCGTCGGCCCTGACCCATCCGTCACTGGGGGCGTCACCGCCCCGCCATCTCCCACACCAGCACCTCGGCCCGCGTCACCGCCACCGCGTCCAGCGCCTCGGCGTCCGTGACGCGGGCCGCGTCGCCCGGGCCCAACCGCTCACCGTCCAGGTCCACCTCACCCCGCACCACGTGCACGTACACGTACGCCCCGTCCGGCACCGCGGTCCGCTCCCCCGCCGCCAGGCGGCGTACGTGGAGCATCGCGCCGGCCGCGGGGACGGCGTACGGGGTGGAGTCGGCGATGCCGCGGACGATCTCGTAGGCGGGGTCGCCGCCGGGGTCGTGCGGGGCCAGCCACATCTGGACGAAGGTGAGGGGGACCGACGCGTCGTTGCGCTCGACGTGGCGGACGCCGCCCGCAGCGCTGAGGCGTTGCACGTCCCCGGCGCGGACCACCGTCTCGTGGCCCGTGCTGTCGCGGTGGGTCAGCTCGCCCTCCACCACCCATGTGACGATCTCGGTGTGGCTGTGCGGGTGCTCGTCGAAGCCCGCGCCGGGGGCGAGGCGCTCCTCGTTGCAGGCGAGCAGGGCCCCGAAGCGCAGGTTGTCGGGGTCGTAGTGGGGGCCGAAGGAGAAGGCGTGGCGGGAGGTGATCCCGGCTGCCGGATCACCGCCCGGGTAGCGCTCGTCGGCGCGGTGTACGTCCATCACGTCGTTCACGGTAGCCCCGGCGGCACACCCGCCCGGCCCGATAAGGCAGTCTTGTCCCCGTGCCCGAACCCGAAACCGGTAAGCCCGACGCCCCCGCCCAGCCCGCCCACCCGCATACCGCGACCCTGAAGCGGCTGGAGCAGTCCTCCGGTTCGCTCGCCGCGCAGGCCATCGCGCGCATGGACGAGACGCTGCCGTGGTACCGGGCCATGCCACCGGAGAACCGTTCCTGGATCGGGCTGGTCGCCCAGGCCGGCATCGCCGCGTTCACCGAGTGGTTCCGGCAGCCGGACGCGCCCCAGGCCATCTCCACCGACGTCTTCGGGACCGCGCCGCGCGAGCTGACCCGGGCGATCACGCTGCGGCAGACCGTGGAGATGGTGCGGACCACGATCGAGGTGATGGAGTCCGCGATCGACGAGGTCGCCGCCCCCGGTGACGAGTCGGTGCTGCGCGAGGCGCTGCTCGTGTACGCCCGGGAGATCGCGTTCGCGACCGCCCAGGTGTACGCGCAGGCCGCCGAGGCACGCGGTGCCTGGGACGCACGCCTGGAGTCGCTGGTGGTGAACGCCGTGCTCAGCGGCGAGGCCGACGAAGGGGCCGTGTCCCGGGCCGCCGCCCTCGGGTGGAACTCGCCCGAACATGTCTGTGTCGTGCTGGGGACCGCTCCCGACGGGGACTCCGAGCTGACCGTGGAGGCCATCCGGCGGGCGGCCCGGCACGCCAAGCTCCAGGTGCTGACCGGGGTGCTCGGGGACCGGCTCGTGGTGATCGCCGGGGGCCGCAACGACCCGCTGGCGGTGGCGAAGTCGCTGATCGGGCCGTTCGCGCAGGGGCCGGTCGTCGCCGGGCCCGTGGTGCCGGACCTGCTGGCCGCGACCCGGTCCGCGCAGGCCGCCGCGGCCGGGCTGAAGGCGTGCACCGCCTGGCAGGACGCGCCGCGTCCGGTGCTCGCCGACGATCTCCTGCCGGAGCGCGCGATCGCCTCCGACCCCTCGGCCCGTGAGCAACTGGTGGAGGAGATCTACAGACCGTTGGAGGAAGCGGGAGCGGCGCTTCTTGAGACGCTCAGCGTCTATCTCGAACAGGCGAGCAGTCTGGAGGGCGCCGCCCGGATGCTCTTCGTTCACCCGAACACCGTGCGCTACCGGCTCCGACGTGTGACTGACGTCACCGGATGGTCACCCTCTGATGTACGGTCTGCGTTCACACTGCGGATCGCGCTCATCCTGGGGCGTCTGGCCGACGGAGATCCGCAACTCTAAGATTTTGTGCAGGGTCCACAAAACCCGCTCCTGTTCTTCGTCCCTGTCCCCACGGGCGGTCGTGGCCGTCCTCAAGAGAGAGTGTGAGAGTGCTCGTACTCGTCGCTCCCGGCCAGGGCGCCCAGACGCCCGGCTTCCTGACTGACTGGCTCGCCCTCCCCGGCGCCGCTGACCGCGTCGCCGCCTGGTCTGACGCCATCGGACTCGATCTCGCCCACTTCGGCACCAAGGCCGACGCGGACGAGATCCGAGACACGTCGGTGGCCCAGCCGCTGCTGGTCGCCGCCGGAATCCTCTCCGCCGCGGCACTCGGTGACATGGCCGAGATCGCGCCCGGCGCGGTCGCCGGTCACAGCGTCGGCGAGATCACCGCCGCCGTCTTCGCGGGCGTCCTCGACGACACCGCCGCGCTGTCCCTCGTACGCCGTCGCGGTCTGGCCATGGCCGAGGCCGCCGCCGTCACCGAGACCGGCATGTCGGCGCTGCTCGGCGGCGACCCCGAGGTGAGCGTCGCGCACCTGGAGCGGCTCGGCCTGACCCCGGCGAACGTGAACGGCGCCGGTCAGATCGTGGCGGCGGGCACCATGGAGCAGCTGGCCGCGCTGAACGAGGACAAGCCTGAGGGTGTGCGCAAGGTCGTCCCGCTGAAGGTGGCCGGCGCGTTCCACACCCGCCACATGGCCCCCGCCGTGGACAAGCTCGCCGAGGCCGCCAAGGCGCTGACGCCGGCCGACCCGAAGGTGACGTACGTCTCCAACAAGGACGGGCGGGCCGTCGCCTCCGGCACCGAGGTGCTGGACCGGCTGGTCGGCCAGGTCGCCAACCCGGTGCGCTGGGACCTGTGCATGGAGACGTTCAAGGAGCTGGGCGTCACCGCGATCATCGAGGTGTGTCCGGGCGGCACGCTGACCGGGCTGGCCAAGCGGGCGCTGCCCGGTGTGAAGACGCTGGCCCTGAAGACCCCTGCCGACCTCGACGCGGCCCGCGAGCTCGTCGCCGAGCACACCCAGGCCTGACAAGGAGCGCGAGAGCATGTCGAAGATCAAGCCCAGCAAGGGCGCCCCGTACGCGCGCATCCTCGGCGTCGGCGGATACCGTCCGACCCGGGTGGTGCCGAACGAGGTGATCCTCGAGAAGATCGACTCGTCCGACGAGTGGATCCGCTCGCGCTCCGGCATCGAGACCCGGCACTGGGCCGGGCCCGAGGAGACCGTCGCGGCGATGTCGGTGGAGGCCTCCGGCAAGGCGCTCGCCGACGCCGGGGTCGACGCCTCGCGGATCGGTGCCGTGGTCGTCTCGACCGTGTCGCACTTCAGCCAGACCCCGGCCATCGCCACCGAGATCGCCGACCGCCTCGGCACGGACAAGGCCGCGGCCTTCGACATCTCGGCCGGCTGCGCGGGCTTCGGCTACGGACTGACCCTGGCCAAGGGCATGGTCGTCGAAGGTTCGGCAGAGTACGTGCTGGTCATCGGCGTGGAGCGGCTGTCCGACCTGACCGACCTGGAGGACCGGGCCACGGCCTTCCTGTTCGGCGACGGCGCCGGCGCGGTCGTGGTCGGCCCGTCCCAGGAGCCGGCGATCGGCCCGACGGTCTGGGGCTCGGAGGGCGACAAGGCCGAAACGATCAAGCAGACGGTCTCCTGGGACCGCTTCCGGATCGGCGACGTCTCCGAACTGCCCCTCGACTCCGAGGGCAACGTCAAGTTTCCTGCGATCACGCAGGAGGGCCAGGCGGTGTTCCGCTGGGCCGTGTTCGAGATGGCGAAGGTCGCGCAGCAGGCGCTGGACGCGGCCGGGATCAGCCCGGACGACCTGGACGTCTTCATCCCGCACCAGGCCAATGTGCGGATCATCGACTCGATGGTGAAGACACTGAAGCTGCCGGAGCACGTCACGGTCGCCCGTGACATCCGCACCACCGGCAACACCTCGGCCGCCTCGATTCCGCTCGCGATGGAGCGGCTCCTGGCGACCGGCGACGCGAGGAGCGGCGACACCGCGCTCGTCATCGGCTTCGGGGCGGGTCTCGTCTACGCCGCGACGGTCGTTACCCTCCCCTAGGCACTCCGTGCCGGATCACCCCGGTCCGGAACGGAGAGCAGCACCGCCCGCCGCCGACGCGGCGGGCCGCCACACCCTCTGGACAACAAAGAAGGAGCGCCGTCATGGCCGCCACTCAGGAAGAGATCGTCGCCGGTCTCGCGGAGATCGTGAACGAGATCGCCGGCATCCCGGTCGAGGACGTCAAGCTGGACAAGTCCTTCACCGACGACCTGGACGTCGACTCGCTGTCCATGGTCGAGGTCGTCGTCGCCGCCGAAGAGCGCTTCGACGTCAAGATCCCGGACGACGACGTCAAGAACCTCAAGACGGTCGGCGACGCGACGAAGTACATCCTCGACCACCAGGCCTGATCCGCCGATACTCGGGCATGACCCGGGTACCGGGCAGATCCGGGCAGACTGCCCCGCCGCCCGGCGGTGGCGCCGTACGAATCCGTATCCCGTTGGAGAAAGAATTCCCGTGAGCTCGACCAATCGCACCGTGGTCGTCACCGGTATCGGCGCAACCACACCGCTGGGTGGCGACGCAGCCTCGACCTGGGAGGGTCTGGTCGCCGGCAGGTCCGGCGTCCGGCCCCTGGAGCAGGAGTGGGCCGCCGACCAGGCGGTCCGTATCGCCGCGCCGGCCGCCGTCGCCCCCTCCGAGGTCATCCCGCGGCCGCAGGCCCGCCGCCTGGACCGCTCGGCGCAGTTCGCGCTGATCGCGGCGCAGGAGGCCTGGAAGGACGCCGGGTACGCCGGCAAGGCGGGCGAGAGCCCCGCCGAGGACGGCGCGGCCCACGTCGACCCCGACCGGCTCGGTGCGGTCATCGCCTCCGGCATCGGCGGCGTGACCACGCTGCTCGACCAGTACGACGTGCTGAAGGAGAAGGGCGTCCGCCGCGTCTCCCCGCACACCGTCCCCATGCTGATGCCGAACGGTCCCTCCGCCAACGTCGGCCTGGCCGTGGGCGCCCGCGCGGGCGTGCACACCCCGGTCTCGGCCTGCGCGTCGGGCGCCGAGGCCATCGGCTACGCCATCGAGATGATCCGCACCGGCCGCGCCGACGTCGTCGTCGCGGGTGGCACGGAGGCGGCGATCCACCCGCTGCCCATCGCCGCGTTCGGCAACATGATGGCGATGTCCAAGAACAACGACGACCCGCAGGGCGCCTCCCGCCCCTTCGACACGGCGCGCGACGGCTTCGTCCTCGGCGAGGGCGCCGGCGTCCTGGTCCTGGAGTCCGCCGAGCACGCCGCCGCGCGCGGCGCCCGCGTCTACGCGGAGGCGGTCGGCCAGGGCATCTCCGCCGACAGCCACGACATCGTGCAGCCGGAGCCGGAGGGCCGCGGCATCTCCGCCGCCCTGCAGAACCTGCTGGACGGCAACGACCTGGACCCGGCCGAGATCGTGCACGTCAACGCGCACGCCACCTCGACGCCGGCCGGTGACATCGCCGAGCTGAAGGCGCTGCGCAAGGTCCTCGGCGACGACGTCGACCACATGGCGGTCTCCGGCACCAAGTCGATGACCGGTCACCTGCTCGGTGGCGCGGGCGGCGTGGAGTCCGTGGCGACCGTGCTCGCGCTGTACCACCGGGTGGCGCCGCCGACCATCAACGTCGAGAACCTCGACCCGGAGGCCGAGGCCAACGCGGACATCGTCCGCGGGGAGGCCCGCAAGCTCCCGGTGGAGGGCCGTATCGCCGCGCTGAACGACTCGTTCGGCTTCGGCGGGCACAACGTGGTGCTCGCGTTCCGGTCGGTCTGAGCGACCGCCGTACGCACGTGAAGGGCCCCCACCGGACGGTGGGGGCCCTCTGCGTGTGCCCACTGCGGGTGCCCTCCGCGTGCGCCGGGGCGGGCGGGGTGTCACACCACCTGGTGCAGCCAGCGGACCGGGGCGCCCTCGCCGGCGTGGCGGAAGGGCTCCAGTTCGTCGTCCCAGGGCTTGCCGAGGAGCTTGGCGATGTCCGACTCGAGGTCGGTCTCGCCGCGCTGGGAGCGGACCAGGGCGGCGCGCAGCCGGTCCTCGGGGATCATGATGTCGCCGTGGATGCCGGTGACGGCGTGGAAGATGCCGAGGTCGGGGGTGCAGCTGTAGCGCTCGCCCTCGGCGTTCGCGGAGGGTTCCGCGGTGACCTCGAAGCGCAGCAGCTGCCAGCCGCGCAGTGCCGAGGCGAGCTTGGAGGCGATGCCGGCCTGCCCCTGCCAGGAGAACTCCGAGCGCCAGGTGCCGGGCGCGGCGGGCTGCCGGATCCAGTCCAGGCCGACGCGCGTGCCGAGCACCCCGGCGACGGCCCACTCGACGTGCGGGCAGAGCGCGCGCGGCGCGGAGTGCACGTACAGGACTCCACGTGTCGTCACCGGAACCTCCGGGCTGAGCGGGACATCTCGGAACGGGTGGAACGGCCGTGACCGGGCGGGCCACGTTGATGGCGAGGCTACCGTGCGGCGGGGCAAGGAGTGTGACGTACCGTCGGTCCCGCCGCCGACAAACCTCCGCCATTCACCCGGCAGGACGCTTGTACGGGTGTGAGACGTTGCATCGCCGCCCTCGGGAACCCTCGCGCGGTGTCATGGGTTGAGCACGGTGGAGGCACGAGCCGAGGGGTGGGACCGGTATGGGTCGAGGGACGGACCAGCGGACGCGGTACGGCCGTCGCCGGGCGCGTGTCGCGCTCGCCGCCCTGACCGCCGCCGTCCTGGGCGTGGGCGTGGCGGGCTGCGACTCCGTGGGCGGCGACTCACCCGCTCCTTCCGGCAGCCCGTCGAAGCGGACGAGGACGGCGCCCGCCTGGGACACCAGCCCGGCGTCCGTCGCCGCCGTGGGCGACTCCATCACGCGCGGCTTCGACGCCTGTGCGGTGCTGTCGGACTGCCCGGAGGTGTCGTGGGCGACCGGCAGCAGCGCGAAGGTCGACTCGCTGGCCGTACGGCTGCTGGGGAAGGCGGACGCGGCCGAGCACAGCTGGAACTACGCGGTCACCGGGGCCCGGATGGCGGACCTGACCGCTCAGGTGACGCGGGCGGCGCAGCGCGAGCCGGAGCTGGTGGCGGTGATGGCCGGGGCGAACGACGCGTGCCGGTCCACGACCTCGGCGATGACGCCGGTGGCGGACTTCCGGGCGCAGTTCGAGGAGGCGATGGCCACCCTGCGCAAGAAGCTCCCCAAGGCGCAGGTGTACGTGTCGAGCATCCCGGACCTCAAGCGGCTCTGGTCCCAGGGCCGCACCAACCCGCTGGGCAAGCAGGTGTGGAAGCTCGGCCTGTGCCCGTCGATGCTGGGCGACGCGGACTCCCTGGACTCGGCGGCGACCCTGCGGCGCAACACGGTGCGCGACCGGGTGGCGGACTACAACGAGGTGCTGCGGGAGGTCTGCGCGAAGGACCGGCGGTGCCGCAGCGACGACGGCGCGGTGCACGAGTTCCGGTTCGGCACGGACCAGTTGAGCCACTGGGACTGGTTCCACCCGAGTGTGGACGGCCAGGCCCGGCTGGCGGAGATCGCCTACCGCGCGGTCACCGCGAAGAATCCCTGACCCGGCCGCTGACCTGGGCGTGTCCTAGAGTTCCGCACATGAGCGAACTCTTCGGCACACTTTCCGACGGCACCCCGGTACACCGCTGGACCCTGGAGCGGGCCGGCGTCCGGGTACGGGTCCTGTCGTACGGCGGGATCGTGCAGTCGGCCGAGGTGCCGGACCGGGACGGTCACACCGCCGACGTGGTCCTGGGGTTCGCGGACCTGGACGGCTATGTGGCGCACCCGGAGCCGTACTTCGGCGCGCTGGTCGGGCGGTACGCCAACCGGATCGCGGGCGGGCGCTTCCCGCTGGACGGCCGGACGTACGCGCTGGCGCCCAACGAGGGGCCCAACACGCTGCACGGCGGCACCCGGGGCTTCGACAAGCGCGTGTGGGACGTGGCGGCGGTCGAGGAGGGCGTCCGGCTGAGCCGGGTCTCCCCGCACGGCGAGGAGGGCTTTCCGGGGCGGCTGGAGATGTCGGTGACGTACACGCTGGACGGGTCGGGCGCGCTGCGGATCGCCTACGAGGCGGTCACGGACGCGCCGACCGTGCTGAACCCGACCAACCACAGCTACTTCAACCTGAGCGGCTCCGGGCACGCGGGCGGGCACGAACTGCGGCTGGCCGCCTCCCGGATCACGCCGGTCGACGCCGGCCTGATCCCGACCGGCGGCCTCGACGACGTGACGGACACGCGCTTCGACTTCCGGCGGGCGCGCAAGGTCGGCTCGGGCTACGACCACAACTACGTCCTGGACAAGGGTGTGACCGAGGCCGCCGAAAAGGTCGCCGAGCTGTACGACCCGGCGTCGGGACGGGTGCTCACGGTGGCGACGACCGAGCCGGGCCTCCAGCTGTACACCGCCGACCACCTGGGCGAGCCGTTCGCCCCCGGGGACGGGATCGCGCTGGAGACCCAGCACTTCCCCGACTCCCCGAACCGGCCCGGCTTCCCGAGCACGGTGCTGCGGCCGGGCGAGGTGTTCCGCTCGGAGACGGTGTACGGCTTCTCGGTGCGGTAGCGGTAGCCGTAGGAGGCGGGCGGCCGGGGTGGCCGAGCCCCGGCCCGGCCGTCAGGTCCCGGACCGGGGCTGTCCACGGGGACGGCGCGCTCGCGGGCGTCCCGGGTCAGACGTTAATCGCCGCGCCGATCCGGCGGTCCGCGATCGGGCGTCCGATCAGGAGTTCGTACGAACCCTTCACAAACAGCCACGAGTCGGTCTGCCGGGCGCCATGGCGCGTACCCCTTCCGTCACGCGATACTGCCGCCGTTCCGGCAGCACCCCACGGCGACGGAAGGACCTGGACTCCCTTGAGACCCATACGTGTTCGGATCGGTGTACTCGGACTGGCCCTGGTGGCGGGGCTCGCGGCCCCCACGACGGCGACGGCGGCTCCCGGGGCGGGCGGTGCCGCCCCCGCACCGACCGTGGAGGAGCGGCGGCTCGACGGGGAGGTGCCCCAGGAGATCCTGCGCCGCTCCGGATTCGCCGCGGTGGCGCCGGCGTTCGCCCGGGGACTCGGGCGGGCGGACTCCTACCGCGAGGCGCGTGCCGTCGTGGCGCGCGAGGGCGCGGCGTTGTGGCGGCGGGCGGTGGACCGGGTGCAGGGGCGCGGTCCGGCCCGCGGGGACCTCAGCCGGGACGACGACCGGCCGCTGTACTGGGCGCGGCTCGGGATGACGCGCGAGCTGCGCACCTGGGAGCCCGGGTTCGGTCTGGGCGAGCGGCAGCGGGCCGCGCTGCTGACGGAGCTGGAGCGCACCTCGCGCGGCCAGGCCGACCTGCGCCTGCCGCGCGGCCACCGTGACGGGCACGGCGGGCACGGCAAGGGCGTCAAGCGGGTGCTGCTCACCGGCTTCGACCCCTTCACGCTGGACCGGGAGGTCCGGATCTCCAACCCCTCCGGCGCCGTCGCGCTCGCCCTGGACGGCACGGTGATCGACACCCCGGACGGTCCCGCCCGGGTGGAGACGGCCGTGTTCCCGGTGCGCTGGACGGACTTCGCGCAGGGGACGGTGGAGCGGGCGCTGCGGCCGTACCTGCCGCGGGTGGACCTGTTCACCACGGTGAGCCAGGGCCGGGTCGGCCGGTTCGACGTGGAGCGGACCAACGGCGCCTGGCGGGGCGGCTTCCCGGACAACGACAACGTCTCCCGCACGGAGACGGTCCCGGTGGCCGACCCGGCCTCGCAGCCGCAGTGGACGACGACCACGCTGCCGTACGCGGCGATCACGGCGGCGGACACCGGGCGCTTCCCGGTGTACGACAACACGGCCGTGACCGAGATCCCGGCGGGCGGCGACGAGCCGGTCGTACGGCCGGACGGGCCCACGCCCGGGTCGACGGCCCGGGAGGGCGGCGGCGGCAACTACCTCTCCAACGAGATCGCCTACCGCGCGACGCTGCTGCGGGACCGGCTCGGGCTGCACGGCACGCTGCCGGGCGGGCACGTGCACACGCCGGTGCTTCAGTTCGGGACCGGGAACACCGATCCGGCGACGGGGGCGGTCACCGACCCGGAGTTCGTGCGCAACAGGCTGGACATCGTGGCGCAGGCGCGGGCGATCGTGGCCGTGGCGGTCAGTGCTCCGGGGACGGACCGGGGCTGACCGCCGGGGCGGCGGCACCGCCCTCGGACGGCTCGCCGGCGCCGTCGCGGATCTCCTCGCCCAGCAGTTCCCGGGCGAGGAGCGTGGCGCCGGCGACCGCGCCCGGCATCAGGAACACGGCGACGAACGGCACCAGGAAGGACACGCCCAGCGGGGTGCCGAAGCCCCAGACCAGCATCCGGCGGGAGCGCAGCAGGGCGAGGCGTTCGCGCAGTTCGACGCCGCGGCGCTGGAGCGCGACGGAGGCCAGTTCCTCGGTGAGGAAGAAGCCGGTGACGAAGAAGCCGATCACCGGCACCACGGTCTGGCCGACGACCGGGATGAAGCCGAGCGCGAAGAGCAGCACGCCCCAGAGCAGGGCGCGGACGAGGATCCGCAGGCTGTCGCGGCCGGAGATCCACAGCTCGCGCCAGAGCGGCAGGGGGGACTCGGGCGCCGTGCCGTCCGGGGAGACGTCGCGGTCGACGCGTTCGGAGAGGGCCTCGTAGAAGGGCTGGCCGACCAGCAGGGTCACCGCGGTGAAGGTGAGGACGGCGAGGAGCAGGGCGAGGGCGAACAGCACGGCGGTGAGGAAGCCGCGGAAGAGTCCGAGCCAGGGACTCGACCAGTCGTCGGCGAAGGGGGTCACCCACGCGACGAAGTCCTCGCCCCACAGCGCGAGCGCGACCAGCACGCCCACGTACAGGACCAGGGTGATCAGGCCCGGGACGAGCCCGAAGCCGTAGCTCCTGCCGTGCCGGGCCACCCAGCGCTGGCCCTTCAGCAGATGGCCGAACCCCGCCCCAAGATCACGCATGGGCGGCACTCTACCGGTCGGCGCGCCGGCCCGTTCCAGGGTCGGGGTCGCGGTCGCGGTCGCGGTCGCGGTCGCGGTCAGGCGAGCGTCACCGTGATGTTGCCGCGGGTCGCCTTCGAGTAGGGGCAGACCTGGTGGGCCTTCTCCACCAGCGACCGGGCGGTGGCGGCGTCGACGGTCGGGATCTCGGCGGAGATCTCGACGATGATGCCGAAGCCGTCGTCGTTCTTGCCGATCCCGACCTTCGCGGTGACGGTGGAACCGGAGATGTCGGCGCCCTCCTGGCGGGCCACGACACCGAGGGCGCCCTGGAAGCAGGCGCTGTACCCGGCGGCGAAGAGCTGCTCCGGGTTGGTGCCGGCGCCGTTGCCGCCCATCTCCTTGGGCGGGTTGACGACGACGTCGAGCCTGCCGTCGTCGGTGGCGACCCGGCCGTCGCGCCCGTTCTCGGCGGTGGCGACGGCGGTGTAGAGGACTTCGGACTGCTGGATGGGCATACGGGTGTCTTCCTCCTAGGTCCGCCGTGACTCGCGCCCACGATCACGGCGGATTTCGGAATGACGCTACCGCATGCCGGAAGTCCAGTGAAGCCCGCTCCTTCCTCGCCGGAGGGTCAGAGCTTGACGATCATCTTGCCGGTGTTGTCGCCGCGCAGGACGCCGAGGAACGCCTCCAGGTTGTTCTCGATGCCCTCGACGACGGTCTCGCGGTACTTCAGCTCGCCGGTGCGGACCCAGGGGCCGACCTCCTCGACGAACTTCGGCTGGAGGTCGTAGTGGTCGCCGACCAGGAAGCCCTCGATGCGGCCGCGGGTCTGGATGAGGCGGGCGAGGTTCTTCGGGCCGGGCGCGGGCTCGGTGTTGTTGTAGACGGAGATCGCCCCGCAGATGGCGATGCGGCCGTTCAGGTTGAGGGAGCCGATGGCGGCCTCCAGGTGGTCGCCGCCGACGTTGTCGAAGTAGACGTCGACGCCGTCCGGGGCGGCGGCGCGCAGCTGCTCGCTCACCGGGCCGTTCTTGTAGTTGAAGGCGGCGTCGAAGCCGTACTCGTCGAGGAGCAGCTTGACCTTCTCGTCCGAGCCGGCCGAGCCGATGACCCGCGAGGCGCCCTTCAGCTTCGCGATCTGCCCCACCTGGCTGCCGACGGCGCCCGCGGCGCCCGAGACGAAGACGGAGTCGCCCTCCTTGAAGGAGGCGGTGCGCAGCAGGCCGGCGTAGGCGGTGAGCCCCGTCATGCCGAGCACGCCCAGGTACGTCGACAGGGGCGCCGCGTCCGGGTCCACCTTGACGGCGCTCTTCGCGTCCACGGCGGCGTACTCGCGCCAGCCGAGGAAGTGCAGGACGTGGTCGCCGACGGCGATGCCCTCGGCGTTGGAGGCGACGACCTCGCCGACCGCGCCGCCCAGCATGGGCTTGCCCAGCTCGTAGGGGGCGGCGTAGGACTTGGCGGCGCTCATGCGCCCGCGCATGTACGGGTCGACGGAGACGTACAGGTTGCGCACCAGCACCTGCCCGTCGCCCGGGGTGGGGACCTCCGCCTCGACGAGCGCGAAGTCCTCGGGCTTCGGCCAGCCGACCGGGCGGGTGACCAGGTGCCATGCGCGGTTGACGGCGGGGAGGGCGGGGGAGTCGGTCATGGGGCACCTTTCCTGGGGCTTGCTCGGACTTGGCCGGGCCGCCGAGAATGTTTCATGCTCTGAAACAACCATGCGGCTGAACATTTCAGCTTGTCAAACAAATGGGTACCCTGGATTCCATGGCCACACCACGCGACACCACGCGCCGACCCGACGCTCTCACCCTTGAAGTCGTCGAACTGATCGGCGAGGTCGTGGCCCGCTTCCACGCGGACTACGAGGAGGCGGCGGCGGAGCGCGCCCTGACCGGGGCGCAGGCCAAGCTGCTGAGCCTGCTGTCACTGGAGCCGCTGCCGATGCGGAAGCTGGCCCAGAAGCTGAAGTGCGAGCCGTCGAACGTCACGGGGATCGTGGACCGGCTGGAGGCGCGGGGCCTGGTCGAGCGCCGCCCCGACCCCGGCGACCGCCGGGTGAAGGTCGCGGCGGCGACGGAAGAGGGACGCCGGGTGGCCCGGGGGCTGCGGGAGTCACTGCGGTTCGCCCGGGAGCCGCTCGCCGGCCTTTCGGAGGGGGAGCGGGTGGCACTGCGGGACGCGCTGCGGCTGATGGTCGGTGAGGGCTCGCCGGAGGGCTGACCGCCACCGCGTCCCGAACCGATCCGGCGTCGCCGTCCGCGCGGCCTGGGATCATGCGGCATGCTTCCGGACGACTGGTATCCCACTCACGACGTCGACGGCTTCCTCGGCCGGGCCGGCGGTTTCCTGTCCTCGCGTCCCGCCCTGCACAACACGGCGCTGACGGACATCGAGAAACTGCGGAGCCGCGGGGCGGCCGAGCAGGACGCCGAGGCCGGTGTCTTCGGCCGGCTCGAGGCAGGCGGCGAGGTGCGTGCGGTCTTCTATCTCACTCCGCGCGGTCGGCTGGGCCTCACGCCCCTCTCCGCGGAGCAGACCGACGCCCTCGCCGCCCGTCTGGCAGGCCTCGGCCACTCCCCCGCCAACGTCGTCGCGGACCGCGACACCGCCGGTGCTTTCGCCGAGTCGTGGCGGCGGCACACGGGCGCGGTTCCGGAGCTCTTCTGGCGGACGCATCTCTACCGTCTCGGCACGCTCACCGCGCCGCGGCCGTCCCCGGAAGGCCGGGGGCGCCGCACGAGCGGCAAGGACCGTGCGCACGTCGTGCGCTGGTGCCGTGAGTTCTGCGTGGACGTCGGGGAGCAGCACTCCATCGACCTGATCGACGCCGGCTCCTGGGACGACTCGCGCTTCGGCGACCGGCACTTCACGTTGTGGGAGACCCCGCAGGGCACCCCCGTGGCGATGGCGGCCGCGACCCCGGCCGTCGGCGGCATGGTCCGGGTGGACCCCGTCTACACCCCGGCCCACCTTCGCGGCCGCGGCTACGCCGGAGCCGTGACGGTCGAGGTGAGCGGCGCCG
This sequence comes from Streptomyces violaceoruber, assembly GCF_033406955.1. Lineage (NCBI taxonomy): Bacteria > Bacillati > Actinomycetota > Actinomycetes > Kitasatosporales > Streptomycetaceae > Streptomyces > Streptomyces violaceoruber. The sequence continues at coordinate 5,897,255 of NZ_CP137734.1, read as the reverse complement.
CGCTGGCCGCGGGGGCGACGGACGTCGTCCTGTTCACGGACCCGGACAACCCCACCAGCAACGCCCTCTACCGGCGCATCGGGTATGTCCACGTCGCCGACTTCGCCGGGTACCGGTTCGCCCCGCCGGCGCGTCGATGAAGGGGTGGGTTCTTACGTGCACCACCACAGGAAGCGGTCGCAGGTTTCCGTCGGGGTCGGGTCCGGGGGCTCCGGCGGGGAGGGGGTCGTCGTGGGAGGCGGATCGTCGTCGGACTCGGGGGCGGACGGGCCCGGGTCAGCGGGACCGGTGGGGCCGGGGGAGGAAGGGCTGGAGGCCGACGGGGAGTCCGGCCCGGTCGCCGTCGGGGACTCCGTGGCCTCCGGGGACTCCGACGCGGACGCCGACACCGTTGTCGACGCCGATGCGCCGGGGGACGGCGTGCCCGAGGTCGTGGTCGTGGTCGCTGCCGGGGCGTCGCCGACCGGGACCGCCGACGCCTCGCCCACCTCCCTGGTCGCCTCGCCGTCCGTCGTCTCGCCGCCCGCGGCGGCCGGTTTCTCCGGGGAGTGCGGGGCGTCCATGCCGAGTTCGGCCAGGCTCAGTCCCCCGGCCGCCAGGACGAAGCCCGCGGCGACGAGCAGGGTGCGGCGGCGGCGCCTGCGGTGGGCGGCGGCCTTGCGGTCCCGGCGGCTGGACCGGCCGCCGGGAGCGGCGTCGTCCGCACCCGCGTCCCCACCCTCGTCGAGGGCTTCCTCGGGGGTCTCGGCGTCCGCCGCCGCGTCGCGCGCAGGCCGGGCCGGGTTCTTCTCACCTGCCGTCAGATGGCCCTCCGGCGCTGGGAGTTCGTGGCAGGGCGTGCCGCAGCCCGGGCAGGCGAGGGCGCCGTTGAGGTGCCGTCGGCACGGGTGGCAGTAGTCCATGACGCGGGAAGGTTAAGTTCCGGGAAGGGTGCGTTCCTAGAGGCCACTGTGAAAGTTGTGTGGGGAAGCGGGCGAGGGCGCCTCTCCCCCACCCGTGAAACTGCCGAAACCGTTATGTGTCCGACCCATTGACACTCCCACCACCTCGTCCTTACTGTCACGCCAACATTTCGAACGAGTGACGAAATATCGAACACAGTGAAGGGCAGCCGCCGTGCGCATCACCGGAATCAGCACACACGTGGTCGGGACGCCGTGGCGCAACCTGACCTACGTCCAGGTGCACACCGACGAGGGCCTCACCGGAGTCGGCGAGACCCGGATGCTGGGGCACACCGACGCTCTCCTCGGCTACCTGAAGGAGGCCGAGGCCAACCACATTGTCGGTTCCGACCCGTTCGCTGTCGAGGACCTGGTCCGCCGCATGAAGTACGGCGACTACGGCCGCGCGGGCGAGATCGTGATGTCCGGCATCGCGGTCGTCGAGATGGCGTGCTGGGACATCAAGGGCAAGGCCCTCGGTGTCCCGGTGTGGCAGCTGCTGGGCGGGAAGGTCACCGACAAGGTCAAGGCGTACGCCAACGGGTGGTACACCACCGAGCGGACGCCGGAGGCGTACCACAAGGCCGCGCAGGGGGTCATGGAGCGCGGGTACCGGGCGCTGAAGATCGACCCGTTCGGCACCGGGCACTTCGAGCTGGACCAGCAGCAGACGAACTACGCGGTGTCGCTGATCGAGGCCGTGCGGGACGCCATCGGGCCCGACGCCGAGCTCATGCTGGAGATGCACGGCCGGTTCTCGCCCTCCACCGCCGTCCGGCTCGCGCGCGAACTCGCGCCGTTCAGGCCTGCCTGGCTGGAGGAGCCCGTCCCGCCGGAGAACCTCAAGGCGCTGAGGAAGGTCGCCGAGAAGGTCGACATCCCGGTCGCCACCGGTGAGCGCATCCACGACCGGATCGAGTTCCGCGAGCTGTTCGAGGACCAGTCGGTGGACGTCATCCAGCCCGACGTCGGCCACATCGGCGGCATCTGGGAGACCCGGAAGCTGGCCGCGACCGCCGAGACGCACTACACGCTGGTCGCCCCGCACAACGTCGGCGGGCCCGTGCTCACGGCGGCCTCCCTCCAGGTCGGGTTCACCTCCCCGAACTTCAAGATCCTCGAGCACTTCAACGACTTCGCCGACGCGGAGATCAAGAAGGTCGTGAAGGGGGCGCCGCGGGTGGACCCGGAGGACGGGTGCTTCCACCTCTCCGACGCGCCCGGTCTCGGCGTCGAGCTGGACACCGACGCGGCGGCCGAGTTCCCGCAGCAGCAGGCCCGGTTCGACCTGTGGGCCGAGGGCTGGGAGAAGCGGGCCCCCAAGGGGACCGGGGCATGAGCGGCGCCGTCGTCGTCGAGGCGCCGGGGGTGCACCGGCTCGTGCCGCACGAGCCGGGTGAACCGGGGCCCGGCGAGGCGCTGGTGCGGGTGCACGCCGCCGGGATCTGCGGCAGCGACCGCGAGGTCTACCAGGGCAACCGGCCCGAGGGGTACGTGCGTTACCCGCTCACCCCCGGGCACGAGTGGTCCGGGACCGTGGAGCGGGTCGGCGCCGGGGTGCCGGGCTCGCTCGTCGGCCGGAAGGTGGTGGGCGAGGGCTTCCGCAACTGCCAGGTGTGCGACCGCTGTCACGCGGGCGAGACGACGCTGTGCACGGCCGGGTACGAGGAGACCGGGTTCACCCAGCCGGGCGCCATGGCCCCGACGCTGACTCTGCCCGCCCGGCTGCTGCACGCCCTGCCCGACGACGCCGATCTCACCGCGGCCGCCCTGCTGGAGCCCGCGGCCTGCATCGCCGCCGCCGCGCTGAAGGCGAACGCCCGGCCGGGCGAGCGCGTCGCCGTGGTCGGCACGGGCACGCTCGGCATGTTCGCCGTGCAGTTCCTGCGCGCCGCCTCCCCCGCCGAGCTGCTGGTCGTCGGTACGCGCGGGGACCGGGAGGCGCTGTCGCGACAGTTCGGCGCGACGGACTTCCGGACCAAGGACCGGCCGCTGACGGACGACTTCGACGTCGTGATCGAGACCGCCGGGTCCGCGGACGCCGCGCGTACGGCCGCCGCGCTGCTGCGCCGGGGCGGGCGCCTGGTGCTGACCGGCATCCCGGCGCCGGGCGCCGGCGGCCTCGACCCGACCGACCTGGTCGTACGGCAGCTGGAGGTGCACACCGTCTTCGGGGCGCCGCCGGACGCCTGGGCGCACACGGTGCGGGTCTTCGCGGCCGGTCTGCTCGACCCGCGGCCGCTGGTGACGCACGAGCTGCCGCTCGCGGAGTTCTCGGAGGCCATCGAGCTGGTGGGCTCCGGCGACCCGAAGGTCGGCAAGGTGCTGCTGCGCCCGGACGCCCTCCCCTGAGCCGTACGCCGGTGCGGGGGCGACCTGACGGCCTCCGCACCGGCGTACACCCACCGGAACGGACGTCGCGTGCCCACGCCACCCACGCCCACGGCCGCGAACTTCGTCCGACATATCGAACACTAAGGAACGCTTGTGACCGACGCTCCCGCCACGGCCGCCGCACGCAGGCCCGGCGAGCAGGCCCTCACCGCCCTCGGCCTGGCCGCGCCCGCCCCCGACCCCGCCGACGCCTCGCCGCACTCCTTCCCGGGCGGCGGCCGCTGGCGCACCGAGATCCCGTCCTGCGAGGGTCCGGAGGCGCTGGGGGTGGTGCTCAAGGAGTCCTCGCGCCTCGACGTGCCGATCCACCGGATCAGCCAGGGCAGCGGCGTGTGGATGCTGACCGACGCCGAGATCACCGAGATGGTCGAGGCCACCGCCGAACGCGACATCGAGCTCTGCCTGTTCACCGGCCCGCGCGGCACCTGGGACATCGGCGGCTCCACCCGGACCGACTCGGGCGGCGCGGGCCTGAGGGCGCGCGGCCACGCCGCGGTCGCCGGGTGCGTCGAGGACGCCGTGCGGGCGAGCGAGCTGGGCGTCAAGTGCCTGCTGGTCGCCGACGAGGGCGTGCTGTGGACGCTGCACCGGGCCCGTGCGGCCGGCATCCTCCCCGCCGACACCACGCTCAAGCTCTCCGCGCTCGTCGGTCCGGTCAACCCGGCCTCGTACGCGGTCTACGAGCGGCTCGGCGCCGACTCCATCAACGTGCCCAGCGATCTGACGCCGGATCACCTGACCGAAATACGGCGGGTTTCGGCCGCGCCGATGGACATGTACATCGAGGCTCCCGACGACCTCGGCGGCTATGTCCGCATGTACGAGGTCGCCGAGCTGGTCCGGCGCGGCGCCCCGCTGTACCTGAAGTTCGGCCTGTCCAAGGCGCCCGGGATCTATCCGTACGGCCATCACCTGCGGGAACTCACGCTGGCCACCGCGAAGGAGCGGGTGCGCCGCGGTCGGCTCGCCCTCGATCTGCTCGCCCGGCACGGGGCGGACGGCGACATGGCGCCGCTCGGCACCCGGCTGCCGGGTCCGCTCAACCGGTTCGAGATCTCGTCATAACGTTCCGGAAACTCCCTTCTCAAAAGACGACACGACCGCGCACAATCCCACACACCTGCCTCGCCGCCCAGCCCTCACCTCAAGGATGATGACCATGCGCAACCGCAGAGCCGCACTCGCCGCGATAGCCTCGGCCGCCTCGCTCGCCCTCACCCTGACCGCCTGCGGCCAGAGCGGCGAGGGTGGCAGCGAGGAGAACAAGTCGGGCAGCGACGGCGCCACCGTCGGCATCGCGATGCCGACCAAGTCGTCCGAGCGCTGGATCACCGACGGCGCCAACGTCGAGAAGGAACTGAAGGCCAAGGGCTTCAAGACCAAGCTGGTCTTCGGCGAGGACGACCCGGACCAGCAGGTCTCGCAGATCGAGAACATGATCACGCAGGGCGTGGACGCCCTGATCGTGGCCGCGATCGACAACAAGTCCCTCGGCAACGTCATGCAGCAGGCCAAGGACGCCGACATCCCGGTCATCTCCTACGACCGGCTGATCCTCGGCACGGAGAACGTCGACTACTACGCCTCGTTCGACAACGAGAAGGTCGGCGAGCTCCAGGGCGGCTACATCGTCGACAAGCTCGGCCTGAAGGCGGGCAAGAAGGGCCCCTTCAACATCGAGCTGTTCGCCGGCTCCAACGACGACAACAACACCCGGTACTTCTTCAACGGCGCGATGAAGGTCCTGAAGCCGTACATGGACAAGGGCCAGCTGGTCGTCCGCTCCAAGCAGACCGACCTCAACCAGGTCACCACCCTGCGCTGGGACGGCGGCACCGCCCAGAAGCGCATGGACGACCTGCTCACCTCCAGCTACCGCAGCGCCCGGGTCGACGCGGTGCTCTCGCCGTACGACGGCATCTCCATCGGCATCCTGTCCGCCCTGAAGTCGGACGGCTACGGCTCCGGCAGCAAGGCCATGCCGGTCGTCACCGGCCAGGACGCCGAGATCGCCTCGGTGAAGTCGATCAAGGCGGGCCAGCAGACCCAGACCGTCTTCAAGGACCTGCGCGAGCTCGCCAAGGTCGCCGCGAGCATGGTCGACGCGGTTCTGAACGACAAGAAGCCCGAGGTCAACGACACCAAGTCGTACGACAACGGCTCCAAGGTCGTCCCCGCCTACCTGCTGCAGCCGGTCAGCGTCGACAAGAGCAACTGGGAGAAGATCCTCGTCGACGGCGGCTACTACTCCGCGGACAAGCTCAACTAACCGGGCCCCCTCAAGGATTGGAAGGCACGACCATGGCGGGACCCGTCCTGGAAATGCGCTCGATCGTCAAGACCTTTCCCGGTGTCAAAGCGCTGTCGGACGTCACGCTCACCGTTCGCCAGGGCGAGGTCCACGCCATCTGCGGGGAGAACGGCGCCGGCAAGTCGACCCTGATGAAGGTCCTCTCCGGAGTCCACCCGCACGGCAGTTACGAGGGAGACGTCCTCTTCGAGGGCGAGACCTGCCGGTTCAAGGACATCCGGGCGAGCGAGCAGCACGGCATCGTGATCATCCACCAGGAGCTGGCCCTGGTGCCGTACCTGTCGATCGCGGAGAACATCTTTCTCGGCAACGAGCAGGCGACGCGCGGCGTCATCAGCTGGAACGAGACTCTGCGCAGGGCCACCGAGCTGATGCGCCGAGTCGGTCTCCACGAGCACCCGCAGACCCGGGTCGCGGACATCGGCGTCGGCAAGCAGCAACTCGTGGAGATTGCCAAGGCGTTGTCGAAGAAGGTGAAGCTACTCGTCCTCGACGAGCCGACGGCCGCGCTCAACGACGAGGACAGTGCCAAACTCCTGGAACTGATCCTGGAGCTGAAGTCGCAGGGGATGACCTCGATCATCATCTCCCACAAGCTCAACGAGATCCGCACGGTCGCCGACTCCGTGACCATCCTCCGGGACGGCCGCACCATCGAGACCCTCGACGTGAAGAACGGGGAGACCACCGAGGACCGGATCATCAGCGGCATGATCGGCCGCGACCTCGACCACCGTTTCCCCGAGCGCACCCCGCACCGGGCGGAGGCCGGCGCAGCACCGGCACTGGAGATCCGCGACTGGACCGTCCACCATCCGATCGACCAGCAGCGCAAGGTCGTCGACGGAGTGTCGATCAACGTACGGCGCGGTGAGATCGTCGGCATCGCCGGGCTGATGGGAGCCGGCCGCACCGAACTCGCGATGAGTGTCTTCGGTCGCACCTACGGCCGGTACGCGGGCGGAACGGTTCTCAAGGACGGCCGTGAGATACGGACGAAGACGGTGCCGGAAGCGGTCGCGCACGGTATCGCGTACGTCACCGAGGACCGCAAGCACTACGGGCTCAACCTGGACGACACCATCGGTCGCAACATCTCGCTCAGCGGACTGGGCAAGGTGGCCCGGCGCGGGGTCGTCGACGAGCACGAGGAACGCATGGTCGCCGAGCGGTTCCGCGAGTCCATGAACATCAAGACACCCAATGTGGCGGAACGGGTGGGCAAGCTGTCCGGCGGCAACCAGCAGAAGGTCGTCCTCAGCAAGTGGATATTCGTGGGACCGGACGTGCTGTTCCTGGATGAGCCGACCCGCGGTATCGACGTGGGTGCGAAGTTCGAGATCTACACGGTCATCGACAAGCTGGCCGCCGAAGGCAAGGCGGTCCTCTTCATCTCCTCCGAGCTCCCCGAACTGCTCGGCATGTGCGATCGCATCTACACCATGGCCGCGGGGCGGCTGACGGGCGAGTTCTCCCGGGCCGAGGCCGCACAGGACGTGCTGATGCGCCAGATGACGAAGGACAAAGAGGTAACACGATGAGCACCGACGTGACTGCCAAGAACCCGGCGCCCGCGCCACCGGGTGGCAGCAGAACGGGCGAGGCCGACGGCCTGCTCAGGCTGCTGCTGGACGGTATGCGGCAGAACATGCGGCAGTACGGCATGCTGATCGCGCTCGGCGTGATCGTCGCGCTGTTCGCCGTATGGTCCGGGGGCGACCTGCTGCTGCCCCGCAACGTCTCCAACCTGGTTCTGCAGAACAGCTACATCCTGATTCTGGCGATCGGCATGATGATCGTCATCATCGCCGGACACATCGACCTGTCGGTCGGTTCGGTCACCGCCTTCACCGGCGGTGTGGCTGCCGTGCTGATGGTCCAGCACGACATACCGTGGCCGTTGGCTGTGGTGCTCTGCCTGGCCATCGGCGCGGTCGCGGGTGCGGCGCAAGGCTTCCTGATCGCCTACGCGGGCATGCCGTCCTTCATCGTCACCCTCGCCGGCATGCTGGTCTTCCGCGGTCTGACCGAGGTCTTCCTCAAGGGCCAGACACTCGGCCCCTTCCCTGAGAGCCTGCAAAAGATCGCCAACGGGTTCCTGCCCGAGGTCGGTCCGAACACCAACTACCACAACCTCACGGTGCTGCTCGGGATCGTGCTGATCGGCTTCGTGCTCTGGCAGGAGGTCCGCGACCGCAAGCGCCAGCAGCAGTACTCGCTGGACGTCCTGCCGGCCAAGCTGTTCGCGGTCAAGCTGACGGCTCTGACCGCCGTCGTAGTGATCTTCACCCTGCTGCTCGCCAGCTACAAGGGCGCTCCGGTGGTACTGCTCATCCTGGCCGGGCTCCTGGTCGGCTTCGGCTACCTGATGCGCAACGCGATCGTCGGCCGCCACGTCTACGCCATCGGCGGCAACCTGCCCGCGGCCAAGCTGTCGGGCGTGAAGGACAAGAAGGTCACCTTCCTGGTCTTCCTGAACATGGGCATGCTCGCGGCCCTGGCGGGCCTGGTCTTCGCCGCCCGCTTCAACGCGGCCTCGCCCAAGGCGGGCCTCAACTTCGAGCTGGAGGCGATCGCCGCCTCGTTCATCGGCGGTGCCTCGATGAGCGGCGGCGTCGGCACGGTACTCGGCGCGATCATCGGTGGGCTCGTCCTGGGCGTGCTGAACAACGGCATGAACCTCGTCGGCATCGGTACCGACTGGCAGCAGGTCATCAAGGGGCTGGTCCTACTGGCGGCGGTCGGGTTCGACGTGTGGAACAAGCGCAAGGTCGGTTCGTAACGGATCTCGGGCCCCGCCACCGACGGCGGGGCCCGCTTCTTCTCACGGAAGTACAGGAGCCGCACGTATGGAACTGAGCAGACGAACGGTCATCGCGTCGGCGGCAGCGGCCGGCGTGGCCGCCACCGCGGTCGGCGGCACGGCGCACGCCTCGGGAGGCAGGAAACCCGTGAAGGAACTCTTCGGCAGGCTCGCCGACGGGACGAAGGTGTACCGCTGGTCGCTGGAGAACGGCGGCACGCGGATGAAGGTGCTGTCGTACGGCGGCGTCGTGCAGTCCCTGGAGATCCCGGACCGCCGGGGCCGCTACGCCAACGTCTCGCTGGGCTTCGACAACCTCGACGACTACGTCGCCCGCAGCCCGCACTTCGGCGCCCTGATCGGGCGGTACGGCAACCGCATCGCCAAGGGCCGTTTCACCCTGGACGGCAAGGAGTACCAGCTCTCCGTCAACGACGGGGAGAACTCCCTGCACGGCGGCGCCCTCGGCTTCGACTACCGGGTCTGGGACGTCGAGCCCTTCACCCACGGCTCGGACACCGGCCTGGTGCTCCACTACACCAGCGTCGACGGCGAGATGGGCTACCCGGGCACGCTCCGGGCGAAGGTGACGTACACCCTCACCCGGCGCGGCGACTGGCGCATCGACTACGAGGCCACCACCGACAAGGCCACCGTCGTCAACCTCACCAGCCACGTCTACTGGAACCTGGCCGGCGAGGGCAGCGGCACGATCGAGGACCACGAGCTGTCGATCGCCGCCTCCCGCTTCACCCCCACCGACGCGGGCCTGATCCCCACCGGAGAACTGGCCCGGGTGTCCGGCACGCCCTTCGACTTCCGCCGGGCCAAGCCGATCGGCCGGGACATCCGGGACGCCCACCCGCAGCTGGTCACCGCCAAGGGCTTCGACCACAACTGGGTGCTCGACAAGGGCATCACCGACCGCCCCGAGCACATCGCCACCCTGCGCGAGAACGCCTCCGGCCGCACCCTGCGCATCGCCACCGACCAGCCCGGACTCCAGTTCTACTCGGGCAACTTCCTCGACGGCACCCTGACCGGCACCGGCGGCTCCCTCTACCGCCAGGGCGACGCCCTGTGCCTGGAGACGCAGCACTTCCCGGACTCGCCGAACCAGCCGTCGTTCCCGTCGACCGTGCTGCGGCCCGGCGAGACCTACCGGACGTCGACGGTGCACTCCTTCGACGCCTAGGCGACGACAGGGGCGCGGGCACACTTTCTTCACACCCGTTGAACGGTGCCCCGTCCGCCTCCGTATACAGGGGCGGCCCGTGTCCCCCACGCGGGCCGCCCACTTACGGAGGTCCACTTGTCCGGGAACGTCACCTCGTTGTTCCGCAGCACCGCGGCGCACAGCCCCTCGATGGCGGCGCTGGCGCGGGAGAGCGGCGAGGCGGCGGGCGCGGGACCGGTGGACTTCTGCATCCCCTGCAACCCGTACTTCCCCACCCCGGCGATGTTCGACGAGCTGGCCGACCGGCTGCGCGACATCGTCACGTACTACCCGAGCAGCGCCGACACCATCACCGCCGAGCTGTGCAGTCTGCTCCAGCTCCCGCCGCAGTGCGTGGCGATGGGCAACGGCTCCACGGAGCTGATCACCTGGATCGACCATCTCCTGGTCCGGGAGTCCCTCGCCGTCCCCGTCCCCACCTTCGGCCGCTGGACCGACCAGCCCATGGAGACCGGCAAGCGGGTCGACATGTTCCCGCTCCAGGAGGCCGGCGGCTTCGCCCTCGACCTCGCCCGGTACGGCGAGTTCGTCCGCGCCCGGGGCACCCGGGCCGTGGTCGTCTGCAACCCCAACAACCCCGACGGCGGCTATCTGCACAAGCAGGCGCTGGTGCAGTTCATGGACGCGATGGCCGACCGGGACCTCGTCGTGATCGACGAGTCCTTCCTGGAGTTCGCCGACGCGGAGGCCGAACCCAGCGTGGTCCAGGAGGCGATGCTGCGTCCCAACGTCGTCGTGCTGCGCAGCCTCGGCAAGAACTTCGGGCTGCACGGCATCCGCTTCGGCTATCTCGTCGCCAACCCGGCGCTCGCGGGCCGGGTGCGCGCCATGCTGCCCAAGTGGAACCTCAACTCCTTCGCGGAGCATGTGGTGTTCATGCTGCGCGACCACGGTCCCGAGTACGCGCGGAGCCTGCACCAGGTGCGGCGCGACCGCCTGGAGATGGCCGCCCAGCTGTCCGCGCTGCCCGGCCTGACCGTCTACCCGTCCCAGGGCAACTTCCTCTTCGTCCGGCTTCCGGTCGGCGCGGAGGGCACCGCCGTGCGCGACCGCATGCTCACCGAGCACCGGGTACTGGTCCGGGAGTGCGGCAACAAGATCGGTTCGTCCAGCCGCTTCCTGCGTCTCGTGGTGCGCCCCCAGGTCGATGTTCGTCGTCTGGTGTCCGGCCTGGAACAGGTGCTCTACGGGGCCGGGAGGGGAGCCGCCGTGCCCGGGCCGGCCACAGGGACCGGCTACAGCTCGGGCACGGCGGCGGTGGACCGCCTGATGTACGAGACCAACGGCTCCGGCATGCGCGCGATCACCGCTCAGGCCGCCGGTGCCGGTGACCCGGGGCTCGCCGCCGCTCCGGCCCCCGCCACCGGCACCGGCACCGGCACCGGTATGCCGCTCCCCCCTGCGGTGCCGGTGGCTCCGGCGGCGGCCGCCGTGCCCGGCCCCGCGCCGGTGCCCCAGCCGGTGCCGGTCCCCCAGCCGGTGCCGTATCCCGGGCCGGTGCCGGTGCCGGTCCCCCACCCGGCACCGGCCCCGCAGCCCATGCCAGCCCCGGCTCCGGCACCCGCCCCGGCCGCCGCCGCGTACCCACCGCCGTTCGGGCCCACCCCGCCCGGCGTCCCGGCCCGCGGCGGTCTCACGGCCGCCCAGGTCAGGGGCACCAACGGCCTGGAGTCGGTCCCGGCGACGGGCTGGCCGAACGCGGCCGGGATGGGCCGGGCGGGCTGACCCCGTGGCCGGACCGCCCGGCCGCCCCTACCCGGCCGAGGTGCCCGGTGCCGGTGCGGTGTCCGAGGGACTCGGGCAGGGTGCGTCCGTCGGGGAGGCCGTGGGGTCGGGGGACGCGGTTCCCGGTTCCGCGGTGCAGTCGTCCGTGGGGGTGGGCGAGGGGCTCGCACCGGTCGGGTCCGGCGAGGGCGCCGGGGTGTCGGTGGGGGTCCCGCCGGGAGACCCGGTGGGCGTCTCGGTGGGGGTTTCGGTGGGTGGCTGGGAGGGGTCCTGGCTCGGCGAGGGCGCCGGCGGGGTGGACGGACCGGGGCTGCCCGGCGTGGTGCCCGGGTCCGGGCCGATGACGATGCCGCCGTCCCCACCGCCCTCGGCGTTCCCGTGGCCCCCGCCGCCCGCGCCGTCGACGGGCTCGGTCGCCCGGGTGTCGCCGCCCGCGCCGGGACTCCTCGGGAGGACGCCCTCGCCGTCGGGGACGGGGTGGACGCCGCGGCTGTAGAACTCCAGCCAGTACCTGACCAGGCGCAGATAGGTGCGGGAGTTGTTGTAGCTGAGGACCGCCCGGTCCAGGTCCGCGGCCCGGCCCAGGTCCCGGTCGCCGACGCACAGGTAGTGCCCGGCCGCCAGCGCCGCGTCGAAGACGTTGTTCGGGTCGGCGCGGCCGTCGCCGTTGCCGTCCGCACCCCAGCGGGCCCAGGTCGACGGCAGGAACTGCATCGGGCCCACCGCCCGGTCGTACACCGTGTCGCCGTCGTGGGCGCCGCCGTCGGTGTCCCGGATGAGGGCGAAGCCCCGCCCGTCGAGGGGCGGTCCGGTGATCCGGCCGAGGGTCGTACCGTTGCGGTCCACCGCGCCGCCGCGTGCCTGGCCGGACTCGACCTTGCCGATCGCCGCGAGCAGTTCCCAGGGCAGCCGGCAGCCGGGGTCCGTCCTGCCGACGGCCGTCTCGGCGGCGCGGTAGGCGCGCAGCACGGTGGCCGGGATGCCCGACTGGGCGCGGATCTCCGGCCCGAGTGCGGGCGGGACCGGTCCCCCGCCCTTCCGCGTCCTCAGGGGCGGGAGTTCGGTGTGGTAGGAGCCGTCGCCCGGTGGCGCGAGCGCGGCGAACGGTCCGTCCGCCGTCGGCAGGCCCAGGTCGTCGGCGGCCGGCCCGGCGTGGCTGTCCTCGGCGTCCGGGGTGAGGCCGGGGGCCTGGGAGGCGGTGAGGGCCGCCATGGCCGCCACCGCGAGCGCGGTCGTGCGCAGTCCCTTGCGGGCCCGGCCGGAGTACAGGCGTCGGGCACGGCGTACGGACATGGTCGTCACTCCTGTCGGATCCGTCGGAGATGCGGGGGCGGGGAGGTGGCCCACGAGGGCGGTCGGTCGGTCGTCCGGCTCAGCGGCCGAAGGTGTCGAGGGCGGAGACCAGCCAGCGTCCGTCGCGGTGCACGACGTCGACGGCGAGCATGGCCGCCGCGTACACGCCCTCGTCCTGCGCGGCCGCCCCGTCCGTCTTGCTCTCCTTGTCCGTCGCGGCCTTCTTCCCGGTGGTGGCGACGCTGCTCTGGTCGGCGTAGACGAGGACCCGGGCCCGGTCGCCGTCGAGGCGTTCGACGGCGCTCTCGGTGACCGTCGTGGTGATCACCGCCTTCTGCTCGTCGGCCCGTGCGCGGACGTCGGCGAGCAGGTCGCGGTGCTGGTCGGCGGCCTTGCCCGTCAGGAGGTCCCGCGCCGCCTTGTCGAGGGCGCCGGGGTCGGCGTGGTCGTAGGAGAAGAGGCGGTCGACGGCCTTGGCCACCTGGCCCTTGATCTCGCTGGTGCGGGCGAGATCGGTCAGCGCGGTGTTGCTCCGGGCGGGTTCGGACCTGAGCCCCTCGGCCTCCGCGTGCGCCCAGCCCGCGAAGCCGCCGAGGAGCACCGTCAGCGCGCAGAGCAGCACGAGGACCGCGGGGCGGCGCGACCGGGCGGGGGCGGCCTTCTCGTCCCCGGCGGCGGGCGGGTCGGCGGGGTCGGCGCCGACGGGCGTCAGGACGGTCGTGGCGCCGCGCCCGCCGGTCCGGACCGGCGTACTCTGCGGGCGCCCGGCAGGGGCGGCGGGCCGGGTCTCGCGGGCCTGGCGGCGCCGCTGGCGGTTGATGTGGTGACGGGTCGTCGACATGGTGCTGTCCTCCTCGCTGCGGCCGGCTCTCGCGGTACGGACCGGCTCAGCCGGTCGACGTCCCGCCGACGGGCGCCTGGCCCAGGGCGCTCAGCTTCCACCGGCCGTCGGTCCGGGTGAGTTCGCCGAGCATCCGGCTGTCCTTGTCGCTCTTCGCTCCGTCGGCCGCCTCGACGGTGACGCGCAGGGCGACCAGCACCCGGGCGCGTCCGGCGCGGTCGTCGAGTTCGGTGACGGCGCCGGACAGCACCCGGGCCGTGCTGACCGTCTTCGCCTCCTTCATCTGGGCGGTGAACTCCTCCCGACCCGAGGCGAGTTGTTCGTGCAGTTCGCCGGTGGTGGACGACTCCCACAGGTCCAGGCCGCGCTTCAGCTCACGGTGGTCGAGCGTGTTGAGGTTCTGCACGGCCTGCTCGCCGGCGGAGAGTGCCGCGTCCCGCTGTGCGGCGTACGCGGCCTGCTCGTCGTGGGCCGCCCGGTACCAGTCCTGCCCGGCCCAGGCGGCGAAGCCGCCCGCGACGAGGGTGAGGGCCAGAGCCAGGGCCAGGGCGGGCAGCGGCCGGGAGCGACCGACGCCGAGGAGGCGGACCGCGCGTTTCATGGGCTGCTCCAGTCTCCCGCGCATGGTCAGCGGGCCTTGATGTCGACGATCCGCCAGCGGTCGTCGTCGAGCCGTGCGGTGACGGTGAGCTGGGCCGCCGCGGTGGTCGCCGCGGCGTCGCCCTTGTCCTTGCCCGGGTCGCGGTGGGAGGTCTGGTCGAGGAAGACCAGCAGGCGGGCCCGGTCGCCGTCGAGTTCGATCACTCCGGTGCGTACGGCCCGGGTGCTCAGGGTGACGCGCTGCTCGGTGAGGTCGTCGCGGACCCGGGCGAAGAGGGTCTCGTACTGGCGGGCGGCGCGGCCGTCGAGGACGGTGCTCGCGGAGCGTTCGGCGGCCGCGGTGCCGTCCGGGGTGTAGGAGAAGATCCGGGCGAGGGCGTTGCCGACGTCGCCCGCGACGCGGGAGGTGGCCTCGGCGTCGGTGAGCGCCTGGTTCCGTGCGGGCGCCTGCGACCTCAACTGGTGGGCCCCGTAGAAGAATCCGCAGCCGCCGAGGACGAGGACGACGGCGGTGCCCGCCAGGACCGCTGTGCGCAGGCGTCCGTTCGGCGGACGGGTGGCGGGGGACTCCGGCTCGGCGGCCTCGGGCTCGGCAGGGGCGTCCTCGGCGTCCGTGCCGGGGGCCGTTTCCTCCACCGTGCCGGGCTCCGGTGCGGCGCTCCTGCGCAGCAACCACGTCGGGGTCATCGCTCCTCGCCCTTCTCCTCGGCCACCGGTACGGCGCTCAGTGCCCGTACCTTCCACTCCCCCTCGCCCGTGCGGGCCAGGACCGCCTCCAGGCGCTTGCGGTCGGTGGACGGCTTCTTCGCGCCGCCGGGGGTGACCTCGACGCGCACGGTGGCGATGAGCTTGGCCGTGCCCGACCGGGTGTCGAGCGCGGTGACGGCGGCCTCGGTGACGGTGCCCCGCGCCGAGGTCCCGGCCGCCGCCTCGGTGCCGCCGAGTTCCTCGCGCAACGGCCCGGTGGAGACGGCACGCCAGTCCCGGATGCTCCGCTCCGCCCGCTCCCGGGTGGCGGCGTCGAGCGTGGTGAGTACGGCGATGCCGTCCCTCCCGTCGGCGAGCGCCTCGTCCCGTTCCCGGCCGTACGCGAGCCCGTCGTCGGTGCGGGCCTGCGTGTACGTCCACGCGCCGGTGCCGCAGACGCCGAGGGCCAGCACGAGCCCCGCTCCCGCGAGGATCCGGGCCCGCCTCATCGCGCACCCCCGGCGGCCGGGGCGAGGAGACCGGTCAGGCCGGCCGGTGCCTCACCGCTCTGTCCGGGCAGGGCGAGGGCACCGGGGAGGGCCGTGGAGCCGTCCCTGGCCGGGGAGCCGCCCCCGGCCGGGGTGGTCCGGCCGCCGCCCGAGGGCAGGGAGCCGGGGGTGGCCGGGTCGGGGACCGCGCCGCTCTTCGGGGCGTTGGCCGAGCCGCGTACGTTCTTCCCGCCCGACGCCGGGGCGGTGCAGGCGGCGTCGGTGTTGAGGGCGGGCGCGGTGCCGAGGTCGAGGCCGTTGCGGTAGCGGGTGCCGCCGTAGCCGTCGGTGCAGGGCAGGGGGCTGAAGAAGGTGACGGCCAGGCCGAGGTCCAGCTTGCCCCCGTCGACGGCGGTGGCACCGGCGGAGACGGCCGCCGGGTACTTCACGAGGAGTTCCTCGATGCCGCGCTGCCGGGTGACGGCGACCTCGGACGTGGTCAGGAGGTTGGCGAGGACCACCCCGAGGCTCGGGTCCAGGTCCCGCAGCAGGCCGCTGACCTGGGTGGCGGCCTCGGGGGTGACCGCGAGCAGGCGGCGCAGGTCGGCGTCGGAGCCCTTGAGGGCGGCCGCCAGGTCCTTCGCGCCGACGGCGAAGTCGCGGATGGCCCGCGCCTCCTGGGCCTGGGTGCGCAGGACGGTCTCGCCGTCGTGGATGAGCAGCGTGGTGGACGGCAGGGCGCGGTCGGCGGCCTCGACGAAGTCGCTGCCGCTGTCGAGCAGCACCTGGAGGTCGTCGCCGTGTCCTTCGAAGGCCTTGCCGAACTCGTCGACGACCGTGCGCAGGTCCTCCAGCGGCACGGAGCTCGCCAGGTCGTCGACGCTGGTGAGCACGTCGGTGACGGGCGCCGGCACCTCGGTGTCGGCCTGCTCGATGCGGGTGCCGTCGGCGAGGTAGGGGGAGCCGTCGCTCTCGGGCCGCAGGTCGATGTACTGCTCGCCGACGGCGGAGAGCCCGGCGACCACGGCCTTGGTGTCGGCGGGGATGCGGGGCGCGGACTTCTTGATGCGGAGTTCGGCGACGACGCCCTCGGCGGTGAGGTCGATCGGGCCGACGCGGCCCACCGACACGCCCCGGTAGGTCACGTCGGAGTGGGTGAACAGTCCGCCGGTGCGCGGGAGGTGCACGTCGACGGTGTAGTAGTCGGCGACGCCCACGTAGCGGCCCAGGTCGGCGTAGCGGATGCCGAGGAAGGAGAGGGCGAGGACGGCGATGAGGAGGAAGGCGAGGTTCTTCAGCCGTACGGCGAGGGTGATCACCCGTGTTCACCTCCGGACGCCGGCCCGGCCCCGGAGACGGAGGGCAGCGGCAGCGGCGAGGCGGAGCCGCGCTGTCCGGAGGACCGCTTCCGCGAAATCGGGTTCTTCGCGGCCGGGTTCTTCGCCGCCGGGTCCGGTCCGTCCTGCGCCGTCGCGGACGCGGTCGGCCCGGGCGTGTCCCCGTCCACCAGCGGCGGGATCACCTCGGTCCCGGGCACGGCGACCATGCTCAGGTACGTGTTGAGGTAGTCGCCCTTCACCCCGCGCAGCACCTCGTCGGTGAACGGGTACGTCAGCAGCACCTGGAGCGAGTCGGGCAGGTCCGTGCCCGCGTCGGCCAGGGCCCTCAGCGTCGGCGCGACGGCCTTGAGGTCCGCGATCATGTCGTCCTTGCTCGCGTTGATGGTGGAGACGGCGACGCCGGACAGCGTGTCGAGGGAGCGCAGCATGGTCAGCAGGGAGCCGCGCTGCCTCTCCAGCGTCTTCAGTCCGGGCGAGAGGTCGGTGAGGACGGTGCCGACGTCGTCCTTGCGGGTGGCGAGGGTCGAGGAGAGCCGGTTGACGGCGTCGAGGGCGTCGGTGATGTCCCCGCGGTGGTCGTCGAGGTCGCCCACCAGGGTGTTGACCCGCTTCAGCATCGAGCGGACCTCGGGTTCGCGGCCGCCGAGCGCGGCGTTGAGCTCCCGGGTGATGGTCTTGAGCTGGTTGACACCGCCGCCGTTGAGGAGCAGGGACAGCGCGCCGAACACCTCCTCGACCTCGGTGTTGCGGCTGGTGCGGGCCAGCGGGATGACGCTGCCGTCGGTGAGCCGGCCGGTTCCGGTCTCCTTGGCGGGCGCGACGAGCTGGACGTACTTCTCGCCCAGCAGGCTGGACTGTTCGAGGCGGGCGGTGGCGTCGGCGGGCAGCCGCACCTCGCCGTTGATCTCCATGGTGACGCGGGCCGACCAGTCGTCCTCGCCGAGTTCGATGCCGGTGATCCGGCCGACGGCGACGTCGTTGACCCGTACCGCGGAGTGCGGGACGAGGCTGAGCACGTCCTGGAGTTCCGCGGTGACGGTGTAGGGGTGGTCGCCGAGGTCGGCGCCGCCGGGCAGCGGCAGGTCCTCGATCCCGTCGAAGCCGCTCGGTACGACGCTCACCCCGCCGAGGGTCAGGGCGAGGGCGAGTCCGACGGCGGCCAGTGAGCCGGCGGTGAGTCCGGCCACCCGGCCCCTGGGGAGCGTTGCGCGCTTCATCGCCCCTCCCCCTTCTCCGTCCCGGCCACGGGCAGCGGCAGCAGCGGGCCGCCACTGCTGATCTCGTTGAGGTTGGCGCGGCCGTCGAGGGTGCGGGTGTCGGGGTTGTAGGCGTTCACGACGTTGTCGGCGGCCAGCGGCGCCACGTCCAGCGCCTCGGCCAGCGAGGCGCGTTGCTCGACCAGGGTCCGCGTGATGGGGACGAGCCGGTCGACGTTCTTCTTCAGCTCGCCCCGGTTGTCCTCGATGAAGGTCTTGACCTGGCCGAGGGCCTTGCCGAGTTCCTCCAGGGCGCCGGTGAGGTCGTCCTTGTTGTCGGCGAAGAAGCTGACGACCTCGTCCAGGCGTTCCTGGGCGGTGCGCACGTCGGTGTCCTTGTTCTTCAGCATGGTGGTGAAGGTCTGGAGGCTGGAGAGCGTCTCGAACAGGTCGCCGCTGCTGCCGTCGAGGGTCTTGGCGGCCTTGCCGAACTGCTCGACGCCGTCGCCGATGGCCTCGCCGTTGCCGTCGAGGTTGTCGGCGCCGGTCCTCAGCAGCTCGGACAGGGCACCGTCGGCGTTGGCGCCGTCCGGGCCGAGGGTGTCGCCGAGTTCGGTGATCGAGTCGTAGATCTGGTCGATCTCGACGGGCACGTGGTTGCGGGAGGCGGGCAGCACGGCGCCGTCGGCGAGGGCGGGGCCCGTGCGGTAGGCGGGGGTGAGCTGCACGTAGCGGTCGGCGACGACGCTCGGCGCGACGACGACGGCCCGCGCGTCCTCGGGGACCTTGATCCCGTCGTCCAGGCGGAGGCCGACGCGGACCCGGGTGCCCTCGGGGTCCACCGACTCCACCTCTCCGACCCGCACCCCGAGGATGCGCAGGTCGGACCCGGCGTAGACGCCGATGGCGCGGTCGAAGTAGGCGGTGACGCGGGTGCCGCCGGGTCCGAGGGCCCGGGC
Source organism: Streptomyces violaceoruber (assembly GCF_033406955.1). NCBI lineage: Bacteria > Bacillati > Actinomycetota > Actinomycetes > Kitasatosporales > Streptomycetaceae > Streptomyces > Streptomyces violaceoruber. Next base: position 5,878,437 of record NZ_CP137734.1, on the reverse strand, counting down.
CGCGGCCAGGCCGCCGGCGGCGAGCACCACGAGGGCGAGCACCCCGGTGAGGATCTTTCGGCGTCGGGTCATCGCGCACCGCTCCCCTGGGCCGCCGCGGGCTGTTTCGGCGGCAGGCATCCGGTCGAGGGCTGGGAGGTCTCGGGCAGGTAGTCGCGGGGCACGACGCCGCACAGGTAGCTGTCGAACCAGCGGCCGTTGCCCAGGGTGTTGCCGACCAGGCGGTAGTACGGGCCGACCAGGGCGAGGGTCTCGCCGAGCCGGGTGTTGTTCTTCTCCAGGACGCTGGTGACCCGGCCGAGCGCTTTGAGGGTGGGGCCGAGCTGCTTCTCGTTGTCCTCGACGAGGCCGCCGAGTTCGGTGCCGAGGTCCTGGCTGCCCTTGAGCAGGGCGTTGATGGCGGTGCGGCGGTCGCGGAGTTCACCGAGCAGCGGGCCGCCGTCCTCGATGAGGGTCTCGAAGCTGGACTTGTTGTTCTCCAGCGTCTTGGTGAACCGCGCGCTGCCCTTCAGGAGTTCGGAGAGCTTCGCGTCGCGCTTCGAGATCGACTTGGACAGGTCGGACAGGCCGGTGGCCGCCTTGCGCACGTGCGGCGGGGAGTCCTTGAAGGTGTCGGAGATGGTTTCGAAGCTCTCCGCGAGCCGTCCGGTGTCGATGTCGTCGACGGTGCCGCTGAGGTCCTGGAAGGCCTGGGTCACGTCGTAGGGGGAGGTGGTGCGGGCGAGCGGGATGCGGGCGCCGGGGTCCTGGCGGCCGGAGCCGAGCGGGTCGAGCGCCAGGTACTTGTCGCCGAGGACGGTCTTGATGGCGATGGCGGCGGTCGTCCGGTCGCCGATCCAGGCGTCCTCGACCTCGAAGGTGACCTTGACCTTGGCGCCGTCGAGCGCGACTCCGGTGACCTGGCCGACCTTGACGCCGGCGATGCGCACCTCGTCGCCCTCGTCGAGGCCGGCGGACTCGGAGAAGTCGGCGCTGTAGGTGGTGCCGCCGCCGAACGGCAGCCGGTCTACGTTGTAGACGAGCAGGGCGACCAGGGTGAGGACGAGCAGTCCGGCGACGCCCACGGCGACCGGGTTGCGCTCCTTGACCGGCTTGAACAGCGGCTTTCCGCGTGGGCGCTTCATCCGCGGCACCTCGATTCGGTGATCGCGATGCCGGTCGGCGGCTCCGAGCCGTCGGAGGTGCTCACTCCGCTCACGCGCGCCTCGCAGAGGTAGAGGTTGAACCACGAGCCGTAGGAGGACAGGCGGGCCAGAGCGGTCATCTTGGCGGGGCTCTTCTCCAGGAAGTCCTCGATCTGCGGGGTGTGCTCGCCGAGGCCCGCCGAGAGCCGGCCCAGTTCGCGGACGTCCTTCTTGAGGGGGGCGCGTCCGTCCTCCAGGAGTCCCGCGGTGACGGTGGTCAGGTCGCCCATGGCGGCGACGGCCTCGCCGAGCGGTTTGCGGTCCTGGTTGAAGCCGGTGACGAGCTTCTGGAGGGTGACCACGAGGTCGTCGAAGCCGTCCTCGCGGTCGTTGAGGGTGTCCAGGACGGTGGTGAGGTTCTCGACGACCTCGCCGATCACCTTGTCCTTGGCGGCGACGGTCGTGCCGAGCGAGCCGACGTGGCGGATCAGGCTGTCGACGGTGGCGCCCTCGCCCTGGAGCACCTGCACGATCGATCCGGCGAGGTCGTTGACGTCCTTCGGGGAGAGGCCCTCGAAGAGCGGCTTGAAGCCGTTGAAGAGCAGGGTCAGGTCGAGCGCGGGCGTGGTGCGGTCCAGCGGGACGGTGCCGCCCTCCGGCAGGGTGCCGGCGAGGTCGCCGCTGCCGCGGCCGAGGGAGACGTAGCGCTGGCCGACCATGTTGAGGTACTTCACGGCGGCGGTGGTCGAGCGGGGCAGCGTGCGGTCGTCGCGGACGGTGAAGGTGACCTGCGCGGTGCGCCGGTCGACGACGCGTACGTCGGTCACCTCGCCGACCGTCACCCCGGAGATCCGCACGCTGTCGCCGTCGACGAGCCCGGTGACGTCGGTGAACAGGGCCTTGTAGGTGCTGGTGCCGGTGCCGGAGTCGACACTGGTGCCGGCGACGCTCAGGCCGAGCACGGTCGTGGCGAGGGCGGTGACCACCACGAAGACGAGGGACTTGACCAGCGGTCCGGTCAGCGGACGGCGCCGGGTGTGCGCGTGGTCGGCGCCGGTCATCCGAGGGTCACCTCCGTGCCTCGGTAGACGGGGCCGACGAGCAGGCTGCTCCAGTCGGGCAGGTCACCGGGGCTCTTCCCGGCGGCGGGGGCCAGGAGTTCGTTGACGAGGTCGTTCTCCTGCGGGGAGTTGGCGGGCCCGAGGTCCTGCTCGGCCGCGGGGGCGGCGGTCCGGGCGGTGGGCCTGGGCAGCGCGCCGAGGTAGGGCACCGAGGGGCAGCGGGGCCCGCCGCCGGAGTCGTAGACCGGGGTGTCGCGGCCGGGTCGGTAGGCCCCGCGCGAGGCGACGCTGGTGACGTCCACGTGGATGCCGGGCCGGTCGGTGCCCTTGCCGAGCGCCTTGTCCATGGCCGGCACGAACTCGGCGAGGGTGCGCAGGGTGCAGGGGAAGGCCGGGGAGTACTCGGCGAGCAGTTCCAGGGTGGGGCGGCTGGTGTCGCCGAGCCGGATGATGTTGTCCTTGTTCTTGTGCAGGAAGGCCGTCACGTCCTCGGCCGTCCGGGTCGTGGCGGCGAGGGTGGCGGCGAGGTCCGCCTCCTGCTCGGCGAGGGTGCCGCTGGTGGTGGTGAAGTCGGTGAGCGCCGTGATGACGTCGGGCGCGGCGTCCGCGTAGACATGGCTGACCTTCACGAGTTCCTTGAGGTCACGGTTGAGGGCGGGCAGGTTGGGGTTGAACTCCGCCAGGTGATCGTCCAGCAGGGTGAGCGTGTCGCCGAGCCGCTCCCCGCGGCCTTCGAGGGCCTGCGAGACGGCGGACAGGGTGGCGGAGAGCTTCTGCGGCTGGACGGCGGTGAGCATCGGCAGGACGTCGTCGAGCACCTGCTGGAGCTCGATGGCGTTGGCCGACCGGTCCTGGGGGACCACGGCCCCGGCCGCCAGGGGCTCGGGCGAGGGGTTCGCGGGCGGTACGAGGGCCACGAACCGCTCGCCGAACAGGGTGGTGGGCAGCATCTGCGCGCGGACGTCGGAGGGTACGTCGTCCAGCGTGCCGGGCTTCATGGCGAGGGTGAGCCGGGCGCCGTCGCCGGTGGCGTCGATGGCGCGGACCTCGCCGACGACCACGCCGCGCAGCTTCACCTCGGCACCGGGGTGCATCTGGTTGCCGGCGCTGCCGGTCTCGACGACCACCGGGTCGGAGTCGGTGAACTTCTTGTCGTAGACGGCGACGGCCAGCCAGATCAGCAGGGCGGGCACCAGCACGAAGACGACCCCGGCGAGCCGGCGGCGCAGTGTGTGTCCTTCCGGTCGGCTCATCTCACCCCGCCACCTTCACGGTCGTGGTCGCGCCCCACAGGGCCAGCGACAGGAAGAAGTCGGTGACGCTGATCAGCACGATGGCGTTGCGCACCGACCGGCCGACGGCGACGCCGACACCGGCCGGGCCGCCGGAGGCGCGGTAGCCGTAGTAGCAGTGGGCGACGATCACCATCACGCTGAAGATCAGCACCTTCAGGACGGAGAGCAGCACGTCCGTCGGGGAGAGGAAGAGGTTGAAGTAGTGGTCGTAGGTGCCGCGGGACTGCCCGTTGAACAGGACGGTCACGTAGCGGGAGGCGAGGAAGGAGGAGAGCAGCCCGATCGCGTAGAGCGGGATGATGGCGACGACGCCGGCGATGATGCGGGTGGTGACGAGGTAGGGCATGGAGCGGATGCCCATGCCCTCCAGCGCGTCGACCTCCTCGTTGATGCGCATCGCGCCGAGCTGGGCGGTGAAGCCGGCCCCGACGGTCGCGGAGAGGGCGAGTCCGGCGACGAGGGGCGCGATCTCGCGGGTGTTGAAGTAGGCGGAGACGAATCCGGTGAACGCCGACGTGCCGATCTGGTCGAGGGCCGCGTAGCCCTGGATTCCGACGACAGTCCCGGTGAAGAGCGTCATCGCGATCATCACGCCGATGGTGCCGCCGATGACGCCGAGGCCGCCGGAGCCGAAGGCCACCTCGGCGAGGAGGCGCTGCACCTCCTTGAGGTAGCGGCGCAGGGTCCGCGGGACCCACAGCAGGGCCCGGACGTAGAAGAGCAGTTGGTCACCGGAGCGGTCGAGCCAGACGAGCGGGGAGGCCATCGGACCTCAGCCTCCCTTCGGCGGGACGATCTGGAGGTAGACGGCCGTCATCACCATGTTGACGAAGAAGAGCAGGAGGAAGGTGATGACGACGGACTGGTTGACGGCGTCGCCGACGCCCTTGGGGCCGCCGCGCGGGTTGAGTCCCCGGTAGGCGGCGACGATGCCCGCGATGAACCCGAAGACCAGCGCCTTGAGTTCGCTGACGTAGAGGTCGGGCAGCTGGGCGAGGGCGGAGAAGCTGGAGAGGTAGGCGCCGGGGGTGCCGCCCTGCATGATGACGTTGAAGAAGTAGCCGCCGAGGATGCCGACGACGGAGACCAGGCCGTTGAGCAGGACCGCGACGCCCATCGCGGCCAGCACCCGGGGCACGACCAGGCGCTGCACCGGGGAGACGCCCATGACCTCCATGGCGTCGAGTTCCTCCCGGATCCTGCGGGAGCCGAGGTCGGCGCAGATGGCCGAGCCGCCGGCGCCGGCGATGAGCAGCGCGACGATGAGCGGGCTGGCCTGCTGGACGACGGCGAGGACGCTGGCGCCGCCGGTGAACGACTGGGCGCCGAGCTGCTCGGTCAGGGAGCCGACCTGGAGCGCGATGACGGCTCCGAAGGGGATCGAGACCAGGGCGGCGGGCAGGATGGTCACGCTGGCGACGAACCAGAACTGCTCGACGAACTCGCGGAACTGGAAGGGTCTTCGGAACACGGCCCGGACGACTTCCGCCGCGAGCGCGAAGAGCCGCCCGGTCTGCCGCAGGGCGCCGGTGATCACGCGCCGCTCCCGGCGGCGGGCATCGGCAGCGTGGCCGCCTCGGAGTCCCTGGCGTAGGTGTCCCGGATGGCGGACCGCGCGGCGGGCGGCAAGGTGTCGATCATGCCCATGACGCGCTTGCGTCGGCGGGCGACGGCCCGGCGCGGCGGCAGGCCGGGCGAGGGCTCCAGCTGCGGCACGATCACCCGGGGCGCGGCGGGGGCGGCGGGGGCGGCGTCCGCCTCGGCGGCGAGGGTGGCCGCGTCCTTCTCCTCGGACATCCCGATGGGCCCCTCGCGCCGGCCGCCCAGGAACTGGGCCACGACCGGCTCGTCACTGGTGAGCAGCACCTCGCGCGGGCCGAAGGTGACGAGTTGGCGCAGGAAGAGCATCCCCATGTTGTCCGGCACGGTGGCCGCGATGTCGAGGTTGTGGGTGACGATCAGCATCGTCGCGTCCAGCTGGGCGTTCAGGTCGATCAGCAGCTGGGAGATGTAGGCGGTGCGGACCGGGTCGAGACCGGAGTCCGGTTCGTCGCAGAGGATGATCTGCGGGTCGAGGACCAGCGCGCGGGCCAGTCCCGCCCGCTTGCGCATGCCTCCGCTGATCTCTCCCGGCAGCTTTCCCTCCGCGCCCAGCAGCCCGACGACCTCGATCCGCTCCATGACGATGCGGCGGATCTCGGACTCCTTCTTGCGGGTGTGTTCGCGCAGCGGGAAGGCGATGTTGTCGAAAAGGGACATGGACCCGAAGAGGGCGCCGTCCTGGAACATGAGACCGAACAGTTTCCGGGTCTCGTAGATGTCTCTTTCCGGACTGTTCACCATGTCCACCCCGTTGATGAGGACACGGCCCTTCTCGGGTTTGAGCAGCCCGATGAGCGACTTCAGGAAAACGGTCTTACCGGTTCCGGACGGGCCCAGCATCACGCTGACCTCTCCCGCCGGAAGAGTGAGTGACACGTCCCGCCAGATGCTCTGCTTACCGAAGGACTTGGTCAGGCCCTCGACCACCACTTCGATTCCCATATCACCTCCAGCGGACGCCAATCGGATACGCGCTGCGGGCCCGCACGTTAAGTCGGCCCGAAGCGCACTGACAACGGGTGCGGCACGGATCTTCGGCACCCCCGCGGAACTTGTCACCGCGCTGACAACCTCCCCGCCCCGTACTTGTCTCCGGGGAGACAGGGCAGGGTCTCGCGGTTCCGGGGGGTGTGGATCCCGCGGGACCCCGCCGGCGGACACCCGGGCCCGATGGAGGGTGGGCCGGAACGCGTCCGCCATGGCTCCGGCCGACGGGGGCCACCGACCTGGAACCGAGCACCGCACCGGCACGTTACGGCCGAGTAACCTCGGCGGGCAACACCGGGTCAGGAGTTTTCCGGGATACCGACTTCGGCCATCCGGAACCTGTCACGGAAGGCACAAGAACCCGCCGACTACTTGTCATCGAGTGAGTATCGGGACCCCCTCGCGTGGGACGGTGACGGAGCAGGAGCACCGCGAGCCGAACGCTTCGACCTTGGCATCGGATGACTAAGCCGAATCGCGTTTCACTCACCCCGGAAACAGCTTGTTCCCCTTTTCAAAGAATCATGGACGGCCGCATTGTTCGCCTATGTTTCCGACGAGTAACGTCACGGCCCAATCCCGGTCAACCCTCAAGGAGAGTCCGAGTCATGAAGAAGAACATGAGAAGGTCGGCCCTCGTGGTGTGTGCGGCCGCGTCGGCGCTCGGCCTCGCCGCCGTCCCCTCCTCGGCGGTGCCCTCCACGGTGTGGACGGTCAACCCCTCGCCGGCCGCCTTCAAGGCCGTGAACGTCGGCAACATCGTGCTCACCGCCACCATCCCCATGACGTGCACGACCTCGACGGCTGCCGGGACGATGGCGAGCGCCACCGGCAACCCCGGGGACGTCGCCGACATCACCACCATGAACTTCGGTGCGTCCGGCTCGCCGTGCACCAGCGTCCTGGGCAACGTCACCACCACGTCGGTCACCCCCTGGGACGTCATCGCGCTGGACTACAACTCCTCCACCGGTGTCACCAAGGGCTACGTCGGCAACGTCAAGGCCAACGTCACCGCCGGCGCCTGCAAGTTCACGGTGACGGGCAAGGCCTCCGGCACGTACACCAACTCCACCGGCATCCTGGCGATCAACAGCACCGCCGGTGAACTGGCGGTCAGCAACCCGGTCAACTGCGGTGCGATCGTCACCCCCACCACCAAGCCCACCTTCAAGGGCAACTACGCCGTCACGGTGGCGAGCACCGGCGCCATCCCCACCATCGTCGGCTCCAACCCGTAGGCCGCCGACCAGCCCCGCCCGCCCGGCCGGTACCCCGGCCGGGCGTTCGCGGGCCCCGTGCCGCGCGTTCGCGGGCCCCGTGCCGCGCGTCCGAGCAGACCGGCGCGCCTTGTCCGAGCCATCCGAGCGGAGTCGTATGAAAGCCACGCCAGCCGCCGCCCCGCGGCCGTCCCGGGCCCGCGCCCGGACCACGTCGATCGCCGCGTTCGTCGTGCTCGCCGCCCTGGTCCCGACCACCGCCTCGGCCTCGGGCACCCAGGAGGTCGAGGCCGAACTCCCCTATGTCTGCACCCTCCCCTCGGGGCAGCTGCCCGCGACGGTGCGGGTCTCGGCGGAGTTCCCCGAACGGGCCGGGGCGGGCGAGGCGTTCACGCCGTCCGACGTCACCACCACCGTCGAACTCCCGGCGGAGGCGGTCGCGGACCTCACCGCGCGCGACGCGGCCGAGGTACGGGCGGCCACCTCGCTCGCCGTCGGCGTCGCCCAGAACACGGCCACGGCGGCGGCGACCTGGCGGGGCAGCGCCGAGCCCGTCGCGCTGCCCGGGTCGGGGCCGCTGACGCTGGTGACGCGGGGAGACGTCCCCTCGGTGGCCGGCCGGAGCGACGGCGACCTGACGTTCTCGGCGGGCGCTCTCGCGATCGACCTGGCGCTCGGGGCGGCCGATCCGGCCACCGCGGACCCCGGCTCGCTGACCGTCGACTGCACCCTCGCCGAGGACGCGCCCGGCCAGGGGCTGCTGGCCACCGTACCGGTCGGCACGGACGGGCAGGCACCGAGCGGTTCGCCGTCCTCGTCGGGGCCGGCCGGGTCCTCCGGGGCGCCGGACGACGACGGACGGCAGGACGGGCCGGGAGACCGGCGGCCGGAGCGGCAGTCCGAGCGCTCGCCGAAGGTGCTGGAGAACACCCCCGGCGCCGCCGCGGACCGCGACGACGTCCCGCCCTGCCGCTACGACGAGCAGCACCCTCCCACCGACGTCTCGCTCAACGCCTATGTCACCGGCTACGCCAACGTGAAGAAGATGAAGGGCGCCGCGTACCTCCCGCCGTCCTGCGTGCTGATCGAGCAGGGGCTGCCCGTACCGGGCCCGCCGGACCCGGAGTACCTGATCTTCGACACGCTGTCGTACGCGAACTTCCACTACCGGGAGCGCAAGCAGACCCCGCCCTTCGAAGCGACGTTCCTGTCCTTCGACTTCGCCCCGGTGAAGGCCACCATGGTGCTGGAGCAGACGGGAACCATGCGGATCGACTCGCGCATGAAGATACGGCTGTCCGACTTCACCACGATCACCGACACCTACGTCCGGGCCCCGCTGGTCCTGCATGTGCTGGACCTCGAGGTCAACGGCACACCCCTGGACGTCGGTTCGGAATGCCGGACCGAGACGTCCCTCACCTCCGAGGACCCGGACCCCGCGAACTTCCCCGGTGACCACCTGGTGCTGTACGGCCGGGGCGAGCAGCTCATCGGCCTGCCGGCCACCGGCTACCTGCTGCTGAGCGGCGGCGCGCTGTCCGGCGAGGCGACCATCCCCGCCTTCACCGGCTGCGGCAGCGACGGTGAGGACCTCGACCGCCTGCTCACCGCCTCCGTCTCGGGTCCGGGCAACTACATCAAGCAGGTCCAGGGCCAGACGTGCGCGATCGCCGCCCCCGTCTTCCCGAGCCCTGAGAACGAAGGCCAGTGCACCGAGGACCTCCAGCCCTACGAGATCCCCGTCGCCGAGCGCTGATCCCCGTCCCACACCTCCACGGAAGGCCACCACCATGCCCCGGATCTCCACCCGCACCCGGCTCGCCACCGTGTCCGCGCTGACCGCGCTCGGCGCCTTCGCCTCCCTGGGCACGGCGACCGCCGCCGAACCCGCGCTGAACGGCGAGTGGGCCCCCTTCACCCGCTGCCCCGTGGACGCCCCGGCGATGCTGGCGGCCGACGGCTTCGACAAGACCCCGCAGTGTGTGGTGTCCACCTCGGCGAGCGGCTCCATCAAGCTGGGCGACACCACCGTGACGACCGGCAGGACCAACCTGCAGATGGGCATCGTCCAGAACGCGGACGGCACCAGCAGCGTGGTCGCCCCCGCCTCCGGCGCGCTGGTCGCCGAGCCCGCCACCGTGCCCGGCGGACTGCTCGGCCTGATGTGCCCGAGCGACATCTTCGTCATCACGGGCATCTGCGAGTCGCTGGAGAACTCCAGCCTCAACAAGATCACCGCGACCATGGAGTCGGTCGGCGCGCCCTACGCCTTCGACCAGACCGCGGGCGTCCTCACCGACATGCCCATCGTCGCCCTGCCGGTCCGCATCCACCTGGAGAACCCGCTGCTCGGCGACAAGTGCTACATCGGGACGGCCGCCAAGCCGATCGTGCTGCGCCCGGAGAACCGCGACTACCCCGAGGCCGGCCTGAGCTTCTTCCAGGGCGACGGCACCGCCGACCCGGCGGGCGAGATGAGCCGGATCAACCTCACCGGCGCCACCCAGAACGACAGCACCTTCGCGGTGCCCGGCGCCACCGGCTGCGGCCTGAACGTCGGTCTGATCAACCTCGCGGTGAACGCGAAGACCGGGCTGCCCTCCGCCGCCGGGAACAACAGTCTCACCCTGAACGACACCCGGACCCACCTCACCGGGCTCAACGCACCGGGGACCGTCGTCCCCGACGCCGGCAAGGTCCTGGCCGAGAACTGGCACTCCGCCGTCGAGTAACAGCCAAAAGCACACACAACCGGGACACGATTCCTCCCCAAGAGATGTACAACACAACAAAGTTGATTTACCTTCAGCTCTGCCAGACCGGTGAACACCCAGTGGCCCGGTCCGGGCTCCGCCCGCCGAGGGCGGGGCCCGGTCGGCCCACCCCACCGGACATGTCGACGGCAAGGGATCACTCATGCCCTCAATCGCGCGTCCTTCGGTGCTCGGTGAACCGCTCGACCCCCTGCCCAAGAAGTTCGCGGCCTTCATGCGTCCGCTGCTCCCGGGGCTGCTGAACGAGATACGCACCGAGGTCACCCGCAGCTATCCGGTGTACGGCAGGCTGCTCAACGGCCCGGACGGGGACGCGATCCGCCAGGGCGTCGAGCAGGCGCTGACCGCCTTCGTGGACCGGGTGGCCGACCCCTCCAGCAGTTCGGAGCTGCGGGACGAACTGCTGCGCAGGTTCGGCCGGGTGGAGGCCTACGAGGGCCGCGACCTGGAGGTCCTGCAAGGGGCCTACCGGCTCGGCGCCCGTATCGCGCTGCGCCGGGCCAAGACGCTGGGCCGGCAGTACAGCCTCTCCCCCGCGCTGATCCTCGCCTTCGCCGACGCCCTCTTCGCCTACGTCGAGGAGCTGGAGGCGATCACCCGCGAGGGATACGCGGAGGTCCGGGAGCGGGCCGCGTCCGAGGAGTCCGCGTTACGAAGACAGTTACTGCACTTCCTGCTCGCCGCCTCGCCGCTGCCCCGGACGGCCGTCTCCGAACTGTGCAAGGCCGCCGCCTGGGAGCTGCCCCGGTCCTGCTTCCTGGTCGCGCTCCAGTCTCCGGCGCCGGAGCACATCCAGGCGGCGCTCGACCGGGACGTCCTCGCCGACCTCGACATACCGCAGCCGCACCTGCTGGTGCCCGGGGACCTCACCCCCGCCCGCCTCGACATGATCCGCACGGCCCTGGCCGGCACCCGCGCCGCGCTGGGTCTGACCGTGCCGGTCGGCCAGGCCGCCGACTCCGTCCGCTGGGCCCGCCGCGTGCTGCAGCTCGTTGACGACGATGTCATACCCGACGCCCCGCTGATCCGCTGCGAGGATCACCTGACGACCCTGTGGCTGCTGTCCGACTCGGCCCTGGTCGACCGGGTCGCGGCCCGTGAACTGGCCCCGCTCGACGAGTTGCCGGCCAGGCGGCGCGACCGGCTGGTGGAGACCCTGCGCGTGCACGTGTCCACCCGGGCGCCGGCGGAGCAGGTCGGCGAGATGCTGGGCGTGCACGCGCAGACCGTCCGCTACCGCCTGCGGACGCTGGACGCCTACCTGGGCGACCGGCTCGCCGACCCCGACCACCGCTTCGCCATCGAGGTGGCCCTGCGCTCGCTGCACCTGCGGGGCCACGACGACCCGGAGTGAGGACCGGGGCCCCGGCGCGCGTGCGTACCGGCCGGCGGCTCAGTACGCCACGGGCCAGCCGCTGCTCCAGTCCAGGAGGTTGATGCCGAGCTTGGGTGTGCCGTTGTCGTTGCCGTCGTAGTAGTGGTAGACGATCAGGTCGCCGTCCACGTCGTTCATGATCGACTGTCCGCCGGGGCCGATGACGCTGCCGTGCGACTCCAGCACCGGCGTCCCGCCGTTGTCCGTCATCGCGACGCCGTTCCGGTCCCGGTAGGGCCCGGTGACGCTCGTCGCCCGGCCGACCTTCACCTTGTAGGTGGAGCCGGTGCCGGCGCAGCAGGTGTCGTAGGAGGCGAAGAGGTAGTAGTACCCGTTCCGCTTGACGACGTACGGCGCCTCGACGGCCTTGGTGCCGGTCGGGCGGGAGGCGAGGGAGCGGCGGGCGGTGTCGGAGGCGAGCTGCTTGCCGGTGGCCGGGTCGATCCGGATCATCTTGATGCCGGTCCACCAACTGCCGAAGGACAGCCACCACGTGCCGTCGTCGTCGACGAAGAGGTTCGGGTCGATGGCGTTGTAGTCGCTGGCGGAACCGGAGGTGTAGACGATGCCGTAGTCGCTCCAGCTGCCCGGCGCTCCGGTGGTGGAACCCGCGAGTCCGATGGCGGAGGTGTTGGAGCCGAAGGACGAGACGGAGTAGTACATGAGGTACTTGCCGCCGTGGTACGAGATGTCCGGCGCCCAGGCCTCCGGGACGGACGAGTACCGCGACCACCAACCGGGCCGGGAACCGAAGGCGTCGGCGCCCGCGGAGAAGGCGGTGCGGTCCGAGGACGCCTTGCTGCTGATGCCGCCGCCGGTGGCGTAGAGCCGGTACTGCCCGGACGAGGTGCGGATCATGGTCGGGTCGTGGGTGACGACGGAGCCGGTGACCCGGCCGGGGTTCGGGTAGGCCGACGCCGTGGAGGGGACGAGGGCGAGCAGTGCGGCGGTGGGGAGGGCGAGGAGTGCGGCTCGTCTGCGACGCATGGGGGGCTCCTGTTCCGTTGACTCGTTGACTCGGTGCTCGGTGCTCGGTGCTTGTTGCGTCGTTGCTCGTTGCTTGTTGCTCGTTGCTTGTTGCTCGTTGCTTGTTGCTCGTTCAGAATTTCGAACAACATTCGTGATGTCGCACGTGACGCAGTGACGGAACCTAGAATCGAAGCGCTTGCGCGTCAATGCCCCCGGCACCGACGGCGGTTGATGTCCGGAAAACAGCGGGTGCCGAAGGTGGCCGGCGCGTGAATTCGAGCCGTGGAGTCACCGGAGTCACGCCCCCTCCCGCCCCTCCCCCGCCACCATGGCCTCCCGTGTCACCGTCCTGAGGGGGAGCCGGACGTGAGTCTGTCCTGGGGGTCCTTGGCCGCCGTCCTGGGTCTGGCCGTGCCCGTGGCGGCCGCGCTGTGGGAGTTCGTGCTGGCGGGCCGCAAACGGCTCGGCTACCGCGTCCAGCTGGACACCACGATCCGGGACTCGGCGGCCTCGGGGCCCGCCACCACGGTGCTCCAGCGCATGCAGTGGGACGGTACGAACCTCAGCGACCCCTCGGTCGTCCTGCTGCGCATCGAGAACGCCGGCTGGAGCCCGGTCGTCGCCGCCGACTACGTCGCTCCCGCCAGCGACCCCGTGGGCATACGCATCGCCTTCCCCGGCCGCCGCGTCGTCGGCATGACCGTCACCGAGCGCAGCCCCCAGGTGCCGCCCACCTTCTTCGTGCCGGGGGCCGAGGGCTTCGAGACCACGGGCCGGGAGGTCAAACTGCCCAAGGTGATCCTCAACCGCCGGGCGCACTACAAGGTCCTGGCCGTCCTGGACCGCGAGGAGGGCTTCACCGAGCCCGAGTTCCCCGAGCCCGAGGTCACCGCCGGGATCGTCGGCGGGGTGCGCGGCGGGAACATCAGGAAGACCGCGTACTACCCCTTCGCCTCGCGCCAGGTCCGCTGGCTGCTCGCCTCGCTCATCCTGGTCAGCGCCACCCAGTCGGCGTTCACCCTGGCCGGGGGCGAGGACACCGCCGCCCCGCTGGACTGCGCCGCCGGAACCCTGCACCTGTCGGGCTCCACGGCCTTCGCGCCGGTGCTGCGGGAGGCCGCGGAGCAGTACGAGCGGACCTGCCCGGACGCCCGCATCCCGCTCACCGCCACCTCCTTCAAGGGCAGCGTCGACGGGCTCGACACCCTCGCCGCCGCCGGTGCGGCCGCCCGGCTCCCGGACGGCCGGGGCCTCGGCGACAGACTGACGTTCAGCGACGGACCGAAGTCCGACGGCCGCCCGCGGCTGCTGCCGAGGCCCGTCGCGCTGTCCCTGTTCACGCTGGTCGTGCACAAGGAGGCGGGGGTGGAGGACCTGTCCCTGAAGCAGGTACGGGACGTCTACGCCGGGCGCGTCACCAACTGGAGCCGGGTGGGCGGCAACGACGTCCCCATCCACCTGGTCAGCCGGAACCCCGGCTCGGGCACCCGGACCACGCTCGAACGGCAGGTCCTCGACGGCCGCCCCCTCCCGGCGGTCACCACGCCCGACTGCGCGGGGCTCGACCGCGACCGGCCGGGCCGCTGCGAGGTGGGCGGCACCGGGACGCTGCTGGACACGGTGGCCTCGACCCCGGGGGCCCTGGGACACAGCGAGGTCGGCGCCGCCGCCGCGCACGACGACGTCCGGCAGATCCGCATCGACGGCTACCCGGCCACCCTGGAGGGCGCCGACCAGGGGGCGTATCCGTACTGGCAGACGGAGATCGCCTACACCTACGGCGAACCGCCGGCCGACTCGATCGCGGCGGGCTTCCTGCGCTACCTCGCCGACGAGGTGGGCAAGGACATCGTCCGCGCCAGGGGCCACCGCCCCTGCGCCGAGCTGGACAAGCCGCTGCTGTGCCGGCCGGACGGTGCGCCCGCCGCGAGGTGACGCCCCGGAGGGAGCCCGCGGCGGCCCGGTCAGGACTCCGGGCACTCCTTCCACGCCAGGTGGTACACCGTGCTGATGTCACCGTCCGTGGAGTCCATCGTCATGAAGCTCACCTCGTCCGGGTCGGAGGTCCCGGTGCTCACCCGCAGCTCCGTGTTGATGTTGAAGTTGCGCTGGACCCCGCAGGGCGCCCAGACCAGCTGCGCCCAGTCGGTGCTGTCGGTGGCCTGCCAGTTGTCGTCGTAGGGGCCGGCGAAGGGGTGGGTGCGGTACTCCGTGTTCGGGGAGCCCTGGAAGTAGTACGAGGCCCGCTGGGTGCCCTTCGCGCCGGGCTGGAGGGCGGCGAAGCCCCGGTAGTCCGCGCTGGCGACGGCGTAGGTGAAGCCCTGCGGGACATGGACGAGCAGGTTGAGCTGGCAGTTCTTGCGGAAGTCGGTGGGCGCGGAGTCGCCGCCCGCCTGGGCGAGGTAGTCGCTGTAGGTGACGGTGAACGCCGTGTTGTCCCCGGAGACGGCGACCGCCGCCGTGCCCTGCGGACAGCCGGAGCCGTTCACGGTGGCGACCTTGATGACGATCTTGTCCGGCGGCGGGTCCTCGAACCCGCCGGAGGACTGGTGCTGCTGCGCGGGCAGCACGGAGGTGAGGAGCGCGGCGATCGTGCCGCTCAGGAGCAGGCCGGTGGCCATGGGTCTCCCATCCCGGTCGGTGGGGGGTGAATGTGGTTGAATGCGTCCGCCATCTACACGTGGTGTGCACATGACATCCACGGAACGGTCGCATCGTAGGAAGCCCCGCCGAGGGCGGACAGGCACTCTCCCGGCCATTCACATCGGCCGGTTCCCACCACCCGGGCCACCCGGGCCGAGGTCCGGCGGGTCCTCCGCCACCCGGGCCGACGGTCGGCGGTTCTCCGTAACCCGGGCCACGGCCTACGGGTTCTCCCTGCCGGACGGCCGGTTTCGGTACCGCGCGTGCCGCGTAGCCCGCACGCGCCGAGATCCTCGTGCCGACCATTGCGGCATCCGCTGGGACAATGGCCCGGCACAGGCGGTCCCGCGCAGGCGGCGGGACCGGAGACACGCGCGCTACAGGAGAGGCTCCCTTGGAGCTCAGCAGGCCCAGCAGGCTCGGCAGACGAGCGTTCAGCGCCCTCGCGGGCACCACCGTCCTCGGTCTCGCGCTGGGCGGCAGCACGGCGCTGCCCGCCTCCGGCTCCGCGGGTCCCGCGCCCAGCGGGCCGCCGCCCGGCCCGCCCGGCGCCGACGGCGCGCGCCACCGGGTCACGCTGAAGGGCGACTCGCTGCTGGTGGACGGCAGGCGGCTGGCCCTGTGGTCCGGCGAGCTGCACCCCTTCCGGCTGCCGAGCCCGTCCCTGTGGCGGGACGTGCTCCAGAAGATGCGGGCCTACGGCCACAACGCGGTCGACGTCCGCCTCGCCTGGAACCAGCACTCCCCCGCCCCCGGCGCGTACGACTTCACCGGTGTCCGCGACCTCGACCTGTTCCTGCGCACGGCCGCCGAGTGCGGTCTGTACGTCGTCCTGCACCCCGGCCCGCACATCGGCGCCGACGTGGACGCCGGGGGCCTGCCCGGCTGGCTGACGACCGTCGGGGGCCGGGCCGGGAGCACCGGCCCGGCGTACCTGCGCCACGCCGACGAGTGGCTGGGCCGGGTCGACGCCGTCGCCGCCCGGCACCTGTTCACCCGGGGCACCGGCACGGTGCTGCTCTACCGGGCCGACGCCCCCGGGCGCGCCGGTCTGGACCTCCTGCGCACGAGGATGCGCGCCGACGGCATCGACGTGCCCCTGCTGCACGGTGGCACGCCGCTCGCCCGGGAGGACCAGGGGCCGGTCCGGGACGCCGCCGAGGCGCGGCGGGTCCACTTCGACCGCCTGGCGCGGGGGGTCGCCCCGCACCGCGTCCGGATGGCGTTCGGCGGCACCTCGTGGGGCTGGCTGCCCGCACCCTCGGCACCCTCACCGACCTACGCCCCGAACGCGGCGATCGACGAGGCGCGACGGCCGACGGACCAGCTCGCGCCGCTCCACCAGCTCGGGCAACTCCTGCGCCACGTACCGGACTTCACCGGAATGACCGAGGCGGAGGCGGTCCGGGCCACCGACGCCCGGATCCGGGTACGGCACCTGGCCGATCCGGACACCGGGGCGCACGCCTACGTCCTGCGCAACGACTCCGCCGCTAACGTCACCTCGACCCTCCCCATGGGCGGGGCCGACGTGGAGGTCACGGTGCCCGCCCGGGACGCCAAGCTCTTCGCCACCGGCCTGCGCCTGGGCTCGGGGCGCAAGCTGGCGTACGCCACGGTGCAGCCCATGCTGGCCATGAGCGTCGGGCGGCTGGACATCGCCGCGTTCGTGGGGCGGGCCGGCGAGATGGCGCACCTGGTCCTGGACTGCCCGGACGAGCCGTGGCCGACCCGGCTGGACGAGGAGGCGGCCTGGGCCTTCGACCGCGGGCGGCTGCACGTGACGGTGCCGCTCCGGGAGGACCGGCTGACCCGGGTGCGGGTGCGCAGCGGCGGCACCGACCGCACTCTGCTGCTGATCGTCGCCGACGACGCCGCCTCGCTGCGGCTGTGGCCGTACGAGACCCCGTCGGGCCGGGTCCTGGTGCGCGGACCGGAGCTGCTGCGCGAGGCCGCCCTGGACGGTGCGACGATCCGGCTGACCGGTGACACGGTCGCCGAGCGCGAGCTGGAGGTGTGGGCGCCGCCCGGCATCACCGACGTCACCTGGAACGGCGAGGCGGTGCAGTCGGGACTGGGCCGCGCCCTGAGCCTGATGGCCGTGTGGCCGCTGCCCGGCGTGCCCGGCCTGGTGCTGCCCGCGCTGGACGGCTGGCGCCGGCGCGCGGAGAACTTCGAGTCCCGGCCCGACTACGGCGACGAGGGATGGACGGTCGCCGACCGGCGCACGACGCACAGCACGACCCCGGTCCCCGACGGCCGGCCGGTGCTCTTCGCCGACGACTACGGCTTCCACTACGGCGACGTCTGGTACCGCGCCCGCCTCACCGGCGCCACGGGGCTGGAGCGGGTGTCCCTCTCGTACAGCACGGGCGCGGACGGCCTGCTGATGGCCTGGCTGGACGGGGTGCCGCTGGGCAGCCACCAGCCGGACGGGGCGGGCGACGGGAAGGGCACGTGGACCGGCACGGCCGCGTTCGGGCTGCCGGAGGACCTGCGCGCCGCACTGCGCCGGGCCGCCGGGAGCAGGGCGGGCGGGGGGAGCAAGGGCGGCGAAGGGGACGACGGCCCCGTCCTGTCCGTCCTGGTGCGGCGCACACAGCACGGCCAGGACGCGTACCGGGAGGCCCGCGGGCTGACGTCGGCGGCGTTCGAGGGCGCCTCGCCCGAGGTGCGCTGGCGGATCATGGGCGCGGCCGCCCCCGACCCGGTGCGCGGGCCGCTCAACAACGGCGGGCTGTACGGGGAGCGCCACGGCTGGCACCTGCCCGGGTACGACGACGGCGGGTGGGAGCGGGTGTCCCCGGCGGCGCTGCCCGGTGGGGACCGGCGCCAGGGCGTGACCTGGTACCGGACCACGTTCCGGCTGGACGTCCCGCCGGAGATCGACGCCTCGGTGGGGCTGCGCCTGGACGGAGACCCGGACCGCGGCGCCGGTGCCCACCGCGTCCAGGTCTTCCTGAACGGCTGGAACCTGGGCGCGTACGTGGGCGGCCGCACGGGTGCCCCGCACACCTTCGTCCTGCCGAACGGCATCCTGCGCACCCGGGCCGCCGCCAACACCCTGGCCCTCGCGGTCCTGTCCGGCGACGGCGCGCCGTCGGGTCCGGGCGCGGTGCGCCTGGAGCTGCTGGGCGGCGCGGCCGGAGGAGTGCCGGTGAAGCCCGTCCCCTCCCCCGGCCGGCGCGACGGCTGACCCGGGGCCGGGTCAGCGCAGCCGGATCACGTTCCAGGACAGCGGTTCCAGGGCGGCGGTGAGCCGGCCGTCCCTCAGGGAGGTGCCGTCGACCGGGTGCGGGACGACGCGCTCGGGCTCGGCGAGGGTGTTGCGGGCGTCGGGGTCGGCGTCCGCGAGGGCGCTGTGCTCGACGACCTCGGTCAGCTCCAGGCCGCTCAGGGCGACCTCCAGCGGGAGGGCCCCGGTGCGCGAGCGGTTGACGGCGAAGACGGTGACCGAGCCGTCCTCGGCGCGCACGGCGGTGGCGTGCAGCAGGTCGGCCTCGCCGTACTTCGCGGTGTCGTACGTCGGGGAGTCCACGCGGACGTCGAGGACCTCGCCGCGGCCGTACTTCGAGGCCTGGGAGAAGGGGAAGAACGTCGTCTGGCGCCAGGCCGGGCCGCCCGGCTCGGTCATGATCGGCGCGATGACGTTGACGAGCTGCGCGAGGCAGGCCACGGTGACGCGGTCGGCGTGCCGCAGCAGGGCGATCAGGAGCGAGCCGAAGACGACCGCGTCCATGACGCTGTAGTTGTCCTCGAGCAGGCGGGGCGCCTCGGGCCAGTCCAGGGCGCTGACCTCGGCCTGCGTCTTGGTCATGTACCAGACGTTCCACTCGTCGAAGGAGAGGTTGATCTTCTTCTTCGACTTGAGGCGGGCGCCGACGTGGTCGCAGGTGGCGACGACGTTCTCGATGAACGACTCCATGTCCACGGCGGAGGCGAGGAAGGAGTCGACGTCCCCGTCGTGCGGCTCGTAGTAGGCGTGCAGCGAGATGTGGTCGACCAGGTCGTAGGTCTCCTTCAGGACCGTCGCCTCCCACTCGGCGAAGGTCTCCATGGACTGCCCGGACGACCCGCACGCGACCAGTTCGACGTCCGGGTCGATCTGGCGCATGGCGCGGGCGGTCTCGGCGGCGACGCGGCCGTACTCCTCGGCGGTCTTGTGGCCGGTCTGCCAGGGGCCGTCCATCTCGTTGCCCAGGCACCAGAGCCTGATGCCGAAGGGGGCCTTGTCGCCGTGCTCGGCGCGCAGGTCGGACAGGGCCGTGCCGGAGGGGTGGTTGGCGTACTCCTGGAGTTCGAGCGCCTCGGCGACGCCGCGGGTGCCGAGGTTGACCGCCATCATGGGCTCGGCCTGCGGGCCGATCTTCTTCAGGAAGGCGATGTACTCGGAGAGGCCGAAGCGGTTGGTCTCGGTGGAGCGCCAGGCCAGGTCGAGGCGGCGCGGACGGTCCTCCACCGGGCCGACCGAGTCCTCCCACTTGTAGCCGGAGACGAAGTTGCCGCCGGGGTAGCGGACGGCGGTGACGCCGAGTTCCCGGACCAGCTCCAGCACGTCCTGGCGCAGGCCCTCGGCGTCCGCGGTGGGGTGGCCGGGCTCGAAGACGCCGGTGTACACGCAGCGTCCGAGGTGTTCGACGAAGGAGCCGAAGAGACGGGGGTTGACGGCGCCGACGGTGAAGGCGGGGTCGAGGGTGAAGCGGGCGGTGCGCATCTTTTCCTTTCGGGACGGGGTGAGGGGCTACTGGCCGGCCAGGCCCGTGTGGGCGACGCCCGCCACGATCTGGCGCTGGAAGAAGACGAAGACGACGATCAGCGGCAGGCCGGCCATCAGGCCGCCGGCCATGAGCTGGGCCCACTGGATGCCGTAGGAGTTCATGACGGTCGCGATGCCGTTCGGCATGGTCATCAGGTCGGGGTTGTTGGTGACCATGTAGGGCCACAGGAAGTTGTTCCAGGAGCTGATGAAGGTGAAGATGCCGACCGCCGCGAGCGAGGGGCGCGACAGCGGCACGATGATCGTGAAGAAGACGCGCCAGCGGCCCGCGCCGTCGATGAAGGCGGCCTCCTCCAGCTCGCGGGGGATGCCCTGGAAGAACTTGTAGAGGATGTAGACCATCGCGGCGGGCGCGCACTGCGGCAGGATCATGCCCCAGTAGGTGTCGACCATCCCCATCTGCTGGACGGTGGTGAACAGCGGGACGCCGAGCACGGCCGGGGAGACCATGAGGCCGGCCATCACCACGCCCATCAGGAGGCCCTTGCCCCGGAACTCGGTGCGGGCGAAGCCGTATCCGGCGAGCGCGCTCACCAGCAGCACGATCGCCGTCACGCAGACCGACACGACGAGGGAGTTGACGAACCAGTCGGTGATGTTGCCGGTCTCGAAGAGGGCCTTCCAGGCCTGTCCGGTCCAGTCGTCGGGCAGCCAGTGGGTGGGCACCTCGACCGCCTCGGTCTCCGACTTGAGCGAGGTGAACAGGGCCCACAGGAGCGGGGCGAGGAACACCGCGGAGACGGCGGTGCCGAGGAGCGTGAGCACGATCTGGCCGGGGGTCCAGCTCCGGCGGGGGCGGGTGCGGACCGGCGGTGCGGCGGTGGTCATCGGCCGCCCTCCTCACGGTTGCGCAGCAGCCACATCCGGGCGAGGGCGACGGCCGCGATGAGCACGAAGAAGATGATGGAGATCGCGGAGGCGTAGCCCACGCGGTAGCTGGTGAAGCCCTGTTCGAGCGTGTACTGCACGAACGTGCGGGTCGAGTCCTCCGGTCCGGGTCCGAAGTCCTGTATGACGACGGCCTGGTCGAAGACCTGGAGGGAGGCGAGGATCTGCAGGGCGATCACGAGGCCGGTGATGTTGCGCAGCATCGGCAGCGTGATGTGCAGGATGCGGTGCCATGCGTTGGCGCCGTCGAGTTTGGCGGCCTCGTAGAGGTGGGCGGGGATGCCCTGGAGCGCGGCGAGGTAGAGCAGGAAGCTGAAGCCGACGGTCCACCACAGGGTGGTGATGACGACCGCGAGCATCGCGTACGACTTGTCGGTCAGCCAGGGCGTTTCGAGGCCGAAGACGTGGTTGACCATGCCGGTGCCGGGGTTGAACAGCCACTGCCACAGGTTCGCGGCGACGGTGGACGGCAGCAGGAACGGCAGGAAGAAGCAGAGCCGCCACAGCCACTTGCCGCGCTCGATGTGGTGGGCCAGCATCGCGAGGAGGAGGGCGAGGACGGTGATGCAGGGCACGACGAGCAGCGTGAAGTACGCGCTGTGGCCGAGCGCGTCCCACATCAGGGGGTCCTTCAGGGCCTCGCGGTAGTTGTCGAGGCCGATGAAGTTCGCGCTGTCGCCGGAGATGTTGGCGTCGGTGAAGCTGAGGTAGAGGCCGCGCAGCAGCGGCCAGACCACGAAGAGCGCGAAGAGCGCGAGGAACGGGGCCACGAACCAGCCGCCGTGCTGGAAGCCCTGCCTGCGGCGGACGCCTGCGCTGTCGGCGGCGGTCCTCGCCCGGGCCGGGCGGACGATCGTCTCGGCACTGGTGGCGGTCATGCGGTGGCACCTCCCTGCGCGGCGGTGCGGCCGTCCATGGGGTTCTTCATGGCGAGCAGTTCGGTGAGCGTGCCCTTCATCCGGCGGGCGGCGGCCTCGGGCTTCGCGGAGCCCGTCGTCGAGGAGACGACGACCGGGCCGACCCGCTGGGCGAGGATGCCGGTGGACCCGGCGAACCACACCTTGGGCTCGGTGGCCTGGTGGTCCATGGCCGAGACGTACTCGTTCTGCGGCTGAAGGGCACGGTAGGCGGCGGTGGACAGGGTCGGCGTGTAGGCGGGGATGTGTCCGCCGGCCGCCCACTGCCGGGCGTGCTTGACGACGTAGGCGGCGAGCCGGTGCGCGCCCTCGTTGGTGGCGCCGCCGCGGCCGGCCTGGTGCGGCAGGACGAAGGAGTGGGACTCGGCGTGGGTGGCGCGCCTGCCGAAGACGGGCGGCAGCGGAGTGGCGCCGTAGTCGAGCTTCGCGGCGTCGAAGACCGGCACGGACCAGTTGCCCTCCCAGGCGAACGGGGAGCCGTTGACGAACTGTTCGGCACCGGCGCCGCCGCCGAAGGAGGGGTTGGCGTACCCGTCGGCGACGTGCTTGCGCAGGAACTCCAGGACCTGGGCGGCCTTGTCGGTGTCGAAGGTGACCTCGGTCTTGGCGTCGTTGAACCAGGTGCCGCCGAGCTGGGTGTAGAAGGCGACGAAGAACCACCACTGGAAGTTCTGGTCGTTGTGCCACAGGCCGATGGTCTGCAGCCCCTTCGCGGTGGCCTTCCTGGCCTCCTTGAGCACGTCGAACCACTCTTCGGTGGATTCGACCGGCACGATCCGGCCGTCCTCGCCGAGCAGGCCCGCCTTCTTCAGCACGTCCTTGCGGTAGAAGCAGAGCTGGACGTGGATGTCGAGCGGCAGCGCGTAGAGCTTGCCGTCGATGACGGCACGCTTCCACAGCTCCGGGTTGAAGTCCTGCTCGCGCACGCCGTACTTGGCGAGCAGCGCGGGGTCCCAGGGGTCGAGGAGGCGGCCGGGCGAGAAGCCGGTGACCCGGCCGAGGTGCATGACGCCGAGGTCGGGCGCGCGGTTGCCGGCGGCGGCCATGGCGAGCTTGGTGTAGAAGGGGCTGCCCCACTGGAGGGTGGAGTCCTTCACGTCGATGCCGGGGTTGTCCTTACGGAAGGAGTCCAGCATCGCGATCATGTTGTATCCGTCGCCGCCGCTGAAGAGGTTCCAGTAGCGGACCCGGGTGTCCGCTCCGGAGGCGAGCGCGTCGGCGCCGGTGCCGAGCGCCGCGAAGCCGAAGCTGCCCGCGACCGTCAGGCCGCCGGCCGCGGCCAGAAAGTGCCTGCGATTCAGGCCAGGTCGTCCCATGCCCTGCCCCATCTGTCGTCATTCGAAGTGATCGTTCGATATTTCGGATGTCGCTCGTAACTTCGAACGGGAACGTAGGTGGGAAGCGCTTGCACGTCAATGGTTCGGGCAGGATCGGGCC
The DNA here is from genome assembly GCF_033406955.1 of Streptomyces violaceoruber. NCBI lineage: Bacteria > Bacillati > Actinomycetota > Actinomycetes > Kitasatosporales > Streptomycetaceae > Streptomyces > Streptomyces violaceoruber. The sequence continues at coordinate 5,855,365 of NZ_CP137734.1, read as the reverse complement.
GGTCTTCACAGGCGGCGGGACGCGTCACGAGGGCACCGTCTCGGCCACCTCGCGACCGAGGAGGCTCCGGGAACTGGCCCGGAGGCCGGGGGTCTTGGCATATTGCAGGGGTGACCGACGGACGGCCGGGGGAACGAGGAGACAGCGGTGCGTACCAGGAAGGAGATGCGGCGTCTCGCTGACGCTCTCATCGACCCCATCGAGGTGGCCGTGCCGGCTGATCCCGAGGTGCTGTTCGAGGCACTCGTCGCCTCCGTCAGCGCGTGGCGGGGACGCGAGGTGGTCGTGCACCGGGCGGCGTTCCCGCCGCACACCGCCAGTGGGCTGTGGCTCGAGCGCGAGAGCCACGACGACGTGGTGGTCGACGAACGCGCGGCCGTCTGGCACCAGATCGTGATCCTGTGCCACGAGGTGTGGCACATGAGCCGCCGTCGGGCGGAGGGCGGTGCGGAGGCGGACGGCCGGTCCCGGGCGGTGGCCGCGCGCAGCGACTTCTCCCTGGCCGAGGAACAGGAGGCGGACCGCTTCGGCATGCTGATGGGCAGCCGGCTGCGCACCTGGCTGGACGCCTCCACCGACTCGGTGTTCGCCGCGGAGGGCGGCGGTCCGGCCAGCCCGGAGAGCCTCGCAGGCCGCATCGGGGCCGCGCTCAACTACCGCGGGACGACCGGATGAACAGCCTGATCAACTATCTGAGCTGCGCCGCGCTCTGGCTCGGCCTCGCAGTGCGGGCCCCCGACCTGCTGCGGCACCGGCACGATCCGTATCTGCGGGCCATCTGCGCGGTGCTGGGACTGGCCGGGCTCTGCTTCGCGCTCGGGGCGCCGCCGACGGTCGGGGCCGTCAACCGGCTGAGCGGCGTGCCCAACCTCGCGGCACCAATCACCTACGCGGCGATCACCGGGTACTGCGCCGCCTCCCAGGTCCTCGTCGTGCACTGGCGCGGCGGCCCCCGGGTGCGCCGTACCGCCCGCCGCTGGACGCTCGCCTACGCCGTCGTGGTCCTCGGCATCGCGCTGACCTTCGCGCTCGGCGACGCGCCCGTGGAGCGCCGCACCGATCTGGACACCTACTACGCGACGACCCCGTTCATCGCCCAGATGATCGTGCTGTACCTGGTCGCGCACCTGACCGCGGCGACCGTCACGACGGTGTCCGCGCTGCGCTGGGCCCGGCAGGTGCGCGGCGGGCTGCGGGCCGGCCTGACGCTGATCGGGGCCGGCTCGCTGTGCGGCGCCGGCTACAGCGCCACCAAGCTCGTCGCGGTGGGCGCCCGCTGGTCCGGGCGCGACTGGTCGGCGCTCGGCACCACGGTCTCCCCGGCCGCCGCCGGCCTCGGGGCTCTGCTGGTGGTCGTCGGGGTACTGGTGCCGCTGGTGACCCCGCGGGTGGCCGAGTGGCGGCGGGCGGGGCGCGCGTACGCCCGGCTGGGGCCGTTGGAGCGGGCCCTGGACGACCTGCTCGTGCGCCGGGCGCTGCGGCTGCCGCGCCCGCGGTTCGCCTCCCCCGCCACCCTCCTGATGTGGCGCCGGACGAGCATCCACAACGCGCTCGGTCACCTGGACGCGTACTGCGACCGGGACCTGTACGACCGGACCCGCGCCGACACGCTGACGGCGACGGGCGATCCCGCACTGGCCGGGGCGCATGCCTGGGCCGCGGTGATCGTCGACGCGCTCCGGCACGAGGCGGGCGCCGGGGAGGCGCCGCCGCCCGCCGCGGGCACCGGTCGCCCCCTGGCCCCCTCGCCGGACCCGGCGGCCCTCGCGAGGATCTCCGACGTGCTCGCCGGCACCGTGCGGGTACCGGCCGCCTCCCCCGCGCCGAGCGGCAGGACGACGGCGGGCACCGCGTGACGGCCGGCGGCGTCACCGAGGGTGGCGCGGGCGGCCGCGCGGGCACCCGGCACGGCCGGCCGGCACAGGTTCCGCACGTAAGGAGTGGTCGGACGTGAGTCTCGTCGTCTACCTGGCGGCAGTGGTGTTCGGCATGACCTCGGTGCTGCTGTTCCGCCGCCCCCGGACGGCCGTCCGCGACCCGCTGGCCCTGTCCACCTGCGTGGCCATCGTCCTCGGTGCGCTGGTCTTCGTGTGCGCCGCCCCGGCCACCCTGCGCACCGTCAACGAACTCACCGGCGTCACCAACTTCGGGGCCCCGCTGACCTACGGCATGCTCTCCGCGTACAGCTGCGCGGTGCTGGTGCTGCTGATCAACTGGCGGGGCGGGCCCCGGCCGGTGGTGCGGCGCGCGGTGCTGCGCAGCATGGCGGCCTACGGCGTGCTGGTGGCCGCCATCGTGGTGCTGTTCCTGCTCGCCGACGCGGACACCGAGCGGCTGACCGACCTCGACACGTACTACGCGGGCACCCCGTTCATGCGGGAGATGATCCTGCTGTACCTGCTCGGGCACAGCGCGGCCATGCTGGTGATGTGTGCCGTCTGCGTCAAGTGGAGCCGTGAGGTGGGCGGCCTGCTGCGGGTCGGGCTGCGGCTCATCCTGCTGGGCGCGCTGCTGGACCTGGTGGGGTTCCAGGTCACCAAGTACACGGCCGTGGTGGCGCGGTGGACGGGTCAGGACCTCGACTTCCTGTCCACCAGCGTGGCCCCGCCGATGGCGTCGCTGGCGGCGCTGGTGTGTTCCGTGGGGTTCGCCCTGCCCAGGCTGCTGCCCTCCGTCCTCGCCCACTGGCGGGGGCTGGACGACTACCGGCGGCTGGGTCCGCTGTGGTCGCTGGTGAAGTCGGTGTCCACGGCTCCCCGGCAGCCGTCCGTCCGGTGGCGGCTGCCCCGGGCCCGGCTCCAGTGGCGCGAGGTCTCCATCCACGACGCCCTGCTCACCCTGGCGCCGTACTTCGACCACCGGGTCCGCGAGGGGGCGCGGGAGGCCGCTCTGCGCGCGGGCCGCTCCCCGCACGAGGCGCGGCTGGCGGCGGAGGCGGCGATGCTCACCGACGCGGCACGCCGGGCCACCGCCCACGAGGAACCGCCCGACGCCACCGGCTCCTACCGCCTGCACGCCACCGAGGTACCGGGCGCGAGCGGGCTGGTGGAACTGTCGCAGGCACTGCACCGCCTGCCCGGCCGGGCCGGCGCACCCGGCGGCCCGGACCCGTCCGCCCTGACCGGACCCCTGACCGAACCCGAGGAGCCCCATGTCGCGTAGAGCAGTCGTCGTCGGTGCCGGACTGGCCGGGATGCTGGCCGCCGCCGTGCTGGCAAACGCGGGCGTGGCGGAGGTCGTCGTGCTGGACCGCGACGAGCTGCCCGACGGGCCGCGGCAGCGCCGGGGTCTTCCGCAGGGGCGGCACGCGCACCTGCTGATGCCCGGCGGGCTGACGGCGATGGAGGAGATCGTGCCCGGCGCGAGCCTGCGGGGGCGACTGCTCGCCGCGGGGGCGCACGAGGTGTCCCTCGGCTCGGGCATGCTGGCCCGCAGCCCCGAGGGCTGGCTGCGGCGGTGGCGGCGCCCGGGGCCCGTCATGCTCACCTGCACCCGGGCGCTGGTGGACTGGACGGTACGGGCCGCGGTGCTCGAACAGACGGCCGTCGAGGTGCGCCGGGCGTCCGTGGTGGGCCTGACCGGGTCGTCGGGGCGGGTGCGGGGCGTGCGGGTGTCGGGGCCCGGCGGGGAGGAGGACCTGGACGCCGACCTGGTCGTGGACGCGAGCGGACGCGGTACCCGGATCATCCCCTGGCTGGACGGGCTCGGGCTGTCCGGCGTCCGGACGCGGACCGTGGACTCGGGGCTGGTCAACGCCTCGCGCGTGTACCGGGTGCCGGCCGGGGCGGAGCGGTTCCCGCTGACGGTGGTGCACGCCGATCCGTACGTCTCCCGGCCGGGCCGCAGCGCCATGGTCATGCCGATCGAGGGCGACCGCTGGCTGGTCAGCTGCGGCGGCACGCGCGGCGGTGAACCACCGGCCGATCCCGAGGGGTTCCTGCGGTACACGCTCGGCCTGCCGGACCCGATCGTGGGCCGGCTGATCTCCGGCGCCGAACCGCTCACCGACGTGCACCTGAGCCGGTCCACCAGCAATGTGCGGCACTACCTGGACAAGGTGCGCGACTGGCCGGAGGGCCTGGTGGTCCTCGGCGACGCGCTCGGCACCTTCAACCCGGCCTACGGGCAGGGCATGTCGGTGGCCGCGTTCGGCGCCCGGGTACTGGGACAGGAGCTGGACCGGGCCGGCGGGCTCGACGCGCCCGGCCTGGCCCGGCGGGTGCTGCGGGGTGCGGCGCGCCCGGTGGACGCCGCCTGGGCCATGGCCGTCGGGCAGGACGTCCTGTATCCCGGGACGCGCGGCGGCGGGCGGCCGGGCATCGCCGACCGGGCGGCGACGGCGTACACGCGGCGCATGACGAGGGCGGCCACCGGTTCCCTCGCGGCGGCCTCGGCGATCTGGGACGTCACCAGCATGCGCACACCGCCGACCCGCCTGTTCCATCCGTCGGCGGTCCTGGCCGCGCTCGCCGGGCCGCCGCTCCCCCTGCTGACCGGGCCGCCGCTGACCCCGGGCGAGCGCGAGGTGCTCGACGGGCTGGACCGCACCGGGGCGTGAGCGCGGGCCGGTCGGCGGTCGCCGCCGTTCGCGGCGGCCGCCGGACGGCGGTGGGCGTCACCCCGCGAACGCCGGCTGCGCCACCCCCCGTCCCGCGTCCGGCACCACCAGCAGGGAGCCCGCCAGCGGGTGCGGGTCCGGCAGGCCGACGCGGGCCGTGGTGAGGTACAGGTCGGTGAGGTCCGGGCCGCCGAAGGCGCAGGCCGTGACCCGGGGGACGGGGAGGGTGATCACCCGGTCCAGGTCGCCGGACGGGGTGTAGCGGCGTACCGCGCCGCCGTCCCACAGGGCGACCCACACGCAGCCGTCGGCGTCGACGCACAGGCCGTCGGGGAAGCCCGCGCCGTCCTCGATCGCGGCCAGGGGGCGGCGGCCCGCGACCCGGCCGTCCGCGGTGACGTCGAAGACGTCGATCCGGCGGGTCGGGGTGTCGGCGTAGTACATGAGCGTGCCGTCGGGGCTCCAGCCGGTGCCGTTGCTCACCGTCACGTCGTCGAGGACGGTCTCGGCGGTGCCGTCGCCGGTGTACCGGGTCAGCGTGCCCCCGCCGCGCGCCTCGTCGTAGCGCATGGTGCCCGCCCACAGGCTGCCGTCGGGGGCGACGGCGGCGTCGTTGCCGCGGCGGCCGGGGACGGGTTCGCGGTGCAGCCAGCGGAAGGTGTCGTCGGGGTCGAGCAGGCCGATCCCGTCCCGCAGGTTGAGGACCAGGCCGCCGCCCGCGCGGGGCTTGACGGCGCCCACGTGCTGGTCGGTGCGGCGCACGGTGCGCCGGCCGGTGGCCGGGTCGTGGGTGTGGACGCGGGAGTTCAGGATGTCGAGCCACAGGAGGCGGCCCGTGGCCGGGTCCCAGGTGGGGCCCTCGCCGAGGGTCGCCTCTTCGTGGACGGCCACCTCGAAGGCCGTGCCGGTCCTTTTCATGCCGCGCTCCTGTGGCCGAGCCGCTCGGAGAGGTCGGCCGCGCCCTTGACCGCGAGCTGCTCCAGTTCGGCGCGGCGTTCCTCGCTCCAGCGGATCATAGGCACCGAGATCGACAGCGCGGCGACGACCCGGCCGGTGCGGTCGCGGACCGGGGCGGCCACACAGGACACGTCCGGGTTGGACTCGCGGCTCTCCACCGCCGTACCGCGCTCGCGGATCGCGGCCAGGGCCTCGCGCAGCGCGGCCGGGTCGGTGATGCTGTTCGGGGTCATCGCGGTCAGCTCGGCGCCGTCGGGGAAGCGCGCGGCGACCTCCGGCTCGGGCAGGGAGGCCAGCAGCATCTTGCCGACGGACGTGCAGTGCGCGGGCAGCCGGCGTCCCGCCGCGGACACCATGCGCACCGCGTGCGTGGAGTCGACCTTGGCGATGTAGATGACGTCGGTGTCCTCCAGGATCGCCACGTGCACCGTCTCGTCGCAGGTCTCGGCGACGGTCCGGGCGACCTGCTGGCCCTCCGCGGCGAGGTCGAGGTACTCGGCGTAGCGGGCGCCGAGCTGGTACGGGCGCACGCCGAGCCGGTACCGTCCGGACTGCCCGGCGACCGGGACGATGTACTTGCGGGCGGCGAGCGTGGTGACCAGCTCGTGCACGGTGGTGCGCGGCAGCTGGAGCCTGCGCACGATGTCGGGGGCGGAGAGCGTGCCGTCCCCGTCGAGGAAGAGCTCCAGTATGTCGAGAGCCCGGGTCACGGCCGGCACGAGGCGTCCCATGTCCAGCCCCCTCCCTAGATATGTTCGAGATTTCAACAGGCGATCGGAATAACGAACACAGGCTACTCATACCGCGTTTGCCTGGGCAATGGGCGTGCGGCCGCCCCATGGTCCACTGCGTCCGCGATGATGGCTGCCATGCCGACCGGAAAGCGGCCCGCGGGCCCCTTCACCCCGCGCGACTTCCAGCTGGTCCTGCTGCGCCGCATGGCCGACCACAACCCCGGCCCGGTGGAGGACGCCCGCCGCGAGCTGGGCGCCTCCGTCGCGCAGATGCGCGAGGCCAACAGGCGCTGGCAGGCGATGCTGCGCTCTCCCCGGTCCCGCTCGGCGGCCGCTCGGTACCGCTCCGTCCTGGGCGAGCCGGAATCGGTGGCGCCGCGCCGGATCGGCGACCTGGAGTGCGAGGCCCGGCAGTGGGCGCTGCCCCTGTGGCCCGGCCTGCGCTTCGAGGTGCTCGTCGCGGACAGGGGCGTCGTCTGGAACGAGTGGCTGGTCCGCGCCCCCGGCGCACCGGGGCCGGAACTGCGCACCCTGGACGACCTCACGCCCTGGTCCTGCACGGTCGACGAGGCGGCCCGCGCCTTCGCCCCCGCCCGGCCGCTCCAGGGCTCGGCCCCGACCCGGTGGGGGCTGGCCTTCACCGCCCCGGACCGGGAGGGCGTACGGCACGAGGTGGTCGCGGAGTTCACCTGGGGGCTGTTGCAGCGCACGGCGGTCGGCGGCTGACGCGGGCCCGGCGGGGACGGGCGGTCAGCGCTCGTCCTCCGGGTCCCAGTCCAGCAGGCGGACCTTGGCGACCGTACGGACGTGGCGGCGCATCGCGGCGGCGGCCTGCCGGGGCTGCCGGGCGGCCACGGCGTCCAGGATCGCGCGGTGCTGGGCCAGGGAGCGGCCGGGGCGGCCGGGCTGGCGCAGGGACTCGGTGCGGCTCTCGGCGATCTGGTGGGCGATGGACCGCATGAACTCGGCGAGCAGGCTGCTGTGTGCCGCCGCGGTCACCGCCGCGTGGAAGAGCCGGTCGCCCTCGACGCCGTGCCCGTCCCGGTCGATCTCCTCGGCCATCACGGCCAGCGCGGACCGCATGGCGGCGAGGTCGTCCTCCGTGCGGCGCTCGGCGGCCAGTTCGGCGAGCTTCGTCTCCAGGGCCTCGCGGGCCTCCAGGACGTCCGGGAGGCGCCGGCGGCGTTCGACCATCTTCTCCACGGGTTCGACGTCGAGGCTGTCCCGGACCAGATAGGTCCCGCCGCCGTGCCGCGCCTCCACCAGGCCCTGCACCTCCAGCACCACGATCGCCTGCTTCACCGAGGCACGGCTGACACCGAGGCGCTGGGCCAGGTCCCGCTCGGGCGGCAGCCGGTCGCCCGCCCGCAGGCCGCCGTCGGCGACGTACTGGCGCAGCCGCTCCAGCACCTGTTCGTACAGGCGCTGTTTGGTCATGGGGCGCAGGGCGTCGGTCATGAGGTCCCCCCTCTCCACGGGAGCGTAGCACCGGCGCCGAGGGTGGCCCGGTGGCCGAGTGGCTGAGCCAATTGTTGCGCGACCCCTTGACGTGATCCCGGGCCGGGCCCACGCTGACCAGCCAACCGCACCACACAAGTGGCTCAGCCACTCGGCCACTCGCTCAGCCATTCCCATCGGCAGTCAGGTCAGCACTCGGGAGCCCCCGCATGTCCCCCGAACTCATCTCGATCCTCGTCCTCGTCGTGGTGTTCGTCATCGCCACCACCCGCTCCGTCAACATGGGCGCGCTCGCCTTCGCCGCCGCGTTCGGGGTGGGCACGCTCGTCGCCGACCTCGACGCGGACGGCATCTTCGCCGGGTTCCCCGGCGACCTGTTCGTCGTCCTGGTCGGCGTCACCTACCTGTTCGCGATCGCCCGGGCCAACGGCACCACCGACTGGCTGGTGCACGCGGCCGTCCGGCTGGTGAGGGGCCGGGTCGCGCTGATCCCCTGGGTGATGTTCGCGCTGACCGGCGCGCTCACGGCGATCGGCGCGGTCAGCCCGGCCGCGGTCGCGATCGTCGCGCCGGTCGCCCTGAGCTTCGCCACCCGGTACTCGATCAGCCCGCTGCTCATGGGCACGATGGTGGTGCACGGCGCGCAGGCCGGCGGGTTCTCGCCGATCAGCATCTACGGCTCGATCGTCAACGGCATCGTGGAGCGGGAGAAGCTCCCGGGCAGCGAGATCGGCCTCTTCCTCGCCTCGCTGGTCGCCAACCTCCTCATCGCCGCCGTGCTGTTCGCGGTGCTCGGCGGGCGGAAGCTGTGGGCGCGCGGGGCGGTGACGCCGGAGGGCGACGGCGCCCCCGGCAAGGCCGGCACCGGGACCACGGGCAGCGGCAGCGACACCGGCACCGGCACCGGCACCGGCACCGGTACGAGCGCGGGCACCGGAGGCACCGCCCCCACCGCCGTGGCCGTCCGCTCCGACCGGGAGACCGGCGGTGCCGAAGGCACCGGCGTCCGCCTCACCCCCGCCCGCGTCGCCACCCTGGTCGCCCTGGTCGCGCTGGTCGTGGCCGTGCTCGGCTTCGACCTGGACGCCGGTCTGACCGCGGTCACCCTCGCCGTCGTCCTGAGCACCGCCTGGCCGGACGACAGCCGGCGTGCCGTCGGTGAGATCGCCTGGTCCACGGTGCTGCTGATCTGCGGTGTCCTCACCTACGTGGGCGTACTGGAGGAGATGGGCACCATCACCTGGGCCGGTGAGGGCGTCGGCGGCATCGGCGTCCCGCTGCTGGCCGCGGTGCTGCTCTGCTACATCGGCGCGATCGTGTCGGCCTTCGCCTCCTCCGTGGGCATCATGGGCGCGCTGATCCCGCTGGCGGTGCCGTTCCTCGCGCAGGGCGAGATCGGGGCGGTCGGCATGGTGGCGGCGCTCGCGGTGTCGGCCACGGTGGTGGACGTCAGCCCGTTCTCGACCAACGGCGCGCTGGTGCTGGCCGCGGCCCCGGACGTGGACCGGGACCGCTTCTTCCGGCAGCTGATGGTCTACGGCGGGATCGTGGTGGCGGCCGTGCCGGCGCTGGCCTGGCTCGTGCTGGTGGTGCCCGGCTTCGGGTAGACCCGTCTCGCGGATCCGGCGCGATCCGGCAGCCTTGAACGACAGCCCCGACAGCAGCTCTCGGGCAACAGCTAAGGAGTACGACGCGTGTCCTCTCTCTTCCCGGCCCTCTCCCCGGCCCCGACCGGCGCCCCGGCCGACCGGCCCGCGCTGCGGTTCGGCGAGCGCTCCCTGACCTACGCGGAACTCGCCGCGGCGGCGGGCGCCACGGCCGGGCGGATCGGCGGCGCCGGCCGGGTCGCGGTCTGGGCCACCCCGGCGATGGAGACCGGCGTCGCCGTGGTGGCGGCGCTGCTGGCCGGGGTCGCCGCCGTACCGCTCAACCCGAAGTCCGGCGACAAGGAACTCGCGCACATCCTCTCCGACAGCGCGCCCTCGCTCGTCCTGGCGCCCCCGGACGCGGAACTCCCGCCCGCCCTCGGGGCCCTGGAGCGCGTCGACGTCGACGTGCGGGCCCGCGGGGCGGTCCCCGAGGACGGTGCCGACGACGGCGACCCCGCGCTCGTCGTCTACACCTCGGGCACCACGGGACCGCCGAAGGGCGCCGTCATCCCCCGGCGGGCGCTCGCCACGACCCTGGACGCGCTCGCCGACGCGTGGCAGTGGACCGGCGAGGACGTGCTGGTGCAGGGGCTGCCGCTGTTCCACGTGCACGGGCTGGTCCTCGGCATCCTCGGCCCGCTGCGCCGGGGCGGGTCCGTGCGGCACCTGGGCCGGTTCTCCACCGAGGGTGCGGCGCGGGAGCTGAACGACGGCGCGACCATGCTGTTCGGGGTGCCGACGATGTACCACCGGATCGCCGAGACGCTCCCCGCCGACCCGGAGCTGGCGAAGGCGCTCGCCGGGGCCCGGCTGCTGGTGTCGGGGTCGGCCGCGCTGCCGGTGCACGACCACGAGCGCATCGCCGCCGCCACCGGGCGCCGGGTGATCGAGCGGTACGGCATGACCGAGACGCTGATGAACACCAGCGTGCGCGCCGACGGCGAGCCGCGCGCCGGGACGGTGGGCGTGCCGCTGCCCGGTGTGGAGCTGCGGCTGGTGGAGGAGGACGGCACGCCGATCGCGGCGCTCGACGGGGAGAGCGTCGGCGAGATCCAGGTTCGCGGCCCGAACCTGTTCACCGAGTACCTGAACCGCCCCGACGCCACCGCCGCCGCCTTCACCGAGGACGGCTTCTTCCGCACCGGCGACATGGCGGTGCGCGACCCCGACGGCTATGTCCGCATCGTCGGCCGCAAGGCCACCGACCTGATCAAGAGCGGCGGTTACAAGATCGGGGCCGGGGAGATCGAGAACGCCCTGCTCGAACACCCGGAGGTCCGGGAGGCCGCCGTCACCGGCGAACCCGACCCCGACCTCGGGGAACGGATCGTGGCCTGGATCGTCCCGGCCGACCCCGCCGCCCCGCCCGCCCTCGGCACGCTGGCCGACCACGTCGCCGCCCGGCTCGCCCCGCACAAGCGGCCGCGCGTCGTCCGGTACCTCGACGCGGTGCCCCGCAACGACATGGGGAAGATCATGAAGCGGGCGCTGAACCGTGACTGAGCGCCTGACCGCACGGGAGTTCCTCGCCCTGGTCACCGACGACGCCACCTTCAGCGAACTCCCGCACGCGGACGGCCCGTGGCGGCCCGACGGCCCCCTCGGCTGGCCCGGCTACGACGCCTCGCGGGCCCGCGCCGCCGAGCGCACCGGCGAGGCGGAGTCCGTCGTCTGCGGCACCGGCCTGGTGGAGGGCACCCGGGCGGTGCTCGTCTCCTTCGAGTTCGGCTTCCTCGGCGGCTCGCTGGGGCACCGCACCGGCGACCGTCTGGAGGCGGCGTACGCGTACGCCCGTGAACACCGGCTGCCGGTGGTGCCGTTGGTGGCGACCGGCGGCAGCCGGATGCAGGAGGGGATGCTCGCGCTGACCCAGCTCCAGCGGGTGGCCCGGCAGTCGGCGCTCACCCGCGCGGCCGGCCTCGCGCAGATCGCGGTGGTACGGGACCCGGCGACCGGCGGCGGCTGGGCGACGCTGGGCGCGGGCGCCGACGTGGTCCTCGCCCTGCCCGGCGCCCAGGTGGGCTTCGCCGGTTCGCGGGTCCGGCCGCCGGACGCGGACCCGGCGGCGTACACGGCCGAGGCGCAGGTGGCGGCGGGCAGCGCGGACGCCGTCGTGCCGCCCGGGGAGCTGCGCGCGACGCTGGGGCGGTGGCTGCGGCTGCTGACGGCGCCGTCCGGCGGTCCGGCGCCGGTGCCGGAGCCGCTGGGCGCCCGGGACCTGCCGGCCGGCGGCTGGGAGGCGGTGCGCCGGGCCCGCGATCCCGGACGCCCGCGCGCCGGGGCGTACCTGGACGCCTACTTCACCGACCGTGTCGCCCTGTCCGGCGACCGCTGCGGCGGCCGGGACCCGGAGGGCATGCTGTGCGGCTTCGGCTCGCACGCGGGGCGCACGGTGGCGTACGCCGCGCAGACGGGCACGGCGACCCGGCCCGCCGGGTACCGCACCGCCACCCGGCTGATCCACCTCGCGGACCGGCTCGGCATCCCGGTGCTGACCCTGGTGGACACACCGGGCGCGGCCAACGACGCGGAGGCGGAGCGGGCGGGGGCGGGTCCGGCGATCGCGGACCTGTTCGGCGCCGTGGCCTCGGCGCGTACGCCGGTCACCACGCTGGTGATCGGCGAGGGCGGCTCGGGCGGGGCGCTGGCCCTGGCCGCGCCCGGCAGCACGTGGGCCACCCCGGACAGCTACTTCTCCGTCATCGCGCCGGAGCACGCGGCGGCGATCCTGAAGCGCCCGCCGGCGGAGGTGGAGGCGACGGCCGGTCAACTGCGGCTGCGGCCGCAGGACTTGGCAGCACTTGGCGTGATCCGAACAAGCGAGCAGTTGTTCCCTGGAACAGGTGATCGTCGCTCTGAAGAACGCATGTGACTGCAGGGACCAACGATACTTACGGTGTGCAAGCAACGGGCTGCAGACCGTAGTTGACGCACATGTCCCGAGTAGTCCCGGCGGGGCCCGGCGGGTCCCGCACCTGAACAGCGCAAGGAGCTGCACGATCATGAACCTTCTCACCGACATCCTCGCCGGCCTCGTCCACTTCGTCGGCTGGCTGGTCTGACGGTCCGAGAACCCGACGGCGCCGCCTCCCCGTCCCAGGGAGGCGGCGCCGTCCGCGTGTCCGCGCCCGGACCGGGGCCTACCGCACGGCCACCGCCCGCACGATCTCCTGCGTGACCGAGCCGCCCCGGTCGTCGCGCGCCGAGGCCCGCAGCGAGACGTGCTCGGCATCGCGCGGCACGCTCAGCGTCCCGTACCAGGAGGCCTCACCGTCGCCGCCGCGCAGCCGGACCTGGTGCCAGGTCGTCCCGTCGTCGTAGGACGCCTCCAGCTTTCCGCCGCCGAGCTTCCCGGTGTCCGGGGCGCCCGCCACGTACGCGGCGCCGAGACCGACCCGCAGCTTCTTGCCGGCGCGCACCTTCCCCGCGAGGTCGGTGTCGACGTCGAAGGAGAGGTTGATCAGCGGCAGGAAGGTCCACCGGTCGTCGGGCGTGGCCGCCGACCGGAAGGTCCACTCCGCGTGGCCCTTCGTCGCCAGCGGCCAGCGTGCCGCGTCCAGCGCCGTGTCGGTGACGAGCCGGTAGGTGTGCTCGCCGGCCGGCGCGTCCCACACGTACGCGGCGGAACTCGGCCCCTGGTCGACCGGTTCGCCGTCCAGGTACACCGACGTGGTCTGCGACATGCCGCTGCCCTCGCTCCACACGTCGCCGAAGCCGGTGTGGTCGGGCCCGGAGTCGCCCCAGCCGGGCGCGTTGAACTGGAGCCGGTTCCCGGCGCGCTGCTGCCCCCAGCCGAGCCCGGTGCCGAGGTAGGGGTGCCACACCGGCTTGAACCAGTTCAGCTCCGCACGCGAGCCTCCCCGGTACCGGGACAGTCCGCCGCGCTCCTCCAGCGCCTCACCGGCGCTCGTCACGGTCTCGTGCCACAGCTGGCCGGGGCCGGTGGACACGTACTCGGTGCGCTCGACCGGGTAGTCGATCCGCTCCCGGAAGCCGAGGCCGATCGGGAAGGTGTCGGTGAGGGAGTACCGGAACTCGCCGCCGCTCGACGGTTCGGCGGCGTGGTACCTGGTGCGCAGCACGGCGAGGTCGCGGTGCCCGGGCTGGTAGGTGAGGTCCCGGTCGGGCACGGCGCCCTCGTGTCCCTCGGACAGGTCGTACACGTAGGGCGTGTTGCGGGTGCCGGTCATGTCGACCCGTCCGGCCCGGTGCAGCCGGCGGGCGTCGGCCGCGGAGACCGTGGCGATCTGGAGCGGCCGGTCGGCGTTGTCGTCGGTGCCCCACCACGACATCAGCCGTCCGGGGGCGTCGTCGGTCACGAACAGCGCCTTGACGCCGGCGTCCTGTGCGGCCTGGGCGAGCGCGGCCGGTTCGGTCCCCTCGGTGAGCCGGGCGAGGACCGCCTTGCCGCGTACGCCGTCCGGGAAGGGCCCGGCACCGACGGCTCCGACGTCGACCAGGGGCAGCCGGGTGCGGCCCTCGGTCAGGGTGCCGCCGGACTGGACGGTGGCCTCGTCGATCCCCTTCACCTCGAGCAGCGGCTTGCCGAGCCGCCACACGGTGCGGTACTCGAAGTCGCCCTGGGCGACCTTCTTCGTGGGCGCGGCGAAGACGCTGTCGTACGTCAGCGGCACCTGCACCGCGCCGAACAGGTCGGAGCCGTTCGCGCCGCGGTCGTACTCCATGAGGAGCTGCCGGGTCTCGGTGCGCCGGCCGACGTCGGCGCCGATCTCGCGCAGCTCGCGGCCGTCCAGGGTGATCTCGCGGTCCCGGTCGACGACGACCTCAGGGGCGGCGAGGAAGCCCAGGCCGAGGGAGTCGGCGCCGTGGCTGCCGCGCACGTCCAGGAAGGACGACAGGCTGTACGTCCCGGGCTCGAGCCGGAGCTTCAGGGTGCCGGAGTCGCCGACGTGGGCCGGGAAGGGGTCGACGCCCTCGGTGAGCCGCTGGACGGTCAGGTCGGCCGGGGTCGCGGCGCCGGAGCGGTCCTTGACGTGCACCGTGAGCGTGTACCGCTCGCCCTCCTTGACCAGCCCGAACGCGGTGTGCGCGAGGGGCTTCCCGCTCGCGTCGGCCGCCACGACCTGGCCGCTCGTGTTGCCGACCGGCGCCTTGGACCCGTCCCCGGTGACCGTGGTCGAGGCGGTGCCGTGCGCGGGCACGGTGAGGGAGGTGTCGGCGAGCGTGGCGACGCCCTCGGGGGCGCCCCGCACGGACAGCTTCAGCTCGACGTCCGTGTCCGAGGAGTTGGTGTAGGCGACGGTCCTGGTGACCGGCTCGTCGGCCTCGTACGGCCAGGAGTAGAAGCCCAGGTCGGCGCTGCCGGTCGCGGTGACGTCGGCGCCGACGGCCGCCGGCACGCTGACCCGGCCCGCACCCAACTGGTAGGCGGAGACGTCCAGTTCCTTGGACGTGGACATCAGCGCGTCCTTGAGCCGCGCGCCGCTCCAGTCGGGGTGCTCCTCGGCGAGCAGGGCGGCCACCCCCGCGATGTGCGGCGTCGCCATCGACGTACCGTCCATGGACGTGTAGTCGCCGCTGCCCTCGGCGAGGCGGGAGCGGGCGGCGAGGATGCCGACGCCCGGGGCCGACAGGTCGGGCTTGAGGGCGTTGTCGCCGTAGCGGGGCCCGGCGCTGGTGAACCAGGCGGCCTGGTCGGCGGAGTCGACCGCGCCCACGGTGAGGGCGGCGTCGGCCGCGCCGGGCGAGCCTATGGAGGAGGGGGCGCCGGTGTTCCCGGCCGCGATCACGAACAGGGCGCCGGTCTCGCGGGACAGGGTGTTGACGGCCTCGGCCATCGGGTCGGTGCCGTCGCTGGGTTCGGTGGAGCCGAGGCTCATGGAGACGATGTCGGCGTCCACGTCCCGGGCGGCCCACTCCATGCCCGCGATGATCTCCGACTCGCTGCCGAAGCCCTCGTCGTCGAGGACCTTGCCGACCGCGAGCGTGGCGCCGGGTGCGACACCCTTCTCCTTGCCGTCGGAGGCCGCGCCGCTGCCGCCCACGGTGGAGGTGACGTGCGTGCCGTGGCCGTGCCGGTCGGCGACCTCCTCGCCGGGGATGAAGCTGCGGCTCTGCGCGATCCGCCCCGCCAGGTCGGGGTGCCCGGCGTCCACGCCGCTGTCCAGCACGGCCACGGTGACGCCCTTGCCGGTCAGCCCCGCCTCCCAGGCCTCGGGCGTGCCGATCTGCGCGTTGGACTCGGCCATGTCCGCGGTGACCCGCCCGTCGAGCCACACGCCCTCGACACCGGCGCCGCGACGGGTGAATTCGCGCCAGAATGCACGCCCCTTGTCGGCCTCGACGGCGGCCCCGCGCACGCTGGGCAGCGACCGTGTCCGCTCGGCCCCCCGCGGGGTGGCGGCCCGCACGCCCTTGCCGTACGTCACGATCAGCGGCAGCTCGCCCGTCTCGCTGTCGGCGAGCCCCTGCTCCAGCAACGCACCGACGTCGAAGAGCCGTTCGTCGAGGCTGCCGTCGCGCAGGTACGGCAGGGCCTCGTCCGGTACGACGGTGGTCCGGCCGCCAAAACTGCTGGTGCGCACGGCCCCGGTGGCGCCCTCGGGCCGCTCGACCGCGACGGTCTTCCGGCCGCCGCCGAGGTCGGTGACGGTCACCCGGTCGCCGGTGACGAGGGTGACGGTGCGGGCCGCGTCGGCGGCGGCCGTGCGGGCGGCCGCCGTTCGGGATCGCGCCGGGTCGGGGGGCGGGTCCTGCGCCGCCGAGGTCCCGGCCGGCAGCAGCGCGATCACGAGCCCCGCCGACAGGAGGGCCGCCCCGCGTCTGACTGGTCCTGTGCTCATCCACGTCTCTCTTCGTGTCGTCGTAGAGTGCGGTGAAGAGTGCTGTGATCAGTCTCAGGGGGCCGGTGGGGCACGGGAGTTGACCGGAGGCGGCGGTTAGTCGCCCTGGCGGGTTTCCGCCAGCGGCCGAACGGACCGGCGGCCCGGGACGGGACACGGCCGAGTACCGTCCGTCACAATGGTGCTGCGCACGGACACGTACGGCACACGGGGAGCGAGCGGCGTCATGGACGGGTTGGTCGAGTTCAGGACCGAGGACGGCGTGCGGGTGGTCGTCGAGGGCGTCGAGGACGAGGACGGCGCGCGGCTGGTCTCGCGCGGCGACGGCCCGGCCCGCGCGGCCCGCACCTTCGAGGACTCCCTGGACGGCGTGCGGGCGGCGGCCGCGTCCGCGCTGCGCGTCTTCCGGGACGGCTCGCTCCGACCCGACGCCGTGGAGCTGGAGTTCGGGGTCAAGCTGAGCGCGGAGGCCGGCGCGGTCATCGCGAAGGGCTCGGCGGAGGGCCATCTGGTGGTGCGGCTGAACTGGTCGCCCGAGCCGTCCCCCACGCGTCCCGAGCCGCGGCCGTCCGCGACGCGTCCCGAGCCGCGGCCGTCCCCGGCGGGTCCCGAGGCCCCGGACGCCGCCGCGCTGTCATGAGCGGTGCCGCGTGGCACGCCCGCGTCGAGTGCGGCAGGGAGGTCGGCGCCGGATTCCTCGTCTCCGCCCGCCGGTTGCTCACCTGCGCCCATGTCGTCCGGTGGGCCGACCGCGCGCCGGTGACGGTGACCTTCCCGGGCCGCCGGGAGCTGGGCGAGCTGTCCGGCACGGTCGTCGTGCACGGCGGGTGGCAGGAGGGCGCCGCCGACCTCGGCGACCTGGTGGTACTGGAGCTGGACCGGGAGGTGCCGCTCGCCCCGGCCGTCTTCGCCCGGCCCGGAACGGAGCGGACCGTCCCCGTCCCCGAGCTGATCGCCTACGGCTTTCCCAAGGGGTACGACGAGGGCATGCTCGCCTCCTACCGCGCCCTGCCCGGGCCCCTCATCTCCGACGAGTGGGTCCAGCTGGAGGCCGTCACGGCGCACGGGCAGCCGCTGGCCGCCGGGTTCAGCGGCGCGGCGCTGACACTGGCCGACGGCACGGTCGTCGGCATGGTCTCCGCCGTGGCCGGCGCCCGGGACGTACGGGTCGGCAGGATGCTGCCCGTCGAGGTCATGGCGCGCTACTGGCCGGAGCTGGGCGAGCTGGTGCCCACCCCCGGCCACCGGGCGGACGCCCGCAGGCGGCTGTACGCGCTGGTGCGCCGGGCCGAGGAGAGCGGCCTGGCCTGCGACCCGAACCGGCTGTACGTGTCCGCCATGGACGCGTTCGACCCGCCGCTGCCGGAGGGCGGTTTCGGCTCCCTGCGGGAGGCCGCCGCCTACGTGCAGTGGGAGGTGCCGGACCCGGCGGCGGTGGCCCGCTTCGCCGACCGGCTGACGGAGCGGCTGCACGCCCCGTCCGGTCCGGCGCCGCGCCCCGCGGCCTGGTCGCCCATCGTCGTGGAGATCGACCGCAGCGGTGCCGGTGCCGACCAGGTCACCGTAGAGGTGTCCGCCTACCGGGACGGCCGGCGCCGCCCAGTGGGTTCGCGCCGGCTGGCCCGCGGCGCGGTGCGGTCCTTCGTCCAGGAAGGCATTGACGAGGCGTTCACCCAGCTCGATCCCGGCGCCGACGAACTGCTCACCTTCGTGCTCCCGCGCGAGTGGCTGAACGAACCGGTGGCGCACTGGGAGTGCGGAGAGGACGACTCCACGCCGCTGGGCTGCGCCTACCCGCTCGTGGTGACCGACCGGTACCGGCAGCGCAGCGGACGCCTCCGCCACCAGCTGCACAAGAAGTGGCGCAGGCTCGGGTCCGGCACGGGCGGCACGCTGCACCGGGTGGACTGCGGCACCCGGGAGCGGCCGGCCGGGCTGCGCAAGCGGCTGCGGGACGACGCGGAGCTGGCCGGTTTCGCCACCCCGCCCTCGGCGGCGCCGGAGTACTTCGAGGTCGGCCTCAACCTGCCCGTCCCCGTGCTGTTGTGGCCGCTGCGGGAGTGCCCCGGCGAGGAGGGACCCGACGGCCGCTGCTCCGGCACGGCGTTCCTCGACGAGCTGGCGGCGTCGGTGGCGGACGTGCCGCCGGCCGAACTGCCGCGCCTGGTCATGGAACTGCGCGAGACGGCGGACGCGGCGGAGGTCCCGGAGGAGCACTGGGCGCGGGACGTCCAGCTCCTGTGGGACGACCCCCGCTGTTTCGCCGAGCCGCCCGCCCTGCTCCACTCCCCCGTCGGCTGAACCGCCCGCCGCGCCATGCACCGACGCACCACGGCCGACCGCGACCGCGCCGAACCGACCCGCGCACCGATGGCCCTACCGACCGCCGCACCAACCCCTGCACCGACCGCCGCACCTACCGCCCGGAGAGAAGAACCCATGCCCTTGTGGCCCGTCTACACCGGCGCGCCTGACCCCCACGACGGCATCGCCCGGCTGCCCCCGCCCCCGCCCTGGCGGGCCTTCGACGGCGGCCCCGTGCTCGATCCGCCGGACGCGGACGGCGACACCGCGGCCGCCTCGCCCGACCGCGCCCACCGTGCCGCGACCTACCAGGCCACCGAGGACACGGTGCAGTTGGTCAACGCGGCCCTGTACCTGCGCCGTCCGCTGCTGGTCACCGGTCCGCCCGGCACCGGGAAGTCGTCTCTCGCCTACGCGGTCGCCCGTGAACTGCGGCTCGGCCCCGTCCTCAGGTGGAACATCACCAGCCGCAGCACCCTGGGCGACGGCCTCTACACCTACGACCCGCTCTCCCGCCTCTACGCGGCGCGCCACACCACGCAGCCGCCCGACGCCCCCGCCGCCACCGGCGTCGAGGACCACCTGCGGCTGGGCCCGCTGGGCACCGCCCTGCTGCCGTACGCCCGGCCGCGCGCCCTGCTCATCGACGAGATCGACAAGAGCGACCTCGACCTGCCGAACGACCTGCTGCACGTCCTGGAGGAGGGGCAGTACGAGATCCCCGAACTCGTCCGGGCCTCCCGGGACATCCCCGACGGCCACGCCGAGGTCCTGGCCGACGGCACCGACCAGCGGGTGCCGGTGGAGCGCGGCCGGGTCCGCTGCAACGCCTTCCCCTTCGTCGTCCTCACCAGCAACGGCGAGCGCGAGTTCCCGCCCGCTTTCCTGCGCCGCTGCGTCTCGCTGCGGCTGCGGCAGCCCGACGACGACCACCTCGCCGAGATCGTCCGCGCCCACCTGGGCGAGCCCGACGGGCACGCGCGCCAGTTGATCCACCGGTTCCTGTCCCGGGTGGGCAGCGGCGAACTGGCCACGGACCAGTTGCTCAACGCCATCTACCTGGCCCGTTCCTCCGGTCTGGGCGCCGACTCCCTGGACGAGCTGGCCGAGCAGCTGATGCCCTACCTCGGCCGGTCCGCGCAGCCCGACGCCTTCTGATGCCCACCGACCGCCCCGGCACACCGGACCCGCCGCCTCTGCCCCTCCTCGCCGATCTCCTCGGCCGGGCGGCGGCCACCGGTGCCCGCCCGACGCCGCTGGAGCTGGCCGAACTCCTGTGGCTGGCCGGTCACATGGAGCCCCCGGAGCAGGACCCGCCCGACGGCCCGGCGTCCGGGCCGCGGCCGGCGGAGCCGCCACCGGCCCCGGAGGGCACCCGGGAGCAGGGCCAGGAAGGCGACGGGCAACGGGAGCGCGACCGGAAGCCGGAGCGGGACCGGCACGGCGACCGGGAGCGTGACCGGGACGGGGACCGGAACCGGGGCCGGGGGCCGGGACAAGGGCCGTGGGGCGACGGGCCGGGGCGGCCCAGTACCCGCTCCGAGGCCCCCCGCACCCCCTTGCGCCTGCCGTCCCCCGCCCCCGCGCCGGGCACCTCGGCGGCGCAGCCGCACAGCGCCCTGCTCGCACCCGCACCGCCGATGCTGCGCCACACGCTGGCGCTGCAGCGTGCCCTGCGGCCGCTGAAGCGCCGTGCCGACGCGCCCGTCGGCCACGAGGTGGACGAGGCCGCGACCGCCGACCGCATCGCGCGCCTCGGCGCCGGCCCCGAGTGGTGGCTGCCCGTGCTGCGCCCCGTACGGGAACGGTGGCTGCGCCTGCACCTGGTGCACGACGCGGGCCCCACGATGCCCGTCTGGCGGCCCCTCGTGCGCGAACTGCAAGCCGCCCTGGCCCAGTCGGGCGTCTTCCGCACCGTCACCCTGCACCGCGCGGACCCCGACGGCACCGCCCGCGGCGACGGCGCCCAGATCCCCGCCGACGGCCGTACGGTGATGCTGCTGATCAGCGACTGCATGGGGCCGCAGTGGCGGGCCGGCCCGGACGGCGTCCGGTGGTTCGCCACGCTGCGCCGCTGGGCACGCCGCGCGCCCCTGGCGGTGCTCCAGCCGCTGCCCGAGCAGTTGTGGCGGGACACCGCCCTGCCGCCGGTCCCGGGCCGGCTGTCGGCCCCGCACCGGGCGGCGCCCAGCGCCTCGCTCGCCTTCACGCCGTACGACACCGCCGCGCCCCGCGCCCCCGAGGGGACCGTGCACGTCCCCGTGCTGGAGCCCGGGCCCGAGTGGCTGGCGAACTGGGCCGCCCTGGTCGCGAGCCCGGGCGGCACCCCGTACCCGGGCGCGGCCGCGGCGCTGCACCGACCGCTGCCGGCCGACGCCGACGACCGCACCGACGTCGCGCGGCTGTCGCCCGAGGAACTCGTCCTGCGCTTCCGCGCCAGCGCCTCCCCGCAGGCCTACCGGCTGGCCGGCCATCTCGCGCTGGGGCGCCCCGACCTGCCCGTGATGCGGCTGGTGCAGGCCGCGGTCGAGCCGGACCCGCGGCCCCAGCACCTGGCCGAGGTCATCCTCGGCGGACTGCTGACCACGGTCGCCGGGCCGCCCGGCTCCTACGCCTTCCGCCCCGGAGTGCGCGAGCTGCTCCTGCGCGGGCTGCCCCGCACCGCCCGCAACCGCACCCACGACCTGCTGCTGCGCACCGGCGGCCTGATCGACGACCGGGCGGGGCGTTCGCCGGGCGAGTTCCGCGCGCTGATCCCCTCCCGGAAGGGCACCGAGCGGGCCGGCCCGAGCGAGTCGTTCGCGACGATCAGCGAGGAGAGCGTCCGGCAGCTGACCGTGCGGGAGCGGCCCTCCGCCCCCTCGCCCTTCCCGCCCGGCCTGGGCGCCCGCTACCGGCCCACGCGACGGCTCACGCCGTCCGGCAGGATCTGGCTGGCGGAGGACACCGGACCGGACCGGACGGCACCGGACCGGACCCCGGCGGACCGGACCGCGGCCCACCCCGCGCCGACGAACCGGACGGTGGCGATCCGGCTGCACGACCCGGCCACCGGCCCGGCCGCGCGCCAGACGTTCCTGCGCAACGCGCGCCGGCTGACGCGGCTCTCCCACCCGAACCTGGTGACCGTGCTCGACGCGGGCATCGAGGGCGACGTCCCGTACGTCGTCATGGAGCACCTCGACGGCATAGCGCTGGGCGCCCTCACCCGGTCCGGGGACGGGCGGCTGCCGGTGCCGCTGACGGTGTCCGTGGGGGCGCAGCTGGCCCGGGCGCTCACCGCCCTGCACCGGGCGGGTCTGGCGCACGGCGGGCTGGAGGCGTCCCGGGTGGTCCTCCTGCCGGACGGCACGGTCCGGCTCAGCCTCTTCGAACCGGCTCTGGCCTCGGGGCCGGGGGCGCGCTCGGCGGACCTGCGTGCCCTGTGCGAGGTGCTGCTGCGGCTGACGTCGGGGACCTCGCGCCCGGCCGTCCCGGTCGACTCCCGCCGCCTGGACCGGCTGCCCACCGCCCTGCGGATCCACTACGCGCACGCCTTCGACCAGCTGCTGTCTCCCTCGCCGGCGGCCCAGGCCCGGGGCCTCGACCTGCTCGGGGACCCGGCGCTGCTCGCCCGCGCGGGCGAGGCGTACGCGCCGCGCCGGTACCGGGCCCTGGGCCCGCTGCGGGTCGGCCTCCCGGACGGTCCGGCCGACCTGCCGCGGGACGTGCGCGCGCTGCTCGCGATGCTGCTCCTCAAGCACGGCCGCACGGTGACCCACGAGGAGCTGCGGTGGGGCCTGTGGGACCCGGGCAACGAGCCGCGCAACCCGCGGAGCGAGACGACCCGGCTGGCGAAGCGGCTCGCGGAGATCCTTGGCCCGGGCGTCCTGGCCACGGCCGCCCACGGCTACGCCCTGCACACCAGCGCCGACGAGCTGGACCTGGTGCGCTGCGACGAGTTGGTGCGGCGCGCCGACGCGGCCCGGCTGGAGAGCGCGCTCGCCGAGGCGCACGACCTGGTCTCCGGGGCGCTGTCGCTGTGGGGCGACGCCGAGCCCCTGGCGGGCGTGCCCGGCCCCGCCGCCCGCACCGCCCGGACCCGCCTGCTGCGGCTGCGGCTCGCCCTGCACACCAAGCGCGCCGAGCTGGACCTGGTCCTCGGCGAGTACGACCGGGCCGCCGCCGAACTGTCCGGCCTGCTGCGCGCCCACCCGCACCGGGAGGACTTCCGCCGCCTCTGCCTGATCGCCCTGCGCCGCCAGGGCCGGGTCGAGGAGGCGCTGGAGGTGTACGAGGAGTACGAGCTGTCCGGCGGACGGAGCCCGGCCCTGACGGCGCTGGGCCGGGAGCTGCGCGAGGAGTACGCCGAACCGGTGGACGACGCGCCCCCGTGGACCGAGTACGAGCAGCGCCCCGTGGAGCCGGGCGCCCCCGAGTCGACGGTGTCCGCGCCGGACGAGTTGCCGGAGGGCCCCTTCCCCACGGAGGACGGCCTCTGGACGCCCCTGCTGGACGACGACGCCGAGCACGACACGGCACAGGCCCGGGCGGAAGCGGACGAGAGGGAGGAACGGGCGGAGAGCCGGGCAGCGCTGCGGGAAGCGATGCGCGCCGAGGGCCTGGAACCGGAGCCGGAACTGGACGAGGATCCTGGGCCGGAGGAAGAGGAGGAGCCGGACGAGCCGCCCTGGATCGACTTCGACACCGGTTTCCGCGCCTGCGCCCGCTACACCCTCGCCGACGGCCCGGTGGACCGCGACGCTGGCGCGGCACTGCACGGCCTGGTCACGGAGCTGCTGGCGGACAGCGGGGCGGACGCCGCCGCCTACGAACTGGTGGACGAGCCCGGTGGCCCGCTCGTGCTGCTGGCGCCGCGGGCCGAGGCCGCCCCGCTCCTGAGGGCGACCGTCGAAGGTCTGCCCGGGCGGCTGGCCCGCCTGGCCGGCCTGCGGTTGCGGATCGAGTTCTGGCAGGTGGAGTTCGGGCTGGACGGGAACGGGGAGCAGTCACTGGGCCGTGCCGACGCCGACGCGGTCGGCGCGGTCCTGGACGCCTCCGCCGCGCAGGCCGTCGTCGTGCTCTCCGACTCCCTGTACTACGACGAGGTGCGCGAGGAGGGGCAGTACGGGCCCGCCTTCCCGCCGAACCTCTTCCGCCCGCTGGCCGACGACACCGGCTGGTACCACCTGGTCGAGGGCGGCGGGCGCCCCGGTCCGGCGGCGGACCTCCGCTGACCCGGCCGGGCGCGGTCCTCCCGGGCCGCGCCGGGAACTCCCCTCGTTCAGCGGCCCCCCGCCCGGCCCCCTCCAGCGGGCGCCCGCCCGCGCGGCCGCGCACGATCAGTGCCTAAGAGGCCGCCCACCGGGCGGCCCCGCACGGTCCGCGCTCTCGGGAGGATTCGCCATGACCGCCAGTACTGCCAATACCGCCAGTCTGGAGGCGCTGCGCCGCTGCCACTTCGCCGTCGACCTGGGCGCGGCGCGGACCCGCGTGTACGTCAAGGGTGCCGGGCTCGTCGTCGACCAGCCGTCCGCCGCGGCGGTCAACACCCGCACGGGCGCGCTCATCGCGGTCGGCGACTTCGCGGAGAAGATGACCGGCCGCACCCCCGGCTACATCCGTGTCGTGCGGCCCGTCTCCGGCGGCACGGTGGTCGACATCGAGATGGCCCAGCGCATGCTGCGTCATCTGCTCGGCGACCGGGTCCGCCGCGCCCTGCGCCGCAAGCCGCGGCTGCGGGCCGCCGTCTGCACCCCGCACGACGCGGATCCGCTGTCCCAGCGCGCGGCGATCGAGACACTGGTCGGGCTCGGCGCGCGCCGCGTGGAACTCGTCGACACGCTCATCGCTGCGGCGGTCGGCTGCGGACTGCCCGTGGAGCAGCCCGAGGCAACGATGATCATGGTGTGCGGCGCGCACGCCACGCAGGTCGCGGTGCTCTCCCTGGGCTCGATCGTGACCGCGGTGCGCGTTCCGGTGGGCGGCGAGGCCGTGGACCACGCGATCGTGCAGCTGCTGCGCCACCAGCACGAGCTGGTGCTGCCCAGCCAGTCCGTGCGCCCGTTGCAGCTCGCCCTGTCCGGCAACGGGCTGACCCCGCAGGGACCGTCGTCCACCGAGATCCACGGCCGGGACGTGGCGACCGGGCTGGCCCGCAGTGTGCGGGTCGACACCGCCACGGTGCGCAACGCCATCCAGACCCCGCTGACGGCCGTGCTCGACGGCATCGGCAAGGTGCTGCGGGACTGCCCGCCCGACCTGGTCGCGGACCTCGCCGACCGCGGGATCATGATGGTCGGCGGGAGCGCGCTGCTGCCGGGCTTCGACCAGATGCTGCGTCAGGCCACCGGTATGCCGGTGCACATCGCGGAGCGGCCCGACGTGTGCGCGGTCCAGGGCCTCGGCAGCATGCTGGAGGGCCGGGTGGAGCCGCTGGTCCTGCACCCGACGACCGCCGGCTCCGACTCGCACGCCGACTCCGACTGATCCGCCGCCGGGCGGCGACCGGGGAAGCCTGACGCATGAGCGCGCGGCCCGCGCCCCGACTGGCCCGTCTCCTGGAGGCCCTCCTGGACGTCGGCACCGCCCTGGACCTGCGCGGCGTTCTGCAGCACATCGTGGACGGAGCCGCCGAGCTGACCAGCGCCGACCGCGCGGACCTGGTCGTCGCGGACCCGGACGCGGGCGGCCTCGCCGAGATCCGTACCCCGGGGCCGGACCGCCCCGTACCGGAGACGGCGCCCCTGCTGCGGATGCCGGTCCACGTGCGGGACGAGGAGTTCGGCGAGCTGCGGCTGGCCGGGCGGGCCGGGGCCGCGCCGTTCACCGTCGAGGACGAGCAGCTGCTGCGGGTCCTGGCCGTGCAGGCCGGTGTCTCGATCGGCAACGCCCGGCTGTACGAGACGGCCCGGCAGCGGGAGCGCTGGATCGAGGGCGCGGCCGCCGTCACCACCGCGCTGCTCACCGAGGAGGGCGCGGGCGACGCGCTGACCACGGTGGCCGAACGGGCCCGGCTGCTCGCCGACGCCTGCGCGGGCGTCATCCTGCACCCGACCGCCGAGGGCGGCATGGCGATCGTGACCGCCTCCACGCCCGACGACCCGGACGGCATGGTCGGCGCGACCATCGAGCCGGGCAGCCCGGTCCTGGAACAGCTCCTGGGCGGCGAGCCGGTGTTCGTCGACGACTCGGCGACCGACCCGCGCATGACGACCCACGTGCGGCACCGGTTCGGGCCGAGCATGATGCTGCCCCTTCAGGCGGGCGGCCGGCTCATCGGCACCCTCGCCCTGCCCCGACGCCGCGGCGGACGCCCGTACACGGACCTGGAGCGGCTGCTCGCGACGCAGTTCGCCTCGCAGGCGGCGCTCGCCCTCGTCCTGGCCGACGCCCGGCGCGGCAGGGAGCTGCTGGCGGTCTACGAGGACCGCGACCGCATCGCCCGGGACCTGCACGACCTGGTCGTCCAGCGGCTGTTCGCCACCGGCATGATGCTGGAGTCCACCCGGCGCCGCCCGGGCGCCGACGACGTCCGTGACATCCTCGGCCGCGCGGTGGAGGAGCTGCGCTCCACGGTCGGTGAGGTCCGTACGGCGATCCTCACCCTCCAGCAGCCCCCGGCAGGCCCGCCGGCGGGCCTGCGCGGCCGGGTCCTGCGCGAGACCGCGTCCGCCGCCGCCCGGCTCGGCACCGCGCCGTCCACGCACTTCAGGGGCCCCGTCGACGCCCGGGTGCCCGACCGGGTCGCCGACCGCCTGCTCACCGCCCTGCGCGACGCGCTGGCCGCCGCGTCGGCGCGCCCGGACGTCTCCCGCGTCGAGATCGCCGTCGAGACGCCCGCCCCCTCGCCGGAGGGCCGGGACGGGGTGCGCCTGCGGGTCGCCGACTACGGCGCCGACGCCGGGGGCCGGGGGCGGGGGACGACGGTGACGTGGTGGGCGCCGCTCTAGGTCCTGGCGGCCGGATGGTGCCGGTCTCCCGGACGGGGTACCCGTGCCGTGACCGCCCGGCAGGAGGAGGTACCACGATGAGCGAGCCGACCCCGTCCCAGGCCGAGGGCGAACGCGACGACGAGCCGGACACCCCCGACGTGCCGCACACCACTCCCTCCCAGGCAGAGGGCGAGCGGGACGACGAGGGCGAGAGCGCGCCGGTTGTCCAGCCACCCGGAACAGGCCGCTGACCAGCTCGGGACACGTTCGGACCGACAGCACGGACCCTTGCGAGAGGGAGTACGAGAACGACTTGACGGTGTCAGGAAAATCTCGCACTGCCAAAGACACTTACGGCGTGGATAGCGTCATGGCCGGCGGCGGGGCAGCGGCTCCGCCGCACCCCCACCACCAGCGCGGGCCATGGGTTCACGCCGTGAGAACGCAAGGAGAGAGTGCGTGTTTGACCGCATAGCCGAACTGGCGATCCGCCGGTCCCGGCTGGTACTCGTCGTCGCAGCCGTGGCCGTGGTCCTCATGGGAGCCCTGGGCGCCGGCGCGTTCGGCAAGCTCCTGCCCGGCGGCTTCGACGACCCGTCCTCCCAGTCCAGCAGGGCCAGGACGGTCATCACCGACAAGTTCGGCGGTGAGTCGAACCTGGTCCTGCTGGTGCGTGCCCCCGAGGGCGGCGTCGACGCCGCGAACGCCCGGCAGCAGGGGGAAAAGCTGACGGCCGGCCTCAAGGAGGAGAAGACCGTCGCGAACGTGATCTCGTACTGGGACACGGGCAACCCGGACCTCCGTTCCGAGGACGGCGAGCAGGCGATGGTGCTCGCCCATGTGAAGGGCGGTGACACCAAGGAGCGGGAGAACGCCAAGGAGATCATCGACGAGTACACCGGCGCCGGAGACGGCGGGCTCACCGTCGAGGCCGGCGGCAGCGCGGCCGTGGGTGACGACATGGGGACGTACTCCTCCGAGGACCTCGTACTCGCCGAGACGATCGCCCTGCCGCTGACCCTCCTGCTGCTCCTGTTCGTCTTCGGCAGCGTGGTCTCGGCCCTGCTGCCGCTGGCCATCGGGCTCATCGCGATCGTGGGTACGTTCGCGGAACTCTTCCTCCTCGGCAGCGTCGCCAGCATCTCCATCACGGCCACCAACCTGACCACCGCCCTCGGTCTCGGCCTCGGCATCGACTACGCGCTGCTGATGGTCAGCCGGTTCCGCGAACAGCTCGCCAAGGGCGCGAGCGTGGACGACGCCGTCCGGCACACCGTGCACACCGCGGGCCGTACGGTCGCCTTCTCCGCCGCCACGGTGGCGGTCGCGCTCGCGGCGCTCCTGGTCTTCCCGCAGTACTTCCTGCGTTCGTTCGGGTACGCCGGCGTCGGTGTGGTCGCCATCGCCGCCGTCAGCACCCTGTTCGTGATGCCGGCCCTGCTCAACGTCCTGGGACACCGGGTCAACAAGGGGCGGCTGCCGTGGGCGGGGAGGACGGAGCGGCACGACGACTCCCGGGTGCCCTTCTGGGGCCGGCTGGCCCGCACGGCCATGCGGCGTCCCGCCCTCACCGCGCTGCCGGTGCTCGCGGTGCTGCTGCTGGCGGCGAGTCCGCTGCTGGGCATCTCCATCGGTATCGCGGACGAGCGCTCGCTGCCCGAGGACGCGGCGAGCCGCCAGGTCTCGGCCCGGTTGGCGGAGAACTTCAACGGCAGTGACGCGGCGGCCGTCCACGTGGTCATGGACGAGTCCGTGGGCACGGCACCGCTCGGCTCGTACGCGGGCAGGCTCTCGCGGCTCGACGGTGTCGTCCGCGTCGAGGCGTCCACCGGGACCTACACCGGCGGGCAGGCCGCGGCGCCCGGTCCGCGCAACGCCGCGCTCGGCCGTCCGCAGGCGCAGCGGATCAACGTGGTGAGCGACCTGGCCCCGATGTCGGACGCGGCCCAGGACCTGGTCAAGGACGTCCGGGCGGTCGCGGCACCCGAGGGGACGGAGCCCCTGGTGGGCGGCAGGGACGCCGCGCTGGTCGACTCCAAGGACTCCATCACCGGCCTGATCCCGCTCGCCGGCGGCCTGATCGCGCTCACCACCTTCGTTCTGCTGTTCCTGTTCACCGGCAGCGTGGTGCAGCCGCTGCGGGCGCTGGTGCTCAACATCGCCAGCCTGGGGGCGGCGCTCGGCGTCATGACGTGGATGTTCCAGGACGGCCACTTCTCGGACCTGTTCGGCTTCACGCCGCAGCCGATGGAGGTGTCGATGACGTTGCTGATGTTCTGCATCGCCTTCGGCCTCTCGATGGACTACGAGGTGTTCGTCACCAGCCGGATCAAGGAACTGCACGACCAGGGCGCGGACAACGAGACCGCGGTCGTCGACGGCCTCGGGCACACGGGACGGATCGTCAGCGCGGCGGCCTGCCTGCTGGCGGTGAGCTTCTTCGCCTTCGGGACGGCCGGCATCAGCTACATGCAGATGTTCGGTCTGGGCAGCGGACTGGCCATCCTCATCGACGCCGTCGCCGTCCGCGGGGTGCTCGTGCCCGCCGCGATGCGCCTGCTCGGCCGCTCGGCCTGGTACGCCCCGCCGTTCCTGCGCAAGGTGCACGACCGCGTCGGCCTCAGTGAGGGCGGCCACGAGCCGGCGCCCGTGGCGGAGCGGACGTACGAGAAGGACCCGACGGGAGTCTGACCACGCGGGCAGGCCCGCCCCCCGGACACCGTGCCCGTCTCCGTACCCCCACGGAGGCGGGCGCGGCTGTGTCGCCGGACGCGGCGCGGCCGGGCCCCACGTCGTCCTGACTCAGTAGTCGCGCCACTCGTCCTGAACGTATTCGAGCACCGCGGGATCCATCAGGGTGCTCGGCCGTACGTCGGTGCGGCGGCGGTCGACGGGGAACACGGTGGCCGCCTTCAGGACCGCCGCGTCCAGGTAGCGCAGCTTCGGCGTGTCCCGGGCGAGCCGCAGCGGCGGGGCCTCGGTTCCGGGGCGGGCGAGGACGAAGCCCCAGTTGCCGAAGCTCGGCACGTCGATCTGGAACTCCGTCGTCGCGTACCCGGCCGTCTCGATGGTCTTCGCGATCGACCAGTAGGTCTTGGGGGCGAAGAACGGCGATCCGCTCTGCACCATGACCTGGCCGTCCGGCGCCAGCACCCGGCGGAGCAGATCGTAGAACTCCACCGAGTACAGCTTCGCCAGCGACGCCGAGTCCGGGTCCGGGAAGTCGATGATCACCGCGTCGTACTGCTGCCGTGCCTCGCGCAGCCAGGTGAAGGCGTCCGCGTTGACGACCTTGGCCCGCGGATCGTCCAGCGAACCCTGGTTGAGCTTTCGCAGCGGCTCGAAGGTGCGCGCCAACCGGGTCATCGCCGGGTCCAGTTCGACCAGGGTGACGTGCCGGACGCCCTCGTGGCGCAGCACCTCGCGCAGCGCGAGCCCGTCACCGCCGCCCATGATCAGCACGTTGGAGTGGGGGCCGGACAGCGCGGGGTGGACCAGCGACTCGTGGTAGCGGTACTCGTCGACCGAGCTGAACTGGAGGTCGCCGTTGAGGAAGAGCCGTACGTCGGGCTCGCCGGTGAAGGCGGTGGAGCGGGTGACCACGATGTCCTGGTACTGCGTCGTCTCGGAGTGGATGATCGGGTCCGCGTACATGTGCTGGCGCGCCGTCACCTCCAGGTCGTCCGCCAGCACATACGTCGTACCGAGCGCGGCGAGCACCAGGGCGACGCCGGCCAGCAGCCCGGCCTTGACCAGCCGGCCGGTCTGGCGGCGGAAGATGAACACCACGACGATGACCCCGGCGACCGCGTTGACCACGCCGACCACCAGCGCGCCCTTCAACTGGCCGAAGGTCGGCAGCAGGAACAGCGGGAAGCACAGGCCGCCGACGAGGGCGCCGATGTAGTCGACGGCGAACATGTCGGCGACGGCGCTGCTCGCCTCCTGCGTGCGGATGCGCTGGAGCAGCGTCATCAGCAGCGGGATCTCGGCGCCGATGAGCAGGCCCACCACCAGGGACACCACGATCATCGCGGGCATGTAGAGCTGGAGCCAGGCGAAGGCCGCGTACAGCATCAGGACGGACAGACCGCCGACCAGCGCGAGTACTCCCTCCACCACCGCGAAGGCGACGACGGGGCGGTGGCGCAGGGGTTTGGCGGCCAGCGAGCCCACGCCCATGGCGAAGACCATCACGGAGATGACCACGGAGGTCTGCAGCACCGAGTTGCCGATGAGGTAGCTGCCCAGCGCGGTCAGGGCCAGTTCGTACACGAGGCCGCAGGCCGCGCAGAGGAAGACGGCGAGCAGCAGCAGGAACCGCGCCCCCCGGGTGTGGTGGTCGGCCGGGGGGTTCGGGGGCGCCGCGACGGCACGGTCGTCCAGGGCGGAACTCATGGGGGTGGCCTCGCGGTGGTCCTCGTGGTGGTCCTGGGAGGTGGTGGTCCCAGGAGGGGTGCTCCTGGGAGGAGTGCTCCTAGGAGAGGGCTGCGCCGACCATGGCGGCGGTGCCCAGGTACATGCCGGCCTGGACCCAGGCGGCGGGGTGCGGGCGGTGGTCGTCGCCGTCGTCGAGGGCCACCGCGCCCATCTGGCCCGGCGTCAGCAGGCCGATGACGATGCCGACCAGCGTCATCACCAGCACCCCGGCCAGACCGTAGAGGAGCGTGCTGAACAGGCCGTATCCGAGGCCCTCTTCGGACTCGCTGGCCCGGATGGCCGACATGATGACCAGCCCGACCGCGACGGACTGGCTGCCGAGGAGCACGGCCGCGCCGCGGTTGCGGTCCCGCCACACCACGTGGAAGAGCTTGCCGGGCGTGACGAGGTCGAGGGCGCCGAAGCCGACGGCCATCACGGCGAGGCCCACGACCCCGTAGAGCAGAGCCTGCCCGGCCGACTCGAAGATCTCGGTCACTGCGTTGCCTTTCTGGAGGACGTCGTCAGGTGCGGGGAGGGGCGCCGGGCGTCACTTGCCGGAGCCGGGGCCGCCGCCGCGGAAGCTGCTCGGGTTGGGCCAGTAGGTGAGGTGCTGGTGATGCCGGCGGTAGCCGTTGCGGTAGTCCTCGATCTCGATCGTGCTGCCGCTCCGGTACGGCGAGACGGTCACCATGTCGTCGCCGTAGCGCAGGAACTCCTTGCCGTCGCCGGACGCCCGGTCGAGGGCGTCGCGGTGGTCGTCGATCGCGTCGGCGACCTTGGCCGGCGAGCTGTCCTTGTCGAGCCACCCGCTCCCGCCGGTGGAGTACGTCTTGCCGATCCAGCCGCGCGGGACGCCGTCCTCCCCGTCGCTGGAGCAGGCGGAGAGCAGGACGGTGACCAGCACGGCCGCCACCGCCCCGGGAAGGATTCGGGCGCTGTTCATCGAGCCTCCAGCCGGCTGTGCGTCGATACGATGTGCCCGTCCTGCGGGTAGCTGTGCCAGGTGCGCCAGGCCAGCCCCGGGCGGTCTGCGCCGCCCAATCCCTCGTCGCAGGCCTCTACGACGACCGCCGTCACCGCTTCCGGAGACCCGGGGAAGACCCCGCTCAGGCTGTGCTCCGCCTCGTCGGCGCGGCTCAGGGCGTCCGCGACCCGGGCGCTGAACTCCGCGGGGTCCAGGCATTCCGTGACGGCGCTGAAGTCGTACGTCCACCCCGCAGGTTGCCGGGTGAGCGTCGTCGGCAGTCCCCTGACCGCCTCGGGCAGGCACGCCACGGTCTCCCGCACCGGGCCCGCGAAGACCTGGTGGGACGCGCCGAGCAGCCTCAGGCGCACGGCGAGCCCTCCCACGGACACCTCACGTTCGGCGAGCGCCGGCAGCTCGGTCAGGTCCAGGGAGAAACAGAGCTGATCCGCGGCCGTATCCAGGAAGGCAGCTTGCAGAGATACGGCGTGCATGCGGCCCCCCGGTCCGATAGTGCTACGAGCGGCGCCGAGTATGACACACGCGTCAGCGGTGGCCGGAAGGCGGCCCTCGTCAGTCCCGGGTTCGCACATACAAGGGCGTTTCATCCATGGATGCGCACTTGCGCCCCGTACAGGAAGGCACGGGATCACGAGCGGAGCAGTGGCAGGATGCACCGATGGGGACGACCGACAGCGACAGAGACAGCGAAGTCCAGTACGTGCGGTTCCAGTCGCCTCACCGGAACAGCCGAGGCCACTTCACCGGCGTTTTCGGGCTCGTCAACAATCTGGCGAGGGAGGGAAGGCTCTCGGACGAGCAGGAGACCTTCCGCCGCGGCGGCAACCGTTGGTACGACGCCGCGTACACCGATCCCTCGACCGTCGACCCCCACGTGTACGACGACGAGATCAACCCCGGCGCGGCGGCATGGTTCAAGCCGTCAGCCACTCATCTCCTCGCTCGCGTCTCCGGCTACCTGGAGATCCTGTCCTCTCACGGCGTCGCCTGTCGGGCTCTGCGTTCCGCGGACCCTGGACGGGTCATCTACGAGGACGATGTACAGATCGTGGTCGTGCCACACGCACCGGAGGCGACTGCCACCCACGAGAACTCCCACGGCCGGAAGTGAGACGGGCGCGGCCGGGTCGTGGGTCGACGTCGATACCGATACGGGCGCCGTGGTCGATGGCTTCGGTGCGGGAGGAGTCCGAAGGCATCGACCCCCCGGCCTCAGGCGCGCCGCCGCTCCGGGGCGCGAACGGCGGCACCGGAGCATGCTCAGTCGATGCAGAACTCGTTGCCCTCGATGTCCTGCATCGGGATGCACGCGTCGTTGCCGTCATACAGCGTTCGCACGTGTACCGCCCCGAGCGGCATCAGCCGTGCGCGCTCGGCGTCGAGCGCGGCGAGGCGCTCTTCCCCCACAAGTCCGGTGCCGACCCGCACATCGAGGTGCACCCGGTTCTTGGCCGCCTTTCCCTCGGGGACGCGCTGGAAGTACAGTCGCGGGCCCACACCTGACGGGTCGACGCAGGCGAACCAGGCGTCCCGCTCCTCAGGCGGCCGCGAGCGCTGGTACTGGTCCCACGTGGCGAACCCCTCCGGTGGCGGCGGAACGACGTACCCCAACACCTCGCACCAGAAGCGAGCCAGGCGCTCAGGTTCCGCGCAGTCGAAGGTGACCTGGAACTGCTTGACCGATGACATCGGCGGACCCTACCAAGAGGGCTCCGCGGGGAACCGTACAACGCCGGGTGGCGAGGCGGCAGCGCTGGAGACCGAACCAGGACCGGGACGACGACGGTGCGGCTCGCGTCGAGCGAGCAGATGATCTTTGCCCCCGCGAGAGGACTCTCCCACCGAGGAGGTTTCAGCCCGCACCGCAGGTGAGAACGTTCCTGCGGCAAGGCGCACGAGTGGGGCGGGTGGGACTCGAACCCACGGCCGACGGATTATGAGTCCGCTGCTCTAACCGGCTGAGCTACCGCCCCATAGCGGCGTGTCGCGTACATGTGTGCGCGCCGTCTGCCGCAGCATAGCCGCTCATACGATCTCCTGCCTCGGATGGTCGGCTTCCACGGCTGCCTTCATGACCTTGAGGACTCCGCAGCGTGCCGCGTGGTTCCCGGGTCTCGAGGGCAGTCTCGCGGCACATGAAAAAGGACCCCGGAGGGTCCTCGTTCACGGTGCTCCCCCGACTGGACTCGAACCAGTAACCTGCCGGTTAACAGCCGGCTGCTCTGCCAATTGAGCTACGGAGGACCGAGCTCCCCGGACTGGACTCGAACCAGTAACCTGCCGGTTAACAGCCGGCTGCTCTGCCAATTGAGCTACCGAGGAATGTCGGTGTCGCATCGAACGCGTCGGCCTGGGTATTCGCCAGGGGGCGCGCGCTCGCTGCGACACATACATTAGCGCAAGCAGGGGGGTGCTCCGCCAATCGGTACTCGCCAGCACCCCCGGAGCCAGTGAAGGGAAGGGTGGCCGCCATGCGATACCGGCTCACGTTCGTCGTCGGACTAGCGGTGGGTTACGTGCTCGGCACGAAGGCCGGGCGGGAGCGTTACGAGCAGTTGCGGAAGTCCGCGCAGCAGGTCGCGCAGAACCCGGCCGTGCGCAACACCGCGGAGTCCGCCGCCCAGCAGGGCAGGCACTTCGCCGACAAGGCGTACCACGTGGTGAGCGACAAGGTCGGTGACCGGATGCCCGACTCGGTGGCCCACCGGGTCCGCTCGCTGCGGGAACGCGGCAGCAACGGCAGCGGTCCCGACGACTGGGGCACCAGCAACACCTGAGGTCCCGGTACGGGGACCTCGGCCGGTGCGGCAGAATTTCGGGTATGGGGATAGTCGCCGGGTTGGACAGTTCGCCCGATTTCACTCGTATCGTCGTCTGCGATTCGGACACGGGTGCCGTGCTGCGCCAGGGCTACGCACCGCACCCGCTGGAGAGCCCCGAGGGCGGAGGCCGGCCCGCGGACGTCGATCCGCAGGCCTGGCTGCTGTCCCTCGGGGAGGCGGCCGGCGGCGGGCTCCTCGAGGGCGTGCAGGCCATCGGCGTGTCGGCGCAGGCCAACTCGGTCGTGCCGCTGGACGCACAGGGCAACACCGTGCGCCCGGCCATGGTCGGCGGCGACAAGCGCTCCCAGGTCGCGGCGGCCGACCTGATCGACGCGCTCGGCGGGCGTGAGGCGTGGGCGCAGGCGGTGGGTTCGGTGCCGCAGACCGGGCAGCCGGTGACGAAGCTGCGCTGGCTGGCGCGGAGCGAGCCGGAGGCCGCCGCGCGGACCGCCGTACTGCTCCAGGCCCACGACTGGCTGGTGTGGCAGCTGCTCGGGCGGCCGGTCCGGCGGACCACCGACCGGGGCGGGGCGTCGGGCACCGGGTACTGGTCGGCGGCGACCGGCGGTTACCGGCCCGATCTGGTCGAGCTGGCGCTCGGGCACCAGGCGATCCTGCCGGAGGTGATCGGCCCGGCCGACGCGGCCGGTACGACGCCGGAGGGGCTGCTGATCTCCGCCGGAACCGGTGAGACCCAGGCGGCCGCCTTCGGGCTCGGGATCGGGCTGGGCGACGCGGTGGTGTCGCTGGGCGCGTCCGGGTCCGTGATGGCCGTGCACCCTGAGGCGCTCGTCGACCAGTACGGCATGATCACCTCCCTCGCCGACGCCACCGGCATGCACCTTCCGGTCGTCACCACCCTGAACGCCGTGCGGGCGCTGCGCGGCACCGCCGAGCTGCTCGGGATGCCGGACCTGGAGAGCCTGTCCGAGCTGGCGATGAAGTCGACGCCCGGATCGCACGGGCTGGTGCTGCTCCCCTACCTGGAGGGCGAGCGGACGCCGAACCTGCCACACACCGCCGGGACCCTGGCCGGCCTGCGGCGCGAGTCGATGCGGCCGGAGCACCTGGCGCGGGCCGCGTTCGAGGGGATGCTGTGCGGTCTCGCCGACGCCCTGGACGTGCTGCGCGGCCGGGGCGTGGACGTACGGCGGGTGTTCCTGCTGGGTGCGGCGGCCGAGCTGCCGGCCGTGCAGGCGGCGGCGCCCGCGCTGTTCGGGACGCAGGTCGTCGTGCCGCAGCCCGCGGACTACGCGGCGATCGGCTCGGCCCGGCAGGCGGCCTGGGCGCTGGGTGTCTCCCAGGGCACGCTGGACCCGCGCACTCCCCCGGTCTGGCAGGGCGCGGTGGCGCAGGTGCTGGAGCCGGGCGCGGAGCTGGCGGTGGGGCAGGCGGTGCGCCAGCAGTACGTGTCGGTGCGCGAGCAGACGCACCCGGGCGCGCTCTGACGCCGGGGCTGACCGCTCGTAGGCCGGAATTTGCCGCGCTCTTGGGTTAATCGGTTGAGGTAACGCGGGTGGAGTGTCCGACGATAGGGGCCAGGGGCAACCAACCGCGGCCCCTGTCGCCGACTCCGAGAGACTCAGTGTGCTCATACGACTACTGCGGACCTATCTCAGGCCCTACAAGAAACCCATCGCCCTGCTGGTGGCGCTGCAGTTCCTGCAGACCTGTGCCTCCCTGTACCTGCCCACCCTGAACGCGCACATCATCGACGAAGGCGTCGTGAAGGGTGACTCGGGCTACATCCTGAGCTACGGCGCCCTGATGATCGGCATCTCGCTGGCCCAGGTGGTCTGCAACATCGGTGCCGTCTTCTACGGCGCGCGCACCGCGGCCGCCCTCGGCCGGGACGTGCGGGGTGCCGTCTTCGACCGGGTGCAGTCCTTCTCGGCGCGCGAGGTGGGCCACTTCGGCGCGCCCTCGCTGATCACCCGGACCACCAACGACGTGCAGCAGGTCCAGATGCTGGCCCTGATGACGTTCACGCTGATGGTGTCGGCGCCCATCATGTGCGTGGGCGGCATCGTGATGGCGCTCGGGCTGGACGTGCCGCTGTCCGGGGTGCTGCTCGGGGTCGTGCCGGTGCTGGCGATCTGCGTCACGCTGATCGTGCGCAAGCTGCGCCCGCTGTTCCGGAAGATGCAGGTGCGCCTGGACACGGTGAACCGGGTGCTGCGCGAGCAGATCACCGGCAACCGCGTCATCCGCGCCTTCGTGCGCGACGAGTACGAGCAGCAGCGCTTCCGGAAGGCCAACACCGAGCTGACCGAGGTGGCCCTCGGCACCGGCAACCTGCTGGCGCTGATGTTCCCGGTGGTCATGACGGTGGTGAACCTGTCGTCGATCGCGGTGGTGTGGTTCGGCGCCCACCGGATCGACAGCGGCGGGATGCAGATCGGCGACCTGACGGCGTTCCTCGCCTACCTGATGCAGATCGTCATGTCCGTGATGATGGCCACCTTCATGTTCATGATGGTGCCGCGCGCGGAGGTGTGCGCCGAGCGCATCCAGGAGGTCCTGGAGACCGAGAGCAGCGTGGTGCCGCCGGTGGCGCCGGTCACCGAGCTGCGCCGGCACGGGCACCTGGAGATCCGGGAGGCGGGCTTCCGCTACCCGGGTGCCGAGGAGCCGGTGCTCAGGCACATCGACCTGGTGGCCAGGCCGGGCGAGACGACCGCCGTCATCGGCTCGACCGGCAGCGGCAAGTCGACGCTGCTGGGCCTGGTCCCCCGGCTCTTCGACGCCACCGACGGGGAGGTCCTGGTCAACGGCGTGGACGTGCGCACCGTCGACCCGAAGACGCTGGCCAAGGTGGTGAGCCTGGTGCCGCAGAAGCCGTACCTCTTCGCCGGAACCGTCGCGACCAATCTGCG
The DNA here is from genome assembly GCF_033406955.1 of Streptomyces violaceoruber. Taxonomy (NCBI): domain Bacteria; kingdom Bacillati; phylum Actinomycetota; class Actinomycetes; order Kitasatosporales; family Streptomycetaceae; genus Streptomyces; species Streptomyces violaceoruber. Next base: position 5,817,884 of record NZ_CP137734.1, on the reverse strand, counting down.
CTACGGCAATCCGGACGCGACGGACGAGGAGCTCTGGCACGCGCTGGCGGTGGCGCAGGCCAAGGAGTTCGTCTCCGAGCTGGAGGGCGGGCTCGACGCGCCGATCGCGCAGGGCGGCACCAATGTGTCGGGCGGTCAGCGCCAGCGCCTCGCGATCGCGCGGACGCTGGTCCAGCGCCCGGAGATCTACCTCTTCGACGACTCCTTCTCCGCCCTCGACTACGCCACCGACGCGGCGCTGCGGGCCGAGCTGGCCCAGGAGACCGCCGAGGCGACCGTGGTCATCGTGGCGCAGCGGGTGGCGACCATCCGGGACGCGGACCGGATCGTCGTGCTGGACGAGGGGCGGGTGGTCGGCGTGGGCCGGCACCACGAGCTGATGGCGGACAACGAGACCTACCGGGAGATCGTGCTCTCCCAGCTGACGGAAGCGGAGGCTGCCTGATGGCCGGGCCTGCGGGTCGCATGATGGCCGGGGGCGGCCCCGACCAGCGATCGATGGACTTCAAGGGGTCGAGCAAACGGCTCGTCTCCCAGTTCCGCCCGGAGCGGGCGACGCTGTTCACGCTGCTGGCGTGCGTCGTCGTCAGCGTCGGTCTCAACGTGGTCGGGCCGAAGATCCTCGGCCGGGCCACCGACCTGGTCTTCGCGGGGATCGTCGGGCGGGACATGCCGTCCGGGGCCACGAAGGAGCAGGTTCTGGCCACCATGCGCGAGCACGGTGACGGCAACGTCGCCGACATGCTCCGCAGCACGGACTTCGTCCCGGGGCAGGGCATCGACTTCGGCGCGGTGGGCGAGGTGCTGCTGCTCGCGCTGGCGACGTTCGCGGTGGCCGGTCTGCTGATGGCGGTGGCCACCCGCCTGGTGAACCGGGCGGTGAACCGGACGATGTTCCGGCTGCGCGAGGACGTCCAGACCAAGCTGTCCCGGCTGCCGCTGTCCTACTTCGACAAGCGCCAGCGGGGCGAGGTGCTCAGCCGCGCCACCAACGACATCGACAACATCGGGCAGACGCTCCAGCAGTCGATGGGCCAGCTCATCAACTCGCTGCTCACCATCATCGGCGTGCTCGCGATGATGTTCTACGTCTCCTGGATCCTGGCGCTGGTCGCCCTGGTGACCGTGCCGCTGTCCTTCGTGGTGGCCACGCGGGTGGGCAAGCGGTCGCAGCCGCAGTTCGTGCAGCAGTGGCGCTCGACGGGGCAGCTGAACGCGCACATCGAGGAGATGTACACCGGGCACGCGCTGGTGAAGGTGTTCGGGCGCCAGGAGGAGTCGGCGAAGCAGTTCGCCGAGCAGAACGACGCGCTGTACGAGGCCGGGTTCAAGGCGCAGTTCAACAGCGGCATCATGCAGCCGCTGATGATGTGCGTGTCCAACCTGAACTACGTGCTGGTCGCGGTGGTCGGCGGGCTGCGGGTGGCCTCGGGCCAGCTGTCCATCGGCGACGTGCAGGCCTTCATCCAGTACTCCCGGCAGTTCTCGATGCCGCTGACGCAGGTCGCGTCGATGGCGAACCTGGTGCAGTCGGGCGTGGCGTCGGCGGAGCGGGTGTTCGAACTCCTCGACGCCGAGGAGCAGTCGGCCGACCCGATCCCGGGCGCCCGGCCCGAGGACCTGCGCGGGCGGGTGGAACTGGAGCACGTCTCCTTCCGCTACGACCCGGAGAAGCCGCTGATCGAGGACCTGTCGCTGAAGGTGGAGCCCGGCCACACGGTCGCCATCGTCGGCCCGACGGGCGCGGGCAAGACGACCCTGGTCAACCTGCTGATGCGGTTCTACGAGGTCTCCGGCGGGCGGATCACCCTGGACGGCGTCGACATAGCGAAGATGTCCCGGGACGAGCTGCGGGCCGGCATCGGCATGGTGCTCCAGGACACCTGGCTGTTCGGCGGCACCATCGCGGAGAACATCGCGTATGGCGCCTCGCGGGAGGTCACCCGCGGGGAGATCGAGGAGGCCGCGCGGGCCGCGCACGCCGACCGGTTCGTACGGACGCTGCCGGACGGCTACGACACGGTGATCGATGACGAGGGCACGGGGGTGAGCGCGGGTGAGAAGCAGCTGATCACCATCGCGCGGGCGTTCCTGTCCGACCCGGTGATCCTGGTCCTCGACGAGGCGACGTCGTCCGTGGACACGCGCACCGAGGTGCTGATCCAGAAGGCGATGGCGAAGCTCGCGCACGGGCGGACGTCGTTCGTGATCGCGCACCGGCTGTCGACGATCCGGGACGCGGACACGATTCTGGTGATGGAGGACGGGGCGATCGTGGAGCAGGGGGCGCATACGGAGCTGCTGACCGCGGACGGCGCGTACGCGCGGTTGTACAAGGCGCAGTTCGCGGAGGCTGTGGCCGAGGTGGGGTGAGGGGTTGCCCGGCGTCGGGGTGCCGCGCCCGCCCGTGCCGCCCCGGGGGTGCCTCCCAGGCCGTTCAGGCACCCGGGGAGGCACGACTGCCCGCGGCTACGAGGCTCAGTCCAGGTAGCCCCTCAGCTGGTCCGCGTAGGCGTGGTCGCGGAGTTTGCTGAGGGTCTTGGACTCGATCTGGCGGATGCGTTCGCGGGTGACGCCGAAGAGGCGGCCTATCTCCTCCAGGGTGCGGGGGCGGCCGTCGGCCAGGCCGTAGCGGAGCTGGACGACCTTGCGTTCGCGTTCGCCGAGAGTGGAGAGCACCGCCTCCAGGTGCTGGCGCAGCAGCAGGAAGGCGGCCGACTCGACGGGGCTGGCGGCGTCGCCGTCCTCGATGAGGTCACCGAGGGCGACGTCGTCCTCCTCGCCGACCGGGGCGTGCAACGACACCGGCTCCTGCGCCAGGCGCAGCACCTCGCCGACCCGCTCGGGCGCCAGGTCCAGGTGGGCGGCGACCTCCTGCGGGGTCGGTTCGCAGCCGCGTTCCTGGAGCATCCGGCGCTGGACGCGGACGACCCGGTTGATCAGCTCCACGACGTGGACGGGGACGCGGATGGTGCGGGCCTGGTCGGCCAGGGCGCGGGACATGGCCTGGCGGATCCACCAGGTGGCGTAGGTGGAGAACTTGTAGCCGCGGGCGTAGTCGAACTTCTCGACGGCCCGGATCAGGCCCAGGTTCCCCTCCTGGACCAGGTCCAGCATGGTCAGCCCGCGCCCGACGTACCGCTTGGCCACCGACACCACGAGCCGCAGGTTGGCCTCGATCAGGCGGCGCTTGGCGAGGCGGCCCAGGACGACGAGCCGGTCGAGGTCGAGGGCGAGACGGTCGTCCAGGCCGGGGCTGCACCGCAGCTTCTCCTCGGCGAACAGCCCGGCCTCCACCCGCCGGGCGAGGTCGACCTCCTCGGCCGCGGACAGCAGCGGAATCCGGCCGATCTCGCGCAGGTACTGCCGGAACAGGTCGGAGGAGGGGCCGCCGGACTCGGTACGGGTGGGCGGCGGCGGTTCCGGGTGCTCGGGCACGTCCACGGGGGCGCCGGGGTGGGGCAGGGCCGCTCCGGCACCGGGCTGCGCGGGCATCGCGAGGAGCACACCGCGCTCCGCGTCCGGCTCCGCGCCGCCGGCAGCGGTGTCGGTCTGGGTGAGCGTCTGGGTCTGCACGGGGGCGACCTCCAGGATGGACGCGGCCGGCGGGGGCCGGCGGCGGTACGTCGGGGGGCGGAGCCGGCTCGCTCGCCGCTGTCCGCCTCGCACGCGTGCACTCAGGTACCGCCCCCAGTGTGGGGTACGACACATCGCCGCCACGAGGGGCGTGCGGTGACTTTTTGCGTCCGGGGCGTGACCGAGGGGTTACCCCCGGAAAACCGGGATGCCGAGCGGCACCCGGCTCTGACACGATCCCGGGATGTCCGCCTCCTCGTACGAGACCCACATAACGGTGCGCTGCCCGGAGCCCGGCGAGGCCGAGCGGCTCGGCCGCTGGGCCGCCGCGGCCGGGCTGAAGCTGACGCACATCGTGCTCGCCCGGGGGCGGACGCCGTACCAGCCGATGCTGACGCTGCGGGGTTCGCGGACGTACGCCCAGGAGTCGGCGCGCGCCGAGGGGACGGTGCGTCGGCTGCGGGCGGACGGCTTCCGGCCGGTCCGCGTCAAGATCGAGTCGTCGCCGTGGGCCGCCGAGGTGCCGCGCCTGCCGTGCTCGGACGGCCGGTACTTCGAGCACCACGTCAAGCTGCTGCTGGCGGCCGGCACGGACACGGCGGCGCTGGCGGAGTGCGTGGTACCGCACGGCGCCCACCTGTCGTGGAACGCCCGGCGGGTGCGCGACGACGCGGCCCACGAGCGGTTCGTCACCCAGCGCTGCCACGGGGTGGCCGCCGAGGAGGCGGGGCGCGCGCTGGACGGGCTGCTGGACGCGCTGGCGCCGCTGCGGGTGCTGGAGGTGGAGCGGGAGTTCGTCCTCCACGACAGCGATGTGTCGGTGGACGAGGGCTGGCTGGACGAGGGCCGTCCGGCGGGGCGGCCGGAAGGGATACGGCGATGAGCAGGCAGGGGTGGCAGGGGTTCGGCTGGGCGAACGACAGGGTCCCGCGGGCGCCCCTGGACGACGAGACCCGGCGGGCCGAGCATCTGCCCAGGACGCTGCGGCCGGTGCCGGGGGACGACGTGACGCAGCGGCCGGTGTTCGACCCGGCGCTGAAGCAGCACCAGAACGCCTACCGGGCCACCGACCCGAGCTTCACGGACCCGGAGCGGGGCACCGCGTGGCGGGCGGCCCGACGGCGCGCCCTGGACCAGGTGCTGGACGCCGTCGCGGACTCGGAGTGGGTGGACTCGCTGGTGCTGCGCGGCAGCATGCTCATGTCGACGTGGTTCGGCGCGCAGGCCCGGGAGCCCGGTGACCTGGACTTCGTGGTGGTTCCCCGGTCCTGGCGGATCGACGACGGCCGCACCGAACGGATGCTGACGACGCTCGCGGAGGCGGCCGGGGCGCGGGCCGGTACCGGGGCCGGCGGCATGGACGTCGGCATCTCGGCCCGGGGCGCCGTGGTCGAGGACATCTGGACCTACGACCGGGTGCCGGGCCTGCGCATGGTGGTGCCGTGGGGATCGCCGGGGCTGCCGGGCGGGCACGTCCAGCTCGACTTCGTGTTCGGGGAGCGGCTTCCGGAGCCGCCCGAGCCGGTGGAGCTGTCGGGCGGGGCGGTCCTGTACGCCGCGACACCGGGTCTGTCTCTCGCCTGGAAGTTGATGTGGCTGATCAACGACATGTACGGGCAGGGCAAGGACCTGTACGACGCCGTGCTGCTGGCCGAGCGGCATCCGCTGAGCCGTGACCTGCTGCACGCGGTGTTCCGGCTGTCGGGCGAGTGGCCGTACCACCGCGAGCACATCCTTTTGGAGGACGTGGTGGAGGCGGCCGGGTGCGTGGAGTGGAACCACTTCGTCACCGAATACCCGCGGTTCCGGGACCGCGGGGACGAGTTCGCCGAGCGGCTGGTGCGGGCGGTGACGCCGGCGTTCACACGGGACGGCGGCTGATCCCGCCGCCGCGTCTCACAGCGCGGCGGCGCCGTGTTCGCGCAGGTTCTGGTCGTACTGCTGGAGGATCCACAGCTCGTTCTGGACGGCGGCCAGTTCGGCGGGGTCGCCGTGGCCGGAGAGGCGGGTGAGGCGGCCGGTGATGTCGCGGATGCGGCGCTCGACGGCCCGGCGGCGGACCGTGACCAGCTGGGCGCCCGCGTAGACCTCGTCGACGCCCTTCACGCCGCGGTGCAGCATGATCGCCTCGACCGCGAGTTCGGTGACCATGGCCCGGACGGTGTCGTCGGGGGCGGCCTCGCGGACCCGGACCAGGTAGTCCTGCGGGTCCTGGACGCCGAACTCGGCGCCGCCCGCCTCCATGATCGCCTCGCGTACGGCGGCGTAGGGCGGGGCGGTGAACTCGTCGACGCCGTACGCGTCGAAGGCCGGGGAGACCAGCTCGGGGCGCTGGAGGGCGAGCTTGAGCAGCTCGCGTTCGGTGGCGAAGACCGGGTTGCGGAGGTTGAGGGCCGGGCCCCGGGGGGTGGCCGTCATGGGTCCGGCCTGCTGCTGCGGGCCGCCGCCGCGCTGCCGCTGGTCGGGGGCGGGGCCCTTGCCGCCGCGGTCACGGGCCCAGCGGGCGAGCTGGGCGATCCGCTTGACCACGAACTGGGTGTCGAGGATGCCGAGCATGCCGGCGAGCTGCACGGCGACCTCGTGCTGGGCGCCGCTGTTCTTGATCCGGGCGACGACCGGCGCGGCCTCGTCCAGGGCGGCGGCGCGACCGGCGGGGGTGTCCAGGTCGTAGCGGGCCACGATCTGGCGCAGCGCGAACTCGAAGAGCGGGGTGCGCGGCTCGACCAGGTCGGCGACGGCGTCGTCGCCCTTGGCCAGGCGCAGGTCGCAGGGGTCCATGCCGTCGGGGGCGATGGCGATGTAGGTCTCGGCGGCGAACTTCTGGTCGTCCTCGAAGGCGCGCAGGGCCGCCTTCTGTCCGGCCGCGTCGCCGTCGAAGGTGAAGATCACGCGGGCCGAGCCGTTGTCCATCAGCAGTCGGCGCAGGATCTTGATGTGGTCGCCGCCGAAGGCGGTGCCGCAGGTGGCGATGGCGGTGGTGACACCGGCGAGGTGGCAGGCCATGACGTCCGTGTAGCCCTCGACGACGACGGCGCGGGACGCCTTCGCGATGTCCTTCTTGGCGAGGTCGATGCCGTAGAGGACCTGGGACTTCTTGTAGATGGCCGTGTCGGGGGTGTTCAGGTACTTCGGGCCGTTGTCCGCCTCGTAGAGCTTGCGGGCGCCGAAGCCGACGACGTCGCCGCCGATGTCGCGGATGGGCCACATCAGCCGGCCGCGGAAGCGGTCGATGGGGCCGCGGCGGCCCTCCTGGGACAGGCCGGAGAGCAGCAGCTCCTTGTCGCTGAAGCCCTTGCCGCGCAGGAAGCGGGTGAGGTGGTCCCAGCCCTGGGGGCTGTAGCCGACGCCGAAGTGCTCGGCGGCGGCCTGGTCGAAGCCGCGGTCGGCGAGGAAGGCGCGGCCGGTGTCCGCCTCGGGGCCGGTCGCGAGCTGTTCCGCGTACCACTGGGCGGCGATCTTGTGGGCCTCGACCAGGCGGATGCGCTCACCGCGCTGGTGGGAGGGGTTGTATCCGCCCTCCTCGTAGCGCAGCGTGATGCCGGCCTGGCCGGCCAGGCGCTCGACCGCCTCCGAGAAGGTGAGGTGGTCGATCTTCATCACGAACGTGATGGTGTCGCCGCCCTCCTGGCAGCCGAAGCAGTGGAAGAACCCCTTGCTCGGACTGACCTGGAAGGACGGCGACTTCTCGTCGTGGAAGGGGCACAGCCCCTTCAGGTTGCCGCCCCCGGCGTTGCGCAGCTGGAGGTACTCCGAGACGACGGCGTCGATCGGGACCGCGTCCCGTACCGCCTTCACGTCCTCGTCGTTGATCCGTCCTGCCACGCGTGAAGTCTACGGGGGCGGACCGACAACTATGCGACGAGGCTTTCGAGGGATACGTGCGGGTTCGCCAGGTCCTCCGTGTCCACCCGGGTCTTCGAGCGGATCAGCTGCTGGATCGGCTCCGTGACGTCCCACACGTTGACGTTCATCCCGGCCAGCACCCGGCCCTCCTTCACCCAGAAGGCGATGAACTCGCGCTTCGCCGCGTCCCCGCGGATCACCACCTGGTCGTACGAGCCGGCCGGCGCCCAGCCGGAGTACTCCATGCCCAGGTCGTACTGGTCGGTGAAGAAGTAGGGCACGCGGTCGTGGGCGAGGCCCCTGCCGAGCATCGCGCGGGCGGCGGCCGGACCGCCGTTCAGGGCGTTGGCCCAGTGCTCCACGCGCAGGCTGGTGTCGAAGAGGGCGTGGTGGAAGGAGGCCACGTCGCCGGCCGCGAAGATGTCGGGGTCGGAGGTGCGCAGGTGGTCGTCGACGACGATGCCGCCGCCGTGCGCGCGGTCGGCGATCTCCAACCCGGCCGCCTGGGCGAGCGCGGTGCGCGGGGCGGCGCCGATCGCGGCGAGCACGTCGTGCGCGGGGTGCTCCTCGCCGTCGTCGGTGCGGGCGGCCAGCACCACACCGTCCTGGCCGACGATCTCGGTCAGCTTCACGCCGAAGCGGAAGCGGACGCCGCGCGACTCGTGCAGCTCGGCGAAGACGGCGCCCAGCTCGGGACCGAGGACGCCGTGCAGCGGGGTCGGGGCGGGCTCGATGACGGTGACCTCCGCACCGTACTCGCGGGCCGCGGCCGCGACCTCCAGGCCGATCCAGCCCGCGCCGGCGATCACCAGGTGTCCGTTGTCCCGGCCGAGGGTGGCGAGGACGCCCTTGAGGCGCTCGGCGTGCGCCAGGCGGCGCAGGTGGTGGACGCCCGCGAGGCCGGTGCCGGGGACGTCCAGGCGGCGGGGCTCGGCGCCGGTCGCGATGAGCAGCTTGTCGTAGCTGACGTGGGTGCCGTCGTCGCCGTAGTGGACGGTCTTGGCGGCGCGGTCGATCGCGACGACGGTCTGGCCGAGGTGCAGCTCGATGTCGTGCCGGGCGTACCAGGCGGGCTCGTGCACGAAGACGCTGTCGCGCTCCTCCTTGCCCAGGAGGTAGCCCTTGGACAGCGGCGGGCGCTCGTAGGGGTGGTCGCGTTCGTCGCAGACGAGGATCACCCGGCCGGTGAAGCCCTCCGTGCGGAGCGTCTCGGCCGCTTTCGCGCCCGCCAGGCCGCCTCCGACGATGACGAATGTCTGATCCGCGTCGACCACTTGTCTGCCTCCTCGTCAGGGTGCCGCCACGTGCGAGCGTCCCGCACGTGGCGTGGTGCGGGAAGGGGCAGTGACCCGATCAGGCCATGGAGAGCCGCGATCCGGGCATGCCTGTCCCGCCGCCAGTCTCATGGATGCCCCGTCAGGCGGGCGTGAAGCGAGCGGGCCGAGGCGTCGGTGAGGGAGGCGATCTGGTCGACGACCACCCGTTTGCGGGCGCGGTCGTCGGCGGCCGCGTCGAACAGGGCGCGGAACTGGGGGTCGAGCCCGTCCGGCGCGCGAGCGGTGAGCGCCTCGGCCAGCTCGGCGACGACGATGCGCTGGTCGGCGCGGAGCCGCTCCTGCTCGGTGCGCTGCATGACGTAGCGGACGGCGACCGCCTTGAGGACGGCGCACTCCATCCGGGTCTCGCGGGGCACGACCAGCTCGGCGGTGTAGCGGGTGAGCCGGCCGTCGCCGTACGCGGCCCGGGTGGCGGCCTCGGCGGCCAGGCAGAAGCGGCCGATGAGCTGACTGGTGGCATCCTTCAGCCGCGCCTGGGCGGGCGCCGAGCCGTCGTATCCGTGCGGCCACCAGTCCTGGGCGAGGAGGCGGTCGAGGGCGGCGGCGAGTTCGGCGTGGTCGGTGCCGGCGAGCACGTACCGTCCGACGGCGGCGTCGAACACCGCCTCGCGCTCGGGGTCGGCGAGCAGGCAGTTCGGGTCGATGTGGCCGGCGTGCAGGCCGTCCTCGACGTCGTGCACGGAGTACGCCACGTCGTCGGCCCAGTCCATCACCTGGGCCTCGAAGCAGGTGCGGGCGCCGGGGGCGTCCTCGCGGAGCCACGCGAAGACGGGCCGGTCGTCGTCGTACACCCCGAACTTGGGCGAGGCGGGAACGGCGGGGTGGGCACCGCGGGGCCACGGGTACTTGGTGGCGGCGTCGAGCGTGGCGCGGGTGAGGTTGAGCCCGACGGAGCCGTCCTCGGTGAACCGTTTGGGCTCGATGCGGGTGAGGAGCCGGAGCGACTGGGCGTTGCCCTCGAAGCCGCCGCAGTCCTCGGCGAAGGCGTTCAGCGCCTGTTCCCCGTTGTGCCCGAAGGGCGGGTGGCCCAGGTCGTGCGCGAGGCAGGCCGCCTCGACGAGGTCCGGGTCGCACCCGAGGGCGGCGCCCAGCTCCCGGCCGACCTGGGCGCACTCCAGGGAGTGCGTGAGGCGGGTACGGGGGCTGGCGTCCCAGACGGGGCTGCCCTCCCCCGGCGCGACGACCTGCGTCTTCCCGGCCAGGCGGCGCAGGGCGCCGGAGTGCAGGATGCGGGCGCGGTCGCGCTGGAAGGCGGTGCGGCCGGGGCGTTTGTCGGGTTCGGGGGCGTAGCGGGCCACGGACGCGGGGTCGTACGGGGTGGGGGGTGCGGTGCCTTCCATGTCGTGAACAGTATGCGGAAGGTGTGACAGGTGGGGGCCCGGTCGTCCGCCCGGTGCGGTTATCCGGCGAGTGCGGGTTCGGTTGCGGCCGGTCGCGCCCCCGCGGCGGAGCCGCAAGTCGTCCCGTCCCGCGCCTCTCTGCCGGCGTTGCTCGCGCCGCCTCTTCCGAGTGCCCGGTCGTAGCGGTGCAGGAGCAGGCGGGCCATCGCCGGGTGGGTGCCCAGGGGCTCCGAGGCGATCCACGGGGCCGCCGCCGCGCACTGGGTCGCGAAGCGGCCCGGGGCCGTGAAGCAGGAGGCGAGGGCGATGCGGCGGTGGCCCCGGTCCGTCAGCGCGCGTACGGCCTCCGGGACCGTCGGGGCCGCCGCCGAGGCGTATGCCGGGACGACCGGGACGCCGAGGCGGGCAGCGAGGGCGGCCGCGGTGCGGGCGGTGTCGGCCCGGGACTCCGGGTCCCGGGAGCCCGCCGAGGCGAGGACGACGGCGTGTTCCGGGCCCGGGTGGATGGGCCAGCCGGCCTCCGTGAGGCGGGCCTGGAGGGCGTCCACCAGGAGGGAGTGCGGGCCGAGCGGGCCGGCCACGCGGGTGCGGGCCGGGGAGGCCGCGGCCATCTCCGGGATGTCCCGTTTGACGTGGTGGCCGCGGCTCAGCAGGAGGGGGACGAGGACCGCCGCCCCGTCGCCGAGGGCGGTGAGCGTGTCCGGCAGCAGGGGCTCGTTCAGCTCGACGTGGCCGAGGTGCACCGGCAGGGCGGGGCGCAGGGCGCGGACCCGGTCGAGGAGGGCCCGTACGGTGCTGAGCGCGCGCGGGTCGCGGCTGCCGTGGGCGACGACGACCAGGGCGGGGGTGCCGCCGGTGGCCGCCGTGGTCCTGCTGCTCGTCACTGTCGTCGCCGTCATGCTCCGAGGGTGACGGCCGGAGATTGCCTCCCCGTTGCGTGGGTGTCACGGGGATTTTCCGTCGGTTCACACGGCGCCGGGCCGTCCGTGTGAGCGGGCGGCGAACCGGACGGACTCCCCGGGCGTCCCTGGTGGCAGGAACCGACCGGGGAGGGGACCGCCCGCATGCGCCGCCCGAGACTTCGCAGACCGCGCCTGCCGCGTACCCGGAAGGGGCAGCGGCGGCTGGTGCGGGTGGTGGTGGCCGGGTGTGTGCTGGCGCTGCTGCCGAGCGCGTGGCTGCGCGTCGTGACGGACGACCGGCTGCGCACCGTCGCCGACGTGCCGCGCACCGAGGTCGCCGTCGTCTTCGGGGCCGGGCTGTGGGACGGGGAGCCGTCGCCCTACCTCGCGCACCGGCTGGACGCGGCGGCGGAGCTGTACCGGGCGGGGCGGATCGCGGTGGTCCTCGTCACCGGCGACAACAGCCGCGAGGAGTACGACGAGCCGGACGCCATGCGCGCCTACCTGGTCCGGCACGGGGTGCCCGACGGGCGGATCGTCAGCGACTACGCGGGGTTCGACACCTGGGACTCCTGCGTCCGGGCGAAGAAGATCTTCGGCGTCGACCGGGCGGTGCTGATCAGCCAGGGCTTCCACATCCGCCGGGCGGTCGCGCTGTGCCAGGAGGCGGGGGTGGCGTCGTACGGCGTCGGGGTCGCCGACGAGCACGACGTGACCTGGTACTACGGGGGCGCCCGGGAGATCCTCGCGGCGGGCAAGGCGGCGCTGGACGCGGTCTTCGAGCCGGACCCGCACTTCCTCGGCCCGAGGGAACCGGGGGTGGCGCGGGCCCTGGCCGGCGCCGGATGACGCGTCCCTCACCGCGGCCCGGCGGGGGCGGGGAGGTCGCCGTCCCCGCCGTGTAACAGGGCGCCGCCCGGTCGCGTAACACGGCAGCCGCAGGCTGGGCGGCATGCAGAACACCGGCACGCGCACCCCCGCCACCACCCCCACGCACTGCCCGTACTGCGCCCTGCAGTGCGGGATGAATCTGACGCCCGTCGAGGGCGGGACCGTCGAGGTGTCCGAGCGGACGGACTTCCCGGTGAACCGGGGCGCGCTGTGCGGCAAGGGGCGTACGGCGGCGGCGGTGCTGGCGCCGGGGGCGCGGCTGACCTCGCCGCTGGTGCGGTCGGGCGACGGCGCGCTGGTGCCGGCCGGCTGGGACGAGGCGCTGGACCGGATCGCCGGGAACCTGGAGCGCACACGGGCGCGGTACGGCGCGGACGCGCTCGGGGTGTTCGGCGGGGGCGGGCTGACCAACGAGAAGGCGTACGCGCTGGGCAAGTTCGCCCGGGTGGTGCTGGGCACCTCGCAGATCGACTACAACGGGCGGTTCTGCATGTCGTCGGCCGCGGCGGCCGGGACGCGGGCCTTCGGGCTCGACCGGGGGCTGCCGTTCCCGCTGGAGGACGTCCCGCGGACCGGGTGCGTGATCCTCGTGGGGTCGAACCCGGCGGAGACGATGCCGCCCTCGCTGCGCTACTTCACCGAACTGCGGGAGAACGGCGGCACCCTGATCGTCGTCGACCCGCGCCGGACGAAGACCGCCGAACAGGCCGACCTGCACCTCGCACCCAGGCCCGGCACCGACCTCGCCCTCGCGCTCGGCATGCTGCACCTGGTGGTCGCCGAGGGCCGGGTCGACGAGGCCTACGTCGAGGAGCGCACGTCCGGCTGGGAGGAGGCGCGGGCGGCGGCGATGGCGCACTGGCCGGAGTACGTGGAGCGGATCACCGGGGTGTCCGTCCCCGAACTGCGGGAGGCGGTACGGCTGTTCTGCGCGCCCGAGGCGGCGATGGTGCTCACCGCGCGCGGGCCCGAGCAGCAGGCCAAGGGCACGGACACGGTGGGCGCGTGGATCAACCTGTGCCTGGCGACCGGGCGGGCCGGGCGGCCGCTGTCCGGGTACGGCTGTCTGACCGGGCAGGGCAACGGGCAGGGCGGGCGCGAACACGGCCAGAAGGCGGACCAGTTGCCGGGCTACCGCAAGCTGACCGACCCGGCTGCGCGGCGGCACGTGGCCGAGGTGTGGGGCGTGGACCCCGACGCGCTGCCGGGGCCGGGGCGCAGCGCGTACGAGCTGCTGGACGCGCTGGGGACGGACGTCAGGTCGCTGCTGGTGATGGGGTCCAACCCGGTCGTGTCCGCGCCCCGGGCCGCGCACGTCGAGGGGCGGCTGCGGTCGCTGGACTTCCTGGCGGTGTGCGACGTGGTGCTCTCCGAGACGGCGGAACTGGCGGACGTCGTCCTGCCGGTGACCCAGTGGGCGGAGGAGACGGGGACCACGACGAGTCTGGAGGGACGGGTGCTGCTGCGGCGGCGCGCGATCACGCCGCCGGACGGGGTGCGCGGCGATCTGGAGGTGCTGCACGGGCTGGCCGGGCGGCTCGGCGTGGAGAAGGGGTTCCCGACCGATCCCGAGGAGGTCTTCGAGGAGCTGCGGCGGGCGAGCGCGGGCGGCCCGGCGGACTACTCCGGGATCGACTACCGGCGGCTGGCGGAGGAGAACGGCGTCTTCTGGCCGTGCCCGGCGCAACCCGCGGCCGACGACACACACACCGCCGACCCCGGCACCGGCACGGACACCCGCACCCGCACCGGCACGGGCACCGCCAGCGGCATGAGCACGGACACCGGCAGCGGCAGCACCGACGCCGGCATTGGCAGGGACCCCCGCACCGCCACGGGCACCGGCAGCGGCATGAGCACCGAGACGGGCAGCGGCAGCAGCGGCAGCAGCGACGCCGGCGCCGGGCTCCGCGTCGCGCCCCACCCCGGCACCCCGCGCCTCTTCCTCGACCGGTTCGCCACCGACGACGGCCGGGCCCGGTTCGCGCCCGTGACGCACCGGCCGAGCGCAGAGGAGCCGGACGACGAGTACCCCGTGCTGCTGACCACCGGGCGGGTCGTGTCGCAGTACCAGTCCGGGGCGCAGACCCGGCGGGTGGCCGAGCTGAACGCCGCCGCGCCGGGCCCGTTCGTGGAGCTGCACCCGCGGCTCGCGGCACGGCTGGGGGCGGCCGACGGCGACCCGCTGGCGGTGGTGTCCCGGCGAGGGCGGGCGGTGGCACCGGCCCGCATCACCACCGGCATCCGGCCCGACACGGTGTTCATGCCGTTCCACTGGCCGGGCGAGGGCCGCGCCAACACCCTGACCAACCCGGCCCTGGACCCGACTTCGCGGATGCCGGAGTTCAAGGTGTGTGCGGTGCGGGTGGAAACGGTGACGTCCTAGCGGCGTCATCCTCTCCTCCCATGATCTCCACGTGAGCGCTATGGACATGTCATGTCCCGGATTCTTGAATCCGAGTCAGCACCAGCGCCCGCAGGCGTGCCGAGAGCGCGCCCGTCCCGAGGAGATCGATGAGCCGAATGCCGCACGTCAGGGGTTGCCGTCTCGCCCTGGCCGGTACCGCCGCCACCACCGCGACCCTGCTGATCGCCGCCCTCGCCCCCGGCGCCGCGGCCGCCGGCCGCCCGACCCCGGCCACGGCCCTCGACCACGCCGCGGCCGCCCTGTCGGAGCACGCCGCCGCCCTGGGCCTGACGGACGACCAGGACACCGAGGTCCGCGACGTCATCGTCGACGGGGACGGTACCCAGCACGTCCGCTACGACCGCACCTACCGCGAACTCCCCGTCCTGGGCGGTGACTTCGTGGTCCACCTCGCTCCCGACGGCGACTTCCGCGGCGCCGACCGCGCGACGGACACCCCGCTCTCCCTGCCCACCGTCGTGCCGAAGCTGTCGGCACCCAAGGCCGCCGACCTGGCCTCGAACGCGTTGCGCGCGGCCAATCCGGGCGAGCTGCTGAAGAAGCTCACCGCCCGGCCGGAGCTGGTCGTCGACGCCCTGCACGGCACCCCGAGGCTGGCCTGGCGGACCGACGCGGCGGCGCTGGACTCCCTCGGCAACCCGGTCGCGCGCACCGTGCTGACCGACGCGGGCACGGGCGCCCGCATCGACGCCTGGGACACCGTCGAGTCGGCGTCCGGCGACGGGAAGTCGCTGTACGGGGGCACGGTGCCGCTGGAGACGACGCCGTCCGGGTCGTCGTACCGGCTCGAGGACCCGACGCGCGGCGGCACGTACACGGGTGACGCGGAGAACCGGACCGACCTGTGCCTCCTCACCGTCTGCCTGGTGCGGGCGCCCGCGACGCCGTTCACCGACGCCGACAACCACTGGGGCACGGGGGCCGCGGACGACCGCGCGTCGGCCGCGGTG
Organism: Streptomyces violaceoruber; assembly: GCF_033406955.1. Lineage (NCBI taxonomy): Bacteria > Bacillati > Actinomycetota > Actinomycetes > Kitasatosporales > Streptomycetaceae > Streptomyces > Streptomyces violaceoruber. Next base: position 5,802,617 of record NZ_CP137734.1, on the reverse strand, counting down.
GACGCGCAGTACGGCACGGACGCCACCTGGGACTACTACGAGGACGTCCACGGGCGCCGCGGCATCGCGGGCGACGGCAAGGGCTCGTACAACCGCGTGCACTACGGCACCCGGTACAACAACGCCTTCTGGGACGACGGCTGCTTCTGCATGACGTACGGCGACGGTGACGGGACGGCCTTCGGGCCGCTGGTCTCGCTGGACGTCGCCGGGCACGAGATGTCGCACGGGGTGACGTCGAAGACGGCGGCGCTGACGTACTCGGGCGAGCCGGGCGGCCTGAACGAGGCGACCTCCGACATCTTCGGCGCCCTGGTGGAGTGGCACGCGGACAACTCCGCCGACCCCGGGGACTACCTGATCGGCGAGAAGGTCGTCCGGGACGGCTTCGGCCGCAACGCCCTGCGGTACCTGGACCGGCCGAGCAGGGACGGCAGCTCGGCCGACTGCTGGAGCACCTCGCTGGGCGACCTGGACGTCCACTACTCCTCCGGCGTCGCCAACCACTTCGCCTACCTGCTGGCCGAGGGCAGCGGCGCGCGGACCGTGGGCGGCGTGGCGTACGACTCCCCGACCTGCGACGGCTCCACGGTCTCGGGGATCGGCCGGGACAAGCTCGGCGACATCTGGTACCGGGCGCTGACCGTCTACATGACCTCGTCCACCGACTACGCGGGCGCCCGCGCCGCCACCCTGAGCGCGGCCGGTGACCTGTACGGCACCCGCAGTACCGAGTACGCCGCGGTCGGCGCGGCGTGGAGCGCGGTGAGCGTGGGCTGACGGCGACGGCTCGCACCCGCGCTCGCCTACCCTTGCGGCGGGGCCGTGGCACGGACCGCGGCCCCGCCGTGACGAAGGAGCGGGAGAGGGAGCGGGAGCGATGAGTCTGAGGCAGTTCGAGTACGCCCTGGCCGTCGCCGAGGAGGGCTCGGTGACGGCCGCGGCCGAGGCGCTGCGCGTCGCCCAGCCCTCGGTGTCCCAGCAGATCCGCGGCCTGGAGCGGGACCTCGGCGTGGAGCTGTTCTCCCGCACCCCCACCGGTCTGGTGCCCACCGTGGCCGGCCGCGCCTTCCTGCGGGACGCGGAGATCGCGGTGAACGCGGCCCGCCGGGCGCGGGCGACGGCGCGGGCCGGCTCCGAGGAACTGGCGGGCGAACTGGTGGTCGCGGTGCAGATGGGCCTGGGCACGCGGCAGCTGCCGGGCGCCCTGAGCGCGCTGCGCCGCCGTTTCCCGCGCCTGGAGGTCACCGTCTTCGAGGAGCCGAACCCGACCGAGCTGGAGCGGCTGGCGCGCGGAGGCGTGATCGATCTCGCTCTCATGGCCGGGCCCTGTGATGAGGGGCTGTACGACGGCCACCACCTCGGTGACGAGGAGTTCGTCGTGGTGCTGGCGGCCGGGCACCCGCAGCTCGCCGTGGACCGGGTCGCGCTGCGGGACCTGGAGCGGGAGCCGTGGGTGCGGTTCGACCCGGCCAGCGCGCTCGACGGCGTACTGGTGGACGTGCTGCGGGAGAACGGGCTGGCCCCGACCACCGTCGCCCGGGTCTCCCAGACGGCGACGGCCGTGCGCTGGGCCGCCCACGGCCTCGGGGTGACCTTCGTCCCGGCCTCCGCGGTGCCCCCCGGCCACGAGCACCTGGTGCGTCCGGTGTCCCCGGCCGTGTCCCAGCCCGTGGTCGCCGCGGTCCGGCCCGGCGCGGGCCCGGCGGAGACGGCGCTGCTGGAGTTCCTGCGCCAGGAGACCTGGTACCGGTTCGCTCAGAGCTGGGTGGCGCCGCCGTCCACGGCCAGCTCGGCGCCGGTCGTGTAGGTGGCGTCGAAGGCGAGGAAGGCGGCGGCCCGGGCGATCTCCCCGGGGGTGCCGAAACGCCGCATGGGGTTGTCCGCGACCCGTTCCGCCTTGAACCGCTCGGCCTCCTCGGCGGTCATCGCCGCGTCCAGGGCTCCCGTGTCGACGGGCCCCGGGCTGACGGCGTTGACCCGGATGCCGCGGGGCAGCAGCTCGCGGGAGAAGCTGCGGGCCATCGAGCGCAGCGCCGCCTTCCCGGCCGCGTAGACGCTGGTGTCCGTCATGCCGATGACATTGGCGACCGAGGTGGTGAGGACGACGCCGGCGCCCGTGTTCAGCAGCGGGGCGAGCTTCTGCACGGTGAACCAGGCGCCCTTGACGTTGATGTCGAACAGCTCGTCGTACGCCTCCTCGGTCGTCGATTCGAGCGGCGTGAGGGTCGCGATGCCCGCGTTGACGAACAGGGCGTCGAGCGTGCCCAGTTCGGCCTTCACCCGGTCGGTGAGGGCGTCCAGGTCCGGCAGTGAGGCCACGTCGCCCCGGACGGCCACCGCGTTCTCGCCGAGCCGCTCCCGGGCGGCGTCGAGCGTGGCCTGCGAACGGCCGGTGATCACCACCCGGGCCCCGCCGGCCACCAGCAGCTCCGCCATCGCGAAACCCATTCCACTGCCGCCACCCGTGATCACGGCATTCCTGTTGCTGTACATTCCCATTTCCGGGTCCCTTTTCGCAGACTTTTCCAGCTTCACTTTTTTCGGGTCACCCCTGGAATGTCAGCCCCTGGGATATTCCCCGCCGTCCACGGCGAGGCTGGTCCCGGTCACCCAGCCCGCCCGGTCGGACACGAGGAACAGCACCGCGTGGGCGATGTCGTCGGGCAGGCCGTCGCGTCCCAGCGGGGCGGTGCCGCTCGGGGCCGGACCGGCGTCGAGGCTCGCCCAGTGCTCCCGGGTCTCCTCCCCGCCGGGGGTGGCGGTCCGGCCGGGGCTGACGGTGTTGACCCGGACGCCGGAGGGGGCCAGCGTCGCGGCCAGTCCGGCGCTGTAGTTGTCCAGCGCCGCCTTCGCCGCCTGGTAGTGCAGGAAGGGGGGCGCCGGGGGCGCGACCGCGGCCGAGGAGATGTGCACGATCGCCCCCGAGCGCCGCTCCCGCATGCCCGGTACCAGAAGGGAGTTCAGCCGGACCGACGCGAGGAGGTTCAGGTTCAGCGTGTCCAGCCACTCCTCGTCGGGGATGACCAGGCCGTCCTTGTGGGGCCGCGCCCCGCCCGCGTTGTGGACCAGGATGTCCACCCCGCCGAGCGCCTCCAGCGCGGCCCCGGCGAGCGCCTCGGCCCCGGCGAGGGTCCGCACGTCCGCCTGCACGAAACCCGCGCCCTCCGGCGCCGGGCCCGTCGCCGACCTGGCGGTCGTGATCACCTCGGCGCCGGCCTCCAGGAGCCGGCGGACGATCGCCGCTCCGATTCCGCGCGTACCGCCGGTGACCAGGGCCCGCTTTCCCGCGAGTTCCCTGTTCTCCGGCACGTTTTCCTTCACGGACATGACGTTTTCCCTTTCACCTTCGCATGATTACCCCCACACGGTAGGTCCGGAAATTGAAGGGAGGCAAAGACGAAATTGCAGCGGCTGCCATAGGAAGCTCCTATGGCAGCCGGGCGGCGTTGACGCGGCGCCTCACGCGCCGTCGTAGGGCCGCTTCTCCTTCGCCTCCCGCAGGGCGCGTCCCCACCACACCAGCTGGTCGAGCATCGTCTTGGCCGCCGCGTCCGGACCGGACGGGTCCCGAAGCCTGCCCTCGCCGTCGAAGGACGCGCCCGCGTTGTGGAAGGAGACGGTGTCGCGGACGGTGACGGCGTGCAGTTCGGCGAAGACCTGGCGCAGGTGCTCCGCGGCCCGCAGACCGCCGGCCAGGCCACCGTAGGAGACCAGGCCGACGGGCTTGGCCCGCCACTCGGTGAAGTGCCAGTCGATGACGTTCTTCAGACCCGCCGGGAACGAGTGGTTGTACTCGGGGGTCAGTACGACGAACGCGTCGGCGTCCGCCAGTTTCGGGGTGATCTCCGCCAGCGCGGCGGTCGCTTCCGGGGTCGGGGCGAGTGTGGTGGGCAGGGCGGTCCCGGCGACGTCCACCACCTCGGGGACCAGGTCGTCGTGGGCCCGGAGGTGGTCCAGGAGCCAGTCGGCGACGACGGGGCCGAAGCGGCCGTGGCGGTTGCTGCCGACGAGCAGGGTGACGCGGAGCGGTGCGGTCGTCGTGTTCACCGTGGTCGCGGTGTTCATGGCGTTCATGGTGTTCATGGTGTTCATGCGGGAGAGCCTGGTACCTCAAGTTTGCTTGAGGTCAAGCCGCCTCGCTCCCGGGCCCGTTCGGAGGCACCGGTCACCCGTTCACACCCGCCCGGGGAGCGGGCCGGGGCCGGTGCGCCTTTCCTCGGTAGGGCAGGGGCCACCGAAGAGCTCAAAGGAGCACCGATGCGACGTACCGCCCGCCTGCTGACCGGTACCGCGCTCGCCGCCGCGGCCGTCGGTCTGACCACCGCGGCCACCGCGGCCCCGGTGTACGCCGGGGATGCCGCCTCCACCGGCGGCCTGACGGTGTATCCGGCCTCGGTCGTGCCGGGCGACCGGGCCGTGGTGACGACCGCGGTGTGCGGAGAGGGCGGCTCGGCGGCGGGCGACGCCAGCGCGGTCGGCGCGGGTGCGTTCCCGCTGGCGCCGGGCACCGGCGAGGGGGAGGCGACCGGCCGCTTCGAGGTGCCGCCGAGCGCGCAGCCGGGGACGTACGAGATCGTCGCGACCTGTGGGGACGACGAGCGGCGGGTGACGGGTGACCTGGTGGTCACGCTGTCCTCGGCCGCCGAGCAGGTGTACCCCAAGGGAAGCGTGAAGACGGGGGTCGGCGGCGCTCTTGGCACCGACCCCGTGCAGACCGCGGCCGGCGTGGCGGCTCTCGCCGTCGCCGCCGCGGGCGGTACCTGGCTCCTGCATCGCCGGGCGAGAGGCGACGGGATCTGACGGGCACCCTCCGCTGCCCGTCCGCCGGTACCGCACTTCCCCACCCCCTCCGGGTCCGACGCCCCTCGCGGCCCGGAGGGGGCAGGGGGTCCCAGGGATCCGAGGGAGAGGGGACGTCATGCGCAGGGTCAAGGACACCGCGATAGCGGCCGTCACCGCGGTCGCCCTCTGCTCGGGCGGATGGCTGCTGCTGGGCGGCTCCCGTACCGACGCCCCGCCGCAACCGTCGGCCGCGCAGTCCGGCACCACCGACCGGGCCGGGCACGCCGACCGGGGCGCGGCCGCACCGGCGCTGCCGCCCTCCCCGCCGGACCGGGTCCGCATCCCGGCGATCGGCGTGGACGCCCCGCTGACCGGCCTGGGCCTGACCGGGACGGGCAGCCTGGACGTGCCGCCCGCCGAGAAGAAGAACCTCGCCGGCTGGTACGAGGCCGGCACCACCCCCGGCGAGACGGGCACCGCGATCGTCGCCGGGCACGTCGACAACGCGGAGGGCCCCGCCGTCTTCTACCGCCTCGGCGCCCTGGAGAAGGGCTCGGCGATCGAGATCGACCGGCGCGACGGCGGCGTCGCCGTGTTCACGGTGGACGCGGTGGAGGTCTACGCCGCCGACGCCTTCCCCGACGAGAAGGTCTACGGCGCCGCCGACCGCCCCGAACTGCGGGTCATCACCTGCGGCGGCCCCTACTCACGCAGTACCGGCTACCAGGGCAACGTGGTCGTCTTCGCCCACCTGACCGGGAGCCGGTGACGCGCTCAGCACGTGCGCCTTCCCCCACGCGCCGAGCGGCACCAGCGCCTCGTTGAGGGCGACGCCCCGGGCGGTCAGCGAGTACTCCACGCGGGGCGGCACCTCGGCGTACTCCTCGCGGTGCACGATGCCGTCGGCCTCCAGCTCCCGCAGCTGCGCGGCGAGCACCTTCTCGGTGACGCCCGGCAGCGCGCGGCGCAGCGCGCCGAAACGGTACATCCCCTCGCCGAGGGCCCACAGGATCAGTACCTTCCACTTCCCGCCGATCACGTCCATCGCCGCGTCGACCCCGCAGTGGTACGCCCCCGGCCGCCGTGCCGTCCCCATACCCGTCACCCCGTCCCTGCCCGCTGCCTGCACGCTTCCGCCGGGGTAACCACCCACTCCGAAGTAGGTACTTGAGCGGTCACCGGCCCCGTCGGAACCTGATCACCATGACTGACAAGACACCCGCCGCCCGTATTCCGCTCACCGTCCTCGGCACCGGCGCCATGGGCACCGCCCTGGTCCGCGCCTGGCTCGCCGCGGGCCACCCCGTGACCGTCTGGAACCGCACCACCGCCCGCACCGGGGCCCTCGCCGCCGAGGGGGCGGCCGTCGCCGCGAGCGCCGCCGAGGCGGTGGCCGCGAGCCGCCTGGTGATCGTCTGCCTGCTCGACGACGCCTCGGTCGGCGCGGCCCTGGACGGGGCCGGCCTGACCGGGCGGGACCTGGTGAACCTCACCACCGGGACGCCCGCCGAGGGCCGCGCCCGCGCCGGGTGGGCGCGGGAACGCGGCGCCCGCTTCCTGGACGGCGGGATCATGGCCGTACCGCCGATGATCGGATCCCCGGAGTCCGGCGGGTACGTCTTCTACAGCGGCTCCGCCGAGCTGTTCGAGGAGCACCGGGACACCCTCGCCGTCCCGGCCGGCACCCGTTACGTGGGCCAGGACGCGGGCTATGCGGCGCTGCACGACGTGGCACTGCTGAGCGCGATGAGCGGCATGTTCGCGGGCATCATGCACGCCTTCGCGCTGATCGGCCCGGAGGACATCGCCCCGAGGGACTTCGCGCCGCTGCTGGTGTCGTGGCTCGGCGCGATGACCGGCTCCGCCCGTCCGGCGGCCGACCGGATCGAGAGCGGCGACTACGCCAAGGACGTCGTCTCCAACCTCGCGATGCAGGTGGCGGGCAACGCGACGCTGCTGCGCACGGCGGCGGAGCAGGGGGTGAGCCCGGAGCTGCTGACGCCGTACACGGCGCTGCTGGAGCGGTGGCTCGCCGAGGGGCACGGGACCGAGGACACGACGGGGGCGGTGGAACTCCTGAACCTGCGCCGGACCGCGGCCTCCACGAGATCCGATCACGTCATGGATAAGACCTGCTGATCCTGTGAAGATCGGCGAATGCATTCGACTACTTCGCGTGGCGCGGTCCTGGCCACCCTGCTGGCCCTCATAGGCGTCTTCGCCACCTACCGGGCACTGCCGGCCGGTGCCGACGGCTGGCAGGACTGCTCCACCGGTCAGTTCTGCCTCTACACGGCCGCCGACGGCTCCGGCACGGCCTGGGCGGCCGGCCCCGACGACGACGGCCAGACCTACGGCGCCGACCGCGACGACAAGGCCGTCTCGGCCTGGAACAACACCCCGTACTGGGCGTGCGTCTACGCGGACGCCTCCTACGGTGGTGGCATCCAGGCGCTGCGGCCCGGATTCCGGGGCGATCTGTCCCTGGGGTCGGTCGACCTCACCGGCGACGTGAGCTCCCACAAGCTGGCCAAGGCCAAGTCCGGTTGCTGGACCGGCTTCGAGCGCTGCACCGACGGCCGCCTGTGCCTCTTCGCGGAGCCCGGCGGACGCGGTGAAGCCACCGTCTCCACCGCCGACAACCCCGGCTACGGCGCGGCGTGGGACAACAAGGTGGTGTCCGTGTGGAACCGCACGGGACAGCACGTCTGCTTCTTCCGGGCCCCCGACTACACGAGTACGTGGACCATCGACGGCCGGGACTACGACGCGTACGTGGTCCTCAGGGGCGACAGCACCACGGTGCCCGCCCCCTACGCCCCGACCTTCAGCTCCCACAAGTTCGTCGACTCGACCTCGGAGTGCTGACCATGACGAAGAAGCTCCCGGGTCCCGCCGTGCACCGCCGCGCGGTCGTCCTCTTCACCGCGGCCCTGCTGCTCGGCCTCGGCCTGCCCCGCGCCTCCGCCGAGTCCCGGCAGGACGAGCCGACTTCCCTGATCACCAGCCCCGGCTACACCCGGACGACCGCGTCCCCCGGGCCCGGTCTCACGCTGTTCACCTACCAGAACCCCGACGACGACCGCGTCGTCCACGTCCTGCGGGCCGACCCGGACGCAGCCCCCCTGACCGTCGAGAGCACCGCGGGCACCTCCGGCGCGCGGGCCGAGAAGACCACGGACATGCTGAAGTCCACCACCGGCTACGCCCCCCGGTGGCCGCACGCCGGGCTCAACGGCGGGTTCTGGTACCGCCAGGGCGACACCTTGGCGTTCATGGGCATATCCGTCCAAGAAGGTGTCGTGCAGAGCGCGTCCTGCTCGGCGGCGGGCCGGGGCGAGGCCGCGCTGATCCAGCACGGCCGCCCCTACATCGGCGACTTCACCACCCACCTGGCGGTGACCGCTCCCGGCGCCGCCCCGATGCCACTGGACGGCGTCAACCGGCACCCCGGCTGGATGACCGGCTGCGCCCAGGGCTCGGGAGCCACCGCGGACCGCTCGATCGGCGGCGGCGTCTTCGCCGACGCCTCCGAGATCATCGCCTTCACCTCCCGGTTCAAGGCGCCTACGCCGGTGCCCGACGCCGACGCCCGCTTCACCGAGGACGACGACCCCGGCGCCGAGGCGGTCGTCGCGGCCGACGGCACGGTGCTGTCGCTGAACCCGAACGGCCGGGGCGGCGTCACCGTCCCCACCGGCGGACGCGTGCTCCAGGGCACCGGCACGGGCGCCGACTGGCTGCGCGCCCACGCCACCCCGGGTACCGATCTGGCCTTCGAGGAACGCCTCCACGACGAGCGCTTCGGCGACGACATCCCCCTGGACTCCTCGGTCGACGTCGTCAACGGCCACTACCCCTTGGTGCACAACGCCCAGTACGCCTACACCGGGCAGAACACCGCCGTCGACCCGCGCAGCGCCATAGCCGTCGACGGCCCGGGCCGCACCCTCTTCGTCACCGCGACCGGCAAGTCCGGCCGCAACGGCGTCACTCTCGACGAGTTCGCCCGCATCCTGCTCGACCTGGGCGCGGTGGACGGCCTGAACATGGACGGCGGCGGCTCCACCACCCTCGTCGTCGAGCAGGCCGTCGTCAATCGCCCGTCGGACAGCACGGGCGAACGCCCGGTGGCGGACAGCCTCTACATCGGCCACGGCGGCTACGGCCACTACGCCGACTGACACCTCACCGGCAGGAGTGCCTCCCGGGGCCTCCTGCCGGCCCCCGCGTCAAAGGGCTCAGGCCACCCACTGCTCCCACGCCAGGTTCGCCACCAGGGCGAAGACGACCGTCAGCAGGACGACGCGGACGAAGCCGCTGCCCCTCTTGAGGGCCGTGTGGGCGCCGAACATGCCGCCGGCCAGGTTGAAGGCGGCCATCAGGACGGCCAGCTGCCACAGCACCGCGCCCTGCCAGGCGAAGGTGGCGAGGGCGCCGGCGTTGGTGCAGCAGTTGACGATCTTGGCGGTGGCGGAGGCGGTCACCAGGTCCAGGTGGAGCAGCGCGGTGAGGGCCAGGACCAGGAAGGTTCCGGTGCCGGGGCCGACGAGGCCGTCGTAGAAGCCGATGCCGAGGCCCGCGAGACCGATCGCGGCGAGGATCCGGCGGCGGGTGGCCGGGCCGGTGGCGGGCGCGGTGCCGAAGGCGGGGCGGAAGATCACGAAGGCGGCGACCGCGAGCAGCACCACCATGATCACCGGTTTCAGGACCTCGGTGCTCATCCCGGCGGCGAAGAAGGCGCCGCCCGAGGACCCGGCCAGCGCCGCCAGGCCGATGCGTACGGCGGTGCGCACGTCCACCGGTGCCTTGCGGGCGTACGTCACCGCCGCGCCGGTGGTGCCGACGATGGCGACCGCCTTGTTGGTGCCGAGCGCGTGCGCGGCCGGGGTGCCGGAGGGCAGGCCGAGCAGGAGCGCGGGCAGCAGCAGGAGGCCGCCGCCGCCGACCACGGCGTCGATCCAGCCGGCCGCGAGTGCGGCGAGGCAGAGCAGGACGACCGTGGTCAGCGATATGTCGGGCATGATCGCGACCTTATGGACGGGATGGATGTGCCGTCCATCGAGATGAGGGACTTCTGAGGTTCCCGCGCCCCGGCCGGGGCCCTCACACGCGCCGGCCGGGCCCGCTGAGGGCAGCGTTCCCCGTGGGAAACAGAAGGGATGCGGCCGGGTAACACCCGCACCGCACGCTCGGTGCCATGACCTCGAAAACGCGTGTGGTGGTGATCGGCGCCGGACTGGCGGGTGTGACGCTCGCCCGGCGGCTCGGTGAGCTGGGCACGCCCGCGCTGACCCTCGGCGACGAGGAGCACCGCCCGTACAACCGGGTGCTGCTCGCCGAGGTGCTGGCCGGACGGTACGGCCCCGAGGTGATCGCCCTGCCGGCGCCCGCCGGGCTGCTGCGCGGCCGGGTCACCGGCATCGACCGGGCCGGGCGGACCGTGCGCTGCGCCGACGGGTCCGTGATCGCGTACGACACGCTGGTCCTGGCCACCGGCTCCAACGCGGTGCTGCCGCCCCTGCGCGGCCTGTTCACCCCGGACCACGAGCTGCCCGAGGGCGTGCACGCGTTCCGGACGATGGACGACTGCCTCGGGTTGTCGAAGGCGGTACGGCCGGGGGTGCGGGCCGTCGTGATCGGCGGCGGGCTGCTCGGGGTGTCCGCCGCCCGTGCGCTGGCCGTGCGCGGCGCCCAGGTCGTGCTCGCCCAGCAGTCCGAGCGGCTGATGGAGCGGCAGCTCGACCCGGCGGCCTCCGCGCTGGTGCGGCGGCACCTGGAGGGCCTCGGCGTGGAGGTGCACACCGAGTGCCGGGTACGGGACGTGCGCAGCGTCGGCGGGGCGGTGCGGTCGGTGGAGATGGGCGACGGGTACGCCCTCGGCGCCGACCTGGTGGTGCTCGCGTGCGGGGTGCGGCCGCGGGCCGGGCTGGCGCGGGAGGCGGGGCTGGCGGTCGGCAAGGGCGTCCTCGTCGACGACGAGCTGCGCACCTCCGACCCGCACATCCGCGCGATCGGCGACTGCGCCCAGCACGCGGACCGCGTCTACGGCCTGGCCGCGCCCGCCCTCGAACAGGCCGGGGTGCTGGCCGAACTGCTCGCGGAGGGCGGGACCGCCACCCGGCACTACACCGGCACCCGCGCACTGACCCGGCTCACCCTCACCGGGGCGGACAGCCCGTTCGCCCCCCTCGACCTCGCCGCGTTCGGCGAGACCGACCCCCGCCCCGGCGACGACGTCGTGCAGCTCGCCGACGCCACCCGGGGCACCTACCGCAAGGTCGTCGTCCGCGACGACCGGCTGGTGGGCGGGGTGCTGGTCGGCGAACTCGGCACCGTCGGCGCGCTGGCGCGCGCCTGGGAGGGAGCAGAGCCGCTCCCCTCCGACGGCGGCCCCCTGCTCCACCTGCTCACCCAAGACGGAGGCTCCTGATGACCGCCACCCCGGGGAACCCCCCGACGATCGTGCTGGTCGGCCACGGCATGGTCGGCCAGCGCTTCCTGGAGGCCCTCGCCGAGCGCGGCCTGACCGGCACCCACCGCGTGGTCGTCCTGTGCGAGGAGCCGCGCCCCGCCTACGACCGCGTCCAGCTCACCTCGTACTTCTCGGGGAAGACCCCCGAGGACCTGTCGATGACCGACCCGGCCTTCATCGCCGAGCACGGCATCGAGCTGCGCGTCGGGGATCCGGCGGAGACGATCGACCGGGAGGCGCGCAGGGTGACCGCCCGCTCCGGGCTGGTCGTCGAGTACGACGTCCTCGTCCTGGCCACCGGCTCCTACCCGTTCGTCCCGCCGGTGCCCGGCAAGGACGCCGAGGGCTGCTTCGTCTACCGCACGATCGAGGACCTGCTCGCCATCGAGGCGTACGCGAGGACCCGGGCGACGACCGGTGCCGTGGTCGGCGGCGGGCTGCTCGGCCTGGAGGCCGCCGGTGCGCTCAACGGGCTCGGACTCACCTCGCACATCGTGGAGTTCGCGCCCCGCCTGATGCCGGTGCAGGTCGACGAGGGCGGCGGCGCGGCGCTGCTGCGCACCATCGAGGAGATGGGCCTGTCCGTCCACACGGGCGTCGGCACCCAGGAGATCACGACCGGCGAGGACGGCGCCGTCACCGGGATGAAGCTGTCCGACGGCTCCGAACTCGCCACCGACCTCGTGGTGTTCAGCGCCGGTGTCCGCCCCCGCGACCAGCTCGCCCGGGACTGCGGACTGGCGGTCGGCGAGCGCGGCGGCATCAGCGTCGACGAGCGGTGCCGCACGGTCACCGACGAGCGCGTGTTCGCGATCGGCGAGTGCGCGCTGGCCGCCGACGGCCGGGTGTACGGGCTGGTGGCGCCGGGGTACGAGCAGGCCGAGACGGCCGCCGCCACCATCGCCGCCCAGGAGGCGTCCTTCACCGGCGCCGACCTGTCCACCAAGCTGAAGCTGCTCGGCGTGGACGTGGCCTCCTTCGGCGACGCGCACGGCACCGCCGAGGACTGCCTGGACGTCGTCTACTCCGACTCCCGCGCGGGCCTGTACAAGAAGCTGGTCGTGGGCCGCGACGGCACGCTGCTCGGCGGCATCCTGGTCGGCGACGCGGAGGCGTACGGCACCCTGCGGGCCTTCACCGGCTCGGTCCCGCCGGTCTCCCCCGAGTCGCTCGTACTGCCCGCCGGTGCCGGGGCCCCGGCCCAGCTGGGCCCGGCCGCGCTGCCCGACGACGCGGTGATCTGCTCCTGCCACAACGTCACCAAGGGCACCATTCGCGGCGCGGTGACCGAGCACTCCTGCACGACCGTGCCCGAGGTGAAGAAGTGCACCCGGGCCGGCACCGGCTGCGGCTCCTGCGTGAAGGTGCTCGGCCAGCTGGTCACCGCCGAGCTGGAGGCGAGCGGAGTCGAGGTCGACAAGGGGCTGTGCGGCTGCTTCGCGCAGACCCGCGAGGAGCTGTACGAGATCGTCGGCGCCCTGCGGATCACCTCCTACCGGGAGCTGCTGGACCGGCACGGCCGGGAGGGCGCGCGGGGCGGTGAGGGCTGCGAGGTGTGCAAGCCGGCGGTCGGCTCGATCATCGCCTCGCTGGCCCCGAGCATCGGCGCCAGCGGCTACGTCCTGGAGGGCGAGCAGGCCGCGCTCCAGGACACCAACGACCACTTCCTGGCCAACCTCCAGCGCAACGGCTCGTACTCCGTCGTGCCGCGCATCCCGGGCGGTGAGATCGCGCCGGAGAAGCTGATCGTCATCGGCGAGATCGCCCGGGACTTCGGGCTCTACACGAAGATCACCGGCGGTCAGCGCATCGACATGTTCGGCGCCCGCGTCGAGCAGCTGCCGCTGATCTGGGCCCGGCTGGTGGACGCCGGCTTCGAGTCGGGGCACGCGTACGGGAAGTCGCTGCGCACGGTGAAGTCCTGCGTGGGGCAGACCTGGTGCCGCTACGGCGTCCAGGACTCGGTGCGGATGGCGATCGACCTGGAGCTGCGCTACCGGGGGCTGCGCTCCCCGCACAAGCTGAAGTCGGCGGTCTCCGGGTGCGCCCGCGAGTGCGCCGAGGCCCAGTCGAAGGACTTCGGGGTGATCGCCACCTCCAACGGCTGGAACCTGTACGTCGGCGGCAACGGCGGGGCCACCCCGCGCCACGCGGACCTGCTCGCGCAGGACCTGTCGGACGCCGAACTGGTCCGCCTGATCGACCGGTTCCTGATGTTCTACATCCGCACCGCCGACAAGCTGGAGCGCACCTCCACCTGGCTGGAGCGCATCCCCGGCGGCCTGGACCACGTACGGGACGTCGTCGTGCACGACTCGCTCGGCATCTGCGACGAGCTGGAGTCCCTGATGCGGGCCCACGTCTCGCACTACCGCGACGAGTGGGCCGAGACCGTCAACGACCCGGAGAAGCTGGCCCGGTTCGTGTCCTTCGTGAACGCCCCCGACGTCCCCGACCCGGTCGTGGGCTTCGTGCCCGAACGCGACCAGATCAAGCCCGACCTGCCGCTGCTGGACATCGGCCGGCGGCCCGCCTCAGCGGACGACCTCCTGGAAGGAAGCACCCGGCGATGACTATGGCACCCGAGACCCTCGCCCCCGACACGACCGGCCTGGAGGTCCGGCTGCGGCTGACGGACGACTGGTTCACGGCCTGCGACCTCGGCGCCCTGCTCCCGGGCCGGGGCGTGGCGGCCCTGCTGCCGGACGGCGGCCAGGTGGCCCTGTTCCGCGACCGGGACGGCGGGCTGTACGCCATCGACAACCGGGACCCGTTCACCGGCGCGGCGGTCCTCTCCCGCGGCCTGACCGGCACCCACCAGGGCCGCCCGTTCGTCGCCTCCCCGCTGCTCAAGCAGCGCTTCGACCTCACGACCGGGGAGTGCCTGGACGACGCGGCGATGCGGGTGGAGACGTATCGGGTACAGGCCGTGCGGGCGGTGCCGGCCGTGAACGCCGTGAACCCCGCCTGAGCCGGGCTTTCTTGACCGATCGTTTCAGATGGTCCTAGGCTGTCGATCGTGGCCAGGACCAAGGAGTTCGATCCGGACGCCGCGCTGCGGGCAGCCCTTGAGCTGTTCTGGCGGCGCGGCTACGAGGCGACGTCGATGTCCGACCTCGTGGAGCACCTCGGCGTCGGGCGCGCCAGCATCTACGCGACCTTCGGCAACAAGCGCGAGCTGTACCTGAAGGCGCTGGCGCGCTACGAGCAGGGGCTGCTCCCGGACCTGCTGGCGGACCTGTCCCGGCCGGGCCCGGCCCTGCCGGGCGTGCGGGCCCTGGTGCGGCGCTACGCCGCCGAGGCGAGCGCCGACGACTCGCGCCTGCACGGCTGCTTCGTCACCAACACCGCCGCCGAGCTGGCCGCGCACGACGCGGTCGCCGCCCGGCGGGTCGAGCGCAACTGGGACCAGTTGGAGACCGTGCTGCACTCGGCGCTGGCCCGGGCCCGCGCCGAGGGCGACCTGCCCGCGGGGCGCGATCCGCTGGCGCTCGCCCGGATGCTGCTGGTCCTGCTCCAGGGCATGCGGGTGGTCGGGAAGGCCTCGCCGGACCCGGCCAGGATGCGGGACGCGGCGGAAGCGGCCCTCGCGCTGCTCGACTGAGGAAACGGACGCACCCCTCTCCGGAGGGGTCTCTTCACGGCCACATACTGAACCGATCGGTCAAGAAAAAGGGGAGATTCATGACCACCCAGCGCTTCACCGGCAAAACCGCCCTCGTCACCGGCGCGGGCTCCGGCATCGGACGGGCCGTCGCCCTCGCCCTGGCCGCCGAGGGCGCGCACGTCGTCGTCGCCGGGCGCGCGAGGGGACCGCTGGACGAGACGGCGGCCCTGGTCGAGCAGGCGGGCGGCAAGGCACTGGCCGTCACCGCGGACGTCACCCGGCGCGAAGACGTGGACGCCCTGGTGTCCGCCGCGGTGGAGCACTTCGGCTCCCTCGACGTGGCGGTGAACAACGCGGGCGTCTTCCGCGGCGGGGTACCCGTCGCGGACCTGTCCGAGGAGGACTGGCACACGCAGCTCGACATCAACGTCACCGGCGTGTTCCTCGCCCTGCGCGCCGAGGTCCGGCACATGCGCGCCCAGCCGGGCGGCGGCACGATCGTGAACATCGCCTCCACCTTCGGCGCACACAAGCGCAGCCCCGGCGCCACGGCCTACGCGGCGACCAAGGCGGCCGTCTCGGCCCTCACCCGGGGCGCCGCCCTGGACCACATCGGGGACGGGGTCCGCATCAACGCCGTCAGCCCCGGCGCCACGGCGACCTCCATGTCCCTGCGACCGGGCGAGACGGAGGCCGGGCGGGCCGAGCGGATGCGGCAGGAGACGCCGCTCGGCCGGGTCTCGGCGGTGGCGGAGGTCGCGGCGGCCGTGCTGTACCTGGCGTCCGACGACGCGGCGTCGGTGGTGGGGACCGACCTCGTGGTGGACGGCGGCCAGACGGCCTGAGCGCCGGAGGTCGCCCCGGCGCCCTCCGGCCGCCCCCGGGCCCCTCAGGGCAGCAGCGCCTCGTAGATGACGCCCGTCAGCCGTTCGGAGGCCGCCCACAGCCGCTCGCCCATCGCGTCGTCGATGGTCCAGGACGCCCGCCAGGACGGTGCGGGCGTCCCGCGCCACATCGCGAAGGACGGTCCGGTGAAGGAGTCGGAGGGGACGCCGGGCGCGGTCGCCGCGTACAGCACGGGCAGCGCGCCGGCCTCCGGGGACTGGGCGACGACCCGGCTCCCGAGCCGCGCCAGCCGCTCGGCGAGCCGACGCCCCTCGGCCCGGGGCCCGGCGCCGTGGAGTCCGGTCTCCGCGTACCCGGGGTGGGCGGCGACCGCACGGACGTCCGAGGCGTCCTCCCGTCCCGCGAGCCGGCGCGCCAGCTCGTGGGTGAAGAGCAGGTTGGCGGACTTCGAGCGGGCGTACGCGGTCCAGCGCCCGTACCGCCGCACGCTGTTGAGGTCGCGCGGATCGACCCTGGCCAGCGCGTGCAGGACGCTGGAGACGGTCACGATCCGGGCCCCGGGGGCGGCCAGCAGGGAGGGCAGCAGCAGCCCGGTGAGCGCGAAGTGCCCCAGGTGGTTGACGCCGAACTGGGTCTCGAAGCCGTCCACCGTCGTGCCGTGCGGCAGCGCCATCACCCCGGCGTTGTTGACGAGGAGATCGACCCGCTCGTACGGCAGTCCGTAGGCGAACTCCCGGACCGAGGCCAGGTCGCCGAGGTCCAGCCGCGCCGGTTCCACGGCGGCGGCGGGCACCTCGCCCATCAGGCGCCGCACGGCCGCGCTCCCCCGCTCCTCGCTGCGGCAGGCGAGTACGACGGTCGCGCCCTTGCGGGCCAGCTCCCGGGCGATCACGTAGCCGAGGCCGCCGTTGGCCCCGGTGACGACGGCGACGCGCCCGTCCAGGTCGGGGATGTCGCCCGTGCTCCAGCCGGTCATCCGCGGCTCCTTCCCCGGTCCTGACCCGTCTCACCGTACGCGCCCGGCGGCCCTGAGCGGAGAGCTACCGTCCGGTCACGTCACGTTCTCATCACGAGTCCTTCATATCCCCACCACATCTTGGTCACCTCAATAGCTTCGTCACCTCATATCCGCCCATCCACACCGTTCCCGGGACTCTCGATGAAGCTGCTCCGCAAGCCCGCCGCCGTGACCGTCGCCGCACTGGCCCTCGCCGCCCTGCCGGCCGCCGCCGCCCAGGCGCACGACGGCGCCCACCCGTTCAAGAACTGCTCCGAGGCGTACGACGCCGGCTACTCCAACATCAAGAAGGGCGACGAGCACTACGGCGAGCACCTGGACCGCGACAAGGACGGCGTCGGCTGCGACAAGCCGCCGGCCGGCTTCGTGCCCGCCGACGGCAAGGACAGCGGCGCCAAGGACACGGACGACGCGGCGGACGCCGGGAGCGGGAAGGACTCCGGGAGCGAGGAGGGCGGCGGCGCCGAGGCCGCCGGGCAGCAGGGCACCGACCTGGCCGAGACCGGCGGCGACGACAGCACCCCGTACCTGGCGGCGGGCGGCGCGGTCGTCGTGCTCGCGGGCGGCGGACTGCTGCTGGCCGCGCGCCGCCGCCGCAGCGACGGCGCGGCCTGAACCGCGGCGCGGCCCGAACCGCCCCGCGCCCGGCCCGCGTCGCGCCCCTGGAGCCCCGTCGTTCAGCGGCGGGGCTCCGGCGCCCTGAGGCTGAACGCGGCGCTGCTCAGCCAGCGCCGTGCGGCCCGGGCCACCGGGCGCTCGACGAACCGCTGCACCACGTAGGACAGCGCGACCAGGGCGGCGACGGTGACGCAGACCACGACCCACGGGTGGGCCCGGTCGCCGAAGTGGTGCATGACGTTGACGCCGATGGCGTCGTGCAGCAGGTACAGCGGGAAGGTCAGCGTGCCCGCGACGGTCAGTCCGCGCCAGCGGATGCGGCTGGTCCAGCCGAGCGCGACGGCGGCGACCAGCAGGAAGAACACGGTGATGATCAGGACCAGCCAGCCGCGCCCGGGCTGCCACACGTCCCAGTCCAGACGGCCGCCGCCGGGCGTCAGCAGGTAGTGCAGCGCCAGCAGCCACGACATGGCGACGATGCCCCACAGCAGCGGGGTGGGGCGGTAGCGGTACATGAGGTAGAAGGCCATGCCCGCGATGAAGTAGGGCGCGGACGGCGGGTTCACCAGCAGGGTGAGCAGGTGGATGTCGGCGCCGGGGGCGAGCACGGCGGCGACCGTCCACAGGCCGCAGTAGATCACCACCCGCTGGTACGTCAGGCCCTTCCACACCACGACCGCGAAGGTGAGGTAGAAGCACAGCTCGGGCCAGAGCGTCCAGTAGACGGAGTCCAGGTTCTCCACGCCCAGCGGCGTCTGGAGCATCGTCAGGTTGGCGAAGATCACGCGCGGGTGCGGCTGCCCGAACGGGTCACCGGCGAAGTAGATCACGCATGCCGTGATCGCGATGGCCACCCAGTACATGGGGTACAGCCGGGTGACGCGGGAGATGAAGAAGTCGCGCGGGGTGCGGCCCCACGCGCTCATGCAGATGACGAACCCGCTGATCAGGAAGAAGAGTTCGACGCCGAGCCGGCCGTAGGCGAAGTAGCTCTGGGCCTCGGGGAAGACGCTGTCGACGGGGCGGCCCCACATGGTCTGCATCGTGGAGGGCACCTGACCGACGAAGTGGAAGAAGACCACGGACAGGGCCGCCAGGAACCGCAGTCCGTCCAGGGCGGCGAGCCGGTTCCGGGCCACGGGTGGCCCGGCCTCGGGGACTCTCTCCTCCGCGCCGGTCCGGGGGCTGGGCACCTTCCCCGCCGCTCTGTCCCCGCTCCCGTCCCGGTGGGCCGTACCGGCCGGTTCCCTGTGATCCGTCTGGGTCATCCAACCACCGTTCCGGGTGTCGGCCGCTGTCCGCTGCCAGGGCCCTCCGAGTCTGCTGACAGCTTGCTGCTGCTCAGCGGACAGGAATTCACACCGTTGCACGTGTCACAAAAGGCGGCACCCCCGCACGGGTGCCGCCTTTTCTCGTGGTCCGGAGCCGCCGCCGATCGGTGAGGGTGGTCGGGTGACAGACGGCGGCTCCGGGGCCTTTGACCCCGTTCGGGGGTTACCGGTGGTCGCTGCCCTTCGACCGCGACGCCGCCCGGCCCGCCTCCAGGCGGGCCACCGGGATCCGGAACGGGGAGCAGGAGACGTAGTCCAGACCCACCTCGTGGAAGAAGTGGACCGACTCGGGGTCGCCGCCGTGCTCGCCGCAGACGCCGAGCTTCAGGTCGGGACGCGTGGCGCGGCCGGCCTTCGCGGCGGCGGCGACCAGGGAGCCGACACCGTCCTTGTCGATGGTCTCGAACGGGGAGACGCCGAAGATGCCCTTCTCCAGGTAGGCCGTGAAGAAGCTGGCCTCGACGTCGTCGCGGCTGAAGCCCCACACGGTCTGGGTCAGGTCGTTGGTGCCGAAGGAGAAGAACTCCGCGGCCTCGGCGATCTGCCCGGCGGTCAGCGCGGCGCGCGGCAGCTCGATCATCGTGCCGATCGACAGCTTGAGCTTGGCGCCGGTGGCGGCCTCGACCTCGGCGATGACCTGGTCGGCCTCCTCGCGGACGATCTCCAGTTCCTGGACGGTGCCGACCAGCGGAATCATGATCTCGGCGCGCGGGTCGCCCTTGGCCGCCTTGCGCTCGGCCGCGGCCTCGGCGATGGCGCGGACCTGCATGGTGAACAGGCCGGGGATGACCAGGCCGAGGCGCACCCCGCGCAGGCCCAGCATCGGGTTCTGCTCGTGCAGCCGGTGCACGGCCTGGAGCAGGCGCAGCTCGTTCTCGTGCGGCTCCTGACGGGACTCCGCGAGCGCCACGCGCACCGACAGTTCGGTGATGTCGGGCAGGAACTCGTGCAGCGGCGGGTCGAGGAGGCGGACCGTGACCGGGAGGCCGTCCATCGACTCGAAGAGCTGGACGAAGTCCTGCTTCTGGAGCGGCAGCAGCTCCTTGAGGGACTCCTCGCGCACCGCCTCGGTGTCGGCGAGGATCAGCCGCTCCACCAGCTCGCGCCGGTCGCCGAGGAACATGTGCTCGGTGCGGCACAGCCCGATGCCCTGGGCACCGAACCGGCGGGCGCGCAGCGCGTCCTCGGCGTTGTCGGCGTTGGCGCGCACCCGCAGCCGGCGCTTGCGGTCGGCGAAGGCCATGATCCGGTGCACGGCCTCGACCAGTTCGTCGGCGTCCTCGGCGCCCGCGTGCATCCGGCCCTCGAAGTACTCGACGACCGGGGAGGGCACGACCGGCACCTCGCCGAGGTAGACCTTGCCGGAGGAGCCGTCGATGGAGATCACGTCGCCCTCCTCGACGACGTGCCCGCCGGGCACGGTCATCCGGCGGCGCTTGGTGTCGACCTCCAGCTCCTCGGCGCCGCAGACACAGGTCTTGCCCATGCCGCGCGCCACCACGGCCGCGTGGGAGGTCTTGCCGCCGCGCGAGGTCAGGATGCCCTCGGCGGCGATCATGCCGTCCAGGTCGTCGGGGTTGGTCTCGCGGCGGACCAGGATGACCTTCTCGCCGGACCGGGACCACTTGACGGCGGTGTACGAGTCGAAGACGGCCTTGCCGACCGCCGCGCCCGGCGAGGCGGCGATGCCCCGGCCGACCTTCTCGACCTTCGCCTCGTCGTCGAAGCGGGGGAACATCAGCTGGGCGAGCTGGGCGCCGGTGACCCGCTGGAGGGCCTCGGCCTCGTCGATCAGGCCCTGGTCGACGAGCTGGGTGGCGATCCGGAAGGCGGCGCCCGCGGTGCGCTTGCCGACGCGGGTCTGGAGCATCCACAGCTGGCCGCGCTCGATGGTGAACTCGATGTCGCACAGGTCCAGGTAGTGGTTCTCCAGCGTCTCCATGATCTGCATCAGCTGGTCGTACGACTTCTTGTCGATCTGCTCCAGGTCCGCCAGCGCGACGGTGTTGCGGATGCCCGCGACGACGTCCTCGCCCTGGGCGTTCTGGAGGTAGTCGCCGTAGACGCCCTGGTGCCCGGAGGCGGGGTCGCGGGTGAAGGCGACGCCGGTGCCGGAGTCGGGGCCGAGGTTGCCGAAGACCATGGAGCACACGTTGACGGCGGTGCCGAGGTCGTGCGGGATGCGCTCCTGGCGGCGGTAGAGCTTGGCGCGCTCGCCGTTCCAGGACTCGAAGACCGCCTTGATGGCGAGATCCATCTGCTCGCGCGGGTCCTGCGGGAAGTCCCGGCCGGCCTCGGTCTTGACGATCTTCTTGAACTTGGTGACGAGCTTCTTGAGGTCGGCGGCCTCCAGCTCGGTGTCGACCGCGACCTTCTTGGCCGTCTTGGCCGCCTCCAGCGCCTCCTCGAAGAGGTCGCCGTCGACGCCGAGGACGGTCTTGCCGAACATCTGGATCAGGCGGCGGTAGGAGTCCCACGCGAAGCGGTCGTCGCCGGCCTGCTTGGCCAGGCCCTGCACGGACTTGTCGGAGAGGCCGATGTTGAGGACGGTGTCCATCATGCCGGGCATGGAGAACTTGGCCCCGGAGCGGACCGACACGAGGAGGGGGTCGTCGGCCTGGCCGAGCTTCTTGCCCATCGTGACTTCCAGGGCGTCGAGGTGCGCACTCACCTCGTCACGCAGTGCCGCGGGCTCCTCGCCGCTGTCGAGGTAGGTCTTGCAGGCCTCGGTGGTGATCGTGAAGCCGGGAGGGACCGGGAGACCCAGGTTGGTCATCTCGGCGAGGTTGGCGCCCTTGCCGCCGAGGAGGTCCTTGAGGTCCTTGTTGCCCTCGGTGAAGTCGTAAACGAACTTCGCTGCGTTCGCTACCTGGGGATCTTTGTTTTCCGACACGGGTCTCGACTCCTCGAGGACGCGGTGGCTGCCCTGACGGCGAGGAATGTACCCAGATCAAAGGCCTGTGGGTACGTCCACGTGTGCGTCATGCGCCTGTAACCACCCGTCCGCCAGCGGATCGAAAGTCAAGGCTTGGCAAGCGACCGACCACTTGTGTTTTCACTTCCTGAACACATGAACTCTCGTACGCCAAACTCTCCGCTCACTTGAGCATCATTATCTACGTTTGAGTTCGCTCGATGAACGATCAACGCATGGCACTCAGTGCCACACCTTGGAGAAGTGGAGTCACCCATGATCCGCTCATCTGAGCACCGTCCTTATCAGAGGTGGCGAGAATCACGCTCCCACAGGCCGCCGGATTTCACCATGCGGACCCGTGAACGGACCGCCGGCGCCGGACGTACGAGAGTGCGGCGGGTCCCGGCCCCCTCGCCGGGGCCCGCCGTCCACCGGGTTTCGCACGGAAGGACCTTCGGGTGCCCGTCATCACGCCTTTCCGCCGGCCGCCGCAGACAGCCGGCGACGATCCCGACACCCCTGGCGCACCCGGACCCGCCCCGCTGAGGGCCCTCACGGCCCTCGGGGCCCGCCTCGCCCACGGGCGCGCGTGGCGCTCCCGGCACCCGCGCGCCGCCGTCGTGGTCCGCCGGGTCACCACGGCCCTTTCGGCCATTCTGGTGTGCGGAGCGCTGCTGCTGCCGAACACGCCGGCGGCCCTGGAGCCCAACCGCTTCGCACGGATCCCGGTCGAGGCGGTCGTCGCGGCGGTGCTGCTGCTCTGCCTGCCCCGGGTGCCACGCCTGGTGGCGGCCGCGCTGTTCGGGACCGTCCTGGGCGCGCTGACCGTGCTGAACCTGCTCGACATGGGCTTCACCGAGTACCTGGGCCGGAACTTCAACCTCGTCCTGGACTGGGGCCTGCTCGACGACGCCCAGTCGTTCGTGGCGGACTCGATGGGCGGGGCGACGGCGGCCTGGGCCGCGGTGGGCGCCGTCGTGCTGGCCGTCTCGCTGGTGGTGCTCATGGCGCTGGCGTCGGTCCGGCTCGGCGAACTGCTCGCCGCGCACCGGGAGCGGGCGGCCCGGGGCGCGCTGCTGACGGCCACCGTGTGGATGACCTGCGCCTCGCTGGGGTTGCAGACCTTCGGCGTGCCGGTGGCCACCACCAGTGCCTCCCGGGCGATGGAGGCACAGGCGCACCGGGTCGTGGACACGCTGCGGGACGAGGCGGCCTTCGCGAAGGAGGCGAAGGCGGACCGCTTCGGCGCCACACCCGGCGCCGAGCTGGTGCCGGACCTGCGCGGCAAGGACATGGTCTTCACGTTCATCGAGAGCTACGGCCGCAGCGCCGTCGAGGACCCGGTGATGGCACCGGGTGTCGACCGGACCCTGGACGCGAGCACCGAGGCGCTGGCGAAGGCGGGCTTCCACGCCCGCAGCGGCTGGCTGACCTCGGCGACGTACGGCGGCAGCAGCTGGCTCGGGCACTCCACCTTCCTGTCCGGCCTGTGGGTGGACAACCAGCAGCGCTACCGCACCGTCACCGCCGGCGACCGCCTCACGCTCACCAAGGCCTTCCGCAAGACCGGCGACTGGGACACGGTCGGGATCATGCCGGGGGTGCAGAAGGCCTGGCCGGAGGCGGACTGGCACGGGCTCGACAAGGTCTACGACGCGTTCGACATGGGCTACCGGGGGCCGAAGTTCAGCTGGTCGACGATGCCGGACCAGTACGCGCTGGAGGCGTTCCAGCGCCTGGAGCACGGCAGGAAGCGCGACCGGCCGCTGCTGGCGGAGGTCATCCTCACCTCCAGCCACCAGCCCTGGGCGCCGATCCCGAGGATGGTCGGCTGGGACGAGGTCGGCGACGGGTCGGTGTACGACGGCATCGAGGCGGCGGGCGTGCGGGCGCCCGACATCATCACCGACTCCGCCCGCTCGAAGGAGGAGTACGGCAAGTCGATCCAGTACTCGGTCACCAGCCTCACCCAGTGGCTGGAGCGCTACGGCACCGACGACACCGTCCTCGTGTTCCTCGGCGACCACCAGCCGCTCGCCCGCGTGAGCGGGAACAAGGCGAGCCGGGACGTCCCGGTGTCGATCGTCGCCAGGGACCCGAAGGTGCTCGACGCGATCGACGGCTGGAACTGGACGGAGGGGCTCCGGCCGGCGAAGGACGCGCCCGTATGGCGGATGAGTTCATTCCGCGACCGTTTCCTGACGGCGTACGGCTCCACCCCGCATCCCAGTCGGTGAAAATACGTTCGACCTGCACGCTTCTGGGCCTACGATCACCGGGTTCCCAACTCGCCGCCGGGGGCGCCCTCCTGGGCGGACCGGCCGTCGGCGGGCCCGCCCGACGTGAGGATCACCGCACATGAAGAAGCGCACCGTCTGCGTCGCCGCCCTCAGTGCGGCCACTCTGGCCGTACTCCCCCTGGCCGCCACCGCCTCGGCCGCCGAGTACACCGTGACCTACGTGGGCGTGAGACACGAAGGCGACGTGTGCACCTCGCACAACTGGACCCACGACTGCAACGGCTCGGCGTCGTTCGTCCATGACGGCGACCACCTGCTGGTCTGGGACAACGCCGCCGACGGGCACTCCGTGGTGGTGGAGTACCTGCGCAGCGACGAGAACGGCGACGACTACCTGCGCGCCTGGAACTACTACGGCAAGTACGACAGGCTTGACGTGAATATGAACCTGGCCGAGGACGGTGGATACATCTCCTACCGGGTCTGCCTGGGCGAGTACGGCACTCGCGAGGTCCTGTCGGACACCTGCAGCCCGTTCAACTTCGAATGGGCCAAGTGATCACCTCGCCGTAGGCC
Organism: Streptomyces violaceoruber; assembly: GCF_033406955.1. Classification (NCBI taxonomy): domain Bacteria; kingdom Bacillati; phylum Actinomycetota; class Actinomycetes; order Kitasatosporales; family Streptomycetaceae; genus Streptomyces; species Streptomyces violaceoruber. The sequence continues at coordinate 5,778,204 of NZ_CP137734.1, read as the reverse complement.
GGTCAGCCGCCGGAGGTGTCCAGCTCCGCGTCCTCGCCGACGCCCGCGCAGTCGTACGGGTCCTTGAGCCAGCCGTCGGGCAGGACCACCCGGTTGTTGCCGGAGGTACGGCCGCGGGGGCCGTCCGCGCCGGCGGGCCAGGGCTGGTCGAGGTCGAGTTCGTCGAGGCCGGCGCGCAGGGCCTCCAGGGAGGAGGTGACGGCGAGCCGCTTGCGCATCTCGGAGCCGACGGCGAAGCCCTTGAGGTACCAGGCGACGTGCTTGCGGAAGTCGATGACGCCGCGCGCCTCGCCCTCCCGTCGCCCACCACCACCCTCAACGGTGGCCCTTCGGGCCGTCCCCCCATTTCCGATCCACTCCCCGAGCAGGGTCGCGTGCCGCACCATCACGTCGGCGACCTCGCGCAGGGTCGGCCGTACGAACGAGTCGGTGCGGCCCTCGAAGGCGGCGACCAGGTCGGCGAAGAGCCACGGCCGTCCGAGGCAGCCGCGTCCGACGACGACGCCGTCGCAGCCGGTCTCCCGCACCATGCGCAGCGCGTCCTCGGCGGACCAGATGTCGCCGTTGCCGAGGACGGGGATCTCCGGGACGTGCTCCTTGAGGCGGGCGATGGCGTCCCAGTCGGCGGTGCCGCCGTAGTGCTGGGCGGTGGTGCGGCCGTGCAGGGCGATGGCGGTGACGCCCTCCTCGACGGCGATGCGGCCGGCGTCGAGGTAGGTGAGGTGGTCGTCGTCGAGGCCCTTGCGCATCTTCATCGTGACGGGCAGGTCACCGGCGCCGGTGACGGCCTCGCGGACGATGGCCCGCAGCAGGTGCCGCTTGTACGGCAGCGCCGAGCCGCCGCCCTTGCGGGTCACCTTGGGCACCGGGCAGCCGAAGTTCAGGTCGATGTGGTCGGCCAGGCCCTCCTCCGCGATCATGCGGACGGCCTTGCCGACGGTCACCGGGTCGACGCCGTACAGCTGGATCGAGCGCGGGGTCTCCGTCGCGTCGAAGTGGATCAGCTGCATGGTCTTCTCGTTGCGCTCGACCAGCGCCCGGGTGGTGATCATCTCGCTCACGAACAGGCCCTTGCCCCCGCTGAACTCACGGCACAGCGTGCGGAACGGCGCGTTGGTGATCCCGGCCATCGGCGCCAGCACCACCGGCGGCGCGACGGTGTGCGGGCCGATGCGCAACGGCGCGGCGGTGGGGTGGGGGGCGGACGTGGTGAGCGTGGACATTCCCCCATTGTCACGCACGCGGGGCGGTGCCCGTCGCGCCTGTGGACGAAGACCGGTGCACCGGTCATTAGTTAGACGCACTATTGAAGTAGGCGTAGGCTGGAGTTCATGCCCGAGCTCACCCATCGCCGCCGCATGCTCGTGCTCGCCATCTGCTGCATGAGCCTGCTGATCGTGAGTATCGACAACACGATCCTCAACGTCGCCCTCCCCTCCATGCAGCGCGACCTGCACGCGAGCACGTCGGGCCTCCAGTGGGCCATCGACGCGTACACGCTGGTGCTGGCCGCGCTGCTGATGCTGTCCGGCTCCACCGCCGACCGGATCGGCCGCAAGCGGGTCTTCATGACCGGCCTGGTGATCTTCACGCTCGGCTCGCTGCTCTGCTCGCTGGCCCCCGGCCTGTCCTCGCTGATCGTCTTCCGGATGATGCAGGCGGTGGGCGGTTCGATGCTCAACCCGGTCGCGATGTCGATCATCACCAACACCTTCACCGACCCGCGCGAGCGCGCCCGCGCGATCGGTGTCTGGGGCGCGGTGGTCGGCATCTCCATGGCCGCCGGTCCCCTGGTGGGCGGGGTGCTGGTGGAGTCGGTCGGCTGGCGCTCGATCTTCTGGGTCAACCTCCCGGTGGGCCTGGCCGCCCTCCTGCTCACCCTCCGCTTCGTCCCCGAGTCCCGCGCGCCGAAGGCCCGGCGCCCCGACCCGCTGGGCCAGCTGATGGTGATCGTGCTGTTCGGTTCCCTGACGTACGCGATCATCGAGGCGCCGAACGCCGGGTTCCGCACCGTGCTGCCCTTCGCGGTACTGGCGCTCGCCGCGCTGATCGGCCTGCTCCTGCACGAGCCCCGCCGCACCGACCCCCTCATCGAGCTGCGCTTCTTCCGGTCGGCGCCGTTCAGCGGGGCCACCGTCATAGCGATCAGCGCGTTCGCCGCGCTGGGCGGCTTCCTGTTCCTGTCCACGCTGTATCTCCAGAACGTGCGCGGACTGAGCGCCCTGGAGGCCGGCCTGTGGATGCTGCCGATGGCCGTCCCGACCTTCCTGTGCGCCCCGCTGTCCGGGCGGCTGGTCGGCAGCAGGGGGCCGCGCCTGCCGCTGCTGATCGCGGGTGGGGCGCTGACCGTGAGCGGGACCCTCTTCGCCGCCTTCGAGGCCGAGACGTCCGACCTCACCCTCTTCCTCGGCTACGTCCTGTTCGGCATCGGCTTCGGCTTCGTCAACGCGCCCATCACCAACACCGCGGTCTCCGGCATGCCCCGGTCCCAGGCCGGGGTGGCGGCGGCCGTCGCCTCCACCAGCCGCCAGCTGGGCCAGACCCTCGGCGTGGCGGTGGTCGGCGCGGTGCTGGCGGCGGGCGTGAGCGGATCGGCGTACCGCGACACCTTCGTCTCCGCCGCCCGCCCCGGCTGGTGGATCCTGGCCGCCTGCGGCCTCGCGGTCCTCGTCCTCGGCGCCGTCACGAGCGGCCGCTGGGCCCACCGCACGGCGGAGCGGACGGCCGAGCGCCTCCGGTCGCCGGAGGTGCGGGAGGCGGCGCGGGCGGGGACGTGACCGTCCCCGGCGGGCGGAGGCCGGTCCCGGCGCCCCGCCTCACCGCACCGCCCGCGGCAGCCGCTCCGCCGCCTTCGGCCAGTACCTCACGATCGCGTCCTCCACGCCCGGCAACGCCCGCTGCCCCGCCAGCGCCAGCGCGATCGCGGCGGCCACGCACGTCCACGCGACCGGGCCCAGCGGGGTGCAGCCGAAGAGGCGGCTGGCGCCCGGCGTCTGGACGAGGGCGACCAGGGCGGCGGCCGAGCCGAGGGACGTGACCTGGACCAGGCGGCTGTCGCGGCGGTCGGCGAGGGTCTGGGCGAGCTGGGTGCCGACGACCGCGCACAGGGCCATGGTCGTCGAGCGGCGCCGGGTGCCCGGCGTGAAGCGGCCCAGCAGCCAGGCCGCGGTCGCCCCGAGCGCCGTGGTCAGGGCCCGGTGCCGGATCTGCCGGATGAGGGGTTCGCCCAGCACGGCCGTGCCGAGCGGCGCGCCCGCGTCGGCGGCCTCCTGCTCCGGATCGCCCGTCTTCGTCACCGCGACCGCCATCGCGGGGAACAGGTCGGTGAAGAGGTTGACCAGCAGCATCTGGCGGGTGGACAGCGGGGCGGCGCCGCCCAGCACCGTGCCGAGGATGCCGAAGCCGACCTCGCCCGCGTTGCCGCCGATCAGGATGGCGATGGCGTCGGCGACGCTGTGCCACAGCGCCCGGCCCTCCCGCACCGCCTCCACCAGCACGAGCAGGTCGTCGCCCGTGACCACCAGGTCGGCGGCGTTGCGGGCGGCGGCCGAGCCGCGGGCGCTGATGCCGACGCCGATGTCGGCGGCCCGGATCGCGGCGGCGTCGTTCGCCCCGTCGCCGACCATGCCGACGACCCGCCCGGCGTCCCGCAGGGACTCGACGACCTGGAGCTTCTGCTCGGGCGCCACCCGGGCCACGACGTCCGCGTCGCGCAGCATCCGGGAGCGGGCGGTGCGGTCGGCGGCGGCGAGCTCGTCGCCGGTGACCACGACCGCGTCCTCGGGCCAGCCCAGGTCGACGGCGATGGCGTGGGCGGTCTGCGGATGGTCGCCGGTCAGCACCACGGGCCGTACGCCCGCCTCGCGCAGCCCGCGCACCAGCGCCGGGGAGGTCTCGCGGGCCACGTCGGCGAGCGCGAGCAGTCCGGTGAACTCCAGCTCCGACGGCTGCCGTTCGAGCACGTCGGCCGCCCTCTCGCCCGTGTCCAGGGTCCGCCGTGCCACCGCGATGATGCGCAGTCCGGCACCGGCCAGCCGCTGCGCCACCTCCAGGGCGTGGTCCGGCAGGCCGGCGCAGGCGGGCAGCACCGTCTCCGGGGCGCCCTTGACCACCAGCACGGCGGCGCCGGTCCCGTCCTCGCGTCCGACGGCGGCGGCGTAGCCGCGGGAGGTCTCGAAGGGCAGGCCCTCCTCCTGTGTCCACCCGGGATCGTCCCCGGCCGCGTCCAGGATCGCCTCGTCGGTGGCGTGGGTGGGGCGGGCGCCGTCGCCGTCCAGCCGCGGGCAGGCGCGCGCGGCGGTCCGTACGGTGTCGGCGGTCTCCGGGTCGCCCGACCGGCGTACCGTGCCGTCGGCGCCCGCGACCCGGGACAGCCGCAGCCGGTTCTCGGTGAGGGTGCCCGTCTTGTCGAAGCAGACGGTGTCCATCCGGCCGAGCGCCTCCAGCGTGCGCGGGGTGCGCACCAGGACGCCCCGGCGGCTCAGCCGGCGGGCCGCGGCGAGCTGGGCCACGGTCGCCACCAGCGGCAGTCCCTCGGGCACGGCGGCCACCGCCACCGACACGCCGCCGGCGACGGCCTGCCGGATCGGCGCCCCGCGCAGCAGCGAGAGCCCGGTCACCGCGGCCCCGCCCGCCAGGGTGAGCGGCAGCGCCTTGCGGGTCAGCTCCTGAAGCCTGGCCTGCACTCCGGCCGCGGACGGCGTACGGGCCGCCAGCGCGACCGCGCGCGCCGCCTCGGTGTGGTCGCCGGTGTCGACGACGACGGCGCGGGCCCGCCCGGCCACCACGGTCGTGCCCTCGAAGACCATGCAGTACCGCTCCGCCACGGGGGCGCGGGGCGCCGGGTCCACGCACTTGTCCACCGGCAGCGACTCGCCGGTCAGCGCGGACTCGTCCACCTCCAGGCCGTCCTCCCACAGCAGCCGCGCGTCGGCGGGCACCACGTCGTCCGCCCGCAGCTCGATCACGTGGCCCGGGTGCAGCTTGGCCGCGTCCACGATCCGCGGCTCCCCCTCCGGCGTGAACTCCGCGGTCTCCGGGCGGAGTTGCTCCTCGGCGACCCGGGCCTTCTGCTTCTGCTCCGCCAGCAGCCCGGACAGCGCCCGCTCGGCGCGCAGCCGCTGGAAGCCGCCGACCAGCGCGTTCAGGTCGAGGGCGCCGACCACGAGCAACGCGTCCACGACCGACCCGAGGATGGCGGAGGCGGCCGAGCCGACCGCCAGCACCGGGGTGAGCGGATCGTCCAGCTCCCCGCGTACGGCCCGGGCCAGCTGCCACGACCAGCGGACCGGAGCCAGCACGGGCACCCGCCCCGCCCGGTCGGCGGCCGCCCGCAGCCGGGCCGTGGCCTGTTCCACGGCGGTCGGCTCGGGTTCGCGCTCCCGCTCCAGCCGGTCCCGTACGTCCTGCGGGTCCAGCGCGTGCCAGGCGACCCGGGCCCGGGGGTGCGGAGCGCGGGCCGTCGCCACGCCGATCGCCGCCCGGGTGCCGGACAGCAGGGCCAGCGCCGCGCTCGCGTCGACCGGCGCGTGCCGCATCCCCAGCAGCGACGACACGCCGCCCCGGCTCCTGCCGCGCGCCTCGCCGACCGCGACCAGCAGTCCGGACAGCGCGGCCCCGGACCGGGCCAGCGTCTGCGACCGGCGCCCGACCGCACGCGCGACCGGCACCGCCCGCAGCACCCGCCACACGTCGGCGAGCCCCTGCGGCGCGAGCACGTCCGCGCCCCAGGCCACCGGGCAGTCCCCGTCGGCCAGCGCGACGGCCACGTCCCCGGCGAGCAGCCCGGCCGACACCGACCCGTCGTCGCCGGGCAGCGGCCGTACGACGGTGACGACGCCGCCCTCGGCGCGCAGTTCGGCCACGACGTCCGCGAGCGGGCGGCGGGCGCCGACGACCTGGTCGGCGAGTCCGGTGAAGTCGGCCAGCGCCGGGTCCTCGACCATGACCACGCGCAGTCCCGCGCGCCGCGCCGCGTCCAGCACGTCCTCGGTCCACGGGTCCGCGCCCGCGTCCGGCACCCGCAGCGCGCTGGGGTGCAGGACGACCGTGCGGACCATCTCCAGCTGCCGCAGCCGCCCGGGATCGCGCACCAGCACACCCGTGCGGGACAGCGCCGCGCTCAGTACGGCGTGGAAGGCGGCGGGCCCGTAACGGGCGGCCTTGGGCGAACCGGCGAGCACCGCCTCCGCCGCCTCGGCCAGGTCGTGCTTGACCAGCAGGGTCGCGGCCGCGCCCGCCACGCTGCCCGCCGAGGCGTGGGCGGCGTAGTCCTGGGCCGGGGAGGTGCGGGGCGCCGGACGCAGGGCGGGTACGGCGGGCAGGCTGTCGCGGCCGGGCACGCACAACCGGTCGTGCACGACCTCGAAGGCGGCACCCCGCGCCACCGCCTCCGTCAGCTGGCACACCCGCAGCGCCCCGTCGAGCACCAGTGAGGTGGGGCTCTGCCCGGCACCGTGGACGGCGGCGTTGGCGGCGGCCAGCGCCACGTCCATGCGGTGGTCGCCGAGCCGCTCGCGCAGCCAGGCGCGGAAGGCCGGGTTCTCGCGCAGCAGCGTCGCTACGGCGGTGACCAGGCGGGGCGAGGGCGGCAGCCGCAGCCGCGCGCCGGTCACGGCGGCGGCGATGCCGAGCACGTCGGCGCCGAGTGCGGCCGCCGCGACGCGCACCGGGGCGGGGTCGCCGGGGTGGTCCGGCTCGTCCACCAGGTCGCCGTCGACCAGATCGTCGTCGACCAGATCGTCGTCGCCCGGTTCGCCCGGGCCGGTGAGGCCGGTCAGGTCCGCCTGGTCCACCCGGGTGAGTCCGTGGCGTCCGGCGAGTTCGGTGGCGTGGTCCACGACCCGGTCGGCGAGTGCGTCCTCGGTCGCGGTCACCACCAGTCTGGCGAGGCCGGTGTCCCAGTAGGCGAACAGCACGTCCGGGTGCTCGGCCAGGGCCGCCGCCACCCGCCGTCCCACCCGCTCGGTACCGCCCGCCCGGCGCACCTCGTCCCTCGCGACCGGCCGCAGCGCGAGGTGCGCCCGGGGTCCGGCCCGCCAGTCCCGCGATCCCCCGGGCAGCGCGGCGCGGGCCACCCGTGCCGCCCGTGCCGCGAAGTCGGCGCCGCGCACACCGGCCCGCGCGGTGCCCGCCGCCGCCCCGGCCGCGGCGCCCACGGCGGGCGCGGTGCCGCGCGCGAGCAGCCGGGGTCCGGCCAGCACGAATCCCGTGACGGCGTCCTGGGAACGCGTGAGCAGTCCGCCGGCCATCGCTCTCCCTCAGCCGGACGTGCGGGTGCGCGACGCGGCGGCCGTCTTGCGTCCGCGGCTTCCGCTCCGGCCGCCGCCCGAGGAGGAGGGCCGGCTCGAGGACGCCTTGGTCCCCGACTGGCTCTTGGCCCGGGTGGGGGACGCGGTCTTCTTCGCGGAGGTCTTCTTCGCGGCGGTCTTCTGCGCGGGCGACTTCCGCGCGGCGGCGGACTTCGCCGCCGTGGACCCGGTGGCCGTGGACTTGGCGGCCTTGGACCCGGTGGTCGTTGACTTGGCGGCCGTGGACTTGGCGGCGGCCTTCTCGGCGCCGGTGGTCCGCCACGTCGCGGCGGCCGACTTGGCGGGGGTGGCCGTCCCGCCCCCGGCGGCCTTCGTCCCGCTCGCCCTCGCTCCGGCCGTCTTCGCCGCAGCCGTCCTGCCGGTGGCGGCCTTCGCCGCAGCCGTCTTCGCCGTGGCGGCCTTCGCCGTGGCCGCCCTGCTGGTGGTCTTCCTGGCCGACGTCCGGGCAGGCTTGCTGCCGACGGCGCCCCGGGCCCCGGCCGCTTCCGCGTCGCCGCCCTTCGCCGCGCCCCCGTCGCCGCCCCGCCCGTTCTGCCCGCGCGGCTGCGTCAGCCAGGCCACCGCCGCCCCGGTGACCGCGACCGGCCACTCCACCAGTCCGGCGACGCCCAGCACTCCGGCGCCCGTGTAGACGAGTACGCGCCGCCCGCGCGGCGACACCGCCCCGATCCTGTCCAGCGCGCCCTCGGCCGCCCTGCCCACCGTCCCGGCACCCGGCACCTTCCGCACCGCCGAAGCGGCCGCGTGCAACGGCCGCGGGAGTGTCCGCGCCGACTTCTGCTCAGCCATGACTGTTCGTCCTCGCCCTGTCCGTGCTGTGGGAACCCCGGGCTGTGCGCGCCCTGGGAAACCCCGGGAACATCACCTTCCGCATTTCCCCGGGTTCCCGCACTTCGGGCGCTCATCCCGACGCGGCCGGCTCCCGCTCCAGGGCGATCGCGTGCAGCCTCTCCAGCCGCTCCCGGGAGTCCTCGTCGGCCGGGGCGTACGTCACCATCCGGGGCCCCGGTTCCGGTCCGAGCCACAGGTCGGTGTGGTCGACGCGGATCCGGCCGACGTGCCGGTTGAGGAACTCCTTGCGCTTGCCCCGGTGCGCGACCACCTCGTGCCGCTCCCAGGCCTCGCGGAAGGCGGGCGACTGGGTGCGCAGCCGCTTGAGCAGCATCTTCCAGGCGGGCTCGGCGAGATGACCGGCCATCGTGGCGCGGAACCGGGCCGCCATCAGCCGCTGGGTCTCCTCCAGATGGACGATGGAGGACCGCCAGTCCTCGTGGGTGAAGCAGAGGACCATGCAGTTGCGGTCCTCGGGCGGCACCGCGTCCAGGTCGCACAGCAGCAGCCCGTACGTCCGGTTGTGGGCGAGGATGTCGTACCGGCTGTTCTGCACGCAGGCGGGGTACGGCTCGAACTGCTCCAGCAGGGCGCGCACCGCCGGTGTGATGGCCGGGCAGTCCGTCGCGGGCGTCGGGTCGACGGAGCCCGCCAGCTGGAACAGGTGGGCGCGCTCGGTGGGGTCGAGCAGCAGGGTGCGGGCGAGGGCGTCGAGCACCTGCACGGAGACCTGGATGTCCCGGGCCTGCTCCAGCCAGGTGTACCAGGTGACGCCGACGGCCGAGAGCTGGGCGACCTCCTCGCGGCGCAGCCCCGGGGTCCGGCGCCGTCGTCCGCGGGGCAGCCCGACCTGCTCGGGCGCGATGCGCTCGCGGCGGCTGCGCAGGAAGGCGGCGAGTTCGTGCCGCCGGATCTCCGAGCCGGTGTCCCGGGGCGGGGACTGGACGGCCGTCTCCCGACCCGTCATCGTCGTCATGCCTCCAGGATGCCGCGCCCGGGAACCTGTTGCCAGGTACTTCTACTACCAGCATAAGAAGACTCTGGTACCACCCTGGAAACGGCCGCAGGCTCGACCACGTGACCGAAACCATCACTTCACGTCCCGTCCGTACGGGCACCCCGGAAGCGCCGCCCGCACTCGGCGGCCTCGGACTCTTCACGGTGCTGCTGGGTGCGGCGCTCCCGCTCGTCGACTTCTTCATCGTCAACGTCGCCCTGCCCACCATCGGCGCGGACCTCTCCGCGGGCGAGGCGGTCCTGGAACTGGTCGTCGCCGGATACGGGGTCGCGTACGCCGTCCTGCTGGTCCTCGGCGGCCGGCTCGGCGACCTGCTCGGCCGGCGCCGCCTGTTCCTGGGCGGCATGGCGGCCTTCGGGCTGACCTCGCTGGCCTGCGGCCTGGCGCCGGACGCCTGGTCGCTGGTGGCCGCGCGGGTGGCGCAGGGCGCCTCGGCCGCCGCGATGCTGCCGCAGGTGCTGGCGACCATCCAGGCGACCACGACCGGTCCCCGGCGCGCGAAGGCCATGAGCCTGTACGGGGCCACGGCCGGTCTGTCGATGGTGGCCGGGCAGATCCTCGGCGGCGTCCTGGTGGCGGCGGACATCGCGGGCACCGGCTGGCGTTCCGTCTTCCTGGTGAACGTCCCGGTCGTCCTCGCGGGTCTCTTCCTCGCCGCCCGCGCGGTCCCGGAGACCCGCTCCGCGCGCCCCGAGCCGGTGGACGTCCCCGGCACCTTCCTGCTGGCCGCCTCGATCCTGACCCTGCTGGTGCCGCTGACCGAGGGCCGGGCGGCGGGCTGGCCGCTGTGGACGTGGCTGTCGCTGGCGGCGTTCCCGTTCGCGGCGGCGGCGTTCTACGCGGTGGAGCGCCGGGCGGACCGCGCGGGCCGTACCCCGCTGGTCCCGCCGAGCCTGTTCGCGATCGTCTCGCTGCGCCGCGGCCTGCTGCTGATCGTGCCGTTCTCGATCGGCTTCAGCGGCTTCATGTTCGTCATCGCGGTGGCGTTGCAGCAGGGCGCGGGCCTGGGCCCGGTGGCCGCGGGGCTCGCCCTGGCCCCGCTCGCGGTGGTGTTCTTCCTCTTCTCCCTCGCCGGCCCCCGACTGGTCGCCCGCTACGGCACCCGCGTGGTGCCCACCGGCGCCGTCCTCCAGGGAGTGGGCCTGGCCCTGATGACGCTGGCCGCGTGGCGTTCCTGGCCCGACCTCGGCCTGGTCGAACTCCTGCCGGGCGCGGCGGTCGCGGGCGCGGGCCAGGCACTTCAGCTCCCGGTCGTCCTCCGGTTGGTCCTCTCGGAGGTGCCCGCCGAACGCGCCGGCGTGGGCAGTGGCGTCATGGTCACCACCCAGCAGTCGTCGCTGGCCCTGGGCGTGGCCACCCTGGGCACCCTGTTCCTGTCGCTGACCCCGGGGATGGGCATGCGGGACGCCCTGGTGACGACGCTGCTGGTCCAGTTGGCCGGGGTGGCGCTGACGGGCCTGCTGAGCCTGCGCCTCCCCCGGACGATCGCCTGACGACGCCCGATCCGCACACGCCACTTGGTCCAGACCTCTTGACGAAAGGTCTGGACCACAGCACTGTCATGCCTACGACACAAGAAGACTCTCCCTCACCGACCCCCACCGGGAGGCCCGGCATGATCCGCCGCACAATCCGTCTACTGGCCGCCGCACTGGCGGCCACCGTTCTGGTCCCCCTGGGAGTCGCCACCGCGTCGGCGGCTCCCGAGGGCGCCGCCCCCACCGGCGCGGCCGCCGACACCTGCGCCGTGAAGTCGAAGCCCGCCGGCAAGGTCCTCCAGGGCTACTGGGAGAACTGGGACGGCGCCGCCAACGGCGTCCACCCGCCCTTCGGCTGGACCCCGGTCACCGACCCCCAGATCGGCGCCCACGGGTACAACGTCCTCAACGCGGCCTTCCCGGTGATCCTCTCCGACGGCACGGCCCTGTGGGAGGACGGCATGGACCGGGGCGTGAAGGTGGCGACGCCCGCGGAGATGTGCGCGGCCAAGGCGTCCGGGCAGACGCTGCTGCTCTCCATCGGCGGCGCGACGGCCGGCATCGATCTCAACTCGACCGCGGTCGCGGACCGTTTCGTCGACACGATCGTGCCGATCCTGAAGGAGTACAACTTCGACGGCATCGACATCGACATCGAGACCGGCCTGACCGGCAGCGGCAACATCAACCAGCTCTCCGCGTCCCAGTCCAACCTGATCCGCATCATCGACGGCGTACTGGCCCGCATGCCCTCGAACTTCGGCCTCACGATGGCCCCGGAGACGGCGTACGTCACCGGCGGCAGCATCGTCTACGGATCGATCTGGGGCGCGTACCTGCCGATCATCAAGAAGTACGCGGACAACGGCCGCCTGTGGTGGCTGAACATGCAGTACTACAACGGCAGCATGTACGGCTGCGCCGGCGACTCCTACTCGGCCGGTACCGTGCAGGGCTTCACCGCCCAGACCGACTGCCTGGACAAGGGCCTGGTCATCCAGGGCACCACGGTCCGGGTGCCCTACGACAAGCAGGTCCCGGGCCTGCCCGCCCAGCCCGGCGCGGGCGGCGGTTACATGCCACCGTCCCTGGTCTCCCAGGCATGGAACCACTACAACGGCGCCCTCAAGGGCCTGATGACCTGGTCCCTCAACTGGGACGGCTCGAAGAACTGGACCTTCGGCACCAACGTGAAGTCCCTCCAGGGCCGCTGAGCCCGGGGGGTGGACCTGTAAGTCCGGGCCCCCGAAACGCCGAAACGCCCACCCCCCTCCCGACCGAGTCGGGTGGTGGGTGGGCACAGGCCCCGGGGCCCAGGGGGCGGAGCCCCCTGGTACCTCAACGCAGACGGACGTTCAGCACCCAACCAGCCGAGAGGCGAGGTACCCCTCGATCTGGTCGAGAGACACACGCTCCTGCTTCATGGTGTCCCGCTCCCGAACGGTCACCGCGTTGTCGTCGAGCGTGTCGAAGTCGACGGTCACGCAGAACGGCGTGCCGATCTCGTCCTGACGGCGGTACCGGCGCCCGATCGCACCCGCGTCGTCGAACTCGATGTTCCAGTTCTGCCGCAGCGCCTGCGCGAGCCCCTTCGCCTTCGGCGACAGCTCCGGGTTGCGGGACAGCGGCAGCACGGCCACCTTCACCGGGGACAGCCGCGGGTCGAGCCGCAGCACGGTGCGCTTCTCCAGCTTGCCCTTGGCGTTCGGCGCCTCGTCCTCGATGTACGCGTCGAGCAGGAAGGCGAGCATCGCGCGCCCGACACCGGCCGCCGGCTCGATGACGTACGGCGTCCAGCGCTCCTGGGCCTCCTGGTCGTAGTAGGAGAGGTCCTGGCCGGAGGCCTTGGCGTGCGAGGAGAGGTCGTAGTCGGTCCGGTTGGCGACGCCCTCCAGCTCGCCCCACTCGCTGCCGCCGAAGGAGAAGCGGTACTCGATGTCGGCGGTGCGCTTGGAGTAGTGGGAGAGCTTCTCGGCCGGGTGCTCGTACCAGCGCATGTTCTCCTCACGGAGACCAAGGCCCGTGTACCAGTTCCAGCGCTGCTCCATCCAGTATTCCTGCCACTTCTCGTCCTCGCCCGGCTTGACGAAGAACTCCATCTCCATCTGCTCGAACTCACGGGTGCGGAAGATGAAGTTGCCGGGCGTGATCTCGTTGCGGAAGGACTTGCCCATCTGGGCGATGCCGAACGGCGGCTTGCGCCGCGAAGTGGTCTGCACCTGGGCGAAGTTGGTGAAGATGCCCTGGGCGGTCTCGGGTCGCAGGTAGGCGACGGAGCCGCTGTCCTGGGTCGGGCCGAGGTGGGTGGAGAGCAGACCGGAGAACTGCTTGGGCTCGGTGAAGGTGCCCTTGTTGCCGCAGTTGGGGCAGTTGAGGTCGGCGAGGCCGTTCTCCGGGGCGTGCCCCTTCTTCTCCTCGTACGCCTCCTCCAGGTGGTCCGCGCGGAACCGCTTGTGGCAGGAGGTGCACTCGGTCAGCGGGTCCGTGAAGGTGGCGACGTGACCGGAGGCCACCCAGACCTCGGGGGCCAGGATCACGGAGGAGTCGAGACCGACGACGTCCTCGCGCGAGGTGACCATGTAGCGCCACCACTGGCGCTTGAGGTTCTCCTTGAGCTCGACACCCAGCGGACCGTAGTCCCAGGCGGCGCGCTGACCGCCGTAGATCTCACTGCACGGGAATACGAAGCCACGGCGCTTGCTCAGGCTGACGATGGTGTCGATCTTGTCGGCGGCCACGGTGCTCTCTTCATTACGACGACGGGCGACGAAGCGAGATGCTTCCAGAGAATGCTTCAGGTTACCGGCGTGGGTCGCCCCACGGCCAAATCGGGGCCTCCCAGCTGCGGAATCGTCCGCTTGTTGACAACGGTTTCCATATTTGTTGAAAATGAGTGTCATGAACGTACGACGACGCCGCATATCCGGCATAGCAGTCACCGCGGCCACCGCGCTCGGCCTCGGCACCCTCTCGGCCTGCTCCAGCGACAGCTCGGCGGCGGGCAACACCGACAAGTTCGACGTCGTCGCGTCGTTCTACCCCATGGAATACCTCGCCGAGCAGATCGGCGGGGACCACGTGAACGTCACCACGCTCACCGAGCCCGGCCAGGAGCCGCACGACCTGGAGCTGAGTGCCAAGCAGACCGCCCGGATGGGCGAGGCGGACGCGGTGCTCTACCTCAAGTCCCTCCAGCCCGCCGTGGACGAGGCCATCGCCCAGTCCGACGTGAAGACGAAGATCGACGCCGCCTCGCTGACGAAGCTGGAGGACCACGGCAACGTCGAGCACGACCATGACCACGGCGGCGAGGAGCACGCGGACGAGCACGCCGAGGAGGAGCACGCCGAGGAGGAGCACTCCGAGGGCGGCGAGCACGCGCTCGACCCGCACGTCTGGCTGGACCCGGTGAAGTACGCCGAGATCGCCCAGGGTGTCGCCGAGTCCTTCGAGAAGGCCGACCCGGACCACGCCGGCGACTACCGCAAGAACGCCGAGGCGCTGGCGAAGAAGCTGAGCGGCCTGGACACGGCGTACAAGGACGGCCTGAAGAACACGGCCACCAAGGTCTTCTTCACCAACCACGCCGCCTTCGGCTACCTCGCCGAGCGCTACGGCCTCACCCAGGAGGCCATCAACGGCCTCGACCCGGAGAGCGAGCCCAGCCCCGCCCGGATCAAGGAACTCCAGCAGGAGGCCAAGGCCGACGGCGTCACCACCGTCTTCTACGAGACACTGGTGTCCGACAAGACCGCGAAGACCCTCGCCAAGGACGCGGGCCTGAAGACGGACGTCCTCGATCCGCTGGAGGGCATCACCGACAAGTCCAAGGGCGAGGACTACGTCGGGGTCATGGAAGCCAACCTCAAGGCGCTCGAAACCGCCCTCGGCGCCAAGTAAGCAGCCCGGCCGGGCAGCCCGAACGGGCGGCCCGGCCCGTTCGATCGTTACGGAGGACATCGTGAGCGACGAGTCCGTCATATCCCTGCGTGGCGTCCGCGCCGAGCTGGGCTCACGCCCCGTCCTGCGCGGCATCGACCTCACCGTGCGGCGCGGCCAGGTGGTCGCGCTGCTCGGCGCCAACGGCTCGGGCAAGTCCACGGCCGTGCGCACGATCATCGGCCAGGTGCCGGTGACGGCCGGCGAGATCGAGCTGTTCGGCACCCCCAGGCGCCGCTTCCGCGACTGGGCGCGCGTGGGCTACGTCCCGCAGCGCACCACGGCCGCGGGCGGCGTCCCCGCCACGGTGACCGAGGTGGTCTCCTCGGGCCGGCTCTCCCGGGCCCGCTTCGGCGTCCTGCGCAAGGCCGACCACGAGGCCGTACGCCGCGCCCTCGGCCTGGTCGGCATGGCCGACCGCGCCAAGGACTCGGTGAACGCCCTCTCCGGCGGCCAGCACCAGCGCGTGCTGATCGCCCGCGCGCTCGCCGCCGAACCCGAACTGCTGATCATGGACGAGCCGATGGCGGGCGTCGACCTGGCCAGCCAGGAGGTGCTGGCGGAAACCCTGCGCGGGCAGGTCGCGGCCGGCACCACCGTCCTCCTCGTCCTGCACGAGCTGGGCCCGCTGGAGCCGCTGATCGACCGGGCCGTGGTGCTCCGCGACGGCTGCGTCCTGCACGACGGCCCGCCGCCCGAGGCGGTCGGCCAGCACGCGCTGCCCGGCCACGACCACGTCCACCCGCACGCACCGGCGGGCGCCGAACCGATCCGCACCGGCCTGCTGAGCTGAGAAGGCGACGACCATGGAAATCCTGAACTACGCCTTCATGCAGCGGGCGCTGCTCGCCGCCGTCCTGGTGGGCATCACCGCCCCGGCCATCGGCATCTACCTGGTCCAGCGCCGCCAGGCCCTCATGGGCGACGGCATCGGCCACGTGGCGATGACCGGCGTCGGCCTCGGCTTCCTGCTCTCCTGGTCCCCGGTGTGGATGGCGACCCTGGTCTCCGTCCTCGGCGCGGTCCTCATGGAGCTGATCCGCTGGTACGGCAAGACCCGCGGCGACATCGCCCTCGCCATGCTCTTCTACGGCGGCATGGCGGGCGGCGTGATGTTCATCAACCTCGCGCCGGGCGGCTCCAACGCCAACCTCACCTCGTACCTCTTCGGGTCCCTGTCGACGGTCTCCGAGTCCGACGTCACCGCGATCTGCGTGCTGGCCGCCTTCGTGGTCCTCGTCACCGTCGGGCTGCGCCGCCAGCTGTTCGCCGTCAGCCAGGACGAGGAGTTCGCCCGGGTCACCGGGCTGCCGGTGCGCGCGCTGAACCTGCTGACGGCCGTCACGGCGGCGGTCACGGTGACCGTCGCGATGCGCGTCGTCGGCCTGCTCCTGGTCTCCGCGCTGATGGTGGTCCCGGTGGCCGCCGCCCAGCAGCTCACCCGCAGCTTCGCCGCCACCTTCGCGATCTCCGTCGCGCTCGGCGTGAGCGTGACCATCGGCGGCACGGTCACCTCGTACTACCAGGACGTGCCGCCCGGCGCGACGATCGTGCTGCTCACCATCGGCGCGTTCATCCTGCTGAGCCTGCTGGCCGCACCGCTGGCCAGGCGACGCGCGCGGGCACTCGCCGCCGCGCGGCCCGCCGAGGATCCGGCGGAGTGCAAGATTCCGGCCACCAGGGGGGCCGCCGACGAGGTCGGCGTCTGACCGCGGGCCGACCGGGCTGGCACAATGGCCCGGCAAGCCGCGAAGACGTGAGGAGGAATCCAGTGACCACCGCTGGACCGCCCGTGAAGGGCCGCGCCACCCGGCAGCGGGCTGCCGTGTCGGCCGCCCTTCAGGAGGTCGAGGAGTTCCGCAGCGCGCAGGAACTCCACGACATGCTCAAGCACAAGGGCGACGCGGTCGGGCTCACCACGGTCTACCGCACCCTTCAGTCCCTCGCCGACGCCGGTGAGGTCGACGTCCTGCGCACCGCCGAGGGCGAGTCCGTCTACCGGCGCTGCTCCACCGGCGACCATCACCACCACCTGGTCTGCCGCGCCTGCGGCAAGGCGGTCGAGGTGGAGGGCCCCGCCGTCGAGAAGTGGGCCGAGGCCATCGCCGCCGAGCACGGCTACGTCAACGTGGCGCACACGGTGGAGATCTTCGGCACCTGCGCCGACTGCGCGAGGGCCTCCGGCGGTTGAGCCGGTGGGGCCGGGGCTGTGCCCCGGGCCCCTGTATCGGCCTGAACGGCTCGTCCTCGAACTTCCCCAGAGGGGGTACCCTCAGACGGGCCGATTCTGCCACCCGGGGCTTACCGGGTACTGCGGCCTTCCATGGCCAGAAGCTCCTCGTTGGGGATGGCGCCGCCGAAGCGGCGGTCCCGGGAGGCGAACTCCAGGCAGGCCCGCCACAGGTCGCGCCGGTCGAAGTCGGGCCACAGGACGTCCTGGAAGACCATCTCCGCGTACGCGCTCTGCCACAGCAGGTAGTTCGACGTCCGCTGCTCCCCGCTCGGCCGCAGGAACAGGTCCACGTCCGGCATGTCCGGGTAGTACAGGTACTTCGCGAGCGTCTTCTCGTTGACCTTGGCCGGGTCGAGCTTCCCGGCCCGCACGTCCTCGGCGAGGGCCTGCGCCGCGTCGGCGATTTCCGCCCGCCCGCCGTAGTTCATGCAGAAGTACAGCGTGAGCCGGTCGTTGTCCTTGGTCTGCTCCTGCGCGACCTGGAGCTCCTTGGCCACCGACTTCCACAGCCGGGGCATCCGCCCCGCCCAGCGCACCCGCACGCCCAGCTCGTCGAGGGTGTCGCGGGACTTGCGGATGAAGTCGCGGTTGAAGTTCATCAGGAAGCGCACCTCTTCGGGCGAGCGCTTCCAGTTCTCGGTGGAGAAGGCGTACAGGGAGATGTTCCCGACGCCCATCTCGATCGCGCCCTGGAGCACGTCCATGACCTGCTCGGCACCGACCTTGTGCCCCTCGGTGCGCGGCAGCCCGCGTTCCTTGGCCCAGCGCCCGTTGCCGTCCATGACGATCGCCACGTGCTCCGGCACCAGGTCGCCGAGCTTCGGCGGCCGCGCGCCGGAGGGGTGCGGCTCCGGCGTCCTGTACTCCCGGCGCTGCCGCCCCAGAATCCCGCGTACGGCCATATCGGTTCTCTCCTACTTCTCGACGTACCGCAGGGAGCGCAGTCCCCGCTCAAGGTGCCAGTGCAGGTAGGCGGAGACCAGTCCGCTCCCCTCCCGCACGTACCGCGGCTCGGCCGCGTCCGCCGTACCCCAGTCTCCCGTAAGCAGCGCCCCGAGCAGTTCCAGGGCCTGCGGCGAGGGTACGACGCTGCCGGGCACCCGGCAGTCGACGCAGACGGAGCCGCCCGAGCCGACCGAGAAGAACCGGTTGGGACCGGGCATACCGCACTTCGCGCAGTCCCCGAAGGTCGGGGCGTACCCGTTCACGGCCAGCGAGCGCAGCAGGAACGCGTCCAGCACCAGCGTCGGCGCGTGCTCGCCCCGGGCGAGGGTCCGGAGCGCGCCGACCAGCAGCAGGTACTGCTGCACCGCCGGCTCGCCCTCGTGGTCGGTGAACCGCTCGGCCGTCTCCAGCATGGCGGTCCCCGCGGTGTAGCGCGCGTAGTCGGTGACGATCCCGCCGCCGTAGGGCGCGATCGTCTCGCTCTGCGTGCACAGCGGCAGCCCGCGCCCGACCAGCTCGCTGCCCTTCGAGAAGAACTGCACGTCCACGTGCGAGAACGGCTCCAGCCGCGCGCCGAACTTCGACTTCGTGCGCCGCACCCCGCGCGCCACGGCGCGTACGCGCCCGTGACCGCGCGTGAGCAGGGTGATGATCCGGTCCGCCTCACCCAGCTTCTGGGTGCGCAGCACGATGCCGTCGTCGCGGAACAGGCTCATGCCGCCCATTCTCGCGCATCCTTCAAGGCACCTCGCCACGGCTTCGGGCGTTGGTGTACGCCGTCGCCGCGCTGAGCCGCTCCGACGCGGTGGCGTGGCGTACGTCACCCGGCTCGGCGTCCCACTCCCGTCCCCCGCCGTACGGCCGCATCTGCACGTACGGCCCCTCGTGCCCCATGACGATCCCGACCCGTCCGCTGCGGGTGTCCACGGCGTAGACCCCGACGGGCGGCATCGTCGTCATCGCAGCACCGCGGCGAGGCGCTGCGCGGTCTCGACGGAACACCGGCCCAATTCGATGAGCGGGCAGGGTTCCTCCCGCGCAAGACTCACCGGGTCGAGACCGAGTGAGGGCAGAACAATTCCTGCCTCCGCGAGCGCCGCCCGCAATTCTTTCACCGTGTCCTCCCCTCCTTCGACGCAGAGCGCCGAGTGCCGTGCCTCCATCGCTTTCCCTTCCCTTTACGGTTTCACTCTTCGCGCCCCCAGAATGCCGCGACGTGCCTACACTCGGCAGGAGTACGTGCACTACAAGTGCGGGTCAGCACATGGGGGTTGGTTATGGCCAATGGTTCACGGCAGGCCGCGTGGGAGTTCTTCGGAACGGAACTGAAACGACGGCGAGAGGACGCCGGAATCACCCAAGTGGACCTGGGATCCAGGGTTTTCGTCTCCGGTGGCTACATCGGCCAGTTCGAACAGGCAATTCGGAAACCACAGTTGGATGTGGCCCAGCGGATCGACGAGGCGCTACAAACCGACGGTATTTTCGAGCGCCTGTGCCGGAAGCTGATTGATGATCCCCGGTATGCGGATTACTTCGCCGGGGTGGTCGAGCTGGAGCGGCTGGCCACGAAGATCTGCGAGTTCGCCCCGACGGTCGTGCCGGGCCTGCTCCAGACCGCCGACTACGCCCGCGCGGTCACCATCGCCGCGAACCCCTTCAAGCCGGACTCGTACGTCGACGACATCGTCGCCGCGCGTTTGGAGCGGTCGCTGATCCTGGCCGACGCTACAAGGCCCGAGTATTGGGTGACGTTGCACGAGAACGTGCTGCGGATCCCGGTGGGCGGCCCGCAGGCGATGGCGGCACAACTGGAGCACGTGGCGCGGCTGATGCGGGAGCGCGCGGCGGTCGTGACGGTGCTGTCGTTCGGGGCGGGGGCGCATGCGGCCATGAACGGCTCTCTGAAGCTGATGGAGTTCGAGGACGCACCTCAGGTCGCCTATACAGAGACGTCGTTTTCGGGAACGCTGGTCGACGACCCGGCCGTGGTGAAGCGGGCACAGCGCGCATACGATCTGCTCAGGGTCGCCGCGCTGTCGCCGGAGGCGTCCCTGGCCCTGATCGACTCGGCGGCGGAGGACTTCAGACGATGCGCGAGTACGACCTGACGGACGCCCGCTGGACGAAGAGCAGCTACAGCAACGGCGAGGGCGGCGACTGCTTTGAGGTCGCGCAAGACTTCCCCGGCGCCGCCCGCTGGCGCAAGAGCACGTACAGCAACGGCGACGGCGGCAACTGCCTCGAAGTCACCGACGGAGTCCCCGGCGTCATACCCGTCCGGGACAGCAAGGTGGCCGACGGCCCGGTGATCGTCGTCGGGTCGGCGGCCTGGACGGAGTTCGTCCGCACCGTTGTTCAGTCCCGCGGAGCGGGTGTCTGAACAACTCGTCCGGCACTTGAGTGGCCCCATGCTCACGCGCCGATCCGCCCTCGCCCTGTCCGCAGCCGCCACGACGCTCCTGACGCTGTCCGCCTGCGGCGGCGATGACGGGAAAGCGGCCGACCGGAAACCGACCCGGGCCGCTTCCTCCGCCCCGGCGGACTCGGGGCAGCCGTCGGCGGCCGCGTCCTCGGCCGGGCCCGCGACCCCGGCGGAGCTGATGCCGGCCTACCGGATCGCCTACGGCGTGAGCAGCTCCCCGATGTGCAGCCACGTCGCCTGGGACGACCCGGGGTGCGGGAAGGACCTGACCGCCGCCGGGGAGCTCGCCGGCGCCATGGCCGAGAGCGTCGAGCGGGACTTCCCGGACGGTCAGTACACGGACGTCGAGGACTCCGCGGGGCAGGTGGTGAAGGCGGTGAACACCGTCCGCAAGCTCGGTTGCTACGGCATGGGTTCCACACCGCCCAAGACCGACTCGGCCAAGCTGCGGGAGCTGTGCCCGTCCATGAGCACCATCGCCTCCCTGGCCTGGCTCGACTTCGAGACCAACGTGAGCGACTGGTAGCCCCGCACAGCGCTCTCCCTAGGGGGTAACCCCCCGTAAATATCGGGATGTTGCCCGGATGTGGCGCCCCCCGGAATTCCGCGAGGCTCCTCGCATGACGCAGCGCAAGCGAAGCAGAAGCATCCGCAACGCCGCCATCGTCGGCGTGTCCACCGCCCTCCTCGGCGTCACCGCGCCGGTGACCGCCTCCGCGGCGGGTGGGAGCACAACCGATGCCCTCACCTGGTCCGCCTGCGAGGGCACCGGGCTCGACCCCCGGCAGGAGTGCGCCACCCTCGACGTGCCGATGGACTACGCCGATCCCGACGGCCCCCGTATCGAGATGGCCGTCTCCCGCATCCCCGCCGAGAAGCCGGACGCCCGGCGCGGGGCCCTGCTGCTCATCGCCGGCGGGCCGGGCGGGTCGAGCCTCAACGACCCGTCGGGGAAGGGGCAGAAGCTCCCCCAGGAGGTCCGCGACACCCACGACCTCATCGGGTTCGCACCGCGCGGCCTCGCGCCGTCCACTCCCGCCGACTGCGGGCTGGAGTACGGCGACCTCGCCACCTCCAGGCTGCGCCCCTGGCCGGCCCCCGACGGCTCGGTGGACGGGAACATGACCACCGCCCGGCGCATGGCCGACGCCTGCGCACGCAACGGCGGCGAGCTGATCAAGCACCTCAGCACCGCCAACGAGGCCCGCGACATCGACCGCCTCCGGGCCGCGCTCGGCGAGCGGAGGATCTCGGCGTGGGGAGTGTCGTACGGGACGTACGTCGGGTCCGTGTACGCGCAGTTGTTCCCGCACCGCACCGACCGGATCGTGCTGGACAGCGTCGACAACCCCGACCCGGCTCTGGTCAACCGTGCCTGGCTCGCGGCGCACGAGCGGGGCGTCGAGGACACCTTCCCGCACTTCGCCGCGTGGGCGTCGAAGCCCGGCAACCCCGACCGCCTGGCGGACCGGGCCGCCGACGTGCGGCCGCTGTTCCTGCGGCTCGCCGCCCGGCTCGACCGGGAGCCGATCCCGTGGCCCGGCGCCAATCCCGAGGAGCTGAACGGCAACGTGCTGCGCCAGACCATGCTGGACAGCTTCGCCGCCCCCGGCCGCTACCCGACGCTCGCCCGGCTGATGCGGGCCGCGGCGGAGGGCACCGTGCCGCCCGCGCCCCAGGCGCCGCCCGAGGCCGTGCTCCAGAACGTCGCCGCCGTGGGCGCCGGGGTGCTCTGCAACGACGTGGCATGGCCCAAGGGCGCGGCCGGGTACGAGAAGGACGTCGCCGAGAGCCGCGCCAAGTACCCGCTCACCGCCGGGATGCCCCGCAACGCGATGCTCTGCGCGGCCTGGCCGTACCCGCCGCGTGAGGCACCGGTGCGGATCACCGACCGGGGGCCGTCCAACGTGCTGCTCGTGCAGAACGAGCGGGACGTCAACACCCCGCTCGCCGGCGCGCTGCGGATGCGGGAGGCGCTCGGCCGGCGCGCGGTCATGGTGACCGTGGACTCCACCGGCCACGACTCCTACCTGGCCAACGGCACCGCCTGCGGGGACGCCACGGTCTCCCGCTTCCTGGCGACCGGACAGCGGCCGGGGTCGGACGTCTACTGCGACTGAGACGTCTGCTGCGACTGACCCGCGCCCGGCGTCACCAGGCCCGACTCGTAGGCCACGATGACGAGTTGGGCCCGGTCCCGCGCTTCCAGCTTGCCCATGATGCGGCTGACGTGGGTCTTCGCGGTGAGCGGGCTCAGGCCCAGGGCCTCGGCGATCTCCGTGTTGTTGAGGCCCCGGGCCACCAGGGTGAGGACCTGGCGTTCCCGCTCCGACAGGCAGTCGGGGCCCGATCCGGGCGGGTGGAGGGCCGACGGGCTGCGCAGGAAGCGCTCGATCAGGCGGGCCGTCGGGCCGGGTGAGAGAAGGGCGTCGCCCGCCGTCACCGTGCGGATGGCCTCCAGGAGTTCGGCGGGCCTGGTGTCCTTGACCAGGAATCCGGAGGCGCCCGCGCGCAGCGCCTCCACGATGTTCTCGTCGGTGTCGTAGGTGGTGAGGACCAGCACGCGGACCCCGGCCAGATCCTCGTCGGCGGCGATCAGCCGGGTCGCCTCGATGCCGTCCAGGTCGGGCATCCGTACGTCCATGACGACCAGGTCGGCGCGTCGGGCGCGGGCCAGCTCCACGGCCTGGCGGCCGGTGCCGGCCTCGCCGACCACCTCCATGTCGGGGGCCGACGCCACCAGCAGGGCGAACGCCGCGCGGACGAGGTTCTGGTCGTCCGCCAGCAGCACGCGTATCGTCATGCGGTTCTCTCCGGGGTCGGGTGGGCGGTACGGGTCGGGGCGGGGGTCGGCAGTACGGCCGTCACCTCGAAGCCGGCGGCGCCCCGGCGCGGTCCGGCGTCGAGTGTGCCACCCACGCTGCGGGCCCGCTCGCGCATGCCGACGAGGCCGAAGCCCGGGGTGCCCGCCGGGTCCGGGCCGGTGCCGTCGTCGGTGACGGACAGCCGCAGGGCGCCCCGCTCGCCGTGCACCGCGACGCGGACGGACGGCTTGGGTCCCGCGTGCCGGACGGCGTTGGTCAGCGCCTCCTGCGTGATGCGGTAGACGGCGGCACCGACCGCGGGCGGGACGTCGTCGGCGCGCACCGACAGGTCGACGTCCGCTCCGGCGAGCCGGGCACTCTCCGCCAGGTCGGGCAGCCCGCTCAGGCCGGGCAGCGGACCGCGGGCGTCGGGGACGCCGGCGGTGTCCTGCCCCCTGAGCACCTCGAGGGTGGTGCGCAGTTCGCCGCGCGCCGAGCGGCAGGTCTCGGCGATGTCGTCGAGGGCCTTGGCGACGGCCTCCCGGTCCAGTCGTTCGGGATCGGCGGTCAGGACGTGGGCGGCGACCGAGGTCTGCACGCCGATGAGGGTGATGCTGTGCGCCAGCAGGTCGTGCAGGTCCCGGGCGACGCGCAGGCGTTCCTCGGCGACGCGGCGCCGGGCCTCCTCCTCGCGGGTGCGTTCGGCGCGTTCGGCGCGCTCCACTATGGCGGCGACGTACTGGCGGTAGTACCGGACGTCGATGCCGCAGAAGAGGATGGCGATGACCCAGCCCGAGGTGCGGATCAGTTCGAGCGCCTGGTGGGTGTCGACGATGAGCATGATGCTCACGGACACGGTGAGGACCGCGATGCCGGTCAGGATGGTGCGCAGCGGACGGCCGGTGACCGCCAGCGTGTAGAGGGCCACGTAGGAGGCGGGGCCCACGGCGGTGTGGTTGTTGTCCATCGCGTGGTACGGCGCGACCACGGCGACCAGCGCCGCGAGCACCAGCAGCGGGTGGCGCCGCCGCCACACGATCGGGACGTGCGCGGCGACCAGCAGCGTCCAGCCGAGGGCGTCCGGGCGGCGGCCGTCGTCGGTGAACAGCGCCAGGCAGACGGCGCCGAGGAGGAGGACCCCGGCGAGCACGGTGTCGTTGCGGGTGCCGTGCTCGGCCGTGCGCGGGTCGCGGTTGATCGCGGCGATGATCCGCTCGCCCCTGCGGGGCCGGGCGGTCCGCCGCGGGTTCGTCGCTGTCGTGGTTGCCTGCACGCGTCCATACTCCGCGACGAACGCGCCCCTCCGGGAGGGGAGGGGCGCGCTCCGGACGCCGGGCACCTCAGACACCGACCGGCTTCCGTACGTCGTCCGGCGCGGAACGGCCTGGCTCCCGGGACAGCCGGCCCGGCCACCACACCCGGCGGCGCAGGGCGACGCTGGCGCTGGTGACCAGGTAGGTGCGGACGAGGAAGGTGTCGAGCAGGACGCCGACCGCGATGACGAAGCCCAGCTCGACCAGTTGCACCATCGGCATGCTGGTGAGCACGGCGAAGGTGGCCGCGAGGACCAGCCCGGCCGAGGCGATGACACCGCCGGTGGTGCGCAGCGCGGACAGGGCCGCCGCGGTGGGTTCGGCGCCGTTCAGGGACTCCTCGCGCATCCGGTGCATCAGGAAGATGCCGTAGTCGACGCCGAGGGCGACCAGGAAGACGAAGGAGAGCAGGCCGAGCCCGGGGTCGGTGCCCTCGAAGCCGAAGAGGGGATCGAAGACGAGCCCGCCGATGCCGAGGGCCGCGCCCCACACGGCGACGACGGCGGCGACCAGGATCAGCGGCGCCACCAGCGAGCGCAGCAGCACGGTGAGGATCAGCAGGACCGAGAGCAGCACGAGCGGTACGACGATGGCGGTGTCCCGGGCGTTGGTGTCCTCCAGGTCGATCTGCTCGGCGCTGGGGCCGCCGACGTAGGAGCCGTCGAGCTTGTCGCGCAGGGTCTCGATGGTGGCGCTCTCGGCGGCCGACTGGGGCGGCGCGGAGGCCAGGACGGTCAGCTCGGTCCAGCCGCCGCCGCTGCGGCCGGCCTCGGCGCTCTCGACGCCCTTGGTGGCGCGGATCTCGGTGAGCGCGGCCTCGGCGCGGCCGGTGGGGCTGATGACGCTGATCGGCTGGGTGCCGGACTCCGGGTAGGCGCCGGCGAGGGTCTCCATCGCGGCGATCGCGTCGGGGCGGGTGGTGAAGGAGTCCTCCTGCTTGAGGTTGCCGGGCAGGGCGAAGGTGCCCAGCGCGAGCGCGCCGAGCAGGACGGCGCCGCCCACCAGGACGGTGCGGGGCCGGCGTTCGGCGGAGCCGCCCATCGCGGCGAACAGCGACCGGCGGGCCTTGGGGGTGCTGCCGTGGCGGGGCACCAGCGGCCAGAAGACGCGGCGGCCGAGCAGGACGAGGAGCGCGGGCAGCAGGGTCAGCATGGCGGCCAGCGCGCACAGCACGCCGACGGTGCCGAGCGGGCCCATGCCCCGGCTGGAGTTGAGGTCGGCGGCGAGCAGGCACAGGAGTCCGGCGGCGACGGTGCCGGAGGAGGCCAGTACGGCGGGCCCGCAGCCGCGCAGGGCGGCGAGCATGGCGTCGTACGGCCGCTCGATGCGGCGCAGTTCCTCGCGGTACCGGGAGACCAGCAGCAGCGCGTAGTCGGTGCCCACGCCGAAGACGAGGATGGTCATGATGCCGCTGCTCTGGCCCGAGACGGCGGTGCCGAAGGTCTGGTTGAGGCCGTAGGCGACGCCCATGGAGAGGTAGTCGGCGAGTCCGGCGACGGCGAGCGGCACGAGCCACAGGAAGGGGCTGCGGTAGATCAGGATCAGGAGGAGGGCGACCACCGCGGCGGTGGTGTAGAGCAGCGGACCGTCGAGGGAGTTGTAGACCTCGGAGGCGTCGGTGGCGAGCGCGCCGGAGCCGCCGACCTCGACGCCGAGCCCGTCGCCCCCTCGGGCGATGTCCCGTACGTCGTTGACGAGTGCGTCGCGGGCCTTCTCGTCCGTGCCGGGCTCGGTGGAGGCGACCGGGTACATGAGGGTGGTGCCGTCCTTGGACGGGATGCCCGCGGGACGGCCGGTGAGTTCGTGCGCGCCGGCGATCTCGGCGACCTGCTCGGCGGCGGTGGCCCGGTCGGCGGCGGTCAGTCCGGCGTCGCGGTGGTAGACGAGGACCATCTCGGTGGCCTCGCCGCCGGGCAGCCGCTCCTGGATCTTGGCGACCTGCGTCGAGTCGGCGCTCGCCGGCAGGTAGTCGACGGCCCGGTCGTGCTGCACGTCGCCGAGTTTCGCCGCGAACGGCGAGGCGATCGCCAGCACGGCGATCCACAGTCCGAGCACCAGCCAGGGCACGGCCCGCCGCCGCGCCGTGCCTGTCGTTGTGGCCCCCATCTGACGGGCCTCCCTCCGGTGGATGTCTGGGTGGGTCTCCAGACTTCCGCCGGCGGGGTGCCGACGCGTCGGGCGTGAGGGCGAGCCTCGGGCTACTGCCCGGGGAGACACGGGGCCGTCGTTACTCCCCGGGGAGTACGGCGGCCCTCACGCCTGGTCGACCACCCATTTCCCGTCCTCCTCGTCGTCGACGCGCACCTCCAGTTCGCGCAGGCCCATGCCCGCGTCCCAGAGCTCCCTGAAGCGCTTGAGCCGGTCCCGTACGTAGTCCTGGCGTGCGGTGAGCCGGGTGCGGACGTTGACGTCCCGCAGGTCCTGCTCGATCTCGAACGACACCTCCTCGTCGTAGAGGATGAAGTCGTTGGTGGTGCCGCGCTGGAGGTGCGGGGGCAGTTCCGGCAGGACCGCCACGCGGACGTCGATGCGGCGCAGCTCCTGCTCCTCGCACAGCCGCAGCAGCCGGTCGTCGAGTTCGCGGGCGCTCTCCAGCAGGAACAGGCGGCGCACGGTGACGCCCTGTTCGTCGATGGCCGCCTGCTGGGCGTCGAGGTAACGTCCGGCGGGCTCGCTGTTCCAGAACTGCCGGTCGACGGAGGTGCTGGTGGCGAGGATGGACTGCTCGGCGGCCTTGGTGAGGGTGAGCATCCAGTCGTGGTTCTCGCCGGGGCACTCGGCGCTGAGGTTGGTGAGGTCCGCCATGTGGCCGACCACCCGGGACATCTCCAGGTGGACGAAGGTGTGCAGGATGGAAGGGCTGGGCAGCAGGACGTCGGCGAAGCCCTTGGCGAGGTCGGGCACGCTGTCGATGCGGACCGGGTCCAGCGCGCGGGCGGCCTCGGCCGGCCCGTGGTCGGCCTGGGTGACATGGGTCTCGACCAGCTGCTTGACGTCCTCGGTGTGCCGGGTGAGGCCCGATTTCAGCTCGGTGTCGTAGCGGCTGAGACCGTCGCGTACGGCGGTGGTGTTCTCGGCGAGTGCGTCCTCCACCCGCCGGGTGTGCTCCTCGAGCCGGGTGTGCTCGTCCAGCCGGTCCGGTCCCGGGCGCGGGGCCATGCCGAGGACGTACTGGACGGCCAGCGCGGCGGCGGCGCAGAGTACGGCGGCCACGAACTGCCGCACGGTGCCGTCGTCCGGGTCGAGAAGGGCCGCGACGCTCCAGAAGAGGCCGCCGACGACCAGGGCGACCAGCAGCATGCGGGTCCAGGGGGACTCGCCCCTCGGGTCGATCGGGTTGGTCGTGCGGGGCGTGTCGTCGGGTCGGGGTGACTGTGCCGTGCTCATCTCGCTCTCTCCCCCCGTTGGGATACGCGTCGGATCGTGCGGGGATGTGCGTGCGGTGACGGGCGTGCGGTGCTGCGCGTGCCGGACGGCGGGCTCGGTCAGGGAGCCGGTTCCACCTCCCGATGGGCTGCGGGAATGGCGTGCAGGGTGAGCTGGTCGCGGATGCGCTGCACCAGGGCCTGCCACTGGCGGGTGAAGCCGGGGCGCTCCTCCAGCGGGTCCCACAGCGCGGCCAGTTCGAGGCCGACCCGGGCGCCCGGCATCCACAGGTGCAGGAGGTGGTCGACGGCCGGGCGCAGGGTCCGTACGACGGCGCCGGCGTCGTGGGCGGCCCCGGCGCCGAGGCGGAGGCCGTCGAGCATGCGGACGACGGTGGTGAGCAGCCAGTCGTGCAGGGCCAGGTCGTCGCAGAGCGCGGCGAGTTCGGCGCCGGTGGTGCCCTCGGGCACCCGCAGGCGTACGGTGCGCAGCTCGTCCTCGGCGAGGGTGAACCGTTCCAGCGAGGGGCCCTCGCCGGGGGCCGCGGGCAGCGCCGCCCAGCGCAGCCGGGTGGGGCGGGAGCGGAAGGGCGGGCGCTGGTCGAGCAGGGGGTGGCGCAGCACCCGGGTGAGCAGGCCGTCGGCGATGAGTCCGACGTCGAGGTCGCCGTGGCGGGGGCCGCCGAGGACGCCTTGGGCGACCGCCTCGTGCGGGAGCTTGCCGAGCGGTTCGACGACGCCGGGCCGCACCAGGTACTCGCCCCAGGGGCGCCGCTGGTCGGGTCCGCTGCCGGGCAGGCGGCAGTGGGCGGAGGTCTGCAGGACGCGGCCCTCGGTGAGCGCGGCGTGCGCGGTGACGGTGCCGACGGCACGGATGCGGGCGCCGTTGGCGCTGGGCAGGGGGCAGTCGACGCCGGTGAGGGTGTCGGGGGAACGCGCGTAGAGGCCGGGGCGTTCGGAGAGCAGCACGCGTTCGTCGGCGCGCAGGCCGAGGAGCTGGGCGGCGGACCGGATGTCGAGGGCCTGCCGGGCGGGCAGCAGGCAGGTGCGGATCTCGCCGCAGGCGAGGACGGCGGGCGGGGTGCTCTGCCGCGGCGCCATGTCAGGGCCCCGAGTAGTACACGTAGGAGATGCGGTCGGCGACCGAGTCGGGGACGGCCATGCGTTCCTTCCCGGAGCGGTCGGCGACCTGCGCGAGTGCTCCCGGGTCGACCTCGATCTGGTCGAGGATCACGCGGACGGCGTGTTCGACGGGGAGGAAGCGGGTGGGCAGGACGGAGCAGGTGCGGTAGGCGGCGAAGGGGTCCGCGCGCTCGTTGAGCTTCAGCAGGGTGGGCAGTTCGTCCCAGGTGTCGGGGAAGCCGCCGGCGGTGTGCGGCTGCGGGGCGAGGACGGCCTCGCCCTCGTTGCGCAGGAGTCCGAGGCGGGCCAGCTGCCACACGGCGGCGAGGAAGGGGCAGGACCACAGGCGCTGTCCGTCGGCGTCGTCGCTCCACAGCTCGACGTCGAGGAAGACGGAGTGGCGGCGGGCGGCGGTCTCGTGCGGGGGCTGCCAGACGGCGGCGCGCTTCATGGCCTGCGGGGTGCGGGCGACGGGGCTGCGTTCGCCGTTGGCGAGCCAGCCGGTCTGCGCGGCGGGCGGGCGCAGGCCGTAGCTGCCGGGCGGCGGGGACTCGACGATGCGGGCGGCGACCGCCTCGGCGACGGGCACCTTGCCGGTGACGGCGCAGCCGGACTCGCGGGCCAGGTAGTCGACGCTCAGTCCGGCCCGCTCGGCCTCCGCGAGGAGCATGGGGACGACCTCGGCGGGGGTGGAGAAGCGGGTGAAGTAGTCGTCGATGAGGAAGCAGGTGCTGATCCGGGGCCGTTTGCCGCCGGCCCGGGCGGTGGCGGCGGTGCGGGCCGCCTCCACCCAGGACCGTACTTCGGCGAAGTGCACGCGCAGCCGTTCGGGTCCGGCCTCGAAGTCCTCCATGTAGAGGTGGCCCAGCTCCACGGAGAGGTGGGCCAGCGGCACGGACTGGGTGCGCGGCTCGGCGGCGGTCTCGCGGAACACGGGCTCCGTCACAGCCGCCCCCAGTGGGTGTCGTCCGTCAGGCGCCGGGCGATCTCCTCCAGCGCCTCCAGCGTCTCCTTGTTGGCTATCTGGGTGGAGAGGACGTCTTCCTCGGTGATGAGCTGCTCCTGCCACTGGAGGATGGGTTCCAGCGGCACGATGCCGAGGACGACGCTGTCGCCGATGCGCTGTTCGGCGGCGAGCCGGCGCAGTGCCTCGTCGCAGGCCTGCATCCAGGTGGCCTGGGCGGTGGAGCCCTGGGACCACAGAGGTGACTCGGGGTCGGGCACGGCGGCCCGCACGAAGCGGATCGCGGCGCGCAGGTCGTCCTCGTCGTGGCCGCGCTCGACGCCGCCGCCGATGATGCCGTGCTCGGCGTGGACGAGCCCGGAGGCGGCGATCACGTGCTGGCGGGTCCAGCGGTGGAAGACCAGCCAGCGGAAGGGGGTGTTGCGCATCCGGGGGTGGGCGGTGGCGTCGAGGACCATGTCGACGGCGTAGCTGCGGCCGGCGCTGAGGTCGACGAAGGTGACGTCGAACTCGGCGTTGAGCTTGAGCAGCAGGTCGACGCAGCGCTCCAGGGCCTCCTCGCCGGTGGCGAACTCGCCGCCGCCCGCGTCGCCGGGGAACAGCACCAGGCGGCCGGACTGGTTGGGGCGGGCGCGCAGCAGGGGGTGCTCGGTCTCCCGCCAGACGTCGATGCGGACCGGTTCGGAGGTGTCGCCCTCCAGGTAGGAGTGCAGACCGCGTTCCTGGGTGCCGCGCATGGCGCTGGGCACGTCGAAGACGGCGGCGGCGGTGGGTGAGCCGAAGTCGAAGTCGACGTAGGCCACGTGGTCACCGGTGAGGGCGCGCTGGTAGGCCAGGTTGGCGCTGGTCACCGAGCGTCCCGTGCCCCCCTTGTCGGAGGCGGCGAAGACCAGCACGCTCACACCTCCTGGGCGGCGGCGCCCCTGGCCTGGGCCAGGGTGTCGAGTTCCTGGAGCACGGGCAGGGCCAGGGCGAAGGCGGTCGCGGGCCGTTCGTCGACCAGGCCGCGGGCGTGGTCGAGGCGGCTCTCGATGCTCCGCATGGCTCTGGCTCTGGCTCCGTCGGCGGCGGCGGACGCCTCCAGCTGCTCCCGGCCGAACAGGTGGGTGGCCTCACTGAGCAGTTCCCGGGCCAGTTCGGCGAGTTCGGGGCTGCGGATGGGCTCCTGCTCGTACAGGATGCGGGCGGCGACGAGGCATTCGGTGACGCGCTCGGTGATGCTCCAGGACATGCGCAGTCCGGCGTCCTGGGCGTCGGGGTAGACGGCCTGGATGTTGTCCCAGAGGCCGGCGCCCTCCTCCTCGTCGATGCGCCGCTTCCACAGGTGTTCGAAGGACTGCTCGGCGAGGCGGAGCAGGCGGTCCTGGGCGCCGATGTTCCGGGAGAGTTCGGCGAGCTGGATGATCCGCTTGAGGAGCTGGGCGGAGAAGTCGGTCATCCGCCACAGGAGCTGGCCGCCGGCGCGCTCGGAGCCCGCGAGCGGCATGGTGACGCCCGGGGTGTGCAGCAGGAGGGTCGGGTCGTTCTTGGTCATGCGGCTGGTGACCCGGCCGCGGTCGGCGAGGCGCTCCATGATGGCGACGGTGCGGGTGAGGTCGTCGTCGGTCGCCTTCCGGCGGACCAGGTCGTGGACGAGGATGGCCGCGACGGTCAGGGAGAAGTACTCGGACTCCAGGCGCAGGCCGGTGGTCTGCCAGGGCAGGTCCTCCAGGGGCCAGCGCTCGCCGCCGAAGCGGGCGATCGCGGACCAGTACTGCTGGCTCAGCTCCCAGCGCAGGCGCAGCATCTCGGCGAGTTTCTGCTGGTCCTCGTCGAGCAGGCCGAGGGTGAGGGTGCGGTCGGAGAAGAGGTCCTGGATGCCGTCGAGGGCTACGACGGTGAAGTACACGTAGGGCAGCCGGTCGGCGATGCCGTCGGGCTGGCCGGGTACGTCGACGTTCAGGTCGGTGATCTGCGGTGCGTCCTTGACGATGCCCCAGGCCCAGCCGCACTCGAAGAGCTGGCTCTCGTCGCGGATGCCCTCGTCGACCTGGATGCCCCGGGAGAGGCTCTCGATGATGGTGGCGCGCAGCGGGCGTAACCGGCGGGAGAACTGCTGGAGGACGATCCGGTCGGACTGCCCGCCCTGGCCGATGACCTGGATGAGCCGCTTGCCCTGCTCCGACTCGGCGTCGAAGACGTTCACGGAGAAGGACCGCAGCAGGCTGACCATCGCGGAGGTCAGCCGGGCGTTGGTGGCCTCCCGCAGTTCGGCGATGGCCTTGAGGACCTCGGGCCGGGTGGTGGTGCCCTCGTAGACCTTGAGGAAGCCGAGGGTGGCCAGGCAGAGCGTGACGGACATGGAGTAGGAGTCGACCACGCCCAGCTGGCGCTGTTCGTGGCTGACCGTGCCGCCGGGTTCGGAGGGGCGGAAGTAGTGTCCGCCGGAGAAGGTGGGGCTGTCGTCCGTGCCGGTGTGGGTGCGCATGAACTGGGTCAGCGCGGCGATCAGGTTGGGCGGGATCTCCAGCCGGCTGCCGACCCGGTCGAGGGCGCGCAGGACGTCACGTTCGGTGGTGTCCGGCTGGTCGAGCCGGAAGGCGGGGACCTCGGTGGCCGGATACAGCAGGCAGAGCAGACGCTCGGCGTCCGCGACGCTGCTCAGTCCGTCGGTGTCCCCCCGGACCAGCTTCCCGTCGTCGAACGAATGACGGGCCATGGCCTGCCAGATGTCCAGCAGGTGCTGGCGTGGCTTGATCTGCATCCCCGCACCCCTCGTACAGACCTCGTTGCCCTGTGTTCGGCATGTCCCCGTTGCGATGGTCCCCGTTGAGCATGTCCCCGTTCCTACGGGGCGGCAATCGCCGAATTGCGCCGTCCCAGGGCGAGGAGCATTCCCTCGTGCCCCGGCCGCACCGAGTGGTGCAGATCGTGGATCTCCAGCTCCTGGGTGAACGGCTCCAGGCTCTGGCCGACCGTTTCCTCGTTCACCCGGTAGGCCGGGTAGTCGTGGGCGCCGACGCGGTAGCCGACGGACTCCTTCATGAAGGCGGCGGCGAACGGCGCTCCCTCGCCGAGCGCGTTCATGAAGCAGCGCACGCCGCGGTGGAACTCCTCGGGCGCCTCGGACATGGAGTCGGCGACGAAGAACATGGTGCCCAGCGACCAGCGCCGGTCGCCGCCCTCCAGGTCGAACAGGTTGCCGCGCTCGACCCGGACGATGTCGGCGACCAGCGGTCTCGGTTCGACGGCGGCGTAGGCGGGGGCCTCGCGCAGCACGTCCCAGAAGGGGTCCCAGGCGATGTCGTACCCGGCCGGGGCGACCTGCTTCTCCAGGTATTCGACGTTGGGGCGCGCGTACTCCAGCAGGAGCAGCTTCTCGCACCAGGGCAGCATGGACAGGGCGGGGTACAGGTTCGCGCCGGCGCCGACGTCGATGCCGCGCGCCGAGCGCGCGGGGGATCCCTCGAAGCAGCGGGTGAAGTAGTCGCGCATCAACCGGACGATCAGCAGGTCGACTTCGAGAGGTGTCCGGTAGTTGTTGTCCACGTACACCTCTGGATCGAACTTCGACCAAGGCGCGTCGGCGTTGCGATCCATAGTCACCCTGCCACGTTCCATTCGAATTTGGACAAATCCCCAGCACTGTTCACGGTAAGTGACACGGCCACTACGGACCAGTACGGGAATACGCCATCCTCATCCGCCCGGCGCACGTCGGGCGCATGGTCGCACACCCGAACTCGCCCTTGCATGAGGGAAGTTGGACGCTCACTCTAGCCAGAAGCAGACACTGGCCGCCACATGAGTCCTTCACTCGACCGTGTGGGGCACGGATGCCCAAGAGTTGACGCAGACCAGGGGGTTGCATGACCGCCGAACCGCTGGAACGTTCCCTCGACCACGACCCGCTCACCCGGCCCGGACTGCCACCGGACGACCTGCCACTGGACCTGCGCACGGCACGGGAGTCCGACCTGCCGGAGCTGCGGCGGCTGGACGAGGAGGTCTTCCAGGACTTCGCCTATCCCGGGTTCCTGCTGCGCCAGCTCTTCGACATGTACGAGGAGCACTTCCTGGTCCTCGACGACGGCACGGGCAGGCTGCGCGGCTACGTGCTGGCCGCCACCCGGACGCTCGGCCGGGACAGCTGGATCCTCGGCCTGTGCGTGACCCCGGACCGGCGCCGCCACGGGCTGGGCCGGGAGCTGATGCGGGAGGTCCTGAGCCGGTTGCGCCGGGACGGCATACAGGTCGTCCGCCTCACGGTGGAGCCCGCCAACCTCGCCGCCATCTTCCTCTACCGTTCGCTGGGCTTCCGCCCCGAGGAACCCGACGGCGGCCTGCGTCCGGACTACTTCGGTCCGGGTGTGCACCGCCAGATCATGCGGCTGGACCTCGCGCCGGACCGGGGCCTGCCCTAGGAGGGCGTGCCCGCCGACTCCAGGAGGCGGGTGACGTCGTCGGAGCAGATGGTCAGGGCCGCGCCGACGGTGGCCAGGGCGTCGCGTTCGGC
The DNA here is from genome assembly GCF_033406955.1 of Streptomyces violaceoruber. Taxonomy (NCBI): domain Bacteria; kingdom Bacillati; phylum Actinomycetota; class Actinomycetes; order Kitasatosporales; family Streptomycetaceae; genus Streptomyces; species Streptomyces violaceoruber. The sequence continues at coordinate 5,743,962 of NZ_CP137734.1, read as the reverse complement.
GGGGGTGTAAGGGCCGTCCGCCAGGGCGATGCGGGCACCCTGCAACAGGATCGACTCGCGGCCGACGGCGGCGAGGTGCGGTGCCAGCGGGTCGAGGGCCTCGTGCAGTTCTATCGCCAGGCCCGGCACGCAGGGTTCGCCGCGGACCCGGCCGGTGTCCGCCTCCAGCGCCTCGACGAGCGCGTTCAGCTGCTCCTCGGTGCAGTCCTCGAAGCCGGCCGCGCGCACCGCGACGGTCGCGGTCTCCAGCGAGGTGCGGGAGCAGGTGCCGCCCGCGGTGAGGACCGCGAGGGCGACGGTGTGCACGGCGTCGCGGAGCATCGCGGAGAAGCGGGTGGTGGTCGGGTGGTCGAGGACGTCGGTGCCGTAGTGGCGGCGGCAGGCGGCGCACTCGACGGTCGGCGCGGACTCGCCGCGGGGCAGCACGGGCACGCCGAGCAGGGTGAAGCGGCGGCGGCCGGTGAGCCGCGTGTAGTTGCGGTCGCCGCCGCAGCCGGGGCAGAAGAACTCGCCGTCGCCGACGGGCGTCCACGCGGTGCGGGTGCCCAGGATGCGTGGCAGCCGGGCAGCTCGGCCGTTCGGTCCCCGTCCAGGCAGCACGTCGCACCTCCATAACGGCGCGACAGCATCGTCGCGCTGGCGTGATGTTAGCCACATCACCGACGCGGAGTCAGTACCCAGGACGAGACCTTTCCGTGACCATCACAGATATATGGCCGGTATATGACGGGGTCCCGCCCACCGGTTTCCGGCGGGCGGGACCTCAAACCGCTGATTCGGCTGGTCAGCGAGTCGCGCGGTTGACGGCGGAGACGACGGCCTTCAGCGAGGCGCGCGTGGTGTTCGCGTCGATTCCGATGCCCCACAGCACCTTGTCGCCGATCGCGCACTCGATGTAGGAGGCGGCCTGCGCGGAGGCGCCCTCGCTCATCGTGTGCTCCTGGTAGTCCAGCAGCCGTACGTCGATGCCGACGCCCTGCAGTGCGTGGAAGAACGCCGAGATCGGGCCGTTGCCGCTGCCGACCAGGGTGGTCTCCGCACCGTCGACCGTGGCGTCCACGGTGAGGGTGTCGACGCCGTCGCGGTCGGTCGTGGTCTGCCCGTTGGCCACCTGGATGCGGCCCCAGGGGTTGTCCGGATTGGGCAGGTACTCGTCCTGGAAGACGTCCCAGATCGCGGTCGGCGTGATCTCGCCGCCCTCGGCGTCGGTCTTGGCCTGGATGAGCTTCGAGAACTCGATCTGCATCCGGCGCGGCAGGTCCAGGCTGTGGTCGTTCTTCAGGACGTACGCGATGCCGCCCTTGCCGGACTGCGAGTTGACGCGGATGACGGCCTCGTAGGAGCGGCCGACGTCCTTGGGGTCGATGGGCAGGTACGGGACGGCCCACTCGATGTCGTCGACGGTGACGCCCCTGGCGGCCGCGTCGGCCTCCATGGCGTCGAAGCCCTTCTTGATGGCGTCCTGGTGGGAGCCGGAGAAGGACGTGTAGACCAGGTCGCCCACGTACGGGTGGCGCGGGTGGACCTCCATCTGGTTGCAGTACTCCCACGTGCGACGGATCTCGTCGATGTCGGAGAAGTCGATCTGCGGGTCGACGCCCTGGGAGAACAGGTTCATGCCCAGGGTGACCAGGTCGACGTTGCCGGTGCGCTCGCCCTGTCCGAACAGGCAGCCCTCGATGCGGTCGGCGCCGGCCATCAGCGCCAGCTCGGCCGCCGCCACCGCCGTACCGCGGTCGTTGTGCGGGTGGACGGACAGGCAGACGTGCTCGCGGCGGGACAGGTTGCGGCCCATCCACTCGAAGCGGTCGGCGTGCGTGGACGGCGTGGAACGCTCCACCGTGGCGGGCAGGTTGAGGATGATCTCGCGGCCGGGGCCGGGCTGGTAGGTGTCCATCACCGCCTCGCAGACCTCCAGGGCGAAGTCCAGCTCGGTGTCGGTGAAGATCTCCGGCGAGTACTGGTAGCCGAACTCCGTCTCCGGGCCCAGCAGCTTCTCGGCGTACTCCATGACCAGGCGGGTGCCGTCGACCGCGATCTGCTTGATGTCGTCGCGCGAGCCGCGGAAGACGACCCGGCGGAAGACCGGGGCGGTGGCGTTGTACAGGTGGACGGTGGCCCGCCGGGCGCCCTTCAGGGACTCCACCGTGCGCTCGATCAGGTCCTCGCGGGCCTGGGTCAGTACGGAGATGGTGACGTCGTCCGGGATGGCGCCGGGCTCCTCGATGATGGAGCGCACGAAGTCGAAGTCGGTCTGGCCGGAGGCCGGGAAGCCGACCTCGATCTCCTTGTAGCCCATCTTGACCAGCAGGTCGAACATGGCGCGCTTGCGGACCGGCGACATGGGGTCGATCAGGGCCTGGTTGCCGTCGCGCAGGTCGGTGGAGAGCCAGCGGGGAGCGGTGGTGATCCGCTGGTTCGGCCAGGTGCGGTCGGCGATGTCGACCTGGTCGTAGCCGCGGTACTTGGCGGTCGGCATGGGGCTGGGCTGCTGGCGGTTGGCCATGATGGCGTGGGCTCCTCGTGATGTCCGCGGATCTCGGCGGTGTCCGCGTCGTCCGCGTGTCCGGAAGGACGGCCGACGGCACCACCAAGCTCCGCGGGGAGGGAGTCGGCCTCTACAGGCCCTCGCCGCGGCAGCTAAGGAGAAGCAGCCCGAATCGCATGATGCCCAGCACCCTAGCCGAGTCACGCGGGTCACGCGGGTCCGTATCAGTATGCGGGACCGGGGTGAGAAAGGGGACAAAAAGTGCGGTATACCACTCCCGGCCGGATCGCGGGGGTCCCTTCCCGCCTCTTCCCACCTCCGTGCACCGATCCCGGTTGCGGGTAGTGACAGGGCGGTCACGCAGTGCGAGAGTGCCGGACATGACGCCACACGGGGGCTTCCAGCCCGTCTTCTGCACGATCGTCCCGCCCCACGTCCTCGACCGGCTCGCCCGCAACACGGACCCCGTGCTCGCCGGGCCCGCCCGCCGCACCATCCAGCGCGACGCCGCCGAACGCACCCGCCGCGGCCTGACCGCGGTCGTCGGCGCCCCCTCGGTGGCCCCGCGCGCGGACGCGGAGCCCGGGAAGCCGCAACGCACGATCTACGACGCCGGCCACGGCACCGACCTGCCGGGCGACCAGGTGCGCGGCGAGGGCGACGAGCCCGGCCAGGACGCCACCGTGAACCGCGCCTACGCGGGGCTGGGCGCCACCTTCGAGCACTACCTCGAGGTCTACCGGCGCGACTCCATCGACGGCGCGGGCCTGCCGCTGGACGCGACCGTGCACTACGACCGCGAGTACAACAACGCCTTCTGGAACGGCGAGCAGATGGTGTTCGGCGACGGGGACGGCGAGATCTTCCTCGACTTCACCGTCGCCCTGGACGTGATCGGCCACGAGCTGACCCACGGCGTCACCCAGCACACCGCCAACCTGACCTACTACGGCCAGCCCGGCGCCCTGAACGAGTCGGTCTCCGACGTCTTCGGCTCCCTCATCAAGCAGTACGCGCAGGGCCAGACCGCCGCCGAGGCCGACTGGCTGATCGGCGCCGGACTGCTCGCCCCGCGGGTGACGGGCGAGGCGCTGCGCTCCATGAAGGCGCCGGGCACGGCCTACGACGACGACGTGCTCGGCAAGGACCCGCAGCCCGCGACGATGGACGACTTCGTGCGCACCGGCCGTGACAACGGCGGCGTGCACATCAACTCCGGCATCCCCAACCACGCCTTCTACCTGCTCGCCACCGCGCTCGGCGGGCACGCCTGGGAGCGGGCCGGGCAGCTCTGGTACGACGTGCTGACCGGCGGCGAGCTGGCCGAGGACGCGCTGTTCGCGGACTTCGCGACGCTGACGGTGAAGGCCGCCCGGGAGCGCTACGGCGACGGGGACGAGCTGGAGGCGGTCGGCAAGGCCTGGGAGCAGGTCGGGGTGCGGACGCTGTAGTTCCGTACTAGACACGGGTCCATGCGGATTCAGGTGAGGCGCACAGGAGGCTTCGCGGGCATCGAACGCCACGCGGAGGTCGAGACCGCGGGACGCCCCGACGCGGACGAGTGGCACGCCCTGGCCGAGCGGGCGGTCGCCGACGGCCGGAGCACCCCGCCGGTCGGGGTGCCGGACGGGTTCAGCTACCAGCTCACCGTGGACGGGCGGACGGTGTACGCCGCCGATCCCCGGCTGACGGACGAGCAGCGCGCGCTGATCTCGCGGGTGCTGAAGGAGGGCGCGTAACGCCGCCCGCGCGCACGGGCGTTGACTTCGCTCACCGCGGGTACGGATGATCCGCGCATGGCGACTGACGACGCGATGCCGGCGAAGCCGATGCCGCGGTTCCCGGACGGCTTCCTGTGGGGCGTGTCCACGTCCGCGCACCAGATCGAGGGTGCGGCCGGGCTGCGGGGGCCGTCCGTGTGGGACGCGTTCACGGCGGAGCCCGGCCGGGTGAGGGACGGCTCGACGGCGGCGGTGGCCTGCGACCACTACCACCGCTACCGCGAGGACGTGGCGCTCCTCGCCGGCCTGGGCGTGGACGCCTACCGCTTCTCCGTCTCCTGGCCCCGGGTGGACTCCCCCGGCGGCCTGGACTTCTACGACCGCCTGGTGGACGAGCTGTGCGCGGCGGGCGTGCGGCCGGTGCCGACGCTGTTCCACTGGGACCTGCCGGCGGGCCTGGACTGGCTGGAGCGGGACACGGCCGCCCGGTTCGCCGAGTACGTGTCACTCGTCGCGGAGCGCCTCGGCGACCGGGTCGGCAAGTGGATCACCCTCAACGAGCCCGCCGAGCACACCCTGCTCGGCCACGCCCTGGGCGTCCACGCCCCCGGCCGGGAGCTGCTCTTCGACGCCCTCCCGGTCGCCCACCACCAGCTCCTGGCGCACGGCCTGGCGGTGCGGGCGCTGCGCGCGGCGGGCGCGACGGACGTGGGGATCGCCAACTCGCACGGTCCGACGTGGCCCGCCTCGGACGACCCGGCGGACCGGGAGGCGGCGGACTTCTACGACCTCCTGCTGAACCGGATGTTCGCCGACCCGCTGCTGACCGGGCGGTACCCGGAGGGCGTCGGCGCGCTCATGCCCGGTTCCGCCGAACGGGTCGAGGCCGACCTGGAGGTCATCGCCGAGCCGCTGGACTGGTACGGCGTGAACTACTACGCGCCGACCCGGGTGGGCGCCCCGCAGGGCGCGGAGATCGAGTTCGGCGGGGTGACGCTCCCGGCCGAACTGCCCTTCTCGGTGCGCCGGATCGAGGGGCGGCCGGTGACGGACTTCGGCTGGCCCGTGGTCCCGGAGGGGCTGACGGAGCTGCTCACCGGTTTCCGGGACCGCTACGGCGACCGGCTCCCGCCGGTCGTGATCACGGAGAACGGCTGCTCCTACGAGGGCCTCGACGACCATGACCGCATCGCCTACCTCGACGGGCACGTGCGCGCCCTGCACCGGGCGATCGAGGCGGGCGTGGACGTGCGCGGCTACTTCGTGTGGTCGCTCCTGGACAACTTCGAGTGGGCCGAGGGGTACGCCCGCCGCTTCGGACTGGTCCATGTGGACTTCACGACGCTCGCGCGCACGCCCAAGGCGTCGTACGGCTGGTTCCGGGATCTGCTCGACGGGCAGCGGCGGGTACCGGTCGGATAAACCCCTCGGTGCTGTCGGCGGGGAGTCGTACGCTGGAGTCAGCAGACACACCCGTCACGCGGCGGACGCCGCAGAGGAGGACGAGCAGGCCTAGAGCGCCGGCCCATGACTCAGACACCCTCAGCCCACACCCCCGCGCAGGGGCAGGCGAGCGCACGGATCACCGTCCCCGCCCAGCACCCCATGGTGACCGTACTGGGCTCCGGAGACTCCCTCCTGCGCGTGATCGAGAAGGCCTTCCCGGCGGCCGACATCCATGTCCGGGGCAATGAGATCAGCGCCGTCGGCGACACCCATGAGGTCGCCCTCGTACAGCGCGTGTTCGACGAGATGATGCTGGTGCTGCGCACGGGGCAGCCGATGACGGAGGACGCAGTGGAACGCTCGATCGCCATGCTCAAGGCGAGCGAGAACGGGGAGAGCGACGGCCAGGAGACCCCGGCCGAGGTGCTCACGCAGAACATCCTGTCCTCGCGCGGCCGCACGATCCGCCCCAAGACGCTGAACCAGAAGCGGTACGTCGACGCGATCGACAAGCACACCATCGTCTTCGGCATCGGCCCCGCGGGCACCGGCAAGACCTACCTGGCGATGGCCAAGGCGGTGCAGGCCCTGCAGTCCAAGCAGGTCAACCGCATCATCCTGACCCGCCCGGCGGTCGAGGCCGGGGAGCGGCTCGGCTTCCTGCCGGGCACGCTGTACGAGAAGATCGACCCGTATCTGCGCCCGCTGTACGACGCGCTGCACGACATGCTCGACCCGGACTCGATCCCGCGTCTGATGGCGGCGGGCACGATCGAGGTCGCGCCGCTGGCGTACATGCGCGGCCGTACCCTGAACGACGCGTTCATCATCCTGGACGAGGCGCAGAACACCAGCCCCGAGCAGATGAAGATGTTCCTCACCCGGCTCGGCTTCGAGTCGAAGATCGTGATCACGGGTGACGTGACGCAGGTCGACCTGCCGGGCGGCACGAAGTCGGGGCTGCGGCAGGTGCAGGAGATCCTGGAGGGCGTCGAGGACGTCCACTTCTCCCGGCTCACGTCGCACGACGTCGTCCGGCACAAGCTGGTGGGCCGTATCGTCGACGCCTACGAGCAGTACGACAGCAGGAACGGCACCGAGAACGGCGGCCACAACGGCGGCCGGACACCGAGACACGGTGCCAAGGCCAAGGGGAAGTAGACCAGCACGACCATGTCGATCGACGTCAACAACGAGTCCGGAACCGAGGTCGACGAGCAGGCGATCCTCGACATCGCCCGCTACGCGCTCGCGCGGATGCGCATCCACCCGCTCTCCGAACTGTCGGTGATCGTCGTGGACGCCGAGGCCATGGAGCAACTGCACATCCAGTGGATGGACCTGCCCGGCCCCACCGACGTGATGTCCTTCCCGATGGACGAGCTGCGTCCGCCGTCCAAGGACGAGGAGGAGGCGCCGCAGGGGCTGCTCGGCGACATCGTGCTCTGCCCCGAGGTCGCCGCCAAGCAGGGCGCCGAGGCGCCGACGGAGCACTCCATGGACGAGGAGCTCCAGCTCCTGACCGTCCACGGGGTGCTGCACCTGCTCGGGTACGACCACGAGGAGCCCGACGAGAAGGCCGAGATGTTCGGTCTGCAGGCCGCGATCGTGGACGGCTGGCGTGCGGAGAAGGGCCTGACCGGCCCGTCCCCGGCCCCGACGGTCTCATGAGCTTCCCGCTCGTCGCCGGCGCCGTCGCCCTGGTGGTGGTCGCCTGGCTGGCCGCGTGCGCGGAGGCGGGGCTCGCGAGGGTCTCCAGCTTCCGCGCCGAGGAGGCGGTACGGTCCGGGCGCCGGGGCGGCGAGAAGCTCGCCCAGGTCGCCGCGGACCCGACGCGCTACCTGAACGTGGCGCTGCTGGTGCGGGTCGCCTGCGAGATGGCGGCCGCCGCGCTGGTCACGTACGCCTGTCTCAGGCAGTTCGACGGCACCGGCGAGGCGCTGATCATCGCCATCGCGGTGATGGTGCTGCTCTCCTACGTCGCCGTCGGGGTCTCGCCGCGCACCATCGGGCGCCAGCACCCGCTGAACACGGCGACCGCCGCGGCGTACGTGCTGCTGCCGCTGGCCCGGATCATGGGCCCGATCCCGTCGCTGCTGATCCTCATCGGCAACGCGCTGACTCCGGGCAAGGGCTTCCGCCGGGGGCCCTTCGCCTCGGAGGCGGAGCTGCGGGCGCTGGTGGACTACGCCGAGAAGGAGTCCCTGATCGAGGCCGAGGAGCGCCGCATGGTGCACTCGGTGTTCGAGCTGGGCGACACCCTCGTGCGGGAGGTCATGGTGCCGCGCACCGACCTCGTGGTCATCGAGCGCTACAAGACCATCCGGCAGGCCCTCACCCTCGCTCTGCGCTCCGGTTTCTCCCGGATACCGGTGACCGGCGACAGCGAGGACGACATCGTCGGCATCGTCTACCTGAAGGACCTGGTCCGCAGGACGCACATCAGCCGGGACGCGGAGAGCGACCTGGTCTCCACCGCGATGCGCCCGGCGTCCTTCGTGCCGGACACCAAGAACGCCGGTGACCTGCTGCGCGAGATGCAGAAGGAGCGCAACCACGTCGCCGTCGTCATCGACGAGTACGGCGGCACGGCGGGCATCGTCACCATCGAGGACATCCTGGAGGAGATCGTCGGCGAGATCACCGACGAGTACGACCGGGAGCTGCCGCCGGTGGAGGAGCTGGGCGGGGACCGCTTCCGGGTCACCGCCCGCCTGGACATCGGCGACCTGGGCGAGCTGTACGGCCTGGACGAGTACGACGACGAGGACGTGGAGACGGTCGGCGGTCTGCTCGCCAAGGCGCTGGGCCGCGTCCCGATCGCCGGGGCTTCGTCGATCGTGGAGCTGCCCGACGGCCGTGAGCTGCGGCTGACGGCGGAGGCCGCCGCGGGCCGCCGGAACAAGATCGTGACGGTGCTGGTGGAGCCGGTGGGCGCGGCGAAGCCGGCCGAGGAGGCCGTGTCCGAATGACCCCCGGGGAACTGCGCGACCTCTGCCTGTCCTTCAACGCCGCGGTGGAGGACTTCCCCTTCAACCCGGAGACCTCGGTCTTCAAGGTGCTGGGGAAGATGTTCGCGCTGACCTCGCTGGACGGACGCCCGCTCACCGTCAACCTCAAGTGCGACCCGGACGACGCGCTCCGGCTGCGCCGCGAGCACCCGGGCCTGATCGTGCCCGGCTGGCACATGAACAAGCGGCACTGGAACACCGTGACGGTGGGTGCCGGGCCGGACGCGGGACGGCTCCCGGACCGTGTCGTCCGGGAGCTCGTGGAGGACTCGTACGACCTCGTCGTCGCCGGTCTACCGCGCGCGGAGCGGCTCCGCCTCGACCGCCCCTGAGCCCGCCGGGCGGTTGCTGCGCAGCCCCACCGCGACCAGTACGGCCGCCGCCAGCACGATCGCCGCGTCCAGGACCAGCACCGTGTGGACGCCGGAGCGCAGGTCGGTCGCGGTGGTGGCGAGCACGCCGAGCAGCGGGATGCCGACGGTGATGCCGACCTGCTGGGTGGAGGTGACCAGGCCGGTCGCCAGGCCCTGCTCCTCGTCGGGGACGCCGGAGGTGACGGTCAGGCCGTAGGAGATGATCGCGCCGAGGTGGCACATGCTGGCGAGGGACACGGCGGCCGTGGCGAGCACCACCGACCAGCTTCCCTCCCCCATCACCAGCAGCGGCAGCCCCAGCAGGCCCTGCCCGGCGAGCGAGCCCACCAGGGTGCGGCGGGCACCGAAGCGGCCGATGACGCGCGGGGCGAGGGAACCGGCCACCACCGACAGCAGGCCCTGCACCCCGAAGACCAGGCCGGTCTCGAAGGCGCTCAGACGCAGGACCTCCTGGAGGTACAGGGTGAGCACGAAGACCACCGTCGACATCGTCGAGAAGGTGACCAGGCCGCCCAGGTTGCCCCAGGCCACCGTGCGGCGGCGCAGCATCGGCAGGGAGACGAGGGGCGCCGCGCTGCGGGACTCGACGGCCACGAAGGCGGCCAGGAGCAGCAGGCCCGCGCCGAGGGTGACGAGGACGTCGGTGCGGCCGAAGCCGTGCTCGGCGGCCGTGGTGAGGGCGTAGATCAGGGAGAGCAGGCCGCCGGTGACGGTGACCGCACCGGGGACGTCGAGGCGGGGCCGCTCGGGGAGGGGGGCGCGTCCCACGCCTTCGAGGCTGCGGGGGAGGGAGTCGGGCAGCAGGCGGGGCGCGAGGGGCAGCACGATCAGGGCGAACAGGGCGAGCAGGCCCATGGTGGAACGCCAGCTCAGCAGGTCGGTCAGGACGCCGCCGGCCACCATGCCGACGGTGAAGCCGAGCGAGAGCAGGGTGCCGGAGATGCCGAGGGCGCGGTCGCGGGCGGGGCCCTCCGGGAAGGTCGTCGTCAGCAGCGACATGCCGGTCGGGACGATGGCCGCCGCGCCGAGGCCCTGGAGGGCGCGCCCGGCGAGGAAGGAGGCCGGGTCCCAGGCGAGGGTGGCCAGCAGGGAGGCGGCGCCGAAGAGCGCGAGCCCGGCGAGGAAGAGCCGCCGCCGGCCGTAGAGGTCGCCCATGCGGCCGAAGAGCAGCAGGAACCCGCCGGACGGCAGCGCGAACGCGGTGACCGCCCACTGGAGGGCGGAGGTGCTCATGCCGAGGTCCGCGCCGAGCACGGGCAGGGCGACGTTCAGGACGGAGAAGTCGAGCGCGACCATGAACTGGGCCGCGCAGAGCACGAACAGGATGAGCCGGTCGCGGGCCGAGAGCCGGGGAGCGGCCTGCTGTTCGGCAACGGGGGCCGGGGTGGGAGTCGGGGTGGTGTCGATCGCCATGGACATGAGCCTCGGGCCCCCGGAATAGTTGTGGGGAGACGCCGATTGTCCTGGTGGTGCCACCACCAGGCACCGGCGGGTTGGCTACGGGGGGAGTGCGTACGTGCCGGACGTGATCACGAGGGCCGGGACCGCGGGCCGGGACCGGCGCCGCAGTGAGCTGCGGGAGTTCTTGATGAGCCGCCGGGCGCGGGTGTCCCCGGCCGAGGTCGGCCTGCCGGACGGCGGGGCGCGGCGCCGCACGCCGGGGCTGCGCCGCGAGGAGGTGGCCGTGCTCGCCGGGGTGGGCGCGTCCTGGTACCAGTGGCTGGAGCAGGGCCGCGACATCTCCGTCTCCCCGCAGGTGCTGGACGCGGTCGGCCGGGTGCTGCGGCTCAGCAACACCGAGCGCCGCCATCTGTACGTGCTGGCGGGGCTGAACCCGCCCGCGGCCGAGGTGGAGCCGTCGAAGCGGGACATGTGCGAGGGGCTGCGGCGCCTGATCGACACGTGGATGCCGTATCCGGCGCACATCATGGACCGCTACTACAACTGCGTGCTGTACAACGACGCGGCGGCGACGGTGCTGGGCATGCGGCCCGAGACGACGTGGAACTGCATCCTCGACTTCTTCACCGACCCCCTCTACCGCTCCCGGGCCCGCAACTGGGAGCACAACGCGCGCACGGTCGTCGCCCAGTTCCGCGCCACCTGCGCGGCCAACCCGGACGACGAGGGCTTCCAGCAGGTACTGGCGGACCTGACGGGGGCCAGCGCCGAGTTCGCCGCGCTGTGGGAGGAGCGGGACATCGAGGACGCGGGGCAGATCCGCAAGGAGCTGGACCACCCGCTGGTCGGCCTCCTCAGCCTGGAGTCGACGGCGCTCCAGGTCCCGGCCCGCCCCGACCTGACGATCGTGCTGCACACGCCGCTGGAGGAGGCGAACACGGCGGCGAAGCTGGAGTGGCTGGCGTCGCCGGAGGGCCGGCGCGGGGCGATGTACCCGGTGGCGGGGTGAGCGGTCCGGCACCCGGCGGGGCTCCGTATGCTCACCCCATGACCACCGAGACTCCCGGCCTCGACCCCGAGGACCGCAAGATCGTCACCCTGGCCCGCTCGGCCCGCGCCCGCAACGGCGTGCCCGAGGGCGCGGCCGTTCGCGACGAGACCGGCCGCACGTACGTCGCCGGGACCGTCGCCCTGGACTCCCTGAAGCTCAGCGCCCTGCGTACGGCGGTGGCGATGGCGGTGGCGTCCGGCGCGAAGTCCCTGGAGGCCGCGGCCGTGGTGACGGAGGCCGGGTCGGCGTCGGACGAGGACCGGGCGGCGGTACGGGACCTGGGCGGGGCGAAGACGCCGGTGCTGGTGGCCGCGCCCGACGGCACGGTGCGGGCCGCGGTGAGCGCGGGCTGACGCGCGCGGGCCCGGCGGACGACCGTGGTACGGCGGGGCTTCGGGGATCAGGGACAATGGGCGCCATGAGCGTTCGTACCCAGTCATCCGAAGAACCGGCCGAGACTGTTCACCGGGCCGGCTTCGCCTGCTTCGTGGGCCGTCCCAACGCGGGCAAGTCCACCCTGACGAACGCTCTGGTCGGGCAGAAGGTGGCGATCACCTCCAACCGCCCGCAGACCACCCGGCACACCGTGCGGGGCATCGTGCACCGCGAGGACGCGCAGCTGATCCTGGTGGACACCCCGGGGCTGCACAAGCCGCGCACCCTGCTGGGCGAGCGGCTGAACGACGTGGTGCGCACCACGTGGGCCGAGGTGGACGTCATCGGCTTCTGCCTGCCGGCGAACGAGAAGCTGGGCCCCGGCGACCGCTTCATCGCCAAGGAGCTGGCGGGGATCAGGAAGACCCCGAAGGTCGCGATCGTCACCAAGACCGACCTGGTGGACTCCAAGACGCTGGCCGAGCAGCTGATCGCGATCGACCAGCTGGGCAAGGAGCTGGGGATCGCCTGGGCGGAGATCGTCCCGGTGTCCGCCACGGCGAACCAGCAGGTGGACCTGCTCGCCGACCTCCTCACCCCGCTGCTGCCCGAGGGTCCGGCGCTCTATCCCGAGGGCGACCTGACGGACGAGCCCGAGCAGGTCATGGTCGCGGAGCTGATCCGCGAGGCCGCGCTGGAGGGCGTACGGGACGAGCTGCCGCACTCCATCGCGGTGGTCGTCGAGGAGATGCTCCCGCGCGAGGACCGCCCCGCGGACAAGCCCCTCCTGGACATCCACGCCAACGTCTACATCGAGCGCCCCAGCCAGAAGGGCATCATCATCGGCCCCAAGGGCAAGCGCCTGAAGGACGTCGGCATCAAGTCCCGCACCCAGATCGAGGCCCTCCTCGGGACCCCGGTCTTCCTGGACCTGCACGTGAAGGTCGCCAAGGACTGGCAGCGCGACCCGAAGCAGCTGCGGCGGCTCGGGTTCTGACGCTCCCGAGGAGCGCCGGCGGTCAGGGTGTCGGGCGGCGGAAGCCGATCGTCGGGACCGCGCGGCGCAGGGGCCAGGAGCCGGGCTGGGCGTCGGGGACCAGGTCGGCCAGGAAGGCGTAGCGGCGCAGGGCCGTCGGGTCCTGGCTCTCGACCGACTGGACCTTGCGCCACCAGGTGGCGATCTCGCACCAGCCGGGTGCCGCCAGCGAGCCGCCGAACTCCTGGACGGACAGGGCCGCGGTCAGGCCCGCGAAGGCGAGCCGGTCGGCGAGCGGCCAGCCGGCCAGGGTGCCGGTGACGAAGCCGGCCACGAACACGTCCCCGGCGCCGGTCGGGTCCAGGGCCTCCACCTCGATGGCCGGGACCTCGGCGCTCTCCCCCGTGCGCCGGTCCACCGCGTACGCGCCGTCCGCGCCGAGGGTGACCACGGCGAGCGGCACGTGCTCGGTCAGGGCGTGTGCGGCGGCGCGGGGACAGGTGGCGCCGGTGTAGCGCATGGCCTCCTCCGCGTTCGGCAGGAAGGCCTCGCAGTGCGCCAGGTCGGGCAGTCCGGCCAGGTCCCAGGCGCCGGTGTCGTCCCAGCCGACGTCGGCGAAGACGCGGGTGCCGCGCGCGGCGGCCTGGGCGATCCAGGGGGCGCGGACACCGGGCGTGAGGGAAGCGACGGCCGCACGCGCGCGGGGCGGGCAGTCGGGAGACGGCTCCTCCGGCGGCGGTTCGTGGCCGTGGGAGACCATCGTGCGCTCCCCCTCGTACGCCATCGAGACCGTCACCGGCGAGTGCCAGCCGGGCACGGTGCGGGACGGGGACAGGTCGATGCCCTCGCCCTGGGCGAGCGCGTCCCAGCAGTAGTCGCCGTAGTGGTCGTCGCCGAAGGCGGCGGCCAGCGAGGTGCGCAGGCCGAGGCGGGCCAGCGCGGTCGCCATGTTGGCGATGCCGCCCGGGCTCGACCCCATCCCCCGGGCCCAGGACTCGGTCCCGCGCACCGGGGCGGAGTCGAGCCCGGTGAAGATCACGTCGAGGAAGACCGTACCGGTCAGATACACGTCCCAGGGCGGGTCCTGCGGGGTGCGCAGGGCGGCCAGGGGATCGACCTGGGGGTGGCGGTGCGATCCCTCGGGCGAGACGTGGCGGTGCGTTCTCTCGTCGGCCGGCATGACCGGAACGTCGGTCGCGCCGGGCACGTCGGTGGACACGGTGGACGCTGTCACGGTGCGCTCCCTGGCATGGTGCGGACCCCGCCAGTGTGCACCACGCCACCGACAGTGCGGTGGTGCCGGCCGCGTGGCGTCAGGCGGTGGCAGGACCCGGCTGCGCGGTCCGGGCGGCGCCCGGGGTGGTCTCCGGCGCGGGCGCCGCGACCGCCCTGGCCGGCCGGGTGCGGACCCGGTCGTTGCGTCCGCCGCCGCGCACCAGCAGCACGCTCAGCGCGGCCAGGAAGCCGACGACGGTCAGCCCGACCAGGCCGCCCTTGGTCGAGCCGGTCGTGTCCTCGATGATGCCGAAGGCGGTGGGGGCGACGAACCCGCCGAGGTTGCCGATCGAGTTGATCAGCGCGATGCCGGGGGCCGCGGCGCGGGCGTCGAGGTAGCTCTGCGGGATGGTCCAGAAGACCGGGGAGGCCGGTTTGAAACCCATCGCGGCCAGGCACAGCGCGCCGAGCCCGACCCAGGGCGAGACGAACACGGCCAGCAGGGTGCCGCACCCGCCGAGCAGGAGCAGGACGACCAGCACGGGCCGGCGCCTGCCGATGCGGTCGGAGACCCGGCCGCTGACGAACAGGGCGGCCAGCGCGCACAGCCACGGCACGGCGGTCAGCAGCCCCACCTGGAAGTCGCTGACCCCGCCGATGTCGTCCACGATCGACGGCAGCCAGAAGGTCACCGCGTACAGGGCGACGTTGATGGCGAAGTAGATCCAGAGGAAGAGCAGCATCTGGGGGTCGGCGAGCAGCTTCCAGCGGGAGACCCCGGCCGCCTTCCCGCCGCGCCGGGCGTCGCGTTCGTCCTGCTCGGCGTCGATGGCCGCGACCAGGCCGGACTTCTCCTCGTCGGTCAGCCACGTGGCCTGCTCGACGCCCGAGTCGAGGAAGCGGTAGACGACGAAGCCGAGGACGACGGAGAAGACGCCCTCGATGAAGAACATCCACTGCCAGCCCGCGTGGCCCCAGATCCCGTGCAGCTCCATCAGCGCGCCCGAGACGGGGCCGACGATGACGGTGGCGGTGCCGGAACCCATCAGGAAGATCGAGGTGGCCCGGCCCCGGTGGGAGTCGGGGAGCCAGCGGCTGAAGTAGTAGATGACGGCCGGGAAGAAGCCCGCCTCGGCGACGCCGAGCAGGAAACGCAGGGCGTAGAACATCTCCACGCTGTCGACGAAGGCCATCGCGGTGGCGACGACACCCCAGCTGATCATGATGCGGGTGAGCCACACCTTGGCCCCGAACCGCTCCATCAGCATGTTGGAGGGGACCTCGAAGATGGCGTACGCGATGAAGAAGATGCCGGCGCCGAGGCCGAACGCGGCGGCCGACAGGCCGACGTCGGCGCGGAGTTCGTCCTGGGCGAAGCCCAGGTTGACGCGGTCCATGTAGTTCGCCACGAACATGACGAAGAAGAGCGGGACCACGCGGCGGAAGATCTTGCGGACGGCGGACTGTACGGCGGGGGAATGCACCTCGGGGACTTCGGCGGACACGAGCGGCTCCGGTCGTGGCAGGGAAGGGAGAGGGGGAACGGCTTCACCAGCGGGGCACGGACGGGGTGACCCACTCCGGGTCGGCGACCCGCATCGCCGCCGCGTCGTCGCGGTCGCGGAGCGTGCCGTCGTCGTCGAGCCAGCGCCGGTGCAGGAACGCCAGGCGCTCGCGGTCGAGTGCGACGCCGAGGCCGGGGGCGTCGGAGACGGCGACCTTGCCGCCGTCGAAGGCGAGCCGTTCGGTGAGCACGTCCTCGGACTGCCAGGGGTAGTGGGAGTCGCAGGCGTGGTGGAGGTCGGGAACGGTGGCCGCGACGTGGGTCATCGCCGCGAGGCTGATGCCCAGGTGGGTGTTGGAGTGCATGGAGACGCCGACGCCGAAGGTGCGGCAGACGGCGGCCAGTTGCTGGGTGTTGCGCAGTCCGCCCCAGTAGTGGTGGTCGGAGAGCACGACCTGCACGGCGCCCTTGGTGAACGCCTCCTGGATCTCGGCGAACGTCGTCACGCACATGTTCGTCGCGAGCGGCACCCCGGTCTTCGCGGCGACCTCGGCCATCGCCGGGGTGCCGAGCGCGGGGTCCTCCAGGTACTCCAGGACGTCCCCGAGTTCCGCCGCGACCTTCAGGGAGGTCTCCACGGACCAGGCGCCGTTGGGGTCCAGGCGCAGGGGGTGTCCGGGGAACGCCTCGGCGAGGGCCTTGACCGCGGCGATCTCCTCCTCCGGCGGGAAGACGCCGCCCTTGAGCTTGAAGGAGGTGAAGCCGTACCGCTCGGTGAAGGCGCGGGCCTGGGCGACGACTCCTGCCGGGTCGACGGCGGCGCCCCAGTCGTCCTTCTCGCTCGCCACGCCCTCGGGGTGGTCGGCCCACTTGTAGAAGAGGTACGCGCTGTACTCGACGGCGTCGCGGACCTTGCCGCCGAGCAGCGCGTGCACGGGCAGGCCGAGCGCCTTGCCGAGGGCGTCGAGGCAGGCGACCTCGAAGCCGGAGACGACGGACAGGCGCAGCTTGTCGGCGGTCTGGACGCCGCGCAGTCCCCCGACGTCCACCTGTCCGAAGACCCGGGAGGAGTCGACGGCGACCTCGTCGGCGAGGGTGAACAGGCCGTTCAGGTCGGACACCTGACGGCCGACCAGCTTGGCGGCGAACGGGCGGGCCAGCTCCAGGTACTTGGCGTCGCCGTAGGTCTCGCCGACGCCGGTGACGCCGTCGGCGGTCTCCACCTCGACGATCAGGCGGGGGGTGTACGGCTGGTGCACGCCCTGGGTGTTCAGCAGGGGCGGGTCGGCGACCAGGATCGGCGTCAGGTGGACGGCCGTGATGGTGAGATCGCGGGTCACAGGGCGGCTCCTACGAGGTCGAGTCCGGTGGTGAGCAGGGTCGTGAGGGCGGCGAGGTCGGCGGGCGACGGGTCGGTGAGGGGGGCGCGGACGGGGCCGACGGGGCAGCCGCGCAGCCGGGCCGCCGCCTTCACCAGGGACACGGCGTAGCCGGGGACGCGGTCGCGCAGTTCGACGAGGGGGACGTAGAAGTCGCGCAGCAGCTTGTCGACCGTGCCGGTGTCGCCGCCGCGCAGGGCGGCGAGGAAGGCGTTCGCGATCTCGGGCGCGAAGGCGTGCACGGCGGAGGAGTAGGCGGGTACGCCGACGGCGGCGTAGGCGCGGGCCTGGACCTCGGCGGTGGCGGCGCCGTTGAAGAACAGGAAGTCGTCGGGCGCGGCGAGGACCGCGCGCTGGAGGCGGTCGAGGTCGCTGTGGCCGTCCTTGAGGCCGATCACGCCGGGGACGCGGGTCAGGCGCCGGACGGACTCGGCGGTGTAGGCGACCTGGCCGCGCTGGTAGGCGATGAGCGGGAGCCGGGTGCCCGCGGCGATCCGCTCCATCTGGGCGACCAGTCCGTCCTGCGGGGCGGCGGTGAGGTAGTGCGGCATGACGAGGAGGGCGTCGGCACCCGCGTCCTCGGCGATGCGCGCGAACCGCAGGGCCTGCGCCCAGCCGTAGCCGGTCCCGGCGACGACCGGCACGCTCCCGGCCGTCTCTTCGACGGCGATGGCGACCGCCTGCCGGTACTCGTCCTCGTCCAGGGAGAAGAACTCGCCGGTGCCGCAGGCGGGGAAGAGGGCTCCGGGACCGGCGGCGAGCCGTTCGGCGACGTAGGCCCGGTATCCGTCGGCGTCGAAGGAGCCGTCCTCGTGGAAGCTGGTCAGCGGGAAGGACAGCACGCTCGCCGCCATGCCTTCGCGCAGCCGCCGGACGACGGCTGCCCGACCGGTGCCGGGGTCGGAGCCGGGGCCCGCACTCGTCATCTCCATCAACTCTCACTGTCTCCGTATGTAGATGTCGTCTACGTATGGAGATGGAGATTAGAGAGGTGACCGTCGGGCGTCAATGGGTCGGGGGCATCCGATTACGATCGGCCCATGTCGGAGACTGGGGACGCGACGCCGGGCGGCGTCCGCGAGGTGAAGTCCGCGGCGCGCACAGTGGAGTTGCTGGAGGTGCTGGCCGCGCGCGGCGACCGTCCGGCCCGCCTCCAGGAACTGGCGGACGAACTGGGGGTGCCGCGCAGTTCGATGTACGCGCTGCTGCAGACCCTGATCTCGCGCGGCTGGGTCCGCACCGACGTCACCGGCTCGCTCTACGGCATCGGCATCCACGCCCTGCTCACCGGCACCAGCTACCTGGACTCCGACCCCCGGGTGCGGGCGGTGCGGCCGTATCTCGACGAGGCGTCCGAGGCGCTGGGCGAGACCATCCACCTGGGGCGGCTGGACGGGCACGACGTGGCGTACCTGGCCACCCGGGAGTCGCACGAGTACCTGCGCACGATCAGCCGGGTGGGACGCCGGCTGCCCGCGCACGTGGGCGCGCTCGGCAAGGCGCTGCTGGCGGAGCGGCCGGACGCGGACCTGCCCGAGGGGCCGTACGAGGCGTTCACCCCGAACACGCACACCGGCAGGGAGGCCCTGGCGGCCGACCTCGCCCGGACCAGGGAGCGCGGATACTCCGTCGACCGCGAGGAGGGCGTGGCCGGCATCGTCGGTTTCGGCTTCGCGCTGCGCTACGACGTCCCGGCGCTGGACGCGGTCAGCTGCTCGGTGCCGGTGGCCCGGCTGACGCCGGATCACGAGGCGCGGATCGTGGCGGTGATGCGGGAGATCAGGGCAAAACTGGAGGCGACGGTTCCGGTCGGAGGCGGCTCGATCCACTGGCGTTAGCGACTGCTGCTACCCAGCCTTCAAACCCCCAAACAGGTATGTGACCTAGATCACATCATCTCGCCTGTTTCGGGGCTCCTTCCGCTTGATACAAATTGCCCGCGCGTCCTCGTCGGTCGACGGTCGTCGCTCCCTCCCTTCCCACCGTCCTTTCGCATGCCCTGGGAACGCCCGTGTTCGCCCCCCGCACCACACCCTGGCCCCTCGTCGCCCTCTTCACGGCCGGGTACCTGCCTCCGTACCTGCTGCCCACCACCGTCGGCAGACTCGACACCAGCCTTCCGCTGTCCACCACGCAGGCGGGCGCCGTCGGCAGCGCGCTGCTGCTGAGTTCGGCGACCGCGGGCTTCCTGCTGGCCTCCCGGGTCCAGCGGTTCGGCGCCCGGACACCGGCCCGCCTCGGCCTCGTACTGGCCGTCCTCGGCTACGGCGCCGCCGCGCTCACCACCGCCGTCCCGGCCGTCGTCCTGGGCGCGGTGGTGGGCGGTTTCGGATCGGGGACGGCCATGACGGTCGCCGCCACCCGGATCGCCGCCGAGAAGGATCCCCACCGCGCCTCCACGGCGGGCCTGCTGAGCGTGTCCGCGCTGGCCGGTGCGGTGTACCTGACGGTGCCCCACCTCGGCCGGGCGCACGGGCTGCCGCTGGCCGCGATCGCCCTGACGGCGCTGGCGGTGTGGCCGCTGACCGGCCGCCTGCCGGGCCCGGCGGCCGCCTCCCCGGCCGCACCCGGCGCCGACGCCACCGCCCCGCTCCCCCACCGCCGTTCGGGACTCGTCCTCGCCGTCACCGTGCTGTGCTGGTCCCTGGCCCAGAACTCCCTGTGGGGCGTCAGCGGCCGGATCGGGCTGACGCAGGCCGGACTGGGCGACGCCACCCTCGGCGTCGTGTTCGCCGTCGCGCTGGGCGCGGGCCTGGTGGGCGTGCTGGTGGCGGGTGCGCTCGGGCCGCGGCTGGGCCGGGCGATGCCCGTCGGCGCCGGCACGGTGCTCATCGCGGGCTGCATCGCGGTGAGCGCGTCGGCGACGACCCCGACGGCCTTCGCGACCGGCGAGATCGCCTGGAACACCGTCTACCCGGTCGTCCTGTCGTACCTGATCGGCCTCGCCGCCTCGCTCGACGCGCGCGGCCGGTGGGCGGTGCTCGTCGGCTCGGCGTCCTCGCTGGGCACGGCGGCCGGACCGCTGGCCGGCAGTGTCCTGTCGGCGCAGGCCGGTTACGCGGGCATGGGGCTGGTGCTGGCCGCCGGGCTGCTGCTGGTCGCCGCGCCGATGACCGCCGTCGCACTGCACACCTCGGGGCGCCCGCTGCTGCCCGGCGCGATCCGCCGCCGCGGCGGCACCCCGGCCGCGCTGGTCGCCGCCGCCACCGGAACGCCGAGCGGTGCGGTGCCCGAGATCGGTGCCGTGGAGCAGCCGGTCGTGGAGATCGACGTGGAGGTCCCGGCGGTCGCCGTCCAGGGCGCCTACGACACGGCGGGGCCCCGGCAGGCGGCGGCCGCACCGGGGTCCGGGCCGGGCTGAGACCCGCGCGCGGGATCCGCTACGCGGCGGGGAACCGGTACGCCTCGACCTCCGCGAGGTACCGCGCCCGCAGTTCCTCGTCGTCCTCCAGGAAGGAGGCGAGGAAGGAGTTGCGGGCCAGCTCCCGCAGCCGCTCCCCGGTCAGGCCGAGGGCCTGGCGCACGGCGTCGAAGTTGTCGCCCGCGTAGCCGCCGAAGTAGGCCGGGTCGTCGGAGTTCACCGTGCACATCAGGCCCGCGTCGAGCATCGCGGGCAGCGGGTGGTCGGCGAGGGTGTCGACCGTGCGCAGCCGCACGTTGGACAGCGGGCACAGAGTGAGCGGGACGCGCTCGCGCACCAGCCGCTCGACCAGCGCCGGGTCCTCCACCGAGCGCAGCCCGTGGTCGATCCGCTCCACGCCGAGGACGTCCAGGGCCTCGACGACGTACGCGGGCGGGCCCTCCTCGCCGGCGTGCGCGACCCGGCGCAGGCCGAGGGCTGCGGCGGCCTCGTACACCTCGCGGAACTTGACCGGCGGGTGGCCGACCTCGGCGGAGTCGAGGCCTACGCCGGTGATGCGGTCGAGGTAGGGCCCCGCCGCGTCCAGCGTCCGCATCGCCGACTCGGCGGACTCGTCGCGCAGGAAGCAGAGGATCAGCCGGGTGGAGACGCCGTGGTTCTCACGGCTGGCGCCCAGTGCCCGCCACAGCCCTTCTACGACCGTGCCCATCTCCACGCCCCGGGCGAGGTGGGCCTGCGGGTCGAAGAAGATCTCGGCGTGCCGGACGCCCTGGGCGGCGGCGCGGGCGAGGTAGGCGTCGGCGAGGTCCTCGAAGTCCCGCTCGGTGCGCAGGACGGCCATCAGTTCGTAGTACAGGTTCAGGAAGGACTGGAGGTCGGCGAAGCGGTACGCCTCGCGCAGGGCGTCCTCGTCCGCGTACGGCAGGGACACGCCGTTGCGGGCGGCCAGCGCGAAGGCAAGCTCCGGTTCCAGGGTGCCTTCGATGTGGAGGTGCAGTTCAGCTTTGGGCAGGGGCATCAGAGCATCGTACGGCGGTTTCACCGACGTTTCGGAACCGGTACGCGGGTGAGGTCGCGGGCCACGGTCAGCTCGCCCGCGTAACCGGCCGCGCGTGCCTGGCGTTCGAACTCCTCGGGATCCGAGTAGCGCTGGCTGAAGTGGGTGAGCACCAGGTGCCGCACGCCCGCGTCCCGGGCCACCCGGGCGGCCTGGCCGGCGGTGAGGTGGCCGTGGTCGGTGGCGAGGGTCTCGTCCTCGTCGAGGAAGGTGGACTCGATGACGAGCAGGTCCGAGCCCTCGGCGAGCGCGTGCACGCCCTCGCACAGCCGGGTGTCCATGACGAACGCGAACCGCTGGCCGCGGCGGACCTCGCTGACCTCGTCGAGCGCGACGCCGCCCAGCGAGCCGTCGCGCTGGATGCGGCCCACGTCGGGTCCGGTGATGCCGTGCGCGGCCAGGCGCTCGGGCAGCATGCGGCGGCCGTCGGGCTCGGTGAGCCGGTAGCCGTACGACTCGACGGGGTGCGACAGCCTGCGGGCGTCCAGGGTGTAGGCGGGGGTGACCGCGAGGGGACCGTCGGCGGCGACCGGCACCTCGGTGAGGGCGACGGTCTCGCGGTAGGCCGTGGCGTACCGCAGGCGCTCGAAGAAACGCTGCCCGGAGCGCGGGTAGTGGGCGGTGATCTCGTGCGGGACGCGGTCGAGGTTGATCCGCTGGATCACCCCGGCGAGGCCCAGGCTGTGGTCGCCGTGGAAGTGCGTGACGCAGATCCGGTTCAGGTCGTGGGCGGCGACCCCGGCGCGCAGCATCTGGCGCTGGGTGCCCTCGCCGGGGTCGAACAGGATGCCCTCGCCGTCCCAGCGCAGCAGGTAGCCGTTGTGGTTGCGGTGCCGGGTCGGGACCTGGCTCGCGGTGCCGAGGACGACGAGTTCGCGTACGGACATGGTGGGTGGTGGTCCGGTCCTGTCCGGGTTATCCGGGGGGCCATTCGAGGCCGCGGCCGCCGAGCACGTGGGCGTGCGCGTGCCAGACGGTCTGGCCGGCGCCGCTGCCGGTGTTGAAGACGGTGCGGTAGCTGTCCAGCTTCTCGTCGTCGGCGACGGCCTGAGTCTCGCGCAGCACGTCGGCGGCGAGCTGCGGGGCCTCGGCGGCGAGGGCGGCGGCGTCCTTGTGGTGCGCCTTGGGGATCACCAGGACATGGGTGGGGGCCTGGGGGTTGATGTCCCGGAACGCGACGGTGGTGTCCGTCTCGCGGACGATCGTCGCGGGAATCTGCCCTGCGACGATCTTGCAGAACAGACAGTCGTCCTGGGGTTCGCCAGCCACTTGGCTCTCCTCACGCCGGTGATCTTCTGATGGGCATCGTATCCGCCACCGCCGCAGCCGCGGGAGTCGTGCCTCCGTCCCCCGGCTGCGGGCAGTCGTGCCGCTCCGACCGCGGGCAGTCGTGCCGCTTGGGGCGGCACGGGTGGGCGCGGGCGGCACCCCGTTCCGCCGGGCTGCGCACCCCACCCCCACGCCGGCCTGGGCGCCGCACGCCGTGGCGGACGCCGGGTGGGGCGCTCGCCGGCGCGTGCCGGGTGCCGCTGCGCCCACCCGTGCCGCACTGGGGGGACTCCCAGGCCGATCAGGCACTGGGGGGGAGGCACGACTGCCCGCAGCGGCGGCGGGGAGCGCCGCAGGTCAGGGCAGGCTCGGCGGTGTCTTCGCCGGGGTTTCCTCCAGAGCCGCCAGCGCGAGCGCGATCGCCTCGTCCAGTTGGGGATCGCGGCCCGCCGCGTGATCCTGGGGGCGCTGCGGGACCTCGACGTCGGGGTCGACGCCGTGGTTCTCCACCCCCCAGCCGTATCCCTCCAGCCAGAACGCGTACTTGGGCTGTGTGATCAGCGTGCCGTCGACCAGCCGGTAGCGGCTGTCGATGCCGATGACGCCGCCCCAGGTGCGGACCCCGACGACCGGGCCGATGCCCAGCGCCTTGATCGCCGCGTTGACGATGTCGCCGTCGGAGCCGGAGAACTCGTTGGCGACCGCGACGACCGGCCCGCGGGGCGCGTCCTGCGGGTAGCTGGTCGGCCGCATGCCGCGCGGCAGGTCCCAGCCGACGATGCGCCGGGCCAGCTTCTCCACCACCAGCTGGGAGGTGTGCCCGCCGCGGTTCTCGCGGACGTCGACGACCAGGCCCTCCCGGGCCACCTCGACGCGCAGGTCGCGGTGGATCTGGGCCCAGCCGGGCGCCTGCATGTCCGGGACGTGCAGGTAGCCGAGCCGGCCGCCGGACTTCTCGTGGACGTAGGCGCGGCGGTCGGCGACCCAGGCGTGGTAGCGCAGCGGCTCCTCGTCGGCGAGCGGGACGACGACGGCGTGCCGCACCTCTCCGCCGCCGGACGGGGAGACGGTCAGCTCGACCGGCTTGCCCGCCGTACCGACGAGCAGTGGTCCGGGACCGGTGACCGGGTCCACGGCCTGTCCCGCCACCGCGACGATCGCGTCCCCGGCGCGCACCGCGACCCCGGGTGCGGCGAGCGGGGAGCGGGCGTCGGGGTCGGAGGTCTCGGACGGCAGGACGCGGTCGATGCGCCAGGCGCCGTCCTCGTGACGGGAGAGGTCGGCGCCGAGCAGGCCCTGCCGGGCGCCGGAGCCGTGGCCGCCGCGCGGGGTGACGTAGGCGTGCGAGGTGCCCAGCTCGCCGTGCACCTCCCACAGGAGGTCGACCAGGTCGTCGTGGGTGGCGACGCGGTCCAGGACGGGCCGGTAGCGGTCCAGGACGCCGTCCCAGTCGACGCCGTTCATGTCGGCCCGCCAGTAGTGGTCGCGCATGATGCGGCCGGTCTCGTCGAACATCTGCCGCCACTCGGCGGCCGGTTCGACGGTCTGCCGGACCCGGCCCAGGTCGACGGTGATGTTGGTGTCGCTGTCCTCGTCGCCGGAGGCCCGCCGGTCGCTGGGGACGACCTTGAGCCGGCCGTCGGTCCACAGCAGCACCCGCTTGCCGTCGCCGCTGACCTCGAAGTGGTCGGCGTCGCCGCCGAGGTGCTCGACGCGCTGCTGGGCGAGGTCGTAGCGCTCCAGCTCGGTGTTCGGGTCGGGGTCCTCCGGGTTGGCGCGGGAGGCGCCGAGGACGCCGGTGAGCGGGTGGCGCAGCCACAGGACGCCGTCCTTGGCGGCGCGCAGCCGGGAGTAGCGGGCGGCCTCGACCGGGAAGGGCACGATGCGGTCGGCGAGGCCCTCGATGTCGATCCGGGTGGTGGGGGTGCCCTCGCTGTCGGGGGTCTCCTCGCGGTCCGGGGTCTCGAACGGACGGCCGTGGCGCTGCGGACCGAAGGGCGAGGGGGTGGTCGCGGCGAGGGTGATCAGGTAGGGCCGGGCGCCCTCGACGAAGGCCAGGTCGAAGACGTGCTCGTCGTAGACCGGGTCGAAGGAGCGGGTGGAGAGGAAGGCGAGGTGCTTGCCGTCGAGGGTGAAGGCCGGCGAGTAGTCCTTGAAGCGCAGCGGCGTCGCCTCGCTCACCGACAGGTCGGTGGTGTTGGCGAGCTTGAGCTGGCGCAGCGGCTCCGGCCCGGGGTGGGACCAGGCGAGCCAGGAGGAGTCGGGCGAGAAGACCAGGCCGGAGGCGTCGCCGTCCTCGCTGCGGTCGACCTCGCGGACCTCGCCGCTCTCGCGCTCGACGAGCAGGACCCGCCCGTCGTGCGAGGCGACGGCGACGCGGCTGCCGTCGGGGGCCACCGCGAGGTGCAGCACCCGGCCGAGCTGCCCGGCGGCCAGGCGCCGTGTGGTGGCGCCGGGGGCGAGTCCGGTGGCGGGCGCGAACTCCAGGGCGTCCTCGCCCTCGGCGTCCGTCACCCACACCACCCACTCCTCGCCGTCGACGCGGAAGGTGCGCGGCAGCCGGGTGCGCACGCCCGGGGTGGCCGCGAGGGCGCGGGCGGGTCCGGAGCGGTGGGTGACCCAGTGCACGCCGCCGCGTACGGCGACGGCGCTGCCGCGCGCGGTGTGGTCGGGGGACGCGGAGCCGAACCAGCGGGCGGCGTTGACCGGGTACGACTGGAGGTCGACGCGGGCGCCGCCGAGCCGGATGTCCACGCGGCGCGGTTCGGCGCCGTCGAGGTCGTCGAGGGTCCACAGCTCACCGGCCGACGCGTAGACGACGCGGCTGCCGTCGGTCGCGGCGTGCCGGGCGTAGAAGCCGTCGACCGGTGTGTGCCGGCGCAGGTCGGAGCCGTCGGCGAGGGAGGAGTAGAGGGCGCCGGTGCCCTCGTGGTCGGAGAGGAAGGCGATCCGGTCGCCGACCCAGAAGGGGTACTCGATGTTGCCGTCCAGGCCGTCGTGCAGGCGGACGAACTCGCCGTCGTCCTCGCGGTCGATCCACAGCTTGCCCGCGGTGCCGCCCCGGTAGCGCTTCCACCAGGCGGCCTCGCGGCCCATCGGCGCGGACAGCAGCACGGTGTGCGGGCCCTGGGCGACGTCGCCGACGGGTCCGTACGGCAGGGTGGTCGCCGGGCCGCCGTCGAGCGGGAGGGCGCGGGCCCAGCTGCGGCGCAGGCTGGCCTGGCCGTAGGTGCTCAGGGCGAGGACGCGGCCGTCGGCGGTCCAGCCGCGTACCTGGGTCCTGATGCTGCCCCAGTGGGTGAGGCGCTTGGCGGGGCCGCCCTCGACGGGGGCGACGTGCACCTCGGGGGCGCCGTCACGGGTGGAGGTCCAGGCGACCTTGGTGCCGTCGGGCGAGATCCGCGGGTGGTTCACCGGCACGTTGTCGGCGCTGACCCGCCAGGCACGGCCGCCGTCGAGCGGGGCGAGCCACACGTCGTCCTCGGCGGTGAAGGCGACCAACTCGCCGTGCGGGTGCGGAAAGCGGAGGTAGGCAGGCGCTGCGGGCTGAGTCACCCCCATACCCTATGCAGGGGCGCGCCCCGCCGACAGAGGTTTGGATCACTTCCCGGCCATGGCCCCGGCCCGGTCACTTGCCCTCGACCGGCCCGCAGTGCGGGTCGGCGGGGCACCAGATGGTCCGGGTGACGGTCACGGTGGGCCCCGGCCCGTTCCGGGAGGGCCGGTCGGCGGGCGGGGCGCCGGTGGCGTCGCAGTTGCCCAGCCCCTTCACCCGGAACCACTCCTTGCCGTCCACCTTCGCGGTCAGGTTCCCGCGCACGCAGGCGCCGTTGACGACCTTGGTGACCTTGCCGTCGACGGTGATGTCCTGGCCGGCGTCCGTCCTGCCCTCGCAGTGCACGGAGGCGACCGCGTTCTCGCTCGCCGAGGCCGTGGTGCCCTTGTCGCCGTAGGAGGCGGTGCAGGTGAGCCAGCGCACCTCCGCCTTCTGCCGCTGAAGTTCCCGGGTCACGGTCTGGTCGGTCGTGTAGGCGACCGTCGCGGAGCCGAGTCCGCCCGGCTCGCACGCGACGAGCCCGCCGACGGCGACGGCCGAGCCGACGACCACCGGAGCCATGCGCCGAATCCGCCTCAATGCCCCCATGGAGGGCAGCCTGCCACCGCCCGGGGGCCGGCGGTAGGGCGCATACGGCCACTCCTCACTACCGTGGGCGCCATGGGCAACGACCGCAGACAGCGCAGGCTCGTCATGGACGACCTCACCACCTGGCTGTGGACTCACCGGCAGAAACGGGGCCGCGACGGCGTCTGGCGGGACGCGCTCACGCTGTACCGGGACGGGGTCCGGGTCCGGTTCGTCTTCCGCGCGGGTGCGCCCGACTCCGGCCGGTGGACCACGGAGGGCGGCTACTGGTACGAGGGCTGCGTGGGCGACGACCGCGGCAACCTGCTCAACCTGCGCGAACCCGGTGTCGTACGGGCCCTGGTCGAGGCGGCCGGGCGGCGGGCGCTGCTGCCCGGGCCCGGGGGCCGGCCGGTGGAGCTGGACGGCTGGGAGCTGTTCCCCGCCGTGGTCGCCGCCGCCGACGGCTGACCGGGGCCGTCACAGGACCGGACCGGTCAGCCGGGCGCCGTCAGGACCAGCGGCCGGTGCGGGCCAGGAGTACGGCGGTCGCGGCGGTGCCCGCGGTGGAGGTGCGCAGGACGCTGCGGCCCAGGCGGTAGGGGTCCGCGCCCGCCTCGGCGAAGAGGGCCAACTCGTCCGGGGACACCCCGCCTTCGGGGCCGACCACCAGCACGATGTCGCCGGAGGCGGGAAGTTCGGCGTCGGACAGGGGGACGTCGCCGCTCTCGTGGAGGACGGCGGCGAAGTCGGCCGCGGCCAGAAGTGAGGCAACCTGCTTGCTGCTCGCGGCGTCCGCGACGTCGGGGAAGCGGACCCGTCGGGACTGCTTGCCCGCCTCCCGGGCCGTCGCCCGCCACTTGCCGAGCGCCTTCAGGCCGCGCTCGCCCTTCCACTGCGTGATGCACCGGGACGCCGCCCAGGGCACGATCGCGTCGACCCCGACCTCGGTCATCGTCTCGACGGCCAGCTCACCGCGGTCGCCCTTGGGCAGGGCCTGGACGACGGTGATGCGGGGCTGCTCGGCGGGCTCCTCGCGCACGCCGCCCGGCACGGTGACGACCAGTCGGTCCTTGCCCTCGGCGGCCTTCACCGTGCCCTCGGCCCAGTGGCCGCGCCCGTCGGTGAGGACGACGTCCTCACCCGCCCGCAGCCGCTTCACGGAGACGGCGTGGCGTCCCTCGGGGCCGTCGAGGACGTACTCCCCCGCGGGCAGGTCCTGCGGCCGCAGCGAGTCGACCACGAACACCGGTGCCGTCATCGGGCGCCGCCCCCCGTCGCGTAGCCCGACAACCCCGACAACGCTGTCCCGGCGGCGGCGAGTTCGGCGACCAGCACCTCCACCAGCTGTCCGGCGGGCAGCTCCCGGGCCATCCGGTGGCCCTGTCCCGCCCACAGCGCCATGCCCTGCGCGTCGCCCGCCTTCGCCGCCGCCTTGCGCACCGGCGCGGTGAGGTGGTGCACCTCGGGGTAGGCGGCGGGGGCGTAGGGGCCGTGCTCGCGCAGGAAGCGGTTGACCAGGGCGCGGGCCGGGCGGCCGGAGAAGGCGCGGGTGAGTTCGGTGCGGACGAACAGCGGGTTGGTCAGCGCCTGCTTGTGCAGGTCGTGCGCGCCGGACTCGGAGGTGGCGAGGAAGGCGGTGCCCAGCTGGGCCGCGCTCGCGCCGGCCGCGAGGACCGCGGCGATCTGGCCGCCGCGCATGATGCCGCCGGCGGCGACGATCGGCAGGCTCACCGCCTCCCGGACCTGGGCGACCAGCGACAGCAGTCCGGTCCCGGCGCCGCCGGTCTCCGGGTTGTCCCGGTGGGTGCCCTGGTGGCCGCCGGCCTCCATGCCCTGGGCGATCACCGCGTCGGCGCCGGACTGCTCGACGGCCCGGGCCTCGTCCGCGGTGGTCGCGCCGACCAGCGCGAAGGTGCCCACGCGGTGCAGGGAGTCGACGACCTCGCGGCTGGGCACGCCGAAGTGGAACGACACCACCGGCACGGGGTTGTCCAGCAGGACGGCGACCTTGGTGTCGTAGCCGTCGTCCCGTCCGCAGTCGGGGTCGCCCAGCTCGGTCTCGTACCAGGCGGCCTCGCCGGCCAGCTGGTGGGCGTAGACGTCGACGGCGGCGGGATCGGCCGTCTCCGGCTGCGGGAGGAACAGGTTGACGCCGAAGGGACGGCTGGTGAGCCCCCTCAGCTGTTTGATCTCCTGGTACATCCCGTCCGCGGTCTTGTACCCGGCGGCCAGGAAGCCCAGCCCGCCCGCCTCGGACACCGCGGCCGCGAGCCGCGGCACGGAGACGCCGCCCGCCATGGGCGCCTGCACGATCGGGTAGGGGAAGAGATCGGTCAGTGCGGAGGACATGACGGCATGTTGTCACGTCCTCCACACAAGTCCGAATCCGGGCTTCCGTTGGCATACGCCAGGAGCATCCGCATCGCGGCGTACGGCGTCAGCGCCCGTTGAAGGCGTCCTTCAGCCGCGAGAACAGCCCTTGCTGCCCCGGCTGGAACTGCCCCGTCGGGCGTTCCTCGCCGCGGAGCTTGGCCAGCTCGCGCAGGAGGCGTTCCTGTTCGGGGTCGAGCTTGCCCGGGGTGGTGACCTCGACGTGCACGATGAGGTCGCCGCGACCGCCGCCGCGCAGGTGGGTGACGCCCCGGCCGTGCTTCGGGATCGACTGGCCGGACTGGGTGCCCGGGCGGATGTCGACCTCCTCCATGCCGTCGAGGGTCTCCAGCGGCACCTTGGTGCCGAGGGCCGCCGCCGTCATCGGGATGGTGACCGTGCAGTGCAGGTCGTCGCCGCGCCGCTGGAAGGTGGAGTGGGGCAGCTCGTGGATCTCGACGTACAGGTCGCCGGCCGGGCCGCCGCCGGGGCCGACCTCGCCCTCGCCCGCGAGCTGGATCCGGGTGCCGTTGTCGACACCGGCCGGGATCTTCACGGTCAGGGTGCGCCGGGAGCGGACCCGGCCGTCGCCCGCGCACTCGGGGCACGGGGTCGGGACCACGGTGCCGAAGCCCTGGCACTGCGGGCAGGGGCGCGAGGTCATGACCTGGCCCAGGAAGGACCGGGTGACCTGCGAGACCTCGCCTCGACCGCGGCACATGTCACACGTCTGGGCCGACGTGCCCGGCGCCGCGCCCTCGCCGTTGCAGGTGTTGCAGACGACCGCGGTGTCGACCTGGATGTCCTTGGTCGTACCGAAGGCGGCCTCGTCCAGCTCGACCTCGATGCGGATCATCGCGTCCTGGCCGCGGCGGGTGCGCGAGCGCGGCCCGCGCTGCGACGCCGTGCCGAAGAACGCGTCCATGATGTCCGAGAAGTTCCCGAAGCCACCCGCGCCGAAGCCGCCCGCGCCACCGCCGGCGGCCTGCGAGAGGGGGTCGCCGCCGAGGTCGTAGACCTGCTTCTTCTGCGGGTCCGACAACACCTCGTAGGCGGCGTTGATCTCCTTGAACCGCTCCTGGGTCTTCGGATCGGGGTTGACGTCCGGGTGCAGCTCGCGCGCGAGCCTCCGGAACGCCTTCTTGATCTCGTCCTGGGAAGCGTCGCGGCGCACGCCGAGTACGGCGTAGTAGTCCGTGGCCACCTACGACTCCGCCAGGATCTGTCCGACGTACCGTGCCACTGCGCGTACCGCTCCCATCGTTCCCGGGTAGTCCATGCGGGTCGGTCCGACCACGCCGAGCTTGGCAACCGCCTCGCCGCCCGAACCGTAGCCGACCGACACGACGGACGTTGAGTTGAGTCCCTCGTGGGCGTTCTCGTGACCGATCCGTACGGTCACGCCCGGATCCTTCGCCTCGCCGAGCAGCTTGAGGAGCACCACCTGCTCCTCCAGCGCCTCCAGCACCGGCCGGATCACCAAGGGGAAGTCGTGCCCGAAGCGGGTCAGATTGGCGGTGCCGCCGATCATCAGCCGCTCCTCGTTCTCCTCGACCAGCGTCTCCAGGAGAGTGGAGAGCACGGTGGAGACCGTACCGCGATCCTCGGCCTCGAAGGGCTCCGCCAGATCTTCCACCAGAGCCGGCACGTCCGCGAAACGGCGCCCCGCGACCCGGCTGTTGAGCCGCGCCCGCAGATCGGCCAGCGACGCCTCGCCGAACGGCGCCGGGCAGTCGACCATCCGCTGCTCGACCCGCCCGGTGTCCGTGATCAGCACGAGCATCAGGCGCGCGGGCGCGAGCGAGAGCAGCTCCACGTGCCGCACGGTCGAGCGCGTCAGCGACGGATACTGCACGACGGCGACCTGCCGGGTGAGCTGCGCCAGCAGCCGCACCGTGCGGGCCACGACGTCGTCGAGGTCGACGGCGCCCTCCAGGAAGTTCTGGATGGCACGCCGCTCGGGCGCGGTCATCGGCTTGACGCCCGCCAGCTTGTCGACGAAGAGCCGGTAGCCCTTGTCGGTCGGGATGCGCCCCGCGCTGGTGTGCGGCTGCGCGATGAACCCCTCGTCCTCCAGGGCCGCCATGTCGTTGCGCACGGTGGCCGGGGAGACGCCGAGGTTGTGCCGCTCGGTGAGGGCCTTGGAGCCGACCGGTTCCTCGGTGCCGACGTAGTCCTGGACGATGGCGCGCAGCACCTTCAGCCTGCGTTCACTGAGCATCGGCGCGCACCTCCAGCTGTCGTCCGCCCGTTTCGGCCCGTCTGGCCCTGTCTGACCGGCCTGACCGGTCCGATCTGTCCGCCCTGGCACTCATGGCTCGCGAGTGCCAGACTTCCCCGGCCCAGTGTACGGCCGTGGGGTACGCCCCCGGCAAGGCCGGGACCAAGCCGTTAGCGTCGTCGCCGTGACGGTGACTTGGGAAGAGCTGGGCTGGGAGCGGCTGGCGGACGGGGTGGGGCGGTGCCGGCTGCCGGGCTGGGACTGCACGGCGGGGCTGGTGCTCGGCGCCGACGCGGCGCTGATGGTGGACGCCGGGTCGAGCCTCGACGAGGGCGCCCGGTTGCGCGAGGGGGCGCGGCGGCTCGCCGGCCGCCGTGTGACGCATCTCGCGCTGACCCACCCGCATTTCGACCACGTCTTCGGCGCGGCGGCGTTCACGGGCGCCGAGGTGTACGGCGCGTACGGCGCGGCGGGTACGGGCGCGCTGTTCGCGCCGGGCGGACAGGGGCGTCAGGCGCTGCGCGCGGACGCGGTGGCGGAGGGGCTGGACTCCCGGGCGGCCCGGGAGGCGGCCGAGGCGCTCTCCCCCGTCCGGCACGAGGTCCGGGGCGAGCAGCCGCTCGACCTGGGCGGCGGACGGCGGGTCCTGCTGGCCGACGTGGGGCCGGGGCACACCGGGCACGACCTGGCGGTGCTGGTGCCGGGCTCCCCGGACGTCCTGTTCTGCGGCGACCTGGTCGAGGAGTCCGGCGAGCCGCAGGCGGGGCCCGACGCCGTACCGTCGCACTGGCCGGCCGCCCTGGACCGGCTGCTGGAGCTGGGCGGCGACGACGCGCTGTACGTCCCCGGTCACGGAGCGGTGGTGGACGCGGCGTTCGTCCGGGTCCAACGGGACGCGCTGGCCGCCCGGTTCGGCGTGTCGCGTTGATCACGGGGCGGGCGTTCCTCGTATCGTCGGCAGAATGCGCCAGTACTCCGCCGACCTGACCCCTCCGTGGAAGAAACCGCAGCCGGTTCCCGAGGTGCCCGCCGATCCCGGCCTGGTGGTCGAGGAGCCCGGCACCGGGTTCTGCGGCGCGGTGATCCGCTGCGAGGCGGGCACGGTGACCCTGGAGGACCGCTTCGGCAAGCACCGCGTCTTCCCGCTGGAACCGCGCGGCTTCCTGTTGGAGGGGCGGGTGGTGACGCTGGTCCGCCCGCCCTCCCCGTCCGGTCCCGCGCGGTCCGCCCCTTCCCGTACGGCGTCCGGTTCGGTCGCCGTCCCCGGCGCCCGCGCCCGGGTGGCGCGCGCCGGGCGCATCTACGTCGAGGGGCGGCACGACGCCGAGCTGGTCGAGAAGGTCTGGGGCGACGACCTGCGCATCGAGGGGGTGGTGGTGGAGTACCTGGGCGGCGTGGACGACCTTCCGTCGATCGTCGCCGACTTCGCCCCGGGCCCGGACGCACGGCTGGGCGTACTGGTGGACCACCTGGTGCCGGGTTCGAAGGAGTGGCGCATCGCGGAGGCGGTGACGAGCGAGCACGCGCTGGTCGTGGGCCACCCGTACATCGACATCTGGGAGGCGGTGAAGCCGGCGTCGGTCGGCATCGACGCCTGGCCCCGGGTGCCTCGCGGTCAGGACTGGAAGACCGGAGTGTGCAGGGCGGTGGGGTGGCCGGCCGAGAACACGGGGGCGGTGTGGCAGGCGATCCTGGCCCGGGTGGACTCGTACAAGGACCTGGAGCCGGAGTTGCTGGGGCGGGTGGAGGAGCTGATCGATTTCGTCACGGGTAGCGGTGGGGCCTGACCTTCTCGTAGACGGCGAACTCGCTGGTGTCCAGTTCGACACCGACGGGTTCCAGCGGCGTGATGTCACCGAACTTCGTGAGTCGCTGACACCGGTAGTCAGCGTGTTCACCACGGCCCGTCGGCTCGGTGAGTAGGACGCACTGCCCCATGACCGGGTCGATAATCAGGTAAGCGGGCACCTTGGCTGCCGCGTAGATTGAGCGCTTGACTCCGTAATCACGGTCAACGCTTGTCTTGGAGACAACTTCGACAAGCATGGTGATGACCTCGGACGGCATTAGGCGTCCATGCTCAGGTCCAGCACCCCGTTCGATCACTACGAGATCCGGCTGAGGTTCACTGGACTCTTCGAGGATCGCAATGTCCTGAGTCTGGAGTCGCCGCCAGCGGCTGCGGGGAATCTGGTCCACCACCGCTTCCACGATGTCGTTGTGAGCCACGTCAGGCCCCGCCATCATCACGATTTCCCCCCGGAGGAGCTCGACCTTGAATCCCTCGGGGAACACGAACTCCTCGAAGAACTTCACGATGCCGGTGGTCATTGGTCGGTCATCCACAGCGGTCATCTCCGCAGCCCTCCGGTTTCCGCCACCGTGCGATTGCGGCAGCAGCTTACGAACCAGGTTAGGGACCGAACCCGCGTTCCGCACCGATCCACTCCCCCGAGTGATCAGTCCACCAGGTCCCGTACCACCGCGTCCGCCAGCAGCCGCCCGCGCAGCGTCAGCACCGCGCTCCCGGCCTCGTACGGCCCCTCCTGGAGCAGCCCCTCCGACAGTGCCCGCCGCGACGCCGCGAGCCCCGCCTCCCGCAGCAGCGACAGCGGGACGCCCTCCCGCAGGCGCAGCTCCAGCAGGATGCGCTCCACGCGCCGGTCCTCGTCCGTGAGGATCTCGCGCCCCGCGCCCGGCGACTTGCCCGCCGCCAGCGCCCCCGCGTACGCCCCCGGGTGCTTCACGTTCCACCACCGCACGCCCCCCACGTGGGAGTGCGCGCCCGGTCCCGCGCCCCACCAGTCGGCGCCCCGCCAGTACAGCTCGTTGTGCAGGCAGCGCCCCGCGTCGGAGGTGGCCCAGTTGGACACCTCGTACCAGTCGTAACCGGCCGCGGACAGTGCCTCCTCGGCGATCAGGTACCGGTCGGCGTGCACGTCGTCGTCGGTCATCGGGACCTCGCCGCGCCGGATGCGGCGGGCGAGCTGGGTGCCCTCCTCGACGATCAGGGCGTACGCCGAGACGTGGTCGGGTCCGGCGCCGAGCGCGGCGTCCAGGGAGGCCCGCCAGTCGTCGTCGGACTCGCCGGGGGTGCCGTAGATCAGGTCGAGGTTGACGTGGTCGAAGCCGGCCGCGCGGGCCTCGGCGACACAGGCCTCGGGGCGTCCCGGGGTGTGGGTGCGGTCCAGGATCTTCAGGACGTGCTGCTTGGCACTCTGCATGCCGAAGGAGATCCGGTTGAAGCCGCCCGCGCGGAGGGTGGCGAGATACGCCGGGTCGACGGACTCCGGGTTGGCCTCCGTGGTGATCTCCGCGTCCGGTGCCAGGCCGAACTCGTCGCGGATCGCGCCCAGCATCCGCACCAGGTCGCCGGCGGCCAGCAGGGTGGGCGTACCGCCGCCGACGAAGACCGTGCGGACCTCGCGGGGGTCGTCGCCGAGCACCTTGCGGGCCAGGCGGACCTCGTCGACGAGGGTGTCGGCGTAGTTGTCGCGGGAGGCGAGGACGCCGCCGGTGCCGCGCAGCTCGGTGGCGGTGTAGGTGTTGAAGTCGCAGTAGCCGCAGCGGGTCGCGCAGTACGGCACGTGCAGGTAGAAGCCGAGGGGGCGGTCGGCGGCCCCGGCGAGCGCGGACGCGGGCAGGGCGCCGTCGGCGGGGACGGGCTCGCCGTCGGGGAGTGCGGAGGGCATGCGTTCCATTGTCCCGCACCCGGCCGGATCCCCTGCCCACCCCGTTCCCTGCGCCCGTTCACTGCGCCCGTTCATTCCGCCTGGAGCACCAGCAGCGCCAGGTCGTCCTCCGGGGGCCGGGGCCCGAACTCGTGCACCAGACGCCTGATCCGCTCGGCGACCAGCTCGGCGTCCAGACCCGCGCACCCGGCCAGCGCCGCGGCGAGCCCGTCGCCGTCGTCGAACTGGCGGGAGCCGCTGCGCCGCTCCGTGATCCCGTCGGTGACGCACAGCAGGGTGTCGCCGGACCGCAGCTCGAAGGTCTCGCTGACGTACGTCGCGTCCTCGACGACGCCGAGCAGGGTCTGCGGGCACGCGACGGCGGACACCGTGCCGTCGGGCCCGAGGAGCAGCGGCAGCGGGTGTCCGGCGGACGCGAGGGTGCAGCGGACGCCGCCGTCGAAGGGGACCAGCTCGCCGTAGAGCAGGGAGAGGAAGCGGGTCTGCGGTCCGTCGCCCGGGGCAACCGGTGGGCCTCCGGCGGCGACCAGCGCGCGGGCGGCGGCGTCGGCGGCCTCGGTGGCGTCGTCGAGGAGGAGCTGGTTGAGGCGGTCGAGGACGTCGGGGACGCCGTACTGCTCGCGGGCCAGCAGCCGCAGCCACGGCCGGGCGAGGCCGATGACGACGGCGGCCTCGGGGCCCTTGCCCTGGACGTCGCCCACGGCGAAGCACCAGCGGCCGTCGCCCGCCGGGAACAGGTCGTAGAAGTCGCCGCTGGGGCCGCCCTTGTCCCGCGGTTCGTAGACGAGGGCGCTGCGCACACCGGGGATCTCCGCGACGGCGCCGGGCAGCAGGCCGCGCTGGAGTACGGCGCTGATGGTGGCCTGCCGGGCGTACTGGCGGGCGGCTCCGATGGCGAGCGCCACCCGGCGGCTGAGGTCCTCGACCAGGCCGGTGATCTCGTCCGGGAAACCGGTGGGGCCGAGGGCGCCGGGGGTGTCGGCCCGTCCGATGACCAGGGTGCCCAGCGGCCTGCCGCCGGCGACCAGGCGGTAGGCGAGCGCGGTGCCGTGCGTGCCGTCCGGGCCGAGGGCGTCGCCGGGCCACGGGTGGCCGACGGGGCCGGAGCGCCACGGGTCGCGCGGGCGGGGCGGATCCTTTTCCAGGGCGGCGCGCAGCTCGTCGAGGTGGCCCTCGCCCGAGTGCCACACGCGGGCCAGCCGGGCGCCGACGGCCGCGCCGGTGTCGTCGGTCCAGGCGCCGCGGCCCAGGGACTCGTCCTCCAGCCACACCCCGCACCAGTCGGCGAGCCGGGGCACGATCAGCTGGCCGGTGAGGGAGGCGACCAGGTCCTCGTCGAGCTGTCCGGCCAGCAGGTCGGAGGCCTCGGCGAGGAACGACAGGGCGCCGCGGCCCAGCCACTCACGGTCGCGGATGCCGCGCCGGGCGGTGCCGCTCACGCCGTCCGGCAGCTCCGGCCACCGCGGCGGCTCCGACCGGCGGCCGGGGGTCCCGCGTCGGTCGAGGGCCCCGCGTCGGCCGGGGCTCGCGTCGGCACCGGCGTCGGGGTCCATGTCGGGGCTCGCGTCCGCGCTGACGCCCGGGTCCACGTCGAGGCTCGCGTCCGCGCCGGCGTCCGGGTCCACGTCGGGGCCCGGGTGCGTTTCGGGGCGTGGCTTCGCTTCGGGACCGGGGCTCGCTTCGAGGCCGGGGTTCGCTTCGCGGCCCGGGGCCGCCGCCCAGGGGGCCGGGTCGGGTGTCGGGGCGCCCAGCGCCGACGGGCCGCCCTGGGACCGGCGGTCGTCGTGGCCGTGCCGACCGCCGTACTGGCCGCCGTACTGCCCGCCGGAGCCTCCGTCCTGGCCGTCCCGCCCCTCCCCCGGCGGCCACGCACCCGGCGAGTCGGTGCGTCGTGCCCCGCGCCCTCCGGCAGACGCCTCGGTCTGCCCGGCGTCGTCCGTGCCCGGGGCCGACAACCGTGCCCACACCGTCTTGGTGCCCGGGCGGTAGGTGATCCCCCAGGCCTCCGCGAGCGCGGCGACCAGCCGCAGGCCGCGCCCGTACTCGGCGGAATCGTGCGGCGTCTCGGGGTCGGCGCTCCTGGGCGCGCGGGACGGGTGCTGGTCCGTGGCCTCGACGACGAGCGCGCCGGTCCCCTCCACCTGGAAGCCCACCTCGACATCGGTGCCGGCGTGCACCACCGCGTTGGTGACCAGCTCGCTGACGACGACCAGGGCGTCGGCGGCGAGGTGCTCGGTCAGCTGCTCCGTGCCGGGCAGACCGAGCGCGGACCAGTCGGCGAGCGCCGCCCGCACCATCGCGCGGGCGGCGCCCGGCGCGAGGGAACTGCCGAGCAGGGTCACGCGCGCCCGCGCGCACTCCTCGAAGCCCTCGGCGGATGCCTCCGCGGTGTGTGCGGGCACCGCGCTGGCGCGGGAGGCGGTCTCCCGCTGCGTCGGAATGGCCCCCATGGACGTCTCCCCGGGCAGTTCGTGCGAATTCCTCGCAGTCGATGCCGACAGAGTGACAGACCGGCCCCGCCCATAAGCACGGAGTTACCGAAGTGGGCCGCCACGGATGAGAACCGTGCTAGGCGAACGTTCGAAGACGGCCGGAAGCCGGTCGGAAACCGGACGTCTTCGAACACTCGCGGCTTCAGGACGGTACTGGGCCCACGCCTGGCGCGAGCCCTCGTACTACGCCTCGCGCGAGCCCTCGTACATCTCCTCGATCAGGTTCTTGTACTCCCGCTCCACCACCGGCCGCTTCAGCTTCAGGCTCGGGGTGATCTCGCCGTGCTCGACGTCGAGGTCGCGGGGCAGCAGGCGGAACTTCTTGATGGTCTGCCAGCGCTGGAGACCCTCGTTGAGCTGCCTGACGTAGCCGTCGACCATCTCGACGGTCGCGGGCGCCGCGACGATCTCGGCGTACGGCTTGCCCGCCAGGCCGTTCTCCCTGGCCCACTCCGTGATCGCGAGCTCGTCGAGGGCGATGAGCGCGGTGCAGAAGTTCCGGTCGGCGCCGTGCACCAGGATGTTGGAGACGTAGGGGCAGACCGCCTTGAACTGGCCCTCGACCTCGGCCGGCGCGATGTACTTGCCGCCGGACGTCTTGATGAGGTCCTTCTTGCGGTCGGTGATGCGCAGGTAGCCGTCGGGCGACAGCTCGCCGATGTCGCCGGTGTGGAACCAGCCGTCGGCCTCCAGGACCTCGGCCGTCTTCTCGGGCAGCTTGTGGTAGCCCTCCATGATGCCGGGGCCGCGCAGCAGGATCTCGCCGTCGTCCGCGATGCGCACCTCGGTGCCGGGCAGCGGCTTGCCGACGGTGCCGGTGCGGTAGGCCTCGCCGGGGTTGACGAAGGAGGCGGCGGAGGACTCGGTGAGGCCGTAGCCCTCCAGGATGTGGATGCCGGCGCCGGCGAAGAAGTAGCCGATCTCGGGCGCGAGGGCGGCCGACCCCGAGACGCAGGCGCGCAGGCGGCCGCCGAAGGCCTCGCGGATCTTGGCGTAGACGAGCCGGTCGGCGACGGCGTGCTTGGTGCGCAGGCCGGCGGGGGCGCTCGCGGTGCCGGTGCGCTTGAAGTTGTCCTGGGTGACCTTGGCGTACTCGCGGGCGATCCCGGCGGCCCACTGGAAGATCTTGTACTTGGCCCCGCCGCC
This sequence comes from Streptomyces violaceoruber, assembly GCF_033406955.1. Taxonomy (NCBI): domain Bacteria; kingdom Bacillati; phylum Actinomycetota; class Actinomycetes; order Kitasatosporales; family Streptomycetaceae; genus Streptomyces; species Streptomyces violaceoruber. Next base: position 5,705,287 of record NZ_CP137734.1, on the reverse strand, counting down.
CGCGCGGGCCTTGGCGGCGACGCCGTTGTAGACCTTCTCGAAGATGCGGGGGACGGCCGCCATGTAGGTCGGCTGCACGACCGGCAGGTTCTCGATGATCTTGTCGACGCGGCCGTCGACGGCGGTGACGTGACCGGCCTCGATCTGGCCGGAGGTCAGCACCTTGCCGAAGACGTGGGCGAGCGGCAGCCACAGGTACTGCACGTCGTCCTTGGTGACCAGGCCGGTCGCGGCGATCGCCTTGGCCATGTACGACCAGCAGTCGTGCGGGAGCCGGACGCCCTTGGGCCGGCCGGTGGTGCCGGAGGTGTAGATGAGGGTGGCGAGCTGGTCCTTGGTGAGCGCGCCGACCCGCTCCTTGATGAGCTGCGGGTCCTTCTCCAGGCGGGCCGCGCCCCGGCGCTCCAGCTCGTCGAGGGTGAGGACCCAGTCCTCGGAGGTGTCCGCGCCGGTCGCGTCGACCACGACCACGTGGGTGAGGTCGGGCAGCTCCGCCTTCTTCTCCTTCGCCTTGGCGAGCTGCGCGGCGTCCTCCGCGATCAGCACCCGGCTCTCGGAGTCGGAGAGGATGTACGCCGATTCGCCGGCGTTGGTCTGCGGGTAGACGGTGGTCGTCGCCGCGCCCGCGCACATGATGCCGAGGTCGGCGAGGATCCACTCCAAGCGGGTGGAGGAGGCCAGCGCCACCCGCTGCTCCGGCTGCACGCCCAGCTCGACCAGGCCGGCCGCGATCGCGTAGACCCGCTCGGCGGCCTGCGCCCAGGTCAGCGACTTCCAGTCGTCGGGGCCCTCGCCCGCGGCCGGCGGCACCGGGTAGCGGTACGCCTCGGCGTCCGGCGTGGCGGCCACCCGCTCCAGGAAGAGTCCCGCCACGGAGGGCGGACGGTTCTCGATCAGTGTCTGTGTGTCGCTCACGACATCCTCCGGGCCCGCGACGGTGCGGCTGGCTCGTTGCGGCTGGCTCAGGTGTGGCTGGTTCACTCTCGGGCGGTGTTCAACGGTGCTGAGGCGGTGACGCGGACCGTTGTCCGATCACTTGTTTAACTCACGAGTAACTACGGGGCAGGCATCAGGGTAAAGGGCGACCGGCCCCCGCGTAAGAGCCCGCGCCCTGTCATTTCCTACAGACGCCTGCCCGTGACATGCGAAGAGACCCGCCGCACTTTCGCACGACGGGCCCCTCGATGCCCGTTTCGCCCGGACTTGGCATGCGGCGTGGCGGTTACTTCTTGCCCTTGCCCGACCCCGCGCTGTCGTCGCTGGACAGGACGGCGATGAAGGCCTCCTGAGGAACCTCCACGGAACCCACCATCTTCATCCGCTTCTTGCCTTCCTTCTGCTTCTCCAGCAGCTTCCGCTTGCGGGAGATGTCACCGCCGTAGCACTTGGCGAGGACGTCCTTGCGGATGGCGCGGATGGTCTCGCGGGCGATGACCCGGGAGCCGATGGCGGCCTGGATGGGCACCTCGAAGGCCTGGCGCGGGATCAGCTCGCGCAGCTTGGCGACCAGCCGTACGCCGTACGCGTACGCCGCGTCCTTGTGGGTGATCGCCGAGAAGGCGTCCACCTTGTCGCCGTGCAGCAGGATGTCGACCTTGACCAGGCTGGAGGTCTGCTCGCCGGTGGGCTCGTAGTCGAGCGAGGCGTAGCCGCGCGTCTTCGACTTCAGCTGGTCGAAGAAGTCGAAGACGATCTCCGCGAGGGGCAGGGTGTAGCGGATCTCCACCCGGTCCTCGGAGAGGTAGTCCATGCCGAGCAGGGTGCCGCGCCGGGTCTGGCACAGCTCCATGATCGAGCCGATGAACTCGGTCGGCGCGAGGATCGTGGCGCGCACGACCGGCTCGTACACCTCGTTGATCTTGCCTTCGGGGAACTCGCTCGGGTTGGTGACGGTGTGCTCGGTGCCGTCCTCCATGATCACGCGGTAGACCACGTTGGGCGCGGTGGCGATGAGGTCGAGGCCGAACTCGCGCTCCAGCCGCTCGCGGATCACGTCGAGGTGGAGCAGGCCGAGGAAGCCGACGCGGAAGCCGAAGCCGAGGGCGGCGGAGGTCTCCGGCTCGTAGACCAGGGCGGCGTCGTTGAGCTGGAGCTTGTCCAGCGCCTCGCGCAGCTCGGGGTAGTCGGAGCCGTCCAGCGGATACAGGCCGGAGAAGACCATGGGCCTGGGGTCCTTGTAGCCGCCGAGCGCCTCCGTGGCGCCCTTGTGCTGGCTGGTGACGGTGTCGCCGACCTTGGACTGGCGGACGTCCTTCACACCGGTGATCAGGTACCCCACCTCGCCGACGCCGAGGCCGTCGGCGGAGAGCATCTCCGGCGAGTTGGTGCCGATCTCCAGCAGCTCGTGCGTGGCGCCGGTGGACATCATCCGGATCCGCTCGCGCTTGTTGAGCTGGCCGTCGATGACCCGGACGTACGTCACGACGCCGCGGTACGAGTCGTAGACGGAGTCGAAGATCATCGCGCGGGCGGGGGCGTCCTTGACGCCGACCGGGGCCGGGACCTCGGCGACGACCTTGTCGAGCAGCACGTCGACGCCGAGGCCGGTCTTGGCGGAGACCTTGAGCACGTCGTCGGGGTCGCAGCCGACCAGGTTGGCCAGCTCCTCGGCGAACTTCTCGGGCTGCGCGGCCGGCAGGTCGATCTTGTTCAGCACGGGGATGATCGTGAGGTCGTTCTCCATCGCCAGGTACAGGTTGGCGAGGGTCTGGGCCTCGATGCCCTGGGCGGCGTCGACGAGGAGGATGGTGCCCTCGCAGGCGGCCAGCGACCGCGACACCTCGTAGGTGAAGTCGACGTGCCCCGGGGTGTCGATCATGTTGAGGATGTGCGTGGCGCCCTTGTCGTGGGACGGGGCCCATGGCAAGCGCACCGCCTGGGACTTGATCGTGATGCCGCGCTCGCGCTCGATGTCCATGCGGTCGAGGTACTGGGCGCGCATCTGCCGCTGCTCGACCACACCGGTCAGCTGGAGCATCCGGTCGGCGAGCGTGGACTTGCCGTGGTCGATGTGCGCGATGATGCAGAAGTTGCGGATCAGCGCCGGGTCGGTACGGCTCGGCTCGGGCACATGGCTGGGGATCGCGGGCACGCAGGGTCCTGATTCTTGAGGCGTCCGCAGTGTCTGCGGTCTCGGGTCTCGGGTCGGATCGATACGTAGCCTCCATGGTCCCACGGGTGGCGACCCGGGATGGGTTTGGGACCCTCGACGGGCCGCTGGTAGTGTGGGTGGCTGTGTCTCTTGCCCTCTCAGCTCGAGGCACTCCTTCAAGAAATCATCGGCACGGGACCCTCGCGGCCTCGTGCCTGAACCTGCAAAGGCTCATTCGTGGCGAACATCAAGTCCCAGATCAAGCGGAACAAGACCAACGAGAAGGCCCGGCTGCGCAACAAGTCGGTCAAGTCCTCTCTGAAGACCGCGATCCGCAAGGCCCGCGAGGCCGCCGCCGCGGGTGACGTCGAGAAGGCCACCGAGTTCCAGCGCGTCGCTTCGCGCGAGCTCGACAAGGCCGTCTCCAAGGGCGTCATCCACAAGAACCAGGCCGCCAACAAGAAGTCGGCGCTGGCGCAGAAGGTCGGCGCTCTCAAGGGCTGAACCCGTCGTCTGGATTTATCTGGTGTGACCGCCGGAAGGACCCAGAGCGGGCCCTCTCTCATCCGCTCCCGTCCGGCACCCAGGATCCGTGCGCGGCCTGCGTTCGCCACGCGGGCATGGATCCGCGAGCTTGATCCGAAGGCCCCGGTGGCCGTCCTTCCCCAGGACGGACGCCGGGGCCTTCGGTGTGAGCGGGAGGTGCCGCCCCGGGGCGGGGTCCTGACCTCAGGCCCTGAGGCCAGGGTCCTGAGGTCGGGGCCTTGAGGCCGGGGCCTTGAGGCCGGGGTCCTGAGGTCAGGTCCGGCCCCGTGAACGCGCCGCCCGCGCGATGATCACCACGGCCTTCTCCAGGGCGTACTCGGGATCGTCCCCGCCGCCCTTCACCCCCGCGTCGGCCTCGGCGACCGCGCGCAGGGCCACGGAGACGCCGTCCGGGGTCCAGCCGCGCATCTGCTGCCGGACGCGGTCGATCTTCCAGGGCGGCATCCCCAGCTCGCGGGCGAGGTCGGCGGGGCGTCCGCCGCGGGCGGAGGACAGCTTGCCGATGGCCCGCACGCCCTGGGCGAGCGCGCTGGTGATCAGCACCGGCGCCACTCCGGTCGCCAGCGACCAGCGCAGCGCCTCCAGCGCCTCCGCCGCGCGTCCCTCGACCGCCCGGTCGGCGACCGTGAAGCTGGAGGCCTCCGCCCGCCCGGTGTAGTACCGCCCGACGACCGCCTCGTCGACGGTCCCCTCGACGTCGGCGGTCAGCTGGGACACCGCCGAGGCCAGCTCCCTGAGGTCGCTGCCGATCGCGTCGACCAGGGCCTGGCAGGCCTCGGGCGTGGCCGACCGCCCGGCCGTGCGGAACTCCGCGCGCACGAAGGCCAGCCGGTCGGCGGGCTTGGTCATCTTCGGGCAGGCCACCTCGCGCGCCCCCGCCTTGCGGCCGGCGTCGAGGACGCCCTTGCCCTTGGCGCCGCCCGCGTGCAGCAGGACGAGGGTGATCTCCTCGGCGGGGGCGCCGAGGTAGGCCTTGACGTCCTTGACCGTGTCGGCGGACAGGTCCTGCGCATTGCGTACGACCACGACTTTGCGCTCGGCGAAGAGCGAGGGGCTGGTCAGCTCGGCGAGGGTGCCGGGCTGCAGCTGGTCGGGGGTGAGGTCGCGTACGTCCGTGTCGGCGTCGGCGGCCTTCGCGGCGGCCACCACCTCCTGCACGGCACGGTCGAGCAGGAGGTCCTCCTGGCCCACGGCAAGGGTCACCGGGGCGAGAGGGTCGTCGTTCGCAGTCTTCCTGGCCATCGCGACAAGCATCGCACGCACGACTGACAACGCCGGACGGGCCGCTGCCGGACGGGCCCCGCGGCTTAGGGCTCCTCGCGCCAGCCCTCCCACTCCCCCGCGAACGCGTCCAGTTCACCGGGGTCCAGCGCTTCCCGCTCGTCGTGCAGGAGGACGAGCCACTGGGCGTCCTCGGCGTCGTCCTCGCCGGCCAGGGCGTCCCTCAGGATCCGCGGTTCCTCGTCGGTCCCGAACCGCTCGCCGAGTTCCTGGGCGGCCTGCTCCGCGGCGTCGCGGTCGGGCAGCACCAGTACATGTCTCACGTCGCTCACGGATGCCATTGTCGGTCAGCCCCGGGCACGGTCAGCCCTTGGGCACCGTCTGCACGTCGAGGTCGATGCGGATGCTGGGGCCCACCACGGCGATGCCGCGGGCCAGCATCGTCTGCCAGCTCACCGTGAAGTCGTCGCGGTGCAGCTCGGTGGTGGCGCGGCAGGCCGCCCGCGTCTCGCCCTCCATGCCGTTGCCGAGTCCGAGGTACTCGGTGTCCAGGGTGACCGTGCGCGTCACACCGTGCAGGGACAGCGCCCCGGTGACGGCCCAGCGGTTGCCGCCGCGGTGCGCGAACCGGTCGCTGTAGAACTCCAGGGTCGGGTAGCGCTGCACGTCAAGGAAGTCGGCCGACCGCAGGTGGTCGTCGCGCATCTTCACGTTGGTGTCGATGGAGGCCGCGTCGATCACGACGTGCATCGCCGACTGCTCCATGTCGTCGGCGATGCGCACCGCGCCCGCGAAGGAGTTGAACCGGCCGTGGATCCGGGCCAGCCCGATGTGCCGCGCGGTGAAGGCGATCGAGGAGTGGGCCGGCTCGATCTCCCAGTCACCCGGCGCGGGCAGCTCCGGCGGCTGCGCCACCTGCAACGTCACGTCCCCGAGCGAGGCCAGCGTGTCCTCGGCGACCGTCACGGAGGCCCGGTACGGGGTGTAGCCCTCGGCGGACACGGCGAGCCGGTACTCCCCCGCGGGCACCGTTGCCACGAACGACCCGAAGGGGTCCGTACCGCCGCCGACCACCTTGCGCCCCATGGCGTCGCTGACCGTGAACTCCGCATGGGTCACCGGGGCGTTGACGGGGTCGAGGACGCGGCAGCTCAGCACTCCCGCGTCCGGCGGGGTGTGCACCGCCGCCAGGGGACCCGTCCGTTGCATCCGCTTCGTTCGGCTTCCCAGCAAGCGGCCGATCATTTGCGACACCCTCTGCACGACATCGGAAATCTAGTTGACGGAGAAACATTCGATCACCGATGTGGCTTTCGAGGCAACACGGGGCCACATCGCGGGAAACCGTCGCATGTGCTGGGAGTGGCCGGGACTGGACCCGTGTGCTCCGGTTTCACCGCAACGGGCGGGATTTCTCACAGCCGGGACACAGGGGGCATGGACCGGCGACCGGCCGAAGTGCGACCGGGGAGGTGCTGTGCCACCAGGCGCCGGACGCGGCCGGGCCGGCCCCGCCCGGGGCGCCGGGTCCGCACCGCACCCCCGCCGTGTCCGGCCCCGCCCGGGGAGCAGAGTCCGCACCGCACCCCCGCCGCGTCCGGCCCTGCCTCGACCACCCCGAACGTCCCCCGGGATCCACCTGCCCAGCCGGCGGAGGCAGGCATCGGCCGGGACCGAATCCATGCCCTCAGTCGCCCGCCACCCGCAGCTCCCTCCCCCTCCCCGCGACCGCCACCGAACCGCTCCGGTCCGTGCGCAGCACCGTCGCTCCCTGGGCGCGCAGTGCCGCGACGGTGCCGGGTGCCGGGTGGCCGTAGGTGTTGTCCTCGCCGCAGCTGATGAGCGCCAGACGCGGGGCGATCCGGCGCAGGAACGCGAAGTCCTGGTGGGCCGAGCCGTGGTGGGCCACCTTCAGCACGTCGACGTCCTTCAGCGCCGCTGCCGCCGGGGAGCGGGCCAGCTCCCGCTGGGCCGGGGGCTCCAGGTCGCCGAGCAGGAGCACGCGCATGCCCGCCGTCCGGACCAGGAGGGTGACGCTGGCGTCGTTGGGGCCGCCCTCCGTGCCCGGTGCGGTGCTGGCCGGGGGGCTCGGCGGGGGCCAGACCACCTGCCAGGACAGCGGGCCGGAGCGTCGCTGCTCGCCGGTGGCCGCGTGCCGCACGGGGATGCGCCGGGCCCTCGCCTGTCGGCGGACGAACTCGGCCTGGTCCGCGGGCTCTTCGAGGGCGGTCGTCTCGATCGCGCCCACCGTGCGGCCCCGCAGCACCCCGGGCAGCCCGGCCACGTGGTCGGCGTGGAAGTGGGTCAGCAGGACGAGGGGCACGCGGGTGATGCCGAGGGCGCGCAGGCAGTGGTCGACGAGGGCGGGGTCGGGGCCCGCGTCCACGACCACGCCCGTCCCCTCGCCCGCCGCGAGGACCAGCGCGTCCCCCTGGCCCACGTCGCACATCACCATCCGCCACCCCGGCGGGGGCCACCCCTTGATCAGCCGGGCCAGCGGGGGCGGTTGCACCACGACGAGGATCAGGAGCAGCGCGCAGGCGCCGCACCACCAGGGGTGCCGCAGCAAGCGTCGGCCTGCCAGCAGCACGCCTACCGTGACGAGGGCGAGCAGCGCCGCCCCGGCCCAGCTGCCCGGCCAGTCCACTCCCGCGCCGGGCAGCGCGGCCCCGGTGCGGGCGATCTCCGCGATCCACTCGGCCGGCCAGCTCCCGCACCAGGCCAGGCTCTTGGCCAGGGGCATCGCCGCCGGCGCCGTCGCCAGGGCCGCGAAGCCGAGCACGGTGGCCGGGACCACCGCGAACTCCGCCAGCAGGTTGCACGGCACCCCCACCAGGCTCACCCGCGCCGACAGCACCGCGACCACCGGCGCGCACAGGGCCTGCGCGGCACCCGCGGCGGCCAGCGCCTCCGCGAGCCGGGGCGGGACCCGGCGCCGGCGCAGCGCCGCGCTCCACCGGGGAGCGAGCGTGAGCAGCGCCCCCGTGGCCAGCACGGAGAGCAGGAAGCCGTAACTGCGGGCCAGCCAGGGGTCGTAGAGCACCAGGAGCAGGACCGCCGTCGCCAGGGCCGGCAGGAGTGATCTGCGGCGTCCGGTGGCCAGGGCGAGCAGGGCGACGGACCCGCAGGCGGCCGCCCGCAGCACGCTGGGGTCGGGCCGGCACACGACGACGAAGGCCGACGCGAGCAGCCCGCCGAGCAGTGCGGTCGTCCGCAGCGGCAGGCCGAGGCGGGGGGCCAGTCCTCGGCGCTCACTGCGCTGGGCCAGGCCCGGTGGGCCGAGCAGCAGTGCGAGCACGATCGTGAAGTTGGCGCCCGACACGGCCAGGGTGTGTGTCAGGTCGGTCTCCTTGAACGCCTCCTCCAGCTCCGGTGTGACGCGTGAGGTGTCGCCGACGACCAGGCCCGGCAGCAGCGCTCTCGCGTCCGCCGGCAGGTCCTCGGTCGCCTCGCGCAGGCCCTCCCGCAACCGTCCCGCCAGGCGCTGCGCCGCCGACGGCTCCGCCAACACCTCGGGTGGCCGCCGACCGGCACGTACCCGCAGCACCGCGGCGATCCGGTCGCCGCGCTCTCTCGGGGGCGAGAGCCGTGCGGTGACGCGGAGCCGTGTGGTCGGCAGCAGGGTCAGCCAGCGGGCGGACGCGGGCCGGGTGGCGGACCGCTCGTCTCCCCCGCCGACGTCGACGAGGACGAGCACCGGCGTCCGGGTCGTCACCGTCTCGCCGGCCGCCCCGGCCGCCCCGGCCGCCCCGCTCACCCGCCGCACCTCGGCCTCGATGAGCACCGTGGGCGGCACCGCCCGGTCGCCCCGGACGCGCGGCCGGGTGAGGCGGGGGTCGCCGGTGACCTCCACCTCTGCGGTGACGGTGGCGTAGTGCCGGGCCGCCGCTGGGACGGGCCCGCGGCGCAGGTCGGCGCCGTGCAGTGCGGCCGAGGCGGCGGACGCGGCGACGCAGAGGAGCAGGGCGGCGACCGGTGCGCGGGAACGTCCCCGCGGCGACGCCGACAGCAGTGCCCCGGCCAGGAGCAGAGCGCCCGTCACCACGCCCACGGCCCAGCCGGCCGGCACGTCCAGCGTCACCGCCGCCGTCGCCCAGGCCGCGAGGGCGGGCGGGACCAGGCGCAGGTCGGCGGGGCCCTCCTGCCGGGGGTGCGCCGCGCCCAGCCGGTGGCCGGAGGCGGCGTGCACGGCGGCGCGCGGGGGCCTGGCGGGGGGCCGGCCGGAACCGGCGAGCCCGTCCGGCCGGTCCGCTCCGGGCAGGTGCCTGCTCATGGCCGCACGAGATCCCGCAGGTCGGCGAAGCGGCGCTCGCCGATGCCGTTGACCTCGCGCAGTTCGTCGACCGAGCGGAAACCGCCGTGCTGGGTGCGGTAGTCGATGATGTGCTGGGCGAGGACCGGGCCGACGCCGGGGAGGGTGTCGAGCTGGTCGGTGGTCGCCGTGCTGAGGGACACCGGTGCCGCGGGTCCCGCCGCACCCGTCGGCCCGTCCGGGGCGGGACCCGCTCCCGGCCGGGGCACGGGCGCGGGCGCCCCGACGATCACCTGCTCGCCGTCCACCAGGAAGCGGGCGCGGTTCAGTCCGTCGGTCTTCGTGCCGGGCCTGACCCCTCCGGCGGCCCGCAGGGCGTCCGCGACGCGTGAACCGGCCGGGAGGCTGTGGACCCCGGGGTCGCGGACCTTGCCGCCGACGTCCACCACGATCTCGGGCCCGGCCGTCGCCGTGGCCGCCGCCTTGGGTCCGGACCCGCCGGCCGTGTCGCGGTCCTCGGCCGTCGGCTCCGGTTTCCCGGCTCCGTATGCCGCCGCCTCCCGCACCACCTCGGGCGCCGCCACGGGATGGGTGCGGCCGGTCCAGAAGTGCTGGACCGCGAAGACCGCCGCGACGACCAGCAGCACCGAGAGCGCGGCCACACTGCGCCGCTCCAGCCCGCACCGCGTCTGCAACCACAGCGGCATCCGCTCCCGCAGCGCCGACCCGGCACGCTCCCGCCAGGCCGTCCCGGGGCCGGTGGGAGCGTCGAGACCGGGCAGCGGCGACCCCTGGCGGGCGGGAGCGTCGAGACCGGGCAGCGGCGGCCCCTTCCCCGTCTCCCCGTGGGCCCCCTCGTGCCCCGCGTGGTCGTATCCCTCGGCGCGCTCGGCGAACAGCGTCTCCGCCCTGCGCCGCAGCTCCTCCGGCGCCGCGTGCCGACGACCGTGCCGGGCGTGGGAACGGTGGCGGGCGTGGGTGCGGGAGCCGGGTGCGCGGCGGTGGGCGAGGCGGCCGTCGGAGGCCGGGGCGCGGCCCGGGCCACTGGTCGCGGACGCGGTGCGTGAGCGTGATCGAAGAGCCATGCGAGGAGGATCGGGCACCTCGGCGGCCCCGCGACGATCATGCTCGATTTCCGGGGACTACCCACGGGTTGTGGAAAACTCCGTCCCCCTCACGGGTGCGGCGCAGCGCCCGCACCCGCCCGCCCCACACCGCCCCACACCGCCCGGCAGACGCTCACCGCGACGAGACCACGACCCCCAGCAGCCCCGGCCCCGTGTGCGCGCCGATCACCGCGCCGACCTCGCTCACGTGCAGGTCGGCCAACCCGGGAACCCGGTCCCGCAGGCGGTCCGCCAGGGCCGACGCCCGGTCCGGGGCGGCGAGATGGTGCACGGCGATGTCGACGGGCGCGCCGCCCGCCCGGTCGGCGGCGATCTCCTCCAGCCGGGCGATGGCCTTGGACGCCGTCCGGACCTTCTCCAGGGGTTCGATGCGGCCCCCCTCCAGCTGGAGCAGGGGTTTCACGGCGAGGGCGGAGCCGAACAGCGCCTGGGCCGCCCCGATCCGGCCGCCGCGGCGCAGATAGTCGAGGGTGTCGACGTAGAAGTAGGCGGAGGTGCCCGCGGCGCGCTTCTCCGCGGCGGTGACGGCCTCGTCCACCGTGCCGCCCGCCTCCGCCGTCTCCGCGGCGGCGAGCGCGCAGAACCCCAGGGCCATCGCGATCATCCCGGTGTCCACGACGCGGACCGGGACGGGCGCCTCGCGCGCCGCGACGACGGCCGCGTCGTGGGTGCCGGAGAGTTCGGCGGACAGGTGCAGGGAGACGATGCCGTCGGCGCCGGACTCGGCGATCCTGCGGTAGGTCTCGGCGAAGAGCTCGGGGTTCGGGCGGGAGGTGGTGACGGGCCGCCGTTTCTGCAGTGCCTGGGCCAGGGAACGGGTCGAGATCTCGGTGCCCTCTTCCAGGGCCCGGTCGCCCAGGACGACGGTCAGGGGTACCGCGGTGATGCCGTGCCGCTCCATCGCCCGGGCCGGGAGGTAGGCCGTTGAATCCGTGACGATAGCGACATGGCGGGACATGAGCTGGAGGTTACCTGGCGTAGTGCCCGTGCGGCAGTCCGGCCCCGGCGACCGGGCGTTCACAGGGTCGCGACCGGTTCGGCGGGGTCGGTCAGGTCGTGCTCTCCGGGCGGGCCTTCTTCTGCCACGGGTACACGGGGCTCGCGGCCGGCGGGGTGATGGCGGGGCGGGCGGGGTTCCCCTCCGCCGGCTCCCGCGCCGGGGAGTCCGGCCAGGTCTGCCGGGCGGACGCGGCGTCGGCGGGCGGGGCCTCGGGCCAGGACGGCGGCGCGGGCGGCGCCTCCCCCGGGCCGGTCCCGGCCGCCGCCTCCGCCTGCGTCTTCGTCTCCGTCCAGTGCCGCAGGGCACCGGCCTCCACGTCGATCTGCGCGCTCAGCGAGTCCAGGTCGTCGTCCGCGAAGTGGCGGGCGCGGTCGCGGGCCGCCCAGCGCAGGGCGTCGGCCGACCGTGTGATGCGCTCGGTGCGCTCGCGCAGTCCGGGCAGGCGCTCGGCGAGGGTGGCGCGGTCCGGCTCGGACTCCAGGCGCCGCAGCTCGCCGTCCAGCTCGAAGCCGTGGGCGCTGAGCCGCTCGAAGAGGGCGAGGGACTCCTTGAGGGATTCGTCCTCGGCCACGCGCGCGTGCAGCGCGTCCTGCGTGGCCCGCATGGAGGTGCGCAGCGTCAGCCGCAGTTGTGCCAGCTCGGCCGCCGGACCCACCTGGACCAAGGACTTGGCCCGCAGGGTGTGGTCCTCGACGGTGCGGCGGGCCTGGGAGATGCCGCGGTCCACGCTGCGCTTGGCGGCGCCGACGGCCTTCACCGTGGCGTAGACACCCAGCACTACGGCGAGCAGGAAGAGCAGGGCGAAGACGGTGAGCGCTGCTTCCACTGGGCTCCTCCTCCGAGCATCCGGCCCGCGGGCCGGACGGCCACGGCGCGGCACCCGTCGTGCCGCTCTTCCACGGTAAACGCAACGGGCAGGCCCAGGGTTCCGCAAGAACCCCGAACCTGCCCGCACCGGACCCGTAGGGGGCGCCCGAGACGCCCCGGTCACCGCCTAGGCGGGGACGATGTTCACCAGCTTCGGCGCCCGCACGATCACCTTGCGGATCCCGGCCCCGCCCAGCGCGGCCACGACCTTCTCGTCGGCCAGCGCGGCCTTCTCCAGGTCGTCCTCGGAGATGGAGGGGGCGACCTCCAGCCGTGCCTTGACCTTGCCCTTGATCTGGACGACGCAGGTCACGGTCTCGTCGACGACGTAGGCCGGGTCGGCGACCGGGAAGTCCTCGTGGACGACGGAGGACTCGTGCCCCAGCTTGCGCCACAGCTCCTCGGCGACGTGCGGGGCCAGCGGCGCGACCAGCAGCACCAGGCGCTCGGCGACCGACCGCGGGACCGGGCCCCCGGCCTTGGTCAGGTGGTTGTTCAGCTCGGTGACCTTGGCGATGGCGGTGTTGAACCGCATGCCCTCCAGGTCCTGCCGCACACCGTCGACGGCCTTGTGCAGGGCGCGCAGGGTGCCGGCGTCGATGTCGCTCTCCGCGACGTCCGCCACGGACAGCTCGCCGGTGTCCTCGTCGACGACGTTGCGCCACAGCCGCTGCAGCAGCCGGAACTGGCCGACCACCGCGCGCGTGTCCCACGGCCGCGACACGTCCAGCGGGCCCATCGCCATCTCGTACAGGCGCAGCGTGTCGGCGCCGTACTCGGCGCAGATCTCGTCGGGGGTGACCGCGTTCTTCAGGGACTTGCCCATCTTGCCCAGCAGCCGGGAGACCTTCTCGCCCTGGTAGTAGTAGGCGCCGTCGCGCTCCTCCACCTCGGCGGCCGGTACGGCGATGCCGCGGCTGTCCCGGTAGACGTAGGCCTGGATCATGCCCTGGTTGAACAGCTTGTGGAACGGCTCGGCCGAGGAGACGTGCCCCAGGTCGAACAGCACCTTGGACCAGAAGCGCGCGTACAGCAGGTGCAGCACGGCGTGCTCGGCGCCGCCGACGTACAGGTCGACGCCGCCGTGCGGCAGGCCCTCGCGCGGGCCCATCCAGTACTGCTCGATCTCGGGGTCGACCAGCCGCTCGCCGTTGTGCGGGTCCAGGTAGCGCAGCTCGTACCAGCAGGAGCCGGCCCAGTTGGGCATGGTGTTGGTCTCGCGGCGGTACTTGCGCGGGCCGCGGCCGTCGCCCAGGTCCAGGGTGACGTGGACCCAGTCCTCGTTGCGGGACAGCGGGGTCTCGGGCTTGGTGTCGGCGTCGTCCGGGTCGAAGGTGCGCGGGGAGTAGTCCTCGACCTCCGGCAGCTCCAGCGGCAGCATCGAGTCGGGCAGGGGGTGGGCGATGCCGTCCTCGTCGTAGACGATCGGGAAGGGCTCGCCCCAGTAGCGCTGGCGGCTGAACAGCCAGTCGCGCAGGCGGAAGTTGACGGTGCCCGCACCGGCTCCGGCGCGCTCCAGCCACTCGGTGACGCGCTCCTTGGCCTCGACGACGCCCAGACCGTCCAGGGAGACGTCCGTACCGGAGGAGTTCACGATCTTCGCGTCGTAGGAGGCGAAGGCCTCGTCCCACGTCGACGTGTCGGTGCCGCGGCCGTCCGTCGGCTCGACGACGCACCTGACGGGCAGCTCGAAGGCGCGCGCGAACTCGAAGTCGCGGGAGTCGTGCGCCGGGACGGCCATGATGGCGCCGGTGCCGTAGCCCATCAGCACGTAGTCGGCGACGAAGACCGGGACCTGCTCGCCGTTGACCGGGTTGGTGGCGTACGCGCCGATGAAGACGCCGGTCTTGTCCTTGGCCTCGGCCTGCCGCTCGACGTCGGACTTGGAGGCGGCCTGCGCGCGGTACGCGGCGACGGCCTCGGTCGGGGTGGCGTGGCCGCCGGTCCACGCGTCGCGGGTGCCCTCGGGCCAGACGGCCGGGGTGAACTTCTCGACCAGCGGGTGCTCGGGCGCCAGCACCATGTAGGTCGCGCCGAACAGGGTGTCGGGGCGGGTGGTGAAGACGGTGATGCGCTCGCCGTCCACGGGGAAGTCGACGCGGGCGCCCTCGGAGCGGCCGATCCAGTTGCGCTGCTGCAGCTTGATCGCCTCGGGCCAGTCCAGCTGGTCCAGGTCGTCCAGCAGCCGGTCCGCGTAGGCGGTGATGCGCATGTTCCACTGGCGCAGCTTGGACTTGAAGACGGGGAAGTTGCCGCGCTCGGAACGGCCGTCGGCGGTGACCTCCTCGTTGGCCAGCACGGTGCCCAGTCCGGGGCACCAGTTGACCGGCGCGTCGGAGGCGTAGGCCAGGCGGTACTCGCCCAGCACGTCGGCGCGCTCGGCCTCGCTCAGGCTGCTCCACGCCCGGCCCGCGTGGCCCGGGACCTCCCGCTCACCGGAGGCGAACTGCGCGACCAGCTCGGCGATCGGACGGGCCTTCTTCGCCTCGTCGTCGTACCAGGAGTTGAAGATCTGCAGGAAGATCCACTGGGTCCACTTGTAGTACTCGGGGTCGATCGTGGCGAACGACCTGCGCCTGTCGTGGCCCAGACCCAGCCGGCGCAGCTGGCTCTGCATGTTCTTCATGTTGGCTTCGGTGGACACGCGCGGGTGCGTGCCGGTCTGCACGGCGTACTGCTCGGCGGGCAGGCCGAAGGCGTCGAAGCCCAGGGTGTGCAGGACGTTGTGGCCGGTCATCCGCTGGAAGCGGGCGAAGACGTCGGTGGCGATGTACCCCAGGGGGTGGCCGACGTGCAGGCCCGCACCCGAGGGGTACGGGAACATGTCCATGATGAACTTCTTGGGCTTGGCGACCAGCTCCGGGTCGCCCGCCAGGTCACCCTTGGGGTTCGGCGCGGCGTACGTCCCCTCGGCGTCCCAGAAGTCCTGCCAGCGTGCCTCGATCTCGGCGGCCATGGCAGCCGTGTAGCGGTGCGGCGCGGCATCCGCCGACACAGGGGCGGTCGCCGCGGGGTTCGTCTCGCTCATGATCCTCAAAGCTCCATCGATCGTCTCTGCCAGCGGCTGCGACCTTCATGACCTGCGGCTGCGAAGGCCGGGAAATGAAAAATCCCCTCGCACAGGAGGGGACGCCGCGCCGATTCCGGCCACCGGACTACGACCGGGGTCGGGACTGATCAGCGCGGCTCGCTAAGCAGAAGGCGTACGGCACGCATGGCGTCAGGGTACCGCAGTCGCCGAGGGGGCCGCGACGGGCTTCCGCGCCACGCACGGCCGACCGGAATCCGGGGCCCGGCATCCGGAAAACGGAGGCGAACCTGAACCAAGGTCAAAGGTTACTTCGCGTAACGACCACTAAGGGACACCAGCACGAGCGCGCTGTCATTTGATAACAACGCAATAACTCAAACCCCCTACCCACGGGTATGGCGCCACTTAGAGTGCGGCAGCGGGACCGCTTTCCCGAACCGCTCCGGAGTTGCCCCCATGAACCCTCCCCCGATCCACCCCCGCGACACCAGTCCGCCGCCTCCCCTCACGTCCCTGACGTGGGGAGGCCTGTCGTGGTGACGAACGACAGCACGGTGGACGACACCTTCGCCCAGTTCCTGAACTTCGGCGCCGGCGTCCTCTCCCTCGTCTTCCTCAGCTGCTCGGTGATCTGGGGTCTGCTCGCCCAGGACCGGATCGTCCTCGACACCCGGCAGCGGATCCTGGCCCAGGCGGTGCACCGGACCACCGCGGTCGCCTCGGTCGTCTTCCTGCTGGTGCACATCGTGGTCAAGCTGGTCCTGGACCACACCACCTGGGTCGCCGCGGTCCTCCCGTTCGGGCTCCTGGCCACGGAGGACGAGGCGTTCGGCGGCCGGGCCGTCCTCATCGGCTTCGGCACCCTGGCCAGCATGCTCATGATCTTCGTGGGGGTCACCGGAGCCCTGCGCAACCGCTTCGCCTCCCCGGCCCCGGTCGCGGCCCGCTGGCGGGCCATGCACATGCTGGCCTATCCGGCGTGGTGCCTCGCCCTGCTGCACGGGCTCTACGCGGGTCGCGCCGCGAAGCCGGTCTTCGTGGTCCTGTACGCCCTGTCCGTGGTCGGCGTCATGGCGGCCCTGGCACTGCGCGCGGCGCCCCGCCCGGTCAAGCGCAAGGTCGCCGACCGGATCGCCGGCCTCCTCGGGACCGGGGAGCGGCCCGCCCGCGAGGAGGACGAGGAGGCGGCGGAGAACCGGCCGAGGGCCACCGCCGCCCTGCCCGGCTACGAGGGCGCCGGGCGGTCCCGGTCACGCGGCGCGTCCCCGTCCGCCCCGCTGTACGAACCCGCGGAGCGCCTCACCGCGCCGGAGCCCCCGAGCGGCTTCGCGGCGGCCTACCGTGCCGTGTCCGGCCCCTCGGGCGCGGGCCGGCCGCCGCTGACGGCCGACCCCGCCGCCGCCCGGCTGCCGTCCGACCTGCGGCCCACCGAGGCGATGCCGGTCGTGGACGGCGGCGGCAGCACCTCGGGCAGCTGGCCCATACCCTCGCCGCCCCCGGTCGGCGAGGCACCCCCGTCGGCCTACGACCCGCTCAACGACACCGGACACACCATCCCGGTCTACGGCACCACGGAGGCGGTGGACCACTCCGCGGCCTACTCCGCGCAGTACTCCGCGCCCCCTGCCCCGGGCTACGGCTCGAGTGACGTGTACGACACCCGTGAGACGAACGCGGTCCACGACACGTACTACCCCAGCGACACGTACAACAGCGGTCCCGCCCCTGAACCAACCCCCGGTGCGCCGTCGCCGTCCCACGACTTCGACGCACCGGGTTCCGGTGAACCTTGGAACACGCCTTCCGGAGGCTTGAATTGAACGAGGCCCTGCCCGACGTCCCGGAGGTCCGCGTGGTCGGGCTTCCCCAGCTCACGTCGGGCTTCGACCTTGTCGAGCGGCTCGATCTGCCGATGCACCTCAAGGTGCACGGCCCGCTCGAACCGTTGGGCGGGGAGCAGCTCGCGCAGCTCTCCGAACGCATCAACCTGAAGGGCCGCGGCGGCGCGGGCTTCCCCTTCCACAAGAAGCTGCGCTCGGTCGCCGAGGCGGCGATCAAGCGCGGCGTACGGCCGGTCGTGGTCGTCAACGGCAGCGAGGACGAGCCGGCCTGCCGCAAGGACACGGTCCTGATCAACCGTGCCCCGCACCTGATCCTGGACGGCGCGCTGCTGTGCGCCGAGGCCATGGGCGCCCGCACCCTCGTCATCGGGGTCACCCGCGAGTCCACCCAGCGCTCCATGGAGGCCGCCCTGGCCGAGCGCGGCCTGAGCAACGGCCGCCGGTCCGCCCTCCGCGCGCGTGTGCAGCGCAATCCGGTGCGCATGGTGACCGGTGCGGCGGCCTCGCTGATCCGCTCCATCGACGGCGGCCCGGCGATCCCGCCCGGCCGCAAGGTCAGCGCCTCCAGGAGCGGCGTCGGCGGCGCGCCGACCCTGCTGTCCAACGCCGAGACCTTCGCCCAGCTGGCGATCGCCGCCCGCATCGGCCCGGAGCGCTACGGCAACACCGGCCTGTACGACGAGCCGGGCACCGTGATGCTCACGGTCTCCGGCGCGGTGGCCCGGCCGATGGTGATCGAGGTCCCGACGGGCGTGCCGCTGCGCTACGTCCTCCAGCTGGCCGGCGCTCCGCCGGTGCCGCAGGGCGTGCTGACCGGCGGCTACCACGGCAAGTGGATCGACGCGGCGACCGTCGACGAGGCGATCGTCTCCCGCAACTCCTTGCAGCAGGTGGGCGGCTCGCTCGGCGCGGGCGCGATCCTGCCGATCGGTCAGGACACCTGCCCGCTGGGCGAGTCCCTGCGGGTGGCGCAGTGGCTGGCCGAGGAGAGCGCCGGCCAGTGCGGCCCCTGCTACCTGGGCCTGCCGGCCGCCGCGCGGGGGCTGGAGGACATCCTGAACGGCGGCGGTCCGGCCGCCCTGGAGGCGGTCAAGCAGGTCGCGAAGAACGTGAAGCGGCGCGGTGCCTGCTCGCACCCGGACGGCTCGGCGATGTTCCTGGAGTCGACCGTCAAGGCGTTCACGGACGACCTGGCCGCCCATGTCCTCGGCAACGGCTGCGGTCGGCCCGTGGAGGGCGTTCTGCCGCTCTTCGAGGGGGGCAGGGCCCCGACCGGCGTCCCCGGCGGCGGGGAGGAGAACGGCCCGAGCCGCCAGAAGATCTTCGTCGACTGGACGCTGTGCCGGGGACACGGGCTGTGCGCGGACATCCTCCCGGAGGTCTTCCAGCTCGGCGCCGACGGCTTCCCGACCGTCGCGCAGGCCGAGGTGCCGCGGTTCGCGGAGGCCAAGGCGGTGCGGGCGGTGCGCCGCTGCCCGGCGCTGGCGCTGCGGATCGAGGAGGACACCCGCGGGCAGGCGCCGGCCTCGCGCACCAACCTTCCGGTGCTGTCCCAGGGCCGGGGCCGCCGGGCGCTCGGGCGCTGAGGCCGCGGACGACGAAACCCCCCCGGATCAGAGATCCGGGGGGGTTTCGTCGAACTGTGGAGCTAAGGAGAATTGAACTCCTGACCTCCTGCATGCCATGCAGGCGCTCTACCAACTGAGCTATAGCCCCTTGTTGTCCGCCGCCCGGTCTCCCCGGCGGCGACGCCAACATTACACGGTCGACCGGGCACAACACCAAATCGTTTCCGCTTTGCCCGCTTTGCCCGCTTTGCCCTCTTGCGGGCTCGTCACACCGCCGCCGTCACGCCGTCACGCCGTCACGAACGAGTAGAAGCGTTTGAGCGTGCAGTGCTCCTCGAGGAGCCGGCCGTAGATCGGCTCGCCCTCGAGTTCGCGGTACGTCTCGATGGGGTCGCCTTTTATGATCAGCGCCCGCGCGCATTCCTCGCACCAGTACTGGTAGTCGGGGTTGACCGGCTCCATGTCGCGCACGATGGGCGTGCCGCTGCCGCACCAGTCGCACTTCCGCCTGTGTGCACCCATCGATCAGCTCCAGCTGTGGCCGCAGGCCGTGCACACGTAAGAGATTCCGCCGTTGTCGCCGAGGACTTGGGCCACATGCCCGGAACCGCAGGAAGGGCAGCTGAGGCGGGTGACCGTGTTCCTTGCCATCGCTCCGCCGAGGAGGTGACCGACCTCCTCGAGGATGCTCCCAGGCATCGCCACTCCCTCCCGTCGGGCTGCGGTCCCCTTCCGGCCGTTTGATTCTGCCACGGCCGGGCCGACCCGGTCAGCGACGCATCAGTACCGGTCCGGACACGGAGTCCCACCGACGTATACGCCCGTGGGGCGCATGTTGCTCAAGCGGGCGGAGACGAAAAATCCCGCCCCCCGAAGGGGACGGGATTCGTCCGTGGGTTGTGGAGCTAAGGAGAATTGAACTCCTGACCTCCTGCATGCCATGCAGGCGCTCTACCAACTGAGCTATAGCCCCTGGTGCCACGCGACCCGAGCCGCATGGTCCTGCTCTTCGTCCGCTCCGCTCGGCGGGGCGAACAAGAAGAACTTTAGCCTGCGACCTGCCGGAAAGTGAAATCGCCGTTCAGACGTCGTCGCCGATCACCGGTTCCGGCAGGGTGCCGGCGTTGTGCTCCAGCAGGCGCCAGCCGCGGGCGCCCTCGCCCAGCACGGACCAGCAGCAGTTGGTCAGGCCGCCGAGGCTCTCCCAGCTGTGCGGTTCCAGGCCGAGCAGGCGGCCGATGGTGGTGCGGATCGTGCCGCCGTGGCTGACCACGACGAGGGTGCCGTCCTCGGGGAGCTTCTCGGCGTGCCGGAGCACCACGGGGGCGGCGCGGTCGGCGACCTCGGTCTCCAGCTCGCCGCCGCCGCGGCGCACGGGCTCGCCGCGCTTCCAGGCCGCGTACTCGTCGCCGTACCTGGTGATGATCTCCTCGTGGGTCAGCCCCTGCCAGACGCCCGCGTAGGTCTCCCGCAGGCCCTCCTCCAGGGTCACCTCGAGGCCGGTGAGCACGGACAGCTCGGCGGCCGTGTCCGCGGCGCGCGCGAGGTCGGAGGCGACGATCGCGTCGGGCCTCAGGTGCAGGAGCAGTCCGGCCGCGCGGCGGGCCTGGTTCACGCCGGTCTCGGTCAGCGCGACGTCCGTGCTGCCCTGGAAGCGGCGCTCCACGTTCCACGCGGTCTGGCCGTGCCGCCACAGGATGACGCGGCGGCCGCGGCCCGGCCTGCCCGCCGTCACCTCACCGGTGGCGCTCATCGCCAGTCCTCGTCGGTGTGCGTCGCCTCCTCGGCGGCCTGGAGCTTCGCGTGCTCCTCCGCCTTGCCGCGGGTCTCCTTGGCGTCGGCGGGCAGCTCCAGCTCGGGGCAGTCCTTCCACAGCCGCTCCAGGGCGTAGAAGACGCGCTCCTCGCTGTGCTGGACGTGGACGACGATGTCGACGTAGTCGAGCAGGACCCAGCGGGCCTCGCGGTCGCCCTCGCGGCGCACCGGCTTGGCGCCGAGTTCCTTGTTCAGCCGCTCCTCGATCTCGTCGACGATCGACTTGACCTGGCGGTCGTTGGGCGCGGAGGCCAGCAGGAAGGCGTCCGTGATCGACAGCACGTCGCTGACGTCGTAGGCGATGATGTCGTGCGCGAGCTTGTCGGCCGCCGCCTGGGCGGCGGCGTTGATGAGTTCGATGGAGCGGTCGGTCGCGGTCACTGCCTGGCTTTCGGGTCGGCGGTCGGTTGACCTCAAGGGTCTCACGACCGCCGACACGGGCCCACGCGGAAACCGTCCGCCGCGCTCCGCCCCCTACGACGCCGGCTTGTAGTCCTGCCCGAGCACCACCGAGACCCGCGCGTTCGCGGAGACCTTCCCCTGGGTGACGGAGTCGGTGGGCAGTCCCAGGGTCTTGGCGACCTGGACGGCGTTCTCCTTGTCGGCGGCCTCCGCGTAGACGACCTCCGAGGTGGCCTCGGTGCCGGAGGCGGTACCGCCCGACACGAAGGTGAAGCCGCCGTTGAGGAGGACGACGCGGGCCTTGCCGGTGCGGTCCTCCTCGCCGGTGGCGTTGCGGACGGAGACGCTGACGGCCGCGTCCTTGTCGGGGCTCTTGGCGGTGCCGCCGAGGACGTCCTTGACGACGCTGTCGCTGGCCTCGGCGCTGAGCCCGCCGCCGTCCTGGACGGGCAGCAGCGCGGTCTTGAAGTCGCCGCCCTTGGCGCGGTCGGAGAGCCCGGCGAGGAAGGTGCCGAGGTCCTTCTCGGTCAGCGGCGGGTCGAGGATCATGCCCAGGGTCTGGACGGTGGTCGTCGCGGCCTGCGGGTCGGAGGACAGCTTGCGCAGCACCCCTTGCATGACCTGCCCGAACCGCTGGAGCTGGGCGTTCGCCTCCTCGCCCTTGGCGCTGTAGGTGGCGTAGGCGACGGCCATCTTGCCGCTGAGGGTCTGGCCCTCGCCCTTGTGCACGAGGGGCGCGGCGCCCTTGTCCTTGGACTCCGGGTCGGGGACGTCGGCGTCGGTGTCGACGTCGATGTTGCCGACCAGGTCGACGAGGATCTGGAGGTAGGGCGTGTCCAGCCGCCAGGTGCCCTCGATGTCGGTGCCGAGGGCGGAGTCGAGGGCGGTGCGGGTCGCGTCGGGGCCCTCGTCGCCGACGGACTTGTCGAGCGTGGTGGTGCTGCCGTCGTCGCCGGTCAGGGCGAGCGCGTTGGGCACCAGCACGGCGGTGCCCTGCTTGGTGGTGGTGTTGTTCACGAGCAGCGCGGTGGAGGTGCCGCCGCCCTTGGTGTCGTGCAGGTGGACGGCGATCACGTCGCGCTTCTGGGCGTCGGCCGTCGTGGTGCCGCCGGTCTTGTCGTCGGAGGAGGACAGGCCGGGCAGCTTCCCCGCGTACCAGAGGTAGCCGACGCCGCCGACCGCGACCAGCGCCAGCACGACGACCAGGGCGACGATGCGCGAGCGGGCGCGCCTGCGGGCCTCCTCGCGGCGCTCGGTGCGGTTCTCCGTGAACTTCATCCAGTCGATGACGTCCTCGGAGTCGCCGGCCGGCTCCTCGACGAAGGCGAACTGCTCGGTGCGGTAGTCCCCGCCGGGTCCGGCCGCCTCGGCGGGGTCCGTGCGCTCCCGCTCCTCGGGCGGGCCCGCCTGCTGCGGGATGTGGGCGGTCTGCTCGGCGACCCGGGGCTGCGGGCCACTGGTCGCGGCCCGGCCGTACGGGTCGTACGGCGACTGCGCGGGCTGCTGGCCGGTGTCGTGGCCGCCCTGGGAGCCGTAGGGGTCGTAGGGCTGCTGGACGGGCTGCTGGCTGCCGGTGGCGTACGGGTCGTAGCCGTAGCCCTGCTGCCCGTACTGCTGCTGCCCGTACTGCTGCCCCGGCTGCCCGTACTGCTGCCCCGACGGTCCGTAGGGCTGCCCCTGCTGCCCCTGCTGCTGCGCGTACGGGTCGTACTGCTGCTGGTGGCCGGGCTGGGCGTGGCCCTGGCCCTGCGGCTGTCCCTGGGCCTGGCGGTACACGGGGCGGCCGTACTCGTCGTAGCCGACGAGTTCGTACTGGTCGTCGCCGTGTCCCGCGTCGTATCCGTCGTTCACCGGTGCCCCTCTCGGCTCACTCGCCGCGGTACAGGTGGCGTTTGTCGATATAGCGCACGACTCCGTCGGGCACCAGGTACCAGACGGGATCGCCCTTGGCGACTCTCGCACGGCAGTCCGTGGAGGAGATGGCGAGGGCGGGGACCTCGACGAGCGAGACGCCGCCCTTGGGGAGCCCGGCGTCCGTGAGGGTGTGGCCGGGCCGGGTGACACCGATGAAGTGGGCGAGGGAGAACAGTTCCTCGCTGTCGCGCCAGGTGAGGATCTGGGCGAGGGCGTCGGCCCCGGTGATGAAGAACAGGTCCGCGTCCGGGTTGAGGGCGCGCAGGTCGCGCAGGGTGTCGACGGTGTAGGTGGGGCCGCCGCGGTCGATGTCGATGCGGCTGACGGAGAACTGCGGGTTCTCGACCGTCGCGACGACCGTCATCAGATAGCGGTCCTCGGCCGCGGAGACCGCGCGGTGGCTCTTCTGCCACGGCTGCCCGGTCGGCACGAACACCACCTCGTCGAGCTGGAACTGCGCGGCGACCTCGCTGGCGGCCACGAGGTGGCCGTGGTGGATCGGGTCGAAGGTGCCGCCCATGACGCCCAGGCGTCGCTTGCCGGCCGACGGGCCGTCGGCCGGACCGTTCACCGGGCCCTGGACCGGACCGGTGGCGCGGGCGGGCACCGCGTTCTGCGTGCCGCGCGCCGGCGCGTGCGCCGGGCCGGTAGGCGTGTCGTGCTCTCCCATGCGAGCAGACCCTACCGGCCCGCCCGGGGTGCCCCGGTCGCGCCCACGGAGCCGCGGGCTCAGCGGTCGCGGTTGAACCGGGTGGTGATCCACAGCAGGAGCAGCAGGATGACGAACGCGCCGATGCCGGTGACGTAGGGGCTGAGGCTCTCGTGGTTGCCGCCGTGCTCCTCGCCGCCCTCGGCGGCAAGGGTGACGAACTGGGCGGCGCTGAGGGGAAGGCTCATCTTCGGCAGGACCTATCCGGTGTGGGCGGGACAAGACGTCCGCTCATCGTATGCGGGCGCGCGAGGACCGGGGCGACCGGGGAACCTTCGGGTCTCCTCAGTCGTCCTTCTGCTTGTACCCCCGCAACAGGAACCACCCGGTCAGCACACAGCCCACCACCATGACGATCAGGACGATCCGGAGCAGACTCCCCGGCCCCTGCTGCTCGGCGGCGGTCGCGGCCCCGGCGAGCCAGTCGGTGTGGGGGATGTGCTGCATGGCGTGGACTCCTTCGACGTACTGCCCGTCCACGGTATCTCCGCCTAGGCTGGGCCCGGCTCGGGGGGCGCAAAGGACCGCACAAGGGTTCGCAAAGACCGTACGTACGTCCAGGTCACACCTACGCGCATGGGGGAAGAGATGTCCGACGGCCACCACAACGGGCACGAGCACGTGCCGAGCAGGCAGCGCAGGCGTTTCCCCGGGATCTCCTCACGGGCGTACGAGCATCCGGCCGACCGCAGTGCCCTGGTGGCGCTGCGCAAGCTGAGCGGCTTCGACACGGTCTTCAAGGCGCTGAGCGGTCTGCTGCCCGAGCGGAGCCTCAGGCTGCTGTTCCTGTCCGACTCGGTGCGCGTCTCGGACCGGCAGTTCGCCCATCTGAACGTCATGCTGCGCGACGCCTGCTACATCCTGGACCTGGAGAAGGTCCCCCCGATGTACGTCAACCAGGACCCGGTGCCGAACGCGATGTGCATCGGCCTGGACGAGCCGATCATCGTCGTCACCACGGGCCTGGTCGAGCTGCTCGACGAGGAGGAGATGCGGGCGGTCGTCGGGCACGAGGTCGGGCACGCCCTGTCCGGGCACGCGGTCTACCGGACGATCCTGCTCTTCCTGACCTCCCTCGCCGTCCGGGTCGCCTGGATCCCGCTGGGCAACGTGGCGATCATGGCGATCGTGACCGCGCTGCGCGAGTGGTTCCGCAAGTCGGAGCTGTCCGCCGACCGCGCGGGACTGCTGGTCGGCCAGGACCTCCAGGCCTCCATGCGGGGCCTGATGAAGATCGCGGGCGGCAACCACCTGCACGAGATGAACGTGGACGCGTTCCTGGAGCAGGCCGAGGAGTACGAGGCGGGCGGCGACCTGCGCGACTCGGTGCTGAAGATCCTGAACGTGCTGCCCCGCTCGCACCCCTTCACCACCGTGCGGGCCGCCGAGCTGAAGAAGTGGGCGGCCTCCCGGGACTACCAGCGGATCATGGACGGCCACTACCCGCGCCGCGACGAGGACAGGAACACCTCGGTGCGGGACTCCTTCCGGGAGTCGGCGTCCCACTACGCCACGCATGTGCGCAGCTCCAAGGACCCGCTGATGAAGCTGGTCAACGACATCGCGGGCGGCGCCGGTGACCTCGGTGACCGGATGCGGCGGGGCTTCGGCGGCTTCACGGGCTCCCAGCCGAGGCCGCCCGAGGACGACGGTGGGCCGGCGCAGGGCCCGGGAGGATCCGGCCGGCCCGATGGACCCGACCGACCCGAGGGGCCCGAGGGGTCCGGGGGGTCCGAGGAGCCCGGCGGCGACGGTCCGGAGTCTCCCCGGGACGGCTCGCCGCGCGACGGCGCCTGACCACCTCCCGCGCTCACACCTTCGGCCGGGCGTTCTCCGCGAGGGTGCCGCACAGCGCCGTGGCGTTGCCCGAGGTGTACGGGTCGGTGCCGGCCGGGACGCCGGCCCCGGCCTCCTGGCCGGCCAGCAGCGGACGGAGCTGGTTCGCCGCGTCCTCGGCGCAGGAGAGCGGCCCGGCCTGGACGTAGGAGGCGACGAGCCGGGTCTGGTGCAGCCGCAGGTCGTCCCGGTCGAAGCGGAAGTGCAGCTCGCGCCGGAGGGTGAACAGCGACACCTCGCCCCGGGCGTCGTCGGCCGGTCGCAGCGCGTACACCATGGTGTGGTCGGCGGTGACCTCCAGGGTGGACGCGTCGCTCTCCACGGCCCGCAGGCTCCCGTCCACCCGGATCTCGGGGTCGGCCAGCTCGGCCCGGGCCGGGTCGAAGCGGACCAGCCATCCCGTGGGAGTGTGCCGGCCGTCGGAGGCGGGTTTCTCGAAGCTCTCGTCGAACTGGTGGAGCTGGTCCGGGTCCAGCAGCACCCGCACCGAGCGCACCTCCTCGCCGCCGAGCACCTCCGGGTCGAGCGCCGAGCGGACGATGTAGTTCTTGGCGGTGGTGAGCGCGTTGAACACCTGGTCCTCGGAGAAGTGCGCCGTGCGCCTGGCCCCCGGCAGCGGGATGCCCTGGGCCGCGGTCCTGAAGTGCGCGGCGGGGCTGTGCGCGTACAGGAACGCCGCGTCGTCGGCGCCGGGCACCCTCTTGCGCGGGGCGAGCGGGACGACGGTCATCCGCACCGGCTCGGCGGCCCGCTGCCCGGTGGAGCTCTGGTAGGGGTGCCGTACGCCCATGTAGATGGCGGTGCCGAAGGCCACGGCTATCAGCAGGACGAGGATCAACGCCTGCCGGGACAGTCCGGCCCGGCGCAGGGGCGGGCGGCGGCGTACGGCGGGCGCGTGGTCGGTGATGCGCTCCTGGGCGGAGAACTCCTGGAGCCGGGCAGCGCGCACGAACGACTCGTCGAAGACGACGGATCGGTACTCGTCCTCTCCGCCTCCGGGGCCGCCCTCGGGCGTTCCTCCGGGCGGACCGCCAAGCCCTGCCATACCTTCAGAGTGGGTCCGCGGAAGGTCGCGTAAACGCGCCGCCACAGGTCAAGTTGGGACAGCTTGCCGACGCCCCGGGGGGCAGCTCAGGGGCTGCGCGGGATCACCGAGACGGCCGGCTGGGAGTAGTCGACGGAGGCCGAGGGGGCCGCGGTGCCGCCCTGCTCCCGGCCGGTGGAGGCGGGGGGCGGCACCTGCTGCGTGCCGCCGCCCGAGGACGCGCCCCGGTAGACGGCCACGAAGGCCAGTGCGACCATCCCGATGCCCATCGCGAGGGCGAGCAGCCAGGCGACGGGGCGGTGCCAGCGGACCTGCTTGCCGTAGGCCGCGGGAGCGCCGTAGGGGCGGTCGAGGAGGTCGCGGTCGTCGTCCGGGTCGTCGAGTTCGGGATCATGGCCGAAATCGCCGTACCCGTCGTCGTAGCGATCGGCTCTGCTGCGGCCTCGGCGGGCGGCCTCCGCCTCGGTGGCCTCGGCTCTGGCCTGCGCGGCGGCCAGGAGGCGCTCGACGGCGGTCGGCTCGTGCACCGCGGCCGCCCGTACGAAGGCCTCGTCGAAGACCACGGAGGCGAACTCTTCGTCCGACACCCCGCGGTCGTGGTCGTCGTCGGGCTCCCTGCCGTCCGGGAACGGCGTGCCCCCCACGTCCTCCGGCACGGCTCCAGAGTAGACCTGGGAGGTCGTTTTGGGCAGACGGCGGGGAAATTCATCCGGTGGGTGAGATGCCCCGATCGGTGCATCCGCGGCCCTCCCCCGGGCCACCCGCGGCCGCACCCGCCGTCAGCGCCGCACGTGCCCGTCGCCGGTGACGATGTACTTCGTGCTGGTCAGCTCCGGCAGCCCCATGGGGCCCCGGGCGTGCAGCTTCTGCGTGGAGATGCCGATCTCGGCGCCGAAGCCGAACTGGCCCCCGTCGGTGAAGCGGGTGGAGGTGTTCACCGCGACGGTGGTGGAGTCGACCAGCTGGGTGAAGCGCCGGGCGGCCTGCTGCGAGGTGGTCACGATGGCCTCGGTGTGGCCGGAGGTCCACAGCCGGATGTGCTCGACGGCCCGGTCCAGGGAGTCCACGACGGCAGCCGCGATGTCGTACGACAGGTACTCGGTCTCCCAGTCCTCGGGGGTCGCCTCGACGACGTTCGCGCCGGAGTCCTTGGCGTGGGCCATCACCCGCTCGTCGGCGTGCACGGTGACCCCGGCCTCCGCGAGTGCGGCCAGCGCGCGGGGCAGGAACTCGGCGGCGACGTCCTGGTGCACCAGGAGGGTCTCGGCGGCGTTGCAGACGCCGACGCGCTGGGCCTTGGAGTTGATCAGGATGTCGACGGCCATGTCGAGGTCGGCGTGCGCGTCGACGTAGACGTGGCAGTTGCCGGTGCCGGTCTCGATGACGGGGACGGTGGACTCCTGGACGACCGTGCTGATCAGCGAGGCGCCGCCGCGCGGGATGAGCACGTCGACCAGGCCGCGGGCCCGCATCAGCTCGCGCACGCTCTCCCGGCTCTCGCCGGGCACCAGCTGCACGGCGTCGGCGGGCAGCCCGGCCCCGCCCACGGCGTCGCGGACCACCCGGACCAGGGCGGTGTTCGACCGGTAGGCGGAGGAGGAGCCGCGCAGCAGCACCGCGTTGCCGGACTTCAGGCACAGGGCGGCGGCGTCGACCGTGACGTTGGGCCGGCCCTCGTAGATGATGCCGACCACGCCGAGCGGCACCCGGACCTGGCGCAGGTCGATGCCGTTGGGGAGGGTGGAGCCGCGCACGATCTCGCCGACCGGGTCGGGCAGCGCGACCACGTCGCGCACGTCGGAGGCGATGGCGCGGACCCGCTCCGGGGTCAGCGTGAGGCGGTCGACGATGGCCTCGCTGGTCCCGGCGGCGCGGGCCTTGGCCACGTCCTGGGCGTTGGCCTCGACGATCTCGCTCGTACGGACCTCCAACGCGTCCGCGACGGCGAGCAGCGCGTCGTCCTTGGCCGCCCGCGGCAGCGGCGCGAGGTCGGCCGCGGCGGACTTGGCCCGGTAGGCGGCCCGGGTGACCGGTGACATCGAGTCGTACGGCGAGAGCGTGGTCATGGTGGAAGGGTAGTGCGCACGCTCCGGGCGGCCCCTGCCGTCCCACCCCGCGAGATGCGCCGGGAGAGGGGTCAAAACGGGTGAACGCCGACCGGCGTGGCGGGTGCCGGTCCGTACCCCGCGGCGATGCGCTGGTGGTAGGTGGCCCGGTCGATGACCTCCAGGCCGACGATCTCCCAGGGCGGCAGCCCCGCGGTCTGCCGGTGCTCGCCCCACAGGCGCAGCGCGACGGCGGCGGCGTCGTGCAGGTCGCGGGCCTCCTCCCAGTACCGGATCTCCGCGTGGTCGTCGGCGTACCGGCTGGTCAGCAGGAAGGGGTGGTCGTGCGCGAGCTGTTCGAGCGCCCGGCGCACCTCGGTGAGCGGGGCGCGGGCGCCGGAGACGCTGAGCGTGACGTGCCACAGGCGCGGAGTGTGCTCGGGCTCCTCGCCGTGGAAGCGGTCGCCGGCGGCGACGCTGGTCAGGGCGCGCTCCTCGCCGCCCGCCCGGTTCGCGCCCCGGGCGCCGCCGGGGCGCGCGCCCGTGCCGCCGCGGGCGCCCGCACCACCGCGGGAGGCGGTACCACCGCGGGGCGCCGCCGTCCCAGGGCGTACTCCGCTCACGACGGCCTCCTTCACGCACACGGCTCGGCCCGGTGGTCGGCCGGACTTGTCCCTGAGGAAAGTTGAGCAGGCCGCACGAGATCGCGGGGCGGTTTTGCGGAACGTCCACCACCGATTCGGGGACGTTTCGACCCATTACGGGTGCAGGATCACCAGATCGTCCCTGTGTACGACCTCACGTTCGTACGCGGGTCCGAGTTCGCGCGCCAGTTCCCGGGTGGAGCGGCCGATCAGCCGGGGCATCTCCTTGGCGTCGAAGTTGACCAGCCCGCGGGCCACCGCCCGGCCCGTGCCGTCCCGCAGCTCCACGGGGTCGCCCGCGGCGAAGTCGCCCTCGACGCCCGCGATGCCGGCCGGCAGCAGCGACTTGCGGCCCTCGACGACCGCGCGGACCGCCCCGTCGTCGAGGACGAGCGCGCCCTGCGGGGCGGAGGCGTGCTGGAGCCACAGCAGCCGGTCGGCGGAGCGCCTGCCGGTGGCGTGGAAGTACGTGCCGGTGTCGCCGCCGGCCAGGGCGTCGGCCGCGTGGACGGCGCTGGTCAGCACCACGGGGATGCCGGCGGCGGCGGCGATCCGGGCCGCCTCGACCTTGGTGACCATGCCGCCGGTGCCGACCCCGGCCTTGCCCGCGCTGCCGATGTCGACGCCCGCGAGGTCGCCCATGTCCCGCACCTCGGCCAGCCGGGAGGTGCCCGGCCTGCTCGGGTCGCCGTCGTAGACGCCGTCCACGTCGGACAGCAGCACCAGGAGGTCGGCGCGGACCAGGTGGGCGACGAGGGCGGCCAGGCGGTCGTTGTCGCCGAAGCGGATCTCGTCGGTGGCGACGGTGTCGTTCTCGTTGACGATCGGGAAGGCGCCCATCGCCAGCAGCTTGTCCAGGGTGCGGGAGGCGTTGCGGTGGTGGGCGCGGCGGCTCATGTCGTCGCTGGTCAGCAGCACCTGGCCGACGCGGACGCCGTAGCGCGCGAAGGAGGCGGTGTAGCGGGCGACCAGCAGTCCCTGGCCGACGCTGGCGGCGGCCTGCTGGCGGGCCAGGTCCCTCGGGCGGCGGGGCAGGCCGAGGGGGGCGAGCCCGGCGGCGATGGCGCCGGAGGAGACGAGGACGACCTCCTTGTCGGCGCCGCGCATCTTGGCGAGCACGTCGACGAGCGCGTCGACCCGGTCGGCGTCCAGGCCGCCCGCGGCGGTGGTCAGCGAGGAGGAACCGACCTTGACCACGATCCTGCGGGCCTCGCCCACGGCCTGCCTTGCCCCTGCCACGGCCCCGTCCGCCTCTCCCGTCGACACGCGCCGATCCCTGCGCCCGCCAGGCAATCTACGCGAAGGGGAACGCACACCGCACCGGAGTTCACGCTGCGGACAACACCCACGGACCCCGCCGCATCCTCGCCGCGCCGGCCAGCACATCGGCGCGGCGCCGCCACCGCATCCTCGCCGCGCCGCCGCCGCATCCTCACCACGGACCCCGCCGCGTCCGGCGACGTCCTGGCCGCGTCCGGCGACGTCCTGGCGGTGTCCGGCGACGTCCTGGTGGTGCCCCGCGACGTCCTTGCCGCGTCCCGCGACGTCCCCACCCGGCTCGGGGCGCGCTCCCCCGGCGGCCCCACCGCGCCGCGCCCCGTCACCACCGACTCCCGCCGCCGACCCCACCGCATCCCAGCGACGTCCTGGCGGTGCCCGGCGACGTCCCCACCCGGCTCGGGGCGCGCTCCGCCAGCGGCCCCACCGCGCCGCGCCCCGTCACCACCGACTCCCGCCGCCGACCCCACCGCATCCCGGCAACGTCCTGGCCGTGCCCCGCGACGTCCCCACCCCGCTCGGGGCGCGTCTCCGCCGGCGGCCCCACCGCGCCGCGCCCAGCTCCGTCACCACCGACTCCCATTGCGGGCCCCACCGCATTCCCGCCGCACCTCGCCACGGACCGCGTCGCATCCCCGCGACGTCCTTGCCCCGTCGCGCGACGGCTCGGGCTCGTCTCCGCCGCGACCCCGAGGTGCCCTCACCGCGTCCCTGCCCGGCACCACCGTTTCCCGCGGCACCCCGCCGCATTCTCGCCACGGACCGCGCCGCATCCCCGCGACGTCCCGCTACGTGCCGTAACGCCCCCGCCCGCGCCCCGGGCGGGGATCCGCCGCGTTCTCGGCATCGTCCGCGCCGATCCGGGCCCGTCACCGCTGGTTTTCCCGCCGTGCCCGGAGGTCGGGGCAACACGCGCGTGTCGTCGGGCGGTCACCCCGCGTTAACCCGGTTGTCCGATGCGCGACGAGCCTGGAGCTACCGCAGTGCCCCTATCCCTGCCCCGCCGCCGTCTCCCCCGCCACCCCGGGCGGCGGACCGCCGTGAAGCTACTGGTCCTGGCCGTGCTGGCGGCCGCCTTCGCCGCACAGGCCGTGGGCGCCCTGATGCCGCACGTGCCGCTGCTGCTCGCGGCGAGCGCCGGTTCACTGGCCGCCGAGGGGGTGCTGTACCGGTGGCAGCGGGGGATGGTGTCGCTGTTCGCCAAGTCGCACGCCGACGTCACGGTCCGGCACGTGCTGCGCGACCTGCTGCTCGTGGTGGGTCTGCTGCGCCTCGGCGAACAGCACCGGGAGGGCGTCTACGCCCCGCTCGTCGCCGGGCTGCTCGTCCTCTACGCCCTGCACTGGTCGATCCAGGCGGTGTCCGTCCTGGTCCGGCGTACCCGGACGCTGCCCGTGGTGACCCGGAACATCGACGCCTCGGCGCTGCGGCTGACCCCGGCGCCCCCGGTGCTGCTGCGCCGCCCGGGGCCCCGGCTGGCGGTCTTCGGGCTGCCCGCGACGGCCGGGCTGCTGGCGACGGCGGCGACCGACGCGCCGCTGTACGGGGTGGCCGGGCTCGCGCTGTCGCTGGGAGCGGCGCTGACTGGCCTGGGCGCGCTGCTGCTGCGGCTGCTGCCGGGGCGCAGGCCCGCCGGTGAGCAGGAGGTGCTCGACTGGTTCGACGCGTGGCTCGCCCGGTACCGGCCGACGGTCGGCCTGTACTTCTCGGGCGGGGCGTCCTCGGCGTACCAGGCGAACATGTGGCTGGAGCCGCTGGCGCGGCTGGACGGGCGGCCGGTGATCGTGCTGCGGGAGCGGCACATGGTGCAGCGGATCGCGGCGACCGACATCCCGGTGGTGTGCCTGCCGAAGGTGTCCACGCTGATGCGCCTGGAGCACTCGACGCTCCGGGTCCTCCTCCACCCCTCCAACTCCGGCAAGACCTCGCAGGTCCTGCGCATCCCGACGATCAAGCACGCCTTCGTCAACCACGGGGAGAGCGACAAGCTGTCCTCGTGCAACCCGTACGCGAAGGCGTACGACGAGGTGTGGGTGGCGGGCCCCGCGGCGCGCGAGCGGTACGCGCTGGCGGACGTGGGCGTCGAGGACAAGGACGTGGTGGAGATCGGCCGCCCGCAGCTGGACGCCGTACGGCCGTACGCGGGGCCGCCCGCGCCGGGGGCGTTCACGACCGTCCTGTACGCGCCGACCTGGGAGGGCTGGGACGGCAATCCCGGCAACACCTCGGTGGTCGAGGCCGGGGAGAATTTGGTGCGGGCACTGCTCGCCGACCCGGGCGTACGGCTGCTGTACAAGCCGCATCCGCTGACGGGGTCGGTGGACCCGCGGGCCCGGGCCGCCGATCTGCGCATCCGGGAGCTGGTGCGGGCGGCGAACCGGGAGCGGGGCGGTCCGCGTCCCGACGTGTCGGCGGCCACCGCCCTGACCCGGCGGGCGGCGGAGCTGGACCGGCTCACCGCGGCGAGCTTCCGGCCGGCGGCGGACCAGGCGGAGCGGATGCTGCGGCAGCCGGCGCCGGAGGCCGGGCGGGCGGCGGCCGTACGGCGGGCCGAGACCGCGTGGGAGGAGGCGTACTGGGCGTCGCTGCCCGCGTGGGAGCACCAGGTCGTCACGGACGCCCGGCCGCCGCTGTACGCCTGCTTCAACCGGGCCGACCTGCTGATCAGCGACGTGTCGAGCGTGATCAGCGACTTCCTGGCGAGCGGCAAGCCGTACGCGGTGGCCAACACCAGCGCGCTGGCCGAGGACGTGTTCCGCAAGTCGTTCCCCACGGTGGCGGCGGCGACCGTGCTGGAGCCGGACGCGTCCGGGGTGCCGGCCCTGCTGGCGGCGGTGCGCCGTGCGGAGCGGGACGAACTCGCCCAGGAGCGTGCCGCGTTGGCCCTGCGCCTGCTGGGTCCGGCCGAGCCGCCGTCCCGGGAGCGCTTCGCCGGCGCGGTGCGGGACCTGTGCGCGGCGGCCGGCGAACACCGCACCCGCAGGGCCGAACGCCTCGCCGCGGATCTCGTCGCGGACCCCTCCGCGGACCTCGCCGTTCCCGGCCCCCGGCTGGAGACCGGCGCACCCCCACTGGCATCAGGGGGAGTTGAGCGGGCCGGCCGTCCCGTCGACTAGTCGGTCACTCCCCCGGCCGGGCATGCGAAGAAGTTGTCACTGCCCTGTGGGCGTTCTGGGCACATGTGTGGATACTCATAAGAGCCGCCGGGGCAGGACCGGACATATCCGGCACGGGATCGGTCATACCCGACAACAGGACCGTTACCCTTGGCCGCACATCACAGGCTTTCCCACTACCGTACGCGGCAACGCACGGACAGCTCCCCCTTCGAACAGGTTGCAAGGATGCCCAGGTTCTCCCTCATCGTCCCGGTGCACAAGGTGCAGGGCTACCTGCCCGAATGCCTCGATTCGGTGCTCGGCCAGGACTACGTGGACTTCGAGCTCATCGCAGTGAACGACTGCTCGCCGGACGGTTCGGGGGCCATCCTCGACGAGTACGCGAGGCACGACGCGCGCATCCACGTGATGCACCTCACCGAGAACGTGGGGCTGGGACGCGCGCGCAACGCCGGGATGGAAAGGGCGCAGGGCGACTACGTCCTGTTCCTGGACAGTGACGACACCCTGACGGAGGGTGCGCTCACCGCGATAGCGGACCGCCTCGACGCCACCGACGACCCCGAGGTGCTCGTCTACGACTACGCCCGTACGTACTGGAACGGCAGAGTCAGCCGCAATCAGCGGGCGGACCTGCTCCGCGACACCGGCCCGGGCGTGTTCTCCCTCGCCGACCGTCCGCAGCTGCTCGACCTGCTCCAGATCGTCTGGAACAAGGCGTACCGGCGCGACTTCATCGCCCGCACCGGGCTCACCTTCCCGCCCGGGTACTACGAGGACGCGCCCTGGACGTTCGGCTCCCTGATCACCGCCGAACGGATCGCCCTGCTGGACCGGGTCTGCGTGTACTACCGGCAGCGGCGCGAGGGCGGCAACATCCTCAAGACGGTCAGCCGCAAGCACTTCGACATCTTCGACCAGTACCGGCGGGTCTTCGACTACGTCGACGCGCACGAGGAACTCGCCGAATGGCGCGGCCCGTTGTTCCGCAAGATGGTCGACCACTACCTGACCGTCCTGGAGAGTCCGGGCCGGCTGCCGCGGGACGCGCGGGCCGAGTTCTTCCACCGCGCCTCCGCCGACTACCGCGCCCGCGTGCCGAAGGGCTTCACCCGGCCGGGCGGCGGTCGCGGCCACAAGTACACGATGCTGGAGCGCGACGCCTACACCACGCTGATGAGCGCGCTCGCGGCGGTGAAGGCGCGCCGACGGGTCAAGAAGGGCATCCGCGGCGCGCTCAACCGGTCCAAGCGCGGCGCGATGGGCGCCTTCTACCAGTCGCAGCTCAGACTGCCGCTCGACGACAACCTGGCGCTGTTCTCCGCCTACTGGAGCCGCGGTGTCTCCTGCAACCCGGCCGCCATCGACGCCGAACTGGCCCGGCTGGCCCCGGGCATGCGCCGCGTCTGGGCGGTCCACGCGGACCACGCCGACCGGGTGCCCAAGGGAGTGCGGGTCGTCCGGGTGGGATCACGCGAGTACTGGACGGCCCTGGCCCGCGCCAAGTACCTGGTGAACAACGTGAACTTCGCGGACTCCGTGGTCAAGCGCGAGGGCCAGATCCACGTCCAGACCCACCACGGCACCCCGCTGAAGACCATGGGCCTGGACCAGCAGAAGTACCCGGCCTCCACCGACATGGACTTCGAGAAGCTCCTGGAGCGGTGCGACCGCTGGGACTACAGCATCAGCTCCAACCGGTTCTCGACCGTCATCTGGGAGCGGGTCTACCCCTGCTCGTACGCCACGCTGGAGACCGGCTACCCGCGCAACGACGTCCTCGTCAACGCCACCGCCGAGGACGTGCGCGCGGCCCGCGCCGCGCTCGGGCTGGCCGACGGCACCAAGGCGTTCCTCTACATGCCGACCCACCGCGAGTACCAGCCGGGCTTCACCTCCGCCCTGGACCCGGCCCGGTTCGCCCGCGAACTCGGTCCGGACGTGACGCTGCTGGTGCGCGGCCACTACTTCTACGGCGACTCCCCGCAGACCGCCGCGCTGCGCCGCACCGGCCGCATCGTGGACGTGTCCGGGCACTCCCGGGTGGAGGACCTGTACCTCGCGGCCGACGCGCTGATCACGGACTACTCCTCGGCGATGTTCGACTACGCGGTACTGGACCGTCCGATCGTCAGCTACGTCCCCGACTGGGACGTCTACTCCGCGGTGCGCGGCACCTACTTCGACCTGCTCCAGGAACCGCCCGGCGCGGTGGCCACCACCCAGACGGAGCTGCTGGGGCTGCTCACCTCCGGCACCTACGACACCCCGGAGACGACCAAGCGCCGGGACGGCTTCCGCAGGCGCTTCTGCGAGTTCGACGACGGGCGCGCGGCCGAACGGGTCGTCCGACATGTCTTCCTGGGCGAGGAGAGCCTGCTGCCCGTCGTCCCGTTCGACGACCGTTCCCACGCCCCGACCCCTGCCCAGGCGCTCGAACCGGTCGAGCGGGCCTGACCACGGAAGGAATCGCACCCAGCATGGCCCCTCGGCTCAGTGTCATCGTCCCGATCTACAACGTGGAGCGCTATCTCCCCGCCTGCCTCGACTCCCTGGCCGCGCAGACCTTCGGCGACCTCGAGGTGCTGATGGTGGACGACGGTTCGCCGGACGACTCGGCCTCGATAGCCGCCGACTACG
The DNA here is from genome assembly GCF_033406955.1 of Streptomyces violaceoruber. Classification (NCBI taxonomy): domain Bacteria; kingdom Bacillati; phylum Actinomycetota; class Actinomycetes; order Kitasatosporales; family Streptomycetaceae; genus Streptomyces; species Streptomyces violaceoruber. Next base: position 5,669,296 of record NZ_CP137734.1, on the reverse strand, counting down.
CGGCCCGCGATCCGCGCTTCAAGCTGATCCGCAAGGAGAACGCCGGTCTGGGCGCGGCGCGGAACACGGGGATGACACGGCTGGCCCCCGAGTCGGAGTACGTCGCCTTCGTGGACAGCGACGACATGATCCCGCCGGACGCCTACCGGCTGATGGTGGAGTCTCTCGACGAGAGCGGCTCGGATTTCGTCACGGGCAACGTCCAGCACATCAACAGCACCAAGATCTGGCAGTCCCCCATGCACCGCATCCTGGCCGGCGGTGCGGTCAGGCGGACGCACATATCGCGGAACAAGAAGCTGCTGACCGACCGAATAGCCTGCAACAAGGTGTTCCGCCGCTCGTTCTGGGAGAAGCACGACCTCTCCTTCCCCGAGGGCGTGCTGTACGAGGACGTCCCGGTGATCCTGCCGGCGCAGTTCCTCGCCGAGGCCGTGGACATCATCAGCGAGCCCACGTACTACTGGCGGCTGCGCGAGGGCGAGGCCGCCCCCTCCATCACCCAGCGCCGGACGGAGCCGAAGGCGGTGCGGGACCGTGCGGCGGCGGTGGAGTCCGTCAGCCGGTTCTTCGCCTCCCGGCCCGGCGAGTCGGGCGCCGAGCTGAAGCACGCGTACGACCACACCGCCCTCACCGGTGACCTGCGGATCTTCCTGAACGTCCTGCCGGACGGCGACGCGGAGTTCCGCGCCGAGTTCCTGCGTGTGATCAACAAGTACCTGGACCAGGTCGATCCGCGGGTGGTCATGGAGCTGCCGGCGACCGCCCGCATCAAGTGGCTGCTGGTGCGCAAGCACGCGCTGGACGACCTCGTGGACCTGATCAAGGCGGAACGGCGCGGCGACGCCGTGAAGATCAGCGGGCTCGTCCGCAAGTACGTCAGTTACCCCACGGTCGAGGCGGCCGCCGCCGGACTGCCGAAGAAGGCGCGCCGGATCGACCCGGACCTGAGGCTCCACGCCCCGCTGCAGGACATCCGCTGGGACGGCGGCAGACTGCGGCTGTCCGGGCACGCGTGGGTCGACCAGATCGACCAGTCGGGCAGGCGCAGCGCCGCCAAGGTCCTGGTGCTGAAGAAGGACGGATCCCGGCGGGCCACGGTGGTGCCGCTGCGCAACACCCACGTGCCCGAGGCCACGTCGCTGTCCGGCCGCAAGCACAACAACTACGACTGGTCGGGCTGGGCGGCGGACCTCGACCCGCTCAAGCTGCGCAGGGGCTCCCAGTGGGAGGAGGGGACCTGGCGGGTGGGCATCGGCATCGCCACCGCCGGTCTGCTGCGCAAGCGCGCGGTCCAGGTGAAGGGCCCGACGCGGGCCAACCACCCGCCCTACCAGTGGCTGGACGACGACTTCCGACTGCTGCCGACGCCGGTCAACGGGGCGCTGCGGCTGACCGTCGAGCGGGTACGCGCCCTGATAACGGGCCATCGGGCGGTCGGCGCGGACATCGAGATCGACGGTGAGATCCGCGTGCCGCTGGGCACGGGAGAGAGTGTCTCGCTGCGCGTCACCAACAAGAAGAGCGGCGAGCGGCTGCACTACCCGGTCACGCTGAGCGCGGCCGACGGCGCGCACACCCCGTTCACGGTGCGGGTGCCGATGCGGGACGTCGCCCTGCTGCCGGAGCACCAGGACGTCGTGAAGGAGGAGAACGCGGCCGGCGGTGCCGACCCCGCGGCCGCCTCCCGGCGCAACTGGAGCACCCAGCTGGTGGCGGTGGCTCCCGACGGGGGCGAGCGTTGTTTCTCCACCGTGGTCCGGGAGGGCCTCGCGGACGGGGAGATGCGGCTGCCGGCGTCCCTCGCGGAGAACGCCGACCGCAACGAGATAGCCCTGGTCTCGGGGCACAACGGCTATCTGAAGTTCTCCGGCCGCCCCCTCCAGGCGAAGATCACGTCGGTGCGCTGGACCGGTGACCGCTATGTCGTCGAGGGCGTGAGTGCCGCCGACATCGACGGGGCGGACTTCGTGGTGAAGGCCCGGGACCGGTTCGACGAGAAGACCGTGGCCCTGCGCACCTCACCGGACGGTTCGTTCGCCGCCGAGTTCACGCCGGCGTCCATGTCCGGTCCCGACGGAACGCTGCCGCTCAAGAGCGGGCGCTGGAACTTCTTCCTGCGCACCCCCGACGGCCACGACATCCCGTTCCTCGTCGACCGGCTCGCCGTGGACGGCTTCCCGGTGCTCGGCGCCGCCAAGGACCGGGAGTACGAGTTCGAGTCCCGCTGGTACAACTTCCCGCAGCTGCACTGCCCGTCCGACCTGTCCGTCCTGGAGCGCGGCGCCTACCGTCAGGAGCGGCTGCGCAAGGACGTGTACGAAGCGGGGCGGACCCAGCCGCTGCGGGACGCGGTGCTGTTCATCAGCTACAACGGCAAGCAGTACTCGGACTCGCCGCGCGCGATGCACGAGGAGCTGCTGCGCCGGGGGGCCGACCTGGAGTACCTGTGGCTGGTCCGGGACGGTCAGGTGGACCTGCCCGACACCGCGCAGAAGGTGCGGTTCTGGAGCACCGAGTGGTACGAGGCGCTGGCCCGCTGCCGCTACATCGTCACCAACGCGCACCTGCCGCACTGGATGGAGCGCCGTCCGGGGCAGGTGATCGTGCAGACGTGGCACGGCACCATGCTGAAGAAGATCGGCCTGGACATCGAGGCGCCGAAGTTCGACCCCCAATACCACGAGCGGCTGATCCAGGAGGCCCGCAACTGGACGATGCTGGTCTCCTCCAACCGCTTCAGCACGCCGATCCTCAAGCGCGCCATGGGCTTCGACGGAAAGATCATCGAGACCGGGTACCCGCGCAACGACTACCTCTACGCGCCGGACCTCGCCGAGCGTGCCCGGGAGATCAAGGAGCGGCTCGGCGTGCCCTCCGACAAGCGGGTGATCCTCTACGCGCCGACCTGGCGGGACGACCTCTCGCACCGGCGGGGGCAGTTCAAGTTCGACCTGCGCATCGACGTCGAGGACGCCCGTGCGCGGCTGGGTGACGACCACGTGCTGCTGATCCGCCGGCACTCCAACGTCGTGGACAGCATTCCCGGCGCGGGCAACGGCTTCGTGCACGACGTCTCGGAGTACCCCGACATCGCAGACCTGTATCTCGCCGCCGACGTGCTGGTGACGGACTACTCCTCGGTGATGTTCGACTACGCGCACCTGAAGCGGCCCATGCTGTTCTTCACGTACGACCTGGAGCACTACCGGGACAAGCTGCGGGGCTTCTACTTCGACTTCGAGAACGACGCGCCGGGTCCGCTGATCCGCACCTCGGAGGAGCTGGTGAGCGCGCTGGGCGACCTGGACAAGGTGTCGGCCGAGTACGCGGACCGCTACCGGCGCTTCCAGGAGCTGTTCTGCGACCTCGACGACGGCCGGGCCGCGGCGCGCGTCGTGGACCTGATGCTGGAGCAGGCGCGGGAGGTCTGAACCGTCACGCCGAAGCCGGGCCCGGGACTGCGCGGGGCCCGGCTTCGGCGTTTCCATGCCGAAAAACATCTGTCAGAGAGTCACAGGTTTCACATACAATCCGACGATCATCGGCAGTGATCACATCTTCTTCACCCTGCCGACTCTTCGACATCACTTGTGGGGGCCCCTTGTTCACATCACGCGCGCGCCTCAGAACGCGCCGCTCCCGCCTGCTCACCTGCACCGCCCTCGCGGTCGCGGCGGGCATGCTGGTCACCACTCCCGCCGTCGCCGCCGACAAGCCCTCGCCGGGCATCGAGGTGCCGACGCCCAAGTCGGAACTGCCCAAGCTGGACCGCGCCCAGCCCGAGCGGAAGCAGGCTCCGCGGATGCGCGCCGCCGCGGCTCCCGCGCCCCGCTTCGACGTGGACGGCGACGGGTTCAGCGACATGCTCCTGCGCCTGCAGGACGGCAGCACGCAGGTCGGGCTCACCACCGCGGACGGGTTCACCCCGTACACGATCAACGTCGACGACTACGAGGAGAGGCAGAAGGACGTCATCACGCCCGGCGACCTCGACGGAAACGGGGGGCCGGAAATCCTCACGCTGTCGTCGACGGGCACTCTGTCCCTGTTCCAGAGCTGGGGCGCGGACAGCACCGGGTACGCCACCTGGAGCGGGACGGGCTGGCAGATCTACAACAAGGTCTTCGCGCCCGGGGACGTCACCGGTGACGGCAGGCCCGACCTGCTCGCGCGGACCTACGGCGGCGACCTGTACCTGTACCAGGGCACGGGCAGCGTCGACTCCCCGTTCCGCGGCCGGGTGAAGGTCGGCGGCGGCTGGGAGATGTTCGACCAGCTGGTGGGCATGGGCGACATGAACGGCGACGGCATCGGCGACGTCGTGGCCCGCACTCGCCTCGGCTACCTCTACTTCTACGCCGGCAAGGGCAGCGCCACCGCCCCGCTCGCCACCCGCGACCTCCTGGGCGAGGGCTGGACCGGCTACAACCAGATCATCGCCGCCGACGACTGGGACGGCGACGGGCTCGGCGACCTGCTCGGCCGCACCCGCTCCGGTGACCTGTACTTCTACCGGGCCGACGGCACCGGCAACTTCGAGGCCAAGCAGCAGGCCGGGACGGGCTTCCAGCCGGTGGAGTTCTTCGCCGGCAGCGGTGTGTACCCGCACTTCGGCAAGGCGTCGCTGGTCGGCATGGACACCCGCGGCACGCTCTACTGGTACGGCGTGAAGAACGACGGCCAGTTGACCGGCCGCGAACAGATCAGCGACACGGGCGGCTGGTCGGGCGCCCGGGTGGCCTACGCGTCGTCGCTCGACAAGGACGGGTACGCGGACCTGCTGGAGCTGTACGACGGCGTGCTGTACAACTACGCCGCAACGGCCGACGAGAGCCTGGCCACCGGCTGGGGCAAGTACAACCTGTTCCTCGGCCCGGGCGACCTCAACGACGACGGCAAGGGCGACCTCCTCGCCCGGGACACCTCCGGCACCCTGTACCTCTTCCGGGGCAAGGGCCACGGCGCCTCCCTGTCCTCGCCGCTGAAGGTCGGCGGCGGCTGGAACGCCTACGACAAGCTCGTCGGCGCAGGTGACTTCACCGGGGACGGCCGTACCGACATCGTCGCGCGCACCCCGGCTGGCGAGCTGTACCTGTACCGCGGTACCGGCGTCAGCACCTCGCCGTTCGCGGGCAAGGTGGACCTGGGCTCCGGCTGGCAGCAGTACAACAAGCTGGCCTCGCCGGGCGACATCGACGGCGACGGCCGCGCCGACCTGCTCGCGGCCAACTCCGGCGGCGACCTGTACCGCTACACCTCCTACACCGACGGGCGGTTCAAGGCCCGGGTGAAGCTGGGCACCGGCTGGAACACCTACCGGAACCTGTACTGACGCACACCGCACACGAAGGGGGCTGCCGGCACGTGCGTGCCGGCAGCCCCCTCCCCGTTGCCCGGGTGTCTCCGCGTCAGCGCTCGTACGGGCTCTTCACGGGGAAGTAGGCCCGCAGGAACGCCTCGACGATGCGGGCCTGCTCGTGCTCCGGAACCTCGGCGTCCTGCGACTCGCCGAGGCAGAAGACGTCGTGACCGCGCATGGCCAGCAGCCGCGTCAGCTCCGGGTGGCGGCTGTAGGTGCCCACGTCGATGTACGCGCACCGGATGCTGCTCGGCACCGACGCCCCGGTGAGGTAGCCGTAGTGGTGGTGCAGCGAGGACACCATGGAGATGTCCTGCCACCCGCGCATCGGCGTGGCGGCCGTGCGGGCCACGCTCTCCGGGAAGTCCTCCTCGATGCTCTCCAGCACGCTCCGGCGCAGCGGGTGCGGCGCGTGCACGAAGCTGTTCGCCACCGTCACCCCGAACCGCTCCTCCAGCAGCGCGCGGTTGTTCTTCGCCGCGGCGAAGTAGCCCTCGTCCTCCTCGGTCGGCTCACCGACCGGCACCGTCGTCGGCGACCAGAAGAACCGGCTCGCGCCGTTCGGCAGGAAGAAGCGCTGGGCCCCGACCGGCCGCCCGATGAACACGTCGTCGTTCAGGTACAGGAACTGCTCGGACAGGCCGTCGATGTGGTGCAGCTGGCTCTCGATGGAGTGGGAGTTGAACGTCGGCAGGCAGTCCTGGTCGGTGAAGATGTCCCGGTGCGAGACGACCTCGATGCCCTCGTGCTCGGTGTTGAGCCACTCGGGGGTCTGGTCGTCGGTGACGAGGTAGATCTTCCGGATCCAGGGCGCGAACATGGCGAGCGACCGCAGGGAGTAGCGGAGTTCGTCGCGGTTGCGGAACCGGGCGGCCTCGTCGCCGGAGCTCTCCGCCTCCAGCCCGAGGGCGGCGCGCCGACGGGCCCGGCGCTCCTGCCAGCGGGGGTCGGAGTCGTCGACCCAGGTGTACACGGCGTCGACGGGGAAGGTGATGTCGCTCACCAGTTTCCTGGTCAGCGGCTCCAGCGTCGGGTACTCGCGGTCCTTCACGCGGGTGCGGGCGTCGGGGGTCAGGGACGGCAGCTTGGGACCGACGGCACTGGGCCTGAGCGGCGCGACGAACTGACCGTCCCCGCCCTCCTCTTCCGGCACCTGCCGCCAGAACTCGATGTCGCAGCCGTACGCGGGGCCGAAGCGCAGCGTGCGGGTGGAGGTCACCACGGGGCGGAACACCCGCAGACCGGCCACCTCGCCCACCGCCTCGAGCCGCTCGGCGAGCAGCACACCGGGCGCGTGCGTACGGGGCTTGAGAAGTTCGGCGTAGACGGCCTTGCCCTCGTAGGCGCCGGCGAGCGCCTTGCGGACCCGGGTCTGTTCGGCCGCGTCGACGGCCAGCCGGCGCCTGGGGTTGTCGTCGCGGTCGCGCAGGAGCACGTACGGGATGCCGCTCGACTCGAGCGCCTCGACGACCGTCTCGAAGTTGCGCTGGACGATCTCCGAGCCCTGGAGGTCGTCACGGACCTCGGACAGGCGGCCGCCGGCCCGCACCAGGGAACGGTCGGACGCGCCGATGACGACTTCGCGGGCCCGCTGGTCGCCCGACGAGGGCGCCGTGCGGTCGGCGGCCACGGCGGCGTGGAAGCGGCCCGCGCCGCCGTGGGCCACCCGGTGGGCTATGCGGTCGGCGCGCTCCGCCATCCGCCGCGGGTCGTCACGCCGGGAGACGAGCTCGGTGAAGAGCTCCTCCCACTGCTTGACGATCACGTCGGCCGCGAACCGGGTGGACCCCTCGTGGGCCTTCTCACCGTAGGAGCGCAGCAACGCCTCGTCGCCCATCAGGCGGGAGATCGCCTCGGCCAGGGACTCGACGTCGTTGGGCGGCACCAGCAGGCCGTCCTCGCCGTGCCGGATGATCTCGGCGGGCCCGGTGACGATGTCGTACGCCACGGCCGGGACACCGGCCGCGAACGCTTCCAGCAGCACCAGCGGGAAGGCCTCGCCGTCCTGCGACGGAAGAATGGTCAGGCTGGCCCTGGCCCACTCCTCGGTCATGTGCTGGCTGGGGCCGAGAAGCTCCACGGAGTCGTGCAGGCCCAGGCCCTGGATGAGGTTGCGCAGCCGGGACATCTGGGGTCCGTCGCCGAAGATGCGCAGCCGCCAGCCCGGGTGGTCCGGCAGCGCCTTGGCGAAGGCCTGGATGGCGTGGTCGACCTGCTTGTCCGGCACGAGCCGGCGCGGCATCACGATGGTCTTGCCGGTCAGGCTGGAGCGCGGCCGGAAGCCCTCCGGGATCGCGTTCGGGATCGCGGCGAGGCGGGGGGCGGCCTTGCCGAGGGACTCCTCGAGCCACTGCTTCGTGCGCTCGGTGAGCACCACGAGCGCGTCGATGGCGGGCGCCCGCAGCAGCAGCGGCTCACCCGTACCGCCCCGCAGCTGGGAGGGCCGGTGCTCCTGCTGGATGGTGATCACGCGGGAGGGCGCCAGGTCGGCCACCGCCGACATCAGCGCGGGCGAGGTGGTGATCAGCACGTCCGTGTCGATGGTCCGCAGCGCGCGCTGCATCTCGACGTCGGACAGCGCGTCGAAGGTCGCCTCCCACTTCGGGCTGATCAGGTCGCTCGGCAGCCCGGCGAGGTGCCGGCAGTCCTCGGCGGTGAGGTCGCTCTCGCGCACCGGGCGCTCGGTCTTGCCGGTGCGGTCCACCAGGTAACGCACCGACACCCGCTCGTCGACGGAGAAGAACGGCTGCTCGCGCGTCTTGAAGACGCTGAGCACCTCGATGTCGTGGCGGGGAGCCAGGTGGGTCGCCTGGGTGTAGACGGCCTGTTCCGTGCCGCCCATCTCGTCACCCCAGGTGAGGAGAAAGGTGATTTTCATCTGTTGTCAACTTCCAGAGGGAATGAGCGCGGCACGGAAGGCCAGGCTGCCGACGGGCGTGTAGTAGGGGTTGATCCGCAGCGCGGTGCCGTCGTCCGCGGTGAGCAGCCGGTTCGGCATCCGGAAGACGTCCCCGGGGCTGCGTACGTCGGTCCGTCGCCGGCACAGCTTCAGCGACCGGCCGCGCGGCCGGCGCAGCCGTACGTCCCAGATCTGCTCCTTGGAACCGGAGGCGCCGAAGTCGGCCGTGTGCACGGTGCAGGTGAAGACGTCCCCCTGCCAGGTCGCCGGGAGGGTCCGGCTCACCTTGCCGTTCCTGCGGATCAGTTCCACGTCCCCGCTGCACGCCTCCGCCGGGGAGTTGACCAGCCGGCCCCGCAGCGTGATCTGCGACCAGCCGATGTCGACGGACACGATCTCGGCCTCGGCGTGGTCCCTGCCCAGGGAGAGGTAGGCGCGGCCGGTGCTCGACGCGATGACGCGGCAGTAGGTGCCGTCGGCCCGCACGGGCTCGGGCAGCGTGGGGCCGTCGGGCATCAGCCGGGGGGCCGCGGCCAGCGCGAAGCGGCGTTCCTGGCCCCGGACGTCGGTGAAGACGACGGACAGCCGCCACTGCCCGGCCTCCAGCAGGAACCTGCGCATCCCCGCGGGCACCGGCGGACTGTCGGCGCGCACGTTCTCCAGCAGGTCGACCACCGAGGTGCCCCGGGCCTCGACGCGTCCGTCGCCGCGCTGCACCAGGGTCAGCGGGATCACGACCGGGGAGGAGCCGCCGCCGAGGACCAGCGACGCGGACGCCGCGGTGAGGTCGTCGGGCACGGTGACGCAGACGTTGAGGGTGCGGCCGTCCAGGAGGGAGAGGTGGTCCGCGGCGACGCGCGGCCAGTCGTCAGGACTCGGCGGGACGAGGACGAGGCTGTCCAGGCGTGAGCGCGCCGAACGCACGGCGGCGTAGCCCTTGCGCATCACCTGGTGGGGGGTGGGAAGTTGTTTCATCAGTCGTCTGCACCGCGCTCGTAGGGGCTCGGAAACGGGAAGTACTCGTCCAGGAAGCGGGTCATCAGAGCCTGCTGGTGGGCGAGTTCGGACTCGGTGGAGGTCGTGTCGTTCAGGCAGAAGACGTGGGCCTCACGCTCGGCGAGCAGCCGGCCGAGCACCCGTTCGGCGCCCGGCTTGCCGACGTCGAGGTAGCGGTACACGAGTTGGTCGCCGGGGAAGGAGCGCCCCGTGTGGAACGCGTAGTAGTGGTGGAGCGACGAGGTGACCGAGATGTCTCCGGCGCTGCGGAAGCGGCTTGCCGCGGTACGCCGGTGCTCGTCGGCGAAGTCCGTCTCGATCGCCTCCAGCACGCCGCGGTGCAGGGCGTGCGGCACGTGCTTCATCTTCCGGAAGATGGTGCTGCCGCCGAAGCGCTCGGCGATCAGCCGGCGGTTGTTCTTGCCGGCGGCGGCGACCGGCGGGTCCTCGCTGTTGGGCTCGCCGAAGGGTATGAGCGCCGGCGAGAGGTAGTACTGGCCGAGGCCGTTGGGCAGGAAGAAGTGCTGGGGCAGCGTCTCCCGGCCGAGCATCACGTCGTCGTTGAAGTAGAGGAAGTGCTCGGAGAGCCCGTCGATGTGGTGCAGCTGGCTCTCGATCGCGTGCGAGTTGAAGGTGGGCAGCGACGTGGGCTCGCTGAATATCTCCTTGTGGCTCACCACCTTCAGCCGCGGGTGGTCCGTGTTCAGCCAGTCGGGAGTCTGATCGGCGGTCACCAGGTAGATGTTGCGCACCCAGGGCGCGTACAGGTTCAGGGAGCGCAGTGAATAGCGCAGTTCGTCCCGGCTGAGGTAGCGCGCCGCGTTGGCCGCCTCCTCGTGGTACGGGCGGTCGGAGAACTCCGCCCGGCTGCGTATCCACGCGGGGTCGGAGCCGTCGACCCAGGTGTACACGACGTCGATGGGGAACGTGCGGCGTCCGACGCTCCCGGCGGCGAAGGCGGGACGGGTCCGCACCAGTCCGGGACGCGGGCCGCCAGCGGCGCCATCCCCGGCGTCGAGGTCCTCGCCGGCCCGCGGGATCCTGTCCTCGGGCAGCGGGGCGAGGTCGGTGAACAGGGACTCGTCGGCCTCCGTCGCCTCCTCCTCGACCGGGACGGCCTCGGCGACCGGGTTGCGGCGGGGGGAGACCAGTTCGCCGCCCTCCTGGTGCCAGAACTCTATGTCGCAGCCGTACCGCAGGCCGAAGACCATGCGGCCGGTCTCGTCGGTGCGGTACCAGGTGCAGCGGAAGACCGGGGATCCCGACACCCGCTTCCACGGACCGGTCCCGAAGGCAGGCAGGGCGGCCTCGTCGAGAGGCTCGCCCTTGCCCACGGGTATCACGTAGCCGGGTCTGACCCGGCAGGCCTGACGCAGGGCGGTGATCACGTGCTCGCGGTCGTCCTCGCGGACCGCCACCGCGGTGGACGTCTCGGAGGCCGACCGCACGCAGAAGTAGTCGATGCCCGCGTGCCGCAGCGCCTCGGTCACGTCGTCGAGGTTGGCGCGCCGGGCGTCCAGCGGAGTGGCCCTCGGTACGACGTGGGCGATACGCGGCGCCTTGCCCACGCTGACGACCCGCCGGTCGTGGCGGGCCAGCAGCTTGCGGTGGCTGCGGGCGACGCGCACGCGATTGATCTGGTCCCGCTTGGCTGCGGCGGCCGCGATGCCCTCTTTGACCTGCTGCCGGAAGCCGCTGTCCACGTGCTCGGCGATCACACGTCGCGCACCCACCGGGACTACACGCCGGTAGACACCGACCAACCGGGGTGCTTCAGGATTTCGCACTGCGGGAACTCCTCCGACGGGACCGGTGCCGAGACCACGATCCCCTTGACGACGACGCGGGCGGATACAGACACGTCAAGTATGCAACGCGTTCACTCCACGTCCCCCTGCGCGCGGCGCACCAACGAACATCAGCATCTGTGATATAGGAGACAGGCAGCCGTGCAACCCCGACGCCGTCTCAAGCGTCGGGGGCTGCCTCGTGCGTGGCTCAGAACGGCTCGAAGCCGTCGAACTCCTGCTGGGCCTCGTCCCGTTCGGCGTCCCGGTCCCGGCGTCGCTGGGCGGCCGGGCGGGGCGCCTCGAAGCGGTGGTCCTCGCCGCGGCGGCCGAGCATCTCGGCGCCCGCCGTGACCGAGGGCTCCCAGTCGAAGACGACCGCGTTGTCCTCGGGGCCGATGGCCACGCCGTCGCCGTTCCGGGCGCCCGCCTTCATCAGTTTGTCCTCGACGCCGAGGCGGTTGAGCCGGTCGGAGAGGTAGCCGACGGCCTCGTCGTTGTTGAAGTCGGTCTGGCGCACCCAGCGTTCGGGCTTCTCGCCGCGCACCCGGAACAGGCCGTCCTCCTCGCGGGTGACGGTGAAGCCGGCGTCGTCCACGGCCTTGGGCCGGATGACGATCCGCGTGGCCTCCTCCTTCGGGCGGGCGGCCCGCGCCGTGGCGACCAGCTCGGCCAGCGCGAAGGACAGCTCCCTGAGGCCCATGTGCGCCACGGCCGACACCTCGAACACCCGGTAACCGCGCGCCTCGAGGTCCGGCCGGACCATCTCGGCGAGGTCCTTGCCGTCGGGCACGTCGATCTTGTTGAGGACGACGATCCGCGGCCGGTTGTCCAGGCCGCCGTACTCGCGCAGTTCGGTCTCGATGACGTCCAGGTCGGAGAGCGGGTCGCGCTCGGACTCCAGCGTCGCCGTGTCCAGGACGTGCACCAGCACGCTGCACCGCTCCACGTGCCGCAGGAACTCCAGGCCCAGGCCCTTGCCCTGGCTGGCGCCGGGGATGAGACCGGGGACGTCCGCGACGGTGTACACCGTCTCGCCCGCCGTCACCACGCCCAGGTTGGGGACGAGCGTCGTGAAGGGGTAGTCGGCGATCTTCGGCTTGGCCGCGCTCAGCACGGAGATCAGCGAGGACTTGCCGGCGCTCGGGTAGCCGACCAGCGCCACGTCGGCGACGGTCTTCAGCTCGAGGTGGATGTCCTGGAGGTCGCCGGGCTCACCGAGCAGCGCGAAGCCGGGCGCCTTGCGCCGCGCGGAGGCCAGCGCCGCGTTGCCGAGGCCGCCCCGGCCGCCCTGCGCGGCGACGTAGGAGGTGCCGTGGCCGACCAGGTCGGCCAGCACGTTGCCCGCGCCGTCGAGGACGACGGTGCCGTCGGGCACGGGCAGGACCAGGTCCTGGCCGTCCTTGCCGGAACGGTTGCCGCCCTCGCCGGGCTTGCCGTTGGTGGCCTTGCGGTGCGGGGAGTGGTGGTAGTCGAGGAGCGTGGTCACCGACTGGTCCACGGTGAGGATCACGTCGCCGCCCCGGCCGCCGTTGCCGCCGTCCGGGCCGCCGAGCGGCTTGAACTTCTCACGGTGGACGGAGGCACAGCCGTGGCCTCCGTTACCCGCGGCGACGTGCAGTTCGACGCGGTCCACGAAGGTGGTCATGGGATGTGCCTCCAGTTACTGCCTACTGCGGGAATGTCTCTTGGGTAACACGCGAAAGGCGGACCCGCTTCCCCTCGGGGAAGTGAGGCCCGCCTCGCGAAAGTGTCCGATCAGGCGACCGGAACGATGTTCACGACCTTGCGGCCACGGTGGGTGCCGAACTGCACCGCACCGGCCTGCAGCGCGAACAGCGTGTCGTCGCCGCCGCGGCCGACGCCGGCGCCCGGGTGGAAGTGGGTGCCACGCTGGCGGACCAGGATCTCACCCGCGTTGACGGCCTGACCGCCGAAGCGCTTCACGCCGAGCCGCTGGGCATTCGAGTCGCGACCGTTCCGGGTGGACGATGCGCCCTTCTTGTGTGCCATGTCTCCTCAGTCCCTTACTTCGCAGCCGCGGGGATCTCAGTGACCTTGATCGCCGTGTACTGCTGGCGGTGGCCCTGACGACGGCGGTAGCCGGTCTTGTTCTTGTAGCGCAGAATGTCGATCTTCTGGCCCTTGTGGTGGTCCACGATCTCGGCCTGGACCTTGATGCCGGCCAGCACCCACGGGTCGCTGGTCACAGCGTCGCCGTCGACGACGAGCAGGGTCGAGAGCTCGACCGTGTCGCCGACCTTGCCGGTGGAAATCTTGTCAACCTCAACGATGTCGCCGACAGCAACCTTGTGCTGGCGACCACCGCTGCGCACGATGGCGTACACGCGGATCTCACTCTCTCGCTCGGAACGGCACCCCCGCAGTCCAGCCACCCGGTGACACACGGACAGCCTCTCCCGGCCGGGGCCACGAGGGCCCGCACCCGGAAGGAAAGAGGTTTACGGGGATGTGACGCGTCAGTCGACACGCCGACGCTCAAGATTACGGGGCCGCACGACAGGGGTCAAACCGGGCCCCGCGCCTCAGCCGGAGACCGCCGCGACGTACTCCGCGTACGCCTCCCCCGCCCGCGCGGGCGACAGGTCGAGGTGCTCCAGGATGGTGTACCGGCCGGGCCGGGTCTGCGGCGCGAACCCGACGGCCCGCACGAACTCCTCGTCGCCGAACCCGATCTCCCGGGCCACCACCGGCAGCCCGTGCCGGCGCAGCGTGTCCGCCATCAGCAGGGCGCCCTCCCGGTCGCCGCGCAGGTACGTCGCGAAGGCCGCGCCGATGCCGACCTGCTCGCCGTGGCTGGCCGCGCGCCGGGGATACAGCAGGTCGAGGGCGTGGCTGATCTCGTGGCAGGCACCGGAGGAGGGACGGGTGTGCCCGGCGATGGTCATGGCGATGCCGGACAGCACCAGGCCCTCGGTCAGCACGGTCAGGAACCCGTCGTCGCCGCAGCCTCCCGGGTGGCGCAGCACGGCCTCGCCGGCCTGCCGGGCGAGGGCGGCGGCGAGGCCGTCGACCTTCTCCCCGTTCACCCGGTGGGCCAGCTCCCAGTCGGCGACCGCGGAGACGTTGGAGACGGCGTCGCCGATCCCGGAGCGCACGAACCGGATCGGCGCCTCCCGGATCACCGCGAGGTCGACGACGAGCGCGATGGGCGTCGGCACACCGTACGAACCGCGGCCCGCGTCGTTGTCGAGGATCGAGACCGGCGAGCAGATGCCGTCGTGGGACAGGTTGGTCGCCACCGCGACCATGGGCAGGCCCACGCGGGCCGCGGCGAACTTGGCGCAGTCGATGACCTTGCCGCCGCCGAGGCCGACGACCGCGTCGTAGCGCCCCGACTTCATGCCGTCGGCCAGCCGCACCGCGTCGTCGATGGTGCCGCCGCCGACCTCGAACCAGTCGGCGCCGGGCAGCGACGGCTCCAGCCGTCGGCGCAGCCGGGCCCCCGAGCCGTCGGAGATGGCCACGGCCAGCTTCCCGGACTGGGAGATCCGCTGGTCCGCCAGGACGCTCGCCAGGTCGTCCAGGGCACCCGGCCGGACGTCCACGACGAGCGGCGAGGGGATGAGCCTCGTCAGTACCGGCACGTGGTCTCCTCTCCTCGCCGGGGCGGGCGCCCCCGGCTGTTTGATGATGCGCGCGGGGGCGGCCGGGGAAACGTGTGGCCCCGGCCGAACGGGATTCCGTTCGGCCGGGGCCACACGTCGTGCGACAGGCGCCGGATCGGGCGGGTGCCGGATCAGCCCTCGTCGGTGGCGGCCGAGACCGAGGACGGCGCCTGCTGGGCGGCCGCCGCGGTCTTCTTCGACGCCGTCTTCTTGGCCGTGGCCTTCTTGGCGGTCGTCGTCTTGGCCGCCTTCTTGGCCGTGGCCTTCTTCGCGGTCGTCGTCTTCTTGGCCGCGGTCTTCTTGGTGGCGGCCTTCTTCGCCGTCGCCTTCTTGGCCGTCTTGCGGGCCGCCGCCTTCTTGGCCGGGGCGGCCTCCTCGGCCTCCGGCTGCGCGTCCGAGGCCTCCTCCGCCGGGGCCGACGGGACGACCACGACGGCCGCCTCCTCGGACGCGGTGGACGTGGTGGGCTTGCGCACGGCGCGGCGCCGCGGACGGGCCGGGGCGGCGGTCTCGGCCGGCTCGGCGGCGGCCGGGGCCGCCTCCGGTGCCTGCTCGGGCTCCGGCGCGGACGGCTCGGACACCGTGGCGCTGGTCTCCGGGACCGTCAGTACGGCGGCCTCGGCCCCCTCGGGCGAACCGGCCGGTGCGGACACCTTCCGGGTGGCCCGACGGCGGGTACGGCCCTTGGGAGCGGCCTCCTCCGGCGCGGGCGCCGCGGTCTCGGCCGCCGCGGCCGGGGCGGGGGCGCCGGAGACGGCGTCCTCGACGGCGGCCGGCTCGGCCAGCACCTCGGCGGCGGGCTCGCGCCGCACGGGACGCTCGACCTCCTCCCGCACCGTGACGTCCTGCGCGGTCGGCGCCCCGGCGGGCGCGGCCTCCGCCTTCACGGACTCCGCCTTCGCCTCGCCCTTCGCCGCCCTGGGCGCACCCGCCGGGGCGGACGCCCTACGGCTCGCGCGACGCCGGCCGCGACCGCGCGTGGCGGCCGCCTCGGCCTCGGCGGCGCTGCTGTACAGCTCCTCGTCCGCGCTGAAGTCGGGCGCCGGGAGGGCGACCGGCTCGGCCACCTCGGCGGCCACCTCGGTCTCGGACTCGGTGTCCGCCTCCTGCTCGGGCGTCGGCCCGGTCTCGATCCCGGCGACGGCCTCGTGCTCGTGCTCGTGCGGCTGCTCGGCCCCGGCCCGCGCCCGCTTGCGGCGCTTGCCACCGCCGCCCCCGGCCGACGACGGCTGGTCCAGGTGGACGATGACACCGCGGCCGTTGCAGTGGACGCAGGTCTCCGAGAAGGACTCCAACAGCCCCTGGCCGACCCGCTTGCGGGTCATCTGGACCAGACCCAGCGAGGTCACCTCGGCGACCTGGTGCTTGGTACGGTCCCGGCCCAGGCACTCCAGCAGGCGCCGCAGCACCAGGTCCCGGTTGGACTCCAGCACCATGTCGATGAAGTCGATGACGATGATGCCGCCGAGGTCGCGCAGCCTGAGCTGGCGCACGATCTCCTCGGCCGCCTCCAGGTTGTTCCTGGTGACCGTCTCCTCGAGGTTGCCGCCCTGACCGGTGAACTTGCCGGTGTTGACGTCGACGACGACCATCGCCTCGGTCCGGTCGATCACCAGCGAACCGCCGCTGGGCAGCCAGACCTTGCGGTCCAGCGCCTTGGCGAGCTGCTCGTCGATCCGGTACGTGGCGAAGACGTCGACCTCGCTGGTCCACTTGGACAGCCGCTCGGCGAGGTCCGGCGCCACGTGGGACACGTAGCCGTGGATGGTCTGCCAGGCGTCGTCGCCGCTGACGACGACCTTGGAGAAGTCCTCGTTGAAGATGTCGCGCACGACCCGGACGGTCATGTCCGGCTCGCCGTAGAGCAGCGAGGGCGCGTTCGAGCTGCCGCCGCCCTTCGCCTTCTTCTGGATGTCCTCCCACTGCGCCTGGAGCCGCTCGACGTCGCGGCGCAGCTCGTCCTCGCTGGCGCCCTCGGCGGCGGTGCGCACGATGACGCCCGCGTCCTCCGGGACGATCTTCTTCAGGATCGACTTCAGCCGGGACCGCTCGGTGTCGGGCAGCTTGCGGCTGATGCCGGTCATCGAGCCCTCGGGCACGTAGACCAGGTAGCGGCCGGGCAGCGAGACCTGGC
The DNA here is from genome assembly GCF_033406955.1 of Streptomyces violaceoruber. NCBI lineage: Bacteria > Bacillati > Actinomycetota > Actinomycetes > Kitasatosporales > Streptomycetaceae > Streptomyces > Streptomyces violaceoruber. The sequence goes on along the minus strand of NZ_CP137734.1, from coordinate 5,652,489 downwards.
TGGTCAGGCGGGCACCCTTGTGACCGATCGGGTCCTTGGTGACCTGCACCAGGACCGGCTGGCCGGACTTGAGCGCGGACTCGATGCGGCGCGGGCCGTTCGCCATGCCCAGCGCCTCGAAGTTGACCTCACCGGCGTACAGGACGGCGTTGCGGCCCTTGCCGATGTCGATGAAGGCGGCCTCCATCGACGGCAGCACGTTCTGCACCTTGCCGAGGTAGACGTTGCCGACGTACGAGGTGGCCTGCTCCTTGTTGACGTAGTGCTCGACGAGCACCCCGTCCTCCAGGACGCCGATCTGGGTGCGCTCGCCGTGCTGGCGGACGACCATGACGCGCTCGACGGCCTCGCGGCGGGCCAGGAACTCGGCCTCGGTGATGATCGGCACGCGCCGGCGGCCCTGCTCGCGGCCCTCGCGGCGGCGCTGCTTCTTGGCCTCCAGACGGGTCGAGCCCTTGATGGACTGCACCTCGTCGGACGGCTCGCTCTTCTCCCGCGCCGGCCGCGGCTCGCGCACCTTGACCACGGTGCGCTCGGGGTCGTCGGTGGCCGAGTCGGCCTCGCCCGAGCCGTCCCCGGCCCGGCGGCGACGGCGACGACGGCGCCGGCTGCTGCTGGAACCGCCGCTCTCGCCGGCGGCCTCCTCGCTCTCCTCGGCGTCCTCGTCCGCCTGCTCGGCGGTGTCCGATCCGTCCTGATCGGCCTGGTCGGCGGTGTGCTCGCCCTCACCGTCGGTCAGGTCGCCGTCGGCGGAGTCGCCCCGGCGACGGCGACGGCCGCCCCGGCGACGACGGCGGCGCGAACCGGACTCCTCGTAGCCGTCGGCGTCGTCGTGCTCGTCGCCCGACTCGTCGGCGTCGGCCTCGGCCTCGGCCTCGGCGGGGCTCTGAGCCTGGGTTTCGGCCGCGGGCTCGTCCTCGGTGACGGCCGACGCGGCCCGCTCCTCGGCGGCCTCCTCGGCGGCGGCACCCCGGCGCTTGCGGCGGCGGCGGGAGGCGGCGGACTGCTCCTCCGGAGCGGCCTCCACGCCCTCCTCGGCCGGCTTCGCCGTCTCGGCACCGGCCGCCTCGGCGGCGGCCTCGGCCGCGGCCCGCTCGGGCGTCTGGAACTGCGGCTCGGCGAACACGGGCGCCTGGAACACGGCGACCGCGGGACGCGACGGGCGCTTGGGCGCCTCCGCCTCGTCGGCCGCCGCGGCGGCGGTCTGCGCCGGGGCGGCGAAACCGGTGGCGGCCTTGCGGGTGGACCGGCGGCGCGCACGACGCGGCGCGGCGTCCTCGCCGGACTCGGCGGCCTCCGCGGCCTTGGCGGGCGCGGCGCTCTCCGCGGCCCTGGCGGGCTCGGGGGCCGCGGCGGCCTCCGAGTCGCCCGCTTCGGCCGGGGCGGACACGCGGCGCGTGGCACGACGGCGGGTACGGCCCTTGGGCGCGGCGCTCTCGGCCTCGGCCTCGGACTCCGCCTCCTCCGTCTCGGCCACGGCAGGCTCCGGGACCACGGCGGGCTCCGGGGCCGCGGCGGCGGCAGGCTCGCTGACGGTCGGCTCGGCGGCCGAGGTCACACTGCGCGTGGCACGACGGCGGGTACGCCCCTTGGGCGCGGCGCTCTCGGTGGCCGCGACGGACTCCGTGGTCTCCTCGGCCGGCACCGGCGTCTCGGCGGTGGGGGCCGCGGACACGACGGTCTCGGCCGCCTCCGCGGCCTCGGGAGCCCCGGCAGGCGCGGAGGCCCGACGTACCGCACGGCGCCGGGGCCGGGCGGGAGCCGCGGGCTCCGGCGTCGGCTCGGGGGCCTCGGCCGCCTCGGCGGGGGCCGTCCCGGCCGGCGCGACGGTCTCCGCCGGCGCCTCGGAACCGCCGGACGGCGGACCCGCCGGGCGTGAAGCGGCCCTGCGCCGACGGCGCGGCGGCAGGGTGTCGCTGGGGGTGTTCGACTCGGAGTCCGTCGTGGTCGAGGACTCGGTGGGTTCGGTCGGTTCGAGCATGCGGGGGTTTCTCCCGTCAGGCTCCCGGGCGCCGCGCCTGGTCCGGCATCGACATGTCGACCGCCGGTGACGTCCGCGGCTCGCGCGATGCGCGGTCGCCGCCGTCCGGGGCGCGGGCGCCGCTCGGAAGCTCATCCGTGTCTTGTCTCGCCGGTTCCGTACCCCTTGTCGTGCACGGCCTGGCGAAAGTCTTGTGGTCGGTGCGCTGCCCGACCCAGGTGGCTCCCGAGTTCGAGGGCGGCGCTACGACGTCCGTCCCTACGCGGAACCTTCCTTACGCCGACGCCGTCGCGGCGGCGGAAGCGGCGGCCGGATGCGGCTCGGGCGCTTCTGCCTCGCGGTCGGGCGCGAGCGGGTCGGTCACCGCACCGGTCTCTTCATCGAACAGCCCCTGCGCCAGCCTGGTCACCGCTGCGGGGACCGGCGGCGCCAGGTCGGCCACGGCGCGAAGACCGGACAGGACGTCGTCGGGTCGTACGGCAGGCGTCACGTGCCGAACAACCAGCCGCAGTATCGCACAGGGCCGGTCGCTCGGCCTATCAGCCGGTGAACCGTGCGTGGTGACGCTCTCCAGATGCGCGACGGCGGAGCGGGTGTCGAAGGTGCGGACGCCGTTCTTCGTACGGCGCTGCACCTCCACCACCGGGGCCGCGTCGAAGGCCGCGACGGCCCTCTCGGCCTCGGCGGGTTCCACACCGTCCAGCCGCAGCTCCCACACGGAGGCCGTCAGCCGGTCGGCGAGCCCGGAGGTCCGGGCCTCCACCGCGTCGACGACGTCGAGCCCGGTGGGCAGCGACGCGTCCAGGAGCAGCCGCAGCCGCTCCGGATCGCGCGCTTCGGTGAGCGCGATCTCCAGATACTCCGCCTCACTGCCCGTGCCGGTGGGTGCGGCATTGGCGTACGACACCTTCGGGTGCGGGGTGAACCCCGCCGAGTACGCCATCGGCACCTCGGCGCGGCGCAGCGCACGCTCGAAGGCGCGCTGGAAGTCACGGTGGCTGGTGAACCGGAGGCGGCCGCGCTTGGTGTAGCGCAGACGAATGCGCTGCACCGCGGGAACGGGCGGCGGGCCTACGGGCTGTCGCTTGCCCAGTGTCGTTCAGTCCTTCGTGAGAGCGGTCGTACTGCTACCAAGAGTACGTGCCTCGACGGCGGATGGTTCCCTCCGGTCCACCGGCTTCCGCTCGGCGGGCTCCCCGAAGAGCATGCGGCGCACGTCGGCGCGGGCCTGCCGTGCGGTGAGCCGGGCCGTGGCCAGCGCCTGCCGGGCCGCCCGGCCCGCGCCGCGCCCGGCCTCGGCGAGGGGCCGCAGGACGGTGTCCCGCACGGCGTGCCCCACCGGGGTGAGCACGCTCCGGTACGCCCACCGCGCCGGTTCCGCCACGGTCCACCGCAGGAGGGTGCCGAGGAACCGCCCGACGACGAGCGAGAGGTGCCCTGCGATCCGCCAGGCGTGGCCGAGGGCGTCCGCCACCTCCCGTCCGACGACGGCGAGGAACCGGCCGACCGGAGCGAGTACCCACCGCCACACGGCGAGGGCCGGCAGCACCAGCAGCACCCGGACGGTCCAGTACAGGACGAACCCCACACCGGTGACGACCAGTCCCACTCCCCGCGCCACCTGCCGGCCGCACCAGGCGAGCGCGTGCCCGACCGGGGCCAGCACCCACCGGTACAGCCACACCGCCGGTACGACGGCCAGGTACCGCCCGAGCCACGCCAGACCGGCGTACAGCCCCCGCCCGATCGCCGCGAGCACCACGCCCACCCGGGTGAAGAACCAGGCGAGCGCGTACCCGACCGGCGTCAGCACCCACCGGTACAGCCACGCCGCGGGCACCACGAGGAGCACGTGCCCCAGCCGGCCCACGCCCTTGGCGAGCGGCACGAGAACGTACCGCCACAGCCCGACCAGCGGCCACACGAAGACGGCCCGCCCGAGCCACGCCAGCGCCCGCCCGACGGGACGCAGCACCGTGTCCCGCAGGAACCGCCCCGCGACGACCAGCGCGTCCCACACCATGCGCACCGGCACGACCAGCACCAGCACCACGATGCGCACCGGAATCCGGATCGCCACGGCGAGGCACCCCTCGGCGTCCGACCGCCGCACCGGCTCCCCCTGCCCCGCCTGCTGCCGCGCACCGGGCGCCTTCTCCAGATCCACCATGCACATGAGGACGCCGCTCGACCCGATTCGGATCCCGCGATGTCGCGGCCCGCGCCTATTCGCCGCCCGGGACGGTGCGCGCCGGTTCCGCGTGCTCCAGCAGCTCGCGGACGAGGGCGACGAGGGCGTGCGGCGTCCTGGCCAGGGCCTGCGGCAGGGCCCGGGCCTCGGGCGGGACGATGTCCGAGCCGTCGAGATTGATGATCCAGAGCTGGATCTCGCCCACCGCGTGCCTGCGCAGGGCCAGCTCGATCTCGTCGTAGCAGAACCTGCTCAGGGCGTACGACCTGCTCCACAGGACGACGAACAGGTCCGCGGACAGGACCGCGTCCTCGATCGTGGGGTTGACCATGCGGTCCGGCCGCAGTTCCTTCTCACCGACCAGCGCGGTGATCCCTGCACCGGAGAGGTACGTCTCCAGGGCCTGCGCGAACGCGGCGTCGGGCCTCGCACGGCTGATGAAGACACGACGGGGCGGCCACCGGTAGTTGTGCGGCGTGCGCAGCCGGGCGGTCACCAGCTGGTCCGCGATCTTCATGGCATCGGGCACCGCGTCCCGGTCCATGAGCCGGCGGTGTTCGAGAGCGGGATAGACCGCGGTCCAGTCCCGCCGCTGGTACGCACGCCGGGACGCGCCACCGAGGAACTCGAACGGCACGATCGGCTTCCGGCGCGCCTCCGCCAGGTGGAGCACCGTGTTCGCGGTCTTCGAGACGCGGCCCCCGATCGCGATCACGACGTCGGCCTCCTCCATCGCCTGGATCTGGCACAGCAGCCACGCCTGTTCCCGCGAGTCGTCGTCCTCGGGCCCCGGGTAGTACCAGTTCTTGATCTCCGTGTCGTGACCGGACCCCAGCATCGCGAGCATCTCCGTCTGCCTCTCGGCGACCTCAGGGTGCCGCGGACTGTGCAGATGGACGATGCGGCCCGCGCCGGACTGGACGTAACCGATCACCGCGTGGAGGTCGGCGGAATCCGGGAAGGGGCTGCACACGATTAGTTCCGCACCGGCCTTCGCGACGGCCTGCCCCAACTGCTCGCAGACGTGCGCGAGCTGGGACTGCTCGTAGTCGGGGTACGTCGTCTCGCCCGTCACACCGCCGAGGACGTAGACGGACCTGATCCTCGACAGGGCGGCGGACTCCGCGACCACCTGCGGCGAGGCCAGGCGCCGGCCCAGCAGCTTGAACAGGACCTCGGCCGAGGAGCGCGCCGCGAACTGCTTGTACCGGTCGTCCTTGCGCGGATCCGCGTGGTCCATGACCCCTTTGGCGACCACCCAGTCGGACAGCCCCAGACGGTGGGCGACCTGCGCGATGACGGCGGACTCCATCTCCAGGCCCGCGACGGAGCGCACGCCCCACTGCTTCAGCCGGCTCCAGGTGAGCCCGTCCTTCACCACGACGTTGCCGCTGGCCATGGGCCCGACGACGACGGCGAACGGCAGCTCCCGCGGGCCGTCCAGGTCGTCGTAGACGAGTTGCTCGATGAGCGCGTACCCCGCGTCCGTCAGCGACAGGGCGGCGCCGTCCCGGGCCACCAGGCCGTCGGCCTGCAAGCCCTGGATCTGGTCGGTCCAGGACGCCTGGGAGAGGAAACGGGAGCGGGCCGGGTGCCGCCTGGGGTCCTCGCCGGCGTAGAGGCGCTCCATCAGCCAGATCCGTGCCTCGTGCGGGGAGGCCTCGCCGAAACTGGGCAGGTCGGACGTCCCGAGGTCCTGCGCGGCGCGCAGCCACCCCTCCGGCGCGGGGATCTGGCGATGGTCCCCCTCGAAGCCGTCCTCCGTACGCTTGCCCTCGTCGTAGGCGTACGCCAACTCGGCCACCACGACGTCACCGAGCGCCGCGTGCGCCGGGTTGCCCGCGCACACTCCGCACATGGCGAGACAACGGGGCCGCAGGCGTTCCACGAGCGTGGACACGACCGGCGCGGTCGCGGTGGCGCCCATCCGGGTGGGTCGTGCCAGGGCGACGGTCATGCTCCTGCCGTCGGCCAGGACGTACGCGCCGACGAGAAACGGAAGCAGGGACTCCGACTCGTGTTCCTCCCAGGCCGCGACACCGGGATGCCCCGCGTACCCCGCCGAGCCGGCCGCGCGGGCCGCCTCGTACTCCTCCTTCAGCGCCGTGATGATCAGTACGTCGACCCCGCCCGCCGCGGCGTCCGCCCCCAAGCCCATACCCCGCTCCCCAGTCGCGCGCGTCGAACGGCACACGTCCCCGGCTGACCACCCGTCACGCGCGGGGCACGACCAGACCGTACCCCTCCCTGACAGCGTCCGGGCATGTCTGCTGCCTCGTGCGCGGCCGCTTGCACCGCGGTGACCAGGATGTCCCGCTAGCGGCGGGCGTTCGGCTCGCGCTGACTTCGATCACGCCTTTCGCATGGCCGACGGGTTGGTGGAGCGCCACCAGATCAGCGGGAACGCCGCTGCCGGGCCCCGAGAAATCGATGTGCTGCTCGCCGATATGAGTGGTTACGAGCAGGCGAACCGATGGACACGGGATGCGCTGGCCGACGACGCCGGGTGAAGCCAGGCCCGGCCTCTCGCACGCCAGGTCCTCATCGAGTTGACTGGCGAGTGGGAGCACCCGCTACCCAGCATCCAAGTGATCCGCTGACGCGGATGATCGCCTGGCCCGCTGGGGGTGTCACTTCGGTTGGATGTGTCTGATCCTGCAGGTCACCTCGGGTCCCGCTCCATCCCTCACCCTCACACCCACTCGACGTCCGACGAGACGGCCGAGGGGGGACCAGGCGGCGGCAGCGGCGTTTTCAGTGCCTTCTTCGCCGGCTGCCGCTGATCCTTCTGCGAGCCGAGCGAGTTCAGCGCCGCCGCCGCAGCCGACTGCGTGCCGTCAGCCAGAGCATCAGCGATGCAGTGAAGCGGCTCGCTCATCCCAGGCCCCACGTTCCTGCTGGGCAGCCGGACTTCTTGACCGTCAGCGGCAGCAGCTTCTTGCCCGTCGGACCGACCTTGATCTCGGTGTCCATCGCCGGGCATATGGAAAAAAGCCTAAAACTATCCGCGAGCTGCGCCACGCTGTCTGACATGAGGAAACGAGGACAGCGCCGACTCGCGGCAGACCGAGCGGCCTACAGCGTGGAAGCCGAGTGGACCGAGGCCGACCTTGCCCTGTTGGAGGAGCTCACACGGGCTGAGGCCCTACTCCCCCAGAACGCACCCCGGGCGCTCTTATCCATCCGCTTGTCCGTACTGACAGACGACACGACGTCGCCGGTACGGCAGGAGCTCGATCTCCGCATCCTGGCAAGGGAACGCGGGAGTCGAGTCGTCGGCGTCGCCTCCGATCTGAACGTGTCGGCGACGAAGGTTCCGCCATGGAAGCGGAAGGAACTCGGGGAGTGGCTGAACAACCGCTCCCCCGAGTTCGACGAGCTCTTGTTCTGGAAGCTCGACCGCTTCGTACGTCGTCTCTCCGATCTCTCGACGATGATCGAGTGGAGCCTGAAGCGCGGGAAGAACCTGGTCTCCAAGAACGACAGCCTTGATCTCACGACGACCGCCGGAAAGATCATGGTCACGATCATCGGCGGCATCGCCGAGATCGAGGCGGCCAACACCTCGACCCGGGTTGCGAGTCTGTGGGACTACGCGAAGTCGCAGGAAGACTGGATCATCGGGAAGCCGGCGTACGGCTACGTCACGGACGAGGACGACACGGGGAAGGTCGTTCTCGTCATCGATCCCGAGGCGGCCAAGGCCCTGCACTGGGCCCGACGCATGGCGCTCCGGGGACGCTCCGCCGGGTTCATGGTGCGCTGCTTGAAGCGGTCCGGCCTGATGACCCAGGGGCTCACCGTGGCAACGCTCCTCCGACGGCTGCGCAACCCTGCGCTCCTCGGCTACCGAGTAGAAGAGGACAAGAACGGCGGGCAGCGACGATCGAAGCCGCTCCTCGGCAAGGACGGCAGGCCGCTCAAAGCCGCCCCTCCCCTCTTTACTGAGGAAGAGTTCGAGACTCTCGGCGCCGCTCTCGACAAGCGCAGGAAGAACCAGCCGCCGCGCCGTGTCGGCGGTGCGACGCAGTTCCTCGGAGTCCTGCTGTGCGCCGACTGCAAGACGAACATGACCGTGCAGATCACGAACAACACGCACGGGACGTACCAGTACCTGCGGTGCCGCAACTGCAAGAGCGGCGGACTCGGAGCGCCCAACCCGGAGCGGGTCTACGAGCGCCTGGTGCAGGACGTACTCAAGGTCCTCGGAGACTTCCCCGTGCAGGTCCGTCAGTACGCCGAGGGCGCCGAGGCCCGCAAGGAGATCAAGCGCCTTCAAGAGACCGTCGCGCTGTACATGACGGATCTCGAACCCGGAGGCCGGTACACGAAGACGCGGTTCACGAAGGAGCAGGCGGAGGCGACGTTGGACAAGCTCATCAGTGAGCTCGAAGCGATCAACCCCGAGACCGCGAAGGATCGGTGGGTCAACGTCCACGGCGGCAAGACGTTCCGTGAGCACTGGCAGGAAGGCGGCATGGAGGCCATGTCCGCGGACCTGTACCGGGTCGGGATCCGCTGCGAGGTGACCCGCACGAAAGTGCCGAAGGTCCGAGCCCCCAAGGTGCACCTCCGCCTACTGATCCCGAAGGACGTACGCGAGCGACTCGTGATCCGAGAGGACGACTTCGCGCAGTGAGGGAGCGGGCCAGGCGGCCAAGACAGGTGACAGGGACGGCCGGGACGATACACGTGGACCGCGTAACCACCCGACGTGAAATCCCCCGCTCGGTCGCGCAGCCCCAACCGCCGCCACAAACCAACGGATCCGAAGTCACGGATGACGACCAGTGGCCCGCAGATCAGCCGCGTGTCGCCGCAGCTGTTCGGTTTCAGTTAGATCGCGCTCCACCTCATCGATCCAGCCCCTGATGCGATCCTCATGCGCAGAATGCTTCAAGCACGCTCGCAGCGCGGTCGCAAGGACCTTGAGCTTGTTTTCATAGAACGAGACGTATTCCTCCATCCCTATCGCGTGCGGATAGAACGAGCCGTTGAAGATCACAGCGACTTCAGCGAGGCCCTGCGGGGCCAGTTCACGAACCCTATTGGCGATCTGGGAAATATATTCCTTGATTTCGACGGGACTCTCCCAGGACGGCGGACCATAGGCCGGAACCATCATCGGTTCAGACATTGTCTGCCGCCTCACCTTTCTACCCTTACCGCCTTCCAAGAAAAGGCACACTTGATAGAATTCCCTTCCTCGTGCAGCATCTTTTGCAACAAGAGAAAGCGCAAAGCGGTCCACGTCTCCCGGATCGATTTCCAGGTTGACCGTTTTTCCGTAACTCCCTTCAAGCAGCGGAAAGTTGATGGCGTAGGAGCCGCTAGGCCCAATTCGCCGCTCGCTCATAACCCCCGGCTCCGACACCGGAACCGGCATCCTGACCACGCTCGGCGAGTCGATAGGGGGGACGTAAAGTGCACCCTTCAGCTCTACCTTCAACCGTCTGACTAATCCCTTTCGATCTCCGTCGTTGCGCACAGCAATATCCAGCAGGGGCCGGTCGGGAACAATTGCATTCAGTAGTTGTACGTCGGTTTCCGGCTCTGCCAGGAGGTCCGCTCCCTCGCATACCCAGACGTCGAATATACTGACATCTCCGTCCAACTTTCGGCGGGCTCTGAGTGCCGCCCATGCGGCCACAGCCGCCGCAACGACAGTTGTGCCCCAACCCCCGATGGCCACGATTATCCCGTCGGACATGATCCTCCCCAAGCAGAGGGCGAGTGGTGCTCACATCGCCCACCTCATGCCCCGCAATGTACTGCCGCAGGGGCTCGGCCCTCCCCGCTCCGATTCAACTGTTCGCAGCGTTTCCCATGCAGCGACCGAGGCGTTGTCAGCGGCGTGCGCTTCGATGTGCTGCATGACCGTTCACGACGTGGCCCGCACCCTGCCCGGCATCCCGGCCCTGCACGATCTCTGCCGTTCCCTCTCGATGGCGGAAGCCATCGTGAACCCCGGCGGCGAAGGGCGGCACCACACCTTCAACCGCTCCTGGTCTCGGACGGAAGAGCTTGCCTCGATGCGGAACGGCTCCGGAGACGAGTTCGACATCGTCTTCTCGGCCGCCGGCGCGTACGTGCGCGGCTTCGCCCATGAATCGCCGCTCAGTCCGTATCACCAGCGAGACGACTACGAACCCTGGCCGGGGGTGGTGGACGCCGTACCCGCCGCCTTCCAGCGCTATGTGCATGAGCCCCTCTTCACCGACGAGGATGGCACGCCCGTCGTGACGGTGTGCCTGTGGCGCCATGCGGTTGCCGACCGCTGGGAGACCGGAGACATCGACTTCCCCGAAGGGCACCCCGATCCGGACGGCACGACCGGACTGTTCGGCCTTCTGGCGAGACCGGAGCCCGAAGCCTTCAAGGCGTTCGCCGAGGACTACTACGAGACCGCGGTTTCCCTTGAGGCGCTGCGGCACATCTACGACCTGCGTCCTCTCGACCAAGCCGTGATCGCCATGCTCAATCCCCTGGCGCCCGTGACAGATGTCGTGCAAGACGCCCTTGCCATCGGCTACCCCATCTCCCCCGCCCTGCGGACCGGTCCCCGGACCGACTGACCCTGCCGTAGCAGGTCACCGCAGGCCGCTCTCCGGCCCTCACACCCACTCCACGTCCGACGAGACGTCCGAAGGGACGGCAGGCGGCGGCAGCGGCGTTCTCGGTGCCTTCTTCGCCGGCTGCCGCCGATCCTTCTTCAAGCCGAGCGCGGTCAGCACCGCCACCGCATCCGACTCTGTGACGTCAGCCACAGCGTCAGCGATGCGGTGAAGCGGCTCGCTCATCCCACAGCCCCCGTATCCGCGGGTCAGTCGGACTTCTTGACCGTCAGCGGCAGCAGCTTCTTGCCCGTCGGGCCCGTTTGTGGCCATGTGTCGAACTGGGGGCAGACGCCGCAGTCGAAGCACGGGGTCCAGCGGCAGTCGTCGACCTCGGTCTCGTCGAGGGCGTCCTGCCAGTCCTCCCAGAGCCACTCCTTGTCGAGGCCGGAGTCGAGGTGGTCCCAGGGCAGGACCTCCTCGTAGCCGCGCTCGCGGGTGGTGTACCAGTCGACGTCGACGCCGGTCGGCTCCAGGGCCTTGTCGGCGCAGGCCATCCAGCGGTCGTAGGAGAAGTGCTCGCGCCAGCCGTCGAAGCGGCCGCCGTCGTCGTAGACGGCGCGGATGACGGCGCCCAGGCGGCGGTCGCCGCGGGAGAGGAGGCCCTCGACGATGCCGGGCTTGCCGTCGTGGTAGCGGAAGCCGATGGAGCGGCCGTACTTCTTGTCGCCGCGGATCTTGTCGCGGAGCTTCTGGAGGCGGGCGTCCGTCTCCTCCGCCGACAGCTGCGGGGCCCACTGGAAGGGGGTGTGGGGCTTGGGGACGAAGCCGCCGATGGAGACCGTGCAGCGGATGTCGCCGGAGCCGGAGACCTCGCGGCCCTTGGCGATGACCCGGGTGGCCATGTCGGCGATCTGGAGGACGTCGTCGTCGGTCTCGGTGGGCAGGCCGCACATGAAGTACAGCTTCACCTGGCGCCAGCCGTTGCCGTAGGCCGTCGCGACGGTGCGGATGAGGTCGTCCTCGGAGACCATCTTGTTGATGACCTTGCGGATGCGCTCGGAGCCGCCCTCGGGGGCGAAGGTGAGGCCGGAGCGGCGGCCGTTGCGGGTCAGCTCGTTGGCCAGGTCGATGTTGAAGGCGTCGACGCGGGTGGAGGGGAGGGACAGGCCGATCTTGTCCTCCTCGTACCGGTCGGCGAGGCCCTTGGCGACGTCGGCGATCTCCGTGTGGTCGGCGGAGGAGAGGGAGAGCAGGCCGACCTCCTCGAAGCCGGTCGCCTTGAGGCCCTTGTCGACCATCTCGCCGATGCCGGTGATGGAGCGCTCGCGCACCGGGCGGGTGATCATGCCGGCCTGGCAGAAGCGGCAGCCGCGGGTGCAGCCGCGGAAGATCTCCACGGACATGCGCTCGTGGACGGTCTCGGCGAGCGGGACCAGGGGCTGCTTGGGGTAGGGCCACTCGTCGAGGTCCATGACGGTGTGCTTGGAGACCCGCCACGGGACGCCGGAGCGGTTGGGGACGACGCGGGCGATGCGGCCGTCGGGGAGGTACTCGACGTCGTAGAAGGCGGGGACGTAGACGCCGCCGGTCTTCGACAGGCGGAGGAGGAGTTCCTCGCGGCCGCCGGGGCGGCCCTCGGCCTTCCAGGCGCGGATGATCGCGGTGACTTCCAGGACGGCCTGTTCGCCGTCGCCGATGACCGCGCAGTCGATGAAGTCCGCGATCGGCTCGGGGTTGAACGCCGCGTGGCCGCCGGCCAGGACGATCGGGTCGTCGATGCCGCGGTCCTTCGCCTCCAGCGGGATGCCCGCCAGGTCCAGGGCGGTGAGCATGTTGGTGTAGCCCAGCTCCGTGGAGAAGGAGAGGCCGAAGACGTCGAAGGCGCCGACGGGGCGGTGGCTGTCGACGGTGAACTGCGGGACGGAGTGCTCCCGCATCAGCTCCTCGAGGTCCGGCCAGACGCTGTAGGTGCGCTCGGCGAGGACGCCCTGCTGCTCGTTGAGCACCTCGTACAGGATCATGACGCCCTGGTTGGGCAGGCCGACCTCGTAGGCGTCGGGGTACATCAGGGCCCAGCGGACGTCGCAGGATGCCCACTCCTTGACCGTGGAGTTCAGCTCTCCGCCGACGTATTGGATCGGCTTCTGCACATGCGGGAGCAGTGCTTCGAGCTGCGGAAACACGGACTCGGCGGCCGGGGAGGCTTCGGCAGGCATCTCACGGGACCTTCGTGTGCTGACAAGGGGGACCATCCAGCCTAACCCGGCCGGACCGGTCCCCCTTACCGCTCACCCCCCGGGCGCCGTACCGCTGCCGCCCCGGGCGCCGTACTACGCCGACATCGGTCTCTGCACGGTGATCGACTGGAGCAGGCCGACCGCTATCCAGACGGCGAACATGGAGGAGCCGCCGTAGGAGACGAAGGGCAGGGGCAGGCCGGTGACCGGCATGATGCCCAGGGTCATGCCCACGTTCTCGAAGGTCTGGAAGGCGAACCACGCGACGATCCCGGCGGCGACCACCGTGCCGTACAGGTCGGGGGTGCTGCGGGCGATGCGGCAGCCGCGCCAGAGGACCACGCCGAGCAGGGCGATGATGAGTCCGGCGCCGAGGAAGCCCAGTTCCTCGCCGGCGACGGTGAAGACGAAGTCGGTCTGCTGCTCGGGGACGAAGCGGCCGGTGGTCTGGGAGCCCTCGAAGAGGCCTGAGCCGGTGAGTCCGCCGGAGCCGATGGCGATGCGGGCCTGGTTGGTGTTGTAGCCGACGCCCGCGGGGTCGAGGGCGGGGTTGGCGAAGGCGGCGAAGCGGGCGATCTGGTAGTCGTCCAGGATGCCGAGCTGCCAGACGGCGAGCGCGCCCGCGGTGCCGGCGCCGAGCAGGCCGAAGATCCAGCGGTTGCTGGCGCCGGAGGCGAGCAGGATGCCGAGCACGATGATGACCATGACCATGACCGACCCGAGGTCGGGCATGAGCATCACGATGAGCATCGGCACGGTGGCCAGGCCGAGGGCCTGGAGCACGGTGCGGTGGTCGGGGTGCGGCCGGTCCCCCGCGTCGACGCGCGCGGCCAGCAGCATCGCCATGCCCAGGATGATCGTGATCTTCACGAACTCCGAGGGCTGCAGCGAGAAGCCGCCGGGGAGCTTGATCCAGGAGTGGGCGCCGTTGATGGTCGAGCCGAGGGGGGTGAGCACCAGCAGGATCAGGAACACCGAGAAGCCGTACAGGAGCGGCACGGCGGTGCGCAGGGCGCGGTGGCCGAGCCAGACGGTGGCGACCATCAGGGCGAGCCCGATGCCGGTGTTCAGCAGGTGCCGGGTGAGGAAGTAGTACTGGTCGCCCTGGTTGAGTTCGGTGCGGTTGCGGGTCGCGGAGTAGACGAGCAGCGAGCCCATCAGGGAGAGCGCCACGGCGGCCAGCAGTATCGGCCAGTCGAGCCGCCGGGCCATGGAGTCCCGTGCGAACAGGCGGGTCCAGCCGGCCTTGTCGGGGCCGTACCCGGAGACGTGGAAGCTGTTGCCGGTCATACGCGTGCCCTCCGGCTTCTTCCCCTGCCGCCCGGCCGGGCGCCGCGCCCGGCGCCGCGTGCGCCGCCGCGCCGCCGGTGGCGCCGGGTGTCGCGGTTCTCCCCGTTCTGGTTGGGGGTGGTCGCGGGCTGGTCGCCCTCCTCGACGGGGGCGTACTCCTCGTCCGGGGAGGCCTTCTCGTCGGGCTGGAGCTGCTTGACGACGTCCTTCGGCATCTTCGGCGAGAGGATCGTGCCGTCGGTCTTGATCTTCGGGAGGCTCGCCTGCGGCTTGGGCAGCAGCGCCTTCTTCGGGTCGATGTCGCCGTCGTCGGAGACGCCGTACAGCGCGTCGTAGATGTTGCGGACGGCGGGTCCCGAGGCGCCGGAGCCGGTGCCGCCCTGGGAGATCGTCATGACGATCGAGTAGTCCTTGGTGTACGTCGCGAACCAGGACGTGGTCTGCTTGCCGTAGACCTCGGCGGTACCGGTCTTGGCGTGCATCGGGATCTTGTCCTGCGGCCAGCCGACCTGGGCGAACCGCCAGGCGGCGGTGCCGCGGCTGGCGACGCCGGCGAGGGCCTCGTCCATCTTGGTCAGCGTGGTCTTGCTTATGGGCAGCTTGCCGTGGGCCGTGGGCTCGATCTCGCGGACGGTCTTGCCGTCGGGGCTGACGACGGCCTTGCCGATGCTCGGGTCGTAGAGGGTGCCGCCGTTGGAGATGGCCGCGTAGATGGTGGCCATCTGGATGGGGGTGACGAGGGTGTCGCCCTGGCCGATGGAGTAGTTGATGGAGTCACCGGCGCGCATCTTGTTGCCGCTGTGGCAGTTCTCGTACGCGATCTTCTCGACGTAGGAGCCGTCCTTCTTGCCGGACTTGCACCAGGCGTCCTTGTTGGCCTCCCAGTAGTCCTGCTTCCACTGGCGGTCGGGGACGCGGCCGGTGACCTCGTTGGGGAGGTCGATGCCGGTCTTGGCGCCGAGGCCGAACTGGTGGGCGGCCTTGTAGAAGTAGTCGTGGGGGTTCTTGGGGTTCATCCCGCCGTCCTTCTTCCACTCCTGGTGGGACAGGCGGTAGAAGACGGTGTCGCAGGAGAGCTCCAGGGCGCGGCCGATGGTGATCATGCCCTCGTTGGCCGACTCGAAGTTCTTGAAGACCTGGCCGCCGACGTTGTAGGCGCTGGAGCAGTCGTAGTTGCCGTCGAAGTCGTAGCCGGCCTCGACCGCTCCGGCCGAGGAGACGACCTTGAAGATGGAGCCGGGGGCCGCCTGGCCCTGGGTGGCGCGGTTGAGCAGCGGGTAGTTGGAGTCCTTGCCGGTGAGCTTCTTGTAGTCCTTGGCGGAGATGCCGCCGACCCAGGCGTTGGGGTCGTAGTCGGGGTTGGAGGCCATGGCGACGACGCGGCCGGTCTTGGCCTCCATCACCACGACCGCTCCGGCGTCGGCCTCGTAGGTCCGGTTGGTGTTGCGGTCCATCTCCTTGCGGGCGGCCTTCATCGCCTCGTTCAGCTCGTACTCGGCGACCCGCTGGACGCGGGCGTCGATGCTGGTGACGAGGTTGGAGCCGGGGGTGCCCGGGTCGGACTCGGCCTCGCCGATGACGCGGCCGAGGTTGTCGACCTCGTAGCGCGTGACGCCGGCCTTGCCGCGCAGCGCCTTGTCGTACTGGCGCTCCAGACCGGAGCGGCCGACCTGGTCGGAGCGCAGGTAGGGCGAGTCGGTGTCCTGGGCCTTCTGCAGTTCCTCGTCGGTGACCGGCGAGAGGTAGCCGAGGACCTGGGCGGTGTTGGACTTGCCGGGGGCGGCGTAGCGGCGTACGGCCATGGGTTCGGCGGTGATGCCGGGGAAGTCCTCGGCGCGTTCGCGGATCTGCAGGGCCTGCTTGACGGTGGCCTCGTCGGTGACGGGGATCGGCTGGTAGGGCGAGCCGTTCCAGCAGGGCTGCGGGGTCTCGGCGTCGCAGAGCCGGACCTTGTCGATGACGTCCTGGGGCTTCATGCCGAGGACGCCGGCGAGCTTGGTGAGGACGGCCTTGCCGTCGTCCTTCATCTTCAGCAGGTCGGTGCGGGAGGCGGAGACGACGAGCCGGGTCTCGTTGTCGGCGAGGGCGACGCCGCGGGCGTCCAGGATCGAGCCGCGGGTGGCGGGCTGGACGACCTGCTGGACGTGGTTGCCGGAGGCCTCCTCGGCGTACTCGTCGCCCTGGCGGATCTGGAGGTACCAGAGGCGGCCGCCGAGGGTGGCGAGGAGGGAGAGGACGAGGATCTGGATGACGACGAGCCGGGTCTGGACGCGGGTGCTGCGGCCGGTCTCGGGGATGTTGGTCACTGGTTCTGGCTCCCCCTCACGAAGTGTGCGCTGCTGGAATGCTGCCGCGTCGTCACAGCCGCTTGACCCCCTTGATGCGTCCGGCGCGGGCCACGCGGGCGCGGGCCGTCTTCACCCGCAGCGCGTTGCGCTGTCTGCCGATGCGCAGGCCGGTGCCCGAGGAGAGCCAGCCGGAGGAGATGTCGGGGCTCTGGGCGGCGGAGTTGGTGTCGGCCAGCGGGTCGTGTTCGGCGCGCCGGGCGAGCGCCATGATGCCGGGGACGACGAAGGGCGCGAGCAGCAGGTCGTACAGGGCGGCCGTGAACAGCAGGCTGGGCAGGCCGACGTGGCGGGCGGCGGTGTCGCCGACGAGGGCGCCGACGCCCGCGTAGAGCAGGGTGGTGCCGACGGCGGCGGCGACCACGACGACCATGGGGCCGGTGGCCGAGCGGAGCCGTCCGTTGTCCGGTCTGGCGAGTCCGGCGAGGTAGCCGATGACGCAGAGCACGAGGGCGTAGCGGCCGGCGGCGTGGTCGGCGGGCGGGGCGAGGTCGGCGAGGAGTCCGGCGCCGAAGCCGACGAGGGCGCCGCCGACGTGGCCGTAGACCAGGGCGAGGCCGAGGACGGTGAGCAGCAGCAGGTCGGGGACGGCGCCGGGCAGGTGGAGGCGGGCGAGGACGCTCACCTGGATCACCAGGGCGACGACGACGAGGGCGACGGACAGCAGGATCCGGTTGACGCGCATGGGGTGATGGCTCCTACGGCTCGGGCTGCTCGTTCTGCTGCTCTGTCTGGTCGTTCTGGCCGGTCGCGTCGTTCTGGCCGGTCGCGTCGTCCTGTCCGGTCGCGTCGTCCTGTCCGGCCTCGTCGTTCCGGGTCTGGCCCTCGGGGTCGGCCCCGGGGGTGACGGTGACGGTCACGGTCGGCGTGGGCTTCGGCTGCTTCTTGTCCGGGAGCACCGTGTCGCGCGGGTCCTTCGACGGGGCCTGGACGACGACGCCGACGATGTCGAGCTTGGTGAAGCTGACGAACGGCGTGACGTCGAGGATGCGGGTGAGGTCGCCGCCGTTGGGGTCGACGCGGGTGATGGTGCCGACGGGCACGCCCGGCACGAAGGGCTTGTCGGCCTGGGAGCCGAAGGTGACGAGGCGGTCGCCCTTCTTGACGTCGGCCTTGCCGTTGAGGAGTTCGACGCGCAGCGGGCGGCTGCCCTGGCCGGAGGCGAAGCCGAGTTCGTCGCCGGACTCCATCCGGGTGCCGACGGTGAAGTCCGGGTCGTTGGCGAGCAGCACGGTGGCGGTGTTGGGGCCGACGGTGGTCACGCGTCCGACGAGGCCGTCACCGTTGAGGACGGTCATGTCGCGCTTCACGCCGTCGTTGGCACCGGCGTCGATGGTGATGGTCCAGGAGAAGCCCTGGGCCGCTCCTATGGCGATGACCTGGGCACCCTTGATGCCGTACTGTCCGGCGCCGGCCAGCCCGAGCATCTTGTCGAACTGCTTCAGCCGGCTGCGGCCGCGCTCGTCGCTGCCGAGCTTCGCCTTGAGGGCCGCGTTCTCCGTCTCCAGCCGCGCGAGCCGGTCGTGCCGGTCGCCGGAGTCGCGGACCGCGGAGACCGCGTTGCCGACGGGGTCGACCGCGGAGGAGACCCCGTTCTCGATCGGACCGAAGACGTTGGCGGCGGCCTGCCGGGCACCGTCGACCGGTGAGTCCTCCCCGCCGCGGATGTCCACCGTGATCAGTGCGAACGCGATGGCGATCAGCAGTACCAGGAGCAGCCGGCTCTCTTTCGTGTCCCTCACGTGCGGCGGCCGTGCCTTCCTCGTCGGAATTCGGGAATCTCGGAATGTACGTGGCGGTGTTCAGGAATTGAGCTGATTCGGTACGTCGGGCGCTTCACGCGCATCCGGTACCGCAACCCTCTATATCAACGATCCGCCGCACGAGAGGAGATCGTCTCGTACGGCGGAACCGAAGTGTTACGTCATCTGCGGGGCGAGGCGTCCAGCACCTGCTGGAGCGCCTCGAACTCCTCGACGCACTTGCCGCTGCCGAGCGCCACGCTGTCCAGCGGGTCCTCGGCGATGTGGATCGGCATCCCGGTCTCCCGGCGCAGCCGTTCGTCGAGCCCGCGCAGCAGCGCGCCGCCGCCGGTCAGGACGATGCCCCGGTCCATGATGTCGCCGGACAGCTCCGGCGGACACTTGTCGAGGGTCGTCTTGACGGCGTCGACGATGGCGTTGACCGGCTCCTCGATCGCCTTGCGCACTTCGGCGGCGGAGATGACGACGGTCTTGGGCAGCCCGGAGACGAGGTCCCGGCCGCGGATTTCGGTGTGCTCGTCGGAGTCGAGGTCGTACGCCGAACCGATCGTGATCTTGATCTGTTCGGCCGTGCGCTCACCCAGCAGAAGGCTGTACTCCTTCTTCACGTGCTGGATGATCGCGTTGTCCAGCTCGTCACCCGCGACGCGGATGGACTGGGCCGTGACGATGCCGCCGAGCGAGATGACCGCGACCTCCGTGGTGCCGCCGCCGATGTCCACCACCATGTTGCCCGTGGCCTCGTGGACCGGCAGGCCGGAGCCGATGGCCGCGGCCATGGGCTCCTCGATGATGTGCACCTGCCGGGCGCCGGCCTGGGACGACGCCTCGATGACGGCGCGGCGCTCGACGCCGGTGATGCCCGAGGGCACACAGACGACGACCCGCGGCCGAGCCAGATACCGCCGCTTGTGGATCTTCAGGATGAAGTAGCGGAGCATCCGCTCGGTGATCTCGAAGTCGGCGATGACGCCGTCCTTCAGCGGGCGCACGGCAACGATGTTGCCGGGCGTGCGCCCGATCATCTTCTTCGCTTCGGCGCCGACCGCGAGGATGCCACCGGTGTTGGTGTTGATCGCGACGACGGACGGCTCGTTGAGTACGATCCCGCGACCCCTGACGTACACCAGCGTGTTGGCGGTCCCGAGGTCGACAGCCATGTCACGGCCGATGAACGACATTGAGTTCCCCATCAGGATTCGACTGGCCTTCCCAGGAGCTTTTGAGGGCTTTTCAGGTAGGCGAAGTGGGTGCAGTGACGCGTGGAGGCTTCCATCGTAGACGCGCTTTCGCGAACACTGCGCGAGGGTCTTCGCCATTGTCAGCAGATGGCGCACCGCCTCGCTTGTGGAGACGGGCCAACGGTGGCATCCGTTCCCCCGAACAGGCGCGCATATGCCACAGGGCGGTCGCTTTTACGCGACCGCCCCGGCTCCGCCCGGTCCATTCGACTGACATGGCGTCAGAAAAAAGGCGCTCCCGGCGTGTCCCGAAGAAGGATCAGACCCGGCCCGGGAAGAAGATCTTCAGCTCGCGCTCGGCGGACTCCTCGGAGTCGGAGGCGTGGATCAGGTTCTCGCGGACGATCACGCCGTAGTCCCCGCGGATGGAGCCCGGGGCGGCGGCGATCGGGTCGGTCGGACCGGCCAGCGCGCGCACGCCCTCGATGACCCGCTCGCCCTCGACGACCATCGCCACGACCGGCCCGGAGGCCATGAACTCGACCAGCGGCTCGTAGAAGGGCTTGCCCTTGTGCTCGCCGTAGTGCTGCTCCAGCGTCTCGGTGTCCAGGGTGCGCAGTTCCAGCGCGGTGATCTGCCAGCCGGCCTTGCGCTCGATGCGGCTGATGATCTCGCCGGTCAGGCCACGACGGACGGCGTCGGGCTTGAGGAGGACGAGGCTGCGCTGGGTCACGAGGGCTCCCTTGGAGGTGTTCGAGATGTGCGGTCGTGCGGGTGATGACAGAGGTTACCGGGCGTGTCGCGGCGTCCGTCACGCAGCGTCAGGCCTACCGGGCCCCGTCGGCCGCGTTCCGCACTCAGGCGGGGTCGGGTGCGGAGGCCTCGGCCTGGGCCGCGAACCGCGCCTTCGCCTCGTCGATCTTCCGCCCGTAGTGCACGGAGGCCCACCACAGGGCGGCGAAGATCGCGCCGAGGAAGAACATGGTCGGCACCACGAAGCCGGCGGCGATCAGCGCGATCTGCAGCGCCCAGCCGAGGGCGATCCCGCCGGGCCGGGTGATGACCCCGCACAGCAGCACGCTGAGGACCATCGCGATGCCGCTGACCGTCCACACCGTCCCCATGGACAGGTCCGGGTCCTTCAT
The DNA here is from genome assembly GCF_033406955.1 of Streptomyces violaceoruber. Lineage (NCBI taxonomy): Bacteria > Bacillati > Actinomycetota > Actinomycetes > Kitasatosporales > Streptomycetaceae > Streptomyces > Streptomyces violaceoruber. Next base: position 5,631,799 of record NZ_CP137734.1, on the reverse strand, counting down.
GGCGACCAGTCCGGCGAAGCCGATCACGAAGAACTCGCCGATCAGCGTCGAAGCACAGAGCGTACGCACGGTTTCTCAGCCCCTCCTCAGGAGCAGTCGGGCCTCGCCGACGGTGATGACGGAACCGGTGACGAGCACACCGCCGCCGGCGAACTCGCCCTCCTCCTCGGCCAGCGTGATCGCGGCCTCCAGGGCGTCCGGCAGCCGCGGCTCGACCTGGACGCGGTCGTCGCCGAAGACCTCGACGGCGACCGCGGCCAGCTCGTCGGCGTCCATCGCGCGGTGGCTGGAGTTCTGGGTGACGACGACCTCGGCGAAGACCGGCTCGAAGGCTTCGAGGAGCCCCCGCACGTTCTTGTCGGCGCTGGCGCCGACCACCCCGATGAGGCGGCTGAACTGGAAGGCCTCCCCCACCGCCTCGGCGGTGACCCGGGCGCCGGCCGGGTTGTGCGCGGCGTCGAGGACCACGGTCGGCGAGCGCCGCACCACCTCCATCCGCCCCGGCGAGGCGACGGAGGCGAAGGCCTTGCGCACGGTGTCGACGTCCAGCGGCTCGGGACGCTGCGCGCCGACGCCGAAGAACGCCTCGACGGCGGCCAGCGCGACCGCCGCGTTGTGCGCCTGGTGGGCGCCGTGCAGCGGCAGGTAGACCTCGGTGTACTCGCCGCCCAGTCCGCGCAGGGTGACCAGCTGCCCGCCGACGGCGACCTCGCGGGCCACGACGCCGAACTCCAGCCCCTCGCGGGCCACGGTGGCGTTGACGTCGACGGCCTTCTTCAGCATCACCTGCGCCGCGTCCACCGGCTGCTGGGCCAGGATGACGGTGGCGTCCTGCTTGACGATGCCGGCCTTCTCGACCGCGATCTCGCCGGGCGTCCCGCCGAGCCGGTCGGTGTGGTCCAGGTCGATGGGGGTGACGACGGCCACGTCCCCGTCGATGACGTTGGTGGCGTCCCAGGAGCCGCCCATCCCGACCTCGACGACGGCCACGTCCACGGGTGCGTCGGCGAAGGCGGCGTACGCCATGCCGGTCAGCACCTCGAAGAAGGACAGCCGGTACTCCTGCTGCGCGTCGACCATCTCGACGTACGGCTTGATGTCCTCGTAGGTCTCGATGAACCGCTCGGCGGAGATCGGCGCCCCGTCCAGGCTGATCCGCTCGGTGATCGACTGCACGTGCGGCGAGGTGTACCGCCCGGTGCGCAGATCGAAGGCGCCGAGCAAGGCCTCGATCATGCGGGCGGTGGAGGTCTTGCCGTTGGTCCCGGTGATGTGGATGGAGGGGTACGAGCGCTGCGGCTCGCCCAGTACGTCCATCAGCGCGGCGATCCTGGTGACGGACGGCTCCAGCTTGGTCTCGCCCCAGCGGCCGGCCAGCTCCGTCTCGACGGCGCGCAGGGCCGCGTCCACCTCGGGGTCCTCCGGGCGCCCGGGGACGTCGGCCTCCGGGGGGCCGCCCTGGGTGCGCAGGGTGCGGCTGCCGGCCTCGATGACGGCGAGGTCGGGGTCGCGGGTGGTCTCCGCGTCGATGATCTCGTCGAAGGAGTCGAGGGGGGCGGAGGGGTCGGGCTGGTCGTTCTGGCCGGGGTTGTCGCTCACGGGGACCAGTCTACGTACCCGGTCCCCCGTAACCGCGGGCAGTCGGGCCGCCTGGGGCGATGGGGGTCCCCCCGCTCGAGCGAAGCCGAGAGTGGGGGAGGGTGGGCGCGGCGGCACCCCGTCAGCGCCGGGCCGGGCGACCCACCCGCCGTCAACCGAGGGTGCCCGGAGCCGATCGGGCCCGAGGCGCCTTCGGTTGCCGTCACGGTGGGTGTGCTCGCCCGCGCCTGCGGGGTGCCGCCGCGCCCACCCGTGCCGCCCCAGCGGCACGACTGCCCGCAGGCGGCGGCGACTACGCCTCCGGCAGCTTCTCCAGCTGGGCGGTGATGCGGGTGATGTCCTCGTCCGCCTTGGCCAGGCGGCCCCGGATCTTGTCCACGACCTGGTCCGGTGCCTTCGCCAGGAACGCCTCGTTGCCGAGCTTGGCGTTCGCCTGGGCCTTCTCCTTCTCCGCCGCCGCGAGGTCCTTCGCCAGCCGCTTGCGCTCGGCGGCGAAGTCGATGACCCCGGAGAGGTCGAGGGCCACCTCGACGCCGGCGACCGGCAGCGTGGCCGTCGCCGTGAAGGCGTCGCCCTCCGGCTGGAGCCGCAGCAGCTGCCGGACGGCCGCCTCGTGGGCCGCGAGCGCGCTGCCCGCGAGGGTGAGCCGGGCCGGGACCCGCTGGCCGGGCTGGAGCCCCTGGTCGGCACGGAAGCGGCGGACCTCGGTGATGACCGACTGGACGGTCTCGATCTCCCGCTCGGCGCCGGCGTCCCGGAAACCGGAGTCCGTCGGCCACTCGGCGATGACGACCGACTCGCCGCCCGTGAGCGTCGTCCACAGCGTCTCCGTGACGAAGGGGACGACCGGGTGGAGGAGACGCAGCGTCACGTCCAGGACCTCGCCCAGGACGCGCTTCGAGACCTCGGCCGCCTCGCCGCCCGCCTGGAAGGTGGTCTTGGACAGCTCGACGTACCAGTCGAAGACCTCGTCCCAGGCGAAGTGGAACAGGGCGTCGGAGAGCTTCGCGAACTGGTAGTCCTCGTAGTACGCGTCGACCTCGGCGACGACCGAGTTCAGGCGGGAGAGGATCCAGCGGTCGGTCGAGGACATCCTCGACGCGTCCGGCAGCGGGCCCTCGACCGTCGCGCCGTTCATCAGCGCGAAGCGGGTGGCGTTCCAGATCTTGTTGGCGAAGTTGCGGGAACCCTGGACCCAGTCCTCGCCGATCGGGACGTCGACGCCCGGGTTGGCGCCGCGCGCGAGGGTGAAGCGCAGGGCGTCGGAGCCGTACTTGTCCATCCAGTCCAGCGGGTTGACCACGTTCCCGAAGGACTTGGACATCTTCTTGCCGTTCTGGTCACGGACCATGCCGTGCAGGGCGATGGTGTGGAACGGCGGGGTGCCGTCCATCGCGTAGAGGCCGAACATCATCATCCGGGCGACCCAGAAGAAGAGGATGTCGTAGCCGGTGACCAGGACGGAGTTCGGGTAGAACTTCGCGAGCGACTCGGTCTGCTCGGGCCAGCCGAGCGTGGAGAACGGCCACAGGCCGGAGGAGAACCAGGTGTCCAGGACGTCGGAGTCCTGGTACCAGCCCTCGCCGCTCGGCGGCTCCTCGCCGGGTCCGACGCAGACGACCTCGCCCTCGGGGCCGTACCAGACGGGGATGCGGTGGCCCCACCACAGCTGGCGCGAGATGCACCAGTCGTGGAGGTTGTCGACCCAGTCGAAGTACCGCTTCTCCATCTCCTGCGGGTGGATCTTGACCTTGCCGTCGCGGACCGCGTCACCGGCGGCCTTCGCCAGCGGACCGACCTTGACCCACCACTGCATGGACAGGCGCGGCTCGATGGTGGTCTTGCAGCGCGAGCAGTGGCCGACGGAGTGGACGTAGGGCCGCTTCTCGGCGACGATCCGGCCCTCGGCGCGCAGCGCGGCGACGATGGCGGAGCGGGCCTCCAGGCGGTCCTGGCCCTGGAAGGGGCCGTGGGCGGTGATGACGGCGTGCTCGTCCATCACGGCGATGGACGGCAGGCCGTGCCGCTGGCCGATCTCGAAGTCGTTCGGGTCGTGGGCGGGCGTCACCTTGACGGCGCCGGTGCCGAACTCGGGGTCGACGTGCTCGTCGGCGACGACCGGGATGGAGCGGTCGGTCAGCGGCAGCTTGATGAGCTTGCCGACCAGGTGCTTGTAGCGCTCGTCCTCGGGGTGGACGGCGACGGCGGTGTCGCCGAGCATCGTCTCCGCGCGGGTGGTGGCGACGACGATGGTCTCGTCGCCCTCCCCGTACTTCATGGAGACCAGCTCGCCGTCGTCGTCCTGGTACTCGACCTCGATGTCGGAGATCGCGGTCAGACAGCGCGGGCACCAGTTGATGATGCGCTCGGCGCGGTAGATCAGCTCGTCGTCGTAGAGCCGCTTGAAGATGGTCTGGACGGCCTGGGAGAGGCCCTCGTCCATCGTGAAGCGCTCGCGCGACCAGGCGACCGCGTCGCCGAGGCGGCGCATCTGGCCGGAAATCTGCCCTCCGGACTCGCTCTTCCACTGCCAGACGCGCTCGACGAAGGCCTCCCGGCCGAGGTCGTGCCGGGACTTGCCCTCCTTGCCCAGCTCGCGCTCGACGACGTTCTGGGTGGCGATGCCGGCGTGGTCCATGCCGGGCTGCCACAGCGTCTCGTAGCCCTGCATGCGCTTGCGGCGGGTCAGGGCGTCGATGAGCGTGTGCTCGAAGGCGTGCCCGAGATGCAGGCTGCCCGTGACGTTCGGCGGCGGGATGACGACGGTGTACGGCGGCTTGTCGCTCTTCGCGTCGGCTTCGAAGTAACCCCGTTCCACCCAGCGCTCGTACAGCTGCCCCTCTACCTCGGCCGGCGTGTACTGGGTCGGCAGTTCGGTGCTGGGTGCGGGCTGCGGCTGCTGAGAGTTCTCGGTCACGGGGTCAGTTTACGGGCGTCACGGCGCTGTCCCGAAACGCGTTTCTTCTGTAACGGTGCGGCCCCCGGTGACCTGCGCACGCCAGGTCTGAGTCAGGATGTCAGAACCACGTAAAGCATCCGAGGGGGAACCCAGGAATGAGTCACAACCAGCCGGGCCCGTACGGCGGGCAGCCCCAGCAGCCCGGACCGTACGGCCAGCCGGGCCCGTACGGTCAGCAGCCGCCGCAGGCTCCCCAGCCCGGCTACGGCTACCCCCAGCAGACGCCTCCCCCGCAGCAGCCGGGCTACGGCTACCCGCAGCAGCCCCAGCAGGGCGGCGTCCCCCCGCAGGCTCCGCCGTACGGCCAGCAGCCCGGCTACGGCCAGCAGCCCCCTTACGGCCAGCAGCCGCCCTACGGTCAGCAGCCGTACGGCATGCCCCAGCCACCGGCTCCGGGCGGTGGCGGCAAGAAGAAGGCCGGTCTGATCATCGGCGCGGTCGCCGTCGTGGCGGCGATCGGCGTGGGGGTCTACTTCGTGATCGGCGGCGGCGGTGGCGCGGGCGGCCTGGAGGACGACGGCGCCCACAAGCTGACGACGCCGGCGACGGTGCTCACCGATTACAAGCGCGCCAGCGACGAGGCCGCCGAGACCGACTCGGACACGGTCAAGGACCTTGAGAAGAGTGGCGTCAAGGACGGCACGAGCGTGACCGGTTTCTACACCACCGCGGACCTCACGGGGTACGACCCTTCGGACCCGAGCACTGCCCCCGACCCCAGTGAAATGGCGACCGCCAAGGGCATCACCTACCTCGGCGCGTACGGGAAGATCTCGGACCCGGAGGCGGTGCTCGACAAGTTCTTCGCCGAGTTCAAGAAGGAGTCCGAGAAGAACTCGTCTTCCTCCTCCGAGACGGGAGGCGGCGGCAAGGCCGTGGGCGAGCCCGAGTCGGTCGACATCGACGGCGCGGTCATGAAGTGCCAGGGCGTCGAGGGCACCAACCCGGTCTCCAAGAAGGAAAAGACCGACTGGATCTGTGCTTGGGCCGACTACAGCACGATCGCCCTGGTCTCCCCGGGTGACGCCACCAAGGGTGTGCCGAAGGACGTCGCCGTCGACATCACCACCAAGCTCCGCAAGGAAATCCGCGTCAAGGCCTGACGCGGAGCGGCAACGTGGAGGGGGCCCGGTCGAGCGACCGGGCCCCCTCCACATGTGTTCGTACGGTGCGGCTACGCCGTCTTCTGCTCGCCCGGGCCGCGCCCCCGCGAATCCCGGGGGATCAGCGTCGGGTTGACGTTGGAGAGGACCACGTCGGCGGTGATGACGACGCGGGCGACGTCCTTGCGGGAGGGGACCTCGTACATGACGCCCTGGAGGACTTCCTCCATGATGGCGCGCAGGCCGCGGGCGCCGGTCTGGCGCAGGATCGCCTGGTCGGCGATGGCCTCCAGGGCCTCGCGCTCGAAGTCCAGCTCCACGCCGTCGAGTTCGAAGAGGCGCTCGTACTGCTTGACGAGGGCGTTGCGCGGCTCGACCAGGATCTGGAGGAGCGCCTCGCGGTCGAGGTTGTGGACGGAGGTGATGACGGGCAGCCGGCCGATGAACTCGGGGATCATGCCGAACTTGACCAGGTCCTCCGGCATGACCTGCTCGAACTGGTCCTTGGACTCGATCTCCCGCTTGGAGCGGATCTGCGCGCCGAAGCCGATGCCCTTGGCGCCGGCCCGGCCCTCGATGATCTTCTCCAGGCCCGCGAAGGCACCGCCCACGATGAACAGCACGTTCGTCGTGTCGATCTGGATGAACTCCTGGTGCGGGTGCTTGCGGCCGCCCTGCGGCGGGACGGAGGCGGTGGTGCCCTCCAGGATCTTCAGCAGGGCCTGCTGGACGCCCTCGCCCGACACGTCGCGCGTGATGGAGGGGTTCTCACTCTTCCGCGCGACCTTGTCGATCTCGTCGATGTAGATGATCCCGGTCTCGGCCTTCTTGACGTCGTAGTCGGCGGCCTGGATCAGCTTCAGCAGGATGTTCTCGACGTCCTCGCCGACGTACCCCGCCTCGGTGAGCGCCGTGGCGTCGGCGATCGCGAACGGGACGTTCAGCATGCGGGCGAGGGTCTGGGCGAGGAGGGTCTTGCCGGAGCCCGTGGGGCCCAGCAGGAGGATGTTGGACTTCGCCAACTCGATGGCGTCCTCGCGGCCTTGGGCGCCGCCGTTCTCGCCGGCCTGGACCCGCTTGTAGTGGTTGTACACCGCGACGGAGAGGGCCTTCTTGGCCGCCTCCTGGCCGACCACGTAGCTCTCGAGGAACTCGTAGATCTCGCGGGGCTTGGGGAGCTCCTCCCAGCGCACCTCGCTGGTCTCGGCCAGCTCCTCCTCGATGATCTCGTTGCAGAGGTCGATGCACTCGTCGCAGATGTACACACCGGGCCCTGCGATGAGCTTCTTGACCTGCTTCTGGCTCTTCCCGCAGAACGAGCACTTGAGCAGATCGCCGCCGTCACCGATGCGTGCCACGGTGTGCTTCCCCTTCGCCTGGGAGACTCCCGGACGTCGACGTCACGTCAACGGCGGGCGGACTCCTGGTGCTGCCTTATGTCCGACGGTACCTTGCCGGGCCCCTCGTCCGGGCCCCCCTTGGCACGGTTCCCTTTGACGTGAATCGCGTCAAACCGTGCCAAGGAGCGGCAGACGATACAGCCTCTTGCCTAGCGGAGAGAGGAGTTGTCCATCTTCCGGGTGGTGATGATCTGGTCGATCAGGCCGTAGCTCAGCGCGTCCTCGGCCGTGAGGATCTTGTCGCGCTCGATGTCCTCGCGGATCTTCTCGACCGGCGTGGTGGAGTGCTTGGCCAGCATCTCCTCCAGCTGCGAGCGCATCCGGAGGATCTCGTTGGCGGCGATCTCCAGGTCGGAGACCTGACCGCGGCCGGTCTCGCTGTACGGCTGGTGGATCAGGACGCGGGCGTTCGGCAGCGCCATGCGCTTGCCCGGCGTACCGGCGGCCAGCAGGACGGCGGCGGCGGAGGCGGCCTGGCCCATGCAGACCGTCTGGACGTCCGGCTTCACGTACTGCATCGTGTCGTAGATGGCCGTGAGCGCGGTGAAGGAGCCGCCGGGGCTGTTGATGTAGACCGAGATGTCCCGGTCGGGGTCCATCGACTCCAGGCACAGCAGCTGCGCCATGACGTCGTTGGCCGAGGCGTCGTCGATCTGGACGCCGAGGAAGATCACCCGCTCCTCGAAGAGCTTCGCGTACGGGTCGTACTCGCGCACGCCCTGCGAGGTGCGCTCGACGAAGCGCGGGATGACGTAGCGGGACTCGGCCTGCGGGCCGGTGTAGCGGCCCTGGGAGGCGGCGCGCATGTCCTGTGCGGCGTTCACGCGGTCGTACAGGCCGCTGCCGGGGAAGTCGTTCACAGTGTCTCCTGTAAAGGGGCTGAGGCGGTCGGCTCGGGGCGGAGGATGGCTCAGGCGCCCGTGCCGCCGCCGCCCGGCATGCCGGCGGCCGTGGCGATGACGTCGTCGATGAGGCCGTACTCCTTGGCCTCGAAGGCGTCGAACCAGCGGTCGCGGTCCGAATCGCGGGTGATCTGCTCGATCGTCTGGCCGGTGTGCTGGGAGGTCAGCTCGGCCATGCGCCGCTTGGTGTGCAGCAGCCGCTCGGCGTGGATCTTGATGTCCGAGGCCGAACCGGCCAGGCCGGCGGAGGGCTGGTGGATCAGGATCTCGGCGTTCGGCAGCGCGAAGCGCTTGCCGGGGGTGCCCGCGCTGAGCAGGAACTGTCCCATGGAGGCCGCGAGACCCATCGCGATCGTCACCACGTCGTTCTTGATGTACTGCATGGTGTCGTAGATCGCCATGCCGGCCGTGATCGAACCGCCCGGGCTGTTGATGTACAGGAAGATGTCCTTGTCCGGGTCGGAGGCAAGGAGCAGCAGCTGTGCGGTGATCTTGTTGGCGATGTCGTCGTCGACCGGCTGGCCGAGGAAGATGATCCGCTCGCCGAGCAGTCGGTTGTAGACCTGGTCGCCGAGGCCGCCACCGATAGAGGGCTCGCCGGCGGCTGAGGGCATCAGATTCGTCACGTATCCACCTGCTCGTCTTACGACGGCGCCGGGCCGTCTCACGTTTCCCTGCGGGGCTGGAGCCGCTTTCCGGGACTCCCCTGCCCTCGTATTCATGGACCCTAACGCGGTGACCCTCCGGTGCCATCCCGGTTCTGCGGGTGTTCGCCGGGGGCGTAGCGCTCCGCGGGGTGCGCGGAGCGCCACCGCCGTGGCGGATTGGCCGGTTCCCGGGCGGCGGGCCGTCCGTGGCCCGTCGCGCGGTTCCCCGCGCCCCTGGGCGGGCTGTCCTGCCCTATACGAACGGGCCCCGGCGTCGGAACGTCCGGGGCCCGTTTCACATCCGTCGGGGACGGCGCGAGGGGATCAGCCCTCGGTCTTCTCCTCGGCCTTGTCGTCGGCCTTCTCGGCGTCGGCGGCCTCGGTGGCGTCGGCCTCGGCGGCCTCCGTCTCCTCGTCCTCCTCGTCGTCCAGGTCGACGATCTCGCCGTTGGTGTCCTTGACCGTGGCCTTCTCGACCACGGCGGCCAGGGCCTTGCCGCGGGCGACCTCACCGACGAGGAGCGGGACCTGGCCCTGCTCGACGACGGCCTGGGCGAACTGGTCGGGGGACATGCCGGAGGAGGCGGCACGGCGCATGAGGTGCTCGGTCAGCTCTTCCTGGCTGACGTTGAGCTTCTCCTGCTTGACCAGCTCGTCGAGGACGAACTGGGTCTTGATGCCCTTGACCGCGGCCTCGCGGGTCTCGGTCTCGAACTCCTCGGCGGTCTTGCCCTGGAGCTCGAGGTACTTCTCGAGGTCGAGGCCCATCTGGCCGAGCTGGTGGTGCTCGAGGTTGTGCTTGCGGGTGTTGATCTCGTCCTCGAGGAGCTTCTCGGGGACCGGGACCTCGACCAGCTCGAGCAGCTTGTCCAGGACGCGCTCCTGGGCCTGCGTGGCCTGGTCGTACTGCTTCATGTTGGCCAGGCGCTTGCGGCTGTCGGCCTGCAGCTCCTCCAGCGTGTCGAACTCCGACGCGAGCTGCGCGAAGTCGTCGTCCAGCTCGGGCAGCTCGCGCGCGGCGACCTGGGAGACCTTGACGGTGACCTCGGCCTCCTTGCCGGCCGCCGAGCCGCCCTTGAGCTCGGAGGTGAAGGTGGCCTCGCCACCGGCCTCCAGGCCCTTCACGGCCTCGTCGATGCCGTCCAGCAGCTCGCCGGAGCCGATGGTGTAGGACACACCGTCGGCGACGCCGTCCTCGAGGATCTCGCCGTCGACCTTGGCCTGCAGGTCGAGGGTGAGCACGTCGCCGTCCGCGGCGGCGCGCTCGACCGGGGAGGTGGAGGCGAAGCGCTCGCGCAGCTGCTCCACCGACTTCTCGACGTCCTCGTCGGTGACCTCGACGGCGTCGACCTCGACCTCGATGCCGGAGTAGTCCGGGATCTCGATGGAGGGGCGGATGTCGACCTCGGCGGTGAAGTTCAGCGTTTCGCCGTCCTTCAGCTCCGTGATGTCGACCTCGGGCTGGCCGAGCGGGTTCAGCTCGGCCTCGTTGACCGCGTCGGTGTAGAACTTGGGAAGCGCGTCGTTGACCGCCTCCTCCAGCACCGCACCGCGGCCGAACCGCTGGTCGATGACCCGGGCCGGGATCTTGCCCTTGCGGAAGCCCTTCACCGTGACCTGCTGGTTGATCTTCTTGTACGCCGCGTCGAGGCTGTCCTTGAGCTCCTCGAAGGGCACCTCGACAGTGAGCCGAACCCGGGTCGGGTTCAGGGTCTCCACGGCGCTCTTCACGGTTCGGTCTCCTTGGTGGCTGACTTCTTGGGTTCTGCCGGAACCAGAGAGTGTCCGGCAAATTTCGCCGCCCGGAGACTTCAGACGCTGATGACACACGGGCGTGCAGCTTGCATAGTAACGGCAGCGACTACACGGCCCAAAAGGCGATCACTCGGCGATCACTCGGTGGTCGGGGTGGCGGGATTTGAACCCACGGCCTTCCGCTCCCAAAGCGGACGCGCTACCAAGCTGCGCCACACCCCGTCTGGTGCGAGACGTAGGGTACATGCCGCCGGCCACCGGGGACCGCAGAGTTTCCGGAGCGTCCGCGAAGGTGCGGCGCGGACCCGAAGGGGTGTGCGTCGAGGGGGGACGACCCGCTACGATGCGTGCAGTGCCGCGGTCACCGACCTGCGGCGCGTGCTGTGCGGGCGTAGCTCAATGGTAGAGCACCAGTCTTCCAAACTGGCTACGCGGGTTCGATTCCCGTCGCCCGCTCCGAGAGGCCTCCGGCCCGGTCCCGCAGGGATCGGGCCGGAGGCCTTTGTGCGGTCCCGGGGGTGGCCGGACCGCACGGGGCCCGGAGGCGGCGGGCTAGAACTGGATCGAGTTGATCGTGTCCGCTATCGAGTCCAGGAAGCGCTGGATGTCGTCGGCCATCCCGGTCGAGGCGAGGAAGAAGCCGAAGAGGACCGCGACGACCGCCGGCCCCGCCTTGATCGACCCTCCCCGCAGCAGCACCACCAGGATGATCCCCAAGAGCAGCACCACTGACAGTGAAATGGCCACAACTGATCACACCCTCGGTCGGTCCGCACTCCCGCCCGGAGGTGTGGCACCGCAACACCCCCGCCAGAACCATCGTGCCACCAACCGGGCCCCGTCATGCGGCAGGTGACACATCGTCCGGCCGGTTCCGTGAGCGGCACGCTCCCCCGCGCACGCGGGCGCGGCCCGCCGTCGCCTCCCGCACACGATTTCGGCGGTCCACTCGTACGGGAAATTCGAGCCGTTTCGTTTCCATGCCCACACAACGCGTTCGCAGGTATTTCGAATTGTCGTGGCGGACACATCGGCGGGTGCGTCGGAAGCGTCACCGCAGGGAGATCACAGAGAGATCACACGGAGTCCACAGGACCCCCCTGAAGCCCGTAAGTGCGCTGTTCAGTCATGATGTGTCATGACAAACAGGACGCTCCACATGGGGTCCGTCGCGCGTCCGGGGAGGCCGAGTTCCCGGATTACGGGGTACTCGCACGGTACTCACACCGTGCCCAAGACCCGAAATGCGGGAATGACGTCGAGTGTTTTACGGAATGCGACGGCGAACGCTAGGGTGCCTCAGATGTTCTACGCTGCCTCGTCCCCCACCAGAGCAGCGAGGTCCTGTGACTACTCGCCGGTTTTTCGGCGGGGGGTTGCATGACTAGCTCGCTGCGATCCGACGGCGACCGGAAGTCGCCGCCGCCACGCACCCGCCCGAGCCGGCAGCGCGACGCGTTCTTCGACAACGCCAAGTACCTGGCGATCGTCCTGGTCGGTGTGGGCCACGCCTGGGGTCAGATCCTGGACGGGAACCGGACCGTGGAGACCCTCTACCGGGTCCTGTACACGTTCCACATGCCGGCGTTCATCGTCATCTCCGGCTACTTCTCGCGCAGTTTCGACCTGAGCCCCAAGCGCGTCAGACGGCTGATCACCGGCGTCGTCGTCCCCTACGTCGTCTTCGAGGTCGCCTACGCGCTGCACCGCCGCGTCAGCGAGGACCCGGGCAACGACATCAGCCTGCTGGACCCCACCTACCTGTTGTGGTTCCTGTGCGCGCTGTTCGTGTGGCGGCTGACCACCCCCCTCTGGCAGACGCTCCGTTGGCCGCTCCCGATCGCCCTCGGCATCGCCGCGCTGGCCTCCGTGACGCCCACCGTCGGCAACGACCTGAACATGCAGCGGGTGCTGCAGTTCCTGCCCTGCTTCGTGCTGGGTCTGCTGCTGCGCCCCGAGCACTTCCAGCTGGTGCGGCGCCGTTCGGTGCGGATCTGGTCCGTGCCGGTGGTCGCGGCGGCGCTGGTGATCGCCTGGTGGTCGGTGCCGCGCATGGAGACCGGCTGGTTCTACCGCAACGCCTCGGTGCAGGACACGAGTGCCCCGTGGTGGTCCGGGCCCGTCCTGACCCTCGCGCTGTTCGGCTGCTCCGTGGTGCTCACCGCGTGCTTCTTCGCCTGGGTGCCCGGCCGGCGCATGTGGTTCACCGCGCTCGGCGCCGGCACGATCTACGGCTACCTGCTGCACGGCTTCCTGGTGAAGGAGGGCGACTACACCGGCTGGTTCCAGCAGCCCTTCCTGGACCGGCCGCTCGGCGAGATCGGGCTCACCGTACTCGGCGCCACCGCCGTCACCCTGCTGTGCACCAGGCCCGTCCAGCGGGTCCTGCGGTACGTGGTCGAACCGAGGATGGACTGGGCCTTCGGACGGGATCCCGGTGACACCGCCCGGGGGCGCGGGAAGCGGGACCAGGCAGCCGGTCCCGGCGCACGCGAGACGTCCACCGAGCCCGCCGCTTCGAACGCCGGCGGCGAGAAGGTCTCCGTCTAGAACCGGTGGGTCACCCCTGACCGAGAAGGGCGCGCATCCGCGTGTACTTCTCGGTCAGTCGTGTGCGGGTGGCCCCGTCGAGGACAGCCAGCCGCGCGGGGTCGGCGTTGTGCGCCAGGTCGGCCTCCTTGACCAGCCGCGCGCCGGGGGTGGCCAGGATCCGCGCGGCGTACGCCTCGGGCGGCTCCCCCGCCCGCTTGGTGAGGGCCAGGACGATGTCCTTGGTACGGCGGCTCAGCGGCGCCTCGGCCAGCCACCCCTCGGTCAACGCGTCGTCCTCCACGGCGTCGTGCAGCCAGGCGGCCGCGATCTGCTCGGCGTCGCCGCCGCGCCGCCGCACGCCCTCGGCGACGGCCCGCAGGTGCTCGGCGTACGGCCGGCCCGCCTTGTCGGTCTGTCCGGCGTGGGCGGCGCGGGCCGTGGCCTCGACCTCGGCCAGGGAGAGCGGCCGGGCGGGCGGTCCGGAGTCGTGAGGCAGGGGTGGCGTGGGCGGCATGGGCGGCATGGGCCCAGTATGCGGCGCGGGCCTCAGTCCGTGGCCGGCGCGGACTGGGCCGTCGGGCCCTCCCGGCAGATCAGCAGCAGTGCCCGGTCGTCGTTGACGTCCTTGGCCACGGCCTCGATCAGGTGCCAGGCCGCGCCGTGGAAGCCGCCCGCGACATAGCGGTCGGCCTCGCCGGTGAGGCGGTCGATGCCCTCGGCGATGTCCCGGTCGGAGGTCTCCACCAGTCCGTCCGTGAACAGCATCAGTACGTCCCCGGGCCGCAGCGAGCCCTTCACCTGGTCGAACTGCGCACCGTCGTACACGCCGAGCAGCGGTCCGTCGGCGGACTTCTCCTCCCAGCGGCCGGTGCCCGCGCTGAGCTGGAGGCCCGGCGGGTGCCCGGCGGAGTACAGCTCGTAGTCGCCGGAGTCGAGGTCCAGGACGAGGTGGATGGAGGTGGCGAAGCCCTCGTCCCAGTCCTGGCGGAGGAGGTAGCCGTTGGCGGCCGGCAGGAAGGCGTGCGGGGGCAGGCTGCCCAGCAGTCCGCCGAAGGCCCCCGACAGCAGCAGGGCGCGCGAGGCGGCGTCCATGCCCTTGCCGGAGACGTCGGTGAGGACGACCTCCAGCGTCCGGCCGCCGTTGGTGCGGGCCGCGACGACGAAGTCGCCGGAGAAGGACTGGCCGCCGGCCGGGCGCAGCGCCATCTCGCGGTGCCAGCCCTTGGGCAGCTTGGGCAACTTGCTCTGGACGCGGATGCGTTCGCGCAGGTCGAAGAGCATGGTGCCGCCGCGCCGCCAGGGCACGCCGACCCGGCTGCGGAACTGGGCGACGAGGAGTCCGAAGAAGCCGCAGGCCGCGACGACGAGGACCACGCCGGGGGTGACCCGCGACGGTCCCTCGGTGTACGGGCCGAGCTGCACCGACTCCACGATCAGCGCGGTGGCCGCCGCGGCGTACAGGCCGAGCAGGCTCGCCGGGCGCAGCAGCAGGCCGCCCGCGACGATCGGGATGACCAGCGCGGAGGGGGAGCACCACACCGAGTTGGCCATCGTGGTGGCCGCGATGACGGGGATCGTCAGCAGCAGTCCGGCGAGCGCGATCCAGTCCGAGCCGTCGCCGCGGAAGTAGTCGACGGCGGCCCGGCGCACGCCGACGCGGGCCCGGTGCCACTGCTTCTTCCACCGGGCCGTGAACGTCTCGGCCTCCGCGCGCCGCTGTCGTCCTGCTGCCATTAGTTCGGGACCCTATCCATCGGACCGGCCGCTTGGCACGGGAGGTCCCACTTGTCCCCCGTCCGAGACCGGACTTCACAGTGAACTTCACGAACGGCTCCCGCGCCGCACCCCTGCGGAAATTGTGTCGCCCGACTCGTGCCGCCCTGGTACGCATGCCGTATGGAACGGTCCACGGGTGATGACGGCGGCGGCGTGACGAAGACGACGACGATGACGATGGAGCCGCGGGTGCTGCGGCGCGAGGAGTGGGACAGCTGGTACGGGTCGCTGATCCGTGCCTTCGGCGGGGTTCCGGAGCCGGCCGAGGAGCTGGAGCTGTTCCGGGAGCTGACGCGGGTGGACCGGTCGATCGGCGTCTGGGAGCGCGACGGGGCGGCCGAGGCGTGCGTCGGGACGACGGGGTCGTTCGACTTCCGGATGACCGTGCCGGGCGGCGCGCAGGTGCGCGCGGCGGGCGTGACGATGGTGAGCGTCGCCGCCACGCACCGGCGCCGGGGCGTGCTGACGTCGATGATGCGGCGGCAGTTGGACGACGTACGGGCCTGGGGCGAGCCGCTGGCGGTCCTGACGGCCTCCGAGCCGGCCATCTACGGCCGCTTCGGGTACGGCGCCGCGACCTTCTCGCTGAGCGCGGAGATCGACACGAGCCGGGTCCGGCTGTCGGTGCCGGCCGGTACGGATGACGTACGGCTGCGGTACGCGGCGCCCGCCGACGTGCTCGACGCGTGCGAGGCGGTGTACGCCCGGCTGGTGCCGGGGCGGCCGGGGATGCTGGCCCGGCGGCCCGGCTGGGAGCGGCTGGCGCTGCTGGATCCGGAGAGCGGGCGGGACGGCGCCTCGCCCCTGCAGTGCGTCGTGGCCCGGCGGGGCGGCGAGGTCACCGGGTTCGCGCGCTTCCGGGTGCGGCCGGCCTGGGGGCCCGAGGGGGCCGGGGGCACGGTGGTCCTCGACGACTTGGCGGGGCTCGACCCGGCGACCGAGGCGGCGTTGTGGCGGTTCCTGTACGACGTCGACCTGACCTCCCGGCTGGCGGTGCGGGGGCGGCCGGTGGACGAGGCGTGGCAGTACCAGGTGTCGGACATCCGGCGGTGCCGGCCGGAGTCGCGGGACGCGTTGTACGTGCGGCTGGTGGACGTGGGGGCGGCGCTCGCGGCGCGGACCTACCAGGCGCCGGTGGACGTGGTGTTCGAGGTCGAGGATGCCTTCTGCCCCTGGAACGCGGGGCGTTGGCGGCTGAGCGGCGACGCGAAGGGCGCGTCGTGCGAGCGTACGTCCGACGGGGCGGATCTGGCGCTGTCCGTGCGGGAGTTGGGCGCGGCGTACCTGGGGGGTGTGCGGCTGAGTTCGCTGGGCGCGGCCGGGCGGGTGCGCGAGGTGCGGGCCGGGGCGCTGGCGGAGGCGTCGGTGGGGTTCGGGTCGGACGTGGCGCCGTGGCTGCCGCACGGGTTCTGAGTGCGGGCTCTCACCGTTTCTGACAGGTGGGGCACCAGAAGAGGTTGCGGGCGGCGAGGCCGGCCGTGCTGATCGGGCCGCCGCACAGGTGGCAGGGCTGGTTGGCCCGGCGGTAGACGTAGACCTCGCCGCCGTGGTCGTCGACGCGGGGCGGGCGGCCCATGGCCTCGGGGGTGTGCTCGGGGCGGACGGTGTCGATGCGGTTGTTCCGCACCCCCTCGCGCATGAGGGCGGTGAGGTCCTGCCAGATGGTGTCCCACTCGGCGGGGGTGAGGTCCTTGCCGGGGCGGTACGGGTCGATGCCGTGGCGGAAGAGGACTTCGGCACGGTAGACGTTGCCGACGCCGGCGATGACCTTCTGGTCCATGAGCAGGGCGGCGATGGTGGTGCGGCTGCGGGAGATCCGGCGGTGGGCGGCCGCCGGGTCGGCGTCCGGGCGCAGGGGGTCGGGGCCGAGGCGGTCGTGTATCGCCCGCTTCTCGGGGTCCGTGATCAGGGCGCAGGTGGTGGGGCCGCGGAGGTCGACGTGGGCGGTGTCGTTGGCCAGGCGGAGGCGGACGGTGTCCGTGGGCGGGGGCGCGGGGACCGGGCCGAAGGCGACCTTGCCGAAGAGG
Source organism: Streptomyces violaceoruber (assembly GCF_033406955.1). NCBI lineage: Bacteria > Bacillati > Actinomycetota > Actinomycetes > Kitasatosporales > Streptomycetaceae > Streptomyces > Streptomyces violaceoruber. Next base: position 5,615,099 of record NZ_CP137734.1, on the reverse strand, counting down.
CCCAGGTGGATGTGGACCCAGGCGGGGTTCTCGGCGGCGTCCTCGGCCGCGTTCCCGGCTGCGCCGAAGCCGAGGAAGAGGTGCTTGCCGTGGGCGTCGGCGGTGGTCAGGACGGTGCCGTCGAGGAGGGCGGCCGAGTCGGCGAACTTCCCCTGCGGGCTGGTGACGCGGACTGCCGTGCGGGCGAAGGCGGCGGTGCAGTCCTGGGCCAGCCGGTGGATCGTGTGCCCCTCTGGCACGTGAGGTGTCCTTTCGCCCGGCCCGCGAGGCCGGTGCCGCCCCCCGGTGCTCGTGCGGTGGGGGGCGGCAGGGCGGTCGGGGGATCGGGGTGCTGCTGCGGGGGTTCTACTGCTGCGGGTGGTGGGACGGGACCGGGGGAAGGTCGCCCGTCGTCTCGTAGGACGTGAGCATGTCGATGCGGCGGATGTGGCGTTCGTCGCCGGAGAACGGGGTGCCGAGGAAGGTCTCGACGAACTTCGTCGCCTCCTCCTGCGTGTGCATGCGGGCGCCGACCGCGACGACGTTGGCGTTGTTGTGCTGGCGGCCCAGCGACGCCGTCTCCTCGCTCCAGGCCAGCGCCGCGCGCACGCCCTTCACCTTGTTCGCCGCGATCTGCTCGCCGTTGCCGGAACCGCCGATCACGATGCCGAGGGCGCCCTGGTCCGCGGCCGTGCGCTCGGCGGCGCGCAGGCAGAAGGGCGGGTAGTCGTCCTGGGCGTCGTAGATGTGCGGACCGCAGTCGACGGGCTCGTGTCCCGCCGCCGCGAGCCACTCGACGAGGTGGTTCTTGAGTTCGAAGCCCGCATGGTCCGAGCCGAGATACACGCGCATGCGTCGAGTGTGACACGCGGGCCAGGCGGTGGACGCTTCGGGTCGCGACTGGGAAAACGATGCGTAAAACTTTAAAAGCTCAGGAAAAGCTCAAGTAACGATCCGGATTCAAAGGTTCCTGAATTCGTTCGCCTCCGTTTCACTGGTCCGGCTCGTACACCGCTCGTACGGGAAAGTGCTCGACCGGCGCAAAGGAAACCCTCCCCCCATGACTTCGCAGCCGACCCTGACCAAGCCCGAGGAAGGACCCGCGGGCCCCTGTGGACCCGATACCGGTCTTCAGGCCGGACTCAAGAACCGCCACCTTTCGATGATCGCCATCGGCGGCGTCATCGGAGCCGGGCTGTTCGTGGGTTCCAGTTCGGGAATCGCCACCGCGGGACCCGGCATCCTCCTCTCGTACGCCCTCGTCGGCACGCTCGTGGTGCTGGTGATGCGGATGCTCGGGGAGATGTCGGCCGCCAACCCGACCTCGGGCTCGTTCTCCGCACATGCCGACCGCGCGCTCGGCCCGTGGGCCGGGTTCTCCATCGGCTGGCTCTACTGGTTCTTCTGGGTCGTGGTGCTGGCCGTGGAGGCCACCGCCGGGGCCAAGATCCTGGAAGGGTGGATTCCCGCCGTGCCGCAGTGGGGCTGGGCACTGATCGTGATGGTCGTGCTCACCGCCACCAACCTCGCCTCCGTCGGCTCCTACGGCGAGTTCGAGTTCTGGTTCGCCGGGATCAAGGTCGTCGCCATCGCCGCGTTCATCGTCGTCGGCGGGCTGGCCGTCTTCGGGGTGCTGCCCGGCGTCGACAGCGACCGGGCGGGGCTCGGGAACCTCACCGAGCACGGCGGCTTCCTGCCGCACGGGGCCGGGGCCGTTCTCACCGGCGTACTGCTCGTCGTCTTCTCGTTCATGGGCAGCGAGATCCCCACGCTCGCCGCCGGTGAGTCCGAGGACCCGCAGCGGGCCGTCACCAAGGCGACCAACAGCATCATCTGGCGCATCGCCGTCTTCTACCTCGGGTCCATCTTCGTCGTGGTCGCGCTGCTGCCCTGGGACTCGCAGTCGATCGTCGACCAGGGCTCCTACGTCGCCGCGCTGGACTCGCTCGGGATCCCGAACGCCGGCGAGATCATGAACTTCATCGTGCTGACGTCCGTGCTGTCCTGTCTGAACTCCGGGCTCTACACCGCCTCCCGCATGGCCTTCTCGCTCGGCCGGCGCGGGGACGCGCCGAAGGCGTTCGCCCGGACCACCCGGCGCGGGGTGCCGCAGGCGGCGATCCTGTCGTCCGTCGTCTTCGGCTTCGTCGCGGTCTTCTTCAACTACAAGTTCCCCGACACGGTCTTCCTCTTCCTGCTCAACTCCTCGGGCGCCGTGGCCCTCTTCGTCTGGCTGGCCATCTGCTTCTCGCAGCTGCGGCTGCGGAAGATCATCCAGGCCGAGGCGCCGGAGAAGCTGGTCGTGCGGATGTGGCTGTACCCGTATCTGACCTGGGCGGCCGCCGCGGTCATCGTCTTCGTGCTCGGCTACATGCTGACCGACACCGAGCACGACGGGCGCAGCACCGTACTGCTGTCGCTGCTCGTCGCCGCGCTCGTCGTGGTCGTCGCCCTCGTCAAGCAGCGGATCACCGCGACGCGGACGGCCGGCGCCGCGAAGGGCTGACCCCGCGGGGAAACGGAAGAGGCTCGCCGGGGCGCTGTCGCGCTCCGGCGAGCCTCTTCCGCGTGGGCCCGCGGCCGGTTACCGCTTGTCGACCAGCTTCCACGCGGTGGGCAGGACGCCCATCGCCAGCGCGGCCTTCAGCGCGTCGCCGATCAGGAACGGGGTGAGACCGGCCGCGATCGCGGCGGTGAGGGACATGTCGGCGGCGAGGGCCAGGTACGGCACGCCGACGGCGTAGATGATCGCCTCGCCGAGCAGCATCGTGCCGGCCGTGCGCAGCACCGAGCGGTCGGCGCCGCGGCGGGCCAGGGCGCCCACGACCGTGGCGGCGAGCAGCATGCCGAAGACGTAGCCGAGGGAGGGCGCGGCGGTGCCGGAGCCGCCCTCGGCGAACCACGGCACGCCCGCCATGCCGAGAAGGGCGTAGAGCGCGAGGGAGAGCAGGCCGCGGCGGGCGCCGAGCGAGGTGCCGACGAGCAGTGCCGCGAAGGTCTGGCCGGTCACCGGCACCGGGGAGCCGGGCACGGGCACCGCGATCTGGGCCGCGATGCCGGTGAGCACGGCACCGCCCGCCACGAGCGCGACGTCCCGGACTCGGGAGGAGGGGATGAGGTCGGCGAGGACCTGCCCGGATCGGGCGGGGACGGCAGCGGTGCTCATGGGGACTCCGCGAGGGGTGGTGTGGACATGTCGGACACCGCGACGCTATCCCAGCGGGCGGGACCGATCACCGGCAGCGCTCGACAAAGGCCCGCTCCCGGACTTGGTGGGCTCCCGACAAAGGCCGCGGGATACACCCGGACTCGGGTGAGACCGGTCACCGAGCAGGTGAGGCGGACGTCACCCGGGCGCGCCGGCAGGCGGAACGCCGTATTCGGATGATCGCATTCCGTATCCGGTCCGTCCGCATCGTGGGCCGCCGCTGTCGCCGGGCGGCGCGAGACCGGAAACTGTGGGCGCTTTTGCCCTGCCCAGCCCCCACGTCCCCGCACCCCACCCCCCTCACCCCACCGCCACCCGTCCCCCCACGCATTGGACGAGCCGCTCCATGTCCAACAGCACCACCGCCAAGGCGCCCCGGCAGCCGGCGGACGCTTCCCTCTCCCACGGCCTCAAGCAGCGCCACCTGTCGATGATCGCCCTCGGCGGGGTGATCGGAGCCGGGCTGTTCGTCGGCTCCGGCGCCGGTATCGCCGCCGCGGGGCCCTCGATCGTCGTCGCCTACACCGTCTCCGGCCTCCTCGTGATGCTGGTGATGCGGATGCTGGGCGAGATGTCCGCCGCGTACCCCTCCTCCGGTTCCTTCTCCGCGCACGCCGAGCGGGCGATCGGCCCGTGGGCCGGTTTCACCGCGGGCTGGGCGTTCTGGGTGCTGCTGTGCACGGCCGTCGGGCTCGAGGGCATCGGCGCGGCGCAGATCGTGCACGGCTGGCTGCCGGGCACGCCCGAGTGGGCGTGGGTGGCGCTGTTCATGGTGGTGTTCTGCGGGACGAACCTGGCCGCCGTGAAGAACTTCGGCGAGTTCGAGTTCTGGTTCGCCGCGCTCAAGGTCGGCGCCATCTCGCTGTTCCTGGTGCTGGGCGTGCTGGCGATCTGCGGGGTCCTGCCGGGCACCGACTCCCCCGGCACCTCCCACCTGGGCGACTTCCTGCCCCACGGCGGCAACGGCCTGATCATCGGCCTGCTCGCCTCGGTGTTCGCCTACGGCGGCCTGGAGACGGTGACCATCGCGGCGGCCGAGTCGGAGAACCCGGTCAGGGGCGTGGCGAGCGCCGTGCGGACGGCGATGTGGCGCATCGCGCTGTTCTACATCGGCTCGATGGCGGTCATCGTGACCCTGGTCCCGTGGGACTCCCCCGAGGTCGTCGAGAAGGGCCCGTACGTGGCGGCCCTCGACGAGCTGGGCATCCCGGGCGCGGGGCAGCTCATGAACATCGTGGTGCTGGTGGCGCTGCTGAGCGCGATGAACGCCAACATCTACGGGGCCTCACGCATCGGCTACTCGCTGGTCGAGCGGGGTCAGGGACCGAAGGTGCTGGGCCGGGTGTCGGGCGGGGTGCCGCGGGTCGCGGTGCTGGTCTCCTCCCTCTTCGGCTTCGGCTGCGTGCTGCTCAGCTACTGGCGGCCGGACGACGTCTTCTCCTGGCTGCTGAACATGATCGGCGCGGTCATCCTGGTCGTCTGGATCTTCATCGCCGCCGCGCAGCTGCGGCTGCGCCGCCGCCTGGAGCGGGAGGCGCCCGAGAAGCTGGTCGTGCGCATGTGGGCCTTCCCGTGGCTGACCTGGGTGGCGCTGGCGGGCATGGCCGCGGTGTTCGTCCTGATGGCCCGCGAACCGGACACCCGGGTGCAGCTGTACTCGACGGGCGGGATGACGCTGGTCCTGGCGGCCGTCGGCTACGCCCGGCAGCGGCGGGGCGCGGCCCGCGACTAGGGGGTGTCGTTTGGATCAGGCCGGCCGCGGCCGACGGTGCCTTGTGGCCGACCCGAGCGGGGTCTGGTGCGTGCGGCTGCAAGGCGGAGGAGGGCGACAACGCGGAGCGTTGGCAACCGACGACAACGCCGCAGATGTGCGTGCCAGACCCCGCGCCCCCGGCAAGATCCAAACGACACCCCCTAAGGCCTGCCGCGAGGCTCCCGAGGGCCCCCGCACGAAGCCGTGCGGGGGCCCTTTCGTGTGCGCCGGGCCCGGCCCGCCACCCCTTCCGAGCCTCTTGCTGCTAGCGTGCAGTTGCAAGGCTTTTGCAATAAGAGGCCGGAGGGGATCCGCCATGTCCGTCTACACGCTTCCTGAACTGCCGTACGACTACTCCGCGCTGGCTCCCGTGATCAGTCCCGAGATCATCGAGCTGCACCACGACAAGCACCACGCCGCGTACGTCAAGGGCGCCAACGACACGCTGGAGCAGCTCGCCGAGGCGCGGGACAAGGAGACGTGGGGCTCGATCAACGGCCTGGAGAAGAACCTGGCCTTCCACCTCTCCGGCCACATCCTGCACTCGATCTACTGGCACAACATGACCGGTGACGGCGGCGGCGAGCCCCTGGACAAGGACGGCGTGGGCGAGCTGGCCGACGCGATCGCCGAGTCCTTCGGCTCCTTCGCCGGATTCCGGGCGCAGCTCACCAAGGCCGCCGCGACCACCCAGGGCTCGGGCTGGGGCGTGCTGGCCTACGAGCCGCTGAGCGGCCGGCTGATCGTCGAGCAGATCTACGACCACCAGGGCAACGTCGGCCAGGGCTCCACCCCGATCCTGGTCTTCGACGCCTGGGAGCACGCCTTCTACCTGCAGTACAAGAACCAGAAGGTCGACTTCATCGACGCCATGTGGGCCGTCGTCAACTGGCAGGACGTGGCCAGGCGCTACGAGGCCGCCAAGTCCCGCACCAACACGCTGCTGCTGGCCCCCTGAACCCCTTGAGTCGTCCCGCCTCGTGATCGTCTTCTCAACCTTCACCGGGCGGGCGGAATGAGGAAGGCCCCCGCGAGGACGTGACTCGCGGGGGCCTTCTGTGCGCCGGCACGGCTTACAGGTTGCTGAAGTCCGGGCCCTTGGTGCGGGTCCGCTTGATCTCGTAGAAGCCCGGTACGGAGGCCACGGCGAGGGTGCCGTCCCAGAGCTTGGCGGCGTCCTCGCCCTTGGGGGCGGGGGTGACGACCGGGCCGAAGAAGGCGAGCTGCCCGCCGTCGGCGCCGGGCACGGCGATGACCGGGGTGCCGACCTCCTGGCCGACCTTGTCGATGCCCTCCTTGTGGGAGGCGCGCAGCTGCGGCTCGTAGGGGGTGCCGTCCCAGTGGTCCATGAGGGACTCGGGCAGGCCGACGTCCTTCAGGGCCGCGGCGACCGTCTCCCGGCCCGGGCCCTCCTCCTGGTTGTGGATGCGGGTGCCCAGCGCCGTGTAGAGGTCGCCGAGCACGTCGGCGCCGTGCTCCTCCTGGGCGGCGATGACGACCCGTACCGGGCCCCAGGCCTTGGTCTCCAGCAGCTCGCGGTACTCGGCGGGCAGCTCGTCGAGCTTGTCCTCGTTGAGGACGGCCAGGCTCATCAGGTGCCAGCGGACCTCGATGTCCCTGACCTTCTCCACCTCCAGGACCCAGCGGGAGGTCATCCAGGCCCAGGGGCACAGGGGGTCGAACCAGAAGTCGACGGGCGTCTTCTCCGACATGTCTCTCCTCATGAGGCGGCGCGAACGAGTACTCAACCCGGCAACCGAACGACCGGCCCGCCCATTCCCGGCTGCCGCGCGTCAGGGGCGCATGGCAGGATCGGTGCTGTCCGCATACTGAACACCATCCGAGGGAGTGCCGCCCGTGCCCGGTGAGAATCTGTCCCGCGACGAGGCCCGGGAGCGGGCCGCCCTGCTGTCCGTCGACGGGTACGAGGTGTCCCTCGACGTGCGCTCGGCCGTCGGTGACGCGCAGGGCGGGGGGCCGCGCACGTTCCGGTCCGTCACCACGCTCCGCTTCCGCTGCAACGAGCCCGGCGCGAGCAGCTTCGCCGACCTGGTCGCACCGAGCGTCACCGCCGTGTCCCTCAACGGCCGCGACCTCGACCCGAGCGAGGTCTTCGACGGCTCCCGGATCGCCCTGGAGGACCTGGCCGCCGACAACGAGCTGGTGGTCGACGCCCAGTGCGCGTACTCCCGTACCGGCGAGGGCCTGCACCGCTTCGTCGACCCGGAGGACGGCGAGGTGTACCTGTACACCCAGTACGAGCCGGCCGACTCGCGCCGGGTCTTCGCCACCTTCGAGCAGCCGGACCTCAAGGCACCCTTCCGTTTCGAGGTGCGGGCGCCGGAGGAGTGGACGGTGTGGTCCAACGGCGCGGGCGAGCGGGTCGACGGGGTGTGGCGGTTCGCGGAGACGAAGCCGATCTCGACGTACATCACGTGTGTGGTGGCGGGTCCGTACCACTACGTGACGGATTCCTACGAGCGGACCTTCGAGGACGGCACCCGGCTGGAGATCCCGCTCGGCGCCCTGTGCCGCAAGGGCCTGGCGCCGCACTTCGACGCGGACGACGTCTTCCTGATCACCAAGCAGGGGCTGGACTTCTTCCACGACCACTTCGACTACCCGTACCCCTTCGGGAAGTACGACCAGGCGTTCGTGCCCGAGTACAACCTGGGCGCGATGGAGAACCCGGGGATGGTGACCTTCCGGGAGGAGTACATCTTCCGCGGGAAGGTGACGCGGGCGTCGTACGAGGGCCGCGCCAACACGATCCTGCACGAGATGGCGCACATGTGGTTCGGCGACCTGGTCACCATGGAGTGGTGGGACGACCTGTGGCTGAAGGAGTCCTTCGCCGACTTCATGGGTGCGTTCGCGAACGTCGGCGCGACCCGCTTCAAGGACGCCTGGATCACCTTCGCCAACCGCCGCAAGGCCTGGGCGTACCGCGCCGACCAGCTCCCCTCCACGCACCCGATCACGGCCGACATCCGTGACCTGGAGGACGCCAAGCTCAACTTCGACGGCATCACCTACGCCAAGGGCGCCTCCGCGCTCAAGCAGCTGGTGGCGTACGTCGGTCAGGACGCGTTCCTGGAGGGCGCGCGGCGCTACTTCAAGCGGCACGCGTACGGCAACACGCGCCTCGGTGACCTGCTGTCGGTCCTGGAGGAGACCAGCGGCCGGGACATGGCGGCCTGGTCGCGCTCCTGGCTCCAGACGGCCGGCGTCAACTCGCTGACCCCGCAGGTGCTGCTGGGCGAGGCGGGCACGGTCGACGAGCTGGCGGTCGTGCAGGAGGCCGCCGAGTCGCACCCCGAACTGCGCCCGCACCGCGTCGCGGTGGGCCTGTACCGGCGCACCGCCGAGGGCGCGCTGGAGCGGTACGCGCGCGCCGAGGTGGACGTGGAGGGGCCGCGCACGGTGGTGGCGGAGCTGGCCGGTGCCGAGGCCCCCGAGCTGGTCCTGGTCAACGACGACGACCTCACGTACTGCAAGACGCGGTTCGACGCGACCTCGCTGGAGACGCTGCGCGAGCACCTGGGGTCCCTGACCGACCCGCTGGCCCGTGCCCTGTGCTGGTCGGCGCTGTGGAACATGACGCGGGACGCGCTGCTGCCGGCCCGGGACTTCGCGGCGCTGGTGCTGCGGTTCGCCGGACGCGAGTCCGACATCGGCGTCCTGCAGATGCTGCACGCCTGGACGAACTCGGCGCTGGTGCACTACGCGGCCCCCGACTGGCGGGAGACCGGCGGCCGGCTGCTCGGCGAGGGTGCGCTGCGCGAGCTGCGGGACGCGGCGCCGGGCAGCGAGCAGCAGCTGGCCTGGGCGCGGTTCTTCGCGTCGGTGGCGTCCGGGGAGGCGGAGCTGGAGCTGCTGCGCGGGCTGCTGGAGGGCACCGAGAAGATCGAGGGCCTGGACGTGGACCAGGAGCTGCGCTGGGCCTTCCTCGCGCCACTGGCGGCCCACGGCGCCGCCGACGAGGGCGTCCTGGCCGCCGAGCTGGCCCGCGACGACACGGCCTCCGGCAAGCGCCACCAGGTGCGCTGCCTGGCGGCCCGCCCCTCGGCGGCGGTGAAGGCGCAGGCCTGGGCGCAGGTCGTGGAGTCGGACGCGCTGTCGAACGCGCTGGTGGAGGCGACCATCGCCGGGTTCGCGCAGCCCTCGCAGCGGGACCTGCTCGCGCCGTACGCCGAGAAGTACTTCGCGGCGATCGAGCGGGTGTGGGCCGAGCGGTCCATCCAGATCGGGATGGACGTGGTCCGGGGCCTGTTCCCCTCGCTGCGGGACTCCCAGGACACCCTGGACGCGACCGACGCGTGGCTGTCGGCGCACGAGGACGCGGCCCCGGCGCTGCGCCGGCTGGTGCTGGAGGCGCGGGACGACCTGGCGCGGGCGCTGCGGGCGCAGGCCTGTGACGGGGGTGCGTGAGGGTTCTGCTGCTCGTCGTGTGCGGCAGCGTCGTGGCCGGGCGCGCCCGCGCGGCGGAGCCGCACACCGGTGCAGCCCCGCGCCCCTGGAGGGACGCTGCCCCACTCGGTGTGACATGAACACCGTTGCTTTGGCCAACGATTGAGCGTTCCGTCGTCGTTACGGAATTCAGGCAATAGCAGCCGTAACCCCTGGGCCGCACGGTGGTGGACCAGGGGTTTTCGGCATCCGAACAGGAGTCCTTTAGGGCGGGCTTGTCCCGGTTCGGCGATGGGCGTGTAACAGCGGTTAAGGGGCCGATCGGGCGCGGGAAGTTGCCCGTCATGACGCACAACATCCCGCTCTCCCCCCGCCCCCGTCCGCTGCACGCCCTGGCCGACGGCCGGCGCCGGCTGATGACGGCCGCCCAGTTGCGGGCGCACGGTGTCTCCGCCGCGGAGACCAGCGAGCAGTGCCGGCCCGGCGGACCCTGGCAGCAGCTCCTGCCGAACGTCGTCCTGCTGCACCCGGGGCCGCCGACCAGCGACGAGCGCCTGCACGCGGTGCTGCTCTACGCGGCGCGGGAGCGCACCTCCGGCACGGCACCCGGCGTGCCCGCCTCGGTCCCGGTCCAGCCGGGCGGGGAGCACCCGCCGGTACCGGCCTACGCGGAGGCGATGATCACGGGCCTGGCCGCGCTGACGCTGCACGGCTTCTCCGCCGCTCCCCCGCTGTCGGCCCTGGAGCTGATCGACGTCCTGGTCCCGCGGCTGCGCCGGTTGCGCACGACGGGGTGTGCGCGCGTCGTCCGCACGACCGCGCTGCCGACCGCCGTGGAGCTGACGGGGGTTCCGGTGGCGCCGGTGGCGCGGGCCCTGGCGGACGCGGTCGCCGAGCTGACCGACCCGGGCACGGTCCGCCGGCTGCTGACCGAGGCCGTGCGCGGCGGCCACTGCGAGCCGGCCGCGGTGGTACGGGAGCTGAACCGGGCGCGGCTGCTCAGCCGCCCGCACGTGGTGGACGCGGTGGACTCGCTGGTCGCCGAGGGGCGGGCGCTGGCCGAGCAGCGGCTGTACCGGATGGTGCGCGAGTACGCCCTGCCCGAGCCGGTCTGGAACGTCGGCCTGCGCCTGCCCGGCGGCCCGCATCTGGGCGGCGTGGACGCCTTCTGGCCCGAGCAGGCGGTGGCGCTGGAGCTGGACACCCGGGCGCACCGGCAGCAGGAGGACGACGCCGCGCGGGCGGAGCACGCCCGCAAGCGCGAGCACCTGGAACGGCTGGGGATCACGGTCGTACACCTCACCCCGCGCAAGCTGCGGGACTGCCCGGAGCACGAGGCGGCCGTCGTACGGACGGCGCTGATGGCGGCCGGGGACCGGGAGCCCGCCGCGTACGTCGTGGTACTGCCCCGGTAGAGGCGCCGGGCGGGCCGGCGGGTGACGGGGACCGGAGGCCGGGGACGGAGGCCCGGGAGGCCGGGGGCCGGGGACGGAGGCCCGGGAGGCCGGGGGCCGGGGACGGGAAACGGGATTGTCATGACCCGTCCCTTGTGTCCCCGATGGCGCATGGCGGAAGTACGCCATGGCTTCATCCCGTCCCGGACAACTCTCCCCAATCAGTGATCTCTTGAGTAAAGCTGAGCGGTCGTCCGGGATCGGATTCCGGACTGCCTCGGCCAGGGCCGGTCGGCCTTGGTCGTACCGCTCGTTCCTTCACCCCAAGGGATGCCGATGACCAACAGCCCCCAGCGCGAACCGATACCGGGCGCGAGACGCGCGGCCCGCCTGGCCCTCGCCACGGGTCTCGCCGCCGCGCTCGCCGCCGTCGGGCCGGTGCCCGTGGCCCTCGCCGCCGACGGGCCCGCGACGACCGCGCCGCCCGTCGACGCGTCCGTCAAGTCCGCCCACGACAAGCTCGGTTCCGACGACGCGGACCTGCTCGCCGAGGCGAAGGCCGCCGGCGAGAAGAACGTCACGATGATGGTCGCCACCGCGCCGGGCCGGACCGAGCAGGTGGCGAAGGAGCTGGACGCGGTCTCCGGCGGCACCGTCGGCCGCACCTACGACGAGCTGGGCTACGTGCGCGCCACCGTGCCCACCGCCAAGGCGGACTCGGCCATCGCCGCCGCCGCGAAGCTCTCCTCCGTCCACGGCATCGACCTGCGCGACGAGATCCCGCTGGACGACCCGACGCCGAGCGCCGACATGGCGAAGGGCGCCGCGCACAAGGGCCGTTCCTACCCGGCGCCCAACCGCTGGACCCCGGCCGAGAACCCGTACAACCCGTCCTTCGAGACGGGCGCCGTCGACTTCGTGAAGAAGTACCCGAAGTCGGACGGCCGCGGCGTCACCATCGGCATCCTCGACTCGGGCGTCGACCTCGGCCACCCGGCGCTGCAGAAGACCACCACCGGCGAGCGCAAGATCGTCGACTGGGTCACCGCCACAGACCCGGTCGTCGACGGCGACCGCACCTGGCGTCCGATGACCACCTCGGTCTCCGGACCCACCTTCACCTACGGCGGGCAGACCTGGACCGCGCCCGCGGGCTCGTACCGGGTCAGCACCTTCCTGGAGTCGTACACCACCGGCGGTGACGCCGCGGGCGACGCCAACCGGGACGGCGACACCACCGACTCCTGGGGCGTGCTGTACGACGCGAAGGCCGGCACGGTCCGCGTCGACCTGAACAACAACCACGACTTCGCCGACGACACCCCGATGAAGCCCTACAAGGACGGCTTCCAGGTCGGGTACTTCGGCACCGACGACCCGAAGACGGACGTGGCCGAGCGCCAGCCCTTCGTCGTCGAGATCCGCAAGGACGTCGTCTACAACTCCGCCGGTGCCAAGGCGGACTTCGTCAACATCGGCGTCATCGAGTCCGAGCACGGCACGCATGTCGCCGGACTCGCCGCCGCCAACGGCCTGTTCGGCGGCCGCATGGACGGTGCCGCGCCCGGCGCGAAGATCGTCTCCTCGCGCGCGTGCACCTGGAGCGGCGGCTGCACCAACGTCGCGCTCACCGAGGGCATGATCGATCTCGTCGTCAACCGGGGCGTCGACATCGTCAACATGTCGATCGGCGGACTGCCCGCCCTCAACGACGGCAACAACGCGCGTTCCGAGCTGTACACCCGCCTCATCGACACCTACGGCGTGCAGCTCGTCATCTCCGCGGGCAACTCCGGCCCCGGCGCCAACACCATCGGCGACCCCGGCCTCGCCGACAAGGTGATCTCGGTCGGCGCCTCCATCTCCCGCGAGACCTGGGCCGCCAACTACGGCTCCGCGGTGAGGACCAAGTACCAGATGATGCCGTTCTCCTCGCGCGGACCGCGTGAGGACGGCGGCTTCACGCCGACGCTGACCGCGCCCGGCGCCGCGGTCAACTCCATCCAGACCTGGATGCCGGGCGCCCCGGTCCCCGAGGCGGGCTACGACCTCCCGGCCGGCTACGGCATGCTCCAGGGCACCTCGATGGCGTCCCCGCAGGCCGCGGGCGCCTCGGCGCTGCTGCTGTCGGCGGCGAAGCAGGCCCGCGTCGACCTCACCCCGGCGAAGCTGCGCACCGCGCTGACCTCCACCGCCGACCACATCAAGGGCGTGCAGGCGTACGAGGAGGGCGCGGGTCTGATCAACATCCCCGACGCCTGGAAGTCGATCCGGCGCGGCGCGAGCGCCCACGAGTACACGGTCAAGGCACCGGTCGACACCGCGATCGACCAGTTCCTCGAGACGCCGGGCTACGGCACCGGCCTCTACGACCGCGAGGGCGGCCTGAAGGCCGGGCAGAAGAAGACGTACGAGATCACGCTCACCCGTACCTCCGGCGCCGACCGGCCGATCCGGCACGAGCTGGACTTCGAGAACAACGCGGGCCACACCTTCCGGATCGTGGGCCGCGACGAGGTGAAGCTGCCGCTGAACGAGCCGGTGACCGTCAAGGTCGAGGCGCGCCCCGGCTCCGCCGGGCTCAAGAGCGCGATCCTCGAGGTGGACGACCCGCGCACCGAGGGCGTCGACCAGCAGGTGCTCACCACGGTCGTGGTCTCCGCCCCGCTGAAGTACGACTTCTCCGCGAGGAACTCGGTGCAGCGCAACAGCACCGAGTCGTACTTCGTGACCGTCCCCGAGGGCGCGAAGGCGCTGGAGGTGGCGATCGGCGGGCTCAGGGGCGAGAGCCAGACCCGGTTCATCTCCATCCACCCGTACGGCGTCCCGTCCGACAACACCTCGACGCCGTACTGCTACAACAACTACCTCGACGGCAACGGCTGCCGCCCCGACGTGCGCGCCTACGCGGACCCGCAGCCGGGTGTCTGGGAGGTCGAGGTCGAGGCGCGGCGCACGTCGCCGCTGCTCGACAACCCCTACGAGCTGGACGTCACCGTGCTCGGCGCCGACTTCGACCCGGAGGTCGTGACCGTGCCCGAGGCCAAGGCGGGCACCCCGGCCGACGCCTCCTGGACGGTGACCAACACGTACGCCGCCCTGGAGGGCAAGCTGGTCGGCGGCCCGCTCGGCTCCTCCGAGACGACCCGGCCGACGATCAAGCAGGGTGAGACGGCCACCTCCACGATCGAGGTGCCCGAGGGCGCGGAGTCGCTGGACGTCGCCATCGGGGGCGTCTCCGACGCGGCCGCCGACCTGGACCTGACGGTCTACGGCGAGGACGGCGCCGTCGTCGCCCAGTCCGCCGACGGCGACTCGGAGGAGTCGGTCTCCGTCGCGAAGCCGGCCGCCGGCACGTACACCGTCGAGGTCGCGGGCTACTCCGTGCCGTCGGGCAGCACGGAGTACGACTACCGGGACGTGTACTTCGCCGCCACCCTCGGCTCGGTGACGGTGGACGACTCGGCGACGGTGCGGCTCGGCACGGGCGACTCCGCCACGGTCTCCGGCAGCGTCACGGCCCTGGCCGCCGCCCCCGAGGGCCGCGAGTTCTCCGGCCGCGTCCAGCTGGTCAACACCCACGGCACGGTCGCGGGCCTGGGCAGCGTGCGGATCGGGAAGGTCGTGCCGTAGTCCGGTGCGGTACGGAGAGGGGGCGGGCGCGCCGGTTCGGGCGCCCGCCCCTTTCGCCTGCCCCGCGGGGGTCAGTCGCAGGTGAGGGTGCGGGACTCGGGGAGGGAGGCGGTGATCCGGGCGCGGGCGGTGGCGATGTTCCGGTCGCCGGTGATCACCGTGTCCGCGGTGGGCCGGTCCCGCAGGGCGCCGACCAGCACCCGGTCGCCGGGGGCGAGGCGGGCGAGGGCGTCGTCCAGGACGAACGCCGTGGTCGGGCCGGTGCTCTTCGCGGGTGCGTAGGCGTGCGTCAGGCGGAGCGTGATCCGGTGCCGCGCGGTGCCCGGTACCGGATCGGCGGCGGTCACCGTGCCCTCGGCGACCAGCCGGGCGCAGGCGAGGTAGCGGGGGGTGCCGAAGACGACGGCGGCCTCCTGGCCCGCGGAGGGGCTGTCCGGCCGCGCCGCCGACCGGTCGGCCGCGCTGCCGCTCGCCGCGTCGTCGGAGGCACCGCTGCCGCCCTGCACGACCAGCCAGCCCAGGCCCGTGACCAGGACCCCCGCGCAGGCCGCCGCGAGGACGCCGAACGCGAGGCGGAAGGGGCGGCGGGGTGCCGGGGCCCGGGCGGGGGCCGGAGCCGGTGCCGGAGCGGGGCGGTCTTCCGGGACGGTGCCGCCGAGGGCCCCGCCGATCAGGTTGAGCTGCTCCCGCAGCAACGCCACGTCGGCCGTCGCCGAGCGGTACTCGCCCCGGGCGTCCGCCCCCGCGTCCGGCGGCAGCGGCTCGCCCGTGATCGCGGCCATCAGCGCGTCGTCCCCACCGGGGTGCTGTTCGGCGGCCATCTCACACCACCTCGTCCTCGTGCAGGCGGGCGCGCAGGGCCCGTACCGCCGTGTGCAGCCTGCTCTTGACCGTGCCCTCGGGGATGCCCAGCTCCTCGGCGATGCCGCGCACCGGAAGATCGGCGTAGAAGCGCAGGACGAGGACCTGGCGCTGGGCGTCGGGCAGCTCGTCCAGGCCCTGCGCCACGGCGAGGGACAGGACGCTGGTGTCCTCGTCGCCGGGGTGCTCGGTCTGGCGCAGCGCGGCCAGGCGTTCCCCGAGCCGGTCCTGGCGGTGTCTGGCCCGGTGCCAGTCCATGGCCAGGTTGGAGGCGACGACCGCCGCCCAGGCCGACACGTCGCGCGGCGCCTCGCGGCCGCTGGCCGTCCGCTCCAGCAGCCGCAGGCGGACCTGCTGCACCCCGTCCGGCAGGTCCGCCTGCGGCACCCCGCCGAGCGCGAGCACCGCCCGCACCCGGCGTTCCTGTGCCGCGTCCAGGGGGTCGTCGCGTACGTCGTCCCCCTGGCCGCGGCGGGCCCTTCTGCGCAGCAAAGCCATTTCCTCCCCCGGCCACGTTTCCCCTACGACGCGCGAGCGGCCCGAAACGTTCGCTCCGACGGCCGCCTTTCGGCGCGAGGCGTACGTCACATCGTCGTGTGGGGCGGGAAGGGATGGGCAGGGGCGGACCGAGCCACCGCGTCCCAAGGTGCGGGAACACCGTGCAAAGGATTGGACAGGCGGGCCGGGCTTCGCCCCATGATGGAAAAGTCTCGGCCGAGCAAAGCGCGCGTGAGGACACGCGTACAAAACGGAGAAGGAGTCACCGTGAGGGTCGGAATCGTCGGAGCCACCGGTCAGGTGGGCACGGTCATGCGCAGGATCCTCACGGAGCGCGACTTCCCCGTCACCGAGCTGCGCCTGTTCGCCTCGGCGCGCAGCGCCGGCAAGGAGCTGGACGGCGTGACGGTGGAGGACGCGGCCACCGCCGACTACTCCGGGCTGGACATCGTGCTGTTCTCGGCGGGCGGCGCCACCTCCAAGGCGCTGGCCGAAAAGGTCGCCTCGCAGGGCCCCGTCGTGATCGACAACTCCTCCGCCTGGCGCCGCGACCCCGAGGTCCCGCTGGTGGTCTCCGAGGTGAACCCGCACGCGATCACCGACCGCCCCAAGGGCATCATCGCCAACCCGAACTGCACCACGATGGCCGCGATGCCGGTGCTGCGCCCGCTGCACGCGGAGGCGGGCCTGGAGGCGGTCGTCGTCGCCACCTACCAGGCGGTGTCCGGCTCCGGCCTGGCCGGTGTGGACGAGCTGTTCGAGCAGGTCCAGAAGGTCGGCGCGGACGCCCCCAAGCTGACCCACGACGGTTCGGCGGTCGAGTTCCCGAAGCCGGACAAGTACGTGGCGCCCATCGCGTACAACGTGCTGCCGCTGGCCGGTTCCATCGTCGACGACGGCCTGCACGAGACGGACGAGGAGCAGAAGCTCCGCAACGAGTCCCGCAAGATCCTGGAGATCCCGGAGCTGAAGGTGTCCGGCACCTGCGTGCGCGTGCCCGTCTTCAGCGGCCACTCCCTGCAGATCAACGCCCGTTTCGCCCGGCCGATCAGCGTGGAGCGCGCCAAGGAGCTGCTGGCCGGAGCCCCCGGCGTGGCGCTCACCGAGGTGCCGACGCCGCTGGAGGCGGCCGGTCAGGACCCGTCGTACGTGGGCCGGATCCGCCAGGACGAGACCGTGGACAACGGCCTCGCCCTGTTCGTCTCCAACGACAACCTCCGCAAGGGCGCGGCCCTGAACGCGGTGCAGATCGCGGAGCTGGTCGCGGCCGAGCTGTCCGCCGCCAAGTAGTCCACCGCTTTCCAGGGGCGGTCACCCGGTACGGGGTGGCCGCCCCTCACGCGTCCCGACCACTCGATGCGGAGTATGACAATCCGCCCCACCGGTCGTGCTGATCGTGTGAAGATCACGCCATGACGCAGATGACGAAGGGCGGCAACCTGCCCGTTCCCGGGGCCGCCCTCCAGGTGGCGGTGACCTGGCGGCAGGGCGTCCACGTACCGGACGTGGACGTTTCGGCCCTGCTGCTCGACGCGACGGGCCGGGTCCGCTCGGACGCCGACCTCGTCTTCTACAACCAGCCGGCCCACCCGTCGGGCGCCGTCCGCCACCTGGGCAAGGGCCAGGGGGCCGACGGCACGGGCGCCGACTGGCTGTGGCTGGACCTCGCGGCCGTCGCGCCCGGCACGGACCGGGTCGTGGTGGCCGCGTCCGCCGACGGGGGAACGTTCGGGCAGGTGCCCTCCCTCGACGTCCGGGTCGCGCTGCCGGACGGGCAGCAGGTCGCGTCCTTCACGATCGGGGACGCCTCGACGGAGACCGCGTTCGTCTTCGGCGAGTTCTACCGCAGGAACGGCGGCTGGAAGTTCCGCGCGGTGGGGCAGGGGTACGCCTCGGGTCTCGCCGGGCTCGCCACGGACTTCGGCATCTCGGTCGCCGAGGACCCGCAGCCGGTGTCCGCGGCCCCGGCCCCTCCGCCCCCCGCTCCCCTGCCGCTCGCCCCCGTGGCCCCGCCCGCCGACCGCCTGGTGTCGGAACTGGCGCTCTCCTTCCCGCCGTTCACGCACCACGCCACGGGCAAGGAGCGCGTCACCTGCCCGCCTAACCTGCCGCCCGGCGCCCGCGTGGTCGTCGAGATCGAGTGCAGGGACAGCATCTCGGTGAACATCGACTCCTGCGACGCGTACGGCCGCGCCGACCAGGACCTGCTGTCCACGTACGAGGACGAGGTGCACGCCCGTACGTTCGCCACCGTCCCCCAGGACCGCCCGCTGTCCCTGGTGGTGCGCGCCGACACGCCCTGGACGCTGCGGGTGCTGCCGCTCGCCCACGCCCGTCGCCTGGAGCACGGCCTCGACGGGCGGGGTCCGGACCTGCTGGTCTACGAGGGCCCCCCGGGCGTGCTGTCCTTCGTCCACCAGGGCCGGAGCAACTTCGTCGTCTGGCACTACTTCGCCTCGGACGATCCCCAGCGGCAGGGAGACGAGGAGGACCTCCTCGTCAACGAGGTCGGCCGCCTCGACGTCCTGGCCCCCGTCCGGGCGCCCGGCCTCCTGCGCATCGAGGCCGACGGCCCCTGGCGGCTCGGGGTGGGCGGCTGAGCCGGGCGGGGCTCAGTCCCGGCGCACCTCGTACAGGAAGCAGCCGTACTCGACGGCCCGGACGTGGACGAACGCCACGGCCGGGTCGTCGAGCGCTTCCCGGAGGGCGGGCGCGAAGTCGTCGCCGGAACCGACCAGGCGTCCGCCCAGGATGCGTCCGTCGGCGGAGTAGCGGCGGACGGTGCGGTGCGCGTTGGTGAACGCGAGGCCGTCGCCGTCCGGTCCCGCGCACTGCTCGGCGTGGATGAAGACGGGGCCCTGCTCGTCGTAGGCGCCCGGGTCGGCGCCCGTTTCCGCCGCCCAGCGGCGCAGCGGGGCGTAGGAGACGAGGGCGATGTGCTCCCCGGCGCGGCTGCGGCGCAGGCAGCAGCGCAGCGGCGTGCCGCCCTCGTCGTCGGCCACGGGTGCGGGGACGCGGCCCGCGTCGTCGGCGACGCGCAGTTCCTCGAGGGTGGCCGCGGGAATGGGTCGTGCCGTGTGGGCGTTCATGCGTCAAGGCTCACGCGCGGAAGGTCCGCGCACCGGCGGGAAACGGACATCGCGTTCGGTGCGGGGCACGTGGAAGGATGGCGCAACCCACACATAACGAGGAGATGACCGCGTGCCTGGCACAAACCTGACTCGCGAAGAGGCGCGGCAGCGGGCGACGCTGCTGACCGTTGACTCGTACGAGATCGATCTCGACCTCACCGGCGCGCAGGAGGGCGGCACCTACCGGTCCGTGACCACGGTGCGCTTCGACGTCGCCGAGGGCGGCGGCGAGTCCTTCATCGACCTGGTCGCCCCGACGGTCCACGAGGTGACGCTGAACGGCGACGCCCTCGACGCCGCCGAGGTGTTCCAGGACTCCCGCATCGCCCTGCCGGGCCTGCTGCCGGGACGCAACATCCTGCGCGTGGTCGCCGACTGCGCCTACACCAACACCGGCGAGGGCCTGCACCGGTTCGTCGACCCGGTGGACGACCAGGCCTACCTGTACACCCAGTTCGAGGTGCCGGACGCGCGCCGCGTCTTCGCGAGCTTCGAGCAGCCGGACCTGAAGGCGACGTTCCAGTTCACCGTGAAGGCCCCCGAGGGCTGGACGGTCATCTCCAACTCGCCGACTCCCGAGCCGAAGGACAATGTCTGGGAGTTCGAGCCGACCCCGCGCATCTCGTCGTACGTCACGGCGCTGATCGTCGGCCCGTACCACTCGGTGCACAGCGTGTACGAGAAGGACGGCCAGTCCGTCCCGCTCGGCATCTACTGCCGTCCCTCGCTGGCCGAGCACCTCGACGCGGACGCGATCTTCGAGGTCACCCGGCAGGGCTTCGACTGGTTCCAGGAGAAGTTCGACTACGCGTACCCGTTCAAGAAGTACGACCAGCTCTTCGTGCCGGAGTTCAACGCGGGCGCGATGGAGAACGCGGGCGCGGTGACCATCCGCGACCAGTACGTGTTCCGCTCCAAGGTGACGGACGCCGCGTACGAGGTGCGGGCGGCGACGATCCTGCACGAGCTGGCGCACATGTGGTTCGGCGACCTGGTCACCATGGAGTGGTGGAACGACCTGTGGCTGAACGAGTCGTTCGCCACCTACGCCGAGGCCGCCTGCCAGACCGCCGCGCCGGGCTCGAAGTGGCCGCACTCGTGGACGACGTTCGCCAACCAGATGAAGACCTGGGCGTACCGGCAGGACCAGCTGCCGTCCACGCACCCGATCATGGCGGACATCAGCGACCTGGACGACGTGCTCGTCAACTTCGACGGCATCACGTACGCCAAGGGCGCCAGCGTCCTCAAGCAGCTCGTCGCCTACGTCGGTGAAGAGGCGTTCTTCAAGGGCGTGCAGGCGTACTTCAAGCGGCACGCGTTCGGCAACACCCGCCTGTCCGACCTGCTGGGCGCGCTGGAGGAGACCTCGGGGCGCGACCTGAAGACCTGGTCGAAGGCGTGGCTGGAGACGGCCGGCATCAACGTGCTCCGCCCGGAGATCGAGACCGACGCCGACGGTGTCATCACCTCCTTCGCCATCCGCCAGGAGGCCCCCGCCCTGCCCGCCGGCGCCAAGGGCGAGCCGACGCTGCGCCCGCACCGCATCGCGATCGGCGCCTACGACCTCGACGGCGCCGGCAAGCTGGTGCGCGGCGACCGGGTCGAGCTGGACGTGGACGGCGAGCTGACGGCCGTGCCGCAGCTGGTCGGCAAGGCCCGCCCGGCGGTGCTCCTGCTCAACGACGACGACCTCTCGTACGCGAAGGTCCGCCTGGACGAGCAGTCGCTCGCGGTGGTCACCGAGCACCTGGGCGACTTCACGGAGTCCCTCCCCCGCGCCCTGTGCTGGGCGTCGGCGTGGGACATGACCCGGGACGGGGAGCTGGCGACCCGGGACTACCTGGCGCTGGTGCTGTCCGGCATCGGCAAGGAGTCCGACATCGGTGTCGTGCAGTCGCTGCACCGCCAGGTGAAGCTGGCCATCGACCAGTACGCCGCCCCCACCGCCCGCGAGGCGCTGCTCACCCGCTGGACCGAGGCCACGCTGGCCCACCTGCGGGCCGCCGAGGCGGGCAGCGACCACCAGCTGGCGTGGGCGCGGGCGTTCGCGGCGACGGCGCGGACGCCGGAGCAGCTGGATCTGCTGGACGCGCTGCTGGACGGCACGCAGACGATCGAGGGCCTGGCCGTCGACACCGAGCTGCGCTGGGCGTTCGTGCAGCGGCTCGCGGCCGTGGGCCGGTTCGGCGGGTCGGAGATCGCGGCCGAGTACGAGCGGGACAAGACCGCCGCAGGTGAGCGCCACGCGGCCACCGCACGGGCGGCCCGCCCGACCGAGGCGGCCAAGGCGGAGGCCTGGGAGTCGGTCGTGGAGTCCGACAAGCTGCCGAACGCCGTCCAGGAGGCGGTCATCGCCGGCTTCGTCCAGACCGACCAGCGCGAGCTGCTGGCGGCGTACACGGAGCGGTACTTCGAGGCGCTGAAGGACGTCTGGGCGTCTCGTTCGCACGAGATGGCCCAGCAGATCGCGGTCGGCCTGTACCCGGCGGTGCAGGTGTCGCAGGACACCCTGGACCGCACGGACGCGTGGCTGGCCTCCGCCGAGCCGAACGCGGCTCTGCGCCGGCTGGTCTCGGAGTCCCGCTCCGGCATCGAGCGCGCCCTGCGGGCGCAGGCGGCGGACGCGGCGGCCGCGTAGGCGGTCGGTACGTACGAGGGGGCGCCCGGTGTCGTACTGGGCGCCCCGTTCGCGTTCCTGCTCCGGCGCGGCGGCTCACGTGCCGCTCGTGACACAGATCATGACCTCGACCTGCCGGTTCTCGCTTTCGCCCGGTTCCCGAGGTAGACACTCGGGCCAATCCCCCGTTCGATGGGGCACTTGACCGAGGGGGCGACGAAGGCCACCGCTGGGCGCGAATCGTCCGCCGTGGTTCGACCAGATCGGCCGGTGGCCGAGAAGTGGGGGCGGGGCAATGACGGGAATCAGCCGACGGGGACTGCTGCGCGGGAGCGTGGCCGGAGCCGTCACCGTGGTGGGAGGGGCGGCGTCGGCGGGCAGGGCCAGCGCCGCGGGCATCAATCCGTCCGTCGCGGGCGAGGCGGCGCACGTCCGTGCACTGCGCAAGGCGTTGGACGACGCGGCGGCGGGCGTCGTCGGCCCGCACGGCGTCGACGACAAGGGCCGGATCATCGTGAAGGCCGGGTACGCGGGCGTCCCCACCTACACGCTGCTCAACACCCTGATCATCGGCGCCAACACGGTCCTGGACGGCACCGGCGCCCGCTTCGTCGCCAAGTTCGGCACGGTGACCAAGCGGTACACCCTGGACCGGACGAACCAGCACTCACCCAGCCCGGAGTACGCCACGGACGGCCAGGGGACGTTCGGCGCGCCCGCGGTCAGCGGCGCCAGAGCCGCCACCATGTTGCTCAACCACGTCCCTTCCGGCACGCAGGGCTACTCGGCTCCGGGCAACATCATGGTCAAGGGCGGCGAATGGGACCCCATCTCCGCGTACGTGTGGAACGACTCCGGGCCCGCGCGGGCACGTGCCGACAAGGCGCCGCCCATGAACGTGCTGACCTTCACCCACACCCAGGACGTGGAGGTCGAGGGAGTGACGGTCTGGAACGTCAAGTGGTGGCACGGGGTCGAACTCAACGCCGTGCGCCGGGGTGCAGTACGGGACTGCTTCTTCAAGGGGTGGGTTGAGAATCCGACGTGGGGCCTGTGGCAGGGTGAGGCCGTCCAGCTCGACCTGCCCCTGTCCGGCAACACCTGGGCCGGAGCCCACGACGGCACCCCGACCGTGGACGTGCAGGTCCAGCGCAACTACGCGGGCCCGTCCGGGTCCCAGCCGTCCTGGGCGAAGCTGGTCGGATCGCACACCGGCGGCGAGAAGGTCGGCCAGGTGCACGCGCGCGTGCTGATCGAGGGCAACGTCGTGGACGGCGCCAAGTGGGACGCCATCGGCGCGATGAACACCACCGACATCGTCGTCCGCGACAACACGATCAACAACAGCGTCGGCGGGGTCTACGTCAGTTCCGTGTCGGCGCGCAGGTTCACCCAGCCACCGGTCCAGGTGGGGGCGAACCCCGTCTCCGGGGTCGACATCATCGGCAACCGGGTGACCGTGGCGGCGGGCGCTTCGGGGGCCTCGCGCAACGCGGTCCGCGTGAGCGCCGACACGGTCGGGTTCGTCTCGCCGGTCAGCGATGTCGAGGTCACCGGCAACGAGGTCAGTGGCGGAGGCTTCTACTACACCCCGCACGTGACGTTTCGCCCCGGCACCACGCCACAGCGCTGAGTACGCGGCTCAGTGGCCGGGCGTGCCGGGGCGCCCGTCCGCCGCGTCGCGCAGCGCGGTGAGGACGGTGCCGACGGCCCCGTCCTCACCGGCGCCCCTGCGCACGGCCGCGACCACGTGCCGGACGGGGCGGTCCGCGCGCAGTTCGCGCATCGCCACCCCGCCCCGGGGCACGGCCGCCATGCGCGGGACCAGGGCGACCCCCATGCCCGCCTCGACCATGGCGAGGATGGCCGGCCAGCCGGCCGCCGCATGGGCCTGGTGGGGGCGGAACCCGGCGGCCTCGCAGGCGCCGCGCGTGATGTCGGACCAGGGCCCGCCGGCGCCGAAGATCCACGGTTCGGCCGCGAGGTCGGCCAGCCGCAGCCGCTCCGCGCGGGCCAGCGGATGGTCCCCGGGCAGGGCGACGTCCAGCGGGTCGGCGAACAGCGGGACGCGGGTGAAGCGCGGGTCGACGGCGCTCGGCGCCTGCGCGGCCAGCGACAGCGCGAGGTCCACCTCCCCGGCGGCCAGCAGCTCGTACACCTCCTGCGCCTCGGCCTCCCGCACCCGCACCGCGATCCCGGGGCGCGAGGCGCGCAGCGCGGTGACGGCCGGAACGACGAGGGCGGGCACGGCGGTGGAGAAGGCACCGACCCGGACCTCGCCCGCCTCCCCGCGCAGGTGGGCCGCCAACTCGGCGTCGGCGCGCTCCAGTTGCTCGAACACCGCCTCGGCGTGCCGCAGCACCAGCCGGGCCGCGTCCGTCAGCCGGACCCTTCTGCCCTGGGCCCGGAGCAGCTCCACGCCGAGCTGTTTGGAGAGGTTCGTCAGCTGCTGGGAGACGGCGGACGGCGTCATGTGCAGCGCCTCGGCCGTCGCCGTCACCGTGCCCCTCTCCCGCAGTGTCCGCAGGATGTGCAGCTTGCGGAGGTCCCAGTCGGCCATGGCGGCAACCTACCGGCGGGCCCCGCGACCTACCGGCGGGCCCCCGCGCCCAGGACGACGCCGCCGAGGATCAGCGCCATGCAGCCCGCCTGCGCCCAGCCGGTGGGCTCGGCGAGCAGGGTCCAGGACAGCAGGGCGACGCACACCGGCTGGAGGTAGTAGACGGCCCCGGCGCGGGACGGTCCGATCAGGGAGACCGCCTTGTTCCAGGCGAAGAAGGCGACGGCGGAGGAGGCGACGCCGACGTAGAGGAGCGGCCAGACGGTGCCCGGTGTCGGGTGGAAGCCGCCCTGGACGGCGAGGCTGACGCCGTGCGCGGGAAGCAGCAGGACGGTGCCGGCGAGGAACGTGGTGAACAGGAACCCCACCCCGTCCAGCCCCTCGGGCCTGCGGCGCAGCAGCGCGCTGTACGACCCGAAGCAGCAGGCGGCGGCGATCATCCACAGGTCGCCGGCCGAGAAGGCCGCGCCGTCCCCTCCGACGAGCAGCAGGACGCCCGCGCAGGCCACGCCCAGCCCGGCGACCCGGCGGACGCCGAGCCGCACCCCGCCCGCGCGTTCGCACAGGGCCATGAGCACCGGGGACGCCGCCATGATCATGCCCATGTTGGCGGCGGGGGTGGTGACGCCGGCCTGGTTGACGAGGGTGTTGTAGACGGTCACGCCGAGCAGGGAGGCGAGGACCACGAAGCCGAGGTGGCGCCGGATCAGTGCGCGCTGCCGCCAGGCCCGCCGGGCGCCGAAGGGGGCGACGACGGCGAGGGCCACCACCCAGCGCCAGAACGCGTGCTGGACGGGCGGCACGCTGTCGCCGAGGGCCCGCGAGGTGACGAAGCTGCCGGACCAGACGAGGGTGGCGAGGACGGCGAGCGCGAGACCGAGGGCGACGGGCGCCGTCGGCCGCGCCGGGTCGCCGGTCGGCGTGGGGGCTTCGGCGGGGTGGGCGGTGGTGCGGCGGGCGTTGGTGCGGCGGGCGGTGGTGCGGCGGGCGGTGGTGTGGCGGGCGGCTGTGGCCACGAAGGTCCTTTCCTGGTCGGAGGCCTGGCGGGCCTACCGTCGCAGGGCCGTACCCGTCAGGTCCATCGAATCTTTTCGACCGTTTCGTGAAGCAGAACTGAACGGACCGGCGCCCGCGGCGACCGGCGGCGTGCGCGGCGCGCTCGGTACCGTCTGGCCCACGAGGGTCGCTCCGAAGGCCAGCGCCGTCCCCGCCAGTTGCACCGGGCCGAGCGCCTCGCCGAGTGCCGCCCAGCCGATCACGGCGGCGGTCAGCGGCGAGAGCGGTCCGAGGAAGGTGACCTGAGTGGCCGAGAGCCGGCCGATGCCGCGGAACCAGAGCCAGTACGCCAGCGCCGTGTTGGCCAGCGCCACGTAGAGATAGCCGCCGACGGCCGGGCCGTCCAGGGCGGGCGGGGCACCCTCGACCAGCAGGGCGAGCGGTGCCAGGAGCAGGCCGCCCGCGGTCAGCTGCCAGCCGGTGAGGGCGAGCGGGCCGACGCCTTCGGGGCGGCCCCAGCGCCCCGCGAGCACGGTGCCGGTGGACATGGAGGCGGTGGCGGCGAGGGCCGCCAGCACGCCGAGCGGGTCCAGCGCCCCGGCCGCCTCCAGCACCACCAGGCTGACGCCGGACGCGGCGGCGACGCCGGTGAGTACGGACCGGGTGGTGGGCCGCTGCCCGAGCAGGAGGGCCGAGAGGCCGACGACGAGGAGCGGGCCGACCGAGCCGACGACGGCGGCCATTCCGCCGGGCATCCGGTAGGCGGCGAGGAACAGCAGCGGGAAGAAGGCCCCGATGTTCAGCACCCCCAGCACCGCCGCCTTCCCCCACCAGGCGCCGCGCGGCAGCACCCGGGCGAGGGCGAGCAGCAGCAGGCCGGCGGGCAGGGCCCGCATCAGCCCGGTGAACAGGGGCCGGTCGGGCGGCAGGAACTCGGTGGTCACGGCGTAGGTGCTGCCCCAGGAGACGGGGGCGAGGGCGGTGAGCGCGATGACGGCGGGGCGGGTGGCGGCCATGAGGGCACCCTTCGGAGGCGAATGAAGCTCGATGGCAAGTAGCTTACTTCTAAGCAAGTTTCCGTCAAGCCACTTTCTTGCGGCCGAGCGGAATGGCCCCGATACTCGTCGCATGACTGAACGCCCCCCGCAGCCCGGACCGCGCAAGGACCCCGTCGACGTGATCATCGACCAGTGGGCGGCGGTACGGCCCGACCTGGACACGGCCGCCATGGAGGTCTTCGGCCGGGTCTTCCGGCTGGCGCGCGCGATGGGCGACCGGATGGAGAAGGCGTACGAGCGCTTCGGCATCTCGCGCGGGGAGTTCGACGCCCTGGCCACCCTGCGCCGCTCCGGCGAGCCGTACACGCTCTCGCCTCGGCAGCTGTCGGCCACGCTGATGCTGACCACCGGCGGCATGACCGGCCGGCTGGACAAGCTGGAACGGGCGGGCCTGCTGCGCCGCTCCCCCGACCCGCACGACCGCCGGGGACTCCAGGTCACCCTCACCGAACGGGGCCTCGAGCTGATCGACGAGGCGGTCGGCGTGGGCCTGGACGCCCAGACCGAGGCGCTGGCCTCCCTCGACGCGGAACGGTCCGGTCAGCTGGCCGGCCTGCTGCGGGACCTCCTCGCCGGTACGGAGAAGTAGGGGCCACCCGCTCCGCGTGCGTGCGGCGGGAACGCCGAAGGGCGCCGCCCCCTCCGCGTGCGTGCGGTGGGACGGCGCCCTCGGTGAGACTGGGGCGGGCGGCCGGGCGTCGGGTCAGGCCTTCGCGGCGACCTTGCCCTTGGCCTTGCCCTTCGTACCGGGAACCGACACCCGGTGGTCCGGGTGGGACCGGTCCAGGACCATGACCAGGCCCGCGATGATCGCGAACAGCGCGAGCGGGGCCAGGACGTAGAGACCCAGCGTCTCGACGACGCTCAGGCCGGTGCCGGGGTCGTCGCCGTCGTCGCGCGTCAGCGCGAGCGCGGGGGACGACATGAGCAGCATCATCAGCGTCGTACCGGCTGCCAGGGCGCCGGCGCGCAGGGCGTTCTTCTTGTCCACGGTGCCAAGTTAGCGAACGGTCCGGGCGGCCGCGCGCCCGGGGTGCCCGTACGGGGTCCGCGGGCGTCCGGCGCGGGCGTCCCGCTCAGCCGTCCCGGACGCCGCCGCGCTCGGGTACGGCGGCGCGTGCGGCATCGCGCACGACGTCGATCAGCGCGTGCAGCCGGGGCGAGGCGGCCAGCTCCTCCAGCGTCACCGGGCGGCCCCCGGCGTCGGCGACGGGCAGCCGCCAGTTCGGGTACTGGTCCCAGGTGCCGGGCAGGTTCTGCGGGCGGCGGTCGCCGACGGCGTCCGGGAGCCAGAGGCCGACCAGGCGGGCGGGGGTGCGCAGCAGGAAGCGGTGCACGGCCTGGATCTCCGCCTCCTCGGCGGGCGTTCCGGTGTCGCCGCCGGTGCCGTGCAGCAGCCCGAGCCGGCTCAGTACGTCGAGCCACTCCGCGGTGTCCGCCGCGGCCTCGGCGCGCTCCTCCTCCAGCGGGCGGGCGAGCAGGCCGAGCCGGTCGCGCAGTTCGACGTGTTCGCCGGTGAGTCGGGCCGCGGTGGACGGCAGGTCGTGGGTGGTGGCGGTGGCCAGGCAGTCGGCGCGCCACCGCTCGGGCGGCAGAGGGCGGCCGTCGCCGGTCCAGTCCCGTTCGAACCACAGCACCGAGGTGCCCAGCACCCCGCGCTCGCGCAGCGCCTCGCGCACCCCGGGCTCCACGGTGCCCAGGTCCTCGCCGATGACGACGACACCGGCCCGGGCGGCCTCCAGGACGAGGACGGCGAGCATGGCCTCGGCGTCGTAGTGGACGTAGGTGCCCTCGGTGGGCGGCCGGCCCTCGGGCACCCACCAGAGCCGGAACAGGCCCATGACGTGGTCGACGCGCAGCGCCCCGGCGTACCGGAACAGGCCGCGCAGCAGTCCCCGGAACGGCGCGTACCCGGACGCGGCCAGGCGGTCCGGGCGCCAGGGCGGCAACCCCCAGTCCTGGCCGCGGGAGTTGAAGGCGTCGGGCGGCGCTCCCACCGACATCCCCGCGGCGAAGTACTCCTGCTGGGCCCAGGAGTCGGCACCGCGCGGGTGCACGCCGACGGCGAGGTCGTGGACGATCCCCACCGGCATGCCCGCCTCGCGGGCGGTGCGCTGGGCGGCGGTCAGCTGGGTGTCGGTGAGCCAGGTGAGGCGGGAGTGGAGGTCGACGCGGTCCATCAGCTCGCGGCGGGCGCGGTCGGTGCCGGCCGAGCGGGGGGCGCGCAGGCCCTCGGGCCAGCGGTGCCAGTCGGAGCCGTGGACCTCGGCGAGCGCGCACCAGGTGGCGTGGTCCTCCAGGGCGGTGCCCTGTTCGGCGAGGTAGTCGCAGTAGGCGGCGCGGCGGCCGGGGCCGAGGGGGACCTCGTGGAGCAGTTCCAGGGCCTCGCGCTTCAGCTCCCACACGGCGTCCCGGTCGATCAGGGCGTCCTTCTCCAGCACGCCCTCGCGCAGCCGCCCGGCCCGCTCCCTCAGGGACCGGGCGCGCTCGTGGTCGGTGACGTACGCGAACTCGGGCACGTCCTCGATCCGCAGATGCACCGGGTCGGGGAAGCGGCGCGAGGACGGCCGGTACGGCGACGGGTCGGCGGGGGCACCGGGTACGGCCGCGTGCAACGGGTTGACCTGGACGAATCCGGCGCCGAGGGAGCGACCGGCCCAGGCGGCCAGTTCACCGAGGTCGCCGAGGTCGCCCATGCCCCAGGAGCGGCGGGAGAGGAGGGAGTAGAGCTGGACGAGGAGGCCGTAGGAGCGCACGGCCGGGGCGGGCAGCCGGGCGGGCGCGACGATCAGGTGTGCGTCGGCGGTACGCCCGTCGGGTGCGGTGGCGGTCAGCCGGTGCACTCCGTGCGGAAGCCGCCCGACGCCGTCGAGCCGCTCGCCCTGCTCGGTGTCGACGCGCAGCCGGGTGCCCGCCGGCAGGGCGGCCAGCGCGGCCGGGGTGCCGCCGCCGTCCCAGCGGACGACGGTGGGCGGCAGCAGCCGTCCGCGCAGCTCGGTCTCGCGGGCGGTGAGCGCGGCCCGTACGGCCCCGGGGCTGCTCGCGTCCACGCCGAGGGCGGCCAGCGCGAGGGTGACGGCGGTGGCCGTGGCCGGGACGGTGCGGTCCGGGGAGGGGCGGTAGGAGGTGGCGACGCCGTGCAGGGCGGCGAGCCTGGTCAGATCCTCGGGAAGGTCCTCGGCGGGGGGCTCGGCCGGCTGGGCTGCGGGCATCTGCTTCCTCTACGACCTCGTGGGTTCCGGGACGGGGACGGCGAAGGAGGGGCCGCCCTGGTCCGGCACGTCGGCCGTGAGTTCGGGCGAGGACTCGCTGGTCAGCGGTACGGCGTCGGCGAACGGCGACTCGCTGGTGAGGGGCTCGGCGTCGGGCAGCGGCGGTTCGCTGGTCAGCGGGGTCTCGGCGCAGCTGCCGGTGGCGCCGAAGACGCAGTAGTGCGGGGCCTCGGAGGCGGCGGAGGGCTCCGCCCAGGGGGTGGACGGCTCCGCCACGGGTTTGGAAGGGGCCGGGAGCAGAAGGGGCGCCAGTGCAGCCACGGGGGTCTCCTTTGGATCAGGCTCTGGGTCGGACGGTGGAACGGGCCCGTCATCGGGCTCTGGGTCGGGCGTCGTACCGAGCACGCTTGTGGCGAGTTACGGCAGCCCCTACCCAGTCCGCACGAGGACAGACGCCCCAATACCGCCAACGTGGCCCTGGTCACATCCACGCCCTCCCGAATACCTACAAAACCAGCCAAAAAAACACGTAACCCGGGCACGGATCAGCCAAACCGGCCGCACATGCGCCCCCTCTTCGACACGCCGCCGCGGCGTGTCGAAGAGGGGGCGCGACGGCGTGCGTGTCACACCTGCGCGTAACCACCGTCGGCGAAGAACTCGGCACCGTTGACGTAACTCGACGCGTCCGAGGCGAGGAACGTCGTCAGGGCGGCGATCTCTTCGGGTTCGGCGAGCCGGCCGAGAGGGATCCCGCCTTCGGCCTGCTGGAGAGCCTCGGGCGGGACCAGCTCCAGCAGACCGGGGGTGCGCGTCCCGCCCGGGGACACGACGTTGACCCGGAAGCCGTGCGTGCGCGAGCTGTGGGCCCAGCCACGGGCGAGGTTGCGGACGGCGGCCTTCGACGCCCCGTAGACCTCGAGCCCCTGGGTGGGCCGTGTCGAGGCGGTCGAACCCGTGAGGATCACCGACGCGTTGGAGCTGAGCAGCGGCAGCGCTTGCTGCAGAGTGAAGATCGTTCCCTTGACGTTGACGGCGAACACCGAGTCGATCAGTTCCTCCGTCACCTCCCCGAACGGAGCCGCGACGCCGATGCCGGCATTGGCGACCAGCACGTCGATGCGGCCGGCCTGGTCGCGCACCGTGCCGTAGAACGCGTCGAGGTCCGCGGGCACGGAGACGTCACAGACCACGCCGGTCACGGCAGGTCCGAGCTCGGCGGTCGCGGCGTCGAGCGCGTCCTTGCGGCGACCGGTGACGAAGACCCTGGCACCCTCGTCGCGGAACGCGCGTGCGGTCGCGAACCCGATACCGGTGCTGCCCCCGGTGACCACGGCGATCTTGCCCGTGAGTGACTTGCCCATTCGTCCCACCTCGTTGATCGACTCTTCAGGTAGTCGCAACACTAATTGTTACGACAGCCTGTCGCAACCTTCGCTGTTACGACTGCGTTGTCGTAACATAAAGCGTTGCGGCCGGGAGGAGGGACTCATGAGCGCCAACAGCAGGCTGACCATCGCTGCCCACGCGCTGGCCTGGATCGGCCTCTACCAGCGCCAGGGCCATGAGGTCGCCACCTCCGAGCAGATCGCGGCCAGCGCGAACACCAACCCCGTGGTGATCAGGCGGCTGCTGGGTGAGCTGCGCAGGTCCGGGCTCGTGGAGTCCCGACGGGGTGTGGGCGCGGGCTGGTCGCTGGCGCGCGAGCTGGGGTCGATGACCCTGCTCGACGTGTACGAGGCAGTGGAACCCGGCCCGCTGTTCGCGATGCACCGCACCACCCCGGATCAGGGATGCGTGGTGGGTCACGGCATCCAGCCGGCGATGCGGGACGTCTACGAGGGCATCGAGGAGACCGTGAGGCACGAGCTGGCCCGCGTCACGCTCGAAGACGTACTCCGGAACGTACTCGCGACACCTCGCTAGCCTCTCCGTCCCGCCCGGGCTCGGCACGCGCGGCGACAGCGGCTGTACCCTCCCAGGCTGCGCGAAACCGCGGCTGCCGGTGCGGTCGCTCGCAGCCTCGTCCGACCGCAGGCGGACGGCGCCCGCGTCGGTGGCCGTGCGGTCGGTCCCCGCTCCTGTTCCGATTCCGAGGCCGTGCAGGAGTCATTCCTCGGGTTCGAGCATCCTGCTGTACCAAAAGCACCTCACCGTCGGAGGACAGCGTGACGTTGGCCGGCTTGACCCCGCACCGCCTCGTTCAGGCGCTCGACCGGTTCAACGCCGCTCACCCCTGGGACCACAACGCCCACTACCACCGCTGGATCCTGCGGCAGCTCCCTCGCCGGTTCGGCAGCGCGCTGGACGTCGGTTCCGGCACCGGTGACCTGGCCCGTCTGCTCGCCACCCGGGCCGACGAGGTCCGCGGCGTCGATTCGGATCCGGCGATCACCGCACAGGCACGCGCGCTGACTCCCGAGCCGACGGCGGCCTCCTTCGCCGTCGCCGACGCCCTGACGGACCTCCCCGCCGGACCCCACGACGTCATCACCTGCGTCGCCACCCTCCACCACCTGCCGTTCACCGAGGCCCTCGACACCTTCCGTGAGCACATGGCCCCCGGCGGCACCCTGGTCGTCGTCGGCCTCTACCGACCGCGAACCGTCACGGACCACCTGCTCGGCGCAGGCGCCGTCCTCCCGAACGCCGCCCTCGGGTGGCTCAAGAACAGGGGCCGGGCCGCCGCCCCGCCCACCTCGATGACCGCCCGGACCCGCCCGGCCGACATGGCCTTCCCCGACATCGCCGCGGAGGCCCACACGGTTCTGCCCGGCGCCCGACTGCGCCGCCGCCTCTTCTGGCGCTACACCCTCACCTGGCGCCGCCCCTGACCGGCCGGATCCCCCCTACGCTGAGGTTGTGGACCCCCGCGGATCCGGAGGAGCCTTGTGTCCGTGACCTCCGACGGGCCGCAGATGCTCGTCACCGAGTTCGAGGAACGCGCCCGCCACGCCGACCGGAGCACAGAAGGCGCGCGGCTCGAGTTCATCAACGGACATCTTGGCGGGAAGGCCGTGCCCGACGGCGACCACGGACGCGTCATCCAATGGCTGACGCGCATCTGTATGCAGCACCGACCCGACCTGTGGCTGGACCCGACACAGGGACTGGTGGTCGAGGCATGCCGAGGCGGTCGCGCCCGGCCGGACGGCTCGCTGGCTCCGTCGGAAGCCTTCGTGGGGCAGGGCGAGTGGGCCGACCCCGCCCCCGTCCTCCCGGTCGTCGAGGTCACCTCGTACGACTCGGACACCGACCGGCGTGAGCGTGTCGACAAGCCCCGGGCGTACGCCGAGACCGGCATCCCGGTGTATCTGCTGATCGACCGGGACACCTGCGAGGTCAAGGTGCACAGCCGCCCCGACGGGGGCCGGTACGAGACCGTGCAGGCGCTGCCCTTCGGCAAGGAGGTCGCGCTGCCCGAGCCGGTCGGGACCGCCCTGGACACCGAGCCGCTGAAGAACCGGGTGCGCTGAGCCGGAGCACGGGCGGGAGCAGGCGGAGGCCCGGACGTCAGGCGGAGATGCCGTCGATCCGGGCCATGGCGTCCTCCGCGCCGTACGGCTGCAAGTACGGCAACCAGCGCGGGTCCCGGTGGCCGGTGCCGATGATGCGCCAGGCCAGACCGGTGGGCGGAGCCGGTTTGTGGCGCAGGCGCCAGCCCAGCTCGACCAGGTGGCGGTCGGCCTTCACGTGATTGCAGCGCCGGCAGGACGCCACCACGTTGTCCCACGCGTGCAGGCCCCCGCGGCTGCGCGGGATGACGTGGTCGACGCTGGTGGCGACGGCGCCGCAGTACATGCAGCGGCCTCCGTCGCGGGCGAACAGGGCACGGCGGGTGAGCGGGACGGGGCCCCGGTAGGGCACCCGCACGAACCGCTTGAGCCGGACCACGCTGGGTGCGGGCACGGTGACGGTCGCGCTGTGCAGAAAGGCGCCGGACTCCTCGAGGCACACGGCCTTGTTCTCCAGGACGAGGACGAGCGCGCGGCGGAGCGGTACGACGCCGAGTGGCTCGTACGACGCGTTGAGGACCAGGACATGCGGCACGGGTGCCTCCTTGGGCGTCGGCGGCGCGTGGCTCGCGCCGGGACGATCTGGTTCAGTCTCCCCTCATGCCTGGTCGTAGCGCCACCATGTCCCGGTAACGGGCTGGGAGTGTTTTCGACCACACGGGGCGCCGGGGCGCGAGCGTGACCAGTTCAAGCGCGGGTGAGCGACGTCTCCCCCGCCCGTTTCGGGCCGAACCGGGTCCGGTGCCCCGTTAGTGTGGTGCATCTGCCCGTCCGGTGACCTTTCCGTGACCTTGGACCGGACCTCGGACCGGACCGCGCAGGACGGGCCGCCGCACCTGGAGGTTTCCGCCGTGTCCCTGTCCGCCGCCGTCCTGCCGGCCGCCGGTTCGTCGTCCGCGTCGTCGGCCTCGTCCGCGTCGTCGCCCTCGCCGTCGCCGTCCCCGACGACGCCGACCGTGCCCTCGCTGAAGGAGGCCCACGAGAGCGCGACGAACGCCGCGGGCTGGGTCGAGGAGAACTGGTCGACGTGGCTCGCGATCGGGCTGCGGGTGCTGCTGATCGTGGTGATCGCGGTGGTGCTGCGCGCCGTGGTGCGGCGGGCGATCACCAAGCTGATAGAGCGGATGAACCGCAGGAGCGGGTCGTCCGGCGGCACCGCGCTGAGCGGGCTGCTGGTCAACGCCGAGCGGCGCCGCCAGCGCTCCGAGGCCATCGGGTCCGTGCTGCGCTCGGTGGCCAGCTTCCTCATCCTCGGCACCGCCGCCCTGATGGTGCTCGGCACCTTCCAGATCAACCTGGCCCCGCTGCTGGCCTCCGCCGGTGTCGCCGGTGTCGCGATCGGTTTCGGCGCCCGCAACCTGGTCACCGACTTCCTGTCCGGCGTCTTCATGATCCTGGAGGACCAGTACGGCGTCGGCGACAGCATCGACGCGGGCGTGGCCTCCGGCGAGGTGATCGAGGTCGGGCTGCGGGTGACCAAGCTGCGCGGTGTCGACGGCGAGATCTGGTACGTCCGCAACGGCGAGGTCAAGCGCATCGGCAACCTCTCCCAGGGCTGGTCCACGGCCGGGGTCGACGTCACGGTCCGCTCCGGCGAGGACCTGGACAAGGTGAAGGAGACCCTGTCCGCGGTCGGCGAGCGGATGAGCAAGGAAGAGCCGTGGAACGAGATGCTCTGGGGGCCGATCGA
This sequence comes from Streptomyces violaceoruber, assembly GCF_033406955.1. Classification (NCBI taxonomy): domain Bacteria; kingdom Bacillati; phylum Actinomycetota; class Actinomycetes; order Kitasatosporales; family Streptomycetaceae; genus Streptomyces; species Streptomyces violaceoruber. Next base: position 5,580,581 of record NZ_CP137734.1, on the reverse strand, counting down.
GACCCTCGGGCTGGACTCCGTACTGCTCGACTCGATGGTGGTGCGGGTCTCCGCGAAGACCATGCCCGGCAAGTCCCTCACCGTCGAGCGTGAACTGCGCTGGCGGATCAAGCGGGCCTTCGACGCGGCCGGCATCGCGATCGTCGGCGGGGCCACGGTCCCGCTGGAGGGCGCCCCGGCCGCCGCCGACCCGACGGCGGGCGTCGCGGCACCGTCGGCGTACGCCAGCACCGTGTCGCCGCAGTCGATGGCGGCCTCCCCCATTCCGCCGCCCAGCACCAGCAAGTAGCCCCGCCCGGCGCGCTTCCCGCCCCCGAGGTAACGACTGCGTTGCCTCGGGGGCGGTCTCTTGACGGCTCCTTGCGGGCGGGCCTACGTTCTCCAGCCAACAGGAAACTTTCCTAACAGACGCACTCGGGCGTCCCGCCGGAACGTGTCCCGTGATCCGCGCGGTGGACTTCCCCCACCGCCCCCTGAAAAGCTGAGCGGTCGAGAGGCAGGTGTGGACACGCATGGCAGGAACCGCCGGTACGCCGGGCACCCCGCGCGTCCTGCGCGCCATGAACGACCGGGCCGCACTCGACCTCCTGCTGGAGCACGGACCGCTGTCCCGGACCCGGATCGGCAAGCTGACCGGCCTGTCGAAGCCGACCGCCTCCCAGTTGCTGGCCCGCCTGGAGGCGGCGGGGCTGGTCCTGGCCGGGGGGACGACCGAGGGGCGCCCCGGACCCGGCGCCCAGCTCTACGAGGTCAACCCGGCCGCCGCGTACGCCGCCGGGATCGACGTCACCCCGGACCGCGTCCTCGCCGCGGTCGCCGACGTCACCGGGCGCACCGTCGGCCGGTACGAGCTGCCCACCCCGGGCCGACGCGCCGCCACCCCCGTCGTCCAGCAGGTCACCGACGCCCTCGACGGCGCGGTGAAAGCGGCCGGACTCGCCCGCGACGACGTCCACCGCCTGGTCATCGGCACGCCGGGCGCTTTCGACCCGGGTACCGGGCGGCTGCGCTACGCCTCCCACCTGCCCGGCTGGCACTCCCCCGCCCTCCTGGAGGAACTCGCCGCCGCACTGCCGATGCCGGTCGAGTACGAGAACGACGTGAACCTCGCCGCCGTGGCCGAGCAGCGCCTCGGCGCGGCCCGGGGCCACGAGGACTTCGTCCTGCTGTGGAACCAGGAGGGGCTGGGCGCCGCCCTGGTCCTCGGTGGCCGGCTGCACCGCGGCTGGACCGGCGGCGCCGGCGAGGTCGGGTTCCTGCCGGTACCCGGCGCCCCCCTGGTCCGCAAGGTCAGCCGCACCGGCAGCGGCGGCTTCCAGGAGCTGGCCGGCTCCCAGGCCCTGGCGGGACTGGCCCGGGAGCTGGGGGTCACCGACGTGCCGTCGGGGCCGTACCCCGAGGTCGCCGCCACCCTGGTGGCCCGCGCGGCGCGGGCCGACGCCGCGGACGGACCGCACCGCCGGCTGCTCCAGACCTACGCCACCCGCCTGGCCATCGGCCTCGCCTCCCTCGTCTCGGTCCTGGACCCCGAGCTGGTGGTCCTGAGCGGCACCTCCCTCACCGCGGGCGGCGAGGCGCTGCGCGACCTGGTCCGGGACGAGCTGGAGGAGTTGGCCGCCTCCCGGCCCCGGCTCGCCGTCGGCGACGTGACCGAACACCCCGTCCTGCGCGGCGCGCTGGAGAGTGCGCTCGCGACCACCCGCGACGAGGTCTTCGACACCTCGCGCTGACCCCCGCGCCACCCCGCCCCGCCCCACCCACTCGCCCCACCCACCTGTCCCCCGCCCTGCCCCTGGGAGCTTCGCCATGCCCGGAATATCCAGAAAAGCGGCCCTCGCGGTCGCCGCCTCCGCCTCCCTCGCCCTGCTCGCCACCGCCTGCACCGGGCAGTCCGCCACCGGCGCCTCCGACGACCCGAACGCCGAGACCACCATCACCTTCTGGCACGGCTGGAGCGCGCCCGCCGAGGTGAAGGCCGTCCAGGCGAACGTGGACCGCTTCGAGAAGGCACACCCCAACATCAAGGTGAAGGTCGTCGGCAACATCAACGACGACAAGCTCAACCAGGCCCTGCGCGCGGGCGGTTCGAGCGGTCCCGACGTGGTGTCCTCGTTCACCACGTCCAACATCGGCAAGTTCTGCTCCTCGGGCGCCTTCCTCGACCTGAAGCCGTTCGTCGAGAAGTCGAAGCTCGACCTGGACGCACTCATCCCGAAGCCGATGCTGGACTACACCCAGTTCGAGGGGACGCGCTGCGCCCTGCCCCTGCTCGGCGACGCCTACGGCCTCTACTACAACAAGGACGCCTTCGAGGCGGCCGGGATCAAGGCCCCGCCGAAGACCTGGTCCGAGTTCGCCCAGGTGGCGAAGAAGCTGACGAAGACCAAGGGCGACGGGTACCAGCAGCTCGGCTTCATGCCGAACTACCACGGCTACGAGACCGTGGTCGACCACTACATGTCCCAGTGGGACCACGCCTACTTCGACGAGGACGGCAGGTCCGCCGTCGCCGAGGACCCGGCGTTCGCCGAGATGTTCACGTACCAGAAGAAGCTCGTCGACGACCTCGGCGGCTTCGAGAAGCTGGAGAAGTACCGCAACACCTTCGGTGACGAGTGGGGCGCCAAGCACCCCTTCCAGACCGGCCAGGTGGCCATGCAGCTGGACGGCGAGTGGCGGCTCGGCATGGCGAAGGACGCCGGGGTCGACTTCGAGATCGGCACCGCGCCGATGCCCGTCGCCGACGACGAGGCGGCCGAGTACGGCAAGGGATTCCTGTCCGGCACCGTCATGGGCATCGCCCCGCAGAGCAAGAAGCAGAACGCCGCGTGGGAGCTGGTGAAGTACATGACGACCGACACCGGGGCCGTCGTCGCCTTCGCCAACGCCATCCGCAACGTGCCCTCCACCTTCCCGGCCCTCAAGTCCCCCGACCTGAAGACCGACCCGGAGTTCAAGACCTTCCTGGACATCGCCCAGCACCCCGAGTCGAACTCCCCGCCGGCCTCCGTCAACGGCGCCACCTACCAGCTGACCCTCCAGGACCTCGGCTACCAGTACGAGTCGGGCAAGGTGAAGGACCTCAAGGCCGGTCTGGAGAAGGCCGCCGCGCAGATCGACCGCGACATCGAGCAGGCGAAGTAGCGGTCCATGGCCACCAACACGCTCCGCGCGAAGCGCCGTTCCTCGGCGCTTCGGACGGCGGCCTTCATGTCGCCCTGGCTGGTCGGGTTCGCCGTCTTCTTCGCCTACCCCCTGGTGTCCACCGTGTACTTCTCGCTGATGAAGTACGACGGCTTCGGCGTCCCGCAGTTCCGGGGCCTGGAGAACTGGGCGTACGTCTTCCAGGACTACCCGCTGTTCTGGCCCGCCCTGCGCAACACCCTCTGGCTGGTGCTGGTGATGGTGACCTGCCGAGTGGTGTTCGGGCTCGGGGTCGGGCTGCTCATCACGAAGATCAGGACGGGCGCCGGGGTCTTCCGCACTCTCTTCTACCTGCCCTATCTCGCTCCGCCCGTCGCCGCGACGCTGGCCTTCGTCTTCCTCCTCAACCCCGGCACGGGACCGGTCAACTCGGTCCTGGAGGGCCTCGGCGTACCGGCGCCCGGCTGGTTCACGGACTCCGCCTGGTCCAAGCCGGCGCTGACCGCGCTCGCCGTGTGGGGCGTGGGCGACCTCATGGTGATCTTCATGGCGGCGCTGCTCGACGTGCCGAAGGAGCAGTACGAGGCGGCCGAGCTGGACGGGGCCTCGGCCTGGCAGCGGTTCCGGTTCGTGACGCTGCCGAACATCTCGCCGATCGTGCTGTTCGCCGTGGTCACGGGCGTGATCCAGACGATGCAGTACTACACGCAGCCGCTGGTCGCCGGGAAGGTCGCCTCCGGGATCATCGGCGGCTCCGGGCAGTCCTTCGAGCCCGGCTATCCCGACAAGTCGACCCTCACCCTCCCCCAGCTCGTCTACAACCTCGGCTTCCAGCGCTTCGACTACGGCTCCGCCTGTGTGGTCGCGCTCGTGCTGTTCGCCCTGGCCATGGCGTTCACGGCGCTGCTGATGCGCCGCCGGGGCGGTCTGATCCAGGCAGGTGACCGATGACCACCCAGGTACCGACGGCCCAGGTTCCGGCCCGGCCCGCCGCGGCCGGCAGCCCGCCGCCCACCGAGGAGCGCACCGCCCGCAGGCGCGTGCTGCTGCACTGGATCGCCGTCCACTCGCTCGGCGTGGCCGCCGCCCTCTTCTTCACGCTGCCGTTCGTCTTCGTGGTCCTCACCTCGCTGATGAGCGACCAGCAGGCCCTCACCCGGGACCTGTGGCCGCACACCTGGGAGTGGGGCAACTACCGGGCCGTCCTGGACACGCCCGGCTTCCTCACCTGGTGGAAGAACACGCTGCTGTACGCGGGCCTCGGCACCGTGCTCACCGTGGCGTCGTCGGTCCCGGTGGCGTACGCGCTGGCCAAGTTCCGCTTCCGGGGCCGGCACCTGTCCCTGATGCTGGTGATCTCGATGATGATGCTGCCCCCGCAGGTGATCATCATCCCGATGTACCTGTTCTGGGCGAAGCAGCTGGACCTGTCCGGCACGCTGTGGCCGCTGATCGTCCCGATGGCCTTCGGCGACGCCTTCTCCATCTTCCTGCTGCGGCAGTTCCTGCTGACCATCCCGGACGAGTACCTGGACGCGGCGAAGGTCGACGGCTGCGGGGAGCTGCGCACCCTGCTGAGGGTCGTCCTGCCGATGGCCAGGCCGGGCATCGCGGCCGTGGCCCTCTTCCAGTTCTTCTACGCCTGGAACGACTACTTCGGCCCCCAGATCTACGCCTCCGAGAACCCCGGCGCCTGGACCCTCTCCTACGGCCTGGAATCCTTCAAGGGCGCCCACCACACCGACTGGAACCTCACCATGGCCGCGACCGTGCTGGTCATGGCCCCCGTGATCCTCGTGTTCTTCTTCGCGCAGAAGGCGTTCGTCGAGGGCGTCACACTGACCGGAGTAAAGGGTTGATGACTTCATGAAACTCACCGTGGTCGGCGGCGGTTCGACCTACACGCCCGAACTGATCGACGGCTTCGCCCGGTTGCGGGACACGCTGCCCGTCGAGGAGCTGGTGCTCGTCGATCCGGCGGCGGACCGGCTGGAGCTGGTGGGCGGTCTCGCCCGCCGCATCTTCGCCAGGCAGGGGCACGCCGGCCGCGTGGTCACCACCTCCGACCTGGACGCGGCCGTCGACGGCGCCGACGCCGTACTGCTCCAGCTGCGGGTCGGCGGACAGGCGGCCAGGCAGCAGGACGAGACCTGGCCGCTGGAGTGCGGCTGCGTCGGGCAGGAGACGACCGGCGCGGGCGGTCTCGCCAAGGCGCTGCGCACGGTGCCGGTGGTGCTGGACATCGCCGAGCGGGTGCGCCGGGCCAACCCGGACGCCTGGATCATCGACTTCACCAACCCGGTCGGCATCGTCACCCGCGCCCTGCTCCAGGCCGGGCACCGGGCGGTCGGCCTGTGCAACGTGGCGATCGGGCTCCAGCGCAAGTTCGCCGCGCTGCTCGGGGTGGCACCGGCCGACGTCCACCTGGACCACGTCGGCCTCAACCACCTCACCTGGGAGACCGGCGTACGCCTCGGCGGCCCCGAGGGCGAGGACGTGCTGCCCCGCCTGCTGGCCGAGCACGGGGAGGCCGTCGCCGCCGACCTGCGCCTGCCCCGGCCGCTCCTGGACCGGCTGGGCGTCGTCCCCTCCTACTACCTGCGCTACTACTACGCCCACGACGAGGTCGTCGACGAGCTGCGCACCAAGCCGTCCCGGGCCGCCGAGGTCGCGGAGATGGAACGGCAACTGCTTCAGATGTACGGCGACCCGGCCCTGGACGAGAAGCCCGCGCTGCTCGCCAAGCGCGGCGGCGCCTACTACTCCGAGGCCGCCGTCGACCTCGCCGCCGCCCTGCTCGGCGGCGCGGGCTCCCCGTACCAGGTGGTGAACACCTACAACCGGGGCACGCTGCCCTTCCTCCCCGACGACGCGGTGATCGAGGTCCCGGCGGCGGTGGGCGGCAAGGGCGCCGCCCCGCTGCCGGTGGCGGACGTGGACCCGCTGTACGCGGGGCTGATGGCGAACGTCACCGCGTACGAGGACCTGGCCCTGGACGCGGCCCTGCGCGGCGGGCGGGACCGGGTCTTCCGGGCGCTGCTCGCCCACCCCCTCGTCGGCCAGTACGCGTACGCCGAGCAGCTCACCGACCGGCTGATCGCACACAACCGGGAGCACCTGGCGTGGGCCTGAGCGCAAGCGTCCTCGCCGTCGACGCGGGCAACAGCAAGACCGACGTGGCCGTGGTGGCGGCCGACGGCGAGGTACTCGCCACGGCGCGCGGCGGGGCCTTCCGGCCGCCCGCCGTGGGTGTCGAGCGGGCCGTGGACGCCCTGGCGGACGCGGTGACGCGGGCCTTCGCGGCGGCCGGGGTCACCGCCGTCGGCCACGTGTCGGCGTGCCTGGCCAACGCCGACCTGCCCGTGGAGGAGGAACAGCTGGCCGCCGCGCTGCACGCGCGCGCGTGGGGCGGGAGCGTCGAGGTGCGCAACGACACGTTCGCGCTCCTGCGGGCGGGCGTCGACGAACCGTTGGGCGTCGCCGTCGTGTGCGGGGCGGGCGTGAACTGCGTCGGCATGCGCCCCGACGGCCGTACCGCCCGCTTCCCGGCCATCGGCCGCATCTCCGGGGACTGGGGCGGCGGCTGGGGGCTGGCCGAGGAGGCGCTGTGGCACGCCGCGCGCGCGGAGGACGGGCGGGGGGAGCCGACCGAGCTGGCCCGCACCCTGCCGGCCCACTTCGGCCTCGACTCGATGTACGCCCTCATCGAGGCCCTGCACCTGCGGCGGGTCGAGCCGGTACGGCGGCACGAGCTGACCCCGGTGCTGTTCGCCACGGCCGCGGGCGGCGACCCGCTCGCCCGGTCGGTCGTGGACCGGCAGGCCGACGAGGTGGTGGCCATGGCCACGGTCGCGCTGACCCGCCTCGACCTGCTGGCCGAGCCCGCGCCGGTGGTGCTGGGCGGCAGCGTGCTGGCGGCCCGGCATCCGCAACTCGACCAGCGGATACGGGAGCTGCTGGCGGCCCGCGCCCCCAAGGCCGTACCCAGGGTGGTGACGGCCCGGCCCGTGCTCGGTGCCGTGCTCCTGGGGCTCGACCACGTGGGCGCTGCGCCCGGGGCCGGTGAGCGGGCCCGGGAGCACTTCGCCGCCTGAGCCGCCACGGGAACCGAACCGGTTCCCGTGGCGTATTCATGGGCAGGGGTGGTGCGTTGCACCGGGATCACATCAGGATCGGACGAAGGCCGGTGCGAATGTCGGTGCGGACGGCGATACTTGCGGCGACGGATGACCATGGGGGAGGTCAGCGGTGACTCAACCGCCGGGGAGCAGCGCGGCACCGCCGCCGGGCACGGCGCCGCGTCGTACCGCCTTCGCCGAGGGCGTGGACCGGCTGCGCGCGGCGGCGGTCACCGAGCCGGGGCGGCTGCGCATCATCGGCGCGCTGCTCGCCGTGCTCGTCGTCGCCTTCGGCACCGTCACCGCCTGGCAGATGAACGAGCGGGCCGCGGCCGCCGACGACGTGCTCACCCGCAGCCAGCCGCTCAGCTCCGCGGCGGCCGACATCTACCGCTCCCTCGCCGAGGCCAACACCGCCGCCTCCAGCGGCTTCCTGGCCGGCGGCCAGGAGACGGAGGACTCCCGCACGCGCTACGACAACGGGATCCGCGCGGCCGCCGAGGGGCTCGTGACGGCCGCCGCCAACTCCGAGCCGAAGTCGCCCGCGGCGACCACCATCGCGAAGCTCAACCGCCTGCTGCCCGAGTACAAGGGCCTGGTCGAGCGCGCCCGCACCTACAACCGGCAGGGCTTCCCGGTCGGCGGCGCCTATCTGCGCTACGCCAACGAGAAGATGCAGAAGGAGATGCTCCCGGCGGCGGAGGACCTCTACACGAAGGAGAACCAGCGGCTGGGCGCCGACTACGGCGACGCCAAGCCCTACCCCTGGGCGGCGATCGCCCTCGGCGTCGTCCTGCTCGCCGCGCTGGCCTGGGCCCAGCACCGCACCTACCGGCGCACCAACCGCGTCCTGAACCACGGGATGGTCGCGGCGACCGCCGCCTCCGCCGTCGTACTGCTCTGGCTGGTCGTCGGCCACAGCGTCGCGCGGTCGAACCTGACCGAATCCCACGAGCACGGCGTCCGCTCCCTGAACGCGCTGAACGAGGCCCGCATCGCCTCCCTCAAGGCCCGGGGCAACGAGAACCTGACCCTGGTCTCCCGCGGCGCGGAGACGACCAAGGTGGGCGACAAGACGTACGACTCCTACGACCTGGCCTTCGGCAAGAACATGGACGGCCTCGGCAGGGCGCTGGCCGAGGCGGCACGGCTCGCCGACGACAAGGCGGGCGAACAGCCCGTCGACACGGCGAACGGCAACATGACGGAGTGGAAGAAGCGCCACACCTCGGCCCGTACGCAGGACGAGAACGGCAACTACCAGCAGGCGCTGAACCTGGTGATCGGCGGCGACGGTGCCACGGTGGAATGCTTCGACGGCGTCGACGCCGCCCTCGCCACCGCCCTGAAGCACGAGAAGGCGGAGTTCGAGCAGGCGGCGGGCGACGGTCTGGACGCGATGCGCTACCTGCCGCAGGGCGCCGGCGTGCTCGCCGCGCTGGGGGCGGCCGGCGCGCTCATAGGCATCGGCCGCAGGCTGTCGGAGTACCGGTGAGGCGGGGTGCGGCCCGGCAGGCCGGTGGGAAGAGGTGCCCGTGCGGCCCGAGGAGGCAGGACCCGTGAAAGGGGGCGTGAGGATGCGAGCGGGACGGTTGCGGACCGGCCTGAAGGGCTGGGGCGGAGTGGGGGCGATGGCCTTCGCCTGCGTTCTCGCCGTGCTGGCGGCCCTGCTCCTGCCGGCGGTCCCCTGGCACGGCGGAGGCGGAGGAAGCGGCCGCGACGGTGCGGCGGACGACGGCCACGGCGCCACCCACGGCAGCCAGGCGCGGGCCGCGCAGGAGTGCACCGACCCGGAGAAGCAGACCCTTGCCCCGTCCGGGGACGACGGGCCCACCATCGACCGGATCCGCGCCCGCGAGGGCGAGAAGCGCAAGCTGATCGTCGGCGTCGACCAGAACAGCTTCCGCTGGGGCTACCGCGACCCGAACAGCGGCGGCGACGCCGAACTGGAGGGCTTCGACATCGACCTGGCGCACCGGATAGCGAAGGACGTCCTCGGCGACGAGGACGCCGTGCAGTTCAAGGCGATACCCACCGACCAGCGCGTCCCCGCGATCCAGGACGGCCGGGTCGACATGGTGGTCCGCACGATGACCATCAACTGCGACCGGCTGGAGGACGTCGCGTTCTCCGCCCCCTACTTCAGGACCGGCCAGCAGGTGCTGGCACCCAAGTCCTCGAAGATCACGGGATACGACGGCACGCTGGCCGGCAAGGAGATCTGCACGGCGGCCGGTTCGACGGCGCTGAGCACACTGGAGCAGGACCAGAAGGACGGCAGGCTCGCCGAGGGCGTCGACCTGCGCACCACCGTCCCCAACCAACTCGACTGCCTGGTCCGGCTCCAGCTCGGCGAGGTCGACGCGGTGGTCACCGACGGCGCCCTCGCCGCGAGCCAGGCCGCGCAGGACCCGACGGTGGAGCTGAAGGGCGACGCCTTCACGACCGAGTACTACGGCGTGGCGATGAAGAAGGACGCCGACGATCTGGTACGCCGGGTCAACCGGGTCCTCGAACAGTGGCGCGCGGACCGGGCCGACGGGTGGCAGCACTCGTACGAGGAGTGGCTGTCGGAGACCATGGACGACCCGGCGAAGTCGCTGCCGCCGACCCCGCAGTACCTGCGCGGGAGCTGACCGGCGGCCGCGCAGGCGAAGACGAAGAGACGCAGGGCACACGCAAGTCCGCGACGGCGAGAGGTGATCGATGGGCGACACGGGACCCACCGGGCCGGTGATGGACCGGGACGAGGTGGACCGTGCGCTGGCGCGGCTCGGCGCGGAGCACGAGGCGATCGAGACCTCGCTGCTCGCCCTCCAGGACCACGCGGGCCGCAGACTCCTCGAGGGCGCCGAGCTGACCGGCGTCACCGCCGAGCGCTGGGGGACCGCGGAGGCGTCGATCACGCTGCTGTGGACCTACTTCGACGCGTACACGGCCGCGCTGCGCTCCGCCCGGGAGATCCGTTCCCGGCGCCGCTGGTCCAGCCGCGAGGACCTGGTGGAGCTGACGGAGCTGCTGCGCGGCGAGGCGGTCACGGTGGCCTCGGGCGCCGCCGCCATCGCCAACGCGCCCACCCCGCACGGCGGTCCCGGCCGGCTCAGCGAGCGGTACTCGCTGGTGACGCTGGTGGACCGGATGAACCAGCTCTACGCGACCTCCCTGGACATGGTGGTCGCCGCCGACGCGGTGTGGTCGGCGCTGCCCGCCCGGATCGATCTACTCGCCGCCGAGTTGCAGCGCACCCGCAAGCTGGCGCACTCCGTGGGCGTGCGCCCCGGCGAGCACCCGGCGGGCGACGACCTGGAGCGGATCACCCGCACCCTGACGCGGCTGCGGGAACAGGTGATCTCCGACCCGCTGGCCTTCTGGACGCCCGCCCGGGGCAGTTCGGCACCGGGCGGCGGCCGTCCGGACACCACGGTGTACGACCGGGAGGCGCGCGCCCTGGAGGAGGTGCGCCGTGAGATCGACGCGGTGCTGGCCGTGCGCCAGGACGCCGAGCAGCGGATCGTCCGGCTGCGGGACGTGCTCTCGCGCGCGGACCGCACGCTGGCCGAGGCCCGCACCGCGCGCGGCGAGGTGCTGGCGAAGATCGCCGCGACGGAGGTGCCGGTCGTCGGCGGGCCGCCGATCGTGCTCCAGGAGCAGCTGGCGGCGGCCGCCGAGTACCGCAGGCACGCCCAGTGGCACCGGCTGTCGCCGCTCCTGGAGTCCCTGGAGGAGAAGGCGGAGGACGAACTGCTGCGGGCCCGGGAGTCGTTGACGGCGGTCACCGCGCCGCTCGCGGTCCGTGCCGAGCTGCGCGGCCGACTGGACGCGTACAAGGCGAAGATGGCCCGGCTGGGCCACGCCGAGGACCCCGAGCTGGCGGAGAAGTACGAGAAGGCGCGCCGCATGCTGTGGAGCGCGCCCTGCGACCTGCGCGTCGCCGAGCAGGCCGTGCTGCGCTACCAGCACGCGGCGGCCGAACTGCTCGGCACCGCAAGGCGCGTGCCCGGCCAGGGCGGGCCGGTGGACCGGACGGGGCCCGGCTCATGAGCGAGGACCGGCGCAAGAGCGAGGGCCGGCGCACGGGCGGCAGCCGGCGCACGAGCGGCAAGGGGAGGCAGCGTCATGAGTGAGGCAGGACGGACGTGTCAGCGTCCCGGCTGCGGCGGGACCTACGAGGACATGGGCGGCGGCGAGCTGTACTGCGACACGTGCGGTCTGGCGCCGGTCGTCGCGGCCGGCGGCGCGCTCGGCGCCACGCCGACCGGCGTCACCGGAGGCGGCGGGAGCGGGGGCTCGCGCGGGTCACGCGGTGCGTCGGGCAGCGGCGGTTCCCGCTCCAGCGCCCGCAGTTCGCGCACGTCGTCCCAGTCGTCGCGCTCGTCGAAGTCCCGGCGTTCGGTGTCCGGCCGGCTCTCCCGGGCGGTCTCGGGCCGCTCCACGGGGCGTTCGGTGTCGGTGCGCAGCTCCGGTTCGAGCGCGGGCTCCACCGGGCGCGGGCGCCTCGGCGTCGGTCTCGTCGAGGTACCGGCGGTGCCACGGCCCGACCCGCGCGTGATGGTGATGGACCACCCTGAGGTGCCCGAACGCAAGCGGTTCTGCTCGCGCTCGGACTGCGGGGCGCCGGTCGGGCGCTCGCGCGGCGAGCGGCCGGGCCGCACGGAGGGCTTCTGCACCAAGTGCGGCCACCCGTACTCGTTCGTGCCCAAGCTGAAGGCCGGGGACGTGGTGCACGGCCAGTACGAGGTGGTGGGCTGCCTCGCGCACGGCGGCCTCGGCTGGATCTACCTGGCCGTGGACAAGGCGGTCTCCGACCGCTGGGTGGTCCTCAAGGGCCTGCTGGACACCGGCGACCAGGACGCGATGGCGGCGGCGATCTCCGAGCGCCGCTTCCTCGCCGAGATCGAGCACGCCAACATCGTGCGGATCTACAACTTCGTCGAGCACCTCGACCAGCGCACCGGTTCCCTCGACGGCTACATCGTCATGGAGTACGTCGGCGGCAAGTCGCTCAAGGAGATCGCCAACGCCCGGCGCTCCCCGCAGGGGCGGCGCGATCCGCTGCCGGTCGAGCAGGCCTGCGCGTACGGCATCGAGGCGCTGGAGGCGCTCGGCCACCTGCACAGCCGCAAGCTGCTGTACTGCGACTTCAAGGTCGACAACGCCATCCAGACCGAGGACCAGCTCAAGCTCATAGACATGGGCGCGGTGCGCCGCATGGACGACGACGAGTCGGCGATCTACGGCACGGTGGGCTACCAGGCCCCGGAGGTCGCCGACGTCGGCCCGTCGGTGGCGTCCGACCTGTACACGGTCGGGCGGACCCTCGCCGTGCTGTCGTTCGACTTCCAGGGCTACACCACCGTCTACGCGGACTCCCTGCCGGACCCCGACAGCATCGAGGTCTTCCGGCAGTACGAGTCGTTCTACCGGCTGCTGGTGCGGGCCACCGACCCGGATCCGGCCCGCAGGTTCGCCTCCGCGCAGGAGATGGCGGAGCAGTTGACGGGTGTGCTGCGCGAGGTGGTCTCGCTCCAGACGGGCCGGGCCAGGCCCGCCGTCTCCACGCTGTTCGGGCCCGAGGTACGGGTGACGGACACGGAACTGTTCCCGCGCCTGGACGGCGAGGTGTCGCGGCTGGGCGCCCGGGTGCCCCCGGCGAGAGGACGGCGGGGCGGCTCCGGTGCGGCCCTGCCGGGCGGAGCGGGCGCCGCGCCCGCGCTGCCGGGCGGCTCCGGTCCGGCCGTGGGCGCTCCGGGCGGGACCGTCGCACACGCCCCGCCGGTGGGCGCGGGTACGCCGGTGGCCGCGTCCGGGGGCGCGAGCGCCTCGCTGCCGGGTGCGGTCAGCTCGGCCGGCTCGGCCGGCTGGCTCGGCACCGGGGCCTCCGGCCTGGTCAAGGAGGCCGACGCGCCCACCGCCTCGCTCGCGCTGCCGGTCCCCCGGGTCGACGCCGGCGACCCCAACGCGGGCTTCCTGGCGGGCCTGATGGCGTCCGCGCCGGCGGAGCTGCTGACCGCGCTGGCGGCCGCTCCGGCGCCGTCGACCGAGACGCGGCTGCGGCAGATCCGGGCCCGGCTGGAGAACGGCGACGCGTCCGGCGCCCTGGAGGCGCTGGGGGCCCTGGAGGGTGAGCGCCCCGACGACTGGCGGGTGGTCTGGTACCGCGGGCTGGCCGCGCTGGTGACCGGCGCCCACGAGGACGCGGCGCTGGCCTTCGACGCGATCTACGACGCCTTCCCCGGCGAGATCGCGCCCAAGCTGGCGCTCGGCCTGTGCGCGGAGGTGCTGGGGCAGCTCGACAACGCCGCCGAGTACTACCGGCTGGTGTGGTCCTCCGACCCGAGCCACGTCAGCGCGGCGTTCGGGCTGGCCCGGGTGCAGCTGGCCGCGGGTGACCGGGCGGCCGCCGTACGGACGTTGGAGTCGGTGCCGGAGTCGTCCGTCCACTGCACCGCGGCGCGCGTGGCGGCCGTCCGGGCGCGGCTGCGGCAGCGCACCGCGGCCGCGGGCGACCTGCGGTTCCTGGACGACCTGATCGCCGCCGCGCGGCAGGTCGAGGCGCTGGACGTGTACGGTCTGGATCCGGCGCGGCGCGAGCAGCTGTCGGCCGAGGTCCTCGGTTGTGCGCTGGACTGGGTACTCTCCGGAGGTCGGGGTTCCGTCCCTCCCGCCGCCGGGGGACGGACGCTGCTCGGCAGCGGCCTGGACGAACGCGGCCTGCGTTTCGGCCTGGAGCGTTCGTACCGCACGCTGGCCCGGCTGGCGCGGGGCGGCGAGGAGAGGATCGACCTGGTGGAACGTGCCAATCGTTACCGCCCCCGGACGTGGGTGTAGTTGATGTCGCAGATGCCCCAGCAGGCCGCCGTGCCGAAGTGCCCGAGCTGCGAGGAACCCCTCGAGTCGGGCGACCGGTTCTGCGGTGCGTGCGGATACGACCTGTCCGTCGTGCCCGCGCGGCCCGAGGACAGCCCGACCCTGGCCATCAACGGCGCGGTGCCCGCGCCGGACGGCGTGGACTGGCCCGTGGCCCGGGACTCGGACGGCCACGGCCACCCCGCCCCGGTGCACGCGGCGGCCGAACTGCCGGGCACCGACTCGGGCGGCTCCCCGCTGCCGCCGCCCCCGCCGCCGCCCGCCGCGCCGCCGTCGACACCCGCGGCTGCGGCGGCACCCGCGGCTCCGGCGGGGTCGCCCGCGTCCGGGGTGCGGTTCGACCGGCCGGGGGAGCCCGACGAGTACCCCTTGCAGGCGCCCGACCCGCGGCTGACCGCGGAACAGGCCCCGGCTCCCGAACCGGCCGCGGTTCCCCGCCAGCCCGCCGCTCCGGCCGCGGCCGAGAAGGTGTGCGTGGCCTGCCGCGCGGGCCGGGTCGACGACGACGGCTACTGCGAGAACTGCGGGCACGCCCAGCCCCGCGAACGCGACCACATGGAGCAGGAGTCGGGCCCGATCGCCGCCGTCAGCGACCGCGGCCTGCGCCACCACCGCAACGAGGACGCGTTCTCGGTGGGCTGCACCGCGCTGCCCGACGGCGCCCGCGCCCAGGTGGCGATCGTCTGCGACGGCGTGTCCTCGGCGACCCGACCCGACGACGCCTCGCTCGCCGCGTCCCGGGCGGCCGGTGAGTCGCTGCTCGGCGCCCTGCCGCGCGGCACGCACCCGCAGCAGGCCATGCACGAAGCCATCCTCGCCGCCTCGCACGCCGTCAACGCGCTGGCCGACGAGCCCGCCACCGCCCGCGAACAGGCCCCGCACCAGAACGCGCCGGCCTGCACCCTGGTCGGCGCCGTGGTCACCGCCGGGCTGCTGGTCGTCGGCTGGGTCGGCGACAGCCGCGTCTACTGGGTCCCCGCCGACCGCGCCACGCCGCCCGCCCGGCTCACCGAGGACGACTCGTGGGCCGCGCAGATGGTCGCCGCCGGCCTGATGAACGAGGCCGAGGCCTACGCCGACGAACGCGCCCACGCGATCACCGGCTGGCTGGGCGCCGACGCCTACGAACTGGAGCCGCACACCGCGTCCTTCAAGCCGGACCGCGCCGGTGTGGTCGTGGTCTGCACGGACGGCCTGTGGAACTACGCGGAGTCCGCCGAGGAGATGGCCGAGGCCATGCCCCCGGACGCCGCCGACCGCCCGCTGCACGCCGCCCGCGTTCTGGTCGGTCACGCCCTGGACGGCGGGGGCCACGACAACGTAACAGTGGCCCTCCTGCCGTTCCCGGCCCCGCCGCAGGGGGCAGGATCGGCCTGAGGCCCCCGCACGGCCACGGGTGGAGGGGCGGCCTCGCGGACCGCAGGGGGCGGTCCGCGCCAGCAAGCCAAGACCCCCACCGCTGTGGGGACGTAGAGGGGGATGCGATCCGGCATGGCCAATTTCTCGAAGTCGAACGTGCCGCAGTTCGCGGTGGACGTCTACCAGAACGAGTACCTGCCCGAGGGCGGCCGTGAGGTCAACGCCATCGTCACGGTCACCGCGACCGGCGGCGGCACGGTCGGGAGCGCGGTCGCCGCGCCCCACCTGTACTCGCCCGGCCAAGGGCCCTCCGCAGCCGTGGCGTTGATGGTCGACTGCTCGGGCTCGATGGACTACCCGCCGACCAAGATGCGCAACGCCCGCGACGCCACGTCCGCCGCGATCGACACCCTGCGCGACGGGGTGCACTTCGCCGTGGTCGGCGGCACCCACGTGGCCAAGGAGGTCTACCCGGGCGGCGGCCGGCTCGCGGTCGCGGACGCCACCACCCGGGCGCAGGCCAAGCAGGCGCTGCGCAGCCTCGGCGCGGGCGGCGGCACCGCCATCGGCACCTGGCTGCGGCTGGCCGACCGGCTGCTGGCCACCGCGGACGTCGCCATCCGGCACGGCATCCTGCTCACCGACGGCCGCAACGAGCACGAGTCGCCCGAGGACCTCAGGGCCGCGCTCGACGCCTGCGCCGGACGTTTCACCTGCGATGCCCGGGGCGTGGGCACCGACTGGGAGGTGAAAGAAGTCACAGGGATCGCCTCCGCCCTGCTCGGCACCGCCGACATCGTCGCCGATCCGGCGGGCCTGGCCGCCGACTTCACGCGCATGATGGAGACGGCCATGGGCAAGGAGGTCGCGGACGTCGCGCTGCGGCTGTGGACCCCGCTCGGCACCACGGTGAAGTTCGTCAAGCAGGTCGCCCCGACCGTCGAGGAGCTGACCGCCCGCCGGACCGAGGCGGGACCGCGGGCCGGTGACTACCCCACCGGTTCCTGGGGCGACGAGTCCCGTGACTACCACGTCTGCGTCGAGGTACTGGCCGCGGGCCTCGGCCAGGAGATGCTGGCCGCCCGGGTCTCCCTGGTCATCCCGGAGCGTGGGGGCACCTCCCGCTCGAGCGAAGCCGAGAGTGGGGGAGGCAGCGTCCAGAACCTCGGCGCGCAGGGTCTCGTACGGGCCGTGTGGACCGACGACATGACCGCCTCCACGTCGATCAACCCCCAAGTCGCCCACTACACCGGGCAGGCCGAACTGGCACAAGCCATCCAGCAAGGGCTCGATCTACGCAAAGCGGGAGACATCGACGGAGCAACGGCCAAACTGGGCCGCGCGGTTCAGCTCGCGGGAGTCTCCGGAAACGCGGATACGGCGAAACTGCTTGCGAAGGTGGTGGACGTGGTGGACGCGGCGGCAGGTACTGTGCGACTGAAAGCGAAGGTGGAGGAGGCCGACGAGATGACTCTCGAGACCCGGTCGACCAAGACCGTTCGTGTGAAGAAGTGACGCTCAACAACCGCGCGACACGCCCGCAAGAGAGGGAAGCTCCGACATGCCGACCTGCCCGAACGGACACCAGTCGGGTTCCGACGACTGGTGCGAGGTCTGCGGTCACCGCATGGCCGGTGCCGTGCCGCCCCCTCCGCCGCCACCGCCTCCGGGCGGCGGCTACGGCTTCCCGCCGCCCGCCGGTCCGGGTGGACCCGGCGGGCCGGGCGGTGGTCCCGGCGGCGGCCCGGGCGGTCCCGGCGGCGAGCCGCAGTTGTGTCCGCAGTGCCGCACGCCGCGTGAGGGCGGTGCGCCGTTCTGCGAGGAGTGCCGGTGGAACTTCCTGACCAACACCGCCACCTCGTACACCCCGGCCGCCCCGCGCCCGCCGGCGTCCGGTGGCCCGGCGCCGCACTTCGGGCAGCCGCCCGCTGGTCCGTCGTACGGCGGCGGTGACTCGTACGACTACCAGGGCTCCCGCCCGTCCCAGATGAACCGCCCCGCAGAACCGATCCCCCCGGGCCC
Organism: Streptomyces violaceoruber; assembly: GCF_033406955.1. Taxonomy (NCBI): domain Bacteria; kingdom Bacillati; phylum Actinomycetota; class Actinomycetes; order Kitasatosporales; family Streptomycetaceae; genus Streptomyces; species Streptomyces violaceoruber. The sequence continues at coordinate 5,563,071 of NZ_CP137734.1, read as the reverse complement.
GCCGCCCTTCGGCTCCGACCCGTCGGGCCGCGGCGGTCCCGGTGGTCCGGGCGGCCCCGCGGGTGGCCCCGGCGGCCCCTTCGGTCCTGGGGGTTCCGACAGGCCCGGCGGCTCCGGTGGGCCTGGCGCGCCCGGTGGACCCGGTGGGCCTGGTGGACCCGGTGGTTTCGGCAGCCCGGACGGACCCAACCGTCCCGGCGGTTTCGGCGGCCCGGGAAGCCCTGACGGGCCCGGCGGTTCCGGCGGCCCCAACGGTGCCGGCGGTTTCGGCGGTCCGGGCGGACCCGGCGGTCCCAACGGTCCGGGCGGACCCGGTGGCCCCAACGGTGCCGGCGGTTTCGGCGGTCCTGGTGGTCCGGGCGGCTCCGGCGGTTTCGGCGGGCCTGGCGGCCCCGGCGGCCCCAGTGGGCCCAACAGCCCCGGTGGTCCCGGTGGCTACAACGGCCCCGGCGGCCCCGGCGGCCCCAATGGGCCCAACAACCCCGGTGGTCCCGGTGGCTACAACGGCCCCGGCGGCCCCGGCGGTCCCAGTGGGCCCAACGGCCCCTCCGGCCCTCCGGCCCCGCCCGGTTTCGGCAGCGATCCCTCGCGTCCGGTCCCGCCTCCGCCCGGCCCCGTCCCGCCCCCGCCCGGTGGCGCCGGCGGGCCTGGTGGGCCCGGCGGTCCCGGTGGCGCTCCGCAGGGGTACCAGGCCGGTCCGCCGGCCCCGCCCGCCTTCCCGCAGGAGGCCAACCGCCCGCAGCAGGGCGGCCCGTCCGTCGGCGGGGACGACTGGGTGCTCTCCCCGCCGACGTCCGGCGCTCCCGGGGGTCCCGGCCAGGGACCGGGCCAGGCCCAGGGCGGCGGCTACGGCTACCCGCAGCCCGGCGCCACCCAGGCGCCCCCGCCCGGCCAGGGCTTCCCGCAGCAGCCGCAGCGGCCCCAGCAGCCGGCCACCTGGTCGGCGACGATCGGTCCGGACCGCGAGTACTTCATGGCGATGATGCAGCGCTCCGGCCCCGAGGCCGCGGGCCTGAACCTGCCCGCGTACTCGCCCGAGCAGCAGCGCACGCTCACCGGCAACCAGATCACCATCGGCCGCCGCAGGCACTCCACCGGCGACACCCCGGACATCGATCTGGCCGTGCCGCCGGAGGACCCGGGCGTCTCGCACCAGCACGCGGTGCTGGTGCAGCAGCCGGACGGCAGCTGGGCGGTCGTCGACCAGAACTCGACGAACGGCACGACGGTCAACGGCGGCGAGGAGCCGATCCAGCCCTTCGTGCCGGTGCCGCTCCAGGACGGCGACCGGGTGCACGTCGGCGCCTGGACGACGATCACGGTCCGCCGGGGGTAGCGCGGGAGGCGGTCTCCGTCAGGCGAACGGCCAGGCGTACGGCCCCTCGGGGTCGTCCAGCCACGCCCAGGCCCGTTCGCCGCTGACGGTGATGCCGTAGCGCTCGCGGCGCGGGGCGTCCTCGCGGTCCCACAGCGCGTACGCCTCCTGCGGATCGAGCCCGCCCCGGCTCAGCGCCAGCAGGAAGCGGAACAGGTCGTCCTCCCGGGCCCGGCGCGGTACGCCGCCCAGGCCCGGTGTCTCGGGCGCGGCACGGTCCGCGCCGCGCAGCGGCACGAAGTACGCGGGCGTGTGCAGGAAGCGCCCCTCGGCGTGCTCGGCGTCGCGGACGGTGAGCACGACGAGGCCGGTGGCCAGCGGGGTCAGGATCCGGCCGCCGGGGCGGCACTGGGCCGGCCATGCGCGCGGCACCGAGGGCAGCGCGCAGGTGGCGAGGATCCGGTCGTAGGGGGCGCGTTCCGGGACGCCGCGGGCGCCGTCGCCCGTGACGACGGCCGGGTGGTACCCGGCGGCGTCCAGGTGCCGGCGGGCCGACTCGGTGATCTCCGGGTCCAGGTCGACGGTGGTGACCAGGTCGTCCGCGCCGAGCCGGTGGGCGAGCAGGGCCGCGTTGTAGCCGGTGCCGGCGCCGATCTCCAGGACCCGGTCGCCGTCCCGCACGTCCAGCTCGACCAGCATCATCGCCATCAGCGAGGGCTGGCTGCTGGAGGAGAGCAGTTCGCCGTCGCGCATCCGCGTCGCCAGCGGGGCGTCGGCGTACGCGCCGCGCACCCAGCGCTCGCGGGCGCGCGGGTCGGGGTCCTCGCCCCACCGGCGTTCGTAGCCGCCCCGGACGCCGACGTAGTAGTACGGCACGAAGAGGTGGCGCGGGACCTTCCGGAACGCCTCCCGCCACACCGGGTCGGCCGTCCAGGCGCCGCTCAGCTCGATCTCCCGCACCAGCTCCGCACGCGCGGAGGCGGCGAGGCTGTCCAGGTCCTCGTACCCGCCCATGCCTCCACAGTACGGGCCGGGCGGGCCGCGGGCAGGGCCCTGACGGGGTCCTAGGTCTTGAGTCCTATGCCCCCGGGTCTGAGACCATGGACGGCGTGAACGAGATTCGGCGCGGCACGCTTCAGGAGCAGACCTTCTACGAGCAGGTCGGCGGGGAGGAGACCTTCCGCCGGCTCGTCCACCGCTTCTACGAGGGGGTTGCCGAGGACCCGATCCTGCGGCCGATGTATCCCGAGGAGGACCTGGGTCCGGCCGAGGACCGCTTCGCGCTGTTCCTCATGCAGTACTGGGGCGGCCCCACGACGTACAGCGACAACCGCGGCCACCCGCGGCTGCGGATGCGGCACGCCCCCTTCGCCGTCGACCGGGCCGCGCACGACGCCTGGCTGAAGCACATGCGGGTCGCGCTCGACGAGCTGGGCCTGTCCGAGGAGCACGAGCAGACGCTGTGGAAGTACCTGACGTACGCGGCGGCCTCGATGATCAACGCCCCGGGCTGACCCGTCCCGCCGTCCGGACGCGTCGTCCGGTCCCGTCGTCCGATTCCCTCATCCGTTTCCGTCGTCGACTCCCTGATTGACGGGCGCATTCCGGTCAGTCGGCACCGGATTCCGGTCACAATCCGGTCAAGTCCAAGTCCCAAGCGGTTACTTCCGTACCTCCTCCTCTGACAACATCCCGGAGAGGTCTGGACAACAGCGGCGGGGGGCCGGGTGGCGGGGTACGGGGGGCTCATGGGGTTCGTGCTGCTGCGGGCGCGTGCACACCGCCTGCTGCTGGCCGCGGCCCTGCTCACCGTCCTGCTGACCACCACGGTGCTGGCCACCCTGACCGCCTACTCGGGCGCCATCGGCGACGCGGCCCTGCGGCACTCCCTCGCGGAAGCGCGCACCGGGGCCGACGCCGCGCTGATCGTGAAGGCGGACGTACCGGCGGCCCAGCGGTCGGCGGCCGACGCCACCGTGCGCGAGGGCGCCGCGAAGACCTTCGACGGGCTGCCGCGGACGGTGCGGACCCTGGTGCGCTCGGGCCCGTACGCACTGCCCGGCTCCCTGCGGCCCCCGACCGGGAGGTCCGGCGACCCCGATCTGACCTTCTTCGCGGCACTCGACCCGACGCAGGTCCGTGTCGACGAGGGACGGCTGCCCGAGGACGGGGGCAAGGGCGGCGCGGTCGAGGTGGCGGTGCCGGTGGCCGCCGCCGAGCGCATCGGCGTCCGTACCGGCGACCGGCTCACCCTCACCGACCGGCTCGACGGCCCGGCCGTCGACATCGTGGTGAGCGGTCTGTACCGGCCGGTCGACGCCGGGTCGCCGTACTGGCGCCTCGACGACCTGGCCGGGCGCGGCCTCCAGCAGGGCGGTTTCACGACGTACGGGCCGCTGCTCGCCCCGCCCGGCGCGCTGAGCGGCGGCCGGGTCAGCGCGGGGTCGTCCGGCTGGCTGGTGACGGCGGACTACTCGTCCCTGACGACCGGGCGGACGCAGGCCCTCGGGGACGCGGCCCGGGGCGGCCTGGCGTGGCTGCGCGAGCAGCAGGTGCTCAGCGGCACCACCGCGGCGACCACCGAACTGCCCGCGATCCTGGAGCGTCTGGACCGTTCGCTGGAGGTGTCCCGTTCCACCCTCCTGGTCATCGCCTCGCAACTGGTGCTGCTCGCGGGCGGCGCGCTGCTGCTGGTGGCGCGGCTGCTGAGCGTCGAGCGGGCGGGCGAGCTGCGGCTGCTGCGGGCCCGCGGCGCCTCCCGGGGCCGGCTGGCGGCCGGATCGGCGCTGGAGGCGCTGATGCTGGCGGTGCCCGCGCTGGTCTGCGCGCCGCTGCTGGCGGGACCGCTGGTCCGGCTGCTGGTCGGGCAGGGGGCGCCGGCCCGGATCGGGCTCGGCTGGGAGCCGACGGCCGGCGGCAGCGGCACCGTGTGGCTGGTGGCGGCGGTCGCGGCGCTCGGGTGCACGCTGGCCGTGACGCTGCCCGCGCTGACCCTCGCGCCGGAGGCCGGCGGCGGACGGCCCCGGGCACTGCCGGGCTGGCTGCGGGCCGGCGCGGACGTGGGACTGCTGGTGATCGCCGGTATCGCCTACTGGCAGCTGGACCAGCAGACCTCCGCCGCCGGGTCGGGCGACACCGACGCCCCGGGCACCCTGGGGGTCGATCCGCTGTTCGTGGCGACGCCGACGCTGGCGCTGCTGGCCGGGACGGTGCTGGCACTGCGGCTGCTGCCGCTGGTGGCGCGGCTCGCGGAGCGCCGGGCGGCGAGCGGGCGCGGCCTCGCGGCGGCGCTGGCGGGCTGGCAGCTGAGCCGCCGTCCGATGCGCGGGGCGGGTCCGGTGCTGCTGCTGGTGCTCGCCGTGGCGCTGGGCACGGTGGCGATCGGGCAGGGCGCCTCGTGGTCCCGGTCGCAGGACGACCAGGCCGACTTCCGCACCGGGGCACCGGTCCGGGTGCAGGCCGCGGGCACGCCGGGCCCGGGCCGCACCGACCTGGTCGCGGGCGTCCCGGGGGTGGCGGAGGTCGCCCCCGCGGCCCGGTCCGAGGTCTCCCTGTCCGGCGACCGGACGGCGACGGTGCTCGCGCTGGACACCTCGCGCGCGGCGGGCCTGCTGCTGATGCGCCCCGACCTGGCCGACGAGTCGCCGCGCGGGCTGCTGTCCGGCATGGCGCCGAAACAGCCGACGAAGGGCGCGACGATCCCGGCGGGCACGGCCCGGCTCACGCTGGCGGCGACCCTGGCCGTCGCGGGCACCGGCCCGGACGCCGGACCGGACGCCGACCCGGCCCACGTCGGCTCCCGGTCCGCGGACGTGACGGTCACCGTCGAGGACCGCTGGGGCAGCCCGTACCGGCTGGCGGCCGGTTCCCTGCCCGCCGACGGCCGGGAGCACACCCTCGGCATGGACGTCTCCGCGGGACCGCTCACCCTGACCGGCGTCGAGTTCACGGTGGCCCAGCCCGGCGGTGAGAGCGAGGAACACCGCCTGACGGTACGGCGGGTGACGGCCACGTCCGCCGACGGGACCGCCCGGCCGGTGCCGCTGCCGGACGCCTGGACGGCCGGATCGGAGCTGTCGCCCCCGTCGTCCGCGCCGGACGCACCGGGCGCCCCGTCCACCCCGCGCCTGCTGAAGTCGGGTCCGCTCGCCGTCGAGTACTCCACGGGCCGCTCGGAGACCGGCAGCTGGAAGATCACCACGCTGACCGTGCGGCTGCGGGTCGCGCAGCCGAAACCGGCCGAGGTGACCGCCGTGGCCACCGACCGCTTCCTCGACTCCTCGGGCGCGAGCACCGGGCAGCGGGTCACGGTGCTGATCGGCGGCCACGACGTCCCGGTGCGGATCGTGCGCTCCGTGCGCGAGCTGCCGGGCACCGGCCCCGAGACCCCCTCGGCGCAGTTCGGCGGTGCCCTGCTGGTCGACCTGCCCGCGGTCAACCGGCATCTGCAGGGCAAGTACGGCGCCGCCGTCGCGCCCACCGAGTGGTGGCTGCGGACCGGGCCGGGCAGGACCGACGAGGCGGCGGCGGGCCTGCGGGCCTTCCCGGACACCGCACCGGCCCAGGTACTGGTGCGCGACGAGGTCGCCGAGCGGCTGCGCGACGACCCGTTCGGCGCCGGTCCCGGAGCCGCGTTCGCCGCGGCGACCCTGGTGGCGGCGGCGCTCGCGGCGGTCGGCTTCGCGGTGAGCGCGGCCGGGTCGCTGCGCGAGCGGGGCACCGAGTTCTCCGTACTGCGTGCCCTGGGCGCCTCGCGCCGCCGGCTGGCCCGCACGGTCGCCGCCGAGCAGGGCGTGCTGACCGGCCTCGCGCTGCTGACCGGCGCCGCCCTGGGCGCGGTCCTGACCCGGGCGGTGATCCCGCTGACCGTACTGACCCCGCAGGCCACCCGGCCCGTGCCGGACGTGTACGTGGCCCTGCCGGGTGACCGCGTCGCCCTGCTGCTGGCCGGCATGGCCGTCGTCCCGCTCCTGGTCACCGCGGCACTGGCCCTGCGCCGCACGGACACGACGGTGACCCTCAAGGACCACGGAGGTACCGGACGGTGAACCGCGTGACCGCCCCGCCACCGGCCGAGAGGGCCGCCACCGTGCCAGTGACCGCCACCGTGCCGGTCACCGCCACCGTGCCAGTGACCGCCACCGTGCCGGTCACCGCCGCCGTGCCGGTCACCGCCGCAGCACGGGCACCGCGCCGCACCCGCACGACGGCCACCCCCGAAGGTCAGGGAGGTACCGGACGGTGAACCGCGTGACCGCCCCCTGGGTGCGCACCCGGCTGCGGGCCGCCCCCGGCGCCGCCGTCGCGCTGGCGGTGCTGGTGGCGCTGACCGCGTGCCTGGCCGCCGCGTTCCCCCGGGCGCTGGACCGGTACACGGACGCCGGGCTGCGCCAGGCCGTGGAGCGCACCCCGGTCGACGAGAGCAGCATCCTGGTGACCGCGGGTCCCGACCTCGACGGAGGGTTGGCCCACACGGAGGAGAGCGTCCGGCCCGAACGCCTCACCGAGCTGTACAGGTCCACCCTCGACGCGGTCGAACGGCCGCTCGTCATCGACGGGAAGCGGTCCTCCTACGGCGTCCGCAGCACCGACACCCTGCCCTCGCCGGACGAGTGGCTGCCCCGGCCCGACGGCCTCCCCGCGGAGCTGCTCCTCGCCGCCCCGCACGGTCTCGCCGACCACACCCGGCTGCGCTCCGGCCGGCTGCCCGAGGTCCCCGGCGGGGAGGCGGGTATCGAGACCACCGAGGTGCAGGCCGCGGTGACCGAGGAGACGGCCCGCACGCTGCACGTCGAGGTGGGCTCGGTCATCCACCTGTCGGCCCACCGCGACCTCACCGTCCGCGTCACCGGCATCGTCACGCCCGAGGACGCCGACAGCCCCTACTGGTCCGTCGACTCCCTGCTGCGCGCCCCGTCCCTGCGGCGCGTGCCGGGACCGATGGGAGCCTCCAACCCCTCCTACTGGGTCGGCGGTCTGCTGGTCGCCCCCGAGGCGGCGCCCGCGGTGCTGGGCGCGACCCCCACGGTCCGCTACTGGCACCTGACCCCCTCCCCGGACGCCCTGCACAGCCGCGACCTCGACGGGCTCGCCTCCGCCGTGGCCTCCCTGGAGTCCGGACCCGGCCTGGAGCGGCTGCACGCGACGATCAACCCGCTCACCGACGTCACCACGGGACTCGACGCCGCCTTCACCGCGTACGGGGAACTCCGCGGCGACATCGGCCCGCTGGTCGTGGTCGCCGCGTCGGGCGCGGGCACGGTCGCCGCCGTGGTCCTGCTGATGGCGGGCGGCCTGGCCGGCGAGCGGCGCCGCGCCGAGCTGGCCCTGCTGCGGGCCCGCGGCGCCTCCGTACGGGGCATGGTGGGGCGGCTGCTCGCCGAGACGGCCGTCGTGGCCGTGCCCGCGGGTGCCCTCGGGTTCGGCGCGGCCCTGCTGGCGCTGCCCGGCGCCCGGCTGCTCCCCGCGCTCTGGGCCGCCGCCGCGGTCACCGCCGTGGCCGCTCTCGCGCTGCCGCTGCGGGCCGCCGCCGCCCACCACGCCGTACGGATCCACGACGTGGCGTCCGCGCGGGCGTCCCGGCGCCGTACCGTCGCCGAACTGACCGTCGTGGTCCTCGCGCTCGGCGCGGTCGAGATGCTGCGCCGGCGCGGGGCGACGGACGGCGCCGGTGACCTGGTGGCGGTGGCCCCGGTCCTGGTCGGGGTGATCGCCGCGCTGGTGCTGGTGCGCCTGTACCCGCTGCCGCTGCGCGGGCTGGCCCGCCCGGCCAGGCGGCTGCGGGGTGCCGTCGGACCGCTCGCGCTGGCCCGGGCGGGCCGTACCTCCGCCTCCGCCGTGCTGCCCCTCCTCGCGCTGCTGACCGCGTTCACGGTGGCGGCGTTCGGCGGGTCGGTGCTCAACGGCGTGGCCGACGCCCGCGACCGGGCGGCACTGCTCTCGGTCGGCGCCGACGCCCGGGTGGAGGCGGAGGCCGCGCTGCCCGCCGGGCTGGCCGGCCGTCTCGGGCAGGCGCCCGGGGTGCGGGAGGTCACCGAGGTCGGCATCGACTACCAGGCCAAGATCCAGAACGGCCGCCAGTCGCTGCCGCTCGCGACGGTGGACCCGGCCGGCTACGCGGCGCTGGCCGGGCGGACGGGCCTCGGCGCCTTCCCCGCGGGCGAGCTGGGGCGGCCCGACGGCGCCGAGGGCGGCTCCGAGGACGCCGTCCGGCCGGCGCTGGCCTCCCCCGCGGTCGCCGAACGGCTGGGCACCGACACGTTCCACGTGCGGCTGGCCGACGGCACCCTCGCCACCCTGCGGATCGTGCTGGTCCGCGACCGCACTCCGGCCGTGAACGGCGACGACTTCCTCGTCGTGGACCGGGCCCAACTGCCGGCCGCGGCCACCCGGCCGAACGTGGCGCTGCTGACCGGCGGCGACCTGGACGCGGGCGCGGTGCACCGGGCGGCGGACGACGCCGGCACCGTCCACCTGCGGTCCGAGGAGCGCGGCACCTACGTGGACTCCCCGCTGCAGTCCGGCGGGGAGCGCATCTACACGGCCGCCGTGGCCGCCGCCGCCGGCTACGCCGCCCTGGCCCTGCTGCTGTCCCTCGCGAGCGCCGCCCCCGAACGCGCCGCGCTCCTCGCCCGGCTGCGCACCATGGGCCTCACCCGCGCCCAGGGCCGCCGCCTGCTGGTCCTGGAGTCCCTCCCGCAGGCGCTGCCGGCGGCTCTGGGCGGCATCCTGACCGGCTGGGCCGCCGTGCGCCTCCTGTCCCCCGGCATCGACCTGACGACCCTCGCGGTGCCGGCGACGACGTCCCCGGCGGGGCGCGCGGAGCTGAGCGCCGACCCGTGGTCGCTGGCCGTCCCGGCGGTGGCGGTGCTGGTCCTGGCGGTGGGGGTGGCGGCCGTCCAGGCGTGGTGGTCGGGCCGGCGCGGAGCGGTGGCGGAACTCAGGGCGGGTGACGCGCGGTGAGGGCGCGAGCGCAGACACGGCGGACCGCGGACGCGGACACGGAGGAGACCCGATGACGACCGACCCCACCCTCGCGGAGCTGGCCGATCGCGCCACGGCGTCCCGGGACCGGCCCGCCTACGGGCACGACGCCCTGATCACCTGCGACCGCCTGGTCCGGATCTTCAGCGCGGACGGGGTGGAGGTGCAGGCGCTCCAGGGACTCGACCTCCTGGTCCGGGAGGGCGAACTGATGGCCCTGGTGGGCGCCTCGGGCAGCGGCAAGTCCACGCTGATGAACATCCTGGCCGGTCTGGACACGCCCACCGCCGGGGCGGCCCGGGTCGCCGGGCGCGACCTGCTCGCGATGACGGCGAAGGACCGCCTCGCCTACCGCCGTACGGTGGTCGGCTTCGTGTGGCAGCAGACGTCCCGGAACCTGATGCCCTACCTGACGGCCGCGCAGAACGTGACCCTGCCCATGCAGTTGTCCGGCACCGGTGGACGCCGGGCGGCGCGCGCCGAACGCGCGCTGGAGCTCCTGGACCTGATGGGCGTCGCGGACTGCCGCGACCGGCGCCCGCAGCAGATGTCCGGCGGGCAGCAGCAGCGGGTCGCCATCGCCGTGGCCCTCGCCGGCAACCCGTCCGTCCTGCTGGCGGACGAGCCGACGGGCGAGCTGGACTCCCACACCGCGGAACAGATCTTCGCCGCGTTCCGCACGGCCAACGAACACCTGGGCACCACGGTCGTCATCGTCACCCACGACCAGGCGGTGGCCGGCGAGGTCCGCCGCACCGTCGCCATCCGCGACGGCCGCACCTCCACGGAGGTCCTGCGCCGCAGCGAGGTGGACGCCGAGACCGGCCACGAGACGGTGGTGGCCCGCGAGTACGCCATGCTCGACCGCGCCGGACGGCTCCAGCTGCCCGCCGACTACACCGCGGCCCTCGGCATGCGCGACCGCGTCGCCCTGGAACTGGAGAGCGACCACATCGCCGTACGCCCGGACGACAGCGAACCCCCGGACTGAGCGCCGGGGACGGCCCGAGCTGCCTCAGCGCACGCTGATGCCCAGGGCCCCGGTCCCCGCCCGCCGCAGCGCGACGGACCCGAAGGGCGTACGCAGCCGCAGCCACGCGCCGGAGGACAGCAGCTTCGGCGCGTCCTCGCCGAGGCCGGCGCCGGACCCGGCCCCGGCCTCCGAGCCCGGCGGCGTTCGGCGCGTCCGCAGGAACCCGAGCGACTGGGCCGCGTGTACGGCCCGCACCGGCAGCCCGGTCTCCCCGACGGTCCGGGACCAGATCTCCCGCCCGACCCGGTCCAGCTCGGCCCGCGTCCGGTCCTCGGGGGTCAGCTCCTCCATGCGCGTACGGAACTCCGCCACCGCGGCGGCGACCAGCGCGCGCAGGGCGTCCGGGCCGGGCAGCCCCGCCTCGGTCCGCCAGCCCCCGCGCGGGGGCAGCACCCCGGCCCAGGGCGGCCCGGTCACCGGGCCCGGCACGACGGAGGTGGCCGCCTGCTCGTCCACGGACTCGAGCAGTTCACCGGCGGAGACGGTCACGTCGAGCGTGTCGTCGAGCCCGTTCTCGTACGGCTTGGCCAGCCGTACCGCGCGCACCGCCAGCACCTCGAAGGAGGGCGGCCGACCGAAGACGGCCAGCGCCGTGCCGGCCGCCTGGAGGCGCACCGCGGCCGAACGGTCGTAGTGGAGCAGCCGGGAGAGGAAGGCCGCGAGATCCGCGGCCTCCCCCTCGTCGGCGAGGTGGAGCACCGTCATGCGGCGACGGCCTCCTCCTTGGCGTCCGTGTACTCCTGGAGGAACTCCCGCTCCTCGGCGGTGAGCCGCCGGGGCCGCTGTGCCTCGAAGTCGAACGGCACGATCACCGTGGAGGCGTGGACGTAGACCACGTCCCCGTCCTTGACCTCGTAGGTGAGGGTGAAGGAGGCGGCCCTGATCTCCGTGACCCACAGCTCGATGTCGACCGGGTGGTGCCGGTGGACGAGCTGCCGCTTGTAGTCGATCTCATGGCGTGCCACCACGGACCCCTGCTTGAAGTCCTTCTCCGGGCGGAACAGGAAGTCGATACGGGCCTCCTCCAGGTAGCGGAGGAAGACCACGTTGTTGACGTGGCCGTACGCGTCCATGTCCGCCCAGCGCAGTGGGCAGCGGTAGATGTGCCGCAAGATCAGCCCCGGGTCAGCTTCTTGTAGGTGGCGCGGTGCGGACGGGCGGCGTCGGCGCCGAGCCGCTCGACCTTGTTCTTCTCGTACGACTCGAAGTTGCCCTCGAACCAGAACCACTTGGACTCGCCCTCGTAGGCGAGGATGTGCGTGGCCACTCGGTCCAGGAACCACCGGTCGTGGGAGACGACCACGGCGCAGCCGGGGAACTCGAGCAGGGCGTTCTCCAGGCTGCTCAGGGTCTCGACGTCGAGGTCGTTGGTCGGCTCGTCGAGGAGGAGCAGGTTGCCGCCCTGCTTGAGGGTGAGCGCCAGGTTCAGCCGGTTGCGCTCACCGCCGGAGAGGACCCCGGCCGCCTTCTGCTGGTCCGGCCCCTTGAACCCGAAGGCGGAGACGTACGCGCGCGAGGGCATCTCCACCTGACCGACGTTGATGTAGTCCAGCTCGTCGGAGACGACGGCCCACAGCGTCTTCTTCGGGTCGATGTGCTCGCGGCTCTGGTCGACGTAGGAGATCTTGACGGTGTCGCCGACCTTGATCTCGCCGGAGTCCGGCTCCTCGAAGCCCTGGATCATCTTGAACAGCGTGGTCTTGCCCGCGCCGTTGGGGCCGATGACCCCGACGATCCCGTTCCGCGGCAGCGTGAAGGACAGGTCGTCGATCAGCACCTTCTCGCCGAAGGCCTTGCTGAGGTTGTTCACCTCGACGACGACGTTGCCCAGGCGCGGGCCCGGCGGGATCTGGATCTCCTCGAAGTCCAGCTTCCGCATCTTGTCGGCCTCGGCGGCCATCTCCTCGTACCGCGCGAGGCGGGCCTTGGACTTGGCCTGCCGCCCCTTGGCGTTGGAGCGCACCCACTCCAGCTCGTCCTTGAGGCGCTTCTGCCGCTTGGCGTCCTTCTGGCCCTCGACCTTGAGGCGGGTGGCCTTGGTCTCCAGGTACTTGGAGTAGTTGCCCTCGTAGCCGTGCAGGCGGCCGCGGTCGACCTCGCAGATCCAGCCGGCGACGTTGTCCAGGAAGTACCGGTCGTGGGTGACGGCCACGACGGTGCCCTCGTACTTGGCGAGGTGCTGCTCCAGCCAGTTGACGGACTCGGCGTCGAGGTGGTTCGTCGGCTCGTCGAGGAGCAGCAGGTCGGGCGCCTCCAGCAGCAGCTTGCACAGCGCGACGCGCCGCTTCTCACCACCGGAGAGGTTCACGACGGGCCAGTCGCCGGGCGGGCAGCCCAGCGCGTCCATGGCCTGCTCCAGCTGGGCGTCGAGGTCCCAGGCGTTGGCGTGGTCCAGCTCCTCCTGGAGCTTGCCCATCTCCTCGAGCAGCGCGTCCGAGTAGTCGGTCGCCATCTGCTCGGCGATCTCGTTGAACCGGTCGAGCTTGCCCTTGACCTCGGCGACACCCTCCTGGACGTTCTCCAGGACGGTCTTCTCCTCGTTGAGCGGGGGCTCCTGCAGCAGGATCCCGACGGTGTAGCCCGGGGACAGGAAGGCATCCCCGTTCGACGGCTGCTCCAGCCCCGCCATGATCTTCAGAACGGTGGACTTACCGGCACCGTTCGGTCCGACCACACCGATCTTCGCGCCGGGCAGGAAGCTCAGGGTGACGTCATCAAGGATCACCTTGTCGCCGTGCGCCTTGCGCGCCTTGCGCATGGTGTAAATGTACTCAGCCAAGAGAAACCGTCCGGCAGCTTGATCAGGCAGTGGGCAGATACACCCCATCTTGCCGCACCGCCACCCCTGTGAGGAAACGCGTTCCCGGCGGGGCCTCTGACCTGGCCTTTCCTGGACGCCCCCGGAGCCTCACCTGCCACTGCCGGTCGCCGCCGGTCGGCCTCGGGCACCCGCGCACGGCCGAGCGACGGCCCAGTCCGAGGGCGCCGCTCCCCCGCTGCGCGGGGCTACGGTGCTGCCGTGACCAGCTCATCGGAGCGTCCTCTCCTCTTCCTCGACGTGGACGGCCCACTGATCCCCTTCGGGTCGTCGGCCGGCCATTGGGAGATCGCTGCCACCTCCTCGACGACCGCCGACCAGGGAAACCCGTTGCTGGCCCGACTCGACCCCGGGATCGGGGCGCGCCTCACTGCTCTGGGCTGCCGGCTCGTCTGGGCGACGACCTGGATGGAAGAGGCGAACGAAGTAGTCGCCCCGCGCATCGGCCTGCCGAGGCTGCCGGTACTGGAGTGGCCGGACACCGACGCGGGAGGAACCCCACAAGGCCTCCACTGGAAGACTCGCCCCATGGTCGAGTGGGCCGCCGGCCGCCCCTTCATCCGGGTCGACGACGAGATCAGCGCGACAGACCGCCTCTGGGTCGACGCCAGCCACCCCGGGCCTTCACTGCTGCACCGGGTCGAGCCGGCCAAGGGCCTCAGTGGCACCGACTTTGGCGCGCTCGCCGCGTGGCTCGATGCCGTCGCGCCGAGTTGAGCACACCTCAGGCTCGATCTACCGCACCCGCGTGAGGGTCCGACCGGCTGATCGAGCCCTTCGGCATGCAGCTTGTCGAGAGCCGAGTTGTCGACGTCGCCCCGCCACTCATATGCGATCGTCGTGATCCAAACCCAGCTAGCGGGTCAGCGTCTCGAAGCCGACATCGTCGCAGTACTGCACGACGCGCCCCTCCGCCTCGGAGTCACTGTTGTTCATCGCTGCCACCGTCGCCTCCGCCAAGGTGCGGCCTCCGCCAACCGTCTCGTCCCGGAGCGGTCGCATCGCGAGGAAGGCGTCCTGAGCGAGGGCCCCGACCACGTCGTACCCTGACGGCCCCGGCGTGTCCGTGCCCGCCGCGTTCCGCGCCTCCTGCCACGCCCCCAGCTGCGTGCAGTAGTTCTCCCGCTGCGCGGTCAGCCGCTGCTCGTCCCCACCCTCGGACGAGGAACACCCGGCCGTCACCGCCACCAGGGCGAGGGCCGGGACTACCGCCTTAAGCACGCGCACCACGTTGCCCCCGACTGAAACCGCGTCCGCTCGTACCCGTCACCCGCAACTCCCGCAGCAGGATACCCGTGTGGGGCTCGCGACCGCGCTCCGCGAGCACATGGCGGCCTTCCCGCCCGTGGACGTCACCCTGCCCTGGCTGACCCCGACCGGTCCCAAGGCCACGCACCGGCTCCTCTTCACCGGCGGTATCGGCGCAGCCATCTGGAGCCAGGCGTTCAACGGCCAGTCCTGGTGACCGGTGCCGTGGAGCGCCTCCTTTGCTTCGCCGACGTCGCCGATTCGCGCCCTGCGGACACCGCCTGCGGGGAATCATTGGGTGCGACGTCGTGACGGGGTCGCAGCGAGGGGGATGGGGAAGCGTGCCAGCAGCGGTGGAGTCGGTCTTCGTCAGTTATGCCGGGCCGGACCGGGCCTGGGCGGAGTGGGCGGCATGGCACCTGCGGGAGGTCGGCCATGCCGTGGAGCTGGACGTCTGGGACTGGCGGATCGGCGACAACTTCATCGAGCGGATGAACGACGCGATGCGGCGGGCCACGACGGTGGTGGCGCTGTTCTCCAACAACTACTTCGATCCCGCGCGGTGGACGCGGGAGGAGTGGACCTCCGTCGTCGCGCGCCGCGAGCGCATCGTCCCGGTGACCATCGAACCTCTCACGGCATCGGACATCCCTGACATCCTGACCGCCGTCATCCGCAAAGACCTGCACAGCCTGGACGAGCAGGCCGCCATCACGGCACTGCTGGAGGCCGTCAACGGTCCCACCGGCCCGCGCACGGCGCCCAGTTTCCCCGGCACGCCCGCATCGGTGCACGCCGCTCCGGCGGGGGGCGCACAGGGGCAGCGTCCCCGGCTGCCCAGCGGCGCTGGTCTGCCGCGGGTGTGGAACGTGCGGGACCGCAATCCGCACTTCACCGGGCGCGAGGCTCTGATCTCCCGGATCCGTGAGGGCTTGCTCGGCGGCCGGCAGGCCGTGGTCCAGGCCCTGCACGGCCTGGGCGGCATCGGCAAGACGCAGATCGCCCTGGAGTACGCCCACCGCTTCGCCAGCCAGTACGACACCGTCTGGTGGATCGACGCCGCGCAGGCCGACCAGATTCTCGTCCGCTACACCGAACTGGCCGCCCGGCTGGGCATCGCCAAACCGGAGGCCGGCGCCGAACACAACGCCCGCACGCTGCTGGAGCATCTGCACACCCAGGATCGCTGGCTGATCATCCTGGACAACGCCGACGACCCCCACGACTTCGAAGGCCTGATCCCCACCGGACCCGGCCACGTCCTGATCACGTCACGCAACCCGGGCTGGAACGACCGGGTCCACAGCCTGAACCTGGGTGTCTTCGCCCGCAGCGACTCCCTGGCCTACCTCAGCGCCCGCATGCCCGGCATCACGCCCGACCAGGCCGGCGGCCTCGCGGACGACCTCGGCGACCTGCCCCTCGCCCTCGCCCAGGCGGTCGGCGTCATCACCAGCGGCATGACCCTGGACCGCTATCGCCATCTGCTCACCGAGAAGACCGCCAAGCTCATGGCCAACGGCGGTCCGCCCGGCTACCCCGCCCCGTTGGCCGCCGCCGTGGACATCGCCACCAACCGCCTGGCAGGTGACCACCCGGACGCCGCCGACCTGCTCCGCCTCGGTGCCTTCCTCGGCCCCGAACCGATCCCCACCGCCTGGCTGGAAGCCGTCCGCGACCGGCTGAGCACCATCGCCGTCGACCCGGACGACATCATGTGGCCGCAGACCGCCCTCCAGCCCCTGGCCCGTTACGGTCTCGCCCGCGTCGACCACGAGACCTTCCAGATCCACCGGCTCACCCAGGCCATCCTCCGCGACCGTTCCGGTCAGGCCGACACCGTCAGGTCGGAAGACGATGTCGCCACGATCCTGACCACCGTGGACCCGGGCGACCCCGACACGCCCGCCGCCTGGCCCCGGTGGGCCGCCTACACGACCCACCTCGCCGCCCGGAAGGACACCGCGACCAGTCGCCCGGAGCTGCGCCAGGCGCTCGTTCGGGCAGCGCGTTACCTGATCAAGAGCGGGCAGGAACGCACCGCCCGCGACCTCATCTCCGCCCTCCACGAAAGCTGGACCGGCGTCCTCGGCGAGGACCACCCCCACACCCTCGACTCCGCCCACTACCTCGGCCACGTCATCAGCTACTTCGGGCAGTACGGCGAGGCCCGCCGGATGCACGAGGACACCCTCGAACGCCGCCGCCGCACCCTCGGCGAAGACCACCCCGACACCCTCGCCTCCGCCCACGATCGAGCCGCCAGCCTGCACGCTCTAGGGCAGTACGCCGAGGCCCGCCGGATGCACGAGGACACCCTCGACCGCCGCCGCCGCACCCTCGGCGAAGACCACCCCGACACCCTCGACTCCGCCCACAGCCTCGCCGCCACCCTGCACGACCTCGGGCAGTACGCCGAGGCCCACCATATGGACGAGGACACCCTCGAACGCCGTCGCCGCGCCCTCGGCGAAGACCACCCCCACACCCTCGACTCCGCCCACAGCCTCGCCGCCACCCTGCACAACCTGGGGCGGTACGCCGAGGCCCGCATCATGGTCGAGGACACCCTCGAACGCCGTCGCCGCGCCCTCGGCGAAGACCACCCCCACACCCTCGCCTCCGCCCACGATCGAGCCGCCAGCCTGCACGCTCTAGGGCAGTACGCCGAGGCCCGCATCATGGTCGAGGACACCCTCGAACGCCGCCGCCGCACCCTCGGCGAAGACCACCCCCACACCCTCGCCTACACCCACGACCTCGCCGCCACCCTGCACAACCTGGGGCGGTACGCCGAGGCCCGCATCATGGTCGAGGACACCCTCGAACGCCGCCGCCGCCTGCTGGGCGAAGACCACCCCCACACCCTCGCCTCCCTTCACGGCTTGGCGGTGACCCTGCACGCACTTGGACAGTCCACTGATGCCCGCCGGATACAGGAGGACACCCTCGACCACCGCCGCCGCCTGCTCGGCGAAGACCACCCCCACACCCTCGACTCCGCCCACAGCCTGGCGGTCACCCTGCACGCGCTTGAGCACTACGCGGATGCTCTCAGCATGGACCAGGACACCCTCGCCCGCCGCCGCCGCACCCTCGGCGAAGACCACCCCGACACGCTCCAGTCCGCCCACAGCCTGGCGGTGACGCTGGACGCACTTGGACAGCACACGGATGCCCGCCACATGCACGAGGACGCCCTGGAGCGCCGCCGCCGCACCCTCGGCGAGGACCACCCCGACACCCTCGCCTCCGCCCACAGCCTCGCCGCCGCCCTCCACAACCTCGCGCAGTACGCCGAAGCCCGCATCATCGACCAGGACACCCTCGCCCGCCGCCGCCGCACCCTCGGCGAAGACCACCCCGACACGCTCCAGTCCGCCCACAGCCTCGCAGTCACCCTGAGCGCCCTACGGGAGCATGCGACGGCGGTGCACCTGCTCAGGGATACTCGCACTCGGAGCCGCCGAACCCGCGGTGAGGAGCATCAGTTCACCATCGCCGTGACCGAGGCGCTCGCCAACGAACTGACTGCCGTGGGCAAGCGGCACGAGGCGCAGAAACTGCTCTCTGCCCGCAAGGCGGGGGCGCGCCCGGTCACGCGCCGGAAGCGCCGTTAGCCCCGGTCTGCGCCGTCGGCCGGGAGCGGGGCCGGGGACAACCGCTCACCGGCCCGCGCCTCAGTCACTGCTCGTTCCTCCTGCGGACGAACAGCAGGACCGCGCCGCCGAGGACCACGAGGCCGATGGCCGCGCCGCCGATCAGCGGGGTCGCGTCGGAGCTGCCGGTCTCGGCGAGGTTGGGGTCGGGGGACGGGGAGGGCGTGACGACGGTGGCGGGGGCCGGTTCGCTGAGGGTGTGGGTGGTGTCGGACAGGGTGGCGCTCTGGGTGCGGCAGTCGAGGACGCCGGTGAAGCGCTGTTCGAAGCCGGCCGGGCCGCGGATGGTGAAGTCGTAGGCGTGGTCCTCGGGCAGCGGCACCGGTACCGTCCGGGTCTCGCCCGGCGCGATGGTGTACTCGGTGTCCAGCAGCTCGAAGGTGAAGGGCTCGTCGCCCTTGTTGAGCGCGATGATGTCCAGGGTGCCCTCGGCGCAGTTCTTCTCTGCGGACAGGGCGGGTATCGCACCGTCGGCGGCCCAGGTGGCGGTCGCCGTCGCCGCGACCGTCGACTCACTCGATCCGGCCAGGATCTGCGTCTGGCTCCGGCTCTCGGAGGCGAAGGCGCGGCCGACCGGCACGGTCGTCGAGGCCTGGACGGACAGCTGGGCGGTACCGGCCGCCGCGCCCTCGGGCACGTCGAAGAAGATCTGGGCACCGTCGGTGACCTTGGTGACGGGCTCGCCCTTCTTGTCGACGATCCGTACCGCGCCCTCGCTCGTGGCGTCCACCGGTGGCGTCACCGTCGCGCCGCCCGCGTTGGTGTGGACCGTCACCGGGCCGAGCCGTTCGCCGGGGCGGCCCGAGACGGCCGGCGGGTCCAAGGCGAGGGACGCCGCGGGCTCGGCGAGGTCGCGGGCGTTCTTCTCCAGGTAGTCGGCGAGCCGCTCGGCCTGCGGATCGACGGCCTCGACGTCCGTGTCGTCCGAGTAGCGCCAGATGGCGACCTGGGTACCGGCCGCCGCGTCCTCTTCGGTGAGCCCGCCGCGGAGACCCGCCTTCTTCGCGAGCGCCGCGAGATCGTTGACCTGCGGGTAGCTGTTCTGCAGGATCCAGCGGACGCGGCCGGCGTCCTTGTTGGTGCCCAGCGACGTCCCGCTCCAGGGGGTCTCCTGGTACTTGGCGTCCTTCTGCGTCGGGTTCTGGATGTCGACGCAGTACGTCTGCAGCATGCCGCCGCCCTCGACGGACATCTCGAACATGCCGGCCGGTACCTGCTGGTCGCCGTCCTGACCGTGGATCACCGCGGCTCCGTGCGTCTTGAGGCCGCCTATGGTGGCCGTCGCCCCGCCCTGGCCCCGCGCCGCCCCGTCCTGGGCGGCGGCCGGAGCCGCACCGGTCACCACACCGGCGACCGCGAGCGCGGACGCCAGCGCTCCGGCGGCGAGACGCGCCGCCCCTCGACCGGGCAGAGACGGCGCAGCGTGCGAAGAAAACACCAAATTCCCCTTCGAGCAGGACCCGTTGGCGTGGGGGGAACGGTCCCACCAGCAGAATCAGCAGCCTCACAAGGCTCGTTCGGCATCCTAAGGACGTGAGGGACCGGGCTCGCCGGTGATCGTCGTCCGCGCGGTGATCCGAATCGGAATCGTTATCGCCGAGAGCGTTTTCGAACAGGGATTATCGACAAATCCATCCCGTTCGTCCCGCCCGGGTTGGCCTCATCCCACCGGGACGGGGTCCGGCCGCTGTTCGGGGACCGGTTCCCCCGGCGTGCCCCCGGCCGGGACCTCCCAGTTGGGTTCCGGCCGGGGCGGGGAGGTCGACGCCTCCGTCCTGGCGGTGCGCCGGAACGCGGCCGTGCCGCGGGCGAGATCGTGGCCGATCGCCACCGCGTCGATGTCGGCCGAGGTCCGGCTCTGCCCCTCGCGCACATCGGTGCGCACCTTCAGCCTGCCCTGCACGACGACGGGGTCGCCCACCGCCAGTGACCCGGAGGCGTTGGTGGCGAGCTGCCGGTTGGCCCACACCGTGAAGAAGTTGGTGTGCCCGTCCGTCCAGGCGTTCTTCTCGCGGTCCCAGTAGCGCGCGGTGACCGCGAGCCGGAAGCGCACCGACGGTCCGTTCGCCAGGTCGCGGAAGACCGGTGTGGTGGCCACGTTCCCCACCGCGCAGATCATCGTCTCGTTCATCGCGAGTCCTCCCTCCCGCACGGGTGTGTCCCGTACGGCGGCCGGGGCGACCGCGTCCGTCGCGATCGCCGTGGAGGCCAGATTGCCCGCGGCCGGGCCGGTCCGCCGAGGGCTGTGGACCGCCCCGGCGCCTGTGGAGAACTCCGCCACCCGCACGGGTGGCAGCCGTCGACCCACACGGTGGCAGCCGTCGACCCGCACGGGTGGCAGCCGTGGACGCGCGCCGCTACCTCGTCGCCGTCCCCGCCGCTGCCCCTGCCCCTGCCCCTGCCCCTGTCGCCAGGCCCGCCCCCGTGACCCGCGCGTACTGTTCCCGCACCTCGCGGTACCGCAGCAGTTCCGCCGCGAGCGGATCCAGCACCCTGGCCCGGCCGCACCCCGCGGCCGCCTCCCGCAACAGGCGTTCCGCCTCATGGCCGTAGCGCCGGGCGGGGCCGCGGGCCGCCAGGCGGCAGCTCCACTCGATGAGAGGGCCGCCGACGATGCCGGCCACCATCAGCAGCACGGGCACACCCAGGTTCGGCGGCACGACGCCGATGATCTGGCCGAGCAGCCACAGGCCGCCCACCACCTGGAGCAGGGTCATGGTCGCCTGGGCGAGGACCGCCACCGGCCACCATCCGGGCCTCGGCGGACGTCCCGGCGGCAGCCCCGCGCGCACCGCCAGCTCGTCGAGTGCCTCGGGCAGCCCCTGGGCGCCGCGGACGGCCGCCTCGCGCATCGCCAGCGCCCACGGCGCCGGCAGTCCGGCCGACGCCCGGTCCGCGACCATGCGCACCGCCTGCTCGACGCGCTGACGCGCCGTGGCCTCCTCGTCCGTCTGGGCGCGCGTCGACAGCCGTCCCGTGATGGGATCGCGCCGGTCGTGGTACCAGCGCCACAGCCGCAGCCAGGGTGTCCCGCAGGCGCGGTTGGCGTTGCGCAGCCAGGCGCGTTCGGCGGCCTCGCCCGCCGCGGTGGCGCCCACCGCGTCGGCCAGCCGGTCCGCGAACTCCTCGCGCGCCTCCTCGCTGAGCCCGGTGCGCCGCCCCGCGACGTACACGGGGCGCAGGTGCCGGGCGGCGGCGTCCACGTCGGCCGCGATGCGGCGGGCCGGGGCCTGCCGCTCGGCGACGAACTGGCCGAGCGTCTCGCGCAGTTCACCGACGCCCTCCCCGGTGAGCGCGGACAGGGCGAGCACGGCCGCGCCGGGCTCGCCGTACTCGCCCAGCGCGATGCCGTCCTCGTCGAGCAGGCGCCGCAGGTCGTCGAGAACCTGCTCGGCGGCCTCCCCGGGCAGCCGGTCGACCTGGTTGAGGACGACGAGGGTGACCTCCGCGTGGCCGGCCATCGGCCGCAGATAACGCTCGTGGAGTACGGCGTCGGCGTACTTCTCCGGGTCGACGACCCAGATGACGGCGTCGACCAGCGCCAGGATGCGGTCCACCTGTTCGCGGTGCTGCACGGCGGCCGAGTCGTGGTCGGGCAGGTCGATCAGGACCAGTCCGCGCAGCGGTGACTCGGAGTCCGGATGCTGGAGCGGCCGGCGGCGCAGCCGGCCGGGGATGCCGAGCCGGTCGAGGAGGCTGGCCGCGCCGTCGCTCCAACTGCACGCGATGGGTGCGGCGGTGGTCGGCCGGCGGACACCGGTCTCGGAGATCGTCACCCCGGCGAGGGTGTTGAACAGCTGCGACTTGCCGCTGCCGGTCGCGCCGGCGATGGCGACGACGGTGTGCTGCCCGGAGAGCCTGCGCCGCGCGGCGGCCTCGTCCAGGACGCGGCCCGCCTCGGCCAGGGTTGCGCTGTCGAGCCGGGTCCGGGAGAGGCCCACCAGTTCGCGCAGCGCGTCCAGGCGCGACCTCAGGTTCCCGTCGTAGGCGAGCGGCATCAGGGCGGCCGAGGAGGAGGCAGGCCTGCTCGGCAGGACGGCGAACTGCTCGGCCCCGGCGTTCTCGTCCACCCGCCGTGCGATCAGCCCGTCACCCCAGACTTCCTCCCCGCCCCCGCCCCCGCCCCCGTCGCCGGAAGCGGCCGGACCGCCGGCCGGACCGCCGACCGGGGCATCGGCGCGTTCCGCGCGGCGATGCGCACCGGTGAGGTCGTCCGGCACGCGCGCGTGGGAGCCGTCGCCGATGCGCTCGCTCCCGCGTTCACGCTGACGCCTCCCACGCCCGGCATCCCCGGCGTCCGGGACATCCCCGGTGGCGCGCTCCCGGCCGACGCGCTTCCGCCCGGCGCGCTCACGGAGGGCCGCCTTCTCGGCGAGGCCCTCCTCACCCCGACCGTCCCGACCGTCCCGGCTGTCTCCGCGCTCTCGGCGCTCTCGGCGCTCTCGGCGATCCCGGTCATCCCGATCGTCTCGGCGATCCCGACGGTCCCGGTCATCCCGGCCGTCCTGACCGTCCCCGGGGGCCCGGCTGTCCCGGCTGTCTCGGCCGCCCCGGTCATCTCGTGGGCCGCGCTTGTCGCTTCTGCCCTGCGAACCCCGTCCCTCCCGGTCGCCCTGCTCTTCCTGCGCGTCCCACTCTTCCCGGTCATCCCGGCCTCCCCGGCGGTCTCCACGGCCTCGACTGCCCCGACCGTGGCCGTCGTCACGGTCGCCCCGACGGCACCGTTCATCCGGGTCATCCCCGTCGCCCCGGCCGTTCTGTTCAGCCCGGTCGTCCCCGCGGTTTTCGCGGTCCCCGCGGTCCCCGCGGCCCCGGTCGTCCCGGTCGTCCCGGGGGCCCGAATCGCCGGTACGGTCCGGCCGCGCCGCCTCCTTGGTCGTGTGCTCGGTGGGGTCCTGGTCAGTGACGGCGGTCACCGGTCACCTCTCCTTCTGCAGTACGGACAGCGCGGCGATGAGCTCTGCCTGTGGCTCGGGGTGCACTTCGAGACCGTCGAGCGGCGCCAGCCTGCGCTCGCGCTCGACGTGCATGACCCGGTCGACGTGTTCCTCGAGCAGCCGCCCGCCCCGGTCGCGCAGCCGCAGCGCGCCGTGGGCGCCGATCCGCTCGGCGAGCCGTTCCCCGGCGACCCGCCCGCGCCGGCCGCCCAGCAGCACGGTGGCGACCAGGCCGGCCACCACCCCGGGGTCCGGGGCCAGGTTCCGGTCCAGCTCGCGCACCTCGTCCTCGGCGTACTCCTCCAGCTCCCGCCGCCAGCGCCGTACGGCCACCCCGATGCGTTGCTCGGCGCTCTCCGGCGCGGGGACGTGGTCCGCGAGTTCGGGGGCGCCCGCGGCCGGTTCGTGCCGCCAGGCCTCGTCGACGCTTTCGTCGGCGGCCGTGACGGCGCACAGCAGCAGGGCGCTGAGGCTCTCCACCAGCGAGTCGAGGAGCTCTTCCGGGGAGCAGTCGAGGGGGAAGGCCCGCCAGCGCTTCAGCGCGTCCCCGGCGAGCACGGCGCCCGCCTGCAACCGCCCCCGTACGCGCGCGTGCTCATTGTCGTAGGCGCTCTCGACGGCGGCGGTGAGCCGCAGCGCGGCGGCGTACTGTGCGGCCGTGGCCCCGGCCAGCTCGGGCATCCGGGACTTGAGCGAGTCCAGGATGCCGTGCGCCGTGCGGGCCATGGCGTGGTGCCGGGCGTCGAGTTCCTGCGCCCGGTGGACGAGCCAGGACCGCAGCGGTGCCACGGCGCTGGCCGGCAGCAGGCCGCCGCCCCAGGCCGACTCGGGCAGTTCCGGGACCGTGAAGCGGGGGACGTCGCCGAGGCCTGCCTTGGTGAGCAGGGCGCCGTACTGCCGCGACACCTCGGACACCACCTGGTGGGGCACCCGGTCGAGCACGGTGACCAAGGTGGCGTCGTACTCCTTCGCGGTGCGCAGCAGGTGCCAGGGCACCGCATCGGCGTACCGCGCGGCCGTGGTGACCATCACCCAGATGTCGGCGGCGCAGATCAGTTCGGCCGCCAGGACGCGGTTGTCGGCGACGAGGGAGTCGACGTCGGGCGCGTCCAGGAGGGCGATGCCGGGCGGCAGGGTGTCGGCGGTCTCGACCCGCAGCACGCGCGCGGGGTTCTCGCCGGGCAGCAGCAGGTCGTCGTCCGGGTCCCGGTGGGGCACCCACACGCGCGTGAGGTCGGGCAGCACCCGCATGCCGCTGAACCAGTGGTGGTCCTCCGGGTGGCAGACCAGGACCGGCGTACGGGTCGTGGGCCGCAGCACGCCCGCCTCGCTGACCCGGCGTCCCACCAGGGAGTTCACCAGGGTCGACTTTCCGGCGCCGGTGGATCCGCCCACCACGGCCAGCAGCGGCGCTTCCGGCTCCTTCAGGCGGGGCATCAGGTAGTCGTCGAGCTGTGCGAGCAGTTCGTCACGGTTGGCACGCGCGCGTGGGGCCCCCGCCAGGGGCAGCGGGAAGCGTGCGGCCGCGACACGGTCGCGCAGGGCGGAGAGTGCGTCGAGCAGCTGAGGCCGTACGTCCAAGGTCACCACATGTGAAGAATGCCCAATTTTGAGGGAATTCTGAAGCATATGAGCATGATGAGCATGTCTGCGCGCCGACCGGACACTCCGGACGGAAGGGACGACTGGGACGCGAGGACAGTCCAGGCATAACGAGTGGACAACACCCGATGCGCGAGACGCCAAAAGCGATGCACGATTCGTAACTGCCTGCGATTATCGGGATCGCTTCACCGAACCTCCACATCGAGCCACGGAGGGGAAGCGTCCGGGACATGGAGCCGGGAGCCCTATCCTTGTCCCCGGCGAGGTCACGGACCGGCCCACACCCGGGCACGCACGACCGAGGCCACCACACCAGGCCCCCGTAGCTCAGTGGATAGAGCAGGCGCCTTCTAAGCGCTTGGCCGCAGGTTCGAGTCCTGCCGGGGGCGCCGGGACACCCCTCCCTCCAGGAGGGCACCTCCTCCGGCGCGGACTACACCTCGCTCCGTCGGCGCGGGTCAGTCGGCCGCGAGGGCCGACGGGCTGTCATCCGCCCGCACGAGCCCCTCGTCGAGCACGCCGGTCTTGGCGATGAGGAAGGCCAACTGGGCGCGGCTGCGGCTGCCGAAGGCCTCCGACGCCTTGCGCACATGGGTGGCCACGGTCCGCACGCTCATACCGAGCCGCCCGGCGATGGCCTCGTCGGTGTAGCCGTTCACCATCAGCTGCAGGACGGACCGGCGGGTCTCGTCGGCCAGCAGGGGCGGGCGGTGCGCCCCTGGGGAGTACCGGAGCGGGGTGGCCCGCTCCCAGGCATGCTCGAACATGCCGACGAGGTAGCGGATGAGACCCGGATGCTCTATCGCCAGGGCGGTCTGGCTCCGCCGTTCACCGGGGTCGGGGACGAAGGCGATGCGCTGGTCGCAGACGATGATCCGGTCGAAGACCTCGTCCAGCGTACGGACTTCCGCCCCGGCGGCGGAGATCTGCTCGACGTAGAAGAGGGTGGGGTTGTGGGTGCGGATGGTGTGCTGGTAGATCGTGCGCTGCCGCACCCCGCGCCGGAGCGCCGGCAGGTCGCTGGCGAGGGCTTTGGCCAGGAGTTCCTGCGGCCGGCCGCCGCCGGGCTGGGCGGTGAGGAGTTCCTCCTGGCAGGAGTCCACGGCCGAGGCGAGGGTGGTGCTGATGACGTCCGCCCCGCTGATGACCCGCGCGGCCTGCACCCCGTCCTCGCGGTAGCTGTCGCGGTAGACCTGCTCGGCGCGGTGGATCGACGCGTGGACCGCGTCGAGCGCGTGCTGCTGACGGCCGATGGCCGCTTCCAGGGGCCGCACGATGCCGCCGGCGGCCAGCCCCGGCGGAATGGCGACCACCCCGCCGTCGGGCGCCCGCCGCAGAAGACCCAGGCTCGTCAAGCACTCCGGGATTTCCTGATTTATTGAGCGTCCTTTCAAAATTCGTGCATAGAAGTGCAGTCCCTTCTGGCAGATCTCAAGCACCTGAATATTGTTCGGTATGTCCAGTTTCACACACATCTGTACATCCTTCAGATTCCGGCAATGCATGATCATGCCACATTTTCCTCTTGGCACAAGGCCGGAGCGGGACAGAAGATCTTCAGCAGACATCACGGCAACTCGACCCGGCATTGACGGCGGGCGAAAACAGGGGGCAGCTGTATGTTCAAGACCGCGCCTTTACGCACGGCTATCGCCGCGTTCACCCTTTCCGCGTTCCTTTCTCTGGGAGCGTTCGCCGCATTTTCTGAGACAGCGCAGCACGCATCGCAGTTCGAGATCTCTGCCTTCACCGATTCGACGGACGACTCGCAGTGGGGATGACCATGCGCACCGAAGAGAACGAAGACGTGATCGTCGCACCCTCCCCCGCCGTGCAGGTGAGGGCCCGGGTGGAGGTCCCCATCGATGTCCCCGGCCTGGGACCCCGGGCGAGCACCATGGTCAGTTTCGACGGACTGCACGACGGTCGCGAGCACGTCGCGCTCCTTATGCCGGGCTGGGAAAAGAAGAGCGATCCACTGGTGCGGGTGCATTCCGAATGCCTCACCGGTGACGTCTTCGGATCTCAGCGCTGCGACTGCGGTCCCCAACTTCACGAGGCACTCGCCATGTGCTCCCACGAAGGCGGCATCATCCTGTATCTGCGACAGGAGGGGCGCGGTATCGGGCTGTACAACAAGTTCGACGCCTACCTGCTGCAGGACGGGGGCCTGGACACCTTCGAAGCGAATGCAGTGCTCAATTTCAGCCATGATCTGCGGGACTACCGGGTGGCGGCCGAGATGCTGAGCGCTCTGGGCGTGCCCAGAATCCGTCTGCTGTCCAACAACCCGGAGAAGGGAAACCAGCTCCGTTCGCACGGCGTTGTCATATCGGACGTCGTCGCGACGGGGACCTTCGTCAATGAGAACAACCAGGCCTACCTGACGGCCAAGCGCGAACGAGCCGGTCATGCACTCGAGGTCTGAGGGGCCCGGCCGGGGCGAGGAGCCGTCCGCGGTCGCCCCGCGGGAACTGGCCGCCATGCGCCGGGCGCTGGAGCTGGCCCGGGCCGAGGTGGGGTCGACCGGCTCGAATCCCGCGGTCGGCTGCGTGCTGCTCGACGCGGAGGGCACGACGGTCGCGACCGGTGTCCACCGGGGGCCGGGCACCCCGCACGCGGAGGTCGACGCGCTGCGGCGGGCGCGGGGGCGGCACCGCGGGACCACCGCCGTGGTCACCCTCGAACCCTGCGACCACCAGGGCCGCACCGGGCCCTGCTCCAAGGCCTTGATCGAGGCCGGGGTCCGCCGCGTCCTGTACGCGGTGGCGGACCCGAACCGGGTCGCGGCCGGCGGCGCGAGACGGCTGGCCGACGCCGGGGTCGAGGTCGTCGGCGGGGTCCTCGGGGCCGAGGCCGAGGCCGTACTGGAGATGTGGCTCACCGCCGTACGCGCCGGACGGCCCTTCGTCACCTGGAAGTTCGCCGCGACCCTGGACGGCCGCAGCGCCGCCGCCGACGGCTCCGCCCGCTGGATCAGCTCGGCCGAGTCCCGGGCGGACGCCCACGAACTGCGCGCCCGGCACGACGCGGTCCTCGTCGGCTCGGGCACCTGGCGGTCCGACGACCCCCGGCTCGACCTGCGTCACGGCGTCGTGGGGCACCCTCCCCTGCGGATCGCGCTGGACGCCCGCGGTGAGCTGCCGCCGGACTCCCGGTTGCTGGACGGTGCCGCCCCGACGCTCGTGGTGACCGATCCGGCCACCGGAACAGCCGACCACGGCGAGAGCGAAAGCAACAACAACAGCGGCCTCAACACCAGCACCAACACCAGCACCAGCACCAGCAGGGGCGCCAACAGCGGCCCCGACGTACTGCGTCTGAAGACCGACGCGCGCGGGCACTTCCCGCCCCTCGACCTGCTCGCCGCGCTGGACGGCCGGGGGGTGCGGTCCGTGCTGGTCGAAGGGGGTCCCGCACTCGCCGCCTCCTTCGTCCGCGCCGGGCTCGTCGACCGCGTCGTCGCCTATGTCGCGCCCCTCCTCCTGGGCTCCGAGGGAGTCAGCGCCACCGGACCGCTCGGCATCGGGTCGATCCGCGAGGCACACCGGTTCCGCATCACCTCGGTGGACCGGATCGGACCCGACCTGCGGATCGAACTGCGGCCTCCCGCCAGGACCGGAGGGACACAGTGACCGGATTTCTCCTCCCCAACGCCCGTCTCACACCCCAGGAACACCCAGGGGCCGCCACGTCGGCGCTCCCCCCGGTCACGGTCCTCGTCCCCTTCTACCGGGAGACCGCCGCGATCCTGCGGCGCTCCGCCGACATGCTCCGGTCGCTGGACTATCCGCACGACAGGCTGTCCGTGTGCTGGCTCGTCGACGCCCGGTACCCCGAGGACGTGGCGGCCGCCGAGAACGTCGCCGCGTCGGCCCGGGCGGACTTCGGCGGCGGGCTGCGGGTCGTGCCGGTGCCCTCGATGACGCCGAAGGCCAAGGCCCTGAACCACGCGCTGCGTTCGGTCGACGACCCGTTCGTCGCCCTGTACGACGCGGACACCGTCCCGGACCCGCGCCAGCTGCGGCAGGCCGTGGCCGCGCTCGACGCCCGCGGCCTCGACGTCGTCGACGCCATCGAGCTGCCCGAGGCGGGCGGTGACCTGGTCAACCGGATCACGCTCGCGCAGTCGGCGGCGTTCTTCGGCGCCATGGAGTACGTCAATCGCCGCACCGGCATGCACATGCTTCTCGGCAGTTCGATCTACTTCCGCCGCACGGCCCTGAGCAAGATCGGGCCGCTCAGCGAGGACGGTGTGGAGGAGCTGTACGAGTGGGCGGTGCGGGCCGCCGCCGCCGGAGTGCGCATGGGGCGCATCGTCTCCTTCTCGTACGGGACCCGCACCTCGGTGGTCGGGCCCGCGCTGCGGCAGCGCACCCGATGGATCCGCGGCCAACTGGACATCGGCGTCCGCTTCCTCGGCGGGAAGCCACTGCCGGCCCGGCCGCGGACCGCCGTGGCGCTGATGACGCTCAGCCTGCTCGGCCAGCTCGGCGTGCTGCCGGTGACGGCCGCGGCCGTGCGCTACCGCGCGCTGCGCCTGCCCGCCGCCGCACTGCTCCTCGGCGAGGCACTGCGCGTCCGCAGCGTCTCGCGCGACCCGGTGTGGGAGGTGCTGCGGATCGGCTCGGGCTGGGCCCTGCTGCTGCCGTTCGAACTCCTGGAGTCGACGTCGGCCTGGCGCGCGGTCTGGGAGCTGGCGACCGGCCGCGACACCTGGCACAAGGTACGGCCCGAGACCGGGGAGCGCACGACGTGATCAGTCTGGGCCTGCCCCGCATCCCGCAGCGCGGCCGCATCTTCTCCTCCGTGTTCATCGACACCTTCGGCTGGGGCCTGTTCGCCCCGCTGGCGTTCCTCTACTTCTCGTACAACACCGGGCTGTCCTTCTCGGCCATCGGTTCGGCGGTCAGCGCGGGCACACTCGCCGCACTGCCGACGGCCCTGCTGGCCGGCTGGCTGGTCGACCGGTTCTCCCCGAAGGCCATGCTGGTCTCCAGCAACCTGGTCACGGCGCTGGGATACGGCCTCTACCCGTTCGCCTCCGAATGGACGCTGATCGCGGTGGCGACGTTCCTGGTCATGGCCGGTGACCGCCTGTACTGGGCGAGTTGGCCGGTGATCGTGGTGGATCTGGCCTCGGGCCGCAAGCTCGACGCCACCTATGCCGCGGTCGGGACCATCAAGAACTTCACCGTGGCCACCGGCGCCCTGGCCAGCTCGGGACTGACCGTCGTCCTCGGCCACGGGGCGGCGGACCTGGTGCTGGCCCTGAACGTGGTCACGTCACTCGTGGCCGCGGTGCTGCTGGCCGGAGTCCGGATCCCCGCGACCCGACCGGGTCCGGAGCCCGGGGCCACGGAGGAGGAGCAGGAGAACCCCGGCCGGCCGGCCCCCGGCTGGCGGGACGCCTTCACGGATCACGCGTTCACCGGGTTCTGCTTCTTCTTCATGCTCCTCACCTTCGCCTGGGCCCTGCCCTCGACGATCCTGCCCGCCTACGCCGTGGAGATCATGGAGCTGCCCGACTGGACACCGGCCCTCTTCCTCGGGATCAACAGCGTCGCCATCATGCTGGCGCAGATGCCGGTGACGGCGAGGGTGTCCCACGTCCCGCGGCAGCGGCTGATCGTGCGCTCCGGGCTGATCTTCGTCGTGGTCTTCACCGGCCTCTACCTGGTGACCAAGGTGCCGGCCACCACGGCGATCGTGGTGCTCGTCCCCGTGATGCTGACCTTCACGCTGGGCGAGATGATCAGCCTGCCCGCGGCCAACGCCCTGGTGGCGAGCAGCGCTCCGGCGGCGATCCGCGGCCGTTACATGTCGCTCTTCCAGCTCTCCTGGGCGGTCTCCGGCCTCTTCATCCCGCTGCTCGCCGGGTTCGTGCTGGACCGCGGGGCGCTGTGGGTGTGCGCCGCGTTCGGTGGGATCGCCCTGCTCGCGGCGATCGGCATCCAGGCCACCGCGTACCGGATCGCGCCCGCCGACCGGCCCGGCCCCACTCCCCGGGGAGCGAAGACCGGTGCTCCCCGGCCGGACCACCCGAGTGACCAAGCGGCCTCCCTCGACCCGGAGCCGAGCGAGAGCACCCGCCCCGTGTCCACCAAGGATGTGACATGACGCAGATCTCGGCCGGCACCCACGGCCGCTCCCCCGCTCCCGCCCGCACCGCCCCCCGCCTCCCCGGCATCAGGGTTATGGCCCACCCCCGGCGCCGGGACCAGGCGGAGGCCCTGCTCGCCCGGCTGCACGGCGCCGACCGCGCACTCGTCCTCGACCCGGAACCGGAGGGGCCGCCGGGCCCCCTGCGCACCGCGGCCGCCGCGTGGGCCGGCCCGTACGGCGAGGCGCGTCACCGGCTCGTGCTCCAGGACGACGTCGTGCCCGCCGAGAACTTCCTGGACCTGGTCGCGGAGGCCGTCCGCAGCCGCCCGGACGACCCGATCGCCTTCTACAGCAACTGGAACCACTGGAACGGCTCCGCCGTACGGCTCGCCGCGCTCAGTGGCGCCGGCTGGGCCCAAGCCATCCCGGACGAGTACGCGCCCTCGCTGGCCGTGGTCCTCCCCCGCGCCCTGGCCGCCGACTTCGCCGACCACGCACAGCGGCTGCTCGCGCACGGCACGCCCCCGGACGACGAGGCCCTGAGCGCGTTCCTGCGCGAACGTGGCCGAGCACTCTTCATCGCCGTCCCCAACCTGGTGGAGCACCGGGGCGGTGACAGCCTCGTGGGCAACGACGTGCAGGGGCCCAGGTTCTCGCCGTGCTTCGCGGACGACGCGGGCGGGGGCCGCCGGGGCTCGTCCACCCTCCAGGCGCTGGACTTCTACCCCCACTTCTTCAAGGGGCACGTCTACGGAATCGTCCCGACGGGCCCGGGCGGCGGCCACACCAAGGCCTACTGGGACGAGACCGTCCAACGGACCGGCGTCGATCCGGTCCTGGTCCGGGAGGCGGCCCGGCGCGAACCGACGCCGGCGGCGCTGCTGCGCGACCTGGCGGGCGCCGGGCTGCACATCCACCACGCGACCGCGGCGTGGACGGCGGCGGTCCTCTACGGCATCACCCTGGAACGTCTTCCCGCCCCCACGGACGCCGGATCCCGGGTCCCGGACCCCGCGGTCCGCGCGCGGGCCGTCGAGACCATCCCGCTGGGCGGTCTGGCCCAGGTCGTGGGGCTTCCCCTGCTGCACCGGGTCATGGAACCGCTGCGCAGGCTGACCGAGGAGGGCCTGCGCGCGGGAGCCGAGCTGGCCGCTGCCACACGCGGCTGACACGACGTCACGCCCTGCCCGCTCCCCCGCTCGGCCCTCCTCCCCTCCCCCGACCACTCCACATCTCACTCCACTCCTCCCGCTCCTCCCGCCCCCTCTCTCACTCACTGCTCTCTCTGCTCTCTGCTCTCTGCTCTCCCTGTTCCTTCCAACTGCTCTGTCAGGAGTTCGAGAAGACCATGCGGACAGTCGACGTGTTCCACCCGCAGGCCGCGAGCAACAGCGCGGCCGTCCACGCCTCTCCCCAGACCACCGTGGCGTTCAGCCCCGACGGCACCCACTACGCCAGTGCGGGGTACGACGGCCGGGTGGTCCTGTGGGACCGCTCCGGTACGTCCCCCCGCTGGGTCGGCCGTCACTCACGGCTGGTCAACGGGGTGCGGTTCTCCCCCTCGGGCCGGCTCCTCGCCAGCGGGTCGGCCGACAAGACCTGCCGGATCTGGGAGGTGGCCACGGGCCGTCAGGTCCAGCTGCTCGCCCGGCAGCCCGACGACCTGAACGCACTGGCCTGGCTGGACGAGAACCGCCTGGTCACCGTCTCGCAGGACGGTACGGGCCGGATCTGGGACATCCGTACCGGCGTGCTCCAGGAGGGGGTCATCTTCCACGCCGACCACTGCATGTCGGTCGACGCCGCGCCCACCGGTGTCCTGGCCAGCTGCGGCGAGGACGCCACCATCCGCCTCTGGGACACCGACGGCTCCCTGCTGCGCGACCTGCCCCAGGCCGGTCACGCGGAGATGTGCCGCTGGTCCCCCGACGGCACCCTGCTCGCCGCCAGCTGCGACGACGGCTTCGTGCACATCGTGCGCACCGACGGCGAGCTGGTCACCAAGGTCGGCCCGTACACCGCCGCCGTGAAGTCGGTCGCCTGGTCCCAGGACGGCTCGCGGATCGTCATCGGCGCCTACGACAGCACGATCACCCTCTGGGACATCGCCGACTGCCGCCCGCTGGTGCGCTGGTACGGCGCGCACCTGTGGCCCCGCGCGGTGGACTGGTCCGCGGACGGCAGGACCGTGGTCGCGGGCACCTTCTCGGCCCGGCCCGCGGTGATCGACGTGCCCGAGATCCCCGCGGACGCCCTGCCCGACGAGGTGCGGGAGATCACGCTGGAGGCGTCGGTGCCCACGCACGGCGTCAATCACGTCTCGGCCGCCGGCGAGGTGCTGGCGGCGGGCGGCGACAACGGCACGATCCGGGTCTGGAGCCACCGCGGCGCCACCGCGACCGAGGTACCGGTCGGCAACGGCAGCCTGGTCAACACGGTCGCCGTCTCGGCCGAGCTGCCAGGGCTCGTCGCCTACGGGTCGTTCTCGGGGCGGGTGGGCGTGGCCGATGCCGTGACCGGACGCGACGTCGCCGCCGTCCAGCGCGAGCACCCCGTGAACCGGGCCGCCTGGTCGCCGGACGGGAGGCGGCTGGCGGTCGCCGACTACGAGGGCGGGCTCGACCTGTACGCCTGGACCGGGCGCGAACTGGTCCCCGGGGTGCACTACGCGGGCCACGACGGCGCCATCAAGGACGTTTCCTGGGTGGACGCGGACCGGCTGGTCACCTACTCGACCGACCGGAGGGCCCACCTCATCACCACCGAGGGCACGCTGATCCGCTCCTTCGGCGGCCACGGCGAGCTGATCAACGGCGGGTCCGTGACCACCGTGGCGGGCAGGGCGCTGCTCGCCACGGTCTCCCGCGACCGCACCAGCCGCATCTACGACCTGGAGACCGGGGAACTGCTCCAGGTGCTGGTCGGCCACGACGAGTCTGCCAAGTGCGCGGCCTGGCACCCGGGCGGCGAGCCCCTGCTCGTCACGGGCTCCTACGACTTCACCGGCCGGCTGTGGGTCCTCGACCCCAAGACGCTGGCCCCGCTCCACCAGCACGTGCTGGAGGGACACGGCAGCGCGGTGAGCGCGGTGTGCTGGCTCGGGGACGACGCGGTCACCGCCTCCTGGGACAGCAAGGTGCTCACCTGGACGCCGGACGCCGACCCCGCCCGGCCGCCGGCCGCGGCCGAGCCCGCCACGGACTGGCGGGTCCGGGAGGGCTCCCGATGACCTCCCCGAGCCCTTCCCTGAGCCTGCCGGTCGGCACCCCCGCCTCGCTCGCCCTGTTCGAGGCCGAGACTGCGGCGGTACGGCGTGCCGCGGAGCGCGTGTGCCGCGCCGCCGGTGGCGGCCTTGACGACCCGGAGACGACCGCGGCGGCCCGCGAGGGCTGGGAGGAGCTGCCGGTCCGCCTTCGAGTGGCCGTCCGTGCCTTCCGCAGGAACTCGGGCGAGTGCGGGGTGACGCTGGTCACCGGCCTTCCGGTGGACGAGGCGCTGCTTCCGCCCACCCCGACGGCGGACGGCTCCGTCCGCCGGGAGGCGACGGTGCCGGCCGCCACCCTGCTGATGACCGCGGCCGGTGGTCTGGGCGACCCGGCCGCCTACGCCCCGGAGAAGTCCGGCGCGCTGGTACAGGACGTGGTGCCGGTGCCGGGCAAGGAGGACTTCGAGGGCAACGCGGGCTCCACGCTGCTCTCCTTCCACGTGGAGAACGCCTTCCACGTGCACCGCCCGGACTTCGTGATGCTGCTGTGCCTGCGCGCCGACCACGACGGAGCGGCGGGACTGCGCACCGGATCGATACGCCAGGCGCTGCCCGTGCTGTCGGAGCGGACCCGGGAGGCGCTGTTCCGCCCGGAGTTCAGCACCCAGCCGCCGCCCTCCTTCGGGACGGCCGCCGGGACCACGCCGCCACGCCCGGTGCTGACCGGCGACCCGGAGGACCCGGACCTGCGGGTGGACTTCTCCGCCACCACGGCCGTGACGCCCGAGGCGCGCCGGGCGCTGGTCGAGTTGGAGGCGGCCGTCGACGCCGCGTCCCACACGGTGCGTCTGACGCCGGGAGACCTCGCCATCGTGGACAACCGGGTGACCACGCACGGCAGGACGGCCTTCCGGCCACGCTACGACGGGGGCGACCGCTGGCTGCTGCGCACCTTCGCGGTGGCCGACCTGCGACGCTCGCGTGACCATCGCCCCGGCGACGGTCACGTGCTGAGTCACTGAGCACCGCCGCCGACCGGGAGCCGAGGGCATGTCACCACCCTTGATCACGGGGCTGCACATCAACGCCGTAGCTCTCGGGGACTCCTGCCGGATCTGCGCGATCTGGCGAGTGAGCAGGCCGGCCGGCCCACGGCCGGCCTGCGAGCCCGTCTTCGCGCTCCTGCTCCCCCGTCGTGGCACGGAGCAGGACTGGGCCGCCGAGACCGCGCTGCGCGCGCTCGGGGAACAGCGGTTGGGCGACGGCCCGGTCTGCGTCGACCTCGCCACCACGGTGGACGGCATCGCCGTGGACACCCTGCGGCCGGGTCTGTGCGAGCCGGGCCTGCTGGAGGCGTCCCGCGCGGCGCTGGGCGACGGGCACCAGGAGTGGGCCGAGTTGGCGCGCGGAGATCCGTCGGCCTTCCACGCCGCGGCGTCCGACGGCTATGTGCTGCTGCGCCATGCCGCGGTGGTGACCGAATGCGACCCGGCGGGTCCGGGCGGCCGCGTCCCCGTCGTCCACGCGCGGGAGCACCGGGTCCTGCGGGCCTACGGGGCGGCGCTCCTCGCCCACGCGGGGGCGGGGTCCTAGTGCCTAAGTCCCGGTCGGACTCCGTCCACGGCCGGGTACGCCCCCGGCGGACAGGCGCGATCATGGTGGTCGCACTGGACGGTGGGACGGTTGGACGGTTGGACGGGCCGAGGAGGAGCGATGCGGATCGAAGCGGTGGACTGGGTGGAGATCCCGGCGGGGGTGGTGCGCCGGGGCACCCCGGCGGACGACATTCCGCTGGTGGCCGAGCGTTACGCCGACACCGGGGTGCCGGTCGAGTGGTACCTCAAGGAGGCGCCGAGCACGGAGATCCGCCTTCCGGCCTTCCGGCTCGCCCGTACCCCGGTCACGGTCGGCCAGTGGTCCGTCTTCGCCGCGGCCACCGGCCGGCCGGTGCCAACGGCTCCGCACGACCATCCGGTCACCGGCGTGAGCTGGGAGGCGGCGTCGGCCTACTGCCGGTGGCTCGGCGAGCTGAGCGGCGATCCGGGCATCAGGCTCCCCACGGAGGACGAGTGGGAGCGCGCGGCCCGCGGCGACGACGGCCGGGAGTTCCCGTGGGGCGACGAGTACCGCACCGGCCTGGCCAACCTGGTGGACCTCGGTGTCGGCACGACCACCCCGGTCGGCTCGTTCCCGGACGGCGCCGGCCCGTTCGGGGTGCTGGACATGGCGGGCAACGTGGACGAGTGGACCGCCACGCTGTACGCCCCGTACCCCGGCGCCCCCGCCGGCGTACCCCTGGTCGAGGACTGGGCCTTCGACCCCCACATCACCCGCGGTGGCGCCTTCCGGCACGACCGCGACCTGGCCAGGTGCGCCCGCCGCCACAGCGCGTACGAGGAGGATCTGGCGGCGATCGGCGTCGGGCTGCGGCTGGCGGCGCCGGCCGCCGGGACCTCCTCGGCCTCCGCCTCCGCCTCCGCGTGAGGCCTCGGTAGACTCGGCGGCCGCCACTGCCCCTTCGGCGAGAGGGACCACCCACCGTGCGACTGCGCTGCGCCGTACTCGACGACTATCAGGGGGTGGCGACCGAGGCGGCCGACTGGTCGCCGGTCGCCGACCGGGTGGAGGTCGTGTCCCACGGCACCCACTTCCCGGACGAGGACGCCCTCGCCGCGGCGCTCGCGGACGCCGACATCGTGGTCACGCTGCGCGAACGCGTGCCGTTCCCCGGCTCGTTGATCGCCCGGCTGCCGCGGCTGAAGCTGCTGGTCGCCTCCGGCATGCGCAACAGCGTGATCGACTACGCCGCCGCCGACGCGCACGGCGTCACCGTCTGCGGTACGGCCTCCTCCTCGACCCCGCCCGTCGAGCTGACCTGGGCCCTGATCCTCGGCCTCGCCCGCGGCATCGTCCAGGAGGCCAACGGGCTGCGCGAGGGCGGCCCCTGGCAGCAGACGGTGGGCGCCGACCTGCACGGCCGCCGGCTCGGTCTGCTGGGCCTGGGCAAGATCGGCGGGCGGGTGGCCCAGGTCGGCCTGGCCTTCGGCATGCGGGTGGGCGCCTGGAGCCAGAACCTGACCCGGGAACGCACCGACGAGGTCGGTGTGGAACTGGCCTCCTCCAAGGAAGAGCTCCTGCGCACCGCCGACTTCGTCTCCGTGCACCTGGCGCTGGGCGAGCGCACCCGCGGCCTGCTCGGCCCCGCCGAACTGGCCCTGCTCAAGCCGACCGCCTACCTGGTCAACACCTCGCGCGCGGCGATCGTCGACCAGGAGGCGCTGCTCGCCGCGCTGCACGAGGGCCGGATCGCGGGTGCGGGCGTGGACGTCTTCGACACCGAGCCGCTGCCCGCCGGCCACCCGATGCGCACGGCCCCGCGGCTGCTCGCGACACCCCACCTGGGCTATGTCTCGCGCGCCAACTACGCCACGTACTACGGCCAGGCCGTCGAGGCGGTCGGGGCCTACCTCGCGGGCTCCCCCGTACGGCGGCTGCCCGTCGGGTCCCCGCCGTCGGCACCGAGCCGGGCGTAGGCGGACTCAGGCCGTGCCCGTCCGGGCGGAGTCCGCCGGGCGCGCGTAGACGCCGTCGCTCCGACGCAGGTGACCGAAGTCCACCAGGTGGCGCCGGAGCGTCACATGGTCGACCTCGCCGTCCTCGCACCACGCGCGCAGCTTCTCGTCGACGGTGCGCTCCGGGTACTCCACGCCGGGTGCGAAGGTCTGCTCGGCGATGTGCCGCAGCACCACCTTCTTGCGCGTCCAGCGTGCGGGGAGACGCACCAGCCGGCCGTTCCTGACGAAGGTCCGCACGATCATGTCGCCCGGTCCGCCGTCGCCCGCCGCGGCGGCGTCCCGGGGCGCCGCCGACTCCGTACGGCCGACGCGGGCCAGCTCCCGGAAACGGCCGTGGGCGACGACGAGTCCGCCGTCGTCCCCGGACGTCACCACGCCCTGCTCTCGCAGTCGGCGCAGCGCGCCGGCCGTCTCCTTCGCGGAGAGGCCGGCCGCCCCGGCCACCTGCGCGGCGTCGCCCGCGCCCAGCGCCACGGCCGCGAAGGCCCGCACCCGGCTCTCCTCGGCGAACAGAGCGGGCAGTGCCGCCAGCGCGGACGCCATGGACGACGTGGACGAAGACCGCGAGGTTTCGGAGATTTCGGAGGCCCCGGAGGTATCGGAGGCCCCGGAGGTATCGATGGACGAGTCGGCTCGGTCGTTCGGCATGCCGGGAGGCTAGTGGACACACCGGTGCGCACGGGAACGGTTTTCCGCCGGACGCCGCCGTTCCGGTCCACGCGCGGACCTCGCGTTCAAAACGGGTGATCCACGCATTCCCCCCGTGACCCGCTGCGACCGGGTGCGTTGAACCGGCAGTGCGGCGGCGCGTCCTGCCGCCGCGCTCCCCGAGTCAGAAGGAGAACGTGATGTCTCGCATCGCGAAGGCCGCGGGTGTCGCCCTGGGCACCGGAGCCGTGGTGCTCAGCGGCACCGGCATGGCCATGGCGGACGCGGGCGCGGCGGGCGCGGCCGTCGGCTCGCCCGGTGTCCTGTCCGGCAACGTCGTCCAGGTCCCGGTGCACGTGCCGGTCAACCTCTGCGGCAACACCATCGACGTGATCGGCCTGCTGAACCCGGCCTTCGGCAACGCCTGCGAAAACGGCGACGACGACGACAAGAGCGGCGGCTACGGCGGCTGAGTCCGCAGGACGTCCGAGGAGCCCCGGCCTTCCCGGCCGGGGCTCCTCCCGTACCCGGGACCGATGTGCTCGCGGCCCGGGACGGACGCGCTCAGGCGTAGCGGTAGATCCGGCCGACGTCCTCCAGTTCGTCCGGTGTCACGTCCCACGGCGGCAGCTTCTCGTGCCGTGCGACGATCCGTCCGCGCTGTGCGCTGCCCCGGCCGGGCGGCTCGGCGGGCAGGTAGCGGGCGCCGCGGTGGCGGGCCTGCCAGCGGGACCACTGGAGGTCGATGAAGGCGTGGTGCAGCCAGAACACCGGGTCGTTGACGGAGGCGCCGCCGACCATGGCCCCGCCGACCCAGCGGTGGACCCGGTTGTGGTTGCGCCAGGACACGCTGCCGCGGCCCGCCCCCCACCCCTCCAGCTTGTTGCGGAACCCCTTGCGGACCGTGGAGTCGTAGGGCGAGGTGTCGTACTTCGGGTCGTCCAGCGCCCACTCCAGGTCGCTCTTGGTGGGCAGGCCGAGGGGGTCGGCGGCACGTCCGAGGTCCCGGGTGAGGTACTCGGTGTCGGTGACGTTCACCTTGATGGTCCAGTTCCCCCCGGCGTGGGCGAAGGGGCCGGTGGTCACCCGGTGGTCGGACCGTCGCCCGGTGCCGCCGAGGAGGTCTGCGGTCCAGGGCGCCGACTTGGCGCTGCGGTCCTTCGTCCAGTCCCAGTACGGCACCGTGACCGACGGGTCGACCCGGCGCAGCGCCTCCTCCAGGTCCAGCAGGAACCGGCGGTGCCAGGGCAGGAAGGACGGCGCCATGTGCGCCGTACGCAGGCCGTTCTCGCCGTCGGAGACGTAGTACTCGATGTGGGTGCGCACGAACTCGTCGTACTCCCCGCGTCGTTTGATCTCCAGCAGCGCGTTGACGAACCGCCGCTTCTCGGTGCGGGTCAGCGTGCTGACGTCCTTACGCGTGTACGCCATGCCGCCCCCCGGAGTGCCGGCCGTGGTCCGTGGACGGCGTGTCGCGCAGGTGCTCGCCGGGGCCGAGTTCGTCGACGGCGCCGCGGGCCGCGGCGAGCGGGGTGGGGTACGACCGGTAGTGGTCGACCATGCTCAGCCAGCTGCCGTCCGCCCGGCGCATCAGGTGCAGCGGCCGGCCGTCCACGGTGACCTGCCAGGTACCGGCGCCCACCGCCCGCCCCGCGGCCGAGCGGATGCCCCGGATGCGCCGGCCGCGGTAGGTCTCGTCGAAGGCGGCGCCCTCGACCCCCTCGGCTGCCCCTTCAACGGACTCGGCGGACTCGGCGGCGTGCGGCCCGGGATGGGCGGGCAGCGGTCCGGTGGTGGCGGCCTCCGCGGCCCCGGAGGGTCGCGAGGCGGCGATCAGGGGCGCCAGGCCGACGGCGAGGGCCGGGGCGAACAGCCCCCGCATCACCTGCCGTCGGGTGCCGGACGCCGGCCCGCCTCTCGCCGCGTCCTCCGTCGCGTACTCCCGCTCGGCGCCGTTCGCCGTCGCGCCCGCGTTGCCGACCATGGCTCACTCCTCTTCCGGTTCGGTTGGTCCGCACCGCTAACCGAACGGCGGGCCCCGCGGTCACCGCCCGCAGGGCCACTCGGAGCACGACCGCGCCGGGGAGCGAGGTCGCCGGAGGGTTACAGGCCCGGTCCGACGCCCAGGTCGGCCACCGGAACCGTCTGGACCACCGGGGCGAGCACGCCGACCTCGGGAAGCTTGGGCGACGGCAGGCCGAGAGCCTCGGGGTTCGGCGCGGTGAGCGGGGCGTCCAGGGACAGTCCCGGCGCCAGGGTGCGCAGCCCGGCGGCGGGGGCGTCGACACCGGCGTGGTCGAAGTCGTCGCCGAGGACGTGCGGCAGCGGCTGGCGCACGTCGACGCCGGGCAGCCCGGCGCGCACCGGCAGTTGCGGCAGCGTCCGCTCCGGCAGCAGCCGGCCCTCGACGTACCGCGGGCCCTCCGGCGCGCCCGCCGTCGGCACGGGCAGCTCGCCGGCCACCTCGGGCAGCTCCATGCCGAGGGCCGCCTCCGCGCCGCCCAGCGGCACCGGCACGGGAACCGCGCGGGCCGCGGCGGCGGGGGTCGCGGCTACGCCGACGGCGGCGGCCACACCGGTGACCACGGCGGCCAGGGTTCGTCTGGTGGTCGGCTTCATGACAGGCACGGTCCCTTTCGAGAAGGCGGGGGGGTTCGGCTTCGGGAAGGCGGGAGGTACGGCTCCGGAAGGCGGAAGCAGGACGGGGAGCGGGAGCGGGGCGGTTCAGCCGCCCAGCGGAAGGCCGCCCAGCAGGCCCTTCGCGGAGTTCAGCTTCGTGGTGGCGCCCTTCACGGTGTGCAGCACGGAGTCCTTGTTCTCGGTGTCCAGCGCGTCCGACCGCGCTTCCGACTGGTGCTTGATCGGCATGACGTCGATGGGCTCCGCGGTCAGCGCGTTCACGGCGCCGTTGAGGCTGGTGGGCGTGAGCGCGGCGGCGTCGGAGGCGTCGTAGGCGAACGCGGGCACGGCGGAGCCGGCGGCGACCAGGGAACCGGCGACGACGGCGGCGGCCTTGAGGGACTTCATGGTGTTCCTTTCTTCGGCGACCCGTGTCACCGGAGGTGTGCTGACGCCCTCCCTAACGACCTGCGCCGGGCCCGGAAACTCCGCCGTCCGGAAGACATATGAGATCTCCGGGCACGGAAAGGGCCGCCGCACCTCCGAAAGGGGGAGGCGCGACGGCCCGGAACGCCGTGGGGGGCGTCAGGAGGGGTTCGCCGGTGCGGCGGCCTCCGGAGTGGCCGCCTCCGGCGTCGTGGCCTCCGGCGCGGTCGGTACGCCGGGCAGGCCGGCCAGGTCCGCGGCGGGCAGCTCGTTGCCGACCATGGTGGCGGCGACGACGTTGACGATGCCGGTCATCAGGTCCTTGACGGCCGGGGTCACCTGCTCGGCGGTACCGGAGGTGGTGGCCTTGACCAGGGCGTCGATCTGCTTCTGCAGCGCGGCGTTCGCGGCCGCGGTCAGGTCGGACGCCGCCGCCGTGCCGTCGTCGCTCTGCGCCGTGACGGGCGCGGGGAGCGTGACCGGGGTGTCGGTCCCGGCCTCCGGCGCGGTCACGGCCGGCGGCTGGGCCGGAGTGGTCGTGCCGGGGGTGGTCGCCGCGTCGTCGGCGTCCGTGTCCGCCGCGTCCGCCTTGGCGAGGGCGTCCTTGACGGCGGCGGAGAGCTTGTCGGCGTCCGTGGCGGAGAGCTGGCCGTTGTCGGCCTTGAGGACGGCGCCGAGCAGGTCGGTGACGGGCGTGAGCACGTCGCCCATGCCGGCCAGGCTGTCGACCTGGCTCTGCAGTTCCTCGGCGTCGGGGAGGGGTGCGCGGGACGCCGCGTGGGTGCGTTCCCGGACCGAGTCGCCGTCGGCCGCCATCACCGCCGGACCGGAGATACCGATCAGCA
Source organism: Streptomyces violaceoruber (assembly GCF_033406955.1). NCBI lineage: Bacteria > Bacillati > Actinomycetota > Actinomycetes > Kitasatosporales > Streptomycetaceae > Streptomyces > Streptomyces violaceoruber. The sequence continues at coordinate 5,521,050 of NZ_CP137734.1, read as the reverse complement.
GGCCGGCGCAGAGAGCGGAGGTGGCGATTCGCCGTGCGGGCAGACGCATGGGGGTTCCTTTCGGTGGTGCGTCGGATGTTGTGCCCACCGTGGAAGCGGCCTCGGCGCTCTGCAACGCAGGCGGCGGCCCGAGGCGCCCGCCCGCCCCTCCCAGGGGCCGCGTCTTACCTGGTGAGACGCCCTGTCAAGGTCCGTGCGCCGTGTCGCGGCCCGGTCCCCCCATTCGGGGCAGCACACCGCCGTCCGGACGGCAACGCGAACCGGCCGCCCGCTCGCGGAGGAACCGCGGTACGGACGGCCGGTGCGGCAAGTGGTGAGCCGACGTCAGTCGTTCTCGCACTCGTTGCCGAACGCCGGGTTCAGCAGGCCGATGACGTCGATGGTGTTGCCACAGACGTTGACCGGGATGTGGACCGGGACCTGCACCACGTTGCCGGACAGGACGCCCGGGGAGTGGGCGGCGGCGGCCTGCGCGCCGCTGTCGGCGGCGGCGACACCGGCGGTGCCCGCCACCGCGGCGGCGGCGACGGAGGTCAGGGCCAGGCCCTTCGCGATACGCGACATGGAGAAGTGCTCCTTGGGGTTGTACACACATCCGGGCGGCTGCCCGGCGCAGTGTCAACGCGTGGCACGGGCGCGAGTTGTGCCGCCAAAGGGGTGATCTGGCGAAATACCGGCGTTCACAAATCCAACACACTTACCCGATTTCGCCGTATTAGTACGGATAGCAGCTAGAGTCCCACACCATTCGACGCACCCGTTCGACGCACCCGTTCGACCCACCCGTTCGACGCACCCGTATGGCGAGGAAACGCGCATGCACCTGCCACCGACCGGCTTACGGCCACGGGTTCTGCACCTCACCCAACCGGTGGACGGCGGGGTCGCCCGGGTGGTGGCGGACCTGACGCGGGCTCAGCTCGCCGCCGGACTGCGCGTCGCGGTCGCCTGCCCCGCCGGGGGTCTCGCCGACCGGCTGCGTGCGCTGGGCGCCGATGTGCGGCACTGGCCGTCGACCCGCTCGCCCGGCCCGGCGCTGGTGGAGGAGGTACGGCGGCTCGTGCGCGTGGTCGAGGACGTACGGCCCGATCTGGTGCACGCGCACAGCGCCAAGGCCGGTCTGGCCGGACGGCTCGCCGTGCGGGGCCGGATCCCGACCGTGTTCCAGCCGCACGCCTGGTCGTTCGAGGCGGTCGGCGGGGCCGCCGCGCTCCTCGCGCTCGGCTGGGAGCGGTGGGCGGCGCGCTGGACGGCGCGGACGGTGTGCGTGAGCGACGCGGAACGGCTGCGGGGGACCCGGGCCGGGCTGCGCGGGCCCTGGACGGTGATCCCGAACGGCATCGACCTCGCCGGCCCGTCCGCCGACGCCCCCGGCGAGGCCCCCGCCGACACCTCCGACGACGCGGCCGGTGTGCGGCGGCTCCACGGCGTCGGCCCCCACGCGCCGCTGGTGGTCTGCGTGGGCCGGCTGTGCCGGCAGAAGGGCCAGGACGTCCTGCTGAGCGCCTGGGAGTCCGTGCTCGCCCGGGTGCCGGGCGCCCGGCTGGTCCTCGTGGGCGACGGCCCGGACCGCGCCCGGCTGACCGCGCGGGCCCCGGCGTCCGTGCTGTTCACCGGGACCGTCGCCGATGCGGCCCCTTGGTACCGGGCCGCCGACCTGGTCGTCCTGCCGTCGCGCTGGGAGGGCATGGCACTGGCCCCGCTGGAGGCGATGGCCTGCGGGCGGCCCGTGGTGGTGACCGACGTGGACGGTGCCCGCGAGGGCCTGCCGCCCGCTCTCGTACCGCACTGTGTGGTGCCGCCCGAGGACCCGGCGGCGCTGGCCGACGCCGCCGCCGCACTGCTGCTCGACGCGCCGCTGCGGGCGTCGCTCGGCCGCCGGGGGCGGGCGCACGTGCGGTCCGCGCACGACGTACGGCACACGGCCGCCGCGGTGGCGGCCCTGTACGGCGATCTCTTGTACGGCGACGTCCTGGACGGCCTACGTCCCCCACCCCCGGCGCACACCGGCGACGGCGACCGCTTCGGCGACATCGGCGACATCGGCGACATCGGCGACAGGCCCGCGGACGTGCGGCGGCCGGCCGTCGTGCCCATCGAGTGCAGGGAGTCCACCTACCCGTGAGCGCGGAAAGCACCGTCCCCTCCCCCGCCGGCCGGTCGCGCGACCTCGGCTCCTCCCCCGTCTCGGTGCTGCCGCCGCGCGACGGCACCGCGGGCCCGCGGCTGCCCGACCGGCGTCCCGCACCTCGGCGGGACTTCCGGCCGGCGCTGCTCGTCGCGGACGGCACGGCGGCCCTGCCGGGCTCGCTGGTCCTCACCGGCACCCCGCACCAACCTCTGCTCACCGCCCTGCTGGTCGCCGCCTCGCTCCTGCTGAGCCCGCGCCCGGCCCGGCGGACCTCCGGCGCGCTGGACGACCTGCCCGCCCTGTGCGGCCGGATCGCGGTGGTGTGGCTGGTGCTCGCGGCGCTCCTCGCGGCGTACGCCCCCGCGCACGCGCTGTCCGCGCGCATCCTGTGCGCCGGTTTCCTGCTGCACGCGGTGACGGGCTGCGCCGGCCGGGGCGCGGTGCACCGCAGACACCGCGCGGCGCTCCTGAACCGCCCCCGCGCCGCCCTGGTCGTCGGTCCCGCCGCGACGGCGCAGCGCGTGGCCTCGGCGCTGCTGCGCCACCCGCGCTGCGGGCTGCGCCCGGTCGGCATCGTCACCGGCGGCCCGGGCGGCGGCACGGGCCTGCCGGTGCTGTCCACGGACGAGGAGGTGCGGCGGGCGGTCGTACAGAACGGCGTACGGGACGTCCTGGTCGCCGGTTCCCCGGTGAACCCCTCCGCACGGCCCCGGCAGGCGGCGCTGCTGCGGACGCTGGCCGAGTCGGGGTGCACGGTGTGGGAGCTGGACGCCGAGGCGCCCGAACACGCCGACGCCCCGGCCCGCCCGGCCGGGGACCGGATCGCCGGGTTCCCCTGCCGGCGCCTGGAACCGGCGGCCCGGCGCCCCGGCGGCGCGGGCAAGCGGGTCCTCGACGTGACGGTGTCGGGGCTGCTGTTGCTGCTGCTGAGCCCCCTGCTGCTGGCCTGCGCGGCGGTGCTGCGGGTGGTGGGCGGTCCCGGGGTGCTGTTCCGGCAGGAGCGGGTCGGGGAGGGCGGCAGGCCGTTCACGCTGCTGAAGTTCCGCACCCACCGCCCGGCCGACGAGCACGAGTCGGCGACCCGGTGGAGCGTGGCGGACGAACGCCGGATGCCGTGGTTCTGCCGCTTCCTGCGGCGCACTTCGCTGGACGAGCTGCTCCAGCTGTGGAACGTCTTCCGGGGCGACATGAGCCTGGTCGGCCCGCGTCCCGAACGCCCGTACTTCGTTGCCCGGTTCAGCCAGACCCACCCCGGCTACGCGGCCCGCCACCGGGTGCCGGCCGGGATCACGGGCCTGGCCCAGATCAACGGGCTGCGCGGCGACACCTCCATCGAGGACCGGGCCCGCTTCGACAACGCCTACATCGACGACTGGTCGCTGTGGCGGGACGTCTGCATCCTGCTGCGCACGGCGGCCGCGCTCGTGCGTCCCACGGGGAGCTGACCCAGGTGGCCCACGCCCTGCCCCTCCCGCCGACGGCGCGCGTACGGCGACTGCCGCCCGTGCTGGCCGTCGTCGCGGTCGTCGCGCTGCTCGCGCTGCCGCTCGCCCCGGGCGGCGGGGGCGGCGCACACCCGGCCGACGCGGTCTCCGCGCTGGCGGTGCTGTACTGCGCGCTGCGGCTGGTACGGGACCGGCGGCGCCCCCTGTCCCGTACGGCGGCCGTGGTGCTCGGGCTGCCCGTGCTCGGCCTCGCGGTCGCCGCGGCGGGCGCCGTGTCGCCGGGGGCCGGCCTCGCGGGCCTCGGCCGCTACCTCCAGGTCTTCGTCCTGGTCCCGGCCGCCGTCCTGCTGCTCGTCCGTGACCGGGCCGACGTACGGCTGCTGGCCTGGTCGATGGCGGGGCTGGCCCTGTGGCAGGGGGCGGTCGGGGTGCACCAGTACGTGACCGGGACCGGCGCGTCCTACCAGGGCGAGCGGATCCGGGCGGTGGGCACCTTCGGGCCGCAGGACGTGATGGGGATGGCGACCGTGGTCTCCCTGGGGCTGGTCTGCGCGGTGGGGCTGGCGCTGGGCCGGACGCCGGTGCGGCAACGGCTGTTCGCCGCCGGGTGCGCGCTCGTCCTGCTGCTGCCGCTCGCCCTGTCGTTCAGTCGCGGGGCGTGGATCGCGACGGCGGTGACCTGCGCGGTGCAGCTGCTCCTCGCCGGGGTGCGCAGGGCGCTGGCCGTGGGGGCGGCCGCGGTCGCGGCGGCGGTGGTGCTGGTGGGCGGCTTCGGGGTCGGTACGGCGATGCTCCAGGAACGGGTCGGCTCCATCACGCAGGTCGCGGACGCCCCCGACCAGTCGGTGACCGACCGGTACACGATGTGGGCGGCGGCGGCCGGCATGTGGCGGGAGCGGCCGCTGACCGGCGTGGGGCTGAAGGGCTTTCCCGAACACCGGGACGCGCACGCCTCGCTGGCGCTGTCCTCGGGCAGCGAGACGGACGGCGCGGGCGCCGGGTACCGCAGGCAGCCGCTGCTCTCCCCGCACAACATGTATCTGCTGGTGCTGGCCGAGCAGGGGCTGATCGGGCTGCTGGCGCTCGCCGGGAGCTGGCTGGCGCTGCTCGTGCTGGGCCTGCGCCGGCTGCGCGCCGCACGCCGGGCACACGGGGCGGTGCCGGACTGCGCGTTCGTCGCCTGCGGGCTGCTGGTGTGGCAGCTGACCGACTTCGCGTACGCCGACATCGGCGGACCGTCGACCGTGCTGACGGCGGTCTGCTTCGGGCTGGCGGCCTGGTGGGCGCTCGGCTTGAGGGCCCAGGAGGTGGCGGAGCGGTGACGACGCGCGGGGCGGCGCGGACGGGCGGCGCGGACGGTACGGCCGAGGACGCCGTCCCACCGGCCCGCGCCTCCGTGCCGGAGGCGGGCACCGCGGGCGCAGCCGGTACCTCGGGCACCGTCGGCATCGCCGCCACAGCCGCCGTGGACCACTCACCGCGCCTCGGCGCCCGGACCGGTACGCCACCGGCGGTCGCCCGGACCGCCCCGCCCTCGACCGGCACGCGGACCGCCGCCGCCGGCACCGCCACCAGCACAGGCACAGGCACAGGCACAGGCACCGCCACCCCTGTCACCGCACCGGGCCCCGACACCGCGGCCGCCGCCGAGGAGAGGCGGTCCTCAGGGGGATTCCTCGCCCGCGCCGCCCTCGTGACGGCCGTGCTCTCGGTGGCCGGGTCGGTGCTCGGGCTGGTCCGGGACCAGGCGCTGGCCCGGTTGTTCGGGGCCGGCGGCGAGACGGACGCCTTCCTGGTGGCGTGGACGGTGCCGGAGTTCGCGGCGACGCTGCTGATCGAGGACGGACTGGCCTTCGCCCTGGTCCCGATGTTCAGCCTGGCGCTGGCCCGCCGCGCCCGGGGCGCCCCGGGCGACCAGGTCCGCGCGCTGGTCGCCTCGACGCTGCCCCGGCTGCTCCTGGCCTTCGCCGCCGTCGGTGCGCTGGTCGCCGCGGCGGCTCCGGTGCTGGTCAGGGCCCTGGCACCGGGGCTGCCCGACCAGGCTCTCGCGGTGGACTGCACCCGGCTCACCGCCACCTGCGTCGTCAGCTTCGGGCTCGCCGGGTACTGCAGCGCCGCGCTGCGGGCGCACCGCCGGTTCCTGGCACCGGCGGCGATCTACGTCGCCTACAACACCGGCATCATCACGGCGATGTTCGTGCTGGGCGGGCGGTGGGGGGTGCGCTCGGCGGCGGTCGGGGTCGCGGTGGGCGGTGTCCTGATGGTGGTGGCGCAACTGCCGTCGCTGCTCGGGCAACTGCGCCGCCGGGACGGTGGCGGGCGCCCGCCGGGCACCGGGGACGGCGACGCGCGTCCCCTCGCCCTCGCCCTGTTCGCCACCGTCCTGCTGTTCGCCCTGTGCCGCCAGTCCCAGGTGCTCATCGAGCGCTTCCTCGCCTCGGGGCTCCCCTCCGGCGCCATCTCGCACCTGAACTACGCGCAGAAGGTCGCCCAGATCCCGATGACGCTGTCGCTGATGCTGTGCACGGTCACCTTCCCGGTGGTCGCCCGCGCGCTGGCCGACGGCGACACGGAACGGGCCCGCGACCGGGTCGAGCGGGACGTGGCGCTGGCGGCCGCTCTGGTGCTCCTCGGCGCGGCCACCGTCGTGGCCTGTGCGCCGCAGATCGTCCGACTGCTCTTCCAGCGCGGCGCGTTCACGGCGGCGGACACGGCGGCGACCGCGGGCGTCATGCGCGTGTACGCCCTCGGGCTGCTCGGCCAGACCGTGGTGGGCGCGCTGGCCCGGTCGTACTTCTCCGCGGGCCGCGCCTCCTGGTACCCGTTCGGCGCGATGGCTGTCGGAGTCACCGCCACCGCGGCCGTCGGTGCCGCCGCGGTCGGCCCGTGGGGCGTGACCGGCATCGCCGCCGCCAACGCCGCCGGCATCACCGTCACCGCCGCCCTGCTGCTCGCCGGGACGGGCCCGCGCAGCGTGCCGGTGCGGGTCCGGCGGGTCCTGGGCGACCTGGGCCGGCCCTTGCTGGCGGCGGCCGTGGCCACCGGCGCGGGCGCGCTGGCGGCGGACCGGGTCGCCGACGGCGGTGCCGCCCTCTCGCTGGCCGTGGGCGCCGCGACCGTCGGCGGCGTCTTCGTCGCCCTCGGTCTGGCCCTGGGCGTCCGGGGCCTTCTCCCCGTCCGTTTCCTCCACCCCGTCACACGAAGGCTCCCCCATGGCCGTTTCCGCTTCCGGTTCCCCTTCCACGACCACGACCGCTGACGCCCGCCCCGGCCCCGGCCCGGCCCCCGTCCCCTGGATCGCGATGTACCACTCCGTCGGCGACCGCTCGGACGACCCGTACCGCATCACGGTCACGCCCGACCGGCTGGACGCCCAGCTGGGCTGGCTGCGGCGGCGCGGGCTGCGCGGTGTGCCGGTCGGCGAGCTGCTGGCCGCCCGCGCCCGGGGCGGCGGCGGGGACCTGGTGGGGCTGACCTTCGACGACGGGTACGCCGACTTCGTCGAGCACGCGCTGCCGTGCCTGCGGCGCCACGGCTGCGGGGCGACCCTCTTCGTGCTGCCGGGGCGGCTCGGCGGCGTCAACTCCTGGGACCCGCTGGGCCCGCGCAAGCCGCTGCTGACCGCCGACGGCATCCGGCGGGCCGCCGCCGAGGGCGTCGAGATCGGCTCGCACGGCCTCACCCACGTCGACCTGACCACGGCGGACGACACCACGCTGACCGCCGAGACCGCCGAAAGCCGGGCGCTGCTCTCGGAGCTGGCCGGTGCTCCGGTCACCGGCTTCTGCTATCCGTACGGCACGGTCGACGCCCGCGCAGCCGACGCCGTGCGCGCCGCCGGGTACACCTACGCCTGCGCCATCGACCCCGGCCCGCTGACCGGCCCGTACGCCCTGCCGCGCGTGCACGTGGGCCAGAACGACACACCCGTACGGCTGTTGCTGAAGACCCGGCTGCACCGCCTGCGCCGCCGGGCCGCGGCGGGGGTGTGAGGTGACGGACGTGAAGGCCCTGCACATCATCACGGGGCTCGGCGTCGGCGGCGCCGAGCAGCAGTTGCGGCTGCTCCTGCGTCACCTGCCCGTCGACTGCGACGTGGTGACGCTCACCAACCCCGGCCCGGTCGCCGAGGGACTGCTGGCCGACGGCGTGCACGTCGTCCACCTCGGCATGACCGGCAACCGCGACCTGGCCGCGCTGCCCCGCCTGGCCCGCCTGATCCGCACCGGCGGCTACGACCTGGTGCACACCCACCTCTACCGCGCCTGCCTCTACGGCCGGATCGCCGCCCGGCTGGCCGGGGTGCGCGCGGTGGTCGCCACCGAACACTCCCTGGGCGACTCCCAGATGGAGGGCCGCCCGCTCACCCCGGGCGTCCGCGCCCTGTACCTGGCCGGGGAGCGCCTGGGCAGCGCCACGGTCGCCGTCTCCCCCACCGTCGCCGACCGGCTGCAGCGCTGGGGCGTGCCCGCGCCCCGCATCGAGGTGGTGCCCAACGGCATCGACCTGGCCCGCTTCCGCTTCGACCCGGTCCGGCGGCTGCGCACCCGGCGGCGCCTCGGCCTGCCCGAGGGCGCGTACGTCGTCGGCGGCGTCGGCCGGCTGGCGGCGGCCAAACGCTTCGACGTCCTGGTCCGCGCCCTGGCCCTGCTTCCGCCCGACTGCTGGCTGCTGCTGGTCGGCGGCGGTCCCGAGGAGCACCTGCTGCGCCGCACCGCCCGCGAGGCCGGGGTCGCCGACCGGGTCCTGCTCACCGGCGAACGCCCCTGCCTCCCCGACGGCTCCCCCGGCCCCGACCTGCCCGCCCTCGCCGCCGCGATGGACGTCCTCGCGTCGCCGTCGCCGGAGGAGGCCTTCGGCCTGGCCGCCGTGGAGGGGCTCGCGTCGGGGCTGCCGGTGCTGTACGCCTCCTGCCCGGCGATCGAGGACCTGCCCCCCGAGGCGGCGCCCACGGCACGACGGGTCACCGGTGGTGCCGCGGAGTTCGCGCGCGCCCTCGCCGAGACCCGCGCGTCCCACGGCCCGGTCCCCGGCATGCGCACCGCGCCCGAGGCGGCCCGCCACTACTGCGTCACCCGCAGCGCGGCCCGGCTGATGGACGTGTACGCGACCGCGCTCACCCGACCGCTCACCCCGCCCGCGCCCCCGCCCCCGCCCCCGCCCCCGTCACCGTCACCGTCCCCGGCATCCCAGGGAGTCACCCCCGCATGACCGAGCCCCTCACCCAGTCCCCGGCCGCACCCGCGACGGACGACGGGCCCGCACCCCCCGCGCGCCCGCGCCGCGTCCGGGCCGTCCTGCGCCGGGTCCCGCGCCGTCTGCGCTCCCTGCCGCCGTGGTCCCCGCTCGCGGCCGGCGTCCTCGCCGGCGGGCTGCTCGGCGCCGGGTACGGCCTGCTCACCACCCCGCAGTACACGGCGACCGGTTACGTCGTCGCCGTCCCCGCCGACCAGTCCGACCCGGCGTCCGCGCTGGGCTTCGCGCAGGCCTACGGCCGGGTCGCCACGCAGCTCGCGGTGCTCGGGGACGCCCAGATGTGGGCCCACGTGCCGGTGGCGACCCTGGAGCGGAGCGTGCGCACCGCGACCTCGCCGGACGCGCCGATGGTCTCGGTGACGGCCACCTCCGCCGACCCGGAGGAGGCCGCCGACATGGCCAACGCCGTCGCCCGCGCCCTGACCCGGCACGCGGCGGACTCCGCCGACGACACCCACGTGGAGCTGCGGCAGTTCGCCCGGGCCACCGAGCCCACCGAGCCGTCCTCGGCGTCCACCGCCGTGACGGGCCTGGTGGGCGCGAGCGCGGGCGGGCTCCTCGGCGGGCTGGCCCTGCTGGTCCGGCCGCGCCGCGCCGCGCGGGAGCCCGGCCGCGCGGCGGCGCCCGTACCCGGACCGGCACCGGCGGCCGACGTCCGCGGGCAGCTGTGAGGCACCGCAGGCCGCCGCGACCGGGCACGCTCCCGCCCGGTCACACCGTCGAACTGGTCACCGACGAGGGCGCCTTCGCCGAGCTGGCCCCGCAGTGGCGGCGGCTGTACGGCCGGTGCGCCGCCGCGACCCCGTTCCAGAGCCACGCCTGGCTGCTCTCCTGGTGGCGTTCGTACGGTTCGGCCGGGCGGCTGCGACTGGTGCTGGCCCGCGAGGGCGGCGAACTGGTCGGCGCGGCGCCGCTGACGCTCGTACGGCGCCCGGTCCCGGCGCTGGTGCCGCTGGGCGGGGCGATCTCGGACTACGGGGACGTCCTGCTGGACGACGAGCGCGGCCCGGACGCGGTGGCCGCGCTCGCCGCGGGCCTCGCGGCGGTGGCCAGCACCGCGCTGATCGACCTGCGCGAGGTACGGCCGGGCGCCGCCGCCGAACGGCTCTACGCACACTGGCACGGGCCCCGGCACCGGCTCGCGGACTCGCTCTGCCTGGAGCTGCCCGCCCTCCCCATGGACGAGCTGGTCGCCCGGCTGCCCTCGGCCAAGGCCAGGCAGCGGGTCCGCGCCCAGCTGCGCCGGCTGGACGCGCTCGGCGTCAAGGGCCGTCCCGTGCTGCCCGACGAGACGGAGGCGGCGCTGCGCCGGCTCCTCGACCTGCACCGGTTGCAGTGGCGGGGCCGGAAGGTGACCGGCGAGCACCTGCGGACCCGCTTCCGCGAGCACCTGGTGCGGGCGGTGGGGCCGATGGTGCGGTCCGGGGACGCGGTGGTCACCGAGTTCCGGATGGCCGACGAGGTGGTGGCCGTGGACGTGACGCTGCTGGCCCACCGGCTGGCCGGGGGCTACCTGTACGGCGCGCATCCCCGGTTGCGGGAGCGGAAGGCGGACGTGGCGGTGATGCTGCTGGACACGTGCGCCGAGTACGCCCGTGCCCCGGGGCGCGGCGCGCTCAGCCTGCTGCGCGGCAACGAGCCGTACAAGCACCACTGGCGTCCGGAGCCGGTGCCGAACCAGCGGCTGCTGCTGGCCCGCCGCCGCACGGCGCCGCTGCTGGCGGCGACCGTGGCCGACGCCGCCGCACGACGGCGGGGCAAGGAGCTGCTGCGGCGGCGGGCGGAGCGGAAGGGGAGCGCCGGTGGCGGCACCTGACCGGGCCGGCCGCCACCGCGGCACCCTGCGCACGCCGCTACTTGTCCCGCGCGTACCAGTCCAGGCGCATGCACAGCTTCCCGCCGAGCCAGTACTCGACCCAGTCGCCCAGTTCCAGCGGCGAGCAGCCGGCCGGGGGCTCGGGCACGGTGGACGGCACCGGGGGCACGGGCGGCGCGGTGGGTGTGGTGGGCTCTGTGGGTGTCGGGGCCGTCGGCTCGGGCTCGTCGACGCGGCCGAAGAGCACGGACCGGTAGACGGCCGTGGAGCGGGGATTGTCGTCGCACTGCCACACGCCGTGCGGGCAGTAGTCGGTGACCGTGTTGTACACGGGCTTGTGCTCGTCCATCCAGGCGAGCATGCGCCGCATGTAGGCGGCGTTGTCGCCGTTGCGGAACAGTCCCCATTCCGGGTAGGAGACGGGCTTGCCGTGCGCCTTCGCGAAGTCCACGTGCGCCTGGAGCCCGTACGGCTCCTTCACCTGTTCGTCGAAGGACATGCCGCGCGGCTGGTCGTAGGAGTCCATGCCGATGATGTCGACGGTGGCGTCGCCGGGATAGCACTGCGTCCAGGGCACGGCGTCCCGGCCGCGGCTCGGCGCGAAGTCGAACCGGAACTTCTGCCCGGGCACCGCGCGCATGGTGGTGACGATCCGGTTCCAGTACGTCTTCCACGCCTCGGGGTCCGGCCCGCAGCGGTGGGTGTAGGTGGTGCCGTTCATCTCCCAGCCGAGCACCAGGACCGTGTCCGGCACCTTGAGGGCGACCAGGCGTTCGGCGAGGGCGCGGAAGTGGTGGTCGAAGCGTCCGGCGGCGCCCTGGCGCAGCAGGTCGCGCACCTCGTCGTCGTCGACGTGCGCCTCGTTGCGCTCCATCATGGGCACGTTGAGGACGAGCATCCGGTCGGCCTTGCGGGTGCGCCAGTCGGCCCACACGTCGAGGAAGCCGGGGGCGCCCTCGATGTTGCTCCAGCGGTCGCCGGGCAGGTAGGTGTGGCCGACGCGGAGTTCGGCGCCGCCCAGCCAGTGGCTCAGCGCCGCCATCCGGGCCACGCCCCGGGGACCGTAGTCGAGGTACGCGCCGAAGGCGGGGGTGGGGTCGGGCGCGGCCGGTTCGCCGACGGCGACACCGGGGCCCGCGGCGAGGAACGCCGCCGCCGCGATCGCCGCGGCCGCGGCGTGCGCCGGACGCCGCCTGGACCGGGTCCGTGACTGCCGTGCGGCCATGCCGGCCTCCTTTGGTCTTTCGTTCTGTGCCTCGTTACTGACACTCAGTCATATGAAATGCCATCACGCCACCGCCGTTACGGCTTTCGAGTGCGTTGATCGCCCGCACCGGTGAACCACCTCCCGATCCGAAGGAAGTCTCCCGTGTCGCTGTTCGACACCCGTGTCCCCGCCGTTGTGCTGCGGATGGACCGGAATCCCTTTCACCACGGAACGCTGGGTGCCGTGCGCTCGCTCGGCCGCGCGGGGGTGGACGTGCACGTGGTCGCCGACTGCGCGGACAGCCCGGTCCGCGCCTCCCGTTACCTGAGGGGGCTGCACACCCCGCCGCCGCCCGGCGCGCCGCCCGCCGAGATCGCGGCGGTCCTGCGCCGCGTCGCCGCGCGGCTCGCGCGGCCTGCGGTGCTGATTCCGATGGACGACGCGTGCGCCGTGGCGGTGGGCCGGGCGCGGACGGAGCTGGCCCCCTGGTACCTGCTGCCCGACCAGCCGGGTGAGCTGCCCGCGCGCGTGGCCGACAAGGCGGAGCTGGCCGGTGTGTGCGCGTCGCTGGACGTCCCGCACCCCGAGACGCTGGTGCCGGACGGCGCGGCGGAGGCGGCGCGGGCGGCGTGGCGGCTGGGTCTGCCGGTGGTGGCGAAGTGGAGCCGCCCCTGGCTGGTGCCCCCGGGCGGCGGGCTGCGCAGCACGGTGCTGGTGCGCTCGGCGCGGGAGGCCGGGGAGCTGTACCTGCGGGCCGAGGAGGCGGGCAGCCGGCTGCTGCTCCAGGCGTTCCTGCCGCCGGGCGCCGACCGGGACTGGTTCTTCCACGGGTACGCCGACCGCTTCGGCGCGGTCCGGGCGGGCGGTCCCGGCCGCAAGACGCGGGCCAGGCCGCGCGGCGCCGGTCTGACGGCGGTGGGCCGCTGGACACCGAACCCGCAGGTCCAGGCGCTCGCCGAGCGGGTCACCGCGGAGCTGGGCTACCGGGGCGTCTTCGACCTCGACTTCCGCCGCTGCGGCACCACGGGCCGCTATCACCTGCTCGACTTCAACCCGCGCCCCGGCGCCCAGTTCCGGCTGTTCACCGACACCGCCGGACTGGACGTCGTACGGGCCCTGCACCTGGACCTGACCCACCGCCCGCTGCCGCAGGGGGCGCCGCGGCCGGGGCGGGTGTTCGTGGTGGAGAACTACGCGCCGCTGAGCGCGCTGCGTCCGGCCCGCGAGGGGCACGGGGGCCGGGAGCTGGCCTGGCACGCACGGGACGACCGGGCGCCGGGCCGGGCGCTGTGGGCGCTGTGGGGCCGCCATGTGAGCGCCCGGCTGCGGGACCGCGTGCACCGGGGCGGCGCCCGGCCCGGCGCCCCGGCCCCGTCCGGCGCCCGCGTCGTACGCCAGGCCTCCGCCCCACCGGCGGACCACGCCGACCGCCCCGACGAGGACCGGGCGCGCAGCCGCTGAGCCGCGCGCACCGGGGAGGGGGGGAGGCGACGACGACGCCCCCGGCGGTCCGTGCGGACCGGCCGGGGGCGTCGGGGTGGCGGGTGGGGTCAGCGGCCGCTGAGGGCGCGGCCCCTGCGGTACAGGATCGCTCCGCCCGCGATCAGCACGGCACCGGCGGCCGCGGCGCCCAGGGTGCCCTCGCTGCCGGTCTCGGCCAGGGCGGGCGGCTGCTCCGTCTGGGGAGCCGGCGGGGTGTGCTCCTCCTCGGACGGCGGCGGGGGCTCCTCCTCGCCCGAGGGCGGCGGCGGCTCCTCGTGGGTGGGCGGCGGCGGCTCCTCCTCGCCGTAGCCGGGCGGCGTGGTGGGGGGCGGCGGTTCCTCCTCGCCGTAGCCGGGGGGCTCCTCCGCGTCGTTCTCGCACTTGTTGCCGAAGACCGGGTTCAGCGCGGCGATCACGTCGACGGTGTTGCCGCAGAGGTTGACCGGCACGTCGACCGGGACCTGCGCGTTGTTGCCGGAACCGACGCCGGGCGAGCCCTCGGTCGCACCGTCCGCGTGGGAACCGGACGACGAGGCCGAAGTCGAGGACGAGGACGACGCGTCCTCGCCGTACCCGCCGCCGTGGCCGTCGGTCTTCTCGTCCGAGGCGTTCTCGCACTCGTTGCCGAAGGCCGGGTTCAGGGCGGCGATCACGTCGACGGTGTTGCCGCAGGCGTTCACGGGCACGTCGACGGGGACCTGGAGGGCGTTGCCGGACACGGCGCCCGGCGAGTTCGTGGCGGCCCCGTCCGCATGCGAGTCGGCAAGGGCGGGGCTGCCGCACAGGGAAAGGATGCCCGTCGCGGCGGCAGCCGCGACCATCCCCCTGCTCAGGGTCTGTCGCACTCTGGTTGTCTTCCTGCTTGGAGAGATGAGAGATGAGAGACGGCCGGAGAACGCTCCGGGAGGACGGGCTGCAAGAAGGGGAAAAGCCGGCCCCGAACCAAACGAGTTGGCCAAGGCCGGCCATGACGCAGCCGGTCGGTGCGGAACGACGTCAGTCGTTCTCGCACTTGTTGCCGAACGCCGGGTTCAGCAGACCAACGACGTTGATGCTGTTGCCGCACACGTTGACGGGAACGTGCACGGGAACCTGGATGACGTTGCCGGACAGGACGCCCGGGGAGCCTACGGCGGCACCCTCGGCGCCGGCGTCGGCGAAGGCCGGGGCGGCCATGCCGAGGGCCATGATCGCGCCCGCGACGACAGCAGCGCTCTTCTTCATGAACTTTCCCTTCTCTGCGGTCATGCCTGAATGACGGCCGAAACCGCGCGAGCACAGCATTGACGGCTCGCACCATGACCTGCAGCCTGCAAACGAGGAATTGACGGCCGGGGAAACTTACGAACGTGGGACACCCCGAAATTCACTCGGATGCCTCACGATCCGGTCCGGCCGTTCCCCCAGGAGAGCGACGACGTCGTTCCGCTCCCCGGCGAAATCCCGTCCCGTTCACGGCCGGGCGGCCCACGCGGAAGTCAGCGGGCCGCCCGTACCGGGCTGGGCTGGGCTCAGCGGCCCTCGCCGTTCGCCGACAGCACCGACAGGTCCTCCAGGACGTGCGACAGGGCGCCGTCCCGCTTGGCCTGCGTGGAGTTGTCCGCGCACTGCTGGTTCAGGTCGTCCGCCAGGACGTTGATGTCCTGGATCGGCACGAGGTTGATGACGGCGACGTTGACGTCCTCGACACCGAGGCACGGCTTGTTCAGCGTGCCCTCGACCAGCGACAGCTGGGGGCTCATGTCGCCCTTGGTGGCCGAGTTGCCGAACGCCGACTCGGCGCCGTTGCCGTTGGCCACGGCCGGCCCGTTGTCGTCCCCGATGGCCAGGGCCTGGGGAGCGGCGGCAGCCGACATGCCGATCACAGAAGCGGCAGCCGCCGCGGCGACCATTGCCTTCTTGAGCACTTCGCGTTCCTTTCGTCGTAGCGACGCACTGTCCTACGGCCTCATCAACCCGGTGCGCGATGATTGGTTGCGGGCGTTCACCCGGTTGGCCCGCACGGGATCTCAAAAACGCCGCAAAAATCCCCGGAATCCCGGGAGGAAACGCGGACCCGCACACATTTCCCGTTGTCCGCCGACGGAGTGAACGGGAGAAACCCGGCCGGACCCACGGAGTTGACCAGTGAGCTCCGGTGGACGGGGTTTCCTCAGAAAGGACTGGCCAGTGATCAAGAAGGTAGTTGCCTACGCGGCGATCGCCGCCTCCGTCATGGGTGCCTCCGCTGCCGCGGCCCCGCAGGCGATGGCGATCGGCGACGACAGCGGGCCCGTCTCCGCCAACGGGAACGGCGCCTCGCAGTACTTCGGCAACTCGATGACCACGGGCAACATGAGCCCGCAGATGGCGCTCATCCAGGGCTCGTTCAACAAGCCGTGCATCGCGGTCAGCGACATCCCGGTCAGTGTCATCGGTCTGGTGCCGATCCAGGACCTCAACGTCCTGGGCGACGACATGAACCAGCAGTGCGCCGAGAACTCGACGCAGGCCAAGCGCGACGGTGCGCTCGCCCACCTCCTGGAGGACGTCTCGATCCTGTCCTCCAACGGCGAGGGCGGCAAGGGCTGACATCGCCCCGGGGCGGGCCGCCGAGCACTTCGGCGGCCCGCCCTTTCGCATGCCTGCATGCCTGCATGCCCGGACGCCGGGTCGCCGGGTCGCCGATCAGCGGCCCGGCGTCGCGTACAGCGCTTCGATGTCGTCCGCGTACGCCGCGACGGCCGCGTGCCGCTTCACCTTCAGAGACGGGGTCAGCAGGCCGTTCTCCTCGGTGAACTCGCCCTCGACCAGCCGGAAGGCGCGGATCGACTCGGCCCGGGAGACGGCCGCGTTGGCGTGGTCCACGGCCTTCTGGACGTCCGCCCGCATCCTGTCGTCCCGGACGACCTCGGACATCGGCGTCTGCGCGGGCAGCCCGCGCACCGCCAGCCAGTGGGCGACGGCGTCCGGGTCGAGGGTGATCAGAGCGGCGACGAAGGGCCGGTTGTCGCCGACGACCAGGCACTGGGCGACGGGTGGGCGGCTGCGCAGGCGGTCCTCCAGGACGGCCGGGGAGACGTTCTTGCCGCCGGAGGTGACCAGGAGGTCCTTCTTGCGGCCGGTGATGGTGAGGTAGCCGTCGGCGTCGAGGGAGCCGAGGTCGCCGGTGGCGAACCAGCCGTCGGTGAGGGCCGCGTCGGTGGCCTCCGGGTTGCCCCGGTAGGCGCCGAAGACGATGCCGCCCTTGACCAGCACCTCGCCGTCGTCCGCGATGCGCACGGCGGTGCCGGGGACCGGGGGGCCGACGGTGCCGGGGCGGGGGCCGAGCGGCGGGACGATGGTGGCGGCCGCGGTGGTCTCGGTCAGGCCGTAACCCTCGTAGATCATGATTCCGGCGGCGTAGAAGAACAGGGTGAGTTCGCGCTCCAGCGGGGAGCCGCCGCTGATGGCGTAGCGCATCCGGCCGCCGAGTTCCTTGCGCACCCGGCGGTAGACCAGCAGGTCGTACAGCGCCCAGCCGGCCCACAGGCCGGGGGTGGGGCCCTTGCCGCGGCCCAGGAAGCGGTCCAGGTGGGCGGCGCCGAAGCGGACCGCGAGGCGGTGGGCGCGTTCGAAGGAGGCGCCGCGGCCGATCCTCTCGGCGGTCGCCCGGCCGGTGTCGTGGATCTTCTCGAACAGGTACGGGACGCCGACCAGGAAGGTCGGGCGGAACGCCTTGAGCGCGGGGCGCAGTTCGTCGGGCCTGATGCTCGGGAAGTGGCCGATCTCGATGCGGGCCAGCAAGCAGGAGATCTGGATGGTGCGGCCCAGGATGTGGGCCAGCGGCAGGAAGAGGAGGGTCGAGGCGGTCTGGCCGGTGACCTCCTTGAAGATCGGGTGCAGCAGCTCGACCGTGTTGGCGGCCTCGGCGTGCAGGTTGGCGTGGGTGAGGACGCAGCCCTTGGGGCGGCCGGTGGTGCCGGAGGTGTAGCAGACGGTGGCGACCGTGTCCGGGGTGAGGGCGGTGCGGCGCTTGGTGACCTCTTCGTCGCTCACGCCCCGGCCGAGGGCGGTGAGGTCGGCGAGCGCGCCGGCGTCCAGTTCCCACCCGCGCGGGCGCTCGGGGTGGCCGGCGGTGCCGGCCCGGACGGTGGCGCTGTTGGCGGCGGTCTCCGTGACGGCGTACCGGGCGCCGGAGTCGCGGACGATCCACTCGACCTGGTCGGCCGAGGAGGTGGCGTACACCGGGACGGTCTGGCCGCCGGCCGCCCAGATCGCGAAGTCCAGGACCGTCCACTCGTAGCGGGTGCGGGACATGACGGCGACCCGGCCGCCGGGTTCCAGGCCGGCGGCGATCAGCCCCTTGGCCACGGCGGTGACCTCGCGGGCGAACTCCTCGGCGGTGACGGGCCGCCAGACGCCGTCCACCTCGCGGCGCAGGACGACGGCGTCCGGGGCCTCGGCGGCGTTGGTGAACGGGATGTCGGCGGTGCTGCCCGTGGCGGGGCGGGACGCGAGGGCGGCGGTGCGGGCCTCGCGCACGGTGCCGTCCGCGTCCCTGACGGTCTCGGTCCTGGTGCGGGACGCCAGGTCGCCGCTCTCTCTCGCCCGTTTCAGGTCCCTGCGTACGCCCATGACGGCTCCCGGTCGCGGTCGGACTGCTGCGCGCTGTCGCGTGTACTCGGCTGCGAACTCACCTACGAACTTACTTCGGAGTAAACTTACTCGCGCGTAAGGAAACGTCAATGGGCGCACCCGCCCCGCCGGCCCGCCCCGTCGGGCCGGCCGGGTCGGGCCGGCCGGATCAGGCCAGCCGGTTCGCCTCCTCGATCGCCTCGGCCAGTTCACGCAGGTCCGCGTTCTCGGTGCGGTCCGCCAGGCCGTCGGCCCGCTCGGAGAGTTCGGACAGGCCCGGTGCGCCCGGCAGGGAGCCGCCGTCGCCGCCCGGGGACCGGAGCGCGTCGGCGAAGTAGGCCGCGGTCGCCGTGACCCGCAGCCCGCGGCCCGACTCCCAGACGGAGCCGTCGAGGGCGTCGCTCGCCACGTCGCCGGACTCCTCGTGCGGGGTGCGGCTGTCGGGGTCGAGCCAGCGGACGGTGGCCGTGGCGAGGTGACCGTCGGCGCCGGGCCTGGTGCGGACGGCGTACAGGGCGGTGACCGTGTGGCCGGGGCCGACCTCGCCGCCGTCGACGCGGTCGTCGCGGAAGTCCTCGTCGGCGACCTGGCGGTTGTCGTAGCCGACGAGCCGGAACTCGGCGACGGTCTCCGGGTCGAAGGCGACCTGGGCCTTGGCGTCGCGCGCGGTCAGCTCGATGTGGCGCGGGAGCTGCTCGGAGAAGACCTCGCGGGCGTCCTCGGTGGTGGAGACGTAGGTGGTGTGGCCGTCGCCCTTGTCGGCGAGGCGTTCCATCAGGGCGTCGCCGTAGTCGCTGCCGACGCCGACGCCGAAGAGGGTGATGCCGTGTTCGCGGCGCTCGGTGGCGATGCGTTCGAGGATGGTGTCCGCGTCGGTGTCGCCGGTGTTGGCGAGGGCGTCGGAGACGAGGACGACGCGGTTGGTGGCGCCCTCGCGGCGGCCCTCGACGGCGGTCTCGTAGCCGGTCTCCATGCCGGCGCCGAGGTTGGTGGAGTCGGTCGGCTCCAGGCCGTCGATCGCGTCGTGCACGCGGCCGCGGTGGTCGCCGAGCCGGGTCATGGGCAGGACGGTCTCGGCCTCGTCGCTGAAGGTGACGAGCGCGACGGAGTCGTCGTCGCGCAGCCGGTCGGTCATGGTGCCGAGCGCCTCCTGGGCGAGGTCGAGGCGGCCGGGTTCGCCCATGGAGCCGGAGATGTCGATGACGAAGGTCAGGGCGGCCGGCGGGCGTTCGCTCTGCCGCTCGGCGGGGCGGGTGGCCAGGCCGACGCGGACCAGCGACCAGTCCTCGTCGTCGGTGCGGGCGCCGTCCACGGTCACCGAGAAGCCGTCGCCGTCCGGGCGGTCGTAGTCCTGGCGGAAGCTGTTGACGAACTCCTCGGGGCGGACCGTGGCCGGGTCGGGCAGCCGCCCCTCGGACAGGGTGCGGCGGGCGTAGCCGTAGGAGGCGGTGTCGACGTCGAGGGCGAAGGTGGAGAGGTGGTCGGGGTCGGGCGCGATCTCGCGGGAGTCGCCGTTCTTCTCCCCCTCGCCGCTCCCGGGGGCACCCGTGCCGCCGTCGTAGCGCTGCTCGCCCTCGCCGCGCGGGCGGTCGGGAGCGGGCATCGGGGCCGAGCCGCCCCGCGAGTCGGCCGCGGTGTCCTTCGCCCCGTTCGACCCGTCGTCCGTCCCCCCGCAGCCGGTGAGCAGCAGCCCGCCCGCCAGGGTGAGCGCGAGCAGCGCGGTCGCGCCGCGCAGCCCCCACTTCCCGTCGGTCCCGTACCGGTTCATCGTCCGTCCCCCTGTGCTTGTTCGGCGCCGGTGTACGTGACTGTGACGGGGCGGCGGGGCGAAACGTGCGGCACGGGGTGTTACGGCTGCGTCTCGAAGCGGGCACGGGGGCGGGCCGCTGGGTCTGCCCGGCGGATCAGGTCGCAGGAAAGACGCGGTGCCTCATCGACCCCGCGTCTGCGGCATGATCCGCCGGGCAGTCCCTGGACCGGTGGGTGATCCTCCGTTGACCTAGGAGACGACGTCCTTGCGGGCGAAACCCCGGAAGGCCAGGGCGAACAGCACCAGCGCGTACGTTACCGAGACGGCCGTGCCCTGGATCATGCCCGACCACTCGGGGTTCGGCTGGACGGCGTCCGCCCAGGCGAACTGCCAGTGCGCGGGCAGGAAGTCGCGCCAGTGGCCGAGCGCGGTCACCGCGTCCAGGACGTTGCCGACGATGGTGAGGCCGACGGCGCCGCCGACCGCGCCCAGCGGGGCGTCGGTCCGGGTGGACAGCCAGAACGCGAGCCCCGCGGTGACCAGTTGGGACACGAAGATGTACGCCACGACCACCACCAGGCGCTGCGCGGCCGTCCCCGGGGCGAGCGAACCGCCGGTGGGGATGGCCAGCGGCCCCCAGCCGTAGGCGACCGTGCCCACGGCCAGCGCCACCAGCGGCAGCAGCACCATCGCGGCCAGGCTCAGCCCGAGCCCGACGGCCAGCTTGGACGCGAGCAGCCGGGCGCGCGGCACCGGCGCGGCGAGCAGGTAGCGCAGGGAGGACCAGCTCGCCTCGGAGGCCACGGTGTCCCCGCAGAACAGGGCGACCGGGACGACCAGCAGGAAGCCCGCCGACACGAAGAGGTTGACGGCGGCGAAGTTGGCGCCGGAGGCGGTGGCGGTGTCCATCAGGGTGATGCGGTCGCCGGGGCCCTCCGGCTCGCCGCCGATCGCGAAGGCGACGACGAGCACGAACGGCAGCACGGCGAGGATCGCGCCCATGGCCAGGGTGCGGCGCCGCTTGAGCTGGCGCACCAGTTCCACCCGCAGGGGCAGCGTGCGGCCCGCCCGGTAGCCGGACGCGGAGTCGGACGCCGACGCCGGTCCGGGCGCGGGTCCGGTGGTGGCCGGCTTGGTGGGCGTGCTCATGCGGAACCTCCGATCAGGGTGAGGAAGGCGTCCTCCAGGCGGCGGTGCGGGCCGACCGACGCCACGGGGATCTCCAGCCGGACCAGTTCGGCGACCAGGCCGGGCGCCGTGCCGCCGGGGTCGAGGCGGACCAGGAGCCCGTCGTCGGTGTGCACGACCGAGGCGACGCCGGGCAGGGCGGCGACCTTGTCCACGAGCGGTTCGTCCACGGGCAGGCCGGTGCCGACCAGGAGGGTGTCGCCGGAGCCGATGATCTCGGCGACCGGGCCCGCCTGGACCAGCCGGCCCCGGTCCATGACCACGAGGTGGGTGCAGGACTGCTCGACCTCGGCCAGCAGGTGGCTGGAGACGATCACGGTGCGCCCGGCCGCCGCGTAGCGGATCATCACCTCGCGCATCTCGCGGATCTGCGGCGGGTCCAGGCCGTTGGTCGGCTCGTCGAGGATGAGCAGGTCGGGCAGGTTGAGCATGGCCTGGGCGATGGCGAGGCGCTGGCGCATGCCCTGGGAGTAGGTGCGCACCGCGCGGGCGAGCGCGTCGCCGAGACCGGCGATCTCCAGGGCCTCGTCGAGGTGGGCGTCCTCGGGCGGGCGGCCGGTCGCCCGCCAGTACAGCTCCAGGTTCTCCCGGCCGGACAGGTGCGGCAGGAAGCCCGCGCCCTCGACGAAGGCGCCGACCCGGGACAGCACCGGGGCGCCGGGCCGGATGGCGTGGCCGAAGACCCGGATCTCGCCGTCGTCCGGTTTGATCAGGCCCATCAGCATCCGCAGGGTGGTCGTCTTGCCCGCGCCGTTGGGCCCGAGCAGGCCGAGCACCTGCCCCTTCTCCACGCGGAAGGACAGCTCCCGCACCGCGTACCGCTCGGCGGACCCGGCGTAGCGCTTGCTCAGGCCGGTGATCTGCAGGGGTACGTCGGCGAGGGCCGGGTCGGGTGCCGGTGCGGCGGTGCGGCGGCGGCCGGTCCACAGCAGGGCCAGGGCGACGGCGGCACCGGCCAGGGGCAGCCACCAGACCCACGCGGGCAGCGGCGCGGCGGCGGTCGTGACGCCGGGGGCGGTGGGCACCTCCAGGTCGCCCTCGAGGGAGACGGTGTACGTCGCCGGGGCGGCCGGGGAGGCGTAGCCGAGGTCGGTGGAGGCGAGGACCAGGCGGAGGCGGTGGCCCTTCTGCACCTCGTGGTCGATCGCCGGGAGGGTGACCGTGACGTCCTTGCCCGCCTTGGCGTCCTCGACGCGCACGGGGGTCACCAGCTGCGACGGGAGCACGGGCGAGGTGCCGCCGGGGCCGACGTCGTACACCTTGGCGAACAGGACGGCGTCCTCGGTGGTGGAGCGGACGTGGACGGTGGCCGTCGGGGAACCGGTGATCCGCAGGTCGTCCCCGACCGGGGCGGACTCGAACGCGGCGTACTGGCCGGGGAAGTCCAGGGAGATGCCGACGCCCAGGGAGGAGAGTTGGGAGAGCCCTCCGGCGCCGCCGATGCCGGGCAGGGCGGAGACGGCGGGCGGGTTGGCGCCGGCCGGGTTGTCGACGCTCTGCTCGCGGCCGCGCAGGGGCACGGAGCGCTGTCCGTTCGCCAGACCCGGGTAGTGGTCGGCGCTCGCGCCGCGCAACTGGGCCTGTCCGTCGGTGGAGTCGACGCCTCCGGTGCGGGTGACGCGGAAGGCCGGGCCGGTGCCGGCGCCCTCGTCGTCCTTGAGGTAGCGGTCGAACCAGTCGTCGATGCGGGCCTGGACGCGGTCGGTCTCCAGGTCGCCGCCGTCGTGGCCGCCCGCGATCCAGTCGACGTCCACGGGGGCGCCGTTGGCCCGGATCGCCTTCGCCGCGGCGTCGGCCTGACCGAGCGGGAAGAGGGAGTCGGTCTGGCCCTGCATGAGCAGGGTGGGCACCTTGATCCGCTCGCCCACCGCCTGCGGACTGCGCTCCTCGAGGAGCTTCACCGCCTCGGCGTCGGGTGTGCCGGACTCGGCGACCCGCTGGTACATGCGGCACAGGTCCGCCTCGAACCGGTCGCAGCCGCCGCCGGAGTTGACGAAGATGCCGGCCCACAGCTTCTTGAAGACGCCGTTCGGGAACAGCGCGTCCGCCAGGTTCCAGTACGTGATGGCGGGAGCGACGGCGTCCACCCGGGTGTCGTGCCCGGCGGCGAGTAGCGCGACCGCACCGCCGTAGGAGCCGCCCGCGACGCCCACGCGGGGGTCGCCGTCCTTGTCGAGCCGGACCTGGGGCTGCCGGGCGAGCCAGTCGATCAGCCGGGACACGTCGGCGACCTCGCCGTCCGGCGCGTTCAGCCCGATCTTCCCCGTGGACTTCCCGAAGCCGCGCGCCGACCAGGTGAGGACCGCGTACCCGTCCCGGGCGAGGTCCTCGGCCTGCTCCCGCACGTCGTCCTTGCTGCCGCCGAAGCCGTGCGCGAGCAGGACGGCGGGGCGGCGGCCGCCGGAGCCCGCCGTGAAGTACGAGGTGTCCAGGCGTACGCCGTCGCCCACCGCCATGACCCGGTCGGCGCGGCGCACCGGGGCCGGGTCGTCACCGGCGACGGCCGTCCACGTCCCGGCGCCGGCGAGCACGACGACGGCGGCCGCGGCGGAGAGCATCCGCCGCGGCCCCCGTAGCAGCCCTCGCACGCGGGGCAGTCGAAGATCCATGTGTCAACGGTACGGGCCGCCGCCGACGACGGGGGCCGCCCCGGGGCTGAACCGGCGGCCCTCCCACGGAAGTACGCGGCCGCCCGCGCGTACCACGGGCGCGGTAGGCCGGCCGGGGTCCGGCGGGCGGTCCCGCCGTGCGGACCGTCATGCCCCGCGGACCTTCATGCCCTGCGGACCTTCATGCCCTGCGGACCGTCACACCCCCGCGGACCGTCACGCCGCGCGGACGATCACGCCCCGCGGACCGTCACGGCCCGGCGGGCTCGCGGACGTCCTGCGGGACGGTGACCAGCCAGCGGGTGTCGCGGCGCGGGCGCAGGTACAGGGCCCAGTACAGGGTGGCGACGGCCGCGATGGAGCCGGTCAGCAGCAGGTGGCTCGCCTCCTGCTGGGTCAGGACGTAGGCGAGGACCGCGATCAGCAGGACCGGCACCACCGGCCACAGGGGCATGCGCCACGCGTGCGCGTGCCGGTGTGCGCCGCGCCGGGACAGCAGGGCGGCGACCGCGACCAGCAGGTACATGGCGGTCACCGAGACGCCGGTGACGCCGTACAGGGTGTCGAGGTCGACGTAGCACAGCGCCGCGCCCGGCACGCCGACGGCGAGGGTGGCGACCCACGGGGAGCCGAACCGGCCGAGCCTGCCGAGGAGTCCGTTGACCGGCGCGGGCCAGGCCTTGTCGCGGGCGGAGGCGAACAGCACGCGCGAGTTCTGGATGACCATGACGATGCCCGCGTTGACGATGGCGAGCGCCACGCACAGGCTGACGAAGGTGCCGACGGCGGAGTTGGACCAGGCGGTGACCATGGCGCTGATGTCGCCGCCGGTCAGTTCGGCCAGGTCGGAGGCGCCGAAGGTGATGGCGACGACCGGGACCAGGATGATCACCGTGGAGATGGCGAGGGTGGCCAGCACCGTGCGGGCGACGTTGCGGCGCGGGTTCTCCAACTCCTCGGAGAGGTAGACGGCGGTGGAGAAGCCCTGCGTGATGAACAGGACGATGGCGAGCCCGGAGACGACCAGCATCGCCGTCACGGGGTCCGCGCCGCCGCCCGTGCCGCCCACCTCCATCGACACCAGGCTGCCGGGCCCGCGCTCGGCGTGCGCGAAGCCCAGCACCGCGACGACGGCCGCGGCGATGACCTCCAGGACCAGGAAGACGCCGGTGATCCAGGCGTTGGCACGCAGGTCGAGCAGCCCGGCGAGGGTGGCGAGCAGCATGACGCCGGCGCCGGCCAGCGAGGGGTCGAGGTGCAGGACCGGTTCGAGGTAGTCGGCCGTGCCCATGGCGATCACCGGGGGCACGATCATAACGACCAGCAGGGACAGCACGAAGACCAGCCAGCCCGCGAGGCGTCCGGCCATCGTCGACACCATCGCGTACTCGCCGCCCGCGCTGGGGACGAGGGTGCCCAGTTCCGAGTAGCAGAAGGCCACGGCGACACAGAGCAGGGAGCCGACGGCGATGGTCAGGGCGGTGGCGGTGCCGAGCGAGCCGAAGAGGTCCGGGACGACCACGAACAGCGTGGAGGCGGGGGTCACGCACGAGAGCGTCAGGAGCGTGCCGCCGACGACCCCGATGGAACGCTTGAGGGTCCGGGACTCCGAAGGGGCCTGAGGTGCCGGAGTGTCCGGGGGCACGGCGGCGGTCTCGGCGGGGCGGAGCGTGTCGGTCATGGAGCGGTTCCGATCGACTCGTGCGGCGTGGTTCGCGAGGGAGCGCTATCGCCTCCGGCGGCTGGGTCGTACGTGGTTCTGGTCCGCTCCCGACGCCAGATGGAATCCCGACGAAAACCGCTGCGTCAATGGGTGTTTACCTACGGAAACCGTTGATCAAGACCGTCCGTACATCCGGAAACAGCAACATCACCCTTGACGCAACGGGAGTTTGAGCCGTGCGGGAACCGTAGGAGGCGGGCCGAAAAAACCCGTCGCCGTCCGGTATCCGGACGCTGTCGGTGGGGGCCGGTAGAGTCCCTCGCACAGTTGAATCACAGGGACACGGCAACGGGTGGGGACTCATGAAGCTGAAGTACACCGCGGCCTGGGTGGGGCTCACGGCGGCCGCGATGGTGGCGGCGACCGCGTGCGGCTCGGACGGTGCGAAGACGGCGGCCGGGACGGCCGACAAGGCCGTGGACAAGGGGACCGCGGTCATGGCGGCCCTCACCCGGGCCACCGACCGGACCGAGGAGCTGGGCTCCGCCGAGGTCAGGACGACGACCGAGCTGGACGCGACCGGCGGCGAGCCGATCTCCATGGACGGCACCTACTCCTGGGGCGACGGCGCGGCCATGGACGTCGAGATGGACACCGCCGCCGCGCAGATGAGCGCCCTCCAGGACGACCCGACGACGCGGGTCGTCATGGTCGACGGCGCCTACTTCTACGACGTCGATCCCCAGCCGAACGGCCCGCTGGCGGGCAAGGAGTGGATGCGCGTCGACGTCGCCGCCGTGACGGGCGAGGCGGGCGCCGACAACATGGCGGCCAACGCCGACCCGACGGCGACGCTGCGCTACATGACGGCCTCCACGGAGGTGGCGGATCTCGGCGAGGAGACCGTCCTCGGCAGGAAGACCACGCACTACCGGGGCAGCGTCGGCGCGGAGCACGTCGAGAGGTCCAAGCTCACCGAGGCCGAGAAGAAGGCCGCCATCGCCGCCCTGAAGGCCAGCGGCGGGAAGCTGACCTGCGACATCTGGGTCGACGGCAAGGACCTGCCGGTGCGGATCACGCAGACCGGCGCCGGGATGACCGTGAAGATGGACTTCGTGAAGTTCGGGGCCACCAAGGAGATCACGGCTCCGCCCGCCGCCGAGACCGGCGACCTCACCGAGCAGGTCACGAAGCAGCGGGACGCGGCTATCGGCCAGTGACCCGCGACGCCCCCGGTCCGCCGTGCCGCTCGGCGGGCCGGGGGCGTGCGCGCCGCCTCAGTGGTTGCGCGGGAAGCCCAGGTCCACCCCCGCCGGGGCGTCGGCCGGGTCCGGCCAGCGGGTGGTGACGACCTTGCCGCGGGTGTAGAAGTGCGTGCCGTCGTTGCCGTAGATGTGGTGGTCGCCGAAGAGCGAGTCCTTCCAGCCACCGAAGGAGTGGTAGCCCACCGGGACCGGGATCGGCACGTTCACGCCGACCATGCCGGCCTCGATCTCCAGCTGGAAGCGGCGGGCCGCGCCGCCGTCCCGGGTGAAGATCGCGGTGCCGTTGCCGAACGGCGAGGCGTTGATCAGGGCCACGCCCTCCTCGTACGTGTCGGCGCGCAGCACGCACAGGACGGGGCCGAAGATCTCGTCCTGGTACGCCTTCGCGGTGGTCGGCACCCGGTCGAGCAGGGAGATGCCGATCCAGTGCCCGTCCTCGTGGCCGTCGACCGTGTAGCCGGTGCCGTCCAGGACGACCTCGCAGCCCTCGGCCGCCGCGCCCGCGACGTAGGAGGCGACCTTGTCGCGGTGCGCCTTGGTGATCAGCGGGCCCATCTCGGAGGACGGGTCGGTGCCGGGGCCGATCTTGATCTTCTCGGCGCGCTCGCGGATCTTCTCCACCAGTTCGTCGCCGACGGCGCCGACCGCCACGACCGCGGAGATCGCCATGCAGCGCTCGCCGGCCGAGCCGTAGGCCGCGCTGACCGCCGCGTCGGCCGCCGCGTCGAGGTCGGCGTCGGGCAGCACCAGCATGTGGTTCTTGGCGCCGCCGAGCGCCTGCACGCGCTTGCCGTTGGCGGAGGCGGTGGTGTGGATGTAGCGGGCGATCGGGGTCGACCCGACGAAGGAGACCGCCTTGACGTCCGGGTGCTCCAGGAGTCGGTCCACGGCCACCTTGTCGCCGTGCACGACGTTGAAGACGCCGTCCGGCAGACCCGCCTCGGAGAGCAGCTCGGCGACCTTCACGGCGGCCGACGGGTCCTTCTCGCTCGGCTTGAGCACGAAGGTGTTGCCGCAGGCGATGGCGATCGGGAACATCCACAGCGGCACCATCGCCGGGAAGTTGAACGGCGTGATGCCCGCGACGACACCGAGCGGCTGCCGGATCGAGGACACGTCCACGCGGGTCGCGACCTGCGTCGACAGCTCGCCCTTGAGCTGCACGTTGATGCCGCAGGCCAGGTCTACGATCTCCAGGCCGCGCGCGACCTCGCCGAGCGCGTCGGAGTGCACCTTGCCGTGCTCGGCGGTGATCAGCTCGGCGATCTCGTCGCGGTGCGCGTCCAGCAGCGCCCGGAAGCGGAAGAGGATCGAGGTCCGCTGCGCCAGCGAGGACTGCCCCCAGGTCAGGTACGCCTCCCTGGCGGCGGCGACCGCGGCGTCCACCTCGTCGACGGAGGCGAAGGCGACCTTGGTGGTGACCTCGCCGGTCGCCGGGTTCGTCACCGGCCCGTACGTGCCCGAGGCGCCTTCGGCGGTCTTGCCGCCGATCCAGTGGTTGACGATGTTCGTCATGACCGAGAACTCCTTCACAGATGGCGGCGACGGGTCGAGACGTGCCGTAGGTGCAGCTGACGCAGTTCGCGCGGCAGACGCTGTTCGCGCTGCTCACGGGCCGGGACCGGGGACGGTCGGGTCGCGGTCTCGGCCATGACTCCATCCCAGCAGCCGGGCGCCGCGGGCGCGCCCGACACTGTGTCTGCGGTTTGGGTGTCCGCGTAGACACGTGGGGCAGTGTGGGCGGCCCGCGTCGGGACGCGAGGTGGGAACCTCCGGCGCGGAGCCGGTGCGAGCGGGGAGTTGGCGCTCGTGCCTCGCTCCTGCCAGGGCGAGGCCGCCTTCCCGCGCCGGAGGCGTTCGGTGGGGGAACCGGCGCCCCGGCCGTGTGCCGTCGGGTCGTGCGCCATCGCGTTCCCTCCTTGCCCGCGCCCTTGCGTCACCCCGGTTTCTAGCCCCGTGCGTGCGGCCTGTCAATGTTTTGTCCGGACATTCGGACGACGTAGTCCGAGTGGCGGTGGAGGGGCGTACGGCGGAACACCTCCGTCCGCCGCAGTCAACGCGCCGCGCCTGAACGACGGCGTACGCCTGTGTGGCACTCGTGTCACAAAAGCGCCCGCCGCGTCACACATGTCACGCGCACGCGGGTCTTCCGTCACACCCGGGAACGGGCCCTGACCGTCCGTCACCCCGCGTCGTTCACCCGGAACAGGCTTGGTGATCGCCAGCGCAGCGCCCGGCTCCCCCCGGCGGCCGTCCCCGGCCGCCGCCGCGGCGCGCGCAGGGAGGTGCGACTAGTGACCGACCGAAGGCTCTGGTCCTACAAGGACATCGCGGCCCACATCAAGGTCCAGCCGGACACCGTTCGGTCGTACCGCAAGCACGGGCTACTGCCCCCGCCCGACCACGTGGAGGGCGGAAAGCCGTACTGGTACGCGGAGACGGTCCGGGCCTGGGTGGCGTCCCGCCCCCGCAACCGCAACCGGTAGCGACGGGACGACGGAGGGGCGCAGGAGCGGAGGGGCGGAGGGGCGGAGGGAAAACCGTTCAGTGCCCCACCGCCGGGTGGGGCACAGTGCCGTGCATGGACTTCTCCGAGAAACCCGTGCTCACCGGCGACAGGACCGTCCTGCGGCCGTTCACCGCCGAGGACGCCGACACGATGTGGGAGATCGTCAACGACCCCGAGGTGGTCCGCTTCACCTTCGAGCCCTCCACCGAACTCACCCTGGACGGACTGCGCTCCTGGTACGGCGTGCGCACCGCCGATCCCGACCGGCTCGACCTGGCCGTCACCGACCGCGCCACCGGCGAACTCGTCGGCGAGGTCGTCCTGTACGAGTGGGACCCGGCGGCCCGCGGCTGCACCTTCCGGACCCTCGTGGGACCCCGGGGACGCGGCCGCGGGCTGGGCAGCGAGGCGACGCGGCTCATCGTCGGGCACGCCTTCGAACGGGTCGGCCTGCACCGGGTCCAGCTGGAGGTCTACGCCGACAACGCGCGGGCCCGGCGGGTGTACGAGAAGGCCGGTTTCATGGTGGAGGGGGTGCGCCGGGAGGCCGCCCTGCGGGGCGGCGCGTGGGTGGACGGCGTACTGATGGCGGTCCTCGACCACGAGTGGGAGGCGCGGGCACGCACGGACGCGACGCAGGTGACGGGTGAGCCTCGCCTTTATACCCCCTAGGGGTAAGGTGGGGTGAGTGGTCCAGGACCGGACCACGGGTACCCGCCCTGTGCACACCCGACGAGGAGTAACGACATGACCGCCCAGACCGACACCACCCAGGACTCCGTCACCACCGTCTACAAGGTGAGCGGAATGAGCTGCGGCCACTGCGAGGGCGCCGTCTCCGGCGAGATCTCCGAGATCGCGGGCGTCGCCTCCGTACAGGCCGTCGCCTCCACCGGCGAGGTCACCGTCGTCTCCGGGGCACCCCTGGACGACGCCGCCGTGCGCGCCGCCGTCGACGAGGCGGGCTTCGAGCTCGTCGGCCGGGTCTGAGCCCGGCGCACCCATCCCGTTCTGGAGTCCGGACCATGACCAGCACCACCGCGGACACGCGCACCTCCACGACGGCCACCGGGCCCGATCCCGGCGTCGCCGAAGTCGAGCTGCTCATCGGCGGGATGACCTGCGCCTCCTGCGCGGCCCGCGTCGAGAAGAAGCTCAACCGCATGGACGGTGTCACCGCCACGGTGAACTACGCGACCGAGAAGGCCCGGGTCAGCTACCCGGCGACCACCGGGGTCGCCGACCTGATCGCCACCGTCGTGAAGACCGGGTACACGGCCGAGGAGCCCGCGCCGCCACCGGAGCCCGCCGACGAGGCCGGGGCCGGGGAGCGCGGCACCGGGGACGGCGGGAGCGACCCGGAACTGTCGGCCCTGCGTCAGCGCCTGCTGGTCTCCGTCCTCCTCGCCGCCCCCGTCGTGCTGCTCGCGATGGTCCCGGCGCTCCAGTTCGACAACTGGCAGTGGCTCTCGCTCACTCTGGCCGCGCCCGTCGTGGTCTGGGGCG
Source organism: Streptomyces violaceoruber (assembly GCF_033406955.1). Lineage (NCBI taxonomy): Bacteria > Bacillati > Actinomycetota > Actinomycetes > Kitasatosporales > Streptomycetaceae > Streptomyces > Streptomyces violaceoruber. The sequence continues at coordinate 5,490,627 of NZ_CP137734.1, read as the reverse complement.
GGCTGCCCTTCCACCGCGCCGCCTGGACCGGCCTGCGGCACGGCGCGGCCACCATGGACACGCTGGTCTCGCTCGGCACGCTGGCGGCGTTCGGCTGGTCCCTGTGGGCGCTGTTCTTCGGGGACGCGGGCATGCCGGGCATGCGGCACGGCTTCGACCTCACCGTCTCCCGCACCGACGGCACCTCCGCGATCTACCTGGAGGCCGCCGCCGGGGTCACCGCCTTCCTGCTCCTGGGCCGCTGGCTGGAGGCCCGCTCCAAGCGCCGCGCGGGGGCCGCCCTGCGGGCGCTGATGGAGCTGGGCGCCAAGGACGTGGCCGTACTGCGGGCCGGGCGCGAGGTGCGGATACCGGTGGCCCGCCTGGCGGTGGGCGACCGGTTCGTCGTACGCCCCGGCGAGAAGATCGCCACCGACGGCACGGTGGCCGAGGGCGCCTCGGCCGTGGACGCCTCGCTGCTGACCGGCGAGTCCGTGCCGGCGGACGTCGCCGTCGGCGACACCGTCACCGGCGCCACGGTCAACGCCGGGGGCCGGCTGGTGGTCGAGGCGACCCGGGTGGGCGCGGACACGCAGCTGGCGCGGATGGCGAAGCTGGTGGAGGACGCGCAGAGCGGCAAGGCGCAGGTGCAGCGGCTCGCCGACCGGATCTCGGGGATCTTCGTCCCCGTCGTGCTGCTGATCGCGTTCGCCACCTTCGGCGGCTGGCTCGGTGCCACCGGTGACACGGTCGCCGCGTTCACCGCGGCCGTCGCCGTCCTGATCATCGCCTGCCCGTGCGCGCTGGGCCTGGCCACCCCGACGGCGCTGCTGGTCGGCACCGGTCGCGGCGCCCAGCTCGGCATCCTCATCAAGGGCCCGGAGGTACTGGAGAACACGCGCCGCGTCGACACGGTCGTCCTGGACAAGACCGGCACCGTCACCACCGGCCGCATGACCCTGCACGAGGTGTACGCCGCCGAGGGCACCGACGAGGAGGAGCTGCTGCGGCTCGCGGGCGCCGTCGAGCACGCCTCCGAGCACCCGGTGGCACGCGCGATCGCCGCCGGCGCCGAGGCACGGCTCGGCACGCTGCCGGGCGCCGAGGACTTCGAGAACGTCCCCGGGCGCGGTGCACGCGCCCGCGTGGCGGGCCGTGAGGTGGCCGTGGGGCGCCTCCACGACACCCTGCCGCCCGAGGTGTCCCGGGCCAGGGACGAGGCCGAGCAGCGGGGCCGTACGGCCGTCGTCGTCGGCTGGGACGGCGCGGCGCGCGGGGTGCTCGCCGTGGCGGACGCGGTCAAGGAGACCAGCGCCGAGGCGGTGGCCGGGCTGCGCCGGCTGGGTCTGACCCCGGTCCTGCTGACCGGCGACAACCGCCGGGTGGCCGAGTCGGTCGCGGCGGCCGTCGGCATCGACGAGGTGATCGCCGAGGTGCTGCCCGAGGACAAGGTCGCGGTGGTGGAGCGGCTGCGGGCCGAGGGCCGTACGGTCGCCATGGTCGGCGACGGCGTCAACGACGCGGCCGCCCTCGCCACCGCCGATCTGGGCCTGGCGATGGGCACGGGGACGGACGCGGCGATCGAGGCGGGCGACCTGACGCTGGTGCGCGGTGACCTGCGGGTGGCGGCGGACGCGATCCGGCTCTCCCGGCGCACCCTGGCCACGATCAAGGGCAATCTCGTGTGGGCCTTCGGCTACAACGTGGCCGCGCTGCCGCTGGCCGCCGCCGGGCTGCTGAACCCGATGATCGCGGGGGCGGCGATGGCCTTCTCCTCGGTCTTCGTGGTCACCAACAGCCTTCGGCTGCGCGCTTTCCGATAGCCCCGCACCGGCCGCCGACCGGGCCGCCGCACCCCTGTTCACGTGCTGCGCGCGCCGGCCGTGAAGGGCCGCTCGTGACCGGCGCCGTACCCGTACGCCGGCGACGTGCCGGAGGTGGACGCTGCTGCCCGGTCGGTGCGGACCCGGTCCGCGCCGTACAGGACCAGGGCCCAGGCCAGGCAGGCGAAGGCCGCCGTGTGCAGCAGCGCGCGCACGATGTTCCAGGCGACCCAGGCCGCCTCGAACCGTTCGCGGACGGCGGCCAGGTCGCCGATGGAGTCCGGTGCGCCGGCCCGCTCCAACTGGTCGTTGAGCGGGACGTTGGCCGCGACGGTCACCGCGAACGCGACCAGGTACAGCACGAGCGCGGCGACGAGCCAGGGCAGCGCCGGCCGCCCGTGGCCGCGCCGGGCGAGGAACACCGCCAGAGCGATCAGCGGGATCGTCCCCACGAAGGGGAGCATGAACACGGGGTTGAGTATCGCCTTGTTGATGCCCTGCATCGTCGCGACGAACGTGTGGTCGGAGGTACCGCGCAGCCCCGGCATCACGGAGTAGGCGAAGGCTGCGAAGAGCCCCGCCATCAGGCCGGAGGCGATGACGGCGGCGAGCAGGGTACCGGTCTGCGTGGTTTTCACGAGGCAGCCCCGGGGGTCCAGACGCCGGTGGCCGCGGCCTCGGCGACGTGGTCGGTGAAGTCGCGGGCCGGCCGGCCGAGGACCTGCCGGACGCCGTCTCCGAGATAGGCGTTGCGGCCGTCGAGGACGCTCGTGAACAGGTAGGTCAGCAGGTCGGTGACGGCGTCCGGGACGCCGTGCGCGGCGAGTTCGGCCGCGTAGGCCTCCGCGGGGACGGTGACGTAGCCGATCTCGCGGCCGGTCGCCGCGCCGATCGCTGCCGTGGCCTGCGCGAAGGTGAGCAGCCGGGGCCCGGTCAGGTCGTAGGTGCGGCCGGTGTGCCCGCCTTCGGCCAGGACGGTGGCGGCGACCTCGGCGATGTCGTCGGCATCGACGAACGGCTCCTGGACGTCCCCGACCGGCAGCGCGAGTTCCCCGTCGAGGACCGGGCCGAGGAAGTCGCCCTCGCTGAAGTTCTGGGCGAAGAACGAGGCACGCAGGACCGTCCATTGCGCACCCGAGGCCGCCAGCGCCTTCTCGCACGCCTCGGCCTCCGGCTCACCGCGCCCGGAGAGCAGCACGAGGCGGCGTGCTCCGGTCCGTACGGCGAGTTCGGCGAAGGCGCCGATCGCCTCGGGGGCGCCGGGCACGGCGAGGTCCGGCTGGTAGGTGACGTAGACGGCGTCCACGCCGGTCAGGGCGGGCTGCCAGGTCGTGGAGTCGTTCCAGTCGAAGGGGATTCCGCCGGTCCGTGAGCCGATCCGGACCACGTGGCCGCGACCGGTCAGCCGGCGCACGACACGGCGTCCGGTCTTTCCGGTTCCGCCCAGGACCAGGGTGAGTGCGGGGGACGTCATGGTGATCGCCTTTCGTGGATGGCGCTTCGGGACCGCGTTCCTGCGGTGTGCTCACAGCCTCGGCCACCCGGGAATCGCCATCAATTGGCAATCGTGCAAGGATCGTTGACCCGTGGGTTGACGGTGGGGGGCGTGGTGGAGCGGCGTGAGATCGAGATCTTCCTGACGGTCGGCGAGGAACTCCACTTCGGGCGCAGTGCCGAGCGGCTGCACGTCTCGGTGGCCATGGTCAGCAAGACGGTCCAGAAGCTGGAGCGGTCGGTCGGCGCGGCCCTCTTCGAGCGGACCAGCCGACGGGTGGCCTTCACCGCGATCGGGCGGCGCCTCTTCGAGGATCTGAAGCCCGCGCACCAGGCGGTCCTGGACGCCTTCGCGCGAGCCGTGGCCGCGGGCCGGGGCGTGGACGGGGTGCTGCGGGTCGGGTTCCTGGGGACGGCCACCGCGGAGTTCGTGGTGCGCGCGGCGGAGCTGCTGCGGACCCGGCATCCGGGATGCGAGGTACGGCTGCACGAGAGCCGCTTCACGGACGGGACGGCGCCACTGCGCGACGACGTGATCGACGTTCTGCTCATCGACAACTTCGCGGCTCCGCTATCGACGCTCGCACCCGAGCACGGCGCGGGCCCGGTGCTGTTCCGGGAGGCGCCGATGCTCGCCGTCTCGGCACGGCATCCCCTGGCCCGGCGGGAGGCGGTGGACGTGGCGGAACTCGCGCGGTACGAGGTGCTGCGGCCGCGGGCGGCTGCGGAACAGGCGGTGCGGGCCTCCACTCCCGGGCAGGCGGCCCGATGGGTCGCTCCGGAGGGCGCGGAGCGGTTGTTCGCCGCAGGGCGGGCGGATGCGCCGTCGTTCCCCCTCGGCGGAGCGCCGGGGGGCCGGGCCGCCGGGAGGAGCACGGAATTCGGCAGTGTCCAGGAGATGTGGGCGCTGGTCGGCGCGGGCCACGGGGTCTTCCCCGTCCCGACCCACGCGAGTGTGTACGACGCCCGCCCCGACGTGGCGTTCGTCCCGGTCGAGGGCGCCCCGGTATACGAGTGGCGCCTGGTCTGGCTCGCCGCGGCGGACAACAACCGCGTCCGCGCCTTCTCCGAAGCGGCCTGCGACTACGTGGCGGCGCACCCCGATCCGCTGACCGCGACCGCGCGGGCGCCGCGGGGCTCCCGAGCATAATGATCAGCGCTGACAGCGCAGCACCAAGCAGTACTACAACGGGGAGTCGACGTGCAGAACACCACCAGCGGGCCTGCCCTCATAGCCGTGGCGGTCGTGGGCCTGGTGGTGCGGCAGCAGCTGCGTACCCGTCCTGTGCGGCGTACCGGCTCACTGATCGCCCCTGTGGTCCTCGGTGTCCTCGGGGTGGCCGGGCTCGCCTTCGGTATCGCCTCGGTCGACGAGCACCACCCCCTGACCGTGCCGGCCGTCGTCCTCCTGGTGGCGAGCCTGGCCGTCGCGGCGTCCTTCGGCGCGGCCAGGGCCCGGACCGTACAGATCTGGCGTGGGCCCGGGAGCGAGGTGCTGCGCAAGGGGACGGCGGCGACGACCGGACTGTGGATCGCCTCGGCCGCCACCCACATCGGGCTGGCGCTGTGGACGGACCGGGCGGCCGGAGCCGGACTGCTGGGGGCCGCGTCGTTGTACGCGTATCTGGCCATCGGCCTGGGGACGCAGAACCTCCTGGTGCGCAGGCGCGCCGCCGCGCTGTGACAGGGGGCGGACGAGCCGCGACGACTGGTCCGCATTTCATGCAGGTCGTGGGGCTGCGCCTCTGGAGTCCGGCACGCGCCTCACATAAGCTCTTCACAAGGCTCGCGCATCTTCCCTACGCTTGAGGCCCGTGCGACGTACGGGGCTCTTGCGCACCTAACGGACATATGCAAGAGACGCAGATCACAGTGATGCGAACGTAACCATCGAAGGGGTTCGAAGGTCTAAGTTGGCGATGTCAGGCAGCGTCTTGGGGGGCGCCACCTGGCATCTGGGGATGTCTTGGGGGACTTTCCCAGAGGTGCGTTGCCGGGACACGTACACCGGGAAGCTTTGAGCGGCCCTCCCGGGCGTGCGCTGTCCCGGCAGACCGCGCGGCAAGCACGACCAGCAGCACCAGCAGCACAGCACGACACAGCGAATTCAGGCGCTGTCCTCACAGACGCCCGGCCGGATCCCGTGGGGGGAATCCGCACCGGGACATGGGAAGGCGCCCTGGATCGTCGGCCCGTGGGGGGACCGGCGCCAGGGCGCCTTCTGCTGTCCGGGTCCGTTCGGGCGACACGCCACGGCACGGAAAAGTCCCGTACCACTCGGGGCGGTACGGGACTCACCAGACGCGCTGCGGGGGTGCCGTGCGGCTCAGCGCTCCTCGACGGGGACGAAGTCGCGCTCGACGACGCCCGTGTAGATCTGGCGCGGGCGGCCGATGCGGGAACCCGGCTCCTTGATCATCTCGTGCCACTGGGCGATCCAGCCCGGCAGCCGGCCGAGGGCGAACAGGACCGTGAACATCTCGGTCGGGAAGCCCATGGCCCGGTAGATCAGACCGGTGTAGAAGTCGACGTTCGGGTAGAGGCTGCGCGAGACGAAGTAGTCGTCGGAGAGCGCGTGCTCCTCCAGCTTCAGCGCGATGTCCAGCAGCTCGTCGGACTTGCCGAGCGCGGAGAGCACGTCGTGCGCGGCGGCCTTGATGATCTTGGCGCGCGGGTCGAAGTTCTTGTAGACCCGGTGGCCGAAGCCCATCAGGCGGACGCCGTCCTCCTTGTTCTTCACCTTGCGGATGAAGGAGTCGACGTCGCCGCCCGCGTCGCGGATGCCTTCCAGCATCTCCAGCACCGACTGGTTGGCGCCGCCGTGCAGCGGGCCCCACAGGGCGTTGATGCCGGCGGAGATCGAGGCGAACATGTTCGCCTGCGAGGAGCCGACCAGGCGGACCGTGGAGGTCGAGCAGTTCTGCTCGTGGTCCGCGTGCAGGATCAGCAGCTTGTCGAGGGCCGCGACGACCGTCGGGTCCAGCTCGTACTCCTGCGCCGGGACCGAGAAGGTCATGCGCAGGAAGTTCTCGACGTAGCCGAGGTTGTTGGCCGGGTAGACGAACGGGTGGCCGATCGACTTCTTGTACGCGTACGCCGCGATCGTCGGAAGCTTCGCGAGCAGCCGGATCGTGGAGAGGTTGCGCTGCCGCTCGTCGAACGGGTTGTGGCTGTCCTGGTAGAAGGTGGACAGCGCCGAGACCACCGACGACAGCATGGCCATCGGGTGGGCGTCGCGCGGGAAGCCCTTGTAGAAGTTCTTGACGTCCTCGTGCAGCAGGGTGTGCTGCGTGATCTCGCCCTTGAACGCGGACAGCTCGTCGACCGTCGGCAGCTCGCCGTTGATCAGCAGGTAGGCCACCTCCACGAAGGAGGAGCGCTCGGCCAGCTGCTCGATGGGGTAGCCGCGGTACCGGAGGATGCCGGCTTCGCCGTCCAGATAGGTAATGGCGGATTTGTAGGCGGCGGTGTTGCCGTAACCGCTGTCCAGCGTCACCAGACCGGTCTGGGCGCGGAGCTTCCCGATGTCGAAGCCCTTGTCACCGACGGTGCTGTCGATCACCGGGTAGGTGTACTCGCCGTCGCCGTACCGCAGTACTACAGAGTTGTCGCTCACGTCTTCCCTCACCGACGTAGTGCCTCATCTTCGAGGTGCCCTGACTGTCTCTACCATCCCCCACTTGGCTCAGGAGAGTGCACTCGGGGTCGACCATCGGGCCTATTGGCGGCACTCAGTGCCGCCAACTTCCTCATCCTGCCCCCTCCGGGGCCCATCCGGAAGTGCTGTGTGACCTTTCCGACTCGTTTGATCGATCATCTTTTTCACACGGTCCGGGAGGTTTACCGGAAGGTTTCAGGTCCGGGGCCCCGCCAACCGGAAGTCGAGCGCCGTGCACCGCCTCCCGGCCGACACCGTCCGCACCGCCTGCCCGATCGCCTTGCGCGACCCGACGAGGACGACCAGCCGTTTCGCCCGGGTGACCGCCGTGTACAGCAGGTTCCGCTGGAGCATCATCCAGGCCCCGGTCGTCACGGGGATCACGACGGCCGGGTACTCGCTCCCCTGGGACCGGTGGATGGTGACCGCGTACGCGTGGGCCAGTTCATCGAGTTCGTCGAAGTCGTACGGCACCTCCTCGTCCTCGTCCGTCAGCACGGTGAGGCGCTGGTCGACCGGGTCGAGCGAGGTGACGACGCCCACGGTGCCGTTGAAGACGCCGTTCTCGCCCTTCTCGTAATTGTTGCGGATCTGGGTGACCTTGTCGCCGACCCGGAAGACCCGTCCGCCGAACCGCTTCTCGGGCACGTCCGGGCGCCCCGGGGTGACGGCCTGCTGGAGCAGCCCGTTCAGCGTCCCGGCACCGGCGGGTCCCCGGTGCATCGGCGCCAGCACCTGCACGTCCCGGCGCGGGTCGAGCCCGAACTTCGCGGGGATGCGCCGCGCGGCGACGTCCACCGTGAGCCGCCCGGCCTCCTCGGTGTCGTCCTCGACGAAGAGGAAGAAGTCCTTCATCCCGTCGGTGAGGGGGTGCTGCCCGGCGTTGATCCGGTGCGCGTTGGTGACGACGCCGGACTGCTGGGCCTGCCGGAAGACGCGGGTGAGACGGACGGCGGGCACGGGGCTGCCCGGGGCCAGCAGGTCCCGGAGCACCTCCCCCGCCCCCACGCTGGGCAACTGGTCGACATCGCCGACGAGCAGCAGGTGGGCGCCGGGCGGGACGGCTTTCGCGAGCTTGTTGGCGAGGAGCAGATCGAGCATCGACGCCTCGTCCACCACCACCAGGTCCGCGTCGAGCGGCCGCTCCCGGTCGTAGGCGGCGTCACCGCCGGGCTTCAGCTCCAGCAGGCGGTGCACGGTGGACGCCTCGGCGCCGGTCAGCTCGGCGAGCCGCTTGGCGGCCCGGCCGGTGGGCGCGGCCAGCACGACCTTCGCCTTCTTGGCCCGCGCCAGCTCCACGATGGACCGCACGGTGAAGGACTTGCCGCAGCCGGGCCCGCCGGTGAGCACGGCGACCTTCTCGCTGAGCGCGAGCTTGACGGCCTCCTCCTGCTCGGGCGCGAGGTCGGCGCCCGTGCGCCGCTTCAGCCACCCGAGCGCGTTGTCCCAGGCCACGTCCCGGAAGCCGGGCATCCGGTCCTCGTCGGTGTGCAGGAGGCGCCGCAACTGCCCCGCCAGGGCCAGCTCGGCCCGGTGGAAGGGGACGAGGTAGACGGCGGTGACGGGCTCGCCGCCCTCGGAATGGGGCACCTTCTCCCGCACGACCCCGGGGTCGCCGTCCGGGTCCTCGGGCTCGTCGGCCAGCTCCCCGAGGCACTCGATGACGAGCCCGGTGTCCACCTGGAGCAGCTTCACCGCGTCGGCGATCAGCTTCTCCTCGGGGAGGTAGCAGTGCCCCTGGTCGGTGGCCTGGGACAGCGCGTACTGCAGGCCGGCCTTCACCCGCTCCGGGCTGTCGTGCGGGATCCCTACGGACTGGGCGATCTTGTCGGCGGTGAGGAAGCCGATGCCCCACACATCGGCGGCGAGCCGGTAGGGCTGGTTCTTCACGACGGAGATCGACGCGTCCCCGTACTTCTTGTAGATCCGCACCGCGATGGAGGTGGACACCTCGACGGTCTGGAGGAAGAGCATGACCTCCTTGATCGCCTTCTGCTCCTCCCAGGCGTCGGCGATCTTCTTGGTCCGCTTGGGCCCGAGGCCGGGCACCTCGATGAGCCGCTTGGGCTCCTCCTCGATGATCGTGAGGGTGTCCAGCCCGAAGTGCTGCGTGATCCGGTCGGCGAAGATCGGCCCGATGCCCTTGACCAGCCCGGACCCCAGATAGCGCCGGATGCCCTGCACGGTGGCCGGGAGCAGCGTCGTGTAGTTCTCCACGTGGAACTGCTTGCCGTACTGGGGGTGCGACCCCCAGCGCCCCTCCATCCGCAGCGACTCCCCCACCTGCGCGCCGAGCAGCGCGCCGACGACGGTCAGCAGATCGCCGGCGCCTCTGCCGGTGTCGACGCGGGCGACGGTGTAGCCGTTCTCCTCGTTGGCGTACGTGACACGCTCCAGGACGCCTTCGAGGGTGGCGAGCCGCCTCTCACCGGGGGCCGCGGGGGGCTGGTTGGGCATGATCCGACGGTACCGGTGGGGACTGACAGGGCGGCCGGAGAGTCTCCATCTCAGTACTCTGGGCTCATGGACTACGCCAAGATGCGCGCCATCGCCGCAGAGCTCGGGGCCTACTCGGAGCAGCTCGAGGGGTCGTGGAGCGTCGAGATCGGACCCTCCGGTCCGATACTGGCGATGATGTGCCCGTCGAAACGACACGAGGGCACGGTCCGCCGCATCTGCAAGCAGTTGGACGCGCAACTGCCCGGCACCCACCCCGGCTACATCTGCGCGAACGGCCCCGAGATCGAGCACCCCGCCATCGGCCGCATGCGCCGCCCGGACGCCGTCGTGATCCCCGAAGCCACCCTCGACGAAGAGGGCCTGGCCGTCGACGCGACGCAGGTGCTGGCTGCCGTCGAGATCGTCTCGCCGTCCAACCCGAGTAACGACTACGACGAGAAGTTGGCCGACTATCCGGCCATGGGCATCCCGCACTACATGATCGTCGACCCGCGCACCGGCACGATCGAGGTGCACTCCGAGCCGTGCAAGGGCCGCTACAGCAGCAAGGAGCCGTACATCTTCGGCGACACGGTGCCGTTCGGTCCGTGGACGGTGGAGACGTCGGCGTTCCGCCGGTACGGCAGGGACGGCTAGCGCCAGTCTTCCGTCGTCCGACGGAGGGAACATGGGGCTGACTTACGGCTACGACGTCTATCTGCGCCCGCGGAACGTCGCCGGAGCGCTGGCCGCCGTGGCCGGGCTGGCACCCCCGTCCCGGGACGTGCCCCCGCTCGACGTCACGCTGCCCGGGGGCGAGCGGATCGTCCTCCCGTTCACGTCCGGCTTCGGCAGCGAGCCGGTCGACTGCTCCGCACGCGACACGCTGGACCTGGACACGTCCCTCATGTTCCCGGTCGACGACGTGGTGCGGGCGTACGGGGAGTCGTACGGTCTGCCGCCCGAGGAGGGCGGACGGGTCCGGATCGGGTACGTCTACCTGACGGTCCGGTTCCGATCGTTCCTGGATCCCGGATACGCCGCCCTGGAGTTCTGGGCGCCGACCTCCGGCATCAGCCGCCTGTTCGAGCGGTCGGCGAGCATCAGGAAGACGTTCACCGACCTCGCCGCCGCCGTCGGTGGCGTGTGCTGCCAGTTCGACCGGGGCGACGGCAGCCCCGGGGAGGTGTGCTGGGTCAGCGGGGAGGCGGGTTTCCCTCCGGCTCCGTCATCACCGACAGGAAGCGGGTGAAGGCGGCGCGGGGGAAGGTGAGGGTGGCCCGGGCGGGCGCCTTGGAGTCGCGGACGGCCACGCGGGTGGCCGAGGTGGCTATCTCCACGCAGTTGTTGCCGTCGCCGCCGCCGGAGTAGGACGACTTGCGCCAGGTGTCAGGGGTGGACACGGAGCCTCACAGTTCCTTGGCCAGTCTGTGGATGAGGTCACGCGACCGGCTTGGGTCGAGCGATGCATCCTTCACTCTACGGAAGACTGTTCGGAAGACGCCGAGTTGGGCCTCGGAATCGATGAAGCCGGTGCCGTGTGGTGCGTCGCGAACGGCCGTGTCCAGTCGGGGCACGCTCCCGCCGGCCAACATCATGGGGCTCCAGGCACCGCCGAAACCGTCCAGATCGAAGGGAATGACACGCACGCTGATGTGATCGGCTTCGGAAAGTTCCAGGACCCGGGCGAGCTGGGTTCGCGCGGTGACGCGATCGCCGACCCTGATACGCAGCGCCGCCTCATGGATGAGGGACTCGTACGGCACCGGGGCTTCGAGAACCACCTTCCGCTGCATCCGATGGCGAACTCGCAGCTCCAGCTCCGCGTGCGGAAGTTCGGGCACCCGGGACGAGAAGGCCGCTCGGGCGTAGTCCTCCGTCTGAAGCAGGCCCGGGATGAACAAGAACTCCACGTCCCGACGGAAGGTGGAGTGGTGTTCCAACTCGGCGATGTCCAGAAAGGGTGTCGGCAGGAGCCCTCGGTACTCCTCCCACCAGCCACGCGTCCGATCCGTCGCCATGACGACGAGGGCGTCGACGAATGCCTCGTCGGTGCAGGAATAGTGCGCCGCGAGACGACGCAGGCGCTCCTCACTCACGCCCGCGAGGCCGGACTCGATGTGACTGATCTGCACGCGGTTCACCCCGAGCAGTGCCGCCGCCTCGACGGCGGAGAGCCCTGCCGCGTCTCGTAGCCTCCGCAACTCGACCGCGAGACGCAACTGACGTGCGGTGCATTCCCGGCGCAGGACCATGCACGGCTCCCTGGGTTCAACGAGCCTCCCTGTGCGACCCGTTCGGGGCCAGATTAGTCGATCGGCTTGCTCCGTATGACATGTTAGCCCTACGGTCAGTGATGCGACGCACACCGTGCGAAACCGGAAGCGCACCGTTCCGTCCCGCCACGACGGCTCCGGCAATGCCACCGGTCCGCCCCCAACTCCCCACACACAAGGGAATCCTCATGCCCGAAAACGAACCCTGGGAGTACTCCCTCTACATCCCCAACGACCTGCGCGCCGTCACCATCAGCCGCCGTACCCTCCGCCTGGTCCTCACCATGCACGGCCTGATCCGCCTCGTCGACGTCGCCGAACTGCTGGCAACGGAGCTGGTCTCCAACGCCGTACGGCACACCAAGGGCCCCGCCGCCCTCCGCATCCGCTGGTCGCCGCCGGGCACACTGCGGATCGGGGCGTGGGACGCGGATCCCGAACCGCCCGAGCCGCCCGCGCGGTTCGAGAGGGTGGCGGAGCTGGAGGAGGGTCGCGGGCTGGCGCTGGTGCGGGCCTGCGCGGACGTCTGGGGGTGGCACCCGCTGGCCAGACACGGCAACCGGGGCAAGTACGTGTGGTGCGAGCTGGCGGCGGCCTGAGACCGGTCCTGTCACCCTGAAAAGTTGCAGGGCCACCCCGCGCAGCAAGCCCTTTAACGTGGGCGCCGTTGGGCCAGGCCGAACAAGAAGGGGCAGCAATGCGCATCAGAAACGTAGCCATCTCGCTGGGAATGGCAGTCGCGTTCACCGGGGCCTCCGTGACCACGGCGGGTGCATACGACAACTCGGATCTGTCGATCCAGAGCTGGGAGTACAACACCGGCGACTGCCCCTGCTCGAACAGCAGCGGCCTCGACTACACCGGCTTCAAGAAGGACGTGGGCGGCGAGGCCCTGAAGCTGGTCGTGAAGAAGAACGGCACCCCCGTGGCGCAGGTCGAGTTCCACCCGTCGGACGAGCTGCTGTACGTCTACGACGGCAAGAACGACGGCGACACGATCTACGTCCGGGCCCAGTGGTGGGAGGGCCTCAAGAAGGAGGCGACCTACTGGGCGCCGGGGACGTCCAAGGAACTCGACATGAACAAGGTCGAGATGGGAGCCGACGACGACCTCGACGAGGGCGAGGCCGTGTACTTCAGGCTCTACGACGACAAGGCCCTGACCGACCCGATCACCGACTGGTACGACTACATCGCGCACGCCTGAGAGGTCTGCCCACCGGCTGCCTGACGGAACAGGCGGCTGGTGGGCCGCGTGTGAGCCGGGCGCTCACCGGCTCAGGGTCGCCTCCTCACGCATGTACGACAGCTTCTCCGGGTTGCGCACCGCGTAGAGCCCGGTGATGCGGCCTTCGTCGAGGCGCACCGCCACCACGGTGTCGAGTTCGCCGTCGAGCCGGATGACCAGCGCGGGGTGCCCGTTGACCTGGGCCGGGTCCATCCTCATCTCCATGTCCAGCTTGACCAGGCCGCCCAGCATGAGGCGGGCCACCTTGTCGGCGCCGACGACGGGCCGCAGGACCGCCTGCTTGATGCCGCCGCCGTCGCCGAGCAGGACGACGTCCGGGGAGAGGATGTCGAGCAGGCCCTGGAGGTCGCCCGTCTCGACCGCGCGCTGGAAGGCCGCGAGCGCCTCCCGGGACTCGGTCGCCGAGACCGCCCCGCGCGGCCGGCGGGCCGCGACGTGCGCGCGGGCCCGGTGCGCGATCTGCCGGACGGCGGCGGGGCTCTTCTCCACCGCCTCGGCGATCTCGTCGTAGCCGAGGTCGAACACCTCGCGCAGCACGAACACCGCCCGCTCGGTCGGCGCGAGTGTCTCCATGACCAGCATCATCGCCATCGACACGCTGTCGGCCAGCTCGACGTCCTCGGCCACGTCGGGCGTGGTGAGCAACGGCTCGGGCAGCCAGGAGCCGACGTAGGACTCCTTGCGGCGGCCCAGCGTACGCAGCCGGTTCAGGGCCTGGCGGGTGGTGATGCGGACCAGGTACGCGCGCCGGTCGCGCACCGTGTCGAGGTCGACTCCCGCCCACTTCAGCCAGGTCTCCTGGAGGACGTCCTCCGCGTCGGCGGCGGAGCCGAGCATCTCGTAGGCGACGGTGAAGAGCAGGTTGCGGTGGGCGACGAAGGCCTCCGTGGCGCCGTCCTGTTCGCGGCCGCTGTTCTCGCTGGTCACCAGCTTCTCCCGTTCGTTCGGTTCCGGCGGTGTCTCGTGCACGGGACACCGGCCGCCGGGGTTCTGTGACACCCGTCGGTGGTGTCCTGGGTCACGTCCGCGCCCTGTCACAGGGTGCGGGGCGGCGGCGTCTTGTGTTCGTCACCGAGGCACCGAGAGCGAGGACGGGATCATGGACACCCGATTCAATCTGTTCGAGAACGAGTTCGCCGGTCGGTTCACGAAGCGGTTCGCCGGCATGGGCGTGCTGATGCACGAGTCGCCGCTGCCGAAGGCCACGCAGGAACTGGTCTCGCTGCGGGCCAGCCAGATCAACGGCTGCGGCCACTGCATCGACATGCACGTCAAGGAGGCCGCGGCCGCCGGGGAGAGCGCGGTCCGGCTGCACCTGGTCGCCGCCTGGCGCGAGTCCACCGTGTTCACCGAGGCCGAGCAGGCGGCGCTGGCCCTCGCCGAGGAAGGCACCCGGCTCGCCGACGCCCACGAGGGCGTGTCCGACGAGACGTGGGCGCTGGTGCGCAAGCACTACGACGACGACCAGGTCGCCGCGCTGATCTGCCTGGTCGCCATGATCAACGCGGCCAACCGGCTCGCCGTGATCACGCACCAGAAGGGCGGCTCGTACGAGGCGGGGATGTTCGCGGCGGCGGTGGGCTGACTGCCGCAGGCGGTCGGGGCGGCACCCGGGGCGACATCGCCGCGGGTGCCGCCCCTTTCTCCGGTCACGATTCCGTCTCGGCCCCACCGGACCCCTTGATTCCACTCGTGTAATCGTTTCCAATCCTCCGTGTAATCGATTCCACGAGGAGGTGGAACGACGATGGCGAGCATCAAGGACGTCGCCGCCGAAGCGGGCGTGTCCGTCGCGACGGTCTCCCGGGCGCTCAACGGCCACCCGTCGGTCAGCGCCGCCGCACGCGCCCGCGTGCTGGCCGCCGTCGAGACGCTGGGCTACCGTCCGAACGCCCTCGCCAGGTCGCTGCGCACCGACCAGACCCGCACCCTCGGCCTGGTCATCAGCGACGTGATGAACCCGTACTTCACCGAGCTGGCCCGTTCCGTCGAGGAGGAGGCCCGCGCGCTCGGCTACAGCGTCATCATCGGCAACGCCGACGAGCGGCCCGACCTCCAGGACCACCACGTCACCACGCTCCTGGACCGGCGGATCGACGGGCTGCTCGTCTCCCCCACCGACGGGGGCTCCCCGCGCATGCTGGACGCCGCGCGGGCCGGGACGCCGATGGTCTTCGTCGACCGGTGGATCCCCGGCGTGGACGTGCCCGTCGTCAGGTCGGACGGGCGGGCGGCCGTACGGGATCTCGTCGCGCATCTGCACGGGCTCGGGCACCGGCGGCTCGCGATCATCGCGGGGCCCGCCGCCACGACCACCGGACGCGAGCGCGTCGACGCCTTCCGGGAGGCGCTCGGCGCGTACGGGCTTCCCCTGCCCGACGCCTACATCGGCCAGGGCGACTTCCAGGCCGGCAGCGGGCGCCGGGTCACCGAGGGCTTCCTCGACCTGCCCGAGCCGCCCGAGGTCGTCTTCGCCGCCGACAACCTGATGGCCCTCGGCGCGCTGGACGCCGTACGGGCGCGCGGGCTGCGGGTCCCCGAGGACGTCGGGCTCGCCGCGTTCGACGACATCCCGTGGTTCGTGCACACCGATCCGCCGGTCACCGCGATCGCCCAGCCCACCCGCGAGCTGGGGCGGGCGGCCGTACGCGCGCTCGTCGAGCGGATCGCGGGGCGGGCCGGCGAGTCGGTGACCCTTCCGGCCCGGCTCGTCGTGCGCCGCTCGTGCGGCGAGCCGCCCTCCGAACCACACCCCCCGTCCCCGTCCCCCGTACGAAGGAGTACGCCGTGAGCAGCCGCAGTCCGGACGAGTTGCTGCGCATCGAGGGCATCCGCAAGACCTTCCCCGGCGTGGTCGCGCTCGACAGCGTCGACTTCGACCTGCGCCAGGGCGAGGTGCACGTGCTCCTCGGTGAGAACGGCGCGGGCAAGAGCACGCTCATCAAGATGCTCTCCGGCGCCTACACGCCCGACGCCGGGCGGATCCTGGCCGGTGGCGAGGAGGTGCGCATCCACGGTGCGCAGGACTCCGAGCGCCTCGGGATCGCCACCATCTACCAGGAGTTCAACCTGGTCCCCGACCTGACGGTGGCCGAGAACATCTTCCTGGGGCGCCAGCCCCGCCGGCTCGGCATGATCGACCGGAAGCGGATGGACGCCGACGCGGAGGTGCTGCTGAAGCGGGTGGGGGTCAACGTGTCTCCCCGTGCGCGGGTGCGTGAACTCGGCATCGCGCGGCTCCAGATGGTCGAGATCGCCAAGGCGCTCAGCCTCGACGCGCGCGTGCTCATCATGGACGAGCCGACCGCCGTACTGACCTCCGAGGAGGTCGACAAGCTGTTCGCCATCGTGCGGCGGCTGCGCGAGGACGGCGTCGGGATCGTCTTCATCACCCACCACCTGGAGGAGATCGCCGCGCTCGGCGACCGGGTCACCGTCATCCGGGACGGCAGGAGCGTCGGGCAGGTGCCCGCCTCCACGCCCGAGGACGAGCTGGTCCGGCTCATGGTGGGGCGGTCGATCGAGCAGCAGTACCCGCGCGAGCGGACCGACGCCGGTGAGGCGCTGCTCAAGGTGGAGGGGCTGACGAGGGACGGTGTCTTCCACGACGTCGGCTTCGAGGTGCGGGCCGGTGAGGTCGTCGGCATCGCGGGGCTGGTCGGGGCCGGGCGGACGGAGGTGGTGCGGGCGGTGTTCGGCGCCGATCCGTACGACGCCGGGACCGTGCACGTCGCCGGTGCGCCGCTGCGGCGGCACGACGTGAACGCCGCCATGGCCGCCGGGATCGGGCTGGTGCCCGAGGACCGCAAGGGGCAGGGGCTCGTCCTCGACGCCTCCGTCGAGGAGAACCTCGGGCTCGTCACGCTCCGGTCCACCGCCCGCGCCGGGCTCGTCGACCTCAAGGGGCAGCACACGGCGGCCGAGCGGATCGCCGGACAGCTCGGCGTGCGGATGGCCGGGCTCGGCCAGCACGTGCGCACGCTGTCCGGCGGCAACCAGCAGAAGGTCGTCATCGGCAAGTGGCTGCTGGCGAACACCAAGGTGCTGATCCTCGACGAGCCGACGCGCGGCATCGACGTCGGCGCCAAGGTCGAGATCTACCAGCTCATCAACGAACTGACGGCCGCCGGTGCCGCCGTGCTCATGATCTCCAGCGATCTGCCGGAGGTGCTCGGCATGAGCGACCGCGTGGTCGTCATGGCGCAGGGGCGCGTCGCGGGTGAACTCACCGCCGAACAGGCCACTCAGGACGCCGTGATGGCGCTCGCCGTCAGTACGCACACCGGCAACTCCCCGCACAGCGGCGGAACGGATGGAACGGAGGCCTCCCGTGGCCACTGACACGCTCAAGAGCAAGCCGGGCGCGCAGGGCGCCACGGGCGGTCTGCGCCGCCTGCTGCTCGACAACGGCGCGCTGACCGCGCTGATCGTCCTCGTCGTCGTCATGTCGGCGCTGTCCGGGGACTTCCTGACCGCCGACAACCTCCTCAACGTCGGCGTCCAGGCCGCCGTCACCGCGATCCTCGCGTTCGGCGTCACCTTCGTCATCGTCTCGGCGGGCATCGACCTGTCGGTCGGCTCGGTCGCCGCGCTGTCGGCCACCGTGCTGGCCTGGAGCGCCACCGAGGCCGGGATGCCGGTCGCGCTCGCGGTGCTGCTGTCCGTCCTGACGGGCATCGCCTGCGGTCTGGTGAACGGTTTCCTCATCTCGTACGGCAAGCTGCCGCCGTTCATCGCGACGCTCGCCATGCTGTCGGTGGGCCGCGGTCTGTCGCTGGTCATCTCGCAGGGCTCGCCGATCGCCTTCCCGGACTCGGTCTCGCACCTCGGTGACACGCTCGGCGGGTGGCTGCCGGTGCCGGTGCTCGTGATGATCGTGATGGGGCTGATCACCGCCTTCGTCCTCGGCCGGACCTACATCGGCCGGTCCATGTACGCCATCGGCGGCAACGAGGAGGCCGCGCGGCTGTCCGGGCTGCGGGTGAAGCGGCAGAAGCTCGCCATCTACGCCTTCTCCGGCCTGTTCGCCGCAGCCGCGGGCATCGTGCTCGCCTCCCGGCTCTCCTCCGCGCAGCCGCAGGCCGCGCAGGGCTACGAGCTGGACGCCATCGCCGCCGTCGTCATCGGCGGCGCCTCGCTGGCGGGCGGCACCGGCAAGGCCTCGGGCACACTGATCGGCGCGCTGATCCTCGCGGTGCTGCGCAACGGCCTCAACCTGCTGTCCGTCTCCGCGTTCTGGCAGCAGGTCGTCATCGGTGTCGTCATCGCGCTCGCGGTGCTCTTCGACACGCTGCGCCGCAAGGCGGGCGCGGTCACTCCGGCGGCCGGGGCGTCGGGGGGCGGCAACCGAGGCAGGCAGGCACTCACGTACGTGATCGCGGCCGTCGTCGCGGTGGCCGTGGTCGGCGCGACCTCGCTGCTGCACAACGGCTCCTCCGGCGGCAAGAGCCAGAAGATAGGGCTGTCGCTGTCCACGCTGAACAACCCGTTCTTCGTGCAGATCAGGAACGGCGCGGAGGAGGAGGCGAAGAAGCTGGGCGTGGACCTGACGGTCACGGACGCCCAGAACGACGCCTCCCAGCAGGCCAACCAGCTCCAGAACTTCGTCAGCGGCAGCCTGTCCGCGGTCATCGTCAACCCGGTGGACTCCGACGCGGCCGGTCCCTCGGTGCGCTCCGCCAACAAGGACGACATCCCGGTCATCGCCGTGGACCGCGGCGTCAACAAGGCGGAGACGTCCGCGCTGGTCGCCTCCGACAACGTCGAGGGCGGTGAGCTGGGCGCCAAGGCGCTCGCCGAGAAGCTCGGCGGCAAGGGCACCATCGTCATCCTCCAGGGCCAGGCCGGCACCTCCGCCAGCCGGGAGCGCGGGGCGGGCTTCGCGGCCGGGCTCAAGGCGTACCCGGGCATCAAGGTCGTCGCCAAGCAGCCCGCGGACTTCGACCGCACCAAGGGCCTGGACGTGATGACGAACCTGCTCCAGGCGCACCCGGACGTCGACGGCGTCTTCGCGGAGAACGACGAGATGGCGCTGGGCGCGATCAAGGCACTGGGTTCCAAGGCCGGCAAGTCGGTCCAGGTCGTCGGCTTCGACGGCACCCCGGACGGGCTGAAGGCGGTCCAGGACGGCACGTTGTACGCGTCGGTGGCGCAGCAGCCGAAGGAACTGGGCAGGATCGCCGTACGGAACGCGCTGCGGGCGGCCGAGGACAAGAAGGTGGAGCAGACGGTGAAGGTGCCCGTGAAGGTCGTCACCCAGCAGAACGTGGCGGGTTTCGAGGGCTGAGACCGGCCCGGCAGCCGGCGGGAACCACGCGAATCGGAGAACGACTGATGTACGACTACGACCTGCTGGTCGTCGGGTCGGCCAACGCCGACCTGGTGATCGGTGTCGAGCGGCGGCCGGCGGCGGGCGAGACGGTGCTCGGCTCCGACCTGGCCGTCCACCCGGGCGGCAAGGGCGGCAACCAGGCCGTCGCCGCCGCCCGGCTCGGCGCCCGTACGGCCCTGCTGGCCCGGGTGGGCGACGACGACTACGGGCGGCTGCTGCTGGACTCGCAGCGGGCGGCCGGTGTCGACACCGTCGGCGTGCTGGTGGGCGGCGCCCCGACCGGCGTCGCGCTGATCACCGTCGACCCGTCCGGGGACAACAGCATCGTGGTCTCGCCGGGCGCCAACGGCCGGCTGGCGCCGGGCGACGTCCGGGCCGCGGCCAGCCTCTTCCACGCCTCCCGGGTGGTCTCCACGCAGTTGGAGATCCCGCTGGAGACGGTCGTGGAGGTGGTCCGCTCGCTCGCGCCGGACAGCCGTTTCGTGCTGAACCCGTCGCCGCCGCGGCCGCTTCCGCAGGAGGTGCTGACCGCCTGCGACCCGCTGATCGTCAACGAGCACGAGGCGAAGGTGATCCTCGGCGACTCCCTGGTCGGCGAGCGCCCCGAGGACTGGGCCCGCGTCCTGCTGGCCAAGGGGCCGCGCTCGGTGGTCGTGACGCTGGGCGCCGAGGGCGCGCTGGTCGCGTCGGCGGCCGGGGGCGTGGTCCGGGTGCCGTCGGTGAAGGTGGACGCCGTGGACACGACGGGCGCCGGTGACGCGTTCACCGCGGCGCTGGCCTGGCGGCTCGGCACCGGCGAGTCGCTCGCCGACGCGGCGGCGTACGCGGCCCGGGTGGGCGCGGCGGCGGTCACGAAGGCGGGGGCGCAGGAGTCGTACCCGACGGCGGCGGAGGCCGAGGACCTGGGGGCCGGGGCACTGTGAAGAAGGCAGGCATACTCAACCGCCACCTCGCGGGGGCGCTCGCCGAGCTGGGCCACGGGGACGGCGTCCTGGTGTGCGACGCGGGGATGCCCGTTCCGGACGGGCCGCGCGTCGTCGACCTGGCCTTCCGGGCCGGGGTGCCGTCGTTCGCGGAGGTGGTGGACGGCCTGCTCGCCGAGCTGGTCGTCGAGGGCGCGACGGCGGCCACGGAGGTCCGGGAGGCGAACGCCGAGTGCGCCGCCCTGCTCGACGGGCTCTTCCCCGCGCTCGCACTCGTCCCGCACGAGCGGCTCAAGGAGCTGTCGGCGGGCGCGCGGCTGATCGTGCGCACCGGGGAGGCGCGGCCGTACGCCAATGTGCTGCTGCGGTGCGGGGTCTTCTTCTGAGGCTCCGCTTCTGCGGGCCGGAGGACCGGTGTGGAGAAGTTTGAGAGGGCCCGGTCGCCGACCGGGCCCTCTCGGGTTTCCCCTCCCCTTCGGAACGCCGTGGAATTTCCCCCCCGGGTACCCCCACGGGAGTTCCGATGCCAGGTACGACCCGCCGGAGTGCGGAAGGGTTGTACGGGTCGCCGGGATTATTTTCCGGGCGAGGTGTCCGCGACGTCTCCCGCGTGCGCGGCGAACCGGGCCGCCGTCTCGGCGAGCACCTCCCGTCCGTCCCGCGCCCACAGCCCCTCGTTGAACAGCTCGACCTCGATGGCGCCGGTGTATCCGGCCGCCTCGACGTACCCCTTCCACTCCCGCATGTCGATCGCGCCGTCCCCGATCTGACCGCGGCCGTTGAGGACGCCCTCGGGCAGCGGGGTCGTCCAGTCGGCGAGCTGGAAGGTGTGGATGCGGCCGCCCGCGCCGGCCCGGGCGATCTGCTCGGGCGCCCGGTCGTCCCACCAGATGTGGTACGTGTCGACGGTGACGCCGACCTGCTGGGCCGGGAAGCGTTCGGCGAGGTCCAGGGCCTGGGCGAGGGTGGAGACCACGCAGCGGTCGGCGGCGTACATGGGGTGGAGCGGTTCGATGGCGAGGCGCACACCGTGCCGTTCGGCGTACGGGCCCAGCTCCGCCAGCGCGTCCGCGATGCGCTCGCGGGCGGCGCGCAGGTCCTTGTCGCCGGCCGGGAGGCCGCCCGAGACCAGGACGAGGGTGTCGGTGCCGAGGGCGGCGGCCTCGTCGATGGCGCGGCGGTTGTCGGCCAGGGCCCTGGCGCGTTCGCCGGGGTCGAGCGCCGTGAGGAAGCCGCCGCGGCACAGGGTGGTGACGGTCAGGCCCGCGTCGCGGACCAGCTTGGCGGCGGCCTCGACGCCGTAGGCCTGCACGGGTTCGCGCCACAGGCCGACGTTGCCGATGCCCAGTTCACGGCAGGCGGCGGTCAGTTCGGGCAGGGAGAGCTGCTTCACCGTCATCTGGTTGATGCTGAAGCGCGTCAGGCCGGTGTCGCTCATGCGTTCACCCCGTACAGGGCGAGCAGGTTCCGCATGCGCTCCTCGGCCGGTTTCGGGTCGGGGAACAGGCCGAGTCCGTCGGCGAGTTCGTAGGCGCGGGCGAGGTGCGGCAGGGAGCGGGCCGACTGGAGGCCGCCGACCATCGTGAAGTGGCTCTGGTGGCCGGCCAGCCAGGCCAGGAAGACCACGCCCGTCTTGTAGTAGCGGGTGGGTGCCCGGAAGAGGTGGCGGGAGAGTTCGACGGTGGGGTCGAGCAGGGCGCGGAAGCCGTCCGTGTCCCCGGTGTCGAGCACCCGGACCGCCTCGGCGGCCAGCGGGCCCAGCGGGTCGAAGATGCCGAGCAGGGCGTGGCTGAAGCCCTGCTCGTCGCCCGCGATCAGCTCCGGGTAGTTGAAGTCGTCGCCGGTGTAGCAGCGCACGCCCCGCGGCAGGCGGCGGCGCAGGTCGATCTCGCGCTGCGCGTCCAGCAGGGAGACCTTGATGCCGTCGACCTTGTCGGGGTGGGCGGCGATGACCTCCAGGAAGGTGTCGGTCGCCGCGTCCAGGTCGGACGAGCCCCAGTAGCCCTCCAGGGCCGGGTCGAACATCGGGCCCAGCCAGTGCAGGATCACGGGTTCGGCGGCCTGGCGGAGCAGGTGGCCGTAGACCTCCAGGTAGTCGTCCGGGCCCTGCGCGGTGGCGGCGAGGGCGCGGGAGGCCATGAGGATGGCCTGGGCGCCCGACTCCTCGACGACGGCGAGCTGTTCCTCGTAGGCCGACCGGACGTCCGCGAGGGTCGCGGCGGTCGCGGCGGTCGCGGTCAGCTGGTCCGTGCCGACGCCGCAGGCGATGCGGCCGCCGGTCGCCCTCGCCTCGGCGGCGGAGCGGCGGATCAGTTCCGCCGCCGTGGGCCAGTCCAGGCCCATGCCGCGCTGGGCGGTGTCCATCGCCTCGGCGACGCCGAGTCCGTGGGACCACAGGTGGCGGCGGAAGGCGAGGGTGGCGTCCCAGTCGACGGCGGCGGGCCCGTCGGGGGTGGTGTCCGCGTACGGGTCGGCGACGACGTGCGCGGCGGAGAAGACCGTACGGGAGGAGAAAGCGCTTCCTGAGGTCGCCCGGAGCGCCGGCAGGGGCTCGGTGCGCGGCTCGTAGGCGCGCAGGGTGCCGTCGGCGCCCGGCAGGTGGAGGGTCACAGCGCGATCTCCGGTACGTCGAGGCGGCGGCCCTCGGCCGAGGACCTCAGGCCCAGCTCGGCGAGCTGCACGCCGCGGGCGCCGGCCAGCAGGTCCCACTGGTAGGGGGCGTCGGCGTAGACGTGCTTGAGGAACAGCTCCCACTGGGCCTTGAAGCCGTTGTCGAACTCGCCGTTGTCCGGGACCTCCTGCCACTGGTCGCGGAAGACCTCGGTGGCGGGGATGTCCGGGTTCCACACCGGCTTGGGGGTGGCGGAGCGGTGCTGGACGCGGCAGCCCCGCAGTCCCGCGACGGCCGAGCCCTCGGTGCCGTCGACCTGGAACTCGACCAGTTCGTCGCGGTTGACGCGGACCGCCCAGGAGGAGTTGATCTGCGCGATCGCGCCGCCGTCCAGCTCGAAGACGCCGTAGGCGGCGTCGTCGGCGGTGGCGTCGTAGGGCTTGCCCTTCTCGTCCCAGCGCTCGGGGATGTGGGTGGCGGTGAGGGCCTGGACGGACCTCACCCGGCCGAACAGCTCGTGCAGGACGTACTCCCAGTGCGGGAACATGTCGACGACGATGCCGCCGCCGTCCTCGCTGCGGTAGTTCCAGGACGGGCGCTGCGCCTCCTGCCAGTCGCCCTCGAAGACCCAGTAGCCGAACTCGCCGCGCACGGACAGGATCCGGCCGAAGAAGCCGCCGTCGATGAGGCGCTTCAGCTTGAGCAGGCCGGGCAGGAACAGCTTGTCCTGGACGACGCCGTGCTTGATGCCCTTGGCACGGGCGAGGCGGGCGAGTTCCAGGGCGCCGTCCAGGCCGGTGGCGGTGGGCTTCTCGGTGTAGATGTGCTTGCCCGCGGCGATCGCCTTCCTGATCGCCTCCTCGCGGGCCGAGGTCACCTGGGCGTCGAAGTAGACGTCGATGCCGTCGTCGGCGAGGACCGCGTCGAGGTCGGTGGAGATGTGGTCGAGTCCGTGGCGATCGGCCAGCGCCCTGAGCGCGTGCTCGCGGCGGCCGACCAGGACCGGCTCCGGCCACAGCACGGTGCCGTCGCCGAGGTCGAGGCCGCCCTGTTCGCGCAGGGCCAGGATGGAGCGGACGAGGTGCTGGCGGTAGCCCATGCGCCCGGTCACACCGTTCATGGCGATACGCACCGTCTTGCGTGTCACGTCATTCCCTTCGTACGAGCCATGCCGCAAGCCGCGGATCGAGCTCGAGCCGTACAGCAAGCGCTTTCTATGTAGAACGAAGCTAGCCTGTGACCGGTGGTCTGGACAAGACCGCGGCCGGGGCGAGTTGTTCGAGGGGGCGAACGTCGGCGGGCGGTGGCCGTAAGGTCACCCGGGACGGCGTTCGGCACACGCGCGATGCGGAGGACGAGGACATGACGGTGACACTGGCGGACGTGGCGGCCCGCGCCCAGGTCTCCCCCGCGACGGTGTCGCGCGTGCTGAACGGCAACTATCCGGTGGCCGCCTCCACCCGGGAGCGGGTGCTCAAGGCCGTCGACGAGCTGGACTACGTGCTCAACGGCCCCGCGAGCGCGCTGGCGGCGGCCACGTCCGACCTGGTGGGCATCCTCGTCAACGACATCGCCGACCCGTTCTTCGGCATCATGGCCGGCGCCGTCCAGTCCGAGATCGGCGGGCCCGGCGGCAGAGCGGGCGGCGAGAGACTCGCCGTGGTCTGCAACACCGGCGGCACCCCGGAGCGCGAGCTGACCTACCTCACGCTGCTGCAGCGCCAGCGGGCGGCGGCGGTCGTGCTGACCGGCGGCGCGATGGAGGACGAGACCCACCAGGCGGCCGTGGCGGCGAAGCTGCGCAGGCTCGTCGAGGCCGGGACGCGGGTGGTGCTGTGCGGACGGCCGCCGGCGCCGGACACCGGGGCGATCGCGCTCACCTTCGACAACCGCGGGGGCGGCCGGGAGCTGACCGAGCACCTGATCGGGCTCGGGCACCGGCGGCTCGGCTACATCGCGGGTCCGGAGGAACGGACCACGACGCGGCACCGGCTGGAGGGGCACCGCACCGCGCTCGCCGCGCACGGCATCGAGGAGGACCCCCGCTGGACCGTCCACGGCCGCTACGACCGGGAGGCCGGTTACGAGGCGACGCTGGAACTGCTGCGCAGGGACCCGACGCTGACCGCGGTCGTCGCCGCGAACGACACCGTCGCGCTGGGCGCCTGCGCGGCGCTGCGCGACTCGGGGCTGCGGATCCCGGACGACGTGTCCGTGGCCGGCTTCGACGACCTGCCGTTCAGCATCGACGCGGTGCCCGCGCTGACGACGGTCCGGCTGCCGCTGGCGGAGGCGGGGGCGCGGGCGGGGCGGGTCGCGATGGGGCGGGAGGACGCGCCGGTGGGCGGGATCGCGACGGTGCGGGGGGAGTTGATGGTGCGGGGGTCCTCCGGAGGGCCGCGGTCCTGAACGGACCGCCGGTCTCGCGGTGGCCCGCGTCGGGGCGGGCGTTGCTGGGGGCTGCCGCCCCCGGACCCCCGCTTCGGCCTGGACGGCCTCGTCCTCAAGCGCCGGACGGGCTGATGGTGGCGGCCGGCGTCCTCATGGGTGCGGGCTGAGAATACCGGCCCGCGTCGACAGGTGAACCGCATGATCGCGGGTACGCTCCGTGGGCATGAAGCTGGCGTTCTCCACTCTCGGTGTTCCCGGACTGCCCCTGACCGACGTGCTGGGGCTCGCGACCACGCACGGCTACCACGGTGTCGAGTTGCGCGCCCACCCGGAGGAACCGGTCCATCCCGGCCTGGGTCCGGACGAACGGGCCGCGGTGGCGGCGGAGTTCAGAGCGGCCGGGGTCGAGCCGCTGGGGCTCGCGGGGTACGCGCGGGTCGCCGCGCCCGGCGATGACGAACCGGTCCTCGCCGAGATCCGCGGCCTGCTGGACCTCGCCCGCGACCTGGGCGCCCCCTACGTCCGGGTCTTCCCCGGCGGCGGCACCGAGCAGAGTGCCGAGGAGGCCGACGCGACGGCCGCCCGGCGGCTGGGCACCGCCGCCGAGTACGCCGCCGAGCGCGGCGTGAGCATCCTGCTGGAGACCCACGACTCGCACCGCACCGGCGCCGACGCGATGCGTGTCCTCGGCCCGGTCGGGCATCTGCGGGCCGGCGCCCTGTGGGACGTGATGCACACCTGGCTGGGCGGCGAGCAGCCCTCCGAGACCTACGCGGCGCTTGCCCCGCACCTCGGCTACGTCCAGGTCAAGGACATCGCCTCCGCCGAGGACACCACGCCGCTGGCGCTGGGCGCGGGGGTGCTGCCGCTCACCGAGGTGGTGGACGTGCTGTCCCGGCACGGCTGGGACGGCTGGCTGTGCTGGGAGTACGAGAAGCGGTGGTACGAGGCGGCCGCCCCCTTGCCCGAGCTGCTGGGCACGGGCCGCGAACACCTCGCCCGGCTGCTCACGGACGCGGCGTGAGCGCGGCCGACGCCGGTGCCGGCCGTGCGACCGCCGATCGCACCCGGTGCTCCAGCCGCTTCGCGCACTCCGGCCACTCCGCCGACGTGATCGAGTAGATCGCGGAGTCGCGCAGCCGTCCCTCCTCGCCCGGCACCGAGGAGCGGGACCAGTTGCGCAGGACGCCCTCGAAGCGGGCGCCGGACTTCTCGATCGCGGCGCGGGAGCGCTGGTTGCGGGCGTCGGTCTTGAGGTCGACGCGGGACACCTCCCAGACCTCGAAGGCGTGGCGGAGCAGCAGCAGCTTGGCCTCGGCGTTCACGCCGGTGCCCTGCGCGGAGCGGGCCAGCCAGGTGAAGCCGACCTCGACGGCGTCGAGCGCGTCGTCGGTGAGCCAGGAACGCGGTTCCCAGTAGGCGGTGGTGCCGACCGCGCGGCCGGTGGCGCGGGAGACCTGCGCGTAGGGCGCCAGCCGTCCGGTGGCCGCCCTGGCCAGCTGGAAGTCGATGTAGGCGCCGACCTCGTCGGGCCCGGGGACCCACGTGAACGCGTAGGTGGCCCGGTCCTCCGCCGCCGCCCTCGCCAGGTCGGCCGCGTGCCGCTGGTCCAGCGGCTCCAGTCGTACCAGCGCGCCTTCGAGGACCGGGGCCTTCAGGGTGAATGTCACCGGCCGGATTCTTCAGCCGGGACGGGGAGCCGTCCAGCGAATTCCGGGGAGGTGCGCACGGTGATCCCCGGCACCCGCCTGCGGGCGGTGAGCGTCGTCAGCGCCACCCCGCCCACCAGCAGGGCCGCCGCGCACCAGCGCAGGGGGGTCACCGACTCGCCGAGGAAGAGGGCGGCCGAGGACATGCCGAAGACCGGGACCAGGAGGGAGAACGGCGCGACCGTCGAGGCGGGGTGACGGCGCAGCAGCCAGCCCCAGGCGCCGAAGCCGAAGACGGTCGAGACCCAGGCGACGAAGAGGATCGTGCCCGCCCCCTGCCAGTCCAGGGCGCGCAGGGCCGCGAGGTCCTCGCCGGGGCCCTCGGTGAGCAGGGAGAGGGCCAGCAGGGGGAGCACGGGGACGGTGGAGACCCACACCATGAAGTTCAGCGCGTCCGGCGGGGACGCCTTGCGGGTCAGGACGTTGGACACGCCCCAGGCCGCCGCCGCGCCGACGACCATCAGGAACGCGCCCAGGGGGCCCGAGGTGCCCTCGTCGACCGCGGCCACGCCGATGCCGCCCAGTGCGACCAGCATGCCCAGGGCCTGGACGCGGGAGGGGCGTTCGCCGAGGACCGCCGCGGCGATCACGGCGGTGAACACGGCCTGGATCTGAAGGACGAGGGACGACAGTCCGGCGGGCATGCCCGCGTCCATGCCCACGAAGACCAGGCCGAACTTGGCCACGCCGAGCACCAGTCCCACCGCCACGATCCACTTCCGGGCGGCCTTGGGACGGCCGACCAGGAAGACGGCGGGCAGCGCGGCCGCCAGGAAGCGCAGGGCGGAGAAGAGGAGCGGCGGGAAGTGGTCGAGGCCGATCTCGATGACCGTGAAGTTCACGCCCCAGACGGCGGCGACGAGCACGGCGAGGAGGAGGTGGGAAGGTCGCATGCGTCGAGGATCGGCCGAAAGGACCGTTCAGCACCAGCGATGATTGATGCATGGTTGGATGAAGCACTGCTAATGCTTCAGCACTGCCCCCGCCCCTGCCCCTGCCTCTGCCTCTGCCCCTGCCCTCGTCTCGCTCTCGGGAGCCGTCATGCTCGACCTCCAGCGCCTGCGCGCCCTGCACGCCGTGTCCGTGCACGGGACGGTGGGAGCGGCCGCCGCCGCGCTCGGGTTCACGCCGTCCGCCGTGTCGCAGCAGATCGCCAAGCTGGAGCGCGAGACCAGGACGGTGCTCCTCGAACGGGAGGGGCGCGGGGTCCGGCTCACCGACGAGGCCTGGCAACTGGTGGAGGCGGCGGCGGAGTTGCTGGCCATCGTGGAGCGGGCGGAGACCCGGCTGGAGGAGCGGCGCGGGGTGCCGTCGGGGCGGCTGACCATCGCCGCGTTCGCGTCGGCGGCGCGCGGGCTGCTGCCGTCCGTGCTCGCCGACCTGGCGGTACGGCATCCCGGGCTGGACGCGCGGCTCACCGAGGTCGACCCGCACCTGTCCGTGGACCTGGTGGCCAAGGGCGCCGTGGATCTGGTGGTGGCCCACGACTGGGACATCGCCCCGCTGCCGGCCCCGGCCGGGGTGGAGCAGGCGCCGGTCGGCGAGGACCTGTGCGACCTGCTGGTGCCCGAGGGCCACCGGTTCGCGGGCCGGACGGCCGTGCGGCGGGACGAGCTGGGCGGGGAGCGGTGGATCTGCCAGCCGCCCGGGCGGGTCTGCCACGACTGGCTGATGCGGACGCTGCGGGGTGCCGGGCACGAGCCGGACATCGTCCACCAGGCCGACGAGAACCCGACCCTCGTCGCGCTGGTCGCGGCCGGCCTCGGCGTCGCCCTCATTCCCCGGCTGGGGCGCGGCCCGCTCCCGGCGGGAGTGGTGGAGGTGCCGCTCGACCCGATGCCGGTACGGCGGCTGTACGCCCTGTGGCGCACGGGCGCGGCCCGCCGCCCGGCCATCGCGGAAACGGTCCGCACACTCCGGGCCCACTGGCCGACGGTCGCGGCCCGCACCGGCCCGCCACGCCAGGCCGCCGCCCACGCCTGACCCCGCACCGGCCGCCCGCCCGGCGGGTCCTCAGAGGGCAGGCGCCTTCCCAGCGCTTGGCCGCACTCACGGCCCCGGCGGGCGCCTCGCCTCGCTTCGGGCGACTCGTGTGCGGTCCCTTGACTGGCAGAAACTTCCCGGATATTGGTGACTCCTTGGCAGTTTCCTTCACCAGCTCTCCGGAAGGAGCGCACGTGCACCACAGCAGCACGGCCGGCACGGGAAGCACCGCACAGCCCTCCAGACGTAGCGTCCTCACCGCCACCGCGGTCGTCACCGCGGCCCTCGCGGCCGGGGGCGGTACGGCCTACGCCGACGCCCGCGGGCCCGACGACGACACGCTCCGCGGCCTGATCTCCCGCATGACGCTGGAGGAGAAGGTCGGGCAGCTCTTCGTCATGCGGGTCTACGGCCACTCCGCCACCGACCCCGACCAGGCCGACATCGACGCCAACCTCGAGGAGATCGGCGTCCGCACCGCCGCCGAGCTGGTCGCCAGGTACCGGGTCGGCGGCATCATCTACTTCGCCTGGGCGCACAACACCCGCGACCCGCACCAGATCGCCGACCTGTCCAACGGCATCCAGAAGGCCTCCCTGGAGCAGCCGCGCGGTCTGCCCGTGCTCATCTCGACCGACCAGGAGCACGGCATAGTGGCCCGCGTGGGCGAGCCCGCCACCCTCTTCCCCGGCGCGATGGCCGTCGGGGCGGGCGGGTCGCGGTCCGACGCCCGTACGCTCGGCCGGATCGCGGGCGCCGAGCTGCACGCCCTGGGCATCCGCCAGGACTACTCCCCCGTCGCCGACGTGAACGTCAACCCGGCCAACCCCGTGATCGGCGTACGGTCCTTCGGCGCCGACCCGGACGCGGTGGCGGAGCTGGTGGCGGCGGAGGTGACGGGGTACCAGCGCTCGGGCGTCGCCGCGTGCGCCAAGCACTTCCCCGGGCACGGCGACACCGCCACCGACAGCCACACCGGTTTCCCGGTCATCACGCACACCCGGGAGCAGTGGGAGGAGCTGGACGCGCCGCCCTTCCGCGCGGCGGTCGAGGCCGGCATCGACGCCATCATGACCGCCCACCTGATGGTCCCGGCGCTCGACGACTCCGGCGACCCGGCCACCCTCTCCCGTCCGATCCTCACCGGCATCCTGCGCGAGGAGCTGGGATACGACGGGGTCGTGGTCACCGACTCCCTCGGCATGGAGGGCGTGCGGACGAAGTACGGCGACGCTCGGGTGCCGGTGCTGGCGCTGAAGGCCGGTGTCGACCAGCTGCTCAACCCGCCGGACCTGCCGCTCGCCTGGAACGCCGTCCTGGCGGCCGTACGGGAGGGCGAACTCACCGAGGCACGGCTGGACGAATCGATCCTGCGGGTGCTGCGGCTGAAGGCCAAGCTGGGGCTGTTCCGGGACGCGTACACCAGCCGCCGGGACGTCGACCGGACCGTCGGCACCCGGGCGCACCTGGCCGCGGCCGACCGGATCGCGGAGCGGACCACGACGCTGCTGGTCAACGAGGAGCGGCTGCTGCCGCTTTCGCGCCGCGCACACCGCAGGCTGCTGGTGGTGGGCGCCGATCCGGCCTCGCCGTCGGGCACGACCGGGCCGCCCACCGGTGTACTCGCGGGCGCGCTGACGGAGCTGGGCTTCACGGCCACCGCCCTGTCCACCGGCACCGCGCCCTCCGCCGCCGTGATCGACCGCGCCGTCGCGGCGGCCGGGGACGCCGACGCGGTGGTCGTCGCCACGTACAACGTGACCGCGGGCAGCAGCCAGCGCACCCTGGTCACGCGGCTGCTGGAGACCGGGAAGCCGGTCGTCGCGGTCGCCGTCCGCAACCCGTACGACGTCGCCCAGCTCCCCGGCGTTCCCGCCTTCCTCGCCGCGTACTCCTGGACCGACGTGGAGGTGCGCGCGGCGGCCCGGGTGATCGCCGGGCGGGTTCGGCCGCGCGGGAAGCTGCCGGTGCCGGTGGTGCGCGCGGACGACCCGGACACGGTGCTCCTCCCGCTCGGACACGGGCTGACCTACCGGTCGTAGCGCGGCCTGCGACACGCGCCGGGGGGCGCCCCCTCACCCGTGCGCAAAGCCTCTTGCGCGTCTGGCGTGCGCCCGCTACCGCGGGCCACGCTGGACCGGGGATCCGGGGGGGGACGATGCGCGAGCGACGGGCTGCCGCAGGCGGGCACGCCCCGCCGCGCGCGGTACTGCGCGCCGTCCTGTGCGCCGCGCTGTGCGTCCTGCCGCTGACGGGCTGCCAGGGCCCGGCGGAGCGGGGCACGGCGGCGGCCGGGGTGCGGCCGTCCGGGTACGGGGCGGTGTTCCTGGCGGCGGGCGAGTGCAGTTCGTTCGGCGCGGTCGCACCCACCGAGGTGCCCTGCGGCAGCGAGCGGGCGGCGGCCCGGGTGGTGGCCCGGGAGGACGGCCGCGCCGGCAACGGACCACCGTGCCCCGCCACCACCGACTTCGTCCTGCACATCAGCGAGCGGCGGCCGTCCGGCGACGAGGACGGCGACGGGGCCGTGTCCCGCGGGTACGCCTGCATGCGCAAGCTGCAGCCGCCACATCCCGGTGATCCGGGCGGCGGAGGAGGTCCGCGCACCGTCGTCGGCGACTGCGTCCACGACATCGGCGGCGGCAAGGTCCGCGAGGCGGCCTGCGCCGGCGGGGGCGCGTACGCACCGCAGTTCAAGGTGGTCGAGGCGGTCGCCACCCGGGCTCAGTGCCCGACCTCGACCGGTCTGTACGTCCGGCTCGGCGGCGAGCGCCCGGTGGGCTGTGCCCGGCCGCTGTGAGCGGCCGGACACAGTCACCGTGCCGGAGGAACAGGCCCTACGGGCGCAGCGCCGGCTCGCGCTCGACGTCCCGCTGGTCCAGCCTGGCGTCGAACGTCGCCAGCGGCCTGGCCGCCGACGGGTTCTCCTGGACCTTGGCCGGGGCGACGCCCGCCCAGTCCAGGATGCGCGCCGTGGCCCGCGCCTTCTGGTCGGGCACCAGACCGGCCACGTTCGCACCGTGGTTCATGCCGGGCGCGGTGAGGACGTAGGAGTCACGCGCGCCGTGGCCGAGGCGGAAGCGCTCGGCGCCCCACGGGTCGTTCTCGCCGTACACGAACAGCATGTGCCGGGCGTTGTGCCGCACCCAGGTGTCGACGTCCCGCATCGCCCACGGCTCGAACTTCATCGGGATCGAGCGGGGCACGAAGTTGCGCGGGGGCTGGTAGCCGTAGCGGATGTACTTCTTCTCGATGTGCGGGAAGTGGATCGTCGGCGCGCCCAGCTGGGTGCCCGCCTGGTAGTAGTACGGCGTGTACGTCTCCAGGCCCTGGTCCGTGTAGGCGGAGAAGCCGGAGATCGCGTCGACGGAGCCCCAGATCGCGTCGTCGGTGGCGTTCTTGGCGTCGGCCGGGATGTCGGCGCAGTCGGCGAGGGTGCTGTACTGCCAGAAGCCCCACACGTAGTCGAGGACGACGGCCTCGTAGGCGCGGTCGAGGCTGCCGATGGTGTCGAAGGTGTAGCCGTTCTCGGCCGCGTACGCCGCGTACTTCTTCTCCAGCGGCGCCCGGCGCACCAGCGCCTCGCGCTGCACGCCGTTGAGCTTGTCGCGGCACTCGTCGGTGCCGACGCGGGCGAAGAAGCGGTCGTAGGCCGAGTCCTCCTTGTTCACCACGTCGTTGGGGGCGACGTAGGCGACGACGCCGTCCATGTCACGCGGGTAGAAGCGCTCGTAGTAGGTGGCGGTCATGCCGCCCTTGGAGCCGCCGGTGGAGATCCAGTTCTTGGAGTAGAGCGGCTTGAGGGCCTTGAAGATGCGGTGCTGGTCGCTGGCGGCCTGCCAGATGTCCAGCTTGGACCAGTCGGCCGGGGCGGGCCGGGACGGCGTGAAGTAGCGGTACTCCATGGAGACCTGGTTGCCGTCCACGATCTGGGTCGGCTCGCGCCGGCTGGGGTTCGTGGAGACGTTGTAGCCGCCGGTGTAGAAGACCGTCGGGCGGTTCACGTCCTTGTGCAGCACGGTGATCCGCTGCTGGAACGTGCCCTTGGACGGGTGCCGGTGGTCCACCGGCTGGGTGTAGTTGAGGACGAAGAAGCGGTAGCCGGTGTACGGCTTCTCCTCGATCAGGCTCATGCCCGGTATGGACAGCAGCCGGTCCTTGATGTCGACGGCCTTCGGCTCGGCGGCGGTGGCCGCCCCCGCCGTGCTGACGGTGCCTATGAGCACCACGAGCGCCAGCAGCCATCTGAGCGCCTTGCGCATGCACCCTCCCTGTGAAACTGATGTCCGCCGGAAGCTATCGGAGCAACTCCCGCGACACCAGAGTCAGCAGAGGATCCAGCCCGAGCCGACCGAGGACTTGGCCACCTTGCCGGTCACCCGCACGCAGCGGTTTCCGGCGTGCACGGTCACCGGTCCGGCGCGGTAGGCGAACCGGCCCGAGTCCACGACCGCCCGGCCGCCCCGGGCCTGCACGCCGACGGACATCTGCCGCTTCGTGCCCGGCTTCTTGGGGAGCGTGACGGCACAGACGTAGCCGCCGCGTTTGTACACGAGGACGGATCCGGTGGCGAAGGACAGGGTGCGCACCTTGCGGCCCGGGCACCCCGTGGCGGCCTGCGCCTCCTGCGGCATCGCGACGGCGAGCAGCGCGGCGGCGCTCAGCACGGCCGTGCCGAGCGCCAGCCGACGGCGAGTTGCGGCACCGGCCCGGCCCACTGCGGTCCTCCTCCGTAGGGCGATCACTGACGACGTACGGATGTACGGACGCGGGACACCTGTCGCACGGTTGCGCGCACCCGTCGGACGCACCCGTCGGACGCGCCCGTCAGTGCAGCGCGCCGACCGGCTCCTCCGGTTCGGCCGCGCCGACGAAGGTCCGCCACAGCCGCGCGTACCGTCCGTCGAGGGCCAGCAGTTCGTCGTGCGTGCCGTCCTCGGCGACCCGGCCGCCGTCCATGACGACGACACGGTCCGCGCGGGCGGCCGTGGTCAGCCGGTGGGCGACGACGAGCGTGGTACGGCGTCCGGCTATGCGGTCGGTGGCCTGGTTGACCTGGGCCTCGGTGGCCAGGTCGAGGGCCGCCGTCGCCTCGTCGAGGAGCAGCACGTCCGGGTCGACCAGTTCGGCGCGGGCCAGCGCGATCAGCTGCCGCTGCCCGGCGGAGAGGTTGCGGCCCCGCTCGGCGACCTCGTGGAGGTAGCCGCCGGTGAGCGTGGCGATCATCTCGTGCGCACCGACCGCCCGCGCCGCCGCCTCCACCTGGGCGTCGGTGGCGTCCGGACGGCCGTAGGCGATGGCGTCGCGGACGGTGCCGGGGAAGAGGTACGCCTCCTGCGGGACGACGCCCAGCCGGTGCCGGTAGGAGGTGAGGTCGAGGTCGCGCAGATCCTGCCCGTCGACGGTGACCCGGCCGTCGGTCGGGTCGTAGAACCGGGCCACCAGCTTCACCAGGGTCGACTTGCCCGCGCCGGTCTCGCCGACGAAGGCGACGGTCTGCCCGGCGGGGATGCGCAGGTCGATGCCGGTGAGGGCCGCTTCGTCGTCGCCGTACCGGAAGCGCACGTCCTCGAAGGCGATCTCGCCGCGCAGCGCGGTGACCTCGGACGGCTTCTCGGCGGCCCGCGTCGAGGTCGGCTCGCGCAGCAGCTCCTGGATGCGGCCCAGCGAGACGGACGCCTGCTGGTAGCCGTCGAAGACCTGGGAGAGCTGCTGGACCGGTGCGAAGAACAGGTCGATGTAGAGCAGGTACGCCACCAGCGCGCCGGTGGTCAGGGTCGCGTCGTCGATCCGCGCGCCGCCCACGACCAGCACCGCCGCGGCCGCGGCCGACGACAACAGCTGCACGAACGGGAAGTAGACCGAGATCAGCCACTGTCCGCGGATGCGGGCCTGCCGGTAGCTGTCGCTGCGCTCGGCGAACCGCCGGCCGCCGTCCCGCTCGCGCCGGAAGGCCTGCACGATCCGCAGGCCCGCGACCGACTCCTGGAGGTCCGCGTTGACCGTGGACACCCGCTCGCGGGCGAGTTCGTAGGCCTTCACGCTGGCCTTGCGGAAGAAGTACGTGGCGATGATCAGCGGCGGCAGGGTCGCGAAGACGATCAGGGCGAGTTCGACGTCGATCACCAGCAGGGCGACCATGATGCCGAAGAAGGTGACGACCGAGACGAAGGCGGTGACGAGTCCGGTCTGCAGGAACGTCGACAGCGCGTCCACGTCCGTCGTCATCCGGGTCATGATCCGGCCGGTCAGCTCGCGCTCGTAGTAGTCGAGGCCGAGCCGCTGGAGCTGGGCGAAGATCTTCAGGCGCAGCGAGTACAGGATCCGCTCGCCGGTCCGCCCGGTCATCCGGATCTCACCGGTCTGCGCCGCCCACTGGGCGAGGACGGCGACCAGGCCGAGCAGCGAGGACGCCCACACCGCGCCGAGGGCGGCCTGGGTGACGCCGTCGTCGATGCCGTTGCGGATCAGCACCGGCAGCAGCAGGCCCATGCCCGCGTCCACCGCCACCAGGGCGAGGCTGATCAGCAGCGGGGCGCGGAAGCCGCGCAGCAGACGCCGCAGGCCGTACGACGACTCGGGGCGCACCGCCTGTGCCTCGTCGATGTCCGGGGTGCCGTCCGCCGGGGGCAGCGCGTCGACCTGGGCGAGCAGCTCCGGGGTGGCCGGGGTGCCGGCCAGCGCGGTGTCCTTGGGGGCGCGGTCACCGGTCCACAGCCGGGGCGTGACCCCGCGCTCGGCGTCGAACTCGGCGTCCAGCTCGTCGCGTACCGAGGTGTCCTCGGTCTTCTCGGCGGGGCGGGTGTGGCCGGGCGAGACGCCGCCCAGCTCGTCGGGGTCGGTGAGCAGCCGCCGGTAGAGGGCGGAGCGCTCCTGAAGCTCCTCGTGGGTGCCGAGGTCGGCGAGGCGGCCGCGGTCGAGGACGGCGATGCGGTCGGCGAGGCCGAGGGTGGAGCGGCGGTGGGCGATGAGGAGCGTGGTGCGGCCCCGCATGACCTGCTTCAGCGCCTCGTGGATCTCGTGCTCGACGCGGGCGTCCACGGCGGACGTGGCGTCGTCGAGGACCAGCAGCCGGGGGTCGGTGAGGATCGCCCGGGCGAGCGCGACGCGCTGGCGCTGGCCGCCGGAGAGGGTCAGCCCGTGCTCGCCGACGGTCGTGCCGTAGCCGTCGGGCAGCTCCGTGATGAACCCGTGGGCCTGGGCGGCCCGCGCGGCGGCCTCGACCTCCTCGTCGGTGGCGTCCGGGCGGCCGTAGGCGATGTTGGCGCGGACGGTGTCGGAGAAGAGGAAGGAGTCCTCGGGCACCAGGCCGACGGCGGCCCGCAGCGAGTCGAGGGTCAGCTCGCGCACGTCGTGGCCGCCGACGAGGACGGCGCCGCGCGTCACGTCGTAGAAGCGCGGCAGGAGCAGCGAGACGGTGGACTTGCCGGAGCCGGAGGAGCCGACGACGGCGAGGGTCTCCCCGGCGCGGATCTCGAAGGAGAGCCCGTCCAGGACGGGCCGCGGCTCCCCGTCGCCCGTGTCGTAGCCGAAGGCCACGTCGTCGAACTCGACGGTGGCGGGCGCGTCGGCCGGCAGGGTCTTGGTGCCGTCCTCGATGGCCGGCTCGGTGTCGATCAGCTCCAGCACGCGCTCGGTGCCGGCCCGGGCCTGCTGGCCGACGGTGAGCACCATGGCGAGCATGCGGACCGGGCCGACCAGCTGGGCGAGGTAGGTGGAGAAGGCGACGAAGGTACCGAGGGTGATGTGCCCGCGGACGGCCAGCCAGCCGCCGAGGGCGAGCATGGCGACCTGGCCGAGCGCGGGTACGGCCTGGAGGGCGGGGGTGTAGGTGGCGTTCAGCCTGATGGTGCGCAGCCGCCCCGCGAAGAGCTTGCGCCCGACCTCTCTGAGCTTCCCGGTCTCCTGCTCCTCCTGCCCGAAGCCCTTCACCACGCGTACGCCGCTCACCGAACCGTCGACCACCCCGGCGACGGCGGCGGCCTGCGCCTGCGCGTACCAGGTGGCGGGGTGCAGCCGGGTGCGGCTGCGGCGGGCGATGAACCACAGGGCGGGCGCGACGGCCAGCGCGACCAGGGTGAGCGGCAGGGACAGCCACGCCATGATCACCAGCGAGATCAGGAAGAGCAGGACGTTCCCGATGGTCATCGGGAGCATGAAGAGCAGGCCCTGGATCAGCTGGAGGTCGCTGGTCGCCCGCCCGACCACCTGCCCCGTGGACAGCTCGTCCTGCCGCCGCCCGTCCAGCCGGGTGATCGTCCCGTACATGTCGGTGCGCAGGTCGTGCTGGACGTCGAGGGCGAGCCGGCCGCCGTAGTAGCGGCGGATGTAGGTCAGGACGTAGACGACGAGCGCGGCGCCGATCAGCAGACCGGCCCAGACGGCCATGTCCCGGGTCTTGTCGCCGATCACGTCGTCGATGATCACCTTGGTGATCAACGGGACGAAGGCCATGACGGCCATGCCGCCCAGCGAGGCACCGAGAGCCAGGACGACGTCCTTGGGGTTGCGCCAGGCGTACCCCGCCAGTCGTCGTACCCATCCCCGTTGCGCGTCCACGCCGTGCCCTCCGGTCGTCGTCCTGCTCACCTGATCTACCGGAAGGCACCAACACGGGCGAGCGGGGATTTCATCCCGCCGCAACGATCGGCCGGGTGATCAGACGCGTACGCGGAGCCTGAGGAAGCGGGTGGTCTGTACGTCGTTCTGGTTGTCGTCGCTGACGACGAGGACGTCCGTACGCCCCCCGGAGCGTCCGGTCACGGCCATCCCCTCGAAGTTGTCGAGGAGGGGACTGGGCTGGGGCTGCTCGGCCGTGGCACCGAGCGCGGGGCAGTCGACGAGGTCGGCGAGGAGCCGCTTGGGCAGTGCGGTGCCGCGGCCGGGCCGGTCGGCCAGGTGGAGGCGGACGGTGTTGCCGACGCCGGCGGTGAAACCGCGCTCCAGGACGAGGAGGCGCCCGTCGGGGGTGGCGGTGACCTCGGAGACGCCGAGACCGGGGTCCGTCCAGTAGGTGTACTGGGCACCGAGCCGGAACTCGCCGTGCCGCGTCCGCTGCCAGGTCTGGAAACGGACCAGGTCGGCGGGGTCGCCGTCGAGCGGGTACTCCATGGAGGCGAGCAGGGTCCGGCCGCCGGGCAGGAGGGTGAGCCCCTCGAAGCTGCCGTTGGCCCTGGCCCGGCCCTCGGGAGCGGTGCGCAGGTCGTCGGGCACGGGCAGACGGCCGAGCAGCTCGCCGGTGTGCGAGTAGCGGCGGACGGACGGCTCGGTCTCGGAGGAGACGAGGTACGTGCCGTCCCGGTCCACGACCAGTCCCTCCGCGTCGAGGGCGGCGCCGTTCTCGTCGGCGAGCGGGATCACGTCCCGCGGCTTCAGGGTGCGCGCGTCCAGCCGGAAGAGGGAGGAGCGGTCGGAAAGAGCCGCCAGGGCGCCGCGCCGGTCGGGGGCCAGGGCGGAGAGGTTTCCGACATACGTGCCGTCGTACGTCGTCTTGTCGAGGGCGTCGGAGTAACCGGTCAGGGAGACGGCGGGTGAGCAGGCGTGCCGGGGCGGCCCGTCGTGCGCGGCGGCGGCCGGTCCGGCGGCGACCAGGCAGCCGGCCGCCGCGAGGCCCGCGGTGAGGGTGGCGAGGGAAGTGCGGAGCATTCTCGGACGCATGGCCGAAACCATAGGCAGGAGGAATGGCCAAGAGTTGGCCGTTTTGCGAAGGTCAGGGTTCGGCGGCGTACCGACGGCAAGTATTGAGCCATGCCGGAGCAGAACGAAAGCGGCCACAAGCTGGCCGGTCGGCTGTACGCGACGATGCGGGTACTGAAGTCCCTCACCGAGCCTTCCGGGCCGAAGCCGGTCGGCGACGAGGAGTTGGCAGGGCAGGACAGTCCGAGGGAACGCGTCCAGGCCCTGAAGCTGGACCTCTTCAACGACCTGGTGGCCACCCTCCAGAAGGGTCGGCACGCGAAGGCGGTCGGCGAGATGTTCCGCGCGATGCCCGCCCTGGTGCCCAGGCAGAGCGCCGCCTTCGACAAGAACCTCGGCAAGCGCGGGCTGGCCGAATTCAACGCCGGCCATCGCGCCCAGCTCGCCGAACTCAAGGAGGCCTACCCCGAACTGATCGGGTGACGGCGGGCCGGTCCCGGCGCGCGACGTCGTCACGCAATCGACACTCTCCGTCCACCCCACCTCCTACATGTCCATGTCACGCTCGATCTACCGCAGGACTCCACACGCGTAGATCGGACACCCCACATGCTCGCGATACGCACCCGCCGCCGGAAGGCAGCGGCCCTCGCCACGGCCGCCGTACTGGCCGCGGTCGCCGCGCCCTCGCTGACCGCTACCCCGGCCACGGCGACCACGACGACCGCATCGACCGCATCGACGACGAACACGGACTACGACTCGACGTACTACAAGGACGCGATCGGCAAGACCGGCGCGAGCCTCAAGTCGTCCCTCCACACCATCATCAGCGACCAGACGAAGCTGTCGTACTCGGCGGTCTGGGACGCGCTCAAGGCCACCGACGAGGACCCGGACAACAGCGGGAACGTGATCCTGCTCTACTCGGGCGTCTCCCGCAGCAAGTCGCTCAACGGGGGCGACACCGGGGACTGGAACCGCGAGCACGTGTGGGCCAAGTCCCACGGCGACTTCGGCACCTCGACCGGACCCGGCACGGACATCCACCACCTGCGCCCCTCGGACGTCCGGGTCAACAGCGTCCGGGGCAACAAGGACTTCGACAACGGCGGCAGCGCGGTCAGCGAGGGCGGCGGCAGCCTCACCGACTCCGACTCCTTCGAGCCCCGCGACGCCGTCAAGGGCGACGTGGCCCGCATGATCTTCTACATGGCGGTCCGCTACGAGGGCGGCGACGGCTTCGCCGACCTGGAGGTCAACGGCCAGGTCGACAACGGCAGCAACCCGTACATCGGCAAGCTCCCGGTGCTGAAGGCGTGGAACGACGAGGACCCGCCGGACGCCTTCGAGGAGCACCGCAACCAGGTGATCTACGACGACTACCAGCACAACCGCAACCCGTTCGTCGACCACCCGGAGTGGGTGGAGTCGATCTGGTAGGCGGTCAGCCCACGAGATCGTCCGGCGCGGGCGGCGTCGCCAGGACCTCGGTGTACCAGGCGCGGGCCGCGACGGTCTCGGGGTGGTCCTCGCCCAGGATCACGGCCCGCCCCTCGGCCACCTCGCGCGCGCTCTCGGCGGCCCGCTCCCGCTTGCCCTGCGCGTACTGGGCGCGGCTGAGCTGGATGAGCACCCCGTAGACCAGGGGATGGTCGTCCCCGTACCCCGCCCGCTGTCCGGCCAGCACCCGGCGGAAGAGCTCCTCGGCCTCGGCGCCCCGGCCGGAGCGCAGGAGCCCTCGCGCCAGCGCGTCGCGCGCCCACACGGTCACCAGGTGCTCGGGGCCGAGACGGCGTTCGCACTCCCCCGCCAGTTCCCCGGCCGCCGTCGTGTAGCCGTCGAACTCGTCCTGTGCGAGACGGAGTTCCAGCAGCTCGCAGCGGGTCTTGAGGGTGGCGACATGGTCCTCGCCGAGCGCCTGGCGGCGGCCGTCCAGGACGGTGTCCAGCAGCGTACGCGCGTGCGCCAGGTCTCCCAGGCGGTGCAGCACCCGCTGCAGTTCGTAGGCCGCGTCCAGGGTGCGCTCGTCGTGCGGGCCGAGCGTGCGCAGCGCTTCCTGGTGGACCGGCCGCAGCAGGCCGGCGGCTTCGGCGTACCGGCCGAGTCGGAACAGGACGGTGCCCTGGCCCGACCGGGCTTCGATGGTGACCGGGTGCTCGGCGCCCAGGTGCTCCGCGGCCGTCTTCGCGGCGGTGGAGGCCAGGGCGAGCGCGGCGGTCCAGTCCCCCGCCTCGTACACCAGCCGCGCGAGACGGACCGCCAGCCGCACGGATTCCGCCGTCACCAGGTCGTGGCGGTGGGAGCGGTGCAGCAGACCGGTCGCGTGCGGCGCCAGGAGCCGGACCTGGGAGCGGGCCCGTGGTGACGCGGCGCCCTCCGGCGGCAGTGCGGCCCGCAGCAACCCGCCCGCGGCAGCCGCCAGGAGTGCGCGCTCCGCGTCGGGCACGCTCCCGGCGACACTGTCCAGCAGGACCCCGTGGGCCTTCACGCAGCGGTGCCCGTCCGTCTCCACCATCTCGATCAGCGAGTGGTCGAGGAGCGCGCGCAGGGCGGGTTCGACCCGGGGCGCGGCCAGCGGCGGATCGAGGTCTTCGAGGCCGACCCCGCCCTGTGCCGCCGGCATGAGCAGGGACAGCGGCACGGGGTCCGCCGCCCAGCAGGACAGCAGCCGCAGCAGGGCCGTGGCCTCCGGCAGGCCGCGCTCCGCCAGGCCGTCCAGCGACAGCTGCCACGTGCGCCCCACGAGGTGGCGGGACTGTCCGCCGCCGGTCGCCGACGCCCCCCGGTCGACCAGGGCCGTGGACTCCTCGGTCAGTTTCCGGTCGTACTCGTCCATGGACCACGACTCCAGCAACTGGTGGGCCAGATGCGCCCCGGCCAGGGTCAACGCCAGCGGCAGACAGCCCAGGCGCCGGGCGACCTTCCGTGCGGACTCACGCGTGCCCGCGTCCGGAGCCAGGTCACGCAGGACCAGGGTCGCGTCCTCCAGGGGCAGCACCCCGAGCCGGTGACTGCTCGTCGCCGGGGCGCGCCACAGCGAGGAGGTCGCGTGCCGGGTGGTCACCAGCACCGTCCCCGAGGGACTCGGACGCAGCCAGGAGCCCTCCTCCAGGACGGCGGGGTCGTCGGCGTTGTCGAGGACCAGCAGCCAGGGTTGCGCCGAGCGGTCCAGGTAGTGCCAGACCAGGTCGGCCGCGGCGCGCCGGCCGCCGGCCGCGGCGGCCAGTTCGCCGGCGGTGGCACCGCGGTCACCGGCGACGGCGAGCATGCCCGCGCGCAGGGACACGCGTTCGGAGGCGTTGACCCACAGGCCGACGCGACCGTGGTCCCGTACGGCCTCGGTGAACAGGGCCTGCGCGACGGCCGTCTTGCCGCAGCCGCCCATGCCGTGCAGGACCTGGATGTCGCTGCCGGGTCCGGCCACGGCGGCCCGCAGACGCTCCATGAGGTCGGTGCGGTCCCGCAGGACACGGGGTGCGCGACCGACCAGGGGCATGCGGACGGAGTCGGGAGCGGCCTCGCGGGGTTCGGCCGGGCCCGTCCACGGGTGTCCGAACAGCGGGGCCGACCCCGGGGCGTGGTGGTGGACGTGTTCCTCGATGTACTGGTCGCCACCGGCCTGGTAGATCCGGGCGCTGCCCGAGGCGCGGCCCTCCATCGGCCTCGGGACGCTCATCGTTCGGTGATGTGCTGGTCGCGCCCGGCCTGGTAGATCCGGGCACTGCCCGACGCGCGGGCCCGCAGGTGGACGTGCCGGGCATCCGGTTCCTCCGGCATCGACGGCGCCAACTCGTCCAGGAGGACGCGCAGTTCGTCGGCGACTTCGGGCCGGGCGAGCAGCAGGCGCCGTACGCGTCCCTGCCATTCGGCGGTCAGCCCGGCCTCGGCCTCGTCGTCACCGGCCTCACGGGCGAGGAGCAGTTCCTCGCGGCCCGCCTCCAGCTCCTCACCGACGCTCTCGGCTCTGGCGGGCTGGAAACGGCGCCACAGGGCGACCATGCCGTCCCTCGCCGATTCCCAGGCGTTCGTGACCATCAGCGTGACGACGGTCGTGCCCGCCGTCCCCGCCAGTGCGGCGATCTCCGGATCCACGGTCCCCCCTACGGCCGACTCCCGATCCTAGGCTCCCGGGCGGGCGGCGGCACAGGGTTTCAGTCCGCGTGCGTCGGCGCGAACATCCTCAGGACGGCGGGGAGCACGACGACCGACGGGCCCGGAGTCGTCAGTGCCTTCGCGAGGTCCCGTGCCAGGGTCTCGGGACTGGTGCGTACGCCGGGGACCCCGAACGACTCCGCCAGGGCGACGAAGTCGGGGCCCGGCAGGTCCGTCGCCGTGGCCGTCGGAGTGCCGAAGGCGTCGGTCATGTACGCGCGCAGGATGCCGTAGCCGCCGTCGTCGACGATGAGCCAGGTGACGTTCAGGCCGTACTGGCGGGCGGTGGCCAGCTCGGCGATCGAGTACAGGGCGCCGCCGTCGCCGGAGACCGCAAGCACCGGGTGGGTGGGGTCGGCCGCCGCGGCGCCCAGGGCCGCCGGGAAGGCGTAGCCGAGGCCGCCGGCGCCCTGGGCGGAGTGCATGGTGTTCGGGGCCCCGGGGTCGAAGGCCGACCACGCCCAGTAGGCCAGGATGGTCATGTCCCAGAAGGAGGGGGCGCGGGACGGGAGGGCCTTGCGGACGGCGGCCAGGACGTCCTGCTCCAGGGTGAGTTCCTGGGCGGCGACGCGTGCGCGGACCTTGTCCAGGACCTCGCGGACGCGTTCCGGGGCGGTCGGGTCCGTGCGCGGCTCCTCCACCGTCTCCAGCAGCGCCTGGAGGGCGAGGCGGGCGTCGGCGTGGATGCCGAGGGCCGGGTGGTTGGACTCCAGCTTGCCGAGGTCGGCCTCGATCTGGATCACCCGGCCGCGGGGGGTGAACGTGTGGTAGTTCGAGGAGAGTTCGCCGAGGCCCGAGCCGATCACGAGGAGGACGTCGGCGTCCTCCAGGAAGTCCGTCGTGTGGCGGTCCTCCAGCCAGGACTGGAGGGAGAGGGGGTGCGTCCAGGGGAAGGCGCCCTTGCCGCCGAAGGTCGTGACGACGGGGGCCTGGAGCCGCTCCGCGAGCTGCCGCAGCTTCTTGGCGGCGTCCGCGCGGACCACTCCCCCGCCCGCGATGATCGCCGGGCGCTCGGCGCGGGTGAGCAGGTCGGCGGCGACGGCCGTCAGTTCGGGGCGCGGGGGCAGTTCCTCGGGGAAGGTGTCGCCGCCGGTCACGACCGGGATGGCCGTCTCGGCCAGGAGGACGTCCTGCGGGATCTCCACCCACACCGGGCCGTGCGGGACGGTCAGTGCCGACGTCCAGGCCTCCGCGATCGCGGACGGGATCTGGGACTGGGTGCGGGCGGTGTGCACGGACTTGACCACGCCGCGGAAGGACGCGGCCTGGTCGGGGAGTTCGTGCAGGTAGCCGTGGCGGCCGCCGCCGAGGCCCGCCGCGGGGACCTGGCTGCTGATCGCCAGGACGGGCGCGGAGGCCGCCCGCGCCTCCTGGAGCGCGG
Source organism: Streptomyces violaceoruber (assembly GCF_033406955.1). Lineage (NCBI taxonomy): Bacteria > Bacillati > Actinomycetota > Actinomycetes > Kitasatosporales > Streptomycetaceae > Streptomyces > Streptomyces violaceoruber. The sequence goes on along the minus strand of NZ_CP137734.1, from coordinate 5,446,592 downwards.
CCAGGGAGGTGAGGGCTCCCGGACCGGTGGACAGCAGCAGCGGGGCCGCTTCGCCGGTGATCCGGCCGTAGGCGTCGGCGGCGAACCCGGCGTTGTTCTCCACCCGCAGGCCGATGTAGCGCAGGTCGGAGCGGCGCAGGGCGTCGAACACGCCGAGGGCGTGCTGGCCGGGCAGGCCGAAGACGGTGGTCGCGCCGAGCGCGGCCAGGGACTCCACGACCAGGTCCCCGCCGGTGCGGCCGGGGGGAGGATTCAGCGCGGCCTCCGTCTGGGCCGGGGTCGGACGGAGCACCAGGTCGTGGTCGTGGGTCACTTCGTACGCGCCTCGGCGATCTGGCGGGACATGATCGTGGTCAGTTCGTAGGCGGTGTGGGACGCGGCCACCGACGTGATCTCCGCGTGGTCGTAGGCGGGAGCCACCTCGACGACGTCGGCGGAGACCAGGTTGCAGGAGGCCAGGCCGCGCAGGATCTCCAGCAGCTCGCGGGAGGTCATGCCGCCGGCCTCGGGGGTGCCGGTGCCGGGGGCGTGGGCGGGGTCGAGGCAGTCGATGTCGATGGAGATGTACAGCGGGCGGTCCCCGATGCGCTGCCTGAGCTGGTCGGCGATCTCGTCGGCGCCGCGGCGGTAGACGTCCGCCGACGTGACGATGCCGAAGCCCATCTTCTCGTCGTCGGTGAGGTCCTTCTTGCCGTACAGGGGACCGCGGGTGCCGACGTGGGAGAGGGCGGAGGTGTCGAGGACGCCCTCCTCCACCGCCCGCCGGAAGGGGGTGCCGTGCGTGTACTCGGCGCCGAAGTAGGTGTCCCAGGTGTCCAGGTGGGCGTCGAAGTGGAGCAGGGCGACGGGGCCGTGCTTCTTGGCGACCGAGCGGAGCAGCGGCAGGGCGATGGTGTGGTCGCCGCCCAGGGTCATCAGGCGGGCGCCGGTGCCGAGGAGGTCGTCGGCGGCGGCCTCGATCGTCTCGACGGCCTCGTGGATGTTGAACGGGTTCACGGCGATGTCGCCGCCGTCCGCGACCTGGGCGAGGGCGAAGGGGGAGGCGTCCTGCGCCGGGTTGTAGGGGCGCAGCAGGCGGGAGGCCTCGCGGATGGCGTTGCCGCCGAAGCGGGCGCCGGGCCGGTAGGAGACGCCCGAGTCGAACGGCACGCCCACGACGGCGACGTCGGCGGCGCCGACCTCGTCCAGGCGCGGGAGCCGGGCGAAGGTCGCGGGCCCGGCGTACCGCGGGATCCGGGAGGAGTCGACGGGACCGCGGGGCGTCTCGTTGCTGCTCATGCACTGCCTTCCTTCTTACGCTTCGTCGCGTATGTACTGCTGCCGTCCGACTGTACTGGTGAGCGGGGCAGCCGGTCGTCGCAGACTAGATGGCCCAATTGCCGCCGCGACATGTACATTCCGTCCATACGCGTGCCGGGGACTGGTGGAATCGGCTATCCCGCCGGGACCGGCTGCTGTCCGGACCGGGGCTGCCTCACAATGGAGCCATGCCGATACCCGGGACACCCAGCCGCGCCGAACTCGCCGAGCACCTCGTCAGAACGCGTATCGCGGGCGACGTCGCCACGCCCCGCGAGAACAACCTCTCCCACTACCGGAAGCTGGCGAACGGCGACCGGGGCTTCTGGCTCGGTCTGGAGCTGGGCGACCGCTGGAGCGACGAGCAGGACGTGCTCGCGGTGATGGCGGAGCGGGTCGGCGTCAACGACGACCCCGAGCACCGGTACGGCCAGGACACCATCGATCCCGAGCTGACCATTTCGGCGCTGGAGCGGATGGCGGGGCGGCTGCGCAAGGCGGCCGACGGCGGGCAGCGGGTGCTGTTCGCCACCGGTCACCCCGGCGGGCTGCTCGACGTGCACCGCGCCACGGCCGCCGCGCTGCGCGACGCGGGCTGCGAGATCGTCGTGATCCCGGAGGGGCTGACCACGGAGGAGGGGTACGTCCAGCAGTTCGCGGACGTCTCGGTGCTGGAGCACGGGGCCTCGCTGTGGCACACCCACTCGGGCGAGCCGATGAAGGCGATCCTGACCGGCCTGGAGCGCGAGGGCCGCCCGCTGCCGGACCTGGTGGTCGCCGACCACGGCTGGGCCGGTTACGCCGCCCAGCACGGCGTGGACTCGGTCGGCTACGCGGACTGCAACGACCCGGCCCTCTTCCTCGCCGAGTCCGAGGGCACCCTCCAGGTGGCGGTGCCGCTGGACGACCACGTGGTCAGCCCGCGCTACTACGACCCGATGACGGCGTACCTGCTGACGGAGGCCGGGCTGAAGTAGCCCGCGCTCCTACGGCCACGGGTTCAGCCCCTCCGTGCGGCGCTGCGCGAAACCCGGCGTCGGGTCCAGATAGACCCGGCGCACGATCGGGAACTCCTCGCGCAGCCGCTGCTCGGCCCGCTCGCACGCCCACTCGATCTGCGCCGCCGTCGACACGTCCCGGAAGTCGACCTTGGCGGCGACCAGCGCCTCCCGCGGCCCCTGCACGAGGGTGGTCAGCTCCAGTACGGCCTCGATGTGCTCGACGGCCACCAGCTCGGCACGGATCCGGTCCCGCACGGAGCGCGACAGGGGGCGGCCGACGAGGAACTCGGCGTTGGAGCGGCCCAGCACCCAGGCGACGTACAGCAGCAGGGCGCCGATGCACAGCGAGGCGACGGCGTCCCAGACGCCGGAGCCGGTGAGCTGTCCGCCGAGCAGTCCGCCCGCGGCGAGCAGCAGGCCGGCCAGCGCGGCGGAGTCCTCCATGACGACGGCCTTCACGGCGGTGTCGGGGGTGCGGCGCAGGTAGCGCCCGAAGGAGACCCGGTGGTGGGCGGCCTCGCCGCGGACCTGCCTGAGGCCGGTGCGCAGCGAGTAGCCCTCCAGGACGAAGGCCACGGCCAGGACGATGTACGACACCAGCGGGTCGCCGAGGTCCTCGCCGTGGGTGAGGGTGTGGATGCCGTCGTAGAGGGAGAAGACGGCGCCGCCGACGAAGGTGGCGACGGCGGCGAGCAGCGCCCAGATGTACCGTTCGGGGCCGTGGCCGAGGGGGTGGTCCTCGTCGGCGGGGCGGACGCTGCGCTTGAGCGAGGTCAGCAGCAGCACCTCGGTGACGGTGTCGGCGACCGAGTGCGCGGCCTCGGACAGCATCGCGCTGGAGCCGCTGATCACGCCGGCCACCGCCTTGGCGACGGCGATGCCCAGATTGGCGAAGGCGGCGACGAGGACCGTGAAGGTGCTGTCGCCGTTCTTCTTCGCTCCGGCCGTGTCCCCTGTGTCCGCCATGCCCCTCAGTGTTCCCGAGGGACGCGGACCACGCCTTCCTGGACGACGGAGACGGCGAGCCGCCCGTCCTGGGTGTGGATGCGGGCCTGGCCGAGGCCCCGGCCGCCGGACGCGGACGGCGACTGCTGGTCGTACAGCAGCCATTCGTCGGCGCGGAAGGGCCGGTGGAACCACATGGCGTGGTCCAGCGAGGCCCCGACGACGTCGCCGACGGCCCAGCCGCCGCGGCCGTGCGCGAGCAGGACCGAGTCGAGCAGGGTCATGTCGGAGACGTAGGTGGCGAGGACGACGTGCAGCAGGGGGTCGTCCGCGAGCTTGCCGTTGGTGCGGAACCACACCTGGGAGTGCGGTTCGCGCGGGGTGCCGAAGTCGCCGAAGGGCGGGTCGTCGACGTAGCGCAGGTCGACGGCGGCGCGGGCCTCCAGGAAGCGCTCCACCGTCTCGGCGGGCAGGTGCGGGTAGCCGCGCAGCCGCTCCTCGCCGGTGGGGAGGGTCGCCGGGTCCGGTGCGGACGGCATCGGGGCCTGGTGGTCCAGGCCCTCCTCGTACGTCTGGAAGGACGCCGACAGGGTGAAGATCGGCTTGCCGTGCTGGACGGCGACGACGCGGCGGGTGGTGAAGGAGCGGCCGTCGCGCAGCCGGTCGACGTTGTAGACGATGGGGGCGCCGGGGTCGCCGGGGCGCAGGAAGTACGCGTGCAGGGAGTGCGCGTGCCGGTCTCCGGGGACGGTGCGGCCGGCGGCGACCATGGCCTGGGCCGCCACCTGTCCGCCGAAGACCCGGGGGACGACGGCGGACCGGGAGCGGCCGCGGTAGATGTCCTCCTCGATCCGCTCGAGGTCGAGCAGGTCGAGGAGGGACTGGAGTGCTTCGCTCATGACCTGTGGTCTACAGGCCCATGTTCTTCGCGATGATCGACTTCATGATCTCGCTGGTGCCGCCGTAGATGCGGTTGACGCGGTTGTCCGCGTACAGGCGGGCGATCGGGTACTCGTTCATGTAGCCGTAGCCGCCGTGCAGCTGGAGGCAGCGGTCGATGACGCGGTGGGCGACCTCGGTGCAGAACAGCTTGGCGCTGGCGGCCTCGGCGGGGGTCAGCTCGCCGGCGTCCAGGGCCTCGGTCGCGCGGTCGACGACGGCCTCGGCGGCGTCCACCTCGGCCTGGCAGGCGGCCAGCTCGAACTTGGTGTTCTGGAAGTGGGCGACCGGCTTGCCGAAGACGGTGCGGTCCTGCACGTACTGCTTGGCGAACCGGACGGCGGCCTTGGCCTGCGCGTAGGCGCCGAAGGCGATGCCCCAGCGCTCGGAGGCCAGGTTGTGGCCGAGGTAGGAGAAGCCCTTGTTCTCCTCGCCGAGCAGGTCCTCGACGGGGACCTTGACGTCGACGAAGGCCAGCTCGGCGGTGTCGGAGGTGCGCAGGCCCAGCTTGTCGAGCTTGCGGCCGACCGAGTAGCCCTCGGACTTGGTGTCCACGGCGAACAGGGAGATGCCGTGGCGGCGGTCCTCGGCCGTGGGCGCGTCGGTGCGGGCGCAGACGATGACGCGGTCGGCGTGCACGCCGCCGGTGATGAAGGTCTTGGCGCCGTTGAGGACGTAGTGGGTGCCGTCCTCGGAGAGTTTGGCGGTGGACTTCATGCCCGCGAGGTCGGAGCCGGTGCCCGGCTCGGTCATCGCGATGGCCCACATCTCCTCGCCGGTGACGAACTTCGGCAGGTAGCGCTTCTTCTGCTCGTCGGTGGCCAGCATGTTGATGTAGGGCAGGGCGAGCAGCACGTGGACGCCGGAGCCGCCGAACTGGACGCCCGCGCGGGCGGTCTCCTCGTAGAGGACGGCCTCGAACTTGTGGCTGTCCATGCCGGCGCCGCCGAACTCCTCGGGCACGTTGATGCCGAAGATGCCCAGCTCGCCGAGCTTGTAGTAGAACTCGCGCGGCGCCTGGCCCGCGGCGAACCAGTCGTCGTAGACGGGGACGACCTCGGCCTCGATGAAGGCGCGGAGGGTCTCCCGGAACGCCTCGTGGTCCTCGTTGAACACCGTACGGCGCACCGCGCCACCTCCAGGGTACGAATATCTAAGCGCTTGCTCAGATATCACCGTACCGGCGGGTAGCCGAAGGCGTCCAGACCGGGACGCGGGTAACCCTCGTCACTCCCCGCCCCCGGGGAGGGGCGCCCGCTACGCCTCCCCCACCGCCGCGAACGCCCCCCGGGCCATCCGGTGCAGCAGGGACGCCGTCACCGCGCGGCCGGGCAGGGAGCCGGGGCGGCCCAGGTGGGGGGTGGAGTTCAGGAGGCCGAAGACCGAATGGACCGCGGAGCGGGCGGCGGGCTCGGCGACCGCCGGGTAGACCTCCCGGAGCACCCCGACCCACAGCTCCACGTACTGCCGCTGCAACTGCCGCACCATCTTGCGGTCGGCGTCCCGGAGGCGGTCCAGCTCGCGGTCGTGCAGGGTGATGAGCGGGCGGTCGTCGAGCGCGAAGTCGATGTGCCCCTCGATGAGCGAGTCGAGGACCGCCCCCGGCCCCGTCGGGCCGGTGCCCGCCCGGGAGCCGGCCGCCCCGTCCGCCTCCGCCAGCCGCCGCTTCGCCCCGGTCAGCAGCGAGTCGCTGATCCCGACCAGCAGCTCGGCGAGCATCGCGTCCTTGCCGGGGAAGTGCCGGTAGAGGCCGGGGCCGCTGATGCCGACCGCGGCGCCTATCTCGTCGACGCCCACCCCGTGGAAGCCGCGCTCGGCGAAGAGCCGGGCGGCCTCCTTGAGGATCTGCTCGCGGCGGGTGGGGGCGTCGGTTCTGGTGGCCATGAAGTCGATTCTAGACAGGCGGGTTAGCGGTCGTTAACCTGAAGGAAATGCGTTAACGCTCATTAACTGGTCGACCACTGGGTGAGGGGACCGCAGGATGCACGAGGCACCGGAGCTGACGACGGCGGCAGATCCCGCGTCGGAGGCCTTTCGGGCCAACGAGGAGGCGCACGCCGCCCTCGTTCAGGAACTGCGCGCCAAGCTCGCGGCGGCCCGGCTGGGCGGCGGCGAGCGGGCACGGGCCCGGCACACCGCGCGGGGCAAGCTGCTGCCGCGCGACCGCGTGGACACGCTGCTCGACCCGGGCTCGCCGTTCCTGGAGCTGGCGCCGCTCGCCGCCGACGGGCTCTACGACGGGGCGGCCCCGGCCGCCGGCGTGATCGCCGGGATCGGCCGGGTCAGCGGCCGGGAGTGCGTGATCGTGGCGAACGACGCCACCGTCAAGGGCGGCACGTACTACCCGATGACCGTGAAGAAGCACCTCAGGGCGCAGGAGGTGGCGCTGGAGAACCGGCTGCCGTGCCTGTACCTGGTGGACTCGGGGGGTGCCTTCCTGCCGATGCAGGACGAGGTCTTCCCCGACCGCGAGCACTTCGGACGGATCTTCTACAACCAGGCCCGGATGTCCGGCGCGGGCATCCCGCAGATCGCGGCCGTCCTCGGCTCCTGCACGGCGGGCGGCGCGTACGTCCCGGCGATGAGCGACGAGGCGGTGATCGTCCGCAATCAGGGCACGATCTTCCTGGGCGGCCCGCCGCTGGTGAAGGCGGCCACCGGCGAGGTGGTCACGGCGGAGGAGCTGGGCGGCGGCGAGGTCCACTCGCGCGTGTCCGGTGTGACCGACCACCTCGCGGAGGACGACCCGCACGCCCTGCGCATCGTGCGGCAGATCGTCTCCACCCTGCCGGAGCGCGGCGCCCTCCCCTGGGGCGTGGAGGCGGCCGCCGAGCCGAAGGCGAACCCGCAGGACCTGTACGGCGTGGTGCCGGTCGACTCCCGCACCCCCTACGACGTCCGCGAGGTCATCGCGCGCGTGGTGGACGGCTCCCGCTTCGCCGAGTTCAAGTCCGAGTACGGGCAGACCCTGGTCACCGGCTTCGCCCGCATCCACGGCCACCCGGTCGGCATCGTCGCCAACAACGGCATCCTGTTCTCCGAGTCGGCCCAGAAGGGCGCCCACTTCATCGAGCTGTGCGACCAGCGCGGCATCCCGCTGGTGTTCCTGCAGAACATCTCCGGGTTCATGGTGGGCCGGGACTACGAGGCCGGTGGCATCGCCAAGCACGGCGCCAAGATGGTGACGGCGGTGGCGTGCACGCGCGTGCCGAAGCTGACGGTGGTCGTCGGCGGCTCGTACGGCGCGGGCAACTACTCGATGTGCGGTCGGGCGTATTCGCCGCGCTTCCTGTGGATGTGGCCCAACGCCAAGATCTCCGTGATGGGCGGCGAGCAGGCCGCGTCCGTGCTGGCCACGGTCAAGCGGGACCAGCTGGAGGGGCGCGGCGAGGAGTGGCCGGCCGAGGAGGAGGAGTCCTTCAAGGCACCGGTGCGCGCCCAGTACGAGCGCCAGGGCAACGCCTACTACGCGACCGCCCGCCTGTGGGACGACGGCGTGATCGAGCCCGCCGACACCCGGCAGGTGCTGGGCCTGGCCCTGACCGCGTGTGCCAACGCGCCGCTGGGCGAGCCCCGGTTCGGCGTCTTCCGGATGTGAGGAGGGGACCCATGGACAACACGAAGGACACGTCGCGCATGTTCGACACCGTGCTCGTCGCCAACCGCGGCGAGATCGCCGTCCGCGTCATCCGGACGCTGCGCTCGATGGGCGTGCGCTCGGTGGCGGTCTTCTCCGACGCCGACGCGGACGCACGGCATGTGCGGGAGGCGGACGACGCGGTACGGATCGGCCCGGCGCCCGCGACGGAGAGCTATCTGTCCGTCGAGCGGCTGCTGGCGGCGGCGGCCCGGACGGGGGCGCAGGCCGTCCACCCGGGATACGGCTTCCTCGCCGAGAACGCGGGTTTCGCGCGGGCCTGCGAGGAGGCGGGGCTGGTCTTCATCGGGCCGTCCGCCGACGCGATCGCCCTGATGGGCGACAAGATCCGCGCCAAGGAGACGGTGCGGGCGGCCGGGGTGCCGGTCGTCCCCGGCTCCAGCGGCAGCGGGCTCACCGACGAGCAGCTCGCCGACGCCGCCCGCGAGATCGGCACCCCGGTGCTGCTCAAGCCGTCGGCGGGCGGTGGCGGCAAGGGCATGCGGCTGGTGCGGGACACGGCGGTGCTGGCCGACGAGATCGCCGCCGCGCGCCGCGAGGCCCGCGCCTCCTTCGGCGACGACACGCTGCTGGTGGAGCGGTGGATCGACCGTCCCCGGCACATCGAGATCCAGGTGCTGGCCGACGGCCACGGGGGCGTGGTGCACCTGGGCGAGCGCGAGTGCTCGCTCCAGCGCCGCCACCAGAAGGTGATCGAGGAGGCGCCCAGCGTCCTGCTGGACGAGGCGACCCGGGCGGCGATGGGCGAGGCGGCCGTGCAGGCGGCCCGGTCCTGCGGCTACCGGGGCGCGGGCACGGTGGAGTTCATCGTGCCCGGGAGCGACCCCTCCCAGTACTACTTCATGGAGATGAACACCCGTCTCCAGGTCGAGCACCCGGTGACCGAGCTGGTGACCGGCCTGGACCTGGTGGAGTGGCAGCTGCGGGTGGCGGCGGGCGAGCCGCTCGGGTTCGGGCAGGAGGACGTACGGCTGACCGGGCACGCGATCGAGGCCCGGCTGTGCGCGGAGGACCCGGCGCGCGGCTTCCTGCCCTCCGGCGGCACGGTGCTGCGGCTGCGCGAGCCCGAGGGCGACGGCGTGCGCACCGACTCGGGGCTCAGTGAGGGCACCGAGGTCGGCAGCCTCTACGACCCGATGCTGTCCAAGGTGATCGCGTACGGCCCCGACCGGGAGACCGCGCTGCGCAGGCTCCGGGCGGCGCTGGCCGGGACGGTCACCCTGGGCGTGCAGACCAACGCCGGGTTCCTGCGGCGGCTGCTCGCGCACCCGGCGGTGGTGGCGGGCGAGCTGGACACGGGGCTGGTGGAGCGCGAGGTCGACGGCCTGGTCGCCACCGACGTACCGGAGGAGGTGTACGAGGCGGCGGCGGCCGTACGGCTGGAGGCGCTGCGCCCGCGCGGGGACGGCTGGACGGACCCGTTCTCGGTGCCGAGCGGCTGGCGGATGGGCGGCGAGCCGAAGGCGGCCGCCTTCCACCTCCGGGTCACCGACCCGGTGGAACACACCCCGCGCGGAACCCACACCGTCACCGGGGACCGGGTCACGGTCACCCTGGACGGCGTCCGGCACACCTTCCACCGCGCCGCCGACTGGCTGGGCCGCGACGGCGACGCCTGGCAGGTGCGCGACCACGACCCGGTGGCCGCCTCCCTCAACCGGTCCGCCCACGCGGGCGCCGACTCGCTGACCGCGCCGATGCCGGGCACGGTGACGGTGGTGAAGGTCGCCGTCGGCGACGAGGTGAGCGCCGGGCAGAGCCTGCTGGTGGTGGAGGCGATGAAGATGGAGCACGTCATCTCCGCCCCGCACGCGGGCACCGTCGCCGAGCTGGACGTGGCGCCGGGCACGACGGTGGCCATGGACCAGGTGCTCGCGGTCATCGCACCCACCGACGACGCGACGGAGGAGACGGCATGAACGCCCCGGAACCGGGCCTCCCGATGGCCGTACCGGCCGAGGGACTGCCCGCCCGCGTCCGCATCCACGAGGTCGGCGCGCGCGACGGACTGCAGAACGAGAAGGCGACCGTGCCGACGGCCGTCAAGGCGGAGTTCATCCGCCGGCTGGCCGGCACGGGCCTGACCACGATCGAGGCGACGAGCTTCGTCCACCCCAAGTGGGTCCCCCAGCTGGCCGACGCCGAGGACCTGTACCCGCGGATCTCCGGCCTGCCGGTGGAGCTGCCGGTGCTGGTGCCGAACGAACGCGGCCTGGACCGGGCCCTCGCGCTCGGCGCGCGCCGGGTCGCGGTGTTCGCCAGCGCGACCGAGTCCTTCGCCAAGGCCAACCTCAACCGCACCGTGGACGAGGCGCTGGCCATGTTCGAGCCCGTGGTGACCCGGGCGAAGGCGCAGGGCGACGACGTCCGTGTACGGGGCTACCTCTCGATGTGCTTCGGCGATCCGTGGGAGGGCCCGGTCGCCGTCCCCCAGGTGGTGCGGGTCTGCCGGGCCCTGCTGGACATGGGCTGCGACGAGCTGAGCCTCGGCGACACCATCGGGGTGGCGACCCCGGGCCATGTGACGGCGCTGCTCACCGCGCTGACCGGGGCGGGCGTGCCGGTCTCCGCGCTGGGCGTGCACTTCCACGACACCTACGGCCAGGCCCTGGCCAACACGCTGGCCGCGCTCCAGCGGGGCGTCACCACCGTCGACGCCTCCGCCGGCGGGCTCGGCGGCTGCCCCTTCGCGAAGTCCGCCACCGGCAACCTCGCCACCGAAGACCTCGTGTGGATGCTGCGGGGCCTCGGCATCGACACCGGGGTCGACCTCGGCCGTCTCGTCGCCACAAGCGTCTGGATGGCCGCGCACCTGGGCCGGCCGAGCCCGTCCCGCACCGTACGAGCCCTCTCCCACCAGGAGTCGTGAACACCATGGACCACAAGCTCTCCCCCGAACTGGAAGAACTGCGCCGTACGGTCGAACAGTTCGCGCACGACGTGGTGGCGCCCAAGATCGGCGACTTCTACGAGCGGCACGAGTTCCCGTACGAGATCGTCCGCGAGATGGGCCGCATGGGCCTGTTCGGGCTGCCGTTCCCGGAGGAGTACGGCGGCATGGGCGGCGACTACTTCGCCCTCGGCGTGGCCCTGGAGGAGCTGGCCCGGGTCGACTCGTCGGTGGCGATCACGCTGGAGGCGGGTGTCTCGCTGGGCGCGATGCCGCTGCACCTGTTCGGCACCGAGGAGCAGAAGCGCGAGTGGCTGCCCCGGCTCTGCTCGGGCGAGATCCTGGGCGCGTTCGGTCTCACCGAGCCGGACGGGGGCAGCGACGCGGGCGCGACCCGTACCACGGCCCGCCTGGACGAGGCCACGAACGAATGGGTCATCAACGGCACCAAGTGCTTCATCACCAACTCCGGCACGGACATCACGGGCCTGGTCACGGTCACGGCGGTGACCGGCCGCAAGCCCGACGGCAGGCCCCTGATCTCGTCGATCATCGTCCCGTCGGGCACCCCGGGCTTCACGGTGGCCGCCCCGTACTCGAAGGTCGGCTGGAACGCCTCGGACACCCGTGAGCTGTCCTTCGCCGACGTCCGGGTCCCGGCGGCGAACCTGCTGGGCGAGCTGGGGCGCGGCTACGCGCAGTTCCTGCGCATCCTGGACGAGGGCCGGGTGGCGATCGCCGCGCTGGGCACGGGGCTGGCGCAGGGCTGTGTGGACGAGTCGGTCGCCTACGCGAAGGAACGTCACGCCTTCGGCAGGCCCATCGGCGCCAACCAGGCCATCCAGTTCAAGATCGCCGACATGGAGATGAAGGCCCACACGGCCCGTCTCGCCTGGCGGGACGCGGCCTCGCGGCTGGTGGCGGGCGAGCCGTTCAAGAAGGAGGCGGCGCTGGCGAAGCTGTACTCGTCGACGGTCGCGGTGGACAACGCCCGGGACGCCACCCAGGTCCACGGCGGCTACGGTTTCATGAACGAGTACCCGGTGGCCCGCATGTGGCGGGACGCGAAGATCCTGGAGATCGGCGAGGGCACCAGCGAGGTCCAGCGGATGCTGATCGCACGGGAGTTGGGGCTGGTGGGCTGAGGCTCCGAGGCACCGGGGGCGGGCGCCGCACCGGCCCCGCCCCTGGACAAGATCTGAGGTTAGGCTAACCTACCTTCGAATTGTCCCGCAGGGCGCGACGCTCCGCACCGTTCGAAGGCAGCCACCACCATGTCCCACGCCAGCGCTACCCACCCGACCCGCCGCGGAATCCTCGCCGCCGGCGGCGCCCTCGGCCTCGGCGCCGTGCTCGCGGCCTGCGGCGACGGCGACGGCAAGAGCGATGGGGCGGGCGACGGGTCGGGCGGCGCCGCCAAGTCCGGCCCCTGGTCCTTCAAGGACGACCGCGGCACGACCGTGAAGCTGGACAAGGTGCCGGCGAACATCGTCGCCTTCACGGGTGTCGCCGCCGCCCTCTTCGACTACGGCGTCGAGGTCAAGGGCGTCTTCGGCCCGACCACCACCAAGGACGGCAAGCCCGACGTGCAGGCCGGCGACCTCGACGTCGACAAGGTCACCGTGCTCGGCAACGAGTGGGGCAAGCTCAACGTCGAGAAGTACGCCTCCCTCGCCCCGGAGGTGCTCATCACCACGACGTTCGACACCGCGGGCACCCTGTGGTCCGTCCCGGAGGAGTCGAAGGACAAGGTCGCCAAGCTCGCCCCGAGCGTCGCGATCTCGGTCTTCGACCGCCAGCTCACCCAGCCGCTCCAGCGCATGTGGGAGCTGGCGGAGTCGCTCGGCGCGGACATGAAGGCCAAGAAGGTCACCGACGCCAAGGCCGCCTTCGACAAGGCCGCCGCCCGGCTGCGCGCCGCCGCCAAGGCCAAGCCGGAGATCCGGGTGCTGGCCGGTTCCGCGAGCCCCGACCTGTTCTACGTCTCCGGCACCAACCTCTCGGTGGACCTGGAGTACTTCAAGGCCCTCGGCGTGAACTTCGTCGAGCCCTCCGAGGACGCCAAGAAGGCGACCGGCGGCTGGTTCGAGTCCCTGAGCTGGGAGAACGTCGACAAGTACCCGGCCGACGTCATCATCATGGACGACCGCGCCTCGACCATCCAGCCCGCCGACATCACCGAGGGCACCTGGAAGCAGCTCCCCGCGGTCAAGGCCGGACAGGTCATCGCCCGCTCCCCCGAGCCGATCCTGTCCTACGACAAGTGCACGCCGCTCCTCGACAACCTGGCCGAGGCGATCGAGAACGCCAAGAAGGTCGGCTGACCCGCCCCCCTCCCCCGGAGCCCCTCATGACGACGGCCGTCGCCGCCCCGTTCCGTTTCTTCGCCCTCCAGGTCGTACGGACGAGGCGGTTGGGGGATGTCGATTGGATCAGGCCGGCTCCGGCCAACGGTGCTTCGCTGCCGACCCGAGCGGGGTCCGGTGCGTGCAGCTGCACGGCGGAGGAGGGCGACAGGGCGGAGCCCTGGCAACCGACGACAACGCCGCAGATGCGCGTGCCAGACCCCGCGCCCCCGGCAGGATCCAAACGACACCCCCCAAGCCCGTCCCTGACCCGGGTCACCTTCGCGGGGCCCGACCTGCGCGCCTTCCGCTCCGACGGCCTCGACCAGTCGCTGTCGCTGTTCCTGCCGCACCCGGGGCAGGCGGAGCCCGCGGTCCCGGTGGAGCTGGGCGAGGGCTGGTGGCAGGGCTGGCGGGAACTGCCGGAGGACGTACGGGCGGTGATGCGCTCGTACACGCTGCGGTCACTGCGCCGCGACACCGACGGGCACACCGCCGAGATCGACGTCGACTTCGTCCTGCACGGCCTCGAACCGGACTCGGGGATCCAGGCCGGTCCCGCCGCCCGCTGGGCCGCCGACGCCGCCCCCGGCGACCGCGTGCTGCTGCTCGGCCCGGCGGTCGCCGACAACCGGGCGATCCGCTTCCGGCCGCCCGAGGACACCGACCTGGTGGTGATCTGGGGCGACGAGACAGCCGTACCCGCCGCCTGCGCCATCGTGGAGGCACTGCCGGCCGGCACCCGCGCGCGGGTCTGGCTTCAGGTGCCGCACGCCGAGGACGTGCGGGACCTCCGGACGGCCGCGGACGCCGAGATCACCTGGCTGGTCGGGGACGCCGCCGACGGGCCCGAGGCGACCCTCGCCACCCTCCGCGCCGCCCAACTGCCGCCCGCCGAACACCCCTACGTCTGGATCGCGGGCGAGTCCGGCTGCGTGAAGCGGCTGCGGCGGCACTTCGTGGGCGAGCGCGGCGTCGACCGACGGCGCGTCACCTTCGTCGGCTACTGGCGCCGGGGCCTGACGGAGGAACAACTCCGCGAGCAGGGCTGAGGACCGCACCCGCCCCACCCGGCCGCACGGAGGGGGCGTGAGTGACAGCGGTCACCCACAGGCACGCGTTTGATCGACTTAACTTAGGTTAGGCTCACCTAAGTCGTAGCGAGGGCTCCGGCCCTCCCCACCCCTCTCGGACCGTCCCCACCGGAGGACCCCCACATGCGCTCGCACCTGCTCAACGACACCACCGCGGAGCAGTACCGCCGCTCCGTGACCGAAGGAGTCGAGCGGGTGGCCGCCAAACTCGCCACCACCGACCGCCCGTTCACCGGCGTCACGGTCGACGCCCTCTCCCCCCGCATCGACGCGATCGACCTCGACGAGCCGCTGCACGACACCGCCGCGGTCCTCGACGAGCTGGAGGACGTCTACCTCCGTGACGCCGTCTACTTCCACCACCCCCGCTACCTCGCCCACCTCAACTGCCCGGTCGTCATACCGGCGCTGCTCGGTGAAGCGGTCCTGTCTGCCGTCAACTCCTCCCTGGACACCTGGGACCAGTCGGCCGGCGGCACGCTCATCGAGCGGAAGCTGATCGACTGGACCTGCGCCCGCATCGGCCTCGGCCCGGCGGCCGACGGCGTGTTCACCTCCGGCGGCACCCAGTCCAACCTCCAGGCGCTGCTCCTCGCCCGCGAGGAGGCGAAGACCGAGGACTTCGCCGACCTGCGGATCTTCGCCTCCGAGGCCAGCCACTTCAGCGTCAGGAAGTCCGCGAAACTGCTCGGCCTCGGCCCCGACGCCGTCGTGTCGATCCCGGTCGACCGCGACAAGCGGATGCAGACCGTCGCCCTCGCCCGCGAGCTGGAGCGCTGCGCGCGGGACGGCCTGGTCCCCATGGCCGTCGTCGCCACCGGCGGCACCACCGACTTCGGCTCGATCGACCCGCTGCCGGAGATCGCCGGGCTGTGCGAGCAGTACGGCGTGTGGATGCACGTCGACGCGGCCTACGGCTGCGGGCTGCTCGCCTCCCTGAAGTACCGGGACCGCATCACCGGCATCGAGCGGGCCGACTCGGTCACCGTGGACTACCACAAGTCCTTCTTCCAGCCGGTGAGTTCGTCGGCCGTGCTGGTCCGGGACGCGGCCACCCTGCGCCACGCCACCTACCACGCGGAGTACCTCAACCCGCGCCGCATGGTGCAGGAACGTATCCCCAACCAGGTGGACAAGTCCCTCCAGACCACCCGCCGCTTCGACGCGCTCAAGCTGTGGATGACGCTGCGCGTGATGGGCGCCGACGGCATCGGCGCCCTCTTCGACGAGGTGTGCGACCTGGCCGCCGAGGGCTGGAAACTGCTCGCCGCCGACCCGCGCTTCGACGTCGTGGTCCAGCCGTCGCTGTCCACGCTGGTCTTCCGCCACATCCCGGCGGACGTCACCGATCCCGCCGAGATCGACCGCGCCAACCTGTACGCCCGCAAGGCCCTGTTCGCGTCCGGCGACGCCGTGGTCGCGGGCACCAAGGTCGCCGGTCGCCACTACCTGAAGTTCACCCTGCTCAACCCCGAGACGACCCCGGCCGACATCGCCGCCGTCCTCGACCTGATCGCCGGCCACGCCGAGCAGTACCTGGGAGACTCCCTTGACCGCGCTTCCTGAAGCCAGCGCCCCGTACGACTTCGTGGGCATCGGCCTCGGCCCCTTCAACCTCGGCCTCGCCTGCCTCACCGAGCCCGTCGCCGAGCTGAACGGCGTCTTCCTGGAGTCCAAGCCGGACTTCGAGTGGCACGCCGGGATGTTCCTGGACGGCGCCCACCTCCAGACCCCGTTCATGTCGGACCTGGTGACGCTCGCCGACCCGACCTCGCCGTACTCCTTCCTCAACTACCTCAAGGAGCAGGGCCGGCTGTACTCCTTCTACATCCGGGAGAACTTCTACCCGCTGCGGGTCGAGTACGACGACTACTGCCGCTGGGCCGCGCACAAGCTGAGCAGCGTCCGCTTCTCCACCACGGTCACCGAGGTCACGTACGACGAGCGCGAGGAGCTGTACGCCGTCGCCACCACGTCCGGCGACACCTACCGCGCCCGCCGCCTCGTCCTCGGCACCGGTACCCCGCCGCACATCCCGGACGCCTGCCGGGGCCTGGCCGGCGACTTCCTCCACAACTCCCGGTACGTGCGGCACCGGGCGGAGCTGGTGAAGAAGAAGTCGATCACGCTGGTCGGCAGCGGTCAGTCCGCCGCCGAGATCTACCAGGACCTGCTGAGCGAGATCGACGTCCACGGCTACCGGCTGAACTGGGTGACCCGCTCCCCGCGGTTCTTCCCGCTCGAATACACCAAGCTCACCCTGGAGATGACGTCCCCGGAGTACGTGGACTACTACCACGCGCTGCCCGAGGACACCCGCTACCGCCTCACGGCCGAGCAGAAGGGCCTGTTCAAGGGCATCGACGGCGACCTGATCAACGAGATCTTCGACCTGCTCTACCAGAAACGGCTCGGCGGCCCCGTCCCCACCCGCCTGCTCACCAACTCGGCGCTGACCAGCGCCCGGTATGCGGACGGCACCTACACGCTCGGGTTCCGCCAGGAGGAGCAGGGCACGGACTTCGAGATCGAGACCGAGGGCCTGGTCCTCGCCACCGGCTACCGGTACACCGAGCCGGAGTTCCTCAAGCCCGTCCGGGACCGGCTGCGCTACGACTCCCGCGGCAACTTCGACATCGGCCGCAACTACGCCGTCGACGTCACGGGAGGCGGCGTGTTCCTCCAGAACGCGGGGGTCCACGCGCACAGCGTCACCAGCCCCGACCTGGGCATGGGCGCCTACCGCAACAGCTGCATCGTCCGGGAGCTGCTCGGACGCGAGTACTACCCGGTCGAGCAGTCGATCGCGTTCCAGGAGTTCGCCGTATGAGCCGCTTGAGCACCACCACCCCCGTCGGGGCACTGACCCTGCGCCCCGTCGACCCGCTGACGGACGCCGTACTGCTGCACGGCTGGCTCACCCACCCCAAGTCCGCGTTCTGGATGATGCAGGACGCCCGGCTGGTGGACGTCGAGCGGGCCTACATGGAGCTGGCCGCCGACGAGCACCAGCAGGCCCACCTCGGCCTGCACGACGGGGTCCCGGCCTTCCTGACGGAGCGCTACGACCCCGCCCACCGCGAACTGGTCGGGCTGTACGAGCCCGAGCCGGGCGACGTCGGCATGCACTTCCTGGTCGCGCCCACCGACCGGCCCGTGCACGGCTTCACCCGCGCCGTGATCACCACCGTGATGACGGAGCTGTTCGCCGACCCGGCGACCCGGCGGGTCGTCGTCGAACCGGACGTCACCAACACCGCCGTGCACGCCCTGAACGCAGCCGTCGGATTCGTGCCCGAGCGCGAGATCCAGAAGCCGGAGAAGAAGGCCTTGCTGAGCTTCTGCACCCGCGAGCAGTTCGCGAAGGCGGTGTCCGCATGAGCCTCGCCGACGCCGTCGCCCACCTGACCCCCGAACGCTGGGAGGAGGCCAACCGCCTCCTGGTCCGCAAGGCGCTGGCCGAGTTCACCCACGAGCGGCTGCTGACCCCCGAGCGGGAGCCGGACGACGGGGGCGGGCGGACGTACGTCGTCCGCAGCGACGACGGCCAGACCGCGTACCGCTTCACCGCCACCGTCCGCGCCCTGGACCACTGGCAGGTGGACGCCGGCTCGATCACCCGCCACCGCGACGGCGCCGAACTGCCGCTCGCCGCGCTGGACTTCTTCATCGAACTGAAGCAGACCCTGGGCCTGAGCGACGAGATCCTCCCGGTCTACCTGGAGGAGATCTCCTCCACCCTCTCCGGCACCTGCTACAAGCTGACCAAGCCGCGGCTCACGTCCGCCGAGCTGGCCCGCAGCGACTTCCAGGCCGTCGAGACCGGCATGACCGAGGGCCACCCCTGCTTCGTCGCCAACAACGGGCGCCTCGGCTTCGGCATCCACGAGTACCTGTCGTACGCCCCCGAGACCGCGAGCCCGGTCCGGCTGGTGTGGCTGGCCGCGCACCGCTCGCGGGCGGCGTTCACGGCGGGCGTGGGCATCGAGTACGAGTCCTTCGTCCGGGACGAGCTGGGCGCGGCCACCGTCGACCGCTTCCACGGCGTGCTGCGCGGGCGCGGCCTGGACCCGGCCGACTACCTGCTCATCCCGGTCCACCCCTGGCAGTGGTGGAACAAGCTCACCGTCACCTTCGCCGCCGAGGTCGCCCGCGGGCACCTGGTGTGCCTGGGCGAGGGCGACGACGAGTACCTGGCCCAGCAGTCCATCCGCACCTTCTTCAACGCCTCGCACCCCGGGAAGCACTACGTGAAGACGGCCTTGTCCGTCCTCAACATGGGCTTCATGCGCGGTCTGTCGGCGGCGTACATGGAGGCCACTCCGGCCATCAACGACTGGCTCGCCCGGCTGATCGAGGGCGACCCGGTGCTGAGGGAGACGGGGCTGAGCATCATCCGGGAGCGGGCGGCCGTCGGCTACCGGCACCTGGAGTACGAGCAGGCCACCGACCGCTACTCGCCCTACCGCAAGATGCTGGCGGCGCTGTGGCGGGAGAGCCCCGTGCCGTCACTCCGGGAGGGTGAGACGCTCGCCACCATGGCCTCCCTGGTCCACGTGGACCACGAGGGCGCCTCCTTCGCGGGCGCGCTGATCGAGCGGTCCGGACTCACGCCCACCGAGTGGCTGCGGCACTACCTGCGGGCCTACTACGTCCCGCTGCTGCACAGCTTCTACGCCTACGACCTGGTGTACATGCCGCACGGCGAGAACGTGATCCTGGTGCTGGCGGACGGGGTGGTGCGGCGGGCGGTCTACAAGGACATCGCCGAGGAGATCGCGGTGATGGACCCGGACGCGGTGCTGCCGCCGGAGGTCTCGCGCATCGCGGTGGACGTGCCGGACGACAAGAAGCTCCTGTCGATCTTCACGGACGTCTTCGACTGCTTCTTCCGCTTCCTGGCCGCGAACCTGGCGGAGGAGGGGATCGTCACGGAGGACGCCTTCTGGCGGACGGTCGCGGAGGTCACCCGGGAGTACCAGGAGTCGGTGCCGGAGCTGGCCGACAAGTTCGAGCGGTACGACATGTTCGCGCCCGAGTTCGCCCTGTCCTGCCTCAACCGGCTCCAGCTGCGCGACAACCGGCAGATGGTGGACCTGGCCGACCCGTCCGGCGCGCTCCAGCTCGTCGGCACCCTGAAGAACCCCCTGGCAGGCCGGTAGCCACCGGCCCCACGCACGGGCGGGCACCCCGGAGACGGTCCTCGGGGGTGCCCGTCGTGCCGTCCGGGTCAGGTCCAGGGCACCTGCGGCGAGCGGTAGTAGTCGATCCCCATCGCCTCCCAGCGCGGTGCCTGTCCGGCGAGCCGCACCTTGTAGGTGTCCCAGTCGTGCGTCGACGCCGGGGACCAGCCCAGCTCGGCGACGCCCGGCAGCCTCGGGAAGGCCATGAAGTCCAGCTGGTCCGGGTCGGACAGGGTCTCCGTCCACAGCGGGGCCTCGACCCCGCGGACCGCCTCGGCCGGGGCGCCCGGCAGATAGGCGGCCGGGTCCCAGTCGTAGGACCGCCGCACCTCGACGTAGCCCGCCCAGGACAGCCCCAGCGGAGTGTCCTTGGTGTACTTCATGTCCAGGTACGTCCGGTCGGCCGGGGAGAGGATCAGCCCGGCGCCGTTCCTGGCGGCCGCGGCGACCTGGGCCTTCTCGGCGTCGCTGGTGCGGTCCAGGCCCCAGTACTGGACGAGCGCACCCTCGACCGGTTCGGCGCCGGCCAGCTGGTGCCAGCCGACGACCGTCTTGCCGTACTTGGCGACGATCGGCTGCACCCGCTTCATGAACGCCACGAAGTCGGCCTGCGGCGTGGAGTGCGCCTCGTCGCCGCCGATGTGCAGGTAGCGGCCGGGGGTGAGCGCGGCGAGTTCGCCGAGGACGTCGTCCACGAAGTCGTACGTGACGTCCTTGTCCACGCACAGCGTGCTGAAGCCGACCTTGGTGCCGGTGTAGAGCGGGGGCGCCACGCCGTCGCAGTTCAGCTCGGCGTAGGAGGCGAGGGCGGCGTTGGTGTGGCCGGGCATGTCGATCTCGGGCACGACCTCCAGGTGGCGGGAGGCCGCGTAGCGGACGATCTCCTTGTAGTCCGCCTTGGTGTAGTAACCGCCGGGTCCGCCGCCGACCTCGGTGGAGCCGCCGTAGGTCGCCAGGCGCGGCCAGGAGTCGATGGCGAGGCGCCAGCCCTGGTCGTCGCTGATGTGCAGGTGGAGCTTGTTGTACTTGTAGAGGGCGACGCGGTCGATGTAGCGCTTGACCTCGTCGACGCTGAAGAAGTGCCGGGAGACGTCGAGCATGGCGCTGCGCCAGGCGTAGCGCGGGGTGTCCTCGATGGTGCCGCCCGCGACCAGCCAGGGTCCGGGCTGCGCGGAGTCCTTCTCGACGGCGGCGGGCAGCAGCTGACGCAGGGTCTGGACGCCGTGGAAGAGCCCGGCGGCCTTGCGGGCGGTGATGGTGACGCCCTCGCGTCCGCTGTCGAGGCGGTAGCCCTCGTCGCCGTACGGGCCCTCGGCCAGGCGCAGTCGTATGCCGCCGTGACCGTGGGAGGTGACGGGGAGCCGGTAGCCGGTGGCGGGCCGCAGGAGGTCCGCGAGGTAGTCGCCGACGCGGCGGGCCTCGCGGGAGTCGTCCACGCGGATGTGGGTGCCTCGGGTGATGCGG
Organism: Streptomyces violaceoruber; assembly: GCF_033406955.1. NCBI lineage: Bacteria > Bacillati > Actinomycetota > Actinomycetes > Kitasatosporales > Streptomycetaceae > Streptomyces > Streptomyces violaceoruber. The sequence continues at coordinate 5,425,774 of NZ_CP137734.1, read as the reverse complement.
TACGGGGCGCCGCCGGGTTCGACCGAGGCCGGGGCCGGGATCACCCGGTCCAGGGGGGTCGGTTCCGCGGCCGCCTTCCGGACCGGGGCGGCGCCGGTGGTCATGGCGCCGACCGCCGCCACCAGCAGCAGCGATCCCAACAGCCGGGTGATGCGGGGAGTCGTTCTGTGGTGCCGTCGATGAGGTCTCACGTGCGCTCCCTTCGCGAGGCGTGCAATCAGAGGTCCTAGGAGGGGGGTTGGGGACGGGTGCGGACCACTCTCCCGCACCATCACCGCCCGCGGCAGCGATGAAACAATCCCCGCATGGCGGAAATCATCCAGAAGGACGGAACGTGGGTCTTCGACGGCGAAGCCCTGCGGCTGACACCGGGGCGGGACAAGAACGTCAGTCTGCTCCGCAGGGAACTGGGTGAACTGCTCGTGCCGCTCGCGGCGTTGGCGGGCATATCGTTCGAGCAGGGGAAGAAGTCCGGGCGGCTCAGGCTGCGGCTGCGGGACGGCGCCGACCCGTTGCTGCACGCGGCGGGCGGCCGGCTGACCGAGCCGCACGACCCGTACCAGCTCCTCGTGGAGTCCGACCGGTACGGGGTGGCCGAGTACTTCGTGGACGAGGTGCGCAACGCGCTGCTCCTCGACCAGGTCCCGTCCGGCCCGGTGGACGCCTATCTGCTGCCGGGGCCCTCGGTGCCGCTGTCGGTGTCGGCCGGGGACGGGGTCGCGAGCTTCGACGGGGAGCGGGTGCGCCTGGAGTGGAAGTGGCAGGCGGAGGACGCCAAGTCGGCCGCGGGTCCGCGCACGCTGCCCCTCGCGGACATCGTCGCGGTGGAATGGCAGCCGACGATCGGCCTGGAGAACGGCCACCTCCGGTTCACCGTGCGGGCGGCGCCGAGCAAGGTGCCGCCGAAGTACGACCCCAACGCGGTGGAGCTGTGGGGCTTCAAGAAGGACCCGCTGATGGCCCTGGTGGCCGCGGCCGTCCAGGCCCGCCTGCCGCACCCGGCCGCCCGCGCGGCCCTGGAGGACGCCCGCGCGGGCGAGGACACCTCCACGCCCGCCACCGCACCACCGGCACCGGCCGCCGAGGACGATCACGACGCGCTGCTGCGCCGGCTGCGGGAGCTGGGCGACCTGCACCGCTCCGGGGTGCTCACGGACGAGGAGTTCGCCCTGGCGAAGCAGGCGGTGCTGAAGCGCATGTAGTCAGCACGACGGACAGCTTCCGCCTACACCTGCCCGATATCGGGCAGGATTCTTGCGCAAGCACCTCTCTTACTCCAGGATCTACCGGGTGCACGACGAACTCGTTGATCATCTGACGCGGTCCACCCCGCTGAGCCGGGGCGAGGCGCTGCGCGTGGTCCAGGACGTGCTCGCCTACTTCGACGAGACGACCGAGGAGTACGTCCGTCGCCGCCACCGCGAGCTGCAGGCCCAGGGCCTGGTGAACGCGACGATCTTCGAGCGGATCGAGGCGGAACTGAAATACCGGGCGGTCGCGCCGCCGGAGCTGTCGCTCCGTCAGCTGCGCCGCATCGTCTACGGCTGAGCGGCCGCCTGCGGCTGGAAGGCCCGCCTACGGCCGAGAGGCCGAAGAGAGACAGAGGTTTACGTATACATGTGCGGAATCGTCGGATACATCGGCAAGCGTGACGTCGCCCCCCTGCTCCTGGAGGGTCTCCAGCGCCTGGAGTACCGCGGGTACGACTCGGCGGGCATCGTGGTGACCTCCCCGAAGGCGGCCGGCCTGAGGATGGTCAAGGCCAAGGGCCGGGTGCGCGACCTGGAGGCCAAGGTCCCGGCGCGCTTCAAGGGCACCACCGGCATCGCCCACACCCGCTGGGCCACCCACGGCGCCCCCTCCGACGTGAACGCCCACCCGCACATGTCGGCCGACAACAAGGTCGCCGTCGTCCACAACGGCATCATCGACAACGCCGCCGACCTGCGCCGCAAGCTGGAGGCGGACGGCGTCGAGTTCCTCTCCGAGACCGACACCGAGGTCCTCGTCCACCTCATCGCCCGCTCCGAGGCGGAGAAGCTGGAGGACAAGGTCCGCGAGACCCTGCGGGTCATCGAGGGCACGTACGGCATCGCCGTGATGCACGCCGACTTCCCCGAGCGCATCGTGGTCGCCCGCAACGGCTCGCCGGTCGTCCTCGGCATCGGCGAGAAGGAGATGTTCGTCGCCTCGGACATCGCCGCGCTGGTCGCCCACACCCGGCAGATAGTCACGCTCGACGACGGCGAGATGGCCACCCTCAAGGCCGACGACTTCCGCACCTACACCACCGAGGGCACCCGCACCACGTCGGAGCCCACCACCGTGGAGTGGGAGGCCGCCTCCTACGACATGGGCGGCCACGACACCTACATGCACAAGGAGATCCACGAGCAGGCCGAGGCCGTGGACCGCGTGCTGCGCGGCCGGATCGACGACCGCTTCTCCACCGTGCACCTCGGCGGCCTCAACCTGGACGCCCGCGACGCGCGCGCCGTGCGCCGCGTGAAGATCCTGGGCTGCGGCACCTCGTACCACGCGGGCCAGATCGGCGCCCAGATGATCGAGGAGCTGGCCCGCATCCCCGCGGACGCCGAGCCGGCCTCCGAGTTCCGCTACCGCAACGCGGTCGTCGACCCCGACACCCTGTACATCGCCGTCTCCCAGTCCGGCGAGACCTACGACGTGCTGGCCGCCGTGCAGGAGCTGAAGCGCAAGGGCGCCCGCGTCCTCGGCATCGTCAACGTCGTGGGCTCGGCGATCGCCCGCGAGGCCGACGGCGGGATGTACGTGCACGCCGGCCCCGAGGTCTGCGTGGTGTCGACCAAGTGCTTCACCAACACCTGCGTCGCCTTCGCGCTGCTCGCCCTGCACCTGGGCCGCACCCGCGACCTCTCCGTCCGCGACGGCAAGCGGATCATCGAGGGGCTGCGCAAGCTGCCCGCGCAGATCGAGGAGATGCTGAAGCAGGAGGAGGACGTCAAGAAGCTGGCCGCGCAGTACGCCGAGGCCCGCTCGATGCTCTTCATCGGCCGGGTGCGGGGCTACCCGGTCGCCCGCGAGGCCTCCCTGAAGCTCAAGGAGGTCTCCTACATCCACGCCGAGGCCTACCCGGCCTCCGAGCTGAAGCACGGCCCGCTCGCCCTGATCGAGCCGGCCCTGCCGACCGTCGCGATCGTGCCGGACGACGACCTGCTGGAGAAGAACCGCGCGGCCCTGGAGGAGATCAAGGCCCGCAGCGGTCAGATCCTCGCCGTGGCCCACCAGGAGCAGGAGAAGGCCGACCACACGATCGTCGTCCCGAAGAACGAGGACGAGCTGGACCCGATCCTCATGGGCATCCCGCTCCAGCTCCTCGCGTACCACACGGCTCTGGCCCTGGGCCGGGACATCGACAAGCCCCGCAACCTCGCCAAGTCCGTGACGGTGGAGTAGCCCCGTCCCGCGGGGTCAGGGGATGACGACCACGGGCCGCTTCGCGCGCTTGGCGAGGCGGCCCGCGACGGAGCCGAAGAGGCGGCCGACCAGTCCGTGGCTGGAGCCGACGACGATGGCGTCGGCCTCGTACTCCCGCCCCACCTCTTCGAGCTCGTGGCAGATGTCGCCGCCCCGCTCGACCAGGATCCAGGACACCTCGGCGAGGTAGTCCGCGCACGCCAGCTCCAGACCGAGCACCTCGGTGCGGTGGTCGGGCACGTCGACGAAGACCGGGGGTTCGCAGCCGGCCCACACGGTGGTGGGCAGCCGGTTGGCGACATGCACGATGACCAGGCCGGAGCCCAACCGCGAGGCCATGCCGATGGCGTAGGCGAGGGCGCGCTCGCTGGACGTGGAGCCGTCGAAGCCGACGACGACACCGTGCTTGAAGGCTGGGTCGCACGACTGGCGTGGCTCTTCGGCCGCCAGGGGCTCGGCCGCCGTAGGTTCGGCGACGGGCCGCTTGCGGTCCGCGGGTTCGAAGAATTCGTGACCGGCCATGGCTGTCTCGGCGTTTTTATCCTCTATGGGGGACAACAGTGTGCGGCGGAGCTGTGTCCGGGAATGGTCTTCCCAACCCCATACCCCCAAGGGTACGGCGGCACGCCTCCTTCGCCCAGATCTCGCAGGGGGTCCCCGCGGGATTCACCGGAGCATGCCCGAGAGGGCGCCCGTAACGCAATGGTTGCTGCTCTGTACAGGCGGTTTGCACAGGATTCAACTGTCCGTGACCGGTCGTGCCCCGTCGTGACCGAGGCGGCTCACGGGCGTTGATCCCCGTGCCGCCACCCCAGGGAGCACCCGTGTCAGGACCGCACCGTCCCGCCGACCCGACGTCCGGCACACCCGACCGGGACGGCGTCACCGATCTCGTCCGGTGGGCGGCGTTCAGCTGCTTCCTCGTCCCGGTGGCGCTCCTCTGGTACGGCGCCTCCTTCGCGGGCGCCGCCGGCACGGCCTTCGGCCTGGCCGCCGTCACCGCCGCGTGCCGTCTGCTGCTGCGGCGTTCCGAGCGGGTCGCGGCCCGGCAGCGGGCGCGCGGACGCGGGCGGCAGGTACGCAGGGGCGGGCGGCACGCTGGGGAAAAAGCACCGGTCGACTGACCGGTTTCCGCGCACAGTTCCGCTTCTTTTCAGCCAACTTCCGCACGTGGCTCATCCATGCCCCTCACCACCCCCAAACCCCCGTTCCACCTGCACGGACAGGGTCTCGGGCCCCCCTCGCACCCTACGGGGATTGGCCACTGACACAAGGCGTACTTCCCAGGGGCGCCCGGGAGTGCAACGCTTCGTGATCGACTGCTTCACGCCAAGTTGCCATGTCGACAATGTCCCAAGTGCCGAACCGGCCACCTCGGCGCGGCGGGACACAGTAGATTCGATCTTGACCGTCTACGGCGGGGGACTCGTGCAGGACCGAGGGGAAACGTGTTGGAGCGACAGACCCGAAGGGTGAAGGGCGCCGCGACCACCGAGGGGGGCTTAGCAGTATGAGCCACGACTCCACCGCCGCGCCGGAAGCCGCGGCCCGGAAGCTGTCCGGGCGACGCCGCAAGGAGATCGTCGCGGTGCTGCTGTTCAGCGGCGGCCCCATCTTCGAGAGTTCCATACCGCTGTCGGTGTTCGGGATCGACCGCCAGGACGCCGGCGTGCCGCGCTACCGGCTGCTGGTGTGCGCCGGCGAGGACGGCCCGCTGCGGACCACGGGGGGCCTGGAACTCACCGCGCCGCAGGGACTGGAGGCGATCTCGCGCGCGGGCACGGTCGTCGTGCCGGCCTGGCGGTCGATCACCTCGCCGCCGCCGGAGGAAGCACTCGACGCACTGCGCAGGGCGCACGAGGAGGGGGCGCGCATAGTCGGACTGTGCACGGGCGCCTTCGTCCTCGCGGCGGCCGGCCTGTTGGACGGCCGCCCCGCCACCACGCACTGGATGTACGCGCCGACGCTGGCCAAGCGCTATCCGTCGGTGCACGTCGACCCGCGCGAACTCTTCGTGGACGACGGCGACGTGCTGACGTCCGCCGGCACCGCGGCCGGGATCGACCTGTGCCTGCACATCGTGCGCACGGACCACGGCAACGAGGCGGCCGGTGCGCTGGCCCGCCGGCTGGTGGTCCCCCCGCGCCGCAGCGGCGGCCAGGAGCGCTACCTCGACAGGTCTTTACCGGAGGAGATCGGCGCCGACCCGCTCGCCGAGGTCGTCGCCTGGGCGCTGGAGCACCTCCACGAGCAGTTCGACGTGGAGACGCTGGCCGCGCGCGCCTACATGAGCCGCCGCACCTTCGACCGCCGGTTCCGCTCGCTGACGGGCAGCGCCCCGCTCCAGTGGCTGATCACCCAGCGGGTGCTCCAGGCGCAGCGCCTGCTGGAGACGTCGGACTACTCGGTGGACGAGGTCGCCGGGCGCTGCGGCTTCCGCTCCCCGGTGGCCCTGCGCGGCCACTTCCGCCGCCAGCTGGGCTCGTCCCCGGCCGCCTACCGGGCGGCCTACCGGGCGCGCCGTCCCCAGGGCGACCGCCAGCCGGACCCGGACACCGCGGCCGCGGGCGCCTCCCGTCCGCTGCCCCCGTCCGACCCGCCGGCCTCCCTCGCCCCGGAGAACGCGGTCCCGTTCCAGACCCGCCGCACCGCCACCCCGATGCCGGCGGGCGCGGCCAGCGTCCCGGGCCAGCGCAGCGCGCCGTGAGGTGAGCAGACGGCTCCCTCGAACGCCGGACGGGCCGAGCGTGCCCGTCCGGCGTTCCCGTCCGATGCCGGGCGGGGCACACTCAGCCCGTCCGGCGTTCCCGTCCGATGCCGGGCGGGGCACACTCAGCCCGTCCGGCGTTCCCGTCCGATGCCGGGCAGGGCACACTCAGCCCCTTCGGCGTTCCCGTTCGATGCCGGGCAGGGCACACTCAGCCCCTTCGGCGTTCCCGTCCGATGCCGGGCAGGGCAATTCAGCCCGTCCGGCGTTTGAGGACGAGGCCCGTTCAGGGCCGAAGCGGGGGTTCGGGGGCGGCAGCCCCCGTGACGCCCGCACCGACGCCGGGGGCCCGATAAACAGGCGCCCACCGTAAAGTGGCCCGCATGAACGATCGCATGGTGTGGATCGACTGCGAGATGACCGGCCTCTCGCTGTCCGACGACGCGCTCATCGAGGTTGCCGCCCTCGTCACCGACTCCGAGCTGAACATCCTCGGCGAAGGCGTCGACATCGTGATCCGCCCGCCGGAGCGGGCCCTGGAGACGATGCCGGAGGTGGTGCGCGAGATGCACACCGCGTCCGGGCTGCTCGCGGAGCTGGACGGCGGCACGACCCTGGCGGACGCCGAGGCCCAGGTCCTGGCCTATGTGCGGGAGCACGTGAAGGAGCCGGGCAAGGCCCCGCTGTGCGGCAACTCGGTCGGCACCGACCGCGGCTTCCTGCTGCGGGACATGGCGACGCTGGAGGGCTACCTCCACTACCGGATCGTCGACGTCTCCTCGATCAAGGAGCTGGCCCGCCGCTGGTACCCGCGGGCGTACTTCAACAGCCCGGAGAAGAACGGCAACCACCGGGCGCTCGCCGACATCCGCGAGTCCATCGCCGAACTCCGCTACTACCGGGAGGCGGTCTTCGTCCCGCAGCCCGGCCCCGACTCCGACAAGGCCCGGGCGATCGCCGCGAAGCACGTCGTATCCGCCGGTTAGGGGCGCGGGCCCGCCGGGCGGCCGCGTCCGGAAAGCCGGGCGCGAGCACCCCTTCGGACCCTGTACACTTTTTCTCAGCCGGTCGGGAAACCCGCCATGCGGGATTCGAGCACCGGCCTTGGTGGGTGTAGCTCAGCTGGTAGAGCACCTGGTTGTGGTCCAGGATGCCGCGGGTTCAAGTCCCGTCACTCACCCTGATACGTCAGCCGGTGACCTTCGCGAAGGTCACCGGCTGACGGCGTTCCACAAGCTTCCGGTGCTCCGGATGCTTCCGGCGTTCCGAGAGCCTCCGGCAGCCGGCCCCCGCCCAGAGCCCGCGCCGCCCCTCCCGTACGAGCAGCACCAGCAGGTACAGGCCCCCCGACACACATCGTGACGGCTCCGTACGGACCCGGCGAGGTCGACGGACGTGCCGTGGCCGTCGATGGTGGCGGCCCGGGCGTCGTCGGCGCCGGCGGTTGCCGGGGGGTGCACCCCGTCGGCGGTTGCCCGGGGGGTGCACCCCCGTCAGCGGTTGCCAAAGGGCGTACCCCGCCGGCGGTTGCCGGGGGGCGCACACCCCCCTTACGACGACCTGCGCTCCACCAGTTCCGTCGCCAGCACCACCTGGTGGCGTTCCAGGCCGCGCGAGGCGGCCGGGCGGCGGTCGGCGATCTCGGTCAGCAGCAGGTCGATCATCGCGCGGCCCATCTCCTCGATGGGCTGGCGCACGCTGGTCAGCGGCGGCTCCATGTGGCGGGCGATGGCCGAGTCGTCGTAGCCGACCAGCGCCACGTCGTCCGGGATGCGCCGGCCCGCCTCGCGCAGGACCTGCCCGGCGCCCGCCGCGGTGACGTCGGAGGCGGCGAAGACCGCGTCCACGTCGGGGTGGCGGCGCAGCAGCTCCGCCATCGCGCGGCGTCCGCCCTCCTCGGTGAAGTCGCCCGGCTCGATCAGTCCCTCGTCCACCTCGTGGCCCGCCTCGCGCAGGGCGTCGCGGTAGCCGTCGACGCGTCGCTGCGCGCCGTAGACGGCGAGGTGACCGGTGATGTGGGCGACGCGGCCGCGCCCTCGGGACAGCAGGTGCTCGACGGCCGAGCGGGCGCCGCCGTAGTTGTCCGAGTCCACCGACGCCAGCGGTTCCGCGGCCGAGCGCGGGCCGCTGATCACCGCGGGGATCTCCAGCTGGGTCAGCAGGTCGGGCAGCGGGTCGTCGGCGTGCACCGAGACCAGCAGGACGCCGTCCACCCGGTGCGCCGCCAGATACTGGGCGAGCCGCTCCCGCTCCCGGTCGCTGCCCGCGAATATCAGCAGCAGCTGCATCTCGGTCTCGGACAGCTCGGAGCCGACGCCCTTCAGCATGTCCGAGAAGTACGGCTCCGCGAAGAACCGCGTCTCCGGCTCCGGCACCACCAGGGCGATCGCGTCCGTGCGGTTGGCCGCCAGCGCTCGGGCCGCCGTGTTCGGGACGTACCCGAGTTCCGCGACCGCCGCCTCGACGGCCGCCCGGGTCGCGTCGCTGACCCGCGGCGAGCCGTTGATCACGCGGGAGACCGTGCCGCGGCCGACGCCCGCGCGTGCCGCCACCTCTTCGAGGGTGGGCCGGCCACCGCTCCGACCACGCACTCCGTGGCTTGCCATCGGCTCCGCCTCCCGTCGTCACCCCCGCACTCTGCGGCTGGCCTGGAATTTAACAGGCCGGTCGGGTGTAATGACCGACTCCGGCCCCTCCCCCGCCGTACGGGAGGTGTCTCAGCGCCGCTCGCAACGTCCAGTTAACAGGCCGATAACTGAACGCAATTCGTCGCGTCCGTTCCCTTGACACCCCCGCCCGGACCGACGACTCTTCAACACATCACTTGTGGGAGCGCTCCCACACTACCTGGCACATACACATCCCGCACGTTCCCCGCCCGAGCCGCAGCAACGAACGAAACACATGAAGCAGCGGGTCCAACCATGTAGTTGGCCGGGGGGTCGGCACGTCAGGGCAACAGGAGGACGCAATGCGAGCAGCACGCAGAGGATCGGCCCGCAGGGTGGTGGTCATGGCGGCCATCGCGTCGCTGGGCGCCGGGCTGCTGGCCGGCTGTGCCGACGACGGGAACGACGAGGACAGCTCGTCGTCGGGCGACAGCAGCGGCAAGACCACGATCACCCTCGGTCTGTTCGGGACGATGGGCTTCAAGGAAGCCGGTCTCTACGACGAGTACGAGAAGCTCAACCCGGACATCAACATCGAGGAGAACGTCACCGAGCGGAACGAGAACTACTACCCCGCCCTGGTGAACCACCTCACCACCAACAGCGGCCTCCAGGACGTGCAGGCGATAGAGGTCGGCAACATCGCCGAGGTCGTCGCCACCCAGGCGGACAAGTTCGAGGACATGTCCAAGGCCGCGGGCGTCCAGAAGGCCAACTGGCTCGACTGGAAGTGGCAGCAGGCCACCACCAAGGACGGCGCCACGATCGGTCTCGGCACCGACATCGGCCCGATGGCCATCTGCTACCGCAAGGACCTGTTCGAGAAGGCCGGCCTGCCGACCGACCGCGAAGAGGTCTCCAAGCTGTGGGCCGGTGACTGGAACAAGTTCATCGAGGCCGGCGAGAAGTACAAGAAGGGTGCCGGCAAGGACACCTACTTCATGGACTCCCCCGGCGGTCTGATCAACGCCATCCTCAGCAGTGAGGACGAGAAGTTCTACGACGCCTCGGGCAAGGTCATCTACAAGACCAACCCGGCCGTCAAGGACGCCTTCGACCTGACCGCCGAGGCGGCCGAGAAGGGTCTGGTCCAGTCGCAGACCCAGTTCCAGCCGGCCTGGGACCAGACCATTTCCAACAGCCTGTTCGCCACCGTCGCCTGCCCGCCGTGGATGCTCGGCACCATCAAGGCCAAGTCCCAGCCGGACTCCGCCGGCAAGTGGGACGTCGCCCAGGCCCCGAAGGCCGGCAACTGGGGCGGCACCTTCCTGGGCGTGCCCAAGAGCGGCAAGCACGTGAAGGAGGCCCAGAAGCTGGTCACCTGGCTGACCGCGCCCGAGCAGCAGGCCAAGCTCTTCTCCAAGATGGGCAGCTTCCCGAGCGCGCCCGCCGCGTACAAGCTCCCCCAGGTGACCGGCGGCAAGAACGACATGACCGGTGACGCGCCGATCGGCGAGCTGTTCGCCAAGGCCGCGGAGCAGATCCCGACCCAGGTGATCGGCCCGAAGGACCAGATCGTCCAGCAGGGTCTGACCGACAACGGCGTCATCCTCGTCACCCAGGGCAAGTCGGCCGAGGACGCGTGGGACAACGCCGTGAAGACCATCGACAACAACCTGGAGAAGTGACCGGAATGACCACCCGGCACGACACCGCCGCGTCCCCCGTCAAGGGGGGCGCGGCCCCGGGCCGCCCGCCCGGCGGCAGGGCGTCCGCGGAGGCGGACCGCAGGAAGCGGGCCAAGCTCTCCCGCCGCTGGCAGCGGGACATGCGCTGGAGCCCGTACGCGTTCGTCTCGCCGTTCTTCCTGCTCTTCCTCGCCTTCGGCCTGTTCCCGCTGATCTACACCGGCTGGGCCTCGCTGCACACGGTGGAGCTGACCGCGCCCACCGACATGCAGTGGACGGGTCTGGACAACTACACCCGGATCTTCGACGACGAGTTCTTCTGGAACGCCGCGAAGAACACACTGTGGATCGGCGTCATCTCGACGGTGCCGCAGCTGCTGATGGCGATGGGCCTCGCGCACATCCTCAACTACAAGCTGCGCGCCTCGACCTTCTACCGGGTCGTGATGCTGGCGCCATACGCGACGTCGATCGCCGCGGCCTCGCTGGTCTTCGTGCTGCTCTTCGGCCGGGACTACGGCATGATCAACTGGGTCCTCGACCTGGTGGGCCTGGACAAGATCGACTGGCAGAACGGCTCGTGGTCGTCCAAGTTCGCCGTGTCCACGATCGTCATCTGGCGCTGGACCGGCTACAACGCGCTGATCTACCTGGCCGCGATGCAGGCGATCCCGCAGGACCTGTACGAGTCGGCGGCGCTGGACGGCGCCAGCCGCTGGCGGCAGTTCATCCACGTGACGCTGCCCTCGCTGCGTCCCACGATCCTGTTCACGGTCGTCGTGTCGACCATCGGCGCCTCGCAGGTCTTCGGCGAGCCGCTGCTCTTCGACGCCAACAAGGGCGCCTCGGGCGGCTCCCAGCACCAGTTCCAGACGCTCGGCCTGTACCTGTACGAGCAGGGCTGGGTCAACCAGCACCTGGGCCGCGCCTCCGCGATCGCCTGGGCGATGTTCCTGATCCTGATCGTGATCGGGGTCCTCAACGCCGTCATCTCGCGCCGGCTGCGCGCCAGTAGTTAAGGAGAACCGGCCGTGACGACGACCATGACGAAACCCCCGGCCGACGCGGCACCCGAGCCGCCCCGGCGGGGCCGACGACGTTCCAAGGCATCCCGGGCCGGCGGCACGCTGCACGCCGGGCCGGTCGCCTACATCATCCTCGCCCTGTTCACCATCGGCTCGCTGTTCCCGCTGGTGTGGACGGCGATCGCCGCCTCGCGCGACAACCAGCGGCTCGCCCAGACGCCGCCGCCCCTCTGGTTCGGCGGCAACCTGTTCGACAAGCTCGAGATCGCCTGGAACGACGCCAACCTCGGCGAGGCGTTCCTCAACACCACCATCGTGGCCGGGATCTCGGCGTGCACCATCGTCTTCCTGTCGACGGTCGCCGGGTTCGCCTTCGCCAAGCTGCGCTTCCGCGGGCGCAACGCGCTGATGCTGATCGTCGTCGGCACGATGATGGTGCCGCCGCAGCTCAGCATCATCCCGCTGTACATGATGGTCGCGAAGCTGGACTGGTCCGACCAGTTGCAGGCGGTGATCCTGCCGTCCCTGGTGAACGCGTTCGGCGTGTTCTTCATGCGGCAGTACCTGCTCCAGGCGCTGCCCGACGAGATCATCGAGGCCGCGCGCGTGGACGGCGCCAGCAGCTGGCGTGTGATGTGGCACGTGGTGTTCCCGGCGGCGCGGCCCGCGATGGCCGTGCTCGGCATGCTGATGTTCGTGCAGTCCTGGAACGACTTCCTGTGGCCGTTCCTGGTGCTGACGCAGAACGGCAGCCCGACCGTGCAGGTCGCACTCGCCGGACTGGGCCGCGGCTACACCCCGGACCAGTCCCTGATCATGGCCGGTGCGCTGCTGGGCACGCTGCCGCTGCTGCTGGTGTTCGCGATCTTCGGCAAGCAGATCGTGGGCGGCATCATGCAGGGCGCCGTCAAGGGCTGACCCCTCACCTTCGGGGCCGGGCCACCGCCCCGGCCCCCCTTTCCCCCCTCGTCCTTCTTACTCGTCGGTCCAGCGCGTCGGTCCTCCGGCCGGTCCCCCCGGGACCCGCCCGGACCCGCCACGACCTGCTATGGGAGCGCTTCCATGCTTGAGTCCGCAACGCCGGTGACCCCGGTGACCTTCCCCCCCGCCTTCCTGTGGGGCGCCGCCACCTCGGCGTACCAGATCGAGGGCGCGGTACGGGAGGACGGCCGCACCCCGTCGATCTGGGACACCTTCAGCCACACCCCCGGGAAGACGGCCGGCGGGGACACCGGTGACGTCGCCGTCGACCACTACCACCGCTACCGCGACGACGTGGCGCTGATGAAGGACCTGGGCCTCGGTGCCTACCGCTTCTCCATCTCCTGGCCCCGGGTGCAGCCGACCGGCCGCGGCCCCGCCGTCCAGCGCGGCCTGGACTTCTACCGCCGTCTGGTGGACGAGCTGCTGGCCGCCGGGATCAAGCCGGCCGTCACCCTCTACCACTGGGACCTGCCGCAGGAGCTGGAGGACGCGGGCGGCTGGCCCGAGCGGGACACGGCGTACCGGTTCGCCGAGTACGCGCAGATCGTGGGCGAGGCGCTCGGCGACCGGGTGGAGCAGTGGATCACGCTCAACGAGCCGTGGTGCGCCGCCTTCCTGGGCTACGCCTCCGGTGTGCACGCCCCCGGCCGCACCGACCCGGCGGCCGCGCTGCGCGCCGCGCACCACCTGAACCTGGCGCACGGCCTCGGCACGGTCGCGCTGCGCTCGGTGATGCCGGCCCGCAACTCGGTGGCGATCAGCCTCAACACGTCCGTCGTACGGCCGCTGTCGCAGAGCCCGGCGGACCTGGCGGCGGCGCGGAAGATCGACGACCTGTCCGGCGGGATCTTCCACGGTCCGATCCTGCACGGCGCCTACCCGCAGACCCTGCTGGAGGCGACGGCACCGCTCACCGACTGGTCGTTCGTCCAGGACGGCGACCTGGGACAGATCCGCCAGCCGATCGACGCGATCTGCCTCAACTACTACACGCCGACGGTGGTGTCGGCGGCCGACGCCGACTCGCGCGCCCCCCGCGCCGACGGCCACGGCGCGAGCGACCACTCGCCCTGGCCCGCCGCGGAGGACGTGGCCTTCCACCAGCCGCCCGGCGAGCGCACCGAGATGGGCTGGACCGTCGACCCGACCGGCCTGCACGAGCTGATCATGCGGTACAACCGCGAGGCTCCCGGCATGCCGCTGTACATCAGCGAGAACGGCGCCGCCTACGACGACAAGCCCGGCGCGGACGGCACGGTGCACGACCCCGACCGGGTCGCCTACCTGAACGGCCACCTCACCGCGGTCCGGCAGGCCATCGCCGACGGAGCGGACGTCCGCGGCTACTACCTGTGGTCCCTGCTGGACAACTTCGAGTGGGCCTACGGCTACGAGAAGCGCTTCGGCGCCGTGTACGTCGACTACGCCTCCCAGCAGCGCACCCCGAAGTCGAGCGCCCTGTGGTACGGGCGGGCGGCCCGCACCGGGACGCTCCCGCCGGTGGACGCCGCCGAGTAGCCCCTCGGGGGGCGGCACACGGGCGGTGGCGGGGCGCGGCATCCCACGGGGGGGATGCCGCGCCCCGCTCGCAGGGCCGGTGTGGGGCCCGGCCCTGCGGGAAGGGGCCCTGCCCTACTTGTAGGCGGCGAGGGCCTTGGCGAAGGCGTTCGGCTCCTGGTCCACGGAGCTGCAGGTGGCGTCGGCGGACGGCTTCGGACCGCCGGCGCAGGCCTTGTCTCGGGTCGCGGACCACATGGACAGCGCGCCCAGGCCCTTGGACTTCGCGAACTTGACGAGCTGGGTGGCGTCCTCCACCTTGAAGACCTCGGAGGCGACGTCGTTGACGCCGATCATCGGCGTGACGGCGACCGTCTTCCAGGCGTCCGCGTCGGACCGGCCGAGGACGCCCTTGATCTGCGCCTGGGTGGCGGTGGCGGCCTGCTCGGCGTAGGTGCCCATGTCGCCGCTGTACGCGGGGCCGTAGTCCATCGCCATGATGTTGACGGCGTCGATGCCCACGCCGTTCTCCTTCGCGTCGGCGAGGAGGTCGACGCCCGCCTGGGTGAGGCCCTCGGGCATCACCGGGAGGGTGAAGGAGACGTCCAGGCCGGGGTGCTGCTTCTGGAGCGCGGCGATCGCCTGGGCACGCCGGGTGTTGGCGGCCGTGTCGGGCAGCGCCCCGCCCTCGACGTCGAAGTCGACCTTGGTGAGCTTGTACGCGTCGACGACCTTGCCGTACGCCGCCGCCAGCGCGTCGGCCGACGTGCAGGTGGTGCCCAGTTCGGAGCCGGAGGCGCCGCCGAAGGAGACGCGGACGTCGCCGCCCTCGGCGCGCAGGGCGCCTATCTGGTTGGCCACCGCGTCGCTGCCGAGGTCGGTGACGCCGCCCCACTTGGGGGTGCAGCCGCCGCCGTCGGTCACGAAGGCGAGGTTGTACTCCTTGACGCCGGTCGCCGCGGAGTGCGCGAGCAGGTCGAAGGCCGGGTAGAGGGAGGTGTCGACGTACGGCGCGAAGCCGGCGCCCGCCGCGGTGCCGTCGCCCGGGGTGCCGGTGGGCGCCGGAGGGGTGGGGGTGCCGGTCGGCGCCGGCTCCGTGCTGTCGGTTGCCGTGGGGGTCGGCGTGGGCGTCGGGGCCGGGGGGTCGGTGGGGCGGCCGCCGGGCTCGGGGGTGGCACCGTCGTCCGTCGAGCACGCGGCGGCGTCGACGAGGCAACCGGTCGGGTCGGCGGTGCCGTTGACGACGAAGCCGACCGTGACCGACTCGCCGGCCTTCAGCCCGTCCGTGTCCCACTTGGGCGGCGTCACGGTGACGTGCTGCCCGTCGGCCTTCGACTCGGCGTTCCACAGCGAGCCGAGCTTCGCACCGGAGGGCAGGTCGAACTCCAGGGTCCAGTCGGCCTTCGTCTGCCCGCTGTTGTTGGTGACGACGTACTGCGCGGTGTAGCCCGTCGACCACTCGCTGGTCTTCGTGTACGCGGCACCGACCGAGGCCGCCTGGGCGGTGCTGGTGAACAGCAGCGCCCCGCCGCCGGCCACGGCCGCCGCGACGAGGGCGCCGATCGCCTTGTTCCTGCCACTGACCTTGCGTCGGTGCGTGCGCATGACGTGCCTGCCTTCGCTGTTCACGGTGCCCCCGGCGGCGGGCCGACGGGGGCGGGGTGGGGGTGCGGCAGCACGCTAGCGACCCGGAATCGGGCAAAGAGGCTGATCCGGGCGGGGGTTGGCGATCTTAGGGTGGGCTTAAGGAAGGCATCGGGACCGATTAATGGTCGCGGCCGGCCGGGGCCGCCGGTGCCGGTGCACGGCTCTGTCTGCGTCGGCGTACGGCACCCCGGTGCCCGCGCCGGGCCGGCGCCGTCCGCCCGTCCAGCTGGATCCAGATCCGCACCTCGGTACCGCCCAGCACGGAGGCGCCGATGCGGACGTCGCCGCCGGTCGACTCCGCCATCCGGCGCACGATGTCCAGGCCGAGCCCGGTCGACCCGTCGGTGCCCGAACCCCGGCCGCGAGCCATCGCCGCCTCGGGGTCCGCGATGCCGGTGCCGGCGTCGGAGACGAGCACGATCACCGCGTCCTCGCCGTTGTGCAGGTCGACGGCGAAGGCGGTGCCCTCGGCGGTGTGCCGGAAGACGTTGCCGAGCAGCGCGTCGAGGGAGGCCGCCAGGTCGGTGCGGGCCACGGGGATGCGCACCGGCCGGTCGGCGCCGGCCACCCGCCACTTGCGGCCCTCGTCCTCGGCCAGTGCCGACCAGAACCCCATCCGCTCCCGGACCACCTCGGCCGCGTCGCACCCGGCGCCGGGCCCGGCGACGGCCGTCTGCGGCTTGGCGTCCCGGGCGGTGCGGATGATCGTGTCGACCTCGCGCTCCAGCTGTTCGACGGCGGCCCGGGTTTGCTCGGCGGCGGGGCCGTCGCCGAGCGAGGCCGCGTTGAGGCGCAGCACGGTCAGCGGGGTGCGCAGGCGGTGGGACAGGTCGGCGGCCAGCTCCCGTTCGTTGGCGAGGAGCTGGACGACCTGGTCGGCCATGGAGTTGAACGCGACCGCGGCGCGCCGCAGTTCGTCCGGCCCCTCCACGGGCACCCGCGCGCCGAGCCTGCCCTCCCCCAGCTCGTGCGCGCCCTCGACCAGGCGCCGGGCCGGCTGCACCATCCGGACGCCCAGCCGGTCGGCGACCGCGACCGAGCCGACGATCAGGGCGGCGCCGACCGCGGCGAGCACCGCCCAGGCCGTGCCGACGCCGTTGGTCACCTCGGACTCGGGCACGTACACCTCGACGACGGCGATCTCGCCGGAGCTGAGCGCGACCGGCTGGAGCAGGGTGGAGCCGCCGCCCACCTCGGTGGTGGAGGCCCGCCCCATCCGCCGTACGGCGGCGATGTCCTCGTCGGTGGCCCGCTGCCGTCCGATGTCGGTGGCGCCCCCGCTCCAGTCACCGGGCGCCGGTATGTGCACGGCCATCCCGGCGTCCGAACCGGCGGAGGCGACGACGCGTTCCAGCTGCTCGCGGTCGGTGGTGATGGACAGGGCCGGGGCGACGGCGGCGGCCTCCCGTTCGGCGTTGGAGAAGGCGCGGTCGCGGGCCATCTCCCGGATGACGAGTCCGAGCGGAACGGCGAAGGCGACCACGACCATCGCGGTGACCGCCAGCGACACCTTGACCAGGGCCCATCTCATCGTGGTGGCTCCAGTCGCGGTGGCTCCAGCTTCACGCCGACGCCGCGCAGGGTGTGCAGATAGCGCGGCCGGGCCGCGGTCTCGCCCAGTTTGCGGCGCAGCCAGGACAGGTGGACGTCGATGGTCTGGTCGTCGCCGTAGGACTGCTGCCAGACCTCGGCGAGCAGTTCCTTGCGGGGCACGACCACCCCGGGCCGGCCGGCCAGGAAGGCGAGCAGGTCGAACTCGCGGCGGGTCAGGTCCAGTGCCGTTCCGTCCAGTTCGGCCTGGCGGCGCAGCGGGTCCACGGTGAGGCCGCCGACCCGCAGGACGGTCGGCGGCGCCGCCTCCGCGGGGCCGCCGCGCGCGCGGCGCAGTACGGCCGCCATCCGGGCGGACAGGTGCTCGACGGAGAACGGCTTGGTGAGGTAGTCGTCCGCGCCCGCGTTCAACAGCCGTACGACCTCCGCCTCGTCGTCCCGGGCGGTGGCGACGATCACCGGGACGTCGGTGATGCCGCGCAGCATCTTGAGTGCCTCGGAGCCGTCCAGGTCGGGCAGTCCGAGGTCCAGGATCACCACGTCGAACCGGAAATGGGCGACCTCGCGCAGCGCCTCCAGCGCCGTGCCCACGCTGCGCACGGTGTGCGAGGCGTCGGTCAGCTGCCGGATGAGCGCCGAGCGTACGAACTGGTCGTCCTCGACCACGAGCACACTTGCCATGGGCGGCACCGTACGCCATGCGGACCAACCCGGTCCGGGCCTGTGGACAACTCCGCCCGGCCCGGCGCCACACCCCGTTCGCGCGACACGCGTGGGGCGGGTGAGGCAGTATGGCCGCGATGCGCAGAGGACTCGTCCACGTGATCGCCTGGCTGCTCGCCACCGGCGCCGCGGTCACCCTGTCGTGGTGGGGCGTCCACACGGTGATGGCGGGCACGGCCTACGACGCGCCCCGGGCACTGCCGATCACGGCGGCCGACGCGAGCGTGCGGGGCGGGGAGGGCGACGGCGGGGAGTCCCTGGCGTCGTCCACCAGCCGGCCCTCGCCCGCCCCCTCGGCGTCGCCGTCGTCGGGCAGCGCGTCGCCGACGCCGAGCGGGACGTCGCGCGAACCCGGCCCCGCCCCGGCGCGCACCACGCCGTCCACCGCGCCGCCCGAGGACCCGGTGAGCCCCGCGCCCGACACGTCCGGTGACGTCAAGAGCTACGACACGGACGGGGGCCGCGCGGTCTTCGACCTCGGGACGTCGTCCGCGTCGCTGGTGTCGGCGACGCCGGGGACGGGCTGGTCGATGCAGGTGTGGAAGACGGAGTCGTGGATCCGGGTGGAGTTCACCTCGGGCGCCGACCGGGTCTCGGTGTTCTGCACCTGGCACGACGGGCCGCCGCGGGTGGAGATCGGCAGCTACTGAACCGCCGCGGTCGGCAGCCGGCGGAGACTCACTTGAACACGGACTCCGGCGGCGCGGGCGAGTCCACCGCCGCCGCGTCCGTCACGGGGTGGGCGCCGCCGGCGAAGTCGGTGAGCGCACGGCCGTGCTCGACGCGCGCGGGGTGCGGGTCGGAGGCGGCACGGCGGGTGAGTTCGGCGACCGGCAGCGGGTGGTCGGCGGCGACCAGGATCGCGTTGCCGAAGCGTCGGCCGCGCAGTACGGCCGGGTCGGCGACGAGGGCGAGTGCGGCGAACCGGGCGGCCGCGGTGGCGATCTGGCCGCGCAGGTGGGCGAGCGGCGGGCCGTCGGCCAGGTTGGCGGCGTAGACCCCGCCGGGCGCGAGCGCGCGCCGCACCTCGTCGAGGAACTCGGTGGAGGTCAGGTGGGCCGGGGTGCGGGCCCCGCCGAAGACGTCCGCGACGACGAGGTCCGCCCAGCCGTCGGGCACCTTGGCCAGCCCGGCGCGGGCGTCGGTGGAGCGCACCCGGATCCGCGCGCCGGGGTCCAGCGGCAGCTCCCGCCGGACCAGTTGGACGAGGGCGGCGTCCCGCTCGACGACCTGCTGGGTGGAGCGGGGGCGGGTGGCGGCGACGTAGCGGGCGAGGGTGAGGGCGCCGCCGCCGAGGTGGACGGCCCGCAGGGGTCTGCCGGGCGGGGCGGTCAGGTCGATGACGTGGCCGATGCGGCGCTGGTACTCGAAGGAGAGGTACGCCGGGTCGTCGAGGTCGACGTGCGACTGCGGGGCACCGTCGATCAGCAGCGTCCAGGCCCGCGGCCGGTCCCGGTCGGGCACCAGCTCGGCGCGGCCTCCGTCGACGTCCTCGACGACGGCTTCGGCGGCAGCGCGCCCGCGGCGGGCGTTCCTGGACTTTCCCATCCGCCCATTATCGGACCGATGCCGGCCCCCGAAGACCGGACGGGGTGCTCAGCGGCAGCTGTCCGCGGCCCTGATCAGCCGGGCCGCCTCGCCCAGCGCGGCCCGCAGCACGGCGGGGTCGGTCGCCAGGTCCGCCTCGCCGGGCGGCAGCAGCCAGGCGGAGCCCTCCACGGGCGGCTCGGGCGCCGGCACGATGCTCAGCCCGCGGCCGTCCGTCTCCGTGCAGGTGCTGCCCGGCACGTCCCAGGCGGCGGCGGTGCCCGGCGGCACCAGGAATCCCAGGGTGTCGCAGCCGCCGTCGTGGAGCACCGGGCCCACCCCGTCACCTGCTCCCCGCCTGAGGATGTCGACCGCTTCCAGACCCTGCCGGGTCGGCACGGTGACGACGTCGCAGGCGTCGCAGGGGGGAACGCTGACGCTGGTGTCCATCCCGGCCTCCACCACGGAACTCCTCCTCGGACGAGCGGTTCGGGAGTCGGGGGCCTCCCGGTCCACCCGGTTCAACGCGGCGGGCCGTCAACAGCTACGGCCGGGGGCCGCCGCAAAGGATGGCACTTCATGGCAGATCGTGGATGAGATATCCGGTTTGTAGCCAAACAGCGCGTGGCCGCTCCGTCACAGCCGGTACGTTCTTGCTCGCCGGAAACAGGGCCGCCAGCCTTACTCGCCCTTCCCCGGCATGGTTCGACGGTTCGCACGAGAGGACCCGGCCATGGCGTCGTCAACGGTGACCTCCGCCCAGCCCGAACGGCCCCCGCGGCCGAACCTCGCCTTCAGGCGGTTGCGCGGCAAGCGCTCCCCGGCGGAGTTCGCGGCGGCGGTCCGCCGGGCCGCGCGCGAGATCGGCGAGCGGGTCAGCTGCGACGCGCGCTATGTCGGCCGGGTCGAGGCGGGCGAGATCCGCTGCCCCAACTACGCGTACGAGCGGGTGTTCCTGCACATGTTCCCCGGCCGCACGCTCACCGACCTGGGGTTCGCGCCCCGTTCGTCGGTACGCGGACGGCAGGCGCGCACCCCGGGTGAGTCACGAGGGGCGGGTGAGCCGTATGAGACGCATGACACGCAAGACGTCCTGGACACGCAAGACGTCCGAGACGCGCAGGACCTGTACGAAACGCACGACAACAACGAGGAGAGCGACGTGCTGCGTCGCGCATTCATGACGAGCGGCGCCACCGTGGCCGCCGCCTCACTCGGCCCCCTGGGGCTCGCCGTCGACGCCGCGGCGGCCGGACGCCCCGCGCGCCGGGCCGGGACGGGCGAGGCCGGCGCCCTCGAAGAAGCCGTCCGCCGGATCCGGCTGCTCGACGACCGGCACGGCGCGGACGGTCTCTACCGGCGCGCGGCGGCCCCGCTGCGCACCGCGTACGCGCTCCTGGACGCCGGCGTGTCCCGGCAGGCGACCGCGGACCGGATCTACACGGGCGCCGGTGAACTGGCGATCTCCGTGGGCTGGCTGGCGCACGACTCGGGGCGCTTCGACGACGCGCGCTCCCACTACGCCGAGGCCCTCGCCACCGCCCGGATGAACGGCGACGCCGGCCTCGAGGCGCACGCCTTCTGCAACATGGCGTTCCTGGCCCGCGACGCCGGCCGCCCGCGCGAGGCGGTGCGGGCGGCCCAGGCCGCGCAGCGCGCCGCCCGCCCGCTGGGCTCGGCCCGGCTGATGTCCCTGCTGGCGCTGCGCGAGGCGGGCGGCTGGGCGGGCCTCGCGGACCGCGTCGGCTGCGAGCAGGCGCTGGTCCGCGCGCAGACCTTCTTCGAACGGGGCCCCTCGGACACCGACCCGGAGTGGATGAGCTTCTACGGCGAGGCCGAGCTGGAGGGGCTCGAGGCGCAGTGCTGGTCGACCCTGGGCGACTGGCCGCGGGCGGCCCGGCACGCGCGGCGGGCGGCGGATCTCCAGGACCCGCACTTCACCCGGAACCTGGCGCTGTACTCGGCGGAGCTGGCGGACGACCTGGCCCGGGGCGGCCGCCCCGACGAGGCGGCGGGGGCGGGCATGCGGGTGCTCGACCTGCTGGGCGAGGTCCAGTCCTCCCGCATCCACACGATGCTGGCCGG
The DNA here is from genome assembly GCF_033406955.1 of Streptomyces violaceoruber. Classification (NCBI taxonomy): domain Bacteria; kingdom Bacillati; phylum Actinomycetota; class Actinomycetes; order Kitasatosporales; family Streptomycetaceae; genus Streptomyces; species Streptomyces violaceoruber. The sequence goes on along the minus strand of NZ_CP137734.1, from coordinate 5,404,275 downwards.
AACGGCCCGGGTGCTCCTCCCCCACCGCCGCGCTTCGGGAGTCTCCACCTTCCTGGACCGCCACGCAGCGCTGCCGAGACCGGCATGACCCCGACCCAGCCACACCCCGGCCGCCACTGCGGACCATCGCCAGCCGCCGCAAATGCGGGCAGCCGCACCGCCGCCCCCGCCGCAGCTGCGGGCAGTCGTGCCGCGGGGGCGGCACGGGTGGGCGGTGGGGGTACCTCTCGGGCCGTTCAGGCACTGGGGGAAGCACCCCGCGACGCCGGGACGCGTCCCCACCCCCGCCCCAGCCCCGACGCCGGGCGTCGGGCACCGGGCGCCGGGCGCCGCAAACCAGCGCGGGCACCCGTACCCACCCGTCAGCCCACCAAGTGCCCCAGATCGTTCCAGCTCTCCACCGCCGGCTCCCCGTACGCCCACCCCAGCACCGACAGCGACGTCGGATTGAGCCGTATCCGCGCGCCGAAGGACACCGGCAGCCCCAGCCACCGCGCCCCGATCGCCCGCAGAACGTGCCCGTGGGCGAAGACGAGCACGTCCCGCTCCGCCTCTCGCGCCCACGCCACCACCTCGTCCGCGCGCGCCGTGACGTCTGCCACGCCCTCCCCCTCCGGGGCCCCGTCCCGCCAGATCAGCCAGCCGGGCCGCACGGCCTGGATCTGCTCCGGCGTCATGCCCTCGTACGCCCCGTAGTCCCACTCCATCAGCGTGTCCCACGCGCGTGCGCGCTCGCCGAAACCCGCCAGCTCGCAGGTCTCGCTCGCGCGCACCAGCGGACTGGTCCGCACCTCCACGCCGTCCAGCCCGTCCCACGGCGCCCGGTGCAGCCGCTCGCCGAGCAGCTTCGCGCCGCGCCGGCCCTCCTCCAGGAGCGGCACGTCGGTCCTGCCGGTGTGTCTGCCGGACAGCGACCACTCCGTCTGTCCGTGCCGGGCCAGCAGAATGCGCGGTGCCATGAAGAGGCCTTTCCGGGAGAAATGTCTGAGGGGGACCCCTCCATCATCCCGTACCGTCCGTGCGGGCAACCCGAGGGGCGATGCCCGCGTCTATCCGGTCCGAGGGCGCTTGGCCGAGGGGTCGCGGTGAGGCCGTAGAGTGGCTCGCCCGTGTCCGTCCAGGCGCACGAGTGACCGAGAAGCAGGTAGCGAAGAGAAGGGGGAGGGCGATCGGATTGCCGCACACCGAGACACCGGGCACCGAGGCGGCCCCGCACCCTCGGCTGCGCTGGTGGACCGAGCTGCCGCTCATCGTCCTCGTGTACGCCTGCTACAGCGCGGGACGCCTGCTCGTGCGGGGCGACGTCTCCGACGCCGTCGACCACGGCCTGGCCATCCTGGACATCGAGAAGGCGCTCCACCTCAACGCGGAGCACCCCCTCAACCGCCTCTTCACGCGCGAGCCCTGGATCGGCGTACCGGCGGACTTCTGGTACGCGTCGCTGCACTACGTGGTCACCCCGGCGATCCTCATCTGGCTCTTCCGCTCCCGCGCGGTGCGCTACCGGGCCGCCCGCACCTGGCTGATGACGTCCACGTTCATCGGTCTCATCGGCTTCACCCTGTTGCCGACCTGCCCGCCCCGGCTGCTGGACGCCGGTCACGGGTTCGTCGACACGATGGCCCAGTACAGCTCGTACGGCTGGTGGGGCGGCGAGGCGAGCGCTCCGCGCGGCCTGGGCGGGATGACCAACCAGTACGCGGCGATGCCGAGCCTGCACGTGGGCTGGGCGCTGTGGTGCGGGGTGATGCTGTGGCGCCACGGCGGCACGCGCACGGCCAAGGCGGCGGGTGTCGTCTACCCGCTGGTGACCACGATCGTGGTGATGGGCACCGCGAACCACTACTTCCTCGACGCCGTCGCCGGTGCGGCCGTGATGGCCGCGGGACTGCTGCTGACGCCGTTCGTGCTGCGTGCCGCGGCGCGGGTGCGGACCCGGCTCCCGGCCCGTTTCGCCCCGGCCGCGGCCGGCTCCGCGAACGCCGCCGTGCCCGCCCCGGCCCCCGCCCGGGACGGCGCGGGTTCCGTGAATGTCAGTGGTGGATGCCAGACTTCCGCGGGTGAGCGATTTCCACGGCAGCGCGAGCAGCGGTTCGGAGCCGGACCCGAGCCGGACCCCGCCCCCTCGGACGCGGGGGACGAGACTCCGGCACCGGCTCGCTGAGCTGCGCGGTCCCGACGTACCCGCCAAGGCGCTGGACGCCCGGGCCCTGGCCGCCCTCGCCGCCAACCCGGGGTGCCGTCGGCGCGCGATCCTCGACGGGGCGGGCGTGGACAAGGCGTCCCTGGCCAGTGCGCTGGGCTCACCGTCGGTCTTCGGGCAGTCCCAGTTCGCCTTCACACGGGGCAACGCCTTCGAGGCGAGGGTGAAGGCGGACGGCGGCGCCGAGTTGCTGCGGCTGGTGCACGAGAGGCTGGACCGGGGCGCCGAGCCCCCCGCCGAGGCTCCGGTGCGGGTGCCCGACCTGTCCGCGACCGGCCCTGAGGGGCGCGCGGCGCGGACGGCGCTGGCGTTGCGCGAGGCCACCGGCACACCCGGCGCGTGGACTCTGCTCGACCATCCGATGCTCGCCCTGGAGGTCGCCGGTTCCCCCGCGTTCCTGGAACCGGACGCCGTGGTGGTGCATCCGGACGGCGCTTGGACGGTCGTCGAGATCAAGTCCTTCCCCATGCTGGACGGCTCCGCCGATCCGGCGAAGGTCGGCGCCGCCGCGCGGCAGGCCGCGGTGTACGTGCTGGCCCTGGAGCGGGTCGCCGCCCGCCTCGATCCGGCCCCGCGCGTGCGCCACCGCGTCCTGCTCGTCTGCCCCAGGGACTTCTCCAACCTGCCCACCGCGTCCGCCGTCGACGTGCGCAAGCAGCGCGCCGTCACCGACCGCCAGCTGGCCCGGCTGACCCGCATCGAGGAGATCGCCGACGCGCTCCCGGAGGGCGTCTGCTTCTCCCCCGAGCTGCCGGCCGAGGAGCTGACGGCGGCGGTCGAGGCGGTCCCGGCGACGTACGCGCCCGAGTGCCTGTCCGCGTGCGAGCTGGCCTTCCACTGTCGCGCCCGGTCCCGCGAGGCCGGTGCGGTCACCAGCCTGGGCCGGCCGGTACGGGCCGAGCTGGGCGGTCTTTCCACGGTCGAGGACGTGCTGGCCGCGGCCCGCGGGGAGGCGGGTGACCCGGACGACCCGGCGGTTGCCGCGTTGCGCAGGGCGGCCCGGCTCCGTGCGGAGGCGCTCGCGACGGCCGGGGCGGGCGGCGGCGCGGCGGCGGACGGCGGTATCGGGGCCGGCGGGGTGTCCGCGTGTCACTGATCACCACCCTCGCCCGGCTGGAGGCCGTGCGCACCGGCCGGGCCCAGCCCGCCGCCACCGTCCGGCACCGGCACCTGTCGGACCGTCCGCTCGTCTTCGTGCCGCTGATCACCGCCGGTGAGGCCGGGGCCCCGCTCGGGGCGCTGGTCGGCACCGACCGGGACGCGCCGCACCTGCTGGTCGTGCCGCAGCCCCGCGACCGCGACCTGCGCTTCGCGTTCCTGGCCGAGCTGGCCGGCATCGTGCTGCCCCACGTCGAGGCGTACGCGGAGAGCGTCGAGGCCGCCGAGCGCACCGAGACCGACCCGGAGACGGGCAAGCGGGTCAAGGTCGAGGTCGACCTGTGCGCGGACGCCGCGCAGCTGGTCGTGCCGAGCCGCGCGGGCGTCGACTTCGTACGGCTGCTGGGCCGGTCCATGCGATTTCGGCGTACGGCGGAACAGGACCCGGAGACCCCGCACCCCGCGCCGCCGCGGGTGCCGCTGCTGGGCCGGTGGCTGACCCACTACGGCGAGCGGGCCCGCGTGCCCGGCTCCTCCCTCCTGCTCGCCATGACCGACCTGCTGGGCCGGCACTGGGCGACCGGGCAGTCCACGCTGGAGGACCAGCACCTGGGCGCCCTGCTGGCGTGGATCGCGCCGCAGGACCCGCCGCACCCGCGGGACTCGCATGAGCCGCCCCCGACCGGTGCGGAGGCCGCCCGCCGCGCGGAGCTGGCCCGCGACGCCGACGGCCAGCTGCTGTGCCCGCCCGCGGGCCCGGCGACCGACCCGGCCTTCGACAACAAGCTCCTCGCCCCCGCCATCGAGCGCTACGACCGCGCCCGCACGGCGCTGGCCGCCGCCGAGGACGGTCTGGAGGCCGACGACCGGCTCGGTGCTCTCACGGCCGCGGAGCGGGAGATCCGCGCCCTGGTCGAGAGCCGTACCCGGCCCACCTGGGACGCGGTGTGGCGGGGCCTGGACCTGCTGCGGGCGCTGCCCGAAGGGGCGCACGCCGAGGAGCGCTGGACCCGCGACCGCTGGTCGTTCACCTCCCACCGCGACCGCATCCTGGCCGGCGAGCCCCCGCAGCCGCGCCGCGACGACGCCGTGACGGCGGCGAACAAGCTGGCCACGCGCGAGCGCGAGCAGGCCCGTCTGGAAGCCCAGGAGGCGCTGGACGATCCGCTGGTGATGGCCGGGCGGCGGCTGTCCGGGGAGGCGTTCGCGGGCGAGGTCGTGGACGTGGTGATGGCGTACAGCGAGAGCAAGCGGCCCAGTCCGCGCCCGCTGGTCACCATCCGCACGGACGATCGCCCGTACCTGGGCGAGCGGGTGAAGGTCTACCGCTCGCTGGGCGGCAAGCCGCAGACGGCCGAGTACGTCGGACCGGCGGCCCCGGCCCGCGGCCCCGGCGGTCCCGGCGGCCCGGGCGGTCCCGGCGGCCCGGGCGGTCCCGGCGGCCCGGGCGGTCCCGGCGGTCCCGACGACGGGACCGGCACCGACGACGGCACGGTGGTGCTCAGGATCATGGACAAGATGGGCCGCGGCAAGGAGCCCGAGGCCGGGTCGGTGCCGGAGAAGGGCGACCTGGTCTGCTTCACGCTCTTCGAGCACGAGCAGCGGGGCGGCGCGAAGCTCCCCGACCCGGAGCAGACCCCGTGGACGCACGGCGGCCCGCCCGGTGAGTCGGCCGCGGTGCCGGAGGCCGCCGACGCCCAGACCGAGGAGGACGTGCTGTGACCGTCGAGGCCCTCTCCGCATCCGCCCCCGCGTCCTTCGACCCGGGCGCGGAGGCCGCCCGCGCCACCGCGGCGATCCTCCACGACACCCTGCACGGCACGGAGCGCGGCGTCGTCGTCGACTCCCCGCCCGGCGCCGGGAAGTCCACGCTCGTGGTGCGGGCGGCGCTGGAGCTGGCCGAGGCGGGCCGCCCCCTGATGGTGGTGGCGCAGACCAACGCCCAGGTGGACGACCTGGTGCTGCGCCTGGCAGAGAAGAACCCGGACCTCCCGGTGGGCCGCCTGCACAGCAGTGACGCCGACCCGTACGACAAGGCGCTCGACGCGCTGGCCAACGTCCGCAAGTCGGCGAAGGCCGCCGATCTCGCCGGGCAGGCCGTCGTGCTGTCCACGGCGGCGAAGTGGGCGCACGTGAAGGTGGACGAGCCGTGGCGGCACGCGATCGTCGACGAGGCGTACCAGATGCGCTCGGACTCCCTGCTCGCGGTCGCCGGACTCTTCGAGCGGGCGCTGTTCGTGGGCGACCCCGGTCAGCTGGACCCGTTCGCCACGGTGGGCAGCGAGCAGTGGGCGGGCCTGGCCTACGACCCGTCGTCCTCGGCCGTGACGACCCTCCTCGCCCACAACTCGGGCCTGCCCCAGCACCGTCTCCCGGTCTCCTGGCGGCTCCCGGCGTCGGCGGCCCGCCTGGTCTCGGACGCCTTCTACCCGTACACGCCGTTCCGCAGCGGCACGGGCCACGGCGACCGGAGCCTGGCCTTCGCGGTGCCGTCGGACGGCTCGGGTCCCGACCGGGTGATCGACGAGGCCGCCGCCTCGGGCTGGGGCCTGCTGGAGCTTCCGGCCCGGCACACCCCGCGCACCGACCCGGAGGCGGTGCGGGCGGTGGCGGCGGTGGTCCGGCGCCTCCTCGACCGTGAGGGCCGGGCGACCTCCGAGCGCTCGCCCGACCCCGCTCCCCTCACCGCCGCCCGCATCGCCGTCGGCACCGCGCACCGGGACCAGGCGGCGGCGGTCCGCGCGGAGCTGGCCGGCCTGGGCGTGCACGACGTGACCGTGGACACGGCCAACCGCCTCCAGGGCCGCGAGTACGACGTCACGGTCGTCCTGCACCCGCTCTCCGGCCGCCCCGACGCCACCGCCTTCCACCTGGAGACCGGCCGCCTGTGCGTCCTGACCTCCCGGCACCGGCACGCGTGCATCGTGGTCTGCCGCGAGGGCGTCGGCGATCTGCTGGACGACTACCCGTCCACGGAACCGGTCCAGCTGGGCACGCTGGTGAAGTTCCCGGACGGCTGGGAGGCGAACCACTCGGTGCTGGCCCATCTCGCGGAGCACCGGGCGGCCTGGCGGCCCTGACGGAGGAGTACCGGTGACCGGCGAACGGACGCGGGAGACGTCCGGCGGCACCGGGTCACCCGGGCCGGGTTGGTGAACCGGCCCGGCACCACCGTCGCCGCCGGGTCCCGCGCTCTCGTCGCCGCGTCGACACCGCACGACACGACGGGGCCGTTGCCACCGCCCCGTCGGCGCGGTCGGCACGGCCGCCGGGGCGCGCGCGATCCGCTCGCCGCCGTCGTCGATGGTCCGCGTGCGGTCGACGACGGCGAACAGCTCACTCGCGACGAGCTCGTCGATACACCGGCGACGGCTCCGCGCCGCCTTCAGTCCTGCCGGGCCAGCGCCCCCATCAGCGCGTCCAGCAGACCGGGGGCCGCCTCCTGCAAGGCGTCACGCCGCAAGCGGTGGCCCCGGGAGGGGCCGACCATGACCGGACGGAAGGCGCCCGCCTCCACCAGGATCTTGAAGTGGTGGGTCGCGGTGGACTTGTTCAGGCCCTCGTAGAGGTCGGAGCAGGGCGCTTCACCGGCCGGATCCGCCGCCAGGCGGCGGACCATCTCCAGGCGTACCGGATCCGCGAGTGCGCGCAGCAGTTTCTGGACCGCGGCGACGGGCGGCAACTGGTCGGAAGGGATCTCCCAGGGCGGCATCAGGCACCACCAAGTTTGACGAGCATCATACTTCTCCCTAGCATCCTCGAAGTACGACGCACATCATACTTCTCTTTCCCCTGGAGTCCTCGTGCGGGAACTCTCCCAGGGCCGCCGCCCCCAGTCATGGAGCTATCCGGCCCTCCTCGTCCTCCTCATGCTCGGGCAGGCGACCTCCGCCATCCCCTCACCGCTCTACTCCCTGTACGCCGAGAAGTGGGACTACCCTCCCGTTCTCACCACCGTCGTCTTCGCCGCCTACGGGGCCGTCGCGGTCGTCGCGATCCTCCTGTCCGGCGCCCTCTCCGACCGGTACGGCCGCCGGCCCGTGCTCCTCGTCGCCGTCCTGCTGCTGCTCGCCGGGCTCGCCGTCTTCGTGTTCGCCGCAGGACCCGCGTACCTCGTCGTGGCCCGGATGCTCAACGGCCTGGGCATCGGCGCGATCGTCGTGGTCGGCGGAGCCGCCCTGCTGGACGTGCGCCCCGAGCGGGCGGCACGCAGCGGGACGCTGACCGCCATCGCGTTCAACATCGGTATCGCCGCCGCCGCACTCGGCACCGCGGCCCTCGCCCAGACCGGCTTCCACCCCTTGCTCCTGCCGTACCTCACCGACGCGCTGATCGGCCTCGTCCTGCTGGTCCTCCTCCTGGTGATGCGCGAACCGCACCCGTCCCCCGGTACGGCGACCGTGGGGATCCCACGCCCGCACGTGCCCAAGGAGATGCGCGGACGCTTCACCTTCTCCGTGCTCGGCGCCGGTGCCGCCTGGGCGGTGCTCGGGGTCTGCTTCTCACTGGAGCCGTCGATCGCCGCCGACGCCGCGAACGTGGACGGCCCGTTCTTCGGCGGCGTCGTCATCGCGGCCGTGACCCTCGCCGCCGCCTGCACACAGATCCTCAGCGCCCGCCGTCCGGCACGCACGGTCGCACTCGTCGGCGACACCGCGCTCGCCGTGCTCATGCTGGCCGGAGTGGGTGCCTTCGCCACCGGCAACGCCGTCGTCATCGTCGTCGCCGTCGCCCTCCAGGGCGGCGCCTACGGGCTCGCCTTCGGCGGCTCCCTGCGCCACCTCACCGCCGGCATCCCCGCCGAACGGCGCGGGGCCGTCATGTCGATGTTCTACCTGCTCGCGTACGGCGCCCTCGTCACGCCCACCCTCCTCGTCGGCGTCGGCGCGACCGTCTGGGCCGACACCACGGTCTTCTTCGTCTTCTCCGTGCTCACGGCGCTGCTCTGCTTCTCCGCCGTGGTCGTCGAGCGGGTAAGGGAACGCCGGCGCCGGCCCGCCGAGGCCGTACCGGCGCCGGGAACGGACGTACGGGAGGCGAGCACCGCCGACTGACCGGCGCCCGCCCGTTCGTGGCCGTACTGTCGGAACCGGGCGGCTACCGAGGAGGCTTCCGTTGCGCAGAGTGACCTATTCGATGAACGTGTCCCTCGACGGCTACATCGTCGACCCGCACGGCGCCATCGACTGGGCGGACCCGGCCGAGGAGGTCTTCCGGTTCTGGACCGACGAGATCCGCGAGACCGGCGCCCACCTGCTGGGGCGGCGCCTGTACGAGACGATGCTGTACTGGGAGACCGCCGACCGGGACGAGTCGCTCGACGCCGCGGAGCTGGAGTGGGCCGCGCTGTGGAAGGCGCTCCCGAAGGTGGTGTTCTCCAGGACGCTGACGACGGTGCAGGGCACCAACACGCGCCTGGCCTCCGGCACCCTGGCGGAGGAGATCGAGCGCCTGCGGGCCGAGCCCGGCGACGGCGACATCGCGATCGGCGCCGCGACCCTCGCCGCCGAGGCGGCCGCCTCGGACCTGATCGACGAGTACCGGACCATGGTCCACCCGGTTCTGGTCGGCGGCGGCACCCCCTTCTTCCCCCACCACGGGCGCCGGGTGAACCTCGAACTCGTCGAGAGCCGCACCTTCGGCTCCCACGTCGCCTACCTCCGCCACCGGGTGACCCACTGACCCGCCCCGTCAGTCCACCCCCAACTTGCACCACACGTAATCCTGGTGACCTGCTCCCCGAATCGGGCGAACGCCGAACTGCCCTGTCCGACCGCACGCGATTTCGGTGCAACTCGCACACCGTCGTCGAGCAAGGGCTCAGGCGCCGGCGCGGTCACCCGGTCATGCGGTGGCGGCCGGGCGGGTCGCCGTGGTCAGCCAGGACGTGCTGAGGAGCCGGACCGTGCCGTCAGCCGCCTCGTGCGTGCGCAGATGGTCCGTCAGGATGCCGCGGGCGCGGGCCCGCGCGGTCGGGTCGGCCCGTTCCATGAGGTGGCGGCCGGGGCCCGTGCCCAGGAGGAACTCCGCCGCGTCCTCGGCGTCCCGCCCCCACGTCCCGTGCGCCTGGACTTGGTTGACGTCGATGCCGGCGAAACCCGCCGCGGTGAGGACGTCGCCGATGCGGTCCGGGGCGGCCAGGGAGAGCATGCCGGGCAGCCCGGGCTGTCCGAAGTCGCCCACCGGCAGGACCTCGCGCAGTGACGCCATCGCCGTGACCCAGCCGTTCAGCGCCGCGTCGGCCGGGCAGACGAACGCCAGGCGTCCGCCGGGCCGCAGCGCCCGGCCGACGTTGCCGAAGGCGGCCACGGGGTCGGCGAAGAACATCACCCCGTAGCGGCTGACCGCCGCGTCGAACGCCCCCGCCCCGAAGGGGTGCACCTGCGCGTCGCCCTGCGCGAAGGAGACGTTCGCGACGCCTTCCCGCTCGGCGCGGCTCCTGGCCTCGGCCAGCATCGGGCCGGACAGGTCGAGACCCAGCACGTGTCCTCGGGGCGCCCGCAGCGCGGCGCGCCGCGTGGTCTGGCCCGAGCCGCAGCCGAGGTCGAGGACCCGGTCTTCTCCGGTGATGCCGGCGGCGTCGAGGAGGGGCTCGTCGAAGCCCTCGTTCACGGCGTTCCAGCGGTCCTGGTTGCGCGCCCAGTGGGCTCCCTCAGGTCCGTTCCACGCTTGAGCCTGCTCGGTGTTGACGATGTCCGGCACAGGTGCCTCCCGGGCGAACGACAGAGAATGGGCGTGCGCCCAAATCGTATGGGCAAGTGCCCAAACCCCGCAATCCCCGGTACCATCCACGGGGTCGAGCCCAGCCGGGGCGACCGATCCGGGACGAATGAGAGGCCCATGGCACCGCGCGGAGTGGCGACACCGGACGTACGCGAGCGGCTCTTCGCGGCGGCCGAGCGCATCGTGGAGCGGGACGGCCCCGGCGCACTCACCAGCCGGGCGGTCACCACCGAAGCGGGCTGCGCCAAGGGGCTGCTGCACGCGCACTTCGCCGGGTTCGACGAATTCGTGGCCGAGCTGTGCCTGGACCGGTTCGCGAAGACGGCGACGAAGGCGCGGGCCCTGTCGGGGATCGCCGGGCAGGGCGCGGTGGAGCACAACCTGAACACCGTCGCTCTCGCCCTGTTCGACTCCGGCGGCCTCGCCCTGTCCGGCCTCGCCATGACCCGCCCGGCCGCCGCGCTGGGCATCCGCGAGGCGCTGGAGAAGGGCGCACCGGGCTTCACCGCGATCCAGGACGCGATCGCCGACTACCTGGAGGCCGAGCGGGAGCTGGGCCGCGTGGCGCGGACCGTCGACCCGCCCTCGGTGGCCCTCGCCGTCGTCGGCACCGCCCACCATCTCCTGATGACCGGCCGGCCGGACGCACCCGACCCGCGCCCGCTGGTGACCCGCCTGATCGCCACGCTGGTCAACGCCCCGGCGTCGTGAGCCGCCGGGAATAACCGGAGACCCCCTCCTGTTACCTCGCGAAGCGACCCACGTACGACCGCGTGTACGACCACGTCAAGCACAGGAGGCACCCCACCATGCCCGCAGACGCCGCAGAGGAGATCCGGGGCACCGCCCACGGCACCGCTCCCGTCCCCCTCTCCGTACTGGACCTGGTGACCGTCGGGGCCGGCCGGACCGCCACCGATGCCCTGCGGACCGGCGTGGACATCGTGCGGCTCGCCGAGGCCCGCGGCTTTCAGCGCTACTGGGTCGCCGAGCACCACTCCATGCCCGGCGTCGCCTCGTCCTCCCCCGCGGTCATCCTGGCCCACCTGGCGGCCCACACCGACCGCATCCGGCTCGGGTCCGGCGGCGTCATGCTGCCCAACCACGCGCCGCTCGTCATCGCGGAGCAGTTCGGGACGCTGGAGGCGATGGCGCCGGGGCGCGTCGACCTCGGGCTCGGCCGGGCACCCGGCACCGACGGGGCCACCGCCGCCGCCCTGCGCCGCACCGACCGGCTGAACGAGGGCGCCGACGACTTCCCGCAGCAGCTCGCCGAGCTGATCCGGTTCCTGGACGACGACTTCCCGGACGGGCACCCGTACGCCCGTATCCACGCCGTGCCGGGCCCCGTGCAGGCCACCTCGCCCGGGGGCGTGCAGTCGGCGCACCGGCCGCCGGTGTGGCTGCTCGGGTCCTCCGGGTTCAGCGCGCGGCTGGCCGGCACCCTCGGGCTGCCGTTCGCCTTCGCGCACCACTTCTCGGCGCAGAACACGATCCCGGCGCTCGACCTGTACCGCGAGTCCTTCCGGCCGTCCGCCGTCCTGGACGCGCCGTACGCCCTCATCGGCGTCTCCGCGCTCGCCACCGACGACGAGAAGGAGGCCCGCAGGCAGGTGCTGGCGGCCGCGCTGAACATGGTCCGGCTGCGCACCGGCCGCCCGGGGCTGGTGCCGACGCCGGAGGAGGCCGAGGCGTACGACTTCAGCCCGATGGAGCAGGACTTCATCCAGTCCTGGAACGCCAACGTCATCCACGGCACCGCCGACGAGGTGCGCTCCGGCCTCGACGACCTGCACAAGCGCACCGGCGCCGACGAGCTGATGCTCACCGCCAACGCCCACGGCGGCGACGTACGCCTGCGCTCCTACGAGCTGATCGCCGACGCCTACGGGTTGCCGACGCCCGCCTGAACCCCGGCGGGGCCGCCGGGTCCCGCGTGGCCCAGCAGCGCGGAGATGCGGTCCGGTGCCACCGGCCGGGAGTAGAGCCAGCCCTGGCCTGTGTCGCAGCCGATGCGGCGCAGCCGGGTCGCCTGGGCCGAGGTCTCCACGCACTCGGCGGTGACCGTCAGGCCGAGGCGGTGGGCGAGCTGGACCATCGCCTCGACGATGACCTCGTCGGCCGGGTTGGCGCCCCCGGCACCGCAGGCCGCGGCGTCGGACACGGCGTCGTACTGGAAGCCCCGGACGAACGCGCCGTCCAGCTTCAGCACCGAGACCGGCAGCCGGCTGAGGTAGGCCAGGTTCGAGTAGCCGGTGCCGAAGTCGTCGATGGCGATGTGGACGCCCATGTCGCTGAGCGCCTTGAGGACCTGGAGCGGGCGCCCGGCCGAGCCCATCACCGCCGACTCCGTCAGCTCCAGCTGGAGCAGCTCCGGGGCCAGGCCCGTCTCCTCCAGGGTGCGGGCCACGTCCGCCACCAGGTCGGAGTCCCAGACCTGGCGGACCGCCACGTTGACGCTGACGAAGATCGGCGGCTCGTCCGGGTGGGCCAGCTGCCAGCGGCGGGCCTGGTGGCAGGCGGTGCGCAGGATCCAGCGGCCGAGGGGAACGATCGAGCCATCCTCCTCCGCCAGTGCGATGAACCGATTCGGCGCCAGTACGCCGAACTGAGGATGATTCCAGCGGATGAGCGCCTCGACGCCCCGCACCCGGCCGTCCTCCATGCCGACCAGCGGCTGGTACTCGAGGGCGAACTCGCCGCGTTCGATGGCCGGGCGGAGCGTGGCGGCCAGCGCCTGGCGGGTCATGCGGTTGGCGTTGCGCTCGGGGTCGAACAGGGTCCAGCGGGCCCGGCCGTCCGCCTTGGCCCAGTACAGGGTGGTGTCGGCGGCCTGCATCAGGGCGGTGGGGGTGGTGCCGGCGGTGTGGCGTTCGACGACGCCGACCGAGGCGGTGACCGAAAGGCGCCGGTCGGAGAGTTCGAACGGCGGCTGGAGGGCCGCGAGGACCGCCCCGGCCAGGTCGGCGAGCTGGTCGGTGCCGGTGGAGTCCTCCACCAGGAGGGCGAACTCGTCACCGCCGAGCCGGGCCACCAGCGGGGCGCCGGACCGGGCGTGGGCCGCCTCCTCCGCACACCTGGTGAGCCGTTCGGCCACGGCGGCCAGCAACCGGTCGCCGACGCGGTGGCCGTGGGTGTCGTTGACGGCCTTGAAGCCGTCCAGGTCCAGGTAGCAGACGCCGATCCGGCCGGTGCCGCCATGCTCGTACGACTCGGCCTCCAGCGCGGCGGTCAGTCGTTCGAAGAACAGGGCGCGGTTGGGCAGCCGGGTCACCGGGTCGTGCATCTGGAGGTGGCGCAGCCGGGCCTGGAGTTCGCGCCGGGCGCTCACGTCGGCGACGGAGAGCAGCAGTCCCGGGGCGTCCCCGTCCCCGGAGCCCCCGGAGCCCCCGGGACCGGCCAGCGGCTCGACCGTCACCTGCGCCCACAGGGAGTGTCCGTCGGCCCGCTTCAGCCGTCTGGTGCAGCGCAGCCGGGGCCGGTGGCCGCGCAGCACCTCGCGGTACGCGTGCCAGGTGCCGGCGTCGGAGGCGAGGTCGACGAGGTCGGCCGCCACGGACCCGGCCAGCGCGTCCGGGTCCGTGCCCAGCAGGGTGCCCAGGGTGTCGTTGGCGCTGACGACCAGGCCCTCGGCGTCGACGACGGCCATGGCGAGCGGGGCCGTGGTGAACACCGACCGGTAGGCCGGGGGCTCCGTACGCACGGCACGAGGAGCCAGGCCTTCATCACTCTCTGTAATGGCCGGGCCGAGATCCGCTGCGGGCGCCGGCCCTTCGGAGGTTCCGTTCACCGCTCGCTCCCGCAGTGCCTCGATCTCTGTTCGTGCTCTGTTCGTGCAGGAAAGTGTGCCGATCATAGAGGCTGACACCGGGCCCTTCCAGCCGCCGTTCCGCGCTCCGGGCCGAGCGACCCCTCCGGCAGATCGTTTCTGCTCACACCTGGACGGGTCCGTCACCCCTCCGACCAGTTGTGACGTTCCGTGAGTGTCTTCGAGGCGTCGCCCGGGAGAACACCTGCGAAATCCCGGACGGCTCACCCATCCGGTGCACGCGAACAGGGCGTAATACGACAATCATGCACAAGCTGGGTGCGGTGTCCCGTCAACCGCGTCCGGAGGTCCATGTGCCGCGCCAGCTCCCCCGGACCAGGCTGCGCAGCACCGCCGCGGTGTGCACCACGATGTCGGCGCTCGCCGCGACCTCCCTGATCACCGCGCCGTCGGTCGCCGAGCCCTTCTCCCCGGAGCCCTGCGCGCTCCAGCGCACCGCCGTGCACCACTCCGAGGGCCTGGACACCTGGAACGCCACCTATCCGCGGCCCGCCCGCACCCTGGACGCGGTGATGGTGTTCCTGTCCTTCCCGGACTCCCAGCCGCTGACGGCACCGGCCGAACTCGCCGCCGACCACTTCCCCGCCACCGGCGACTTCTTCCGGCGTGCCTCCTACGGCGCCTTCACGCTCCGCCCGCACCCGCTGCGGGACTGGATCCGGATGCCGAGCCCGTCGACGTCGTACGCCATACGGCGCGACTGGAGCCCGGAGCACCGGGCGGCCTACCTGCGCGACGCGCTGACCGCGGCCGACCGGTACGTCGACTTCTCCCGGTACGACGTCGTCTACTTCGTCGCGGACCCGGACGCGCCCGGGGTGGACTCCGACGCCACGAAGGTCGTCAACCTGGACACCCCGCTGCGGGCGGACGGCACGGACATCCGGCGGGTCGTCACGGTCTTCGAGAACCATCCGCCGGACCGGCTGGTGCTGGCCCACGAGACGGGGCACGTCTTCGACCTGCCGGACCTGTACCACCGGCCGGCGGACGGCGAGGGCGACTGGGACACGCACGTCGGCGACTGGGACCTGATGGGCAGCCAGTTCGGACTCTCCCCGGACCTGTTCGGCTGGCACAAGTGGAAGCTGGGCTGGCTGCGGCCCCGGCAGGTGGCCTGCGTGCGGGGCAGCGAACCGACCCGGCTGACGCTGGAGCCGCTGGGCGCGGGCCCCGGGGTGGTGGTGACCGGCGCCGCGGGCGCGCCGGCCTTCGGCCTCGGGCGGGGCACGAAGCTGGCGGTGGTGCGTACGGGGGCGGGCAGCGCGCTCGCCTTCGAGGTGCGCACGCCGGTCGGCAACGACGCGGCGTCCTGCCGCGCGGGGGTGCTGGTGTACCGGGTGCACAGCGGGGCGGAGTCGGGTGGCGGGCCGATCGAGGTCGTCGACGCCCACCCGGACACCGAGGCCTGCTGGGCCGACTCGGTCTACCCGCCGCTCGCCGACGCCCCCGTATCCCTCGGCGAAAGCTTCACGGTCCCCGGCGACGGCGTACGGGTAGAGGTCGAGGACCGCACGGAATCAGGCACCTGGACCGTACAGATCACCCCCGGGTGACCCGCCCCCGCCCCCCGGCCCACGCAGACTCTTGGGCAAGCCCTCACCCCCGGGCCACCCGGCCGGGGGGTGTGGGTGGCGAAGCCCCCACACCGCGCGGCGAAGCCGCGCAAAAACAACGATGGCGAGGCCGGTTCGCGCTTTCCGCGAACACGCCTCGCCATCGCCAACGTGCGCCGCCAGGGACTCGAACCCCGGACCCGCTGATTAAGAGTCAGCTGCTCTAACCAACTGAGCTAGCGGCGCCTGCTGACGTCGTAGACCTTAGCATCCTGGTCGGCGGGAGGAAAAATCGAAATCCGCACCGCCGCGCGGGCCGCCCGCACGGCCGCCCAGAGCATGATCTCCGGGCCGGGCAGCCACGGCCGGCGGGTGTCCGGCGCCACGAGCCAGCGGGATCCGGAGCGCGGTGGCGCGTCCGCGGGGGCGGCGGGGCCCGCCGGTGCCGGTACGGTCACCGCGTCCCCGGCGCCGTGGCACAGCAGCGGCGGCACCGCTCCCGCACGGCCGCCCTCCCGGCCGCGGGTGCTCCACTCCTCCCAGTCGAGCAGCGACGGCAGCCGCTGGGCGGTGCCCGGGGCGGCGAACAGCAGCATCCGGCCGCGGAACTCCGCCACCGGGCCCGAACCGGGGCCGTCGTCCCACAGCCGGTCCAGCATCCGGCGGCCGAAGATCGCGGGAGCGCTCACCACGTCGAAGGTGGAGCCGCAGGGCAGGACGACCGGGGCCTCGGGCCGCTCCTCCCAGAGCGCGAGCGTGCTGCGCGGGTACGCGCCCGCCGAGGCCAGCCAGGCGGCGCCGTCCGAGGTGACGTCCGAGGCATGGGGCGTGGCGTTGCGTGTGCTGCTCATACCGCAGATGTCTACCCGGCGTGAGGGCCCCGCTCCGCTGGGTTGCGGGAAACCGGGACACGGCGGCCGGGAGGGGAGTATCTTGCCCAGCCTTCTGGCATATGCCCTCCGACTCTCCGGCCCCCCGCCCGCTCCTCGGGCTCACTCGGCCGATTCGCCGCGCATCAGGTCCTGGCCGAACTCCACCATCTTCTTGGCGTAGTCCTCGGTCCACTCCGCGCGTTCGGCGATGTCCGCGGCCGTCAGCCGGTCGAACCGCCTCGGATCGGCCAGCTGCGCCGCCGCGATCGCCTGGAACTCCATCGCCCGGTCCGCCGCCGCGCGGAACGCGTGCGTCAGCTCGGTGGCCCGTTCGAGCAGGGCCCGGGGGTCGTCGATCGACTCGAGGTCGAAGAAGTGCTCGGGATCGGCGGCCGCCTCCGCCGGCTCGAAGAGCAGGGGCGCGGGGCGTAGCCGCGGTTCGTGCCGACGCGGCGTGGGCTCCGCCATGTCTTCTCCTCCTCGTGCGTGACGACGGCCCGTCCCCGGGGTGCGGGGTCACTCCGGTGGAGTGGGCCACCGTCCATTGTCCCGCGCCCGCGCAAGAGGGCGGGGCGTGCCCGGAGCCGCGATCCGGACACGCCCCGCCCGCCCGGCGGGGTCAGCCCGCGTACGTCTCGAACTCGGCGATCTTCGGGGTGCCGGAGGCGCCGGTGATCTCGAAGGTGATCTTCTCCAGCGAGACCGGGGAGAAGCCGATCACGCCCGCCCCGCTGCCGGAGGCCAGGACGGCGCCGGTGTCGTGGTTGACGACGCGGTAGGAGCCGACGGTGCCCTCGGAGCCCGCCGCCTCACGGATGTTGATCTTGCCGACGGTGGTGGCGGAGGACCACTTCACGGAGATGGAGCCGGTCGTGCCGGCCGGGGACCAGTACGTGCCGAGGTCGCCGTCGCGCACGTTGCCGTAGCTGGTGCCGCTCGCCTTGGACGAGCCGTCGGAGCCCGCCCCGACGCTCAGGTTGGTCCCGCTCGGCGGGTCGGTCGGGTCCGGGTCGGTCGGATCCGTCGGGTCCGGGTCGGTCGGGTCCGGGTCGGTGGGGTCGGTCGGGTCCGGGCTCTGCGGGGTGCAGCTGCCGTCCGAGACCTTCAGGCCCTTGTTCGCGCCCGCCGTGCCGCTCACCACGGACGGCACGCAGGAGGCGTCGTCGAGGCCGTAGGAGTACGGGATGGACACCGTGGTGTTGGACTGCGGGTCGGGGCCGGCCGGGTTGTTGTCCCCGCCGGGCTCGGACCAGGTCACGTTGTCGAAGATGTTGCCGCTGACCTGCCAGAAGCCGGCCGCGTCGGTGTAGAAGGTGCCGAGGACGTCCTTGGAGTCCTCGAAGTAGTTGTTGTCGACCTTGGCCTTGGCGCCGGCGCGGGAGTTGATGCCCGACTTGTTCAGGCTCACGTAGTGGTTGTTGTACATGTGGGCCGTGCCGCCGCGCAGCAGGGGTGCGCGGGAGTCGATGTTCTCGTACAGGTTGTGGTGGAAGGTGACGTACCCGTTCGAGGTGTCGCTCTCGCTGGACCCGATCAGCCCGCCCCGGCCGGAGTTGCGCAGGACGCTGTAGGACAGGGTGACGTACTGGGTGTTGTCCTTCATGTCGAAGAGGCCGTCGTAGCCCTCCGACTCCCCGCCGGAGGCCTCCAGGGTGGAGTGGTCGACCCAGACGTTGCGGACGTCGCTCTCCATGCCGATGGCGTCGCCGCCGTTGGACGTGGGCGAGCCGGACTTCTTGACGTTCCGGACGGTCACGTTCTGGATGATGATGTTGCTGGACTCCCGGATGTGGATGCCCAGCTGGTCGAAGACGGCGCCGTTCCCGACCCCGACGATCGTGATGTTGCTGACCTGCTTCAGCTCGATCCTGTCGGCCGCGGTGTTGCAGCTGTCGCCCGACACCTTGCTGGTGTTGCCGTGGTTGATGGTGCCCTCGACCTCGATGGTGATCGGGGTGCTGCTGTCGGCCCGGCCGCACAGGGCCTCGTGGATCGCGGTGCCGGTGGTGGCCCGGACGGTCTGCCCGCCCGCGCCGCCGGTCGTGCCGCCGTTCTGGGTCGCGTAGCCGGTGGCGCCGCCGGCCGCTGCCGCCGCCTCGGGCATCGTCAGCACCACACCGGCCGCGGCCGCGAGGGCCAGTGTGCCCAGTGCCGCTTGGAGTCGCAGCGCGACTGGTCGTCTCATCCTCGGTCTCCCCATTCGCCTTCACATGCCGGAACGGAAGCCATGGCGTGATCATGTCAATCACACGATGGCGGAAAGCGCTTTCTCGGCGTGAGAATAGGGGGAGCTTCGAGTGCTGACAAGGGTTCAGGTGCGTAACTCACGGTTCAGATCTACGACTTCCATCCATCTACCTGAACAAGCGCCGCTCGATGTGCACCCCGGCCCGAGCTGCGGTACGATCATCTTGCCTGATCACGGGGGCCAACTCCCCGCAGCAGGCAGTGCGTTGGTGGTCCAAGGAAAGACGCCCCACTTCCCGTGGGGAAATGCAGGTGCAAGGCCTGCCCAGCGCTCGACGAGAACCCCGGTTCCGCTCACGCGGGACCGGGGTTCTTCCGTGCGGCGGGCCTGCCGTGACCCGCCGCGGACCGCCTCACCTCAGGCCTGCACCACCGGCTCCCGGGTGAACAGCGCGCCCAGTTCCGGCGCGTTGACCCGCCGGTCGGCCAGGCGCAGCCCCTCCCAGATCGTGACCTGGTTGGCGGTGAGGACCGGCTTGCCCAGCTCCTTCTCCAGGGCCGGGATGTGCGCCGCCGTGTGCAGGGCCGTGTCCGGGAGGAGCACCGCCTCCACGTCCGGACGGTCGGCCGCGCGGGCCAGCGCCAGCACCTCCGCCTCGGTCCAGGTGCCGACCTCCGCCGCCGTGATGATGCCCGAGCTGACGACGTCGGCCACCTCGATGCCGGCGGCGCCGAGGAAGTCCCCGAAGAGCCGCGCCACGTCGTCGGGATAGGTCGCGCCGATCGAGACCCGCCGCACCCCCAGCTCCTTCGCCGCGTGCACGAAGGCGAAGGAGGTGGACGAGGCCGGCAGGCCGGCCGCCTGGGCCAGGGCCCGCACCTGTGCGTGGGCGCCGTCCCAGCCGTGCACGAAGCTGCCGCTGGTGCAGGCCCACACCACGGCGTCGGCGCCGGCCAGCCGCAGCTCGGCCACCCCCGCCTCCAGCCGCCGCGGCGAGCCCATCTCGAGGAGCGCGTCCACCCGGTGGGCGTCCTCGCCGATGTCCGTGTGCACCAGGTCCACCCGGATGTCGCTGCCCAGGAGCTGCTCGATGCGTGGGTAGTCGTCCTCGCCGGAGTGGCCCGGGTACAGGAATCCCAGTGCTGTCATGTCCACCCTTCCTGCTGCTGTTCCGTGTCCGGGACGTCACCGACGCCCGGCATGTCCACCGCGGCGGGTCCGACCGGGCCCGCCACCGCGGGGTCGACGGGGCCCGGGGGCCCCACCACCGCGGGACCCACCGCGCCCGTCGCCGCGGGGCCGAGGCGCGCGGCCGGATCGGTCAGCGCCTGGTACGGCCCCACCGCAGGGGTACCCAGTCGGCGCAGCGCCGCCCACATCGTCACTTGGTTGGCCGAGATCACCGGGATCCGCAGCTCCGCCTCCAGCTGGGGGATCACGTCGTAGGTGGGGAGGTTGGTGCAGGAGATGAACAGGGCGTCCGCCGCTCCCGGTGCGGGTACGGCCTGGCGGGCCATGTCGGCCACGTCGCGGTACGGCACCTTCCAGATGTGCCGGGTGAGCCCCATGAAGGCGCAGCCCGTGACGGTGACGCCCGCCTCGGCGACGTACGCCTCCAGCGCCCGGGTCACGGACACGGTGTACGGCGTCACCAGCGCGACCCGGCGCACGCCCAGCTCGGCCAGCGCGTCGAGCAGGGCGCCGGAGGTGGTGACGGACGGGACCGCGCCCGCCCAGGTCATCGCCTCGCACATGGCGCGTTCCCCGGCGATGCCGCCGACGAAGCTGCCCGAGGTGCAGGCGTAGGCGACGACCTCGGGGGCGATGGCGTTGAGGGTGCGCACCGCCTCGCCGAGGGTTTCGTGCTCGCTGACCATCCGGGCGAGGTCCAGACTGACCTCGACGGGCACGAAGGGGGTCCGTGTCATGTGCAGTGACACGTCGTCGGGCACCCATCGCCACAGCTCGCGATCGAGTGCGAAGTCGAAGGGGGCGACCACGCCGACCCCGCGTTGCGGAGCTGGTCCGCCGAGAAAGGAGATGTCCATGGCACGCACCGGCCTCACACGGAGAAAGGGGAGGGCAACGCACCGTTACGCACGGCCGTGTTGACGAAGGTAGGTTCCGGTGCGAGCGTGGTCAATCCGCCCGCATCACTCCCAGGTCAACAGCCGGTTAACTTCCGCGTCAACACCTGAACCGCCCCCGCTTCCACCGACCGGAGACAGGCCGCCGATGACCACGTCCCCGCGCACACCCGCGCCCGCGCCGACTCCCCCGCCGACCCTCCTCGTCCTGGACGCCGAACCGCCGCCCCGGCTGGGCCGGCTGACCGGCCGGGCCCGCATCGAGCACGCCGACGCGGCGACGCTGGCGGAGCGGCTGCCGCACGCCGACGTGCTGCTGGTGTGGGACTTCGCCTCGCACGCGGTGCGCGAGGCGTGGCCGGGCGGCGGTCCGCGACCGCGCTGGGTGCACACGGCGAGCGCCGGCGTGGACCATCTGATGTGCCCGGAGCTGGCCGAGTCGGACACGGTGGTGACCAACGCGCGCGGGGTCTTCGACCGGCCGATCGCCGAGTACGTCGCCGCGCTCGTCCTGGCGATGGCCAAGGACCTGCCCACCACGCTGCGCCTCCAGGGCGAGCGCACCTGGCGGCACCGCGAGTCGACGCGGGTGGCCGGAACGCGCGCCTGCGTGGTGGGCTCCGGCCCGATCGGCCGGGCGATCGCGAGCACGCTGGAGGCGCTCGGCATCACCACCGCGCTGGCCGGCCGCACCGCACGCCCGGGTGTGCACGGCCCGGAGGACCTGGACCGGCTGCTGGCCGGGGCCGACTGGGTGGTGGCGGCGGCGCCGCTCACCGACGACACGCGCGGCATGTTCGACGCCCGGCGGTTCGCTCTGCTGCGCCCCTCCGCCCGGTTCGTGAACGTGGGGCGGGGCCAGCTGGTCGTCGAGGACGACCTGGTCGAGGCGCTGGCCGCGCGCCGGATCGCGGGCGCCGCGCTGGACGTGCTGAGCCACGAGCCGCTGAGCCCGGACAGTGCCCTGTGGGAGGTGCCGGGGCTGATCGTCTCGCCGCACATGAGCGGGGACACGATCGGCTGGCGGGACGAACTGGGTGCGCAGTTCGTGGAGTTGTTCGAGAGCTGGGCGGCGGGCGGACCGCTGGCCAACGTGGTCGACAAGAAGCGTGGATACGTGCCCGGACACTGACGTCGCCGACGTCACCGACCCGCGGGAGGGTGCCGCATGACCGACCTCACCGAGCTGACTGCCGTACAGCTCGTCGACGGCTACCGCAAGGGCGCGTTCAGCCCCGTTGAGGCGACCCGGGCCGTGCTGGAGCGGGCCGAACGGATCCAGCCGGAGGTGAACGCGTTCGTCCGGCTGACCGGCGAGGAGGCGCTGGACCAGGCCCGGCGGGCCGAGGAGCGGTGGCGCCGCGGGGAACCGTGCGGGCGTCTGGACGGGGTGCCGGTCACGGTGAAGGACATCCTGCTGACCCGCGGTCAGCCGACCCTGCGCGGCTCCCGGGCCGTCTCCCCGGACGGCCCCTGGGACGAGGACGCGCCGTCCGTGGCGCGGCTGCGCGAGCACGGCGCGGTGTTCGTCGGCAAGACCACCACGCCCGAGTACGGCTGGAAGGGCGTGACGGACTCGCCCCTGTCCGGCGTGACGCGGAATCCGCACGATCCCTCCCGCACCGCGGGCGGTTCCAGCGGGGGCGCGGCGGCGGCGGTGGCGCTCGGGGCGGGGCCGCTGGCGCTGGGCACGGACGGCGGCGGCAGCGTGCGCATCCCGGCGTCCTTCTGCGGCATCTTCGGCCTGAAACCGACGTACGGCCGGGTGCCGCTGTATCCGGCGAGCGCGTTCGGCACCCTCGCGCACGTCGGTCCGATGACCCGGGACGCGGCGGACGCGGCGCTGATGCTGGACGTCGTCGGCACCCCGGACGCCCGGGACTGGTCGGCGCTGGGCCCGGCGTCCGGGTCGTACACCGAGGTCCTGTCGGGCGGGGTGCGGGGGCTGCGGGTGGCGTACTCGCCCACACTCGGCGGGCAGGTGGCGGTGCGTCCGGCGGTGGCCGGTGCGGTGCGGCGGGCGGTGGAGCGGCTGGCGGAGCTGGGCGCGTACGTGACGGAGGCCGACCCCGACTTCACGGACCCGGTGGACGCCTTCCACACCCTGTGGTTCAGCGGGGCGGCGCGGGTGGTGCAGCACCTGCGGGCGGGGCAGCGGGAGCTGCTGGACCCGGGGCTGCGGGAGATCGTGGGGGCGGGGGCGCGGTACTCGGCGCTGGACTATCTGGCGGCGGTGGACGTGCGGATGGAGCTGGGGCGGCGGATGGGCGTGTTCCACGGGTCGTACGACCTGCTGGTGACGCCGACGTTGCCGGTCACGGCGTTCGAGGCGGGGGTGGAGGTGCCGAAGGGGTCGGGGTACCGGCGGTGGACGGGGTGGACGCCGTTCACGTATCCGTTCAACCTGACGCAGCAGCCGGCCGCGACGGTGCCGGTGGGGACCGACGGCGACGGGCTGCCCGTCGGCCTCCAGATCGTCGCGGCCCGGCACCGCGACGACCTGGTCCTGCGGACCGCGCACGCGCTGTACGGGGCGGAGACCGCCCTCGTGACCGCGCGGAGCGCCGGTTGAGCGCGGAGACGGTCATCGCCGTGGCCGCCACGGTCATCGCGCTCGGATCGCTGTGGGTCAGCTGGGCCCAGACCAGGGCGGCCCGGCTGCACAACCGGCAGTCGGTCAGACCCCTGCTGCGGATCCGGCGGATACGCCAGGACGACGTGGTCGGGCTGAAGCTCGTCAACGCCGGGCTGGGTCCTGCCGTCGTGACGCGCAGCGTGGTGCGCCTGGACGGCGCGGCGGCCGGGGAGTGGAACCGGGAGGTCAAGGGGGCGCTCTTCACCCCCGAACTGTGGCCGAAGACGTACTCCCTGAGGGCGGGCTCCGTCGTGCTCGCCGGGCAGGAGACGTTCCTGGTGCTCCTGGACCGGTCCAGGAGCACCGGTTCCGACCGGCTCCAGGAGTTCTGGGGCCTGATCGACCGGCGGCTCGTCATCGAGGTCGAGTACGAGTCGCTGTACGGCGGCGAAGGGTTCTCCGTGTCGTCGGCTACGCCCGGCGGAAGCTGAGCGTCTCCCCCGCCGCTCCCGTGCGCCACAGGTCGTTGCAGGCCTCGGCCATGGTGTCGAGGCCCTCGGTGATGCGGCCCCAGACGGTGCCGGGGACCCAGCCGACGTCGCCGTTGAGCAGCAGGTTGTTGCGCTCGTAGAAGAGCGCGAGGTCGACGAGGGTGGTGCCGGGGCGGACCTCGCGGTCGTAGCCGTACGCCTTCGTGCCCAGTTCGGCGCCCGCGAAGGCGAAATAGCACAGGTCGCCCGGAATGGGCGTTACCGTCGGATTCTCCAGCGGGGGTTCGGATGTCGCGAAGGGCGGAAACAGGGCGTAGATCTCATTGCGGGCGTATTTGGCGTGGTACACGTCGCCGCCGAGGGGGAGCGCGTCCCAGACGGCCGCGCAGGTGATCGGGGCCCGGTCGTCGAGCAGTTGGGCCGTGCAGGTGATTCCGCGCTTGACCAGCGAGACTTCGATGTAGCGATCAGCCATGCCCTCCATGGCAGTGCCCCGCGGCCTCGCGGTCAAGGGTGCCGGGCCGATGTATCGGACTGAAAAAGATCGGCATAACCTGCCCGCCTTCGGGTAGCTGCGCGCCCATGGCTCCACCACACAGAACCCCTCCATGGGGTATATCCGACCAAAGGCCCAGGACAGCCGGGCCCACTCGCCGGTCGCTGCTCGCGGGGGTCGCGGCGCTCGGCGCGCTGGGGGCGGCCGGCTGCTCGCGGGTGGCCACCGCCTCCGACGTGAAGGGAGGCGACCTGCTCGACCGGCTGCGGGCCCAGGGCGTGGCCCGGCTCGGCATCGCGGGTGAGGTCCCCTTCGGGTACATCGACAAGAACGGCGAGTTGACCGGCGAGGCCCCGGAGCTGGCCAAGGTCATCTTCAAGCGACTCGGAGTGGACCGGGTGCAGCCCGTGCCGACGGAGTTCGGCTCGCTCATCCCGGGCCTGGCGTCCCAGCAGTTCGACGTCGTGGCGGCCGGGATGTACATCAACCCCGACCGCTGCCAGCAGGTCATCTTCTCCGACCCCGACTACCAGATGCTCGACGCGTACATCGTGCGCAAGGGCAATCCGCTCGGGCTGCACAACTACCGGGACGTCGTCAAGAAGAAGGCCAAGTTCGCGACCGGCACCGGCTACGCCGAGATCGCCTACGCGGTGGAGCACGGGTACAAGGAGGACGACATCCTGATCGTCCCCGACCAGGTGGCCGGACTCAACGCCGTCGAGTCCGGGCGCGTGGACGTCTTCGCGGGGACCGCGCTGACCGTCCGTGACGTGGTGAAGAAGTCCAGCAAGGCCGAGGCGACCGAGGCCTTCGCGCCGCTGGTCGACGGCAAGCCCCACGTCGACGGCGGCGGCTTCGCCTTCCGTCCGGACGAGACCAACCTGCGGGACGCCTTCAACGTCGAGCTCCAGAAGCTCAAGAAGAGCGGCGAACTGCTGCGCATCCTCAAGCCCTTCGGTTTCACCCAGAACGAGATGACCGATCTGACCGCGAAGGAGCTCTGCGGCGGATGACCTCGGGACTGTGGGAACTCGTACTCCAGGGCGTCTGGGTCACCGTCCAGCTGCTCTTCTTCAGCTCGTTGCTGGCGACGGCCGTCTCCTTCGTGGTCGGCATCGCGCGCAGCCACCGGCTGTGGATCGTCCGCTTCCTCGCGGGCTTCTACACCGAGGTGTTCCGCGGCACCTCGGCGCTGGTGATGATCTTCTGGGTCTTCTTCGTGCTGCCGCCCGCCTTCGGCTGGCAGCTGGTGCCGATGTGGGCGGGCACGCTGGCGCTCGGCCTGACCTACGGGGCGTACGGCTCCGAGATCGTGCGCGGCTCGCTGGCCGCGGTCGACCCGGCGCAGAAGGAGGGCGGCATCGCGCTCAGCTTCACGCCCTGGCAGCGGATGAAGCTGATCCTGCTGCCGCAGGCGGTGCCGGAGATGATCCCGCCGTTCTCCAACCTGCTGATCGAGCTGCTCAAGGGCACCGCCCTGGTGTCGATCATGGGCATGGGGGACCTGGCCTTCAGCGCCAACCTGGTGCGCCTGGCGTTGCAGGAGAGCGCGGAGATCTACACGTACGTCCTGCTGATCTACTTCGTGATCGCGTTCCTGCTCACGCGGGTGATGCGCGGCCTGGAGAAGAAGCTGAAGGCGGGCGTCGGAAAGGCGCCGAAGAAGAAGACGGCGGCCGTGCGCGTGCCTGAGGGAAGTGGTGTGTCGTGAAATGGGACTGGAGCGCGGTCTCCGACTTCATGCCGCACTTCTGGGACGGGCTGCTGGTCACCCTGCAGATCCTGGTCCTCGGCTCGCTGGTCTCGTTCGGCCTCGGCCTGGTGTGGGCGCTGCTGATGCGGGTGCCGAGCCGCTGGGTGACCTGGCCGGTCGGTGTGGTCACCGAGTTCGTCCGCAACACCCCGCTGCTGGTGCAGCTGTTCTTCCTGTTCTACGTGCTGCCCGAGTGGAACATCACCTTCTCGGCGCTCACCACCGGTGTGGTCGCCATCGGGCTGCACTACTCGACGTACACGATGCAGGTCTACCGGGCCGGTATCGAGGGGGTGCCGGTCGGCCAGTGGGAGGCCGCGACGGCGCTGAACCTGCCGATGCGGCGCACCTGGACGGCGGTCATCCTGCCGCAGGCGATCCGCCGGGTGACCCCCGCCCTCGGCAACTACGTGATCTCCATGCTGAAGGACACGCCGCTGCTGATGGCGATCACGGTGCTGGAGATGCTCGGCGAGGCGCGGCTGTTCTCGCAGCAGAACTTCCAGTTCACCGAGCCCCTGACGGTGATCGGCGTGGCCTTCATCGTCATCTCCTACCTGGCCTCCCTTGCCCTGCGAGCCCTGGAGCGACGCCTTGCCCACTGACACTCTTCCCAACCCCGAGAAAAGCCCCGAGCGCAGCTCCGGCGAGCTGATCCGCCTGGAGCAGGTCACCAAGCGGTTCGGGGACAACACCGTCCTGGACCACCTGGACTTCTCCGTCGACGCCGGCAAGCACGTCACCCTGATCGGCCCGTCCGGTTCGGGCAAGACGACGATCCTCAGGCTGCTGATGACGCTCCTCAAGCCCGACGAGGGCACGATCACCGTGGACGGGCAGAAGCTCTTCCCGGCGACCGAGAAGGAGCGGCGCGAGGTCCGCAAGCAGATCGGGATGGTGTTCCAGCAGTTCAACCTGTTCCCGAACATGAGCGTCCTGCGCAACATCACCGAGGCGCCGGTCACGGTCCTCGGGATGCCCAAGGACGAGGCCGTGGAGCGGGCCAAGGGCCTGCTCGACATGGTGGGCCTGGCCGACAAGTGCGACGCCCGGCCGGCCCAGCTCTCCGGCGGCCAGCAGCAGCGGGTGGCGATCGCCCGGGCGCTGGCGATGCGTCCGAAGGTGCTGCTGCTCGACGAGGTGACCTCGGCGCTCGACCCGGAGCTGGTCGCGGGCGTCCTGGACCTGCTGCGGGACATCGCCCGCAGCACGGACATCACCATGCTGTGCGTGACCCACGAGATGAACTTCGCCCGGGACATCTCGGACCAGGTCCTGATGTTCGACTCGGGCCGGGTCATCGAGGCCGGCGCGCCGGAGAAGATCTTCAGCGAGCCGGAGCACGACCGGACGCGGGAGTTTCTCAGCGCCGTCCTGTAATTGCGCGGCGCGGCCGCCCCAACGTCCGAGGTCGGGACGTTGGGGCAGGCCATCGGCATATGCCAGAGGGCCTGCGCCGCAGATGAGAGCCCCGAAATCCGCCCAACACCCCCTCCCCGGCAGCCTCTTGGCGGCTATCGTGAACGCAGGGATGCACCAGCGAGCGCAGGGGGAGACCACCGTGGCGCTGCAGCACAAGCCGACCGCGCCGCACCACTCGACCGAGGACGCCCTGCGCGTCCTGGAGACGGTGGCGCGGCACACCTCCGGTGTCACCGACACCGAGATCGCCCGCGAGAGCGGCATCGGCACGGAGCGCCTGACCACGCTCCTGCGCATGCTGCGCCGCGAGGCCTACGTCGAGCAGACCGCCGACGGCGCGTACGTCACCGGGGAGGCGCTGGCCCGCCTCGGCTCGGCCCAGGGCCGCGAGCAGGCGCTGCGCGAGAAGCTCCAGCGCACCCTGGAGGGGCTGCGCGACTCGGTGGGCGCCGCCGTCTACATCAGCCGGTACGTCGACGGCGAGGTCAGCGTCACCCAGTACGCCGACAGCCCGGCCGCGCCCAGGGTGAACGAGTGGGTGGACTTCCGCGTCTCGGCGCACGCCACCGCGGTGGGCAAGTCCCTGCTGACCCAGCTGGACCACGCGGGCCGCCGCGACCACCTGGCCCGGCACCGGATGGCCCGCCTGACCTCGCGCACCATCACCAGCGACAAGCTGCTGCTGTCCCGGCTGGAGTCCCAGCCGGCCACCGTGCCCGTCCTCGACCTCCAGGAGTACGCGGTGGGCACGGTCTGCGCGGCCGTGCCGATCACCGCCGGTTCCGCCGTGGGCTGCCTGGCCCTGTCGCTCCCGGTCGAGCACGCGCACCGGCTGCGCCGGGCCGCGGACGAGCTGAACCGGAGCGCGGCACCGGTGCTGCTGTCGCTGGCGATCTAGGACCGCCCGGGCACTGGTCACGAGCACTGCCCGGGACCGGGTAGTATTTTCGTCGTCGCCGACCGCGGGAAGCGGACGGCGGGAGTCATGCGCCGCTAGCTCAGTTGGTTAGAGCAGCTGACTCTTAATCAGCGGGTCCGGGGTTCGAGTCCCTGGCGGCGCACAGAAGGAAGGGCCCCCTCGCACGGCGAGGGGGCCCTTCCGCTGTTCAGAAGGTGACGTCCGAGCAGGCGTAGAACGCGTTGCCCGTGTCGTGGACCGTCCACACCGCGAGGATCACGTGGTGTCCGCTCAGCCCGGACGGCAGGGTGCCGCTGTGGGAGAGCGTGGCCGGGGGCTGCTTGCCGCCGTAGGGCACCGTGAAGAACGGGGTGAGGTTGAGGTCGGACCGGGCGAGGTTGTGGTTCTGGTTCCAGCCCGGCTTGGTGACGTAGTACTTGAAGTCGGTCGTGGCGTGCCGGGCGGTGAACTGCCAGCGGAAGGTGTAGCTCTGCCCGCCGTTCACCCTGGTGGTCGGCCACGCCTGGCCGTTCGGCTGCTTGGGGCTGTCGAGCGCGGCGAACGACCCGTGTCCCGCGGAACAGATCGTGCCGTCGGCCGGCCCGGAGGCCGGGAAGCCCTTGGGCCCCTCCACGCTCTGCGGCTCCCACTGGATGGCGCCGCATCCGCCGACCGTGCCGTTCTGGCACACCTTCTGCCGGCTGACGGGCAGGTCGGTGTAGCCGTGACCGCTGGCGCCGCCGGACGAGAGCACGAGGGCTCCGGTGGTCGCCATGCCCAGCGCGGCCGCGTACATCTTGGTCCTTGTGCGCATACTGCTGCTCCCTGTGACGTGTGGGGAAGTTCAGTGAGCCGTGCAGGTCTAGACCAAGTCTCAGATTATTGCTGACAATTGAACATGTCCATACCAAACGCGGAACGGGTCAGTGCCCCGTGTCCCCCCGCCCCGCGCAGAACGCCACGGTCAGGTCCTTCACGAGCACCTTGCGCTCGTAGTCGTCCAGCTCCACCAGCCCGCGCATGGTCAGCCGGGTCACCGTGTCCTCCACGGAGTCCACCACCGAGGTGAGCACGCTCGCCCGCTGCGCCGCGTCCAGCGCCGCGATCCGGCGCCGGTGCATCGCGGCGGCGACCTCGGGGGCGTACTCCACCCGGACGGGCCGCACCGAGAACACCTCCAGGCCGACCGGCGCCGCGTCCGCCGCCACCAGCCGGGTCAGGGTGTCGCCGGCCACGTCCGCCGAGCTGCGCACCGTGCCGAGCGGCTCCACCGGGACCCGGGCCAGCGCCGCCTCGACGCACTCGCGCAGATACGTCTCGTGGTCCTCGACCCCGAGCGTGGCCTTCGCGGTGTCCCGCACCCGCCACACCACCAGCGTCACCGCCCTGAGCGCCACGCCGTTGCCGTCGGCCGCGGGCATCGGCTCGCTGCGCCAGTGCCGCAGCCGCACGTCCACCCGGCGGCGCAGCAGCAGCGGGTTCACCCACATCAGACCGGTGCGCCGCACCGTCCCCCGGTAGCGGCCGAACAGGCCGAGCACCCAGGCCCGTCCGGTCCGGCCCCGGGCCAGACCTCCGAACCCGAACATCCCCAGCGCCCCCGCGGCCGCGTACGCCGCCCACTGCGCGGGCCCGAGCCCGGCACCCGCGTACGCCGGCAGCCCCAGCGCCTGGGCCGCGAGCGGCGGTACGAGACCCGCCCACCAGGAGGTGGCCGCGCACCCGGCCGCCCCGCACAGACCGGCGGCCACGCCCGCGGCGCCGGGCAGCACCCGGCCCGGACGCTCCGTCAGCTCCGGGTCGACCTGGGGTGCCGGGCGCGGTCGCGCCGCGACGGGGCGCCGCGCGCCCGGCCGTGCCCCGGTACGCTCCCCCGGACCCGGCCGGCGGGCGACGACCGCGGGCCGCAGCGGCACCGGCGCCGGATCGGGGTCGTCGCGGAACAGCAGGTGGACGGGGATCTCGGTGGTGGCCTCGTTGTGGATGAGCCGGGCGGACCGCTGACCGGCCGCCGCCGCGGACTCCTCCGGTGCCGCCGGCGCGGTCTCCGGGTTCGTTGACGATGTCGTACTCATGCGTGCTCCAGCCTCCGCGCCAGACGCGTCATGAACGGATGATCACCCCGGTGCGCTCAGGAGAAGAGCCGCCGCCAGGTCTCCGGGCCCGGGTAGCCGTCCGCCGCTCCGCCGCGCCAGCCCTGGGCGCGCTGGAAGGCCTGGACACCCCGTCGGTCCGCCTCGCCCCAGCGCGGACCCGGCCCCCTCGTGTAGTACGTGCCGAAGCCCTTCCTCACCAGCTGCCTGCCGAGCCTGGTG
Source organism: Streptomyces violaceoruber (assembly GCF_033406955.1). Taxonomy (NCBI): domain Bacteria; kingdom Bacillati; phylum Actinomycetota; class Actinomycetes; order Kitasatosporales; family Streptomycetaceae; genus Streptomyces; species Streptomyces violaceoruber. Next base: position 5,373,766 of record NZ_CP137734.1, on the reverse strand, counting down.
ACGTACGGGTTGTCCGCGCCCGGCCGGAACATCGCCCGGCCGGGGTATCCGGCCACCCCGTGCGAGGCGGGGCCCGCGGCCCCGGGCGGTGCCTCCTCGGTGCCCGCCGCGCCCGCCTTGGCCACGTCGCCCGCCGCGACCCCCTTGTAGCGGTACGGCAGGTACTGGGCGGAGTCGCTCCAGTAGGCGTAGGGCGTGTCGAGCTTCCGGGTGTGCGGCGGGGTCTGCTCGTACGCCGTGTAGGCGGTGCGCGTGCCGTCCGTCCAGCCGCCGAAGATCACCACGTGGGAGCCCTTCTGCGGGTCGGACTCGTTGTGGAAGAGCAGGATGTCGCCGGGCTGGAGCTCCTCCTTGGTGATGCGGTCGGCGACCGTGCCGAGGCTTCCGGTCCACTCGTTGGCGGGCAGCTTCCAGGCCATCGACACGAAGCCCGAGCAGTCCTGCCGGTATCCGTCGGACCAGTAGGCGGTCAGGCTGTACGGGACCTTCGCGGCCACCCAGCTCTTGGCCCGGTCGATGATCTCCGTACGGGTGATGCCGGCCAGTTCCGCACCGGCCGGGGGCGCCGCGGGCCGGCCGACCGGGCCGTGCAGCGGGCCGCGCGGTCCCTGGGGAGTGCCGGGCTCGTCACCCGCGGGAACGCCCGGCCGGTGGGCGGCGTGGGCGGCCGCCGGGAGCGCCGCCGCCCCGCCCGCGCCGAGGACGGACACGGCGGTGGCGGAAGCGGCGGCGGCGGCCGCGACCAGCGTGCGGTACGCCGCCGGATGGGCGAGGGCGCGGCCCGCCGGGGCATGCGGCAGCACCCGCCGCCAGTGGCGGCAGCCGGCGCAGTCGCAGTCGCTCGCGGGCTCGATCTCCTCGAATACGGGAGTCTCCATGCGATTCCCCTCACACTCCCGGTCGGCAGGTCCGCGGCGGTACGGTTCGGTACATCTCGGTCAGTCTGGCAACTGTCGTCAGCACGCGCATGTTGACGGTCCGAATGATGTACCCGGCCGAGGGGGCGGCCCCGCGGGTGCCGCGGGCATGGTCCGGAGCACCGGTCGGCGTCCGGTAGAGTTGTGCAGGTCAGCAGGCGCCGCTAGCTCAGTTGGTTAGAGCAGCTGACTCTTAATCAGCGGGTCCGGGGTTCGAGTCCCTGGCGGCGCACCGACGGTCGAAGGCCCTCCGTATCACACGGGGGGCCTTCGGCGTGTCCGGGACCGGGACGTCTTGCGATCATGACGAACGCCGTAGAACCCTGGTCCGGTTGGGCGGCCGGGTGCCGAGGGGATGCCGAGGGGGGCATCATGCAACCGGGGGTCACCATTCCATGTCTATATAAGGTGTGCATGCCGTGGTGACAGTGACCCACCACTGATACGTCCGTGACGGTCGAGGGGGACCGGTGCAGGCGAAGGAAGCGACGAAACACGCCTGACCCGCGTGTGGGGGGAATGACTCATGACGTCGACGCCGACGGGCGCCGGGCCGGACCACGACCCGTCCCAGACCACCCAGCTCAGGGTGCCCGGGCACCGGAACTGGAACACCGGTTCGTTCCGCCGGATAAAGAAGACGCTCCCGAAGTACGACTACGAGCACTACAGCCGCCTCGCGGGCCCCCTCACCCAGCCCGACCCGAACAAGCCGTACCGGGTGCAGTACCGCTCGCTGATCTCGCAGGAGCCGCACCGCCTCCGGGTCGCCCTGATGCTGGCCGCCGCCCCGCTGCTGTCGGTGGTGCTGCTGGTCTGGCTGCTCCAGCCGGAGCACTGGACGGAGCGCGACTACGTGGCCTTCGACTGGCTGCCCGCGCTCGACATCGTGATGCTGGTCGCGATCGGCCTGATCGAGCTGTTCCGCTGCCTGAACGTGCTGTCGAACGCGCACGCCACCCTGGTCGCCCGCGACCCGGTCCCGGTGGTGCCCGAGACCGGCACCAAGGTCGCCTTCCTCACCTCCTTCGTGCCCGGCAAGGAGCCGCTGGAGATGGTGACGAAGACCCTGGAGGCGGCCGTGAGGATCCGCCACCGCGGCCTGATGCACGTCTGGCTCCTCGACGAGGGCGACGACCCGGAGGTGAAGGAGGTGTGCGCGCGCCTGGGCGTGCACCACTTCTCCCGCAAGGGCGTCGCCAAGTGGAACCGGAAGAAGGGCCCGCACCGCGCCAAGACCAAGCACGGCAACTACAACGCCTGGCTCGACGCGCACGGCGACGACTACGACTTCTTCGCCTCCGTCGACACCGACCACGTGCCGCTGCCCAACTACCTGGAGCGGATGCTCGGCTTCTTCCGCGACCCGGACGTCGGCTTCGTCATCGGCCCGCAGGTCTACGGCAACTACGACAACCCGATCACCAAGGCCGCCGAGTCGCAGCAGTTCCTCTTCCACGCGCTGATCCAGCGCGCCGGCAACCGCTACGGCGGGCCGATGTTCGTGGGCACCTCCAACGCGGTGCGCATCCGGGCGCTCAAGCAGATCGGCGGCCTGTACGACTCGATCACCGAGGACATGGCGACCGGCTTCGAGATGCACCGCCACAAGAATCCGGCCACCGGCCGCAAGTGGCGCTCGGTCTACACCCCGGACGTGCTCGCGGTCGGCGAGGGCCCCAACGCCTGGACGGACTTCTTCACCCAGCAGATGCGCTGGTCGCGGGGGACGTACGAGACGATCCTCAAGCAGTACTGGAAGGGCTGGTACTCGCTGCCGCCGAGCAAGCTCTTCAACTACACGATGATGATCATCTTCTATCCGATGTCGGCCCTGAACTGGATCCTGGCGGCGCTGAGCTGCTGCCTGTTCCTGGGCCTGGGCGCGTCCGGCGTCAACATCGACCCGGCGGTCTGGCTGATGCTCTACGGCAACGCCTCCGCGCTCCAGATCGGCCTGTACGTGTGGAACCGCCGCCACAACGTCTCCCCGCACGAGCCGGAGGGCTCCGGCGGCGTGGCCGGCATGATCATGTCCGCGCTGTCGGCGCCGCTGTACGCCAAGGCGCTCATCGACTCCGTGCTGCGCCGCAAGAGCAAGTTCGTGGTGACCCCGAAGGGCGACTCGGCCAGCCCGGACACCCTGTTCGGCACCTTCCGGTACCACTGGTACTTCATCCTGATCTTCGGTGGCTCGATCGCCGCCGGCTTCGTCTACGGCCACTCGCACCCCGCGATGATCATCTGGGCGACGTTCGCGCTGCTGATCACCGCGTCGCCGATGTTCGCCTGGCGCCACGAGCTGAGGAAGGCGAAGAAGCAACCGCCGGTCGCGGCGGCGGAGCCCGCACCGCGGGTCCCGCCGCAGCAGGCGCCGTACGGACGGCACACGCCGCAGCACAGGCCCGACTGGGCCGCCCCCGCCGACGGGGGAGACGACCAGACCATGCAGATCGCCCTTGGTGGACTTGGGGGACGTAAGGAATGAAAGACCGTGCCGGCCGCCGCCGCGCCCGTCGCTTCGCGATAGGCACGGCGGTGGTAGTCGCGCTGGCCGGGATGAACGGGCCGTGGCTCTACCGCTTCAGCACCGAGAAATACCACCAGTACAAGATCAATCAGCCGGAGTACAAGGCCGCCAACGGCAAGTGGGAGATCATCGAGTTTCCCGAGAAGTACCGGCAGAACACCATCCACGCGGCACTGCTGCGCACCGGCAAGGTGCTGATGGTCGCCGGGTCCGGCAACAACCAGGACAACTCCGACGACAAGCAGTACGACACCCGGATCTGGGACCCCGTCAAGGGCACCATCAAGAAGGTGCCGACGCCGTCCGACCTGTTCTGCACCGGACACACGCAGCTCGCCAACGGCAATCTGCTGATCGCGGGCGGCACCAAGCGGTACGAGAAGCTCAAGGGCGACGTCACCAAGGCCGGCGGCCTGATGGTCGTCCACAACGAGAACCCGGACAAGCCGATCACCCTCCCGGCGGGCACCAAGTTCACCGGCAAGGAGAACGGCAAGACCTTCGTCTCCAAGGACCCGGTCCTGGTGCCGCGTGCCGAGAAGGTCTTCGACCCGGCGACCGGCGCCTTCGTGCGCAACGACCCGGGCCTCGGCCGGATCTACGTCGAGGCGCAGAAGAGCGGCAGCGCGTACGAGACGGGTACGGAGGACAACTACCGCATCCAGGGCCTGTCGGGTGCCGACGCCCGCAACACGTACGGCATCGCACAGAAGCTCGCCCTCGACAAGAAGGACTTCCAGGGCATCCGGGACGCCTTCGAGTTCGACCCGGTCGCCGAGAAGTACATCAAGGTCGACCCGATGCACGAGGCCCGCTGGTACCCGACGCTCACCACCCTGGGCGACGGCAAGATCCTCAGCGTCTCCGGCCTCGACGACATCGGCCAGCTGGTCCCCGGCAAGAACGAGGTCTACGACCCGAAGACCAAGGCGTGGACCTACACCGACAAGGTCCGCCAGTTCCCGACGTACCCGGCGCTGTTCCTGATGCAGAACGGCAAGATCTTCTACTCCGGCGCGAACGCGGGGTACGGGCCCGACGACGTGGGCCGCACCCCGGGCATCTGGGACGTGGAGACCAACAAGTTCACCAAGGTCCCCGGCATGAGCGACGCGGACATGCTGGAGACGGCGAACACGGTGCTGCTGCCCCCGGCGCAGGACGAGAAGTACATGGTCATCGGCGGCGGCGGGGTCGGCGAGTCCAAGCTGTCCAGCGAGAAGACCCGGATCGCCGACCTCAAGGCGGACGCCCCGAAGTTCGTCGACGGACCGTCGCTGGAGAAGGGCACGCGCTACCCGCAGGCCTCGATCCTGCCCGACGACAGCGTGCTGGTCTCCGGCGGCTCGGAAGACTACCGGGGCCGCGGCGACTCCAACATCCTCCAGGCGCGGCTGTACCACCCGGACACGAACGAGTTCGAGCAGGTCGCCGACCCGCTGGTGGGGCGCAACTACCACTCCGGGTCCATCCTGCTGCCCGACGGGCGCCTGATGTTCTTCGGCTCGGACTCGCTCTACGCCGACAAGGCCAACACCAAGCCGGGCAAGTTCGAGCAGCGGATCGAGATCTACACGCCGCCGTACCTGTACCGCGACTCGCGGCCCGACCTGTCCGGCGGCCCGCAGACCATCGCGCGCGGTGGGTCGGGGACGTTCACCTCGCGTGCGGCGTCGACGGTCAAGAAGGTGCGGCTGATCCGGCCGAGCGCGTCGACCCACGTCACGGACGTGGATCAGCGGTCCATCGCGCTGGACTTCACGGCGGACGGGGACAAGCTGACGGTGACGGTGCCCACGGGTAAGAACCTGGTGCAGTCGGGGTGGTACATGATGTTCGTGACGGATGGGGAGGGGACGCCGAGCAAGGCGGAGTGGGTGCGAGTTCCGTAGCGCCCCCGCGGGTTGTGTTTCGGGTGCGGGGAGCGCTGTGGTTGACCGCGCACACGCGGCGGTGGCCGCACATGTCACAGCCCCGCACCCCTGAGGGCGTTTACCCCTGCGCCAGTTTCAAGGCGTACTCGGGGTACCACTCCCCCGCCTTCGGGCCGCCCTTGCACTCGCCGTCCGACTCTCCCGGGCGCTTGACCCAGAGGTAGGCGTCGACCAGCGGGTCGGCCGTCTTCGTCGTCGGGGTCTCGCCGAGGGCCCGGCCCGGAGGGTTGCACCAGCGTTCGTCCGGGGCGCCCTCGGTGTAGGGGCCGTTGCCGTTGCGGCTGGTGTCGATGACGAAGGGCTTGCCGCCCACCTTGGCGGAGAGCTGCTTGCCGTAGGCGATGGAGTCCTCGGTGGTGTAGAAGTTCGACACGTTGACCGCGAAGCCGTCGGCCTGGTCGACGCCGGCCCGCTTCAGGGGGTCGAAGATCTGGTCGGGGTGGCCCCAGCCGGCGTTGCCCGCGTCCAGGTACACCTTGGTGTTCTTCAGCGCGCCGAGCTTGGTGACCGCGCCCTTGAGGAGGTCGTAGCGCTCCTCGTGGAACTCCTGCGGGGTGCAGCCGTCGACGAGGTGGAGCACCGCGTCCGGTTCCAGGACGACGGTGGCGGCACGGTCGCCGATGCCCTTGGCCACGCCGTCGACGAAGGACCGGTAGGCGTCGCCGTCGGCGGCGCCGCCCTCGGAGTACTGGCCGCAGTCGCGGTGCGGGATGTTGTAGAGGACGAGCAGCGCGGTGCGGCCGGCCTCGTCGGCGGCCTCGGTGAAGCCGCGGGCCTGCTCCTCGGGGTTCTCCGGGCTGATCCACTCGCCGGTCGGCTGCTGGGCGATCTTGCGGATCTCTTCGGCCTGGTCCTTCTTGCCCGCATCGGCAAGGGACGCGACCTGCTGGGCCGCGTTGCCGTCCGGGTTGACCCAGAAGGGGTCGGTCTCCTTGGGCTGCTGGGTGATCCCGGCGCCCGCGGCCTTGTCGTCCCCGTCGCCGGACGAGGAGCAGCCCGCGAGCAGCAGGGCCGCCGCTCCGAGTGCCGCCGCCGACGCAGCCCGCCTCCTGGACATGTTTCCGGCCGGCCTGCTGCCGTACATCCAACCCCCCTGGGTGCACTGTTGCGAGGCTCAATCCTGACATACGCCTCGTGCGCCCACGCGGTCATCGGTGGACGGGCGTCAGGAGATGAAATCGGTCAGTGTGCAACCGTCCACGAGGCCCTTCTCCTTCGTGTAGCCGCTGGGGATCTGGGTCTCCGGGTCGCAGACGAGGGCGAGGAGCCCGGACCCCCTGAGGTCGGCCGTCGTCGCGGGGCCACCGGTGACGGCGAAGTCCTCCCCGAGGAGGTACCAGTCGGAGCTCTGCCGCCGCGCCTGGGTCTGGAAGCTCTTCATGTCGTCGACGGACATGAGCGTGACCCCCATGCGCTTCGCGTCCCAGCAGACGGCACGCTCCTTGATGCCCCACAGCTTGCCGGCCGACTCGGCCTCCGGGTCGTCCTCGTGGTCGGAGTCCCTGTCCTCCATGTGCAGATCGGTGCACGTGGTGCGGGCGCTGACGAACGCCTCGATGTCGGCCATGGTGGGGGCGCTCACAGGGCCTTGCGTCCCGGTGTCCATGAGCCGTCCCCCGCTGCCTGCGGACTGCCCGTAGCCTCCGCCGCCGGCCCCCGTGCTCCCGCCGCCGCCCTCGTCGTCGCCGCAGCCGCTGACCGCCGTCAGCGCCAGGACCGCCGCAACCACCGTGACCATGCCCCGCGTCCGCATTTCTTCTCCTTGCCGCCCTGCGTCCGACCAAGGATGCGGGGCGGGGAGGGCGCGAACAATCTCCCGTTGCACATGGTCTGATAACCCAGGAGTTAACGCTGACGGGCCGGGGGCAAGTGGTGGAACTACGGGACATCGAGATCTTCTTGACGCTGGCCGAGGAGCTGCACTTCGGCCGGACCGCGGACCGGCTGCACGTGTCGCCGGCGCGAATCAGCCAGTCGATCGCCAAGCAGGAACGCAGGATCGGGGCGCCCCTCTTCGCCCGGAGCAGCCGCAAGGTCGAGCTGACCGCCATCGGCGCACAACTGCGGCGCGATCTCGGCGCGGGCTACCAGCGGATACTCGACGGCACCCGCGCGGCCACCGCTGCCGCCCGAGGCTCGACGGGCACGCTGACTCTCGGCCTGCACGGTTCCCAGGCACACGACCACGCGCACCTGCTCGACCTGTTCCGCGGCCGGCACCCCGAGGTCGCCCTGCGCATTCAGGAGGTCATCTTCACGGACCCCTTCGGCCCGCTCCGCAACGGCTCGGTGGACGTGGCGACCGCCTGGCTGCCCGTCCGTGAACCGGATCTCACCGTCGGCCCCGTCGTCGTGACCGAACCGCTGCTTCTCATGGTCGCCACCGACCATCCCCTCACCCGCCGCGACGCCGTCAGCATGGAGGACCTGGCCGACTGGCCCCTGCCGCACTCCGCCACCCCCATCCCCGAGTACTGGCAGCAGACGCTCGTGCCCACCCACACCCCCGGCGGCCGGCCCACCCGGCGCGGCCCGAAGGTCGCCTCGTTCCAGGAACTCGCCGCCGTGGTCGCGGCGGGCGGGGCGATCAGCCTCGTCCACGGCGACGCCGCGCGCTATTACCAGTGGCGCGGCCTGCGTTATCTCCGCCCGTACGACGCGCCGACGGCGAGCTGGGCCCTGATCTGGCCGACGGCCGGGGAGACGGCGCTGGTCCGTGCCCTCGCGACGGCGGCCCGGGACACGGGACCGCTCACCGGGTGACGTGGCCGTCGGCGCCGGTTCCCGTCAGGTAGGCGGAGACGACGACGTTGGCCGTGTAGCTGTCGGTGGTCTGGTCGAAGGTGCCGCCGCAGGTGATGAGGCGGAGCTCGGAGCGGCCCGTGTCGCGGGGCCCGTAGGCCTGCTGGGCGTCGAAGCCGTCGCGGGTGAGGACCTGGACGTCGTCGACGGTGAACTCGGCGACCTCGTCGTCGTCGCGGGCCACCCGGATCGTCTGGCCGGGTTCGAGGGTGCTGAGCTGGTAGAACACGGCGGGCCGGGTCTCGGTGTCGACGTGGCCGACCATCAGGGCGGTCCCGACGGCTCCGGGGGTGACCCCGGCCGCGTACCAGCCGACGGTGCCGGGCTGGTCGAAGGGCGGTGGTTCGATGGCGCCCTCGGCGTCGAGGCCGCGGGCCACGACGGGGGCGTCGATGTCGAGTCCGGGGACGTCGAGCCGCTGCGGCCGGGCGTCGTCGAGGGGCGCGTGGGCCGGGGGCAGGGGGACGTCGGGGGGCCGCCCGGCCGCAGCCATGTCTCCGGTGGCCGGCCGGGATATGCCCTCGCGCACGTCGGTGGCCTCGCGGCCCCAGAGCCACAGCCCGAGGAGCAGCACCACCCAGGCGATGCCGGTGACCAGGCGCCCGCCGGGGGCGGCGGGCGGCGGTGTGGGCGCCGGCGTGGACTCCGGCGTGGGCTTCCGTGCGGTGTCCTGCTCGTCCTGTTCGGACATGGTCAGTCCGTCCCGCGGCTCCGGCTGCGGACGCTGCGCAGTGCCACGGCGACGGCGGCGATGCCCGCGAGCACCAGGCCGGTCACGGTGTGCGCCGTGCCGGGGGGATCGACGCGCGCCCCGTCCCCGGCGTCCGAGGCGGCCAGCTCCGCGGTGCCGCCGCCGCCCGCGTCGACGGGGGCGACGGGCGAGGCGGGTGCGGTCGGGCGCCGCTCGTCGCGGACGGTGATGGTGCCCTTGCGCGCCTGCTCGCCGCACTTGACCTGCACGGCGTACGCACCGGCCCGCACGCTGGTGCGGACCTGGCTGGAGCCGACGAGGATGCCGTCCCCCGCGGCCAGGCTGAGCCGTACGTCCGACTCGAAGGCCGCGGACACGGCGACGGCCGTCTTCTCGGTGCAGTCCGGCACGCGGAGCGTGACGTCGGTGCCGGGGGCGGGCGAGGACGGCGACACGGAGACGGCGCCGCCGTCCGCCGCGTAGGTGTAGGCCGCCGGTGCGCACCACGCGGTGACCAGCGCGGCACCCGCACAGAGGGTGACTTTCAGTGAGCCCATCGTGTACCTCCAGTTACCTGGAGGCTCCCCCGCCGGCCCCGGTACCGCATCCTGCGCGGCGCCGGGGCTGCTCCAATCGGGTCATGCGGAGGAAATCCGCGTTTCAGACCCGTTCCACGAGGTCCGCGATGGAGTCGACCACCTGGGACGGGCGGTACGGGAAGTTCTCGACCTGCTCGGGCCGGGTCAGACCGGTCAGCACCAGGAAGGTCTGCATCCCGGCCTCCATGCCGGCCAGCACGTCGGTGTCCATGCGGTCGCCGATCATCGCGCTGGTCTCGGAGTGGGCGCCGATCGCGTTGAGCCCGGTGCGCATCATCAGCGGGTTGGGCTTGCCCGCGAAGTACGGCTGCTTGCCGGTCGCCTTGGTGATCAGGGCGGCCACCGCGCCGGTCGCCGGGAGCGGCCCCTCGGTGGAGGGGCCGGTCTCGTCGGGGTTGGTGCAGATGAAGCGGGCGCCGGCGTTGATCAGCCGTACCGCCTTCGTCATGGCCTCGAAGGAGTAGGTGCGGGTCTCGCCGAGGACCACGTAGTCGGGGTCGTGGTCGGTGAGGATGTAGCCGATGTCGTGCAGGGCCGTGGTCAGTCCCGCCTCGCCGATGACGTACGCCGAGCCGCCGGGCCGCTGGTCCTCCAGGAACTGGGCGGTGGCCAGCGCCGAGGTCCAGATGGACTCGATCGGCACTTCCAGCCCCATGCGGCGCAGCCGGGCGTGCAGGTCGCGCGGGGTGTAGATCGAGTTGTTGGTCAGGACCAGGAAGGGCTTGCCTGACTCGCGGAGCCTCTTGATGAAGGCGTCGGCTCCGGGGATCGGCACGCCTTCGTGGATGAGGACCCCGTCCATGTCGGTGAGCCACGACTCGATGGGCTTGCGGTCTGCCATGTGCGGGTCTCCTGCCTGCGCGGTCCTGCGTGCGCCCCAGCCTAGACAGTGCGGGATCTTGTGGGAACGGCCGTCTCAGCTTCCGGTGGCTTCCTTCCAGGCGCCGATGGAGGAGGTCAGGTTCTCCTCGATGCCGTTCCAGTCGGGCTCGAAGACCTGCACACCGTCCATCAGCTCGGTGAGGGCCGAGGGTGGTGGCCCTGCGCATCTGCACAACAGTGGAAGCGGTCGAGGGTGACGAGCGCACGGCCGAGGGTACGCCCCTGGCGCCGGACGCCCTCGGTGCGGCCGGCCAGGGACAACGGCTGCGCCGGCTTGGGTCCGGCCACGACGGTGCCGCGTTCCCGGCGGCGCAGCCTGCCCTCCGGGAGGAGTTCCCGCAGGGCCTGCCGCACGGTCTCGCGGGCGACCCCGTGGCGCTCGGACAGGTCCCGCTCGGTGGGGATCGCGCTGCCCTCCCCCAGCTCACCGACGAGACGGTCGATCCGCGCCTTGACGGCGTGCTGCTTCGGCACGCGCCCGTGCTCGGGAGTCCCGGAGCGGCCGGGGCCCGGGGCCCCCGGGGGCTTGGTCGTTCGGATAGTCCACGCAGGGATGTCCGCAGACCCGGGTGACGGGCCGGGGCCTGTCGGCGCCGACCGGTCTCAGCCGCCGTCCCCCCGGCCGAAGAGGGGGGCGAGCAGCAGTTGGGCCGCGCCCTCCGCGACGCCGCGCGGCCCGCCCGGCGCGAGCCGCACCGGTACGGCGCCGTCGTGACCGCCCTCGCGCCGGGCGCGGGCGTCGAGGACCGCGCCGACGCCCTGGACGAAGGCCTCGGGCGCGGCGGCGACGGTACGGCCGCCCAGCAGCACCTGGTCGATGTCCAGCAGCCCGGCGAGGTTCGCGGCGCCCGTGCCCAGCACCCTTGCCGCCTCCGCGAGGTCCCCGCGGGCGACGGCGGCCAGGCACAGGGCCTCTATGCAGCCCCGTGCGCCGCAGGTGCAGGGCGGCCCGTCGAGCTGGACGACCTGGTGCCCGAACTCCCCGGCGCCGGTCCGGGCCCCCCGGTGCACGCCGCCGCCGAAGACGAGCCCGGCGCCGAGTCCCGTACCGAGGTGCAGATACGCGAAGGACCCGGCCCCGGCGCCGCCGCCGGACTCCTCGTTCCCCGCGCCGCCGACCGCCAGGCCGAGCGCCGCCGCGTTGGTGTCCTTGTCGACGACGACCGGCACGCCCAGCCGCCGCTCCAGCGCGTCCCGCAGCGGGTAGCCGTCCCACTCCGGGAAGCCGGTGACGCGGTGCAGCACACCGCGGACATGGTCGAGCGGCCCGGGAAGGGCGGCCCCGAGCCCGAGGAGGGTGGGAGCGGCGGCGAGAGCACCGCCCGGCGGCCGAGCGCCCGCATCCTGCGGGACGGCAGGCGCCAGCCCCTCCGCCGCGAGTTCCTCCGCCGCCCGCGCCACCCCTTCCAGCAGGGTCTCCGCGCCCGCGCCCAGGTCCAGCGGGGCGCGCCGCTCCGCCACCACGGTGCCGTCGAGGTCGACCAGCACCGCACGCAGCTCGTCGCGGTCCAGGTGGACGCCGAGGGCGTGGCCCGCCCCGGGCACCAGGCGCAGCACCGTGCGCGGCTTGCCGCCGGTGGACGCGCGGCGTCCGGCCTCGGCGGCCAGGCCCTCGCCCCGGAGCCGGGCGGTGATCTTGCTGACCGCCTGCGGGGTGAGCCCCGTGCGCTCGGCGAGCTCCAGCCGGCTGATCCCCCCGGCACCGGCGCCGCGCAGCAGGTCGAGCACCAGGGCGGTGTTGTGGCTGCGCAGGGCGAGCAGATTGGCGCCGCCCTCGCCGGTCCGCGTGCGCGCCCCCGTGCCTCCGCCGATCGTCCTGTTCACACCCCCATTGTCTCCGGCGCTTGCACTTTGGCAACACCGTTGCGAAAGTAGGACGCATGACTGCTACCCCTCCCGGCACTCCCCCGCTGCGCGTCGGCCTCGTCGGCTACGGGCTCGCGGGCTCCGTCTTCCACGCCCCGCTGATCGCCGCCACCGAGGGCCTGGCCCTGGACACGGTCGTCACCTCGAACCCGGAGCGGCAGCAGCAGGCCCGCGCCGAGTTCCCGGACGTGCGCACCGTCGCCACGCCCGACGAGCTGTTCGACCGTGCCGCCGAGCTGGACCTGGTCGTCGTGGCGTCCCCGAACAAGACGCACGTACCGCTCGCGACCCGGGCCCTGGAGGCCGGTCTGCCGGTGGTGGTGGACAAGCCGGTGGCGGGCACGGCGGCCGAGGCACGTGCGCTGGCCGCCCTGGCCGAGGAGCGCGGCCTGCTGCTCTCCGTCTTCCAGAACCGCCGCTGGGACAACGACTTCCTCACCCTGCGCCAGCTGCTCGCCGAGGACGCGCTGGGCGAGGTGTGGCGCTTCGAGTCCCGCTTCGAGCGCTGGCGGCCGAAGCCGAAGGGCGGCTGGCGCGAGTCCGGCGACCCGTCGGAGATCGGCGGTCTGCTGTACGACCTCGGCAGCCACGTCGTCGACCAGGCCCTGGTCCTCTTCGGCCCGGTCACGCAGGTGTACGCCGAGTCCGTGGTCCGGCGGGCGGGCGCGGAGGCGGACGACGACACGTTCCTCGCGCTCACGCACGCGAACGGCGTCCGCTCCCATCTCTACGTCTCCTCCACCGCCGCCCAGCTCGGCCCCCGTTTCCGGGTGCTCGGCTCGAAGGCGGGCTACGTCAAGCACGGCCTCGACCCGCAGGAGGCGGCGCTGCGCGAGGGCAAGCGGCCGGGTCCCGGCTGGGGCGAGGAGGACGAGTCGCTGTGGGGCCGCGTCGGCGCCGGGGAGTCCCCGCTGACCGGCGGCGGGCAGGTGGCGGCGACCGTCGCGGGCGACTACCCCGCGTACTACGCGGCCGTGGCGAAGGCCCTGCGCGAGGGCGGCCCGAACCCGGTGGACGCGCTGGCGGCGGCCGCCGCCCTGGACGTACTGGAGGCGGCCCGCCGGTCCGCCCGCGACGGAGTGGTGGTGTCCCTGTGAGCACGGCACCGACGGCACCCACCGTGGCGGAGCTGGAGGAGCAGGAACGCCGCCTGGTCTTCCGCCGGTTCACGAACGACGACGCGTGGGCGCTGGGCTCCCTGCTCGTCGAACTGGCCCGGGAGCGCGAGGCCCCGGTCGCCATCGACATCCACCGTGCCGGGCAGCAGCTCTTCCACGCCGCGCTGCCCGGCTCGGCCCCCGACAACGACGCCTGGATCGCCCGCAAGCGCCGCGTCGTGGAGCGGTACGGCTCGGCCTCGTACCTGGTCGGCTCCCGCTTCCGGGCCAAGGGCACGACGTTCGAGGAGTCCTCGCGGCTCGACCCCGACGCGTACGCGGCGCACGGCGGCTCCTTCCCGGTCACCGTCGTCGGCGTCGGCGTCGTCGGCGCGGTGACGGTCTCCGGGCTGCCGCAGGTGGAGGACCACCGGCTGGTGGTCGAGGCGCTGGAGCGTTTTCTCGGCGAGTAGCCCGACCGGCCCCGGGCGGCGTGGCCGGGGAATCAGCGGTGGGTACCCGTGGTTTGGCAGGCAGACACGCAGGTTGATCACGGTGCCCACCGGAGGGATCGCAAGCGATGAACGAGGCGACGGCTTCCCTGAAGGAATCGGTCGGACGGTACGGCGTCTGGAGCGTCCAGCTGCGCGCGGAGGACCCGGAGGGCGCGGCGGAACGCGCCGAGGCCGCCGCCGAGCTGGAGCGGCTCGGCTACGGCGCCCTGTGGCTCGGCGGCAACAGCGCCGCCCGGCACGCCGCCCCGCTGATCCGGGCGACGGAGCGGATCGTGGTCGGCACCAGCATCCAGAGCATCTGGGAGCACAAGCCGTCCGAGGCGGCGGCGGGCTTCGCCGAGCTGGAGGTCTCCCACCCGGGCCGCTTCGTGCTCGGCCTCGGGGTCAGCCACGGCCCGCGCGTGGAGGGGTACCGCCGCCCGTACTCGACGATGGTCGGCTACCTGGACGAGCTGGACCGGGCCGGGATGCGCTCCGGGCACCGGGTGCTGGCGGCGCTCGGCCCGAAGATGCTGGACCTGTCCCGGGACCGGGCGGCGGGCGCGATCCCGTACCTGGTCACCCCGGAGCACACCGCGCAGGCCCGCGAGCGGCTCGGCGAGGGCCCGCTGCTGGCCCCGGAGTTCAAGGTCGTCCTCGACGCGGACCCGTCCCGCGCCCGTGCGACGGCCCGCGCCTACCTCGCCATGTACCTGAAGCTGCCGAACTACACGAAGAACTTCCTGAACCTCGGCTTCACGGACGACGACGTGACCGGCGGCGGCAGCGACCGCCTCATCGACGCCGTGTTCGCCTGGGGCGACGAGGCCACGATCCGCGCCCGCATCGACGCCTTCCACGCCGCGGGCGCCGATCACGTGGCCCTCCAGCTGGTGACGGACGACATGGCCCGCCTCCCGCGGGAGGGCTGGCGCCGGCTCGCCGCGCTCCTGGCGTGACGGCGGGCACGGGGTGAACGCGCCCACGCCGGCCGCGGGGTGAGATCCCCGCGACCGGCGTGGTGTGCGTCCGGGCCGCGCCGCCGCTACTTGGTTCCGTACGGGGAGCCGGAGCCGGTGCGGGACCGGTGCCGTAGTCGTAACCGCCGTCGTGCCCGTCGTCACCCCCGTGATCGCCCTGATCGCCGTCGTCGCCGTGGCTGCCGTGGCCGCCGTCGTCGCACGGGCAGGCCACCCGCGCCGACGGACCCTGCGCTCAGGCCTCCTTGAGTTCCTGCCGCTGCCGCCCCAGTCCCTCGATCTCCAGCTCCACCACGTCCCCCGCCCGCAGGTAGGGCTTCGGCTCGGGCTGCCCCATCGCCACCCCCGCCGGCGTCCCGGTGTTGATGACGTCACCGGGACGCAGCACCATGAACCGGCTCAGGTACCGGACGACCTCCCCCACGGGGAAGATCTGCTCCGCGGTCGTCCCGTCCTGCTTCAGTTCGCCGTTCACCCACAGCCGCAGCGGCAGCCGCTGCGGGTCGGGCACCTCGTCGGCGGTCACCAGCCACGGGCCCAGCGGGTTGAACGTCTCGCAGTTCTTGCCCTTGTCCCAGGTGCCGCCGCGCTCGATCTGGAACTCCCGCTCGGACACGTCGTGCGCGACCGCGTACCCCGCGACACACGCGAGCCCCTCCTCCGCCGACTCCAGGTAGCGGGCCGTACGCCCGATGACGACCGCCAGCTCCACCTCCCAGTCGGTCTTGGTGGACCCGCGCGGCACGAGCACCGTGTCGTGCGGCCCGACCACCGTGTCCGGCGCCTTGAAGAAGACGACCGGTTCGGCGGGCGGCTCGGCGCCGGTCTCGCGGGCGTGGTCGTGGTAGTTCAGCCCGATGCACACGATCTTGCCGATGCGTCCCACCGGCGGCCCGACGCGCAGCCCGGTGCCGTCCAGGACGGGCAGCTCACCGGCCTCGGCGGCGGACCGTATCCGGCCGAGCGCGTCCTCGTCGGCGAGCAGCTCGCCGTCGATGTCCGTCACGACGCCCGACAGGTCTCGCAGGGTCCCGTCGGCGTCGAGCAGCGCGGGCCGCTCCGACCCCGCCGTACCGACTCGCAACAGCTTCATGATCCCCAACTCCTCGCTCGCGGGCAGCCCGCCCGACGCCGCGCGACCTGGGTGCGGCAGCAACGCGACAGCCGTCGGAGGACTGGTCGATCCTCCAAGGCCCCGTTCCACTCCGCAATACCCCGTTCACGTACTGGACCGTAGGCACGCACCGGACCGGCCCGTGTTCAGCGGTACAGCACGGCCCGCTCGACGGCGCTCCACGTCGTGCTGGTGACGACGTAGAGCGCGGCGGCCAGCGGCACCACGGCCACGGTGACCAGCGTGAAGAAGGACATGAACGGCATGACCCGGGTGAGCGCGCCGACCCCCGGCACGGCTCCGGCGTCACCGGCGGGCAGCACCGGCCGGTCGGCCATCGTCCGCCTGGTGAGCCGGTAGCTGAAGGTGGCGACCCCGGCGACGACCGCGAACAGCGCCACGTACACGAGTCCGGCCCCGCCGAGGAGCCCGCCGTCCCCGAACGCGTCGGCCCACCGCCCGCCGAGCGGGGCGGCCAGGAGCTGGTGGGAGAGGAGCCCGTTGGCCTCGCCGCCGATCGTCGAGCTGGAGAAGAGGTGGTAGAGCAAGAAGAAGGCGGGGATCTGGCACAGGCTGGGCAGGCACCCCGACAGCGGGGACACCTTCTCCTCCGCGTGCAGTTCGAGCACGGCCCGCTGGAGCTTCTCGGGGTTCTTCGCGTGCTTGCGGCGCAGTTCGGCGATGCGTGGCTGGAGTCGGGTGCGCGCCTTCTGGCCGCGGGCGGCGGCCCGGGAGAGCGGGTGTACGAGGAGCCGCACGAGGGCGGTGAACAGGATGATGGCGGCGGCCGCGGCGGAGGCGCCGAACAGCGGCTGGAGCAGGTCGGCGAGGTGCTCGACCAGGCTGGCGAAAACGGACATGGGTGGGTGAGCCCTCCGAGGGTCTCGTCGTGCCGGGCAAGGGGATTGCGGCATGACGACACGCCCCGCGCGGGGGTGGCTTCCGGTACTTCGGGTGAAGCGTGAAGCGTGCCCTACGCGGCGGTCGCCGGGAGGGCGTGTCCGGGCGCTCGGGGCCGGCGGCGGCCGGGGGCGTCGGGATCGCGCTGGGGCAGGAAGGCCGTACGCAGGTCCCGGTCCCTGATGGCCGTGCGCACCCGGGTGCGCGGTACGGCGGGCGCGCAGCGTGCGGCGATGACGGCGCACACGGCGAGCGCGGAACCGACCGCGGCGGTCGCGGCGAGGGCGACGGTGGCGGAGAGGCTGCCGACGTCGACGAGCGCGACGGGCAGCAGGACCAGCAGCAGGACGAGGAGGGGGCGCGGAACGGACCGTTCTCGGGTCATCGGCTGCTCCCCCCTCTCGTACACGCGTTTGCCCCAGTTATACAGGACGGCCTGCGCGGGACGGCGTCATGCGGGACGGCGTCATGCGGGACCCCGCTGCTCGGTCTCGATCGGCTGGAGCAGCCGCCGGGGACCGAGCAGTGCCCGGCTGACCGGGTCCGCCGGGTCGGCGGCGAGTCCGGGGCCCGGCCGCATGTCGATGTCGCGCACGGCGACGAGGGTGCCGCAGGTGGCGCAGGTGCCGTGGGGACTGAGCTCGGTGCCGCAGTCGGCGTGCCAGAAGGTGCGCATCGGCTCGCCGCCGAGCTGCTCGCGCCCCCAGATGCCGAGCGCGCGCAGGGCGGGCCACAGGGCGATGCCGCGTTCGGTCAGGACGTACTCGTCCCGGGTCGGCGACTCCTGGTACCTGCGCTTCTCCAGGATTCCCTCGGCGGTGAGCGCCTGGAGGCGGTTGGCCAGGACGGCGCGCGGGATGCCGAGGTGGACGAGGAAGTCGTTGTAGCGCCGGACGCCGTAGAGCGCGTCGCGGATCACCAGCAGCGTCCACCGCTCGCCGACGACCTCCAGTGCGCGGGCGATCGAGCACTCCTGCGTCGCGTAGTCCTTGCCCAGTGCCATGCCGTCCACTGTAGCCACTTTCCGCTCCTCGGTTCATTCACCGAACCAGCGGTGCTAGGTTGGGCCGCCCGACTCAGTTCATTGACCGAACCAACGGACCAAGCCAGAGCGGACGGCAGCCATGACCGAGACCGGCACGGACTCCCCGACGACCCCGACCGCCCCGCCCACCGGGACCCCGGCGACCACGGCCGCCGCCGCTCCCCCGCCGGACCGGGCCTTGCCGCCCCCGCACCCGGGCCGCACCCTCGCGCTGACCAGCGCCGCGACCGCCGTGGCCCTGATGGCGTTCACCGCGCCGATGGTCACGCTCCCCGAGACGGCCGCCGACCTGCACACCTCGCTGTCCGCCCAGGCCTGGCTGCTGAACGGCACCCCGCTGGGCCTCGCCGCCCTGCTCCTGGTGGCCGGCAGCCTGGCCGACGACTACGGGCGCCGCCGGCTCTTCGTCTCCGGCACGCTGGCCCTCGGCGTCACCACCGTCCTGGGCGCCTTCGCGTCCACGACCTGGCTGTTCACGCTGGCCCGCGTCGCCCAGGGCGCGGCGAGCGCGGCCCTGCTGGCCAGCAGCCTCGGCCTGCTCGTCCACGCCTTCCCCACTCCGGCCGGGCGGCTGCGCGCGACCGGCGTGTGGGGTGCCTTCGTGAGCGGCGGGATAGCCGTGGGCCCGGTACTCGTCGGGGCGATCCCCGACTGGCGGGTCGCGCACGGCGTCCTCGGCGCCGCCGCGCTGGTGGTGGCGGGGCTCGGCGCGCGGGCCCTGTCGGAGTCGCGCTCGCCGCGGGAGGGCCGGCCGGACTTCGCCGGGGCGCTGACGTTCGGACCGGCGCTGGTCGCGCTGGTGGCGGCGCTGACGCTGGGCCGGGACGGGTGGCTGCGGGCGCCGGTGGGCCTGCTGCTGGCGGCGGCCGTGCTTCTCGGCGCCCTGTTCGTCGTACTGGAGCGCCGTGCGGCCACCCCCATGATCGACCTGTCGCTGCTGCGCCGCCCGCTCTTCCTGGCGTCCTCCGCGGGCGGACTGTTCACCGGCCTGTCGGTGATCGGCCTCTTCAGTTTCCTGCCGACGGTGCTCCAGCGGGCGCTCGGCCTGTCCCCGCTGGACACGGCCCTGCTCTCGCTGCTCTGGGCCGGTCTCGCCTTCGCGGTGGCGCTCCAGGTCCGCCGCATCGCCCACCGCGTCTCTCCCCGCCACCAACTGGTCGTCGGTTTCGCCCTGCACGCGGTCGGCGTCCTGACCATGCTCGGCGCGGTCGGCGCGGGCTCCTGGGCCCGGCTGCTGCCCGGCCTGGTCGTGGCGGGCGTCGGCAGCGGCCTGCTGAACGCCGCGCTGCCGCTGCTCGCGGTGGAGTCGGTACCGGCGGCCCGCGCGGCGATGGGCTCGGGCGCGCAGCAGACGTTCCGCTACATCGGCTCGTGCGCCGGGGTCGCCCTGACCATCGCGATCGCGACGTCGGCGGGCAGCCCGGGGGCGGGCACGGACGTGGCGCTGTGGGTGTCGGCGGGGTTGGCGGTGGCGGCAGGGGTGCTGGTGGCGACGCTGCGGGAGCGGCACTGACCGGCGACGCGGGCCACGACGCGAGCACCGCGCGAGCACCGGGCCGGCACCAGGTCGGCACCGGCGTCGCCCCGCGGGGCGCCCGGCAGGGCCCGGCGGGCCTCGGCGGGCCTCGGCGGGGCCGTTCCCCCCGTCCTCCGGCCCCCCGCGTGGCTGACCCTGGTCACCTCACGGCAGTACGGTGTCCCCCATGCGCCCCGACACGCCCGCCGAAAACGTCGACCACGCCGCCGAGGCGGCCCGCCTGGAACGCACCGCCGGCCTCTACCCCGAGGACGCCGAGGCCCTGCTCCTGCGCGCCGCCGCCCACCTGGAACTGTCCGGCGACCGCCCCGCCGCGACGAAGCTCTACGACCGCCTGCTGTCCTCCGAGACGTCCGTCCCGCTGGACAACCCGTCCCTGGTCCGCGCCCTGAAGGCGTCGAACCTCTGGGAGTACGACCACGAGGCGGAGGCCCGGGCGATCATCGACGGCGTGCGGGCGGCGTCGCCGCGCGACCCGGCCCCCTGGGTGATCGCGGCCGAGGCCCTGGAGTCCCACGACGAGCTGGAGGCGGCGCACGAGACGTTCACGGAGGGCGCCCGCCTGCTCCTCACCGACGTACCGGAGCCCCCGTACTCCACCCACCCTCTCCTCTACGGCCGCCACCGCGTCCGCCGCATGCTGGGCCTGGCCCACGACGCGTGGGACACCCTGGCCGACACCCTGCACTCGATGCCGGTCTCGCTGGACGAGCTGCACGACCCGAAGCGCGTCTGGTCCCTGGGCTCGGACAATCCGGCGGACCTGGAGGCGGAGATCCTCCGCCTGCGCGCCGAGCTGGGCGCCTACCGCGAGGCCTTGTCCCGCCCCTTCCCGGTGGCCATGCTGCACTGGCCGGCCGCCGAGCTGACGGAACTGATCGAGGCGTATCCGGCCCTCGCCTCCGAGTACCCGTCCTACGAGGAGCACCTGGCGTCGATAGAGGCGGCCCTGCGCGAACTGGCCTCCTCCGGCACCCCGAACCTGGGCGTGGTCCCGGGCACGGTCCCCTCCTACGAGGCCTTCGCGGCGTCGGAGGGCGCGTCCCCGGCCGACCCGGTCCTGCTCCCGCAGTACGCGACGACACTGGCGGCCCGGGGACTCGCGGTGGCGTGGCCGCCGCAGCGCGGGGCGGATTGCTGGTGCGGGTCGGGGCGGGCGTACGGGGAGTGTCACGGCCGGTAGGAAAGCGGCGCGGGGGCCGATGAGTTCCGGCGCCGCCGGTCGTCTACAGGTGCGAGAGCCTCGCCGGCAGCGGGCGAGGCGCCGCCACCGAGGAGACACGACGACATGAGCACCGACCAGACGCCCACCGCGGCGGGCAGCGGCTTCTCCTACACCCTCACCCGCACCCTGGACGCCCCCGCGGCCCGGGTCTGGCAGGCGTGGACCACCCCCGACCAGTACGCCCAGTGGGCCTACGCCGTCCCCGGCTCCGTGGAGATGGACGTCCGCCCCGGCGGCACCTGGAAGGCCACGATGCGCACGCCGGACGGCACGGAGTTCCCCCTGACCGGCTCCTACATCGAGGTCGCCGAGCACCGCGCCCTGACCATCGGCATGGACGTCCCGGGCCGCCCGGACCCGGCGACGATGACCGTGGAACTCGCGGAGGAGGGCCCCCGCAACACCGTGATCACCCTGCGCCAGACCTGCGACACGGCGGAGGAGCGGGACGGCGCGGAGCAGGGCAGCGGGATGCTGCTGGACGGTCTGACGGGGTTTTTGGCAGGTGGAAAGCAGGGCTGAGGCATCTTCTGTCCGCTCGGCCCCCTGCCGGAACGCCCACGTCGCAAGGCGTGAACGTGTACCGGTGATGTGTTCACGCCTCGCTCATCTGCACGGCCCGCACCGCCGCGACGGCCGCGTTCAACCGCGACGGCTGCGCCAGAGCCACGCCGACGTGCCGGCCACGACGGCGAGCACCACCAGGTTGGCCACGAGGGCCGGGGTGTCGCCCGCCGGGGCGACGGTGGTCTCCCGCCAGACGATCCCGGCGACGGCCGGCGCGACGACGCTCAGCACCACGCCGACGATCTTCCGGACCGGCGTCCAGTGCACCGAGGTGCACAGCAGCACTCCACCGGCGATGCGGATCAGGCCGCTGCACAGCGCCAGACCGGGAACGTCGGGGAGGAGAGTCGTGAAGAGGTACGGCACGGACAGCATCAGCAACGGCACCAGCGGATGCACCCTGCCCCGCCGCACGGACACGCCCGCGCCACCGGCTACCGCTGCCCCGGCACCACCACTGCCCGCCTCGGCCAGCGCCGTCGCCGCGATCGTACGGGGGTCCCCCAGCCCGGCCAGGATCTCGCCCGTCGCGACGTCCGGGCGTTCGGCGCGCGTCACGTCGATGTGCTCGGCGAGGTCGGCGAGGAGCTCCTGGCGCCGGTCGGCGGGGAGTGCGGAGGCCTCGCGCTCGACGGCGGCGAGGTAGTCGCGCACCGGGTCGGCGGGGGTCGTGGGGGCCGTGGGGGTCTTCATGCGAGGTCTCCGGCGGAGGGGTGCGGGGTGGTGGCCAGGAACGCGTCGACGGCGTCGCGGAAGCCGGGCCAGACGTGGGTGAACTCGTCCAGCGCGGCCCGGCCGGTGGCGGTGAGCGCGTAGTAGCGGCGGGGCGGGCCGGAGGCGGACTCCTGCCAGGTGGTGGTGACCAGGTCCTCGCGGCGGAGCCGGGAGAGCAGCGGGTAGACGGTGCCCTGACTGGTGGCCAGGGCCCCGGACTCCTCCAGCGCGTGCAGGAGCTCCACGCCGTAACGGGGACGGTCCCGCATCAGGGCGAGCACGCAGTACTCCAGCACGCCCTTGCGCAGCTGGGCGGCTGCGCGGGCCTGCTTGGTCGGATCACCGGGTTCCATGCAAAGCAAGATACCAGGCAGAACAAGCCCTGAAGCTGTGGGGGCCTGGGGACCCGAGAGCTCGGGGACCCGGGGACCCGACGGCCCGAGGGCTCGGGGGCCTGGGGACCCGACGGCCCGACGGCCCGACGGCCCGGCGGCCCGGGGACCCGGGGACTCTGCGCCTGTGAACGCCGGGGTGGCCGGGTCAGTTGATGATCTCGGCGCGCCCCTCCAGACGCATCGCATCCAGCCGCTCCCGCCACGCCTGGAGGGCTTCGGGCGTCTGCCGCGTCCAGTCGACGACTTCGCCGACGACCCGGAGCGGCTCGGTGCTCCGATAGGAGCGGGTGGGATTGCCGGGGAACTTCTTGTCGGTCACGTTCGGGTCGTTCTCGAACTCCCCGGTCGGTTCGACGGCGTACACCCGCGGCTCCCCGTCTCCGGCGGCAAGCTCGGCGGCGAGCCCCGCGCCGTCGCGCAACGCGGTGAAGTAGATGTGGTTCATCAGGATCTCGGGCCGGTAGTTCGAAGGGAAACCGGCGGTGAGGTGGTCCCCGACCCGCAGGTCGGCCTTCGTACCGTGGAAGAACGGCCCCTCGTCCAACACCTCGTCCATTGCGGCAGATTACCAACCCGGACCGTCGTGCCGCCGGGACAGCCCGGACGCAGCGCGCGCATCCCGGTCGTCGGCGCCCGCGAGGCCGCGCGGTGATGCCCGACTTCGCTGTCGGCGAGGGCCTGCAACGGATCACCGTGGTTGCGGCCCTGCGCCAGGAGCACGGTGGAATGCCCTCTTGTCTGCCCCCGCGCATCTTGCGCCACAACGGCGGGGCGGCATGGTGAATGAACTCATGCCCGAGCCGTCCGAGGGGGGACACCTTGCACCAGCACGAGCGCATGGACAGGGAATCGACCGGAGGGACACCCACCCGGCTACCGCGGCCGTCCGCCCCGGCCGGCCCTGCCGGTGACCTGCCGCGGGGAGCGGCCGGTCCCCTGGGCCCGTCGGCGGTGACCGTCCTCCAGCGCGCGGCGGGCAACGCCGCGACAACGCGCGCGGTGGCGGCCGGCTCCGGCCGCAGGCCACCCGGCGCGGACCTGACCGTCCAGCGCGCCGAGAACGACGACGCCGGCGGGGGCGCTTCGGGCGGCACGGCGGAGGCGAAGAGCATCGCCGAGGGAGAAGTCAAAAGCGTCGGCCCGGGCGGCACGATCACCTATCCCTCGGTCACCAGCTGCCTGGCCATCACCGTCTACCTCCGGGACGGCGGAAAGGTCGGCGGTCACGCCAGCCTGTTCAAAGCCTCCGGTGGCATGTACTCGGACCAGATCCTGCCCGAGATAAAGGCACAGGTCGGCAAGAGCAGGGTGGAGAGGATCGACGTCAGCGGCGCCATCTCGTCGTGGAACCCCGCGTACTTGAAGACCGCCATCGAGAATTCCAACCCTGCCCCCGAGCAGAAGAACGACCCGGACGGCATCCGCAACGTCGTGTCCGGCATCCTGGGCCGACAGGCGAAGAAGGTCTCCGTACAGGAAACCCGTGACGGCACGCTGACCAGGTAGAGGGCGAGAGACTGCCGACCTCGGCCCACCGCTGCGCACGGCCTTGGGCATCCTCCGGGTCCTCTGGGCGACCACTCGCCGACTCACCTGCTCGTCGCCCTCGCCCTGGCGGTGGCCGCGCTTGCGGGAGCGTTGACCACACGGTACGGACGGCTGGCTCTGTCGTCTCTACGAGGTGGGGAGAGAGGACGGTCGTCCTTCTGACCGTCCTGGTGCTCCTGTCTACTGCGAGCAATGATCGATGTACTCCTCGTACAAGGATGGCCGGCACAATGGCAGCGTGCCCCAGCCGGTCCCCTCCTCCGCCTCCGTGTCCGCGCGCATGAGCCGTCAGGGTTCCCGCGACACGGCCCCGGAGATCGCGGTGCGGCGGCTGCTCCACGCCTCGGGCCTTCGCTACCGCGTGAACGTGCCGGTACCGGGCATGGCCCGCCGCACGATCGACATCGTCTTCCCCAGGACCAAGGTCGCGATCTTCCTCGACGGCTGCTTCTGGCACGGCTGCCCGCAGCACGCCACGCAGCCGAAGTCGAACGCCGAGTGGTGGCGGGCCAAGCTCGACAAGAACATGTCCCGCGACACCGAGACGACCGGGCACTTGCAGGACCAAGGGTGGACGGTTCTCCGGTTCTGGGAGCACGAGAGTCCGGAAGAGGTGGCCGCCCAGGTGCGGGCGGCCTTGGACCGGCGCCTGGCGGACCAGGCGGGAAGGTGAAAGACGTGGGGGAACTGACCTTCGTGGACGTGTGCTCCGGGGCCGGCGGGCTCGCTCTCGGCCTGGAGCAAGCCGGGTTCGAGCCTCGTCTGCTCCTGGACGACGACGATGACGCCGTCACGACGCTGCGGGCCAACAGGCCACAGTGGAACGTAATCCGTACCGACCTGCTCGACTTCGACCCGGCCGAGCACCCCGAGAGCTACGACGTGGACCTCCTCTCGGCCGGCCTGCCGCGGGTGAAGTCGAGTGCGACTGTCGGGCGGCCCGAATCGGGTTCGGAGGAGCGCCTGTTGGAGGCCACGGTCCTCCTGGCCCACGCCGTGAGGCCACGAGCGGTGATCATCGAGAACGTTCCCGACCTCGCCCACTCGGACAGGTACCAACGCTTCCGTGACTTCGCGCGTGCCGAACTGGCCCACCTGGGCTACGAATTCAGTTGGTTCGTCGTGAACGCCGTCGACTTCGGGGTGCCGCAGAACCGCAAACAGGGTCTCCTCGTGGCCGTCGAACGGCGTTGGGCCGGGAGCTTTCAGCCACCGGCACGTACGGCGTCGGAGCCGTGGACGGTAGGCGCCGCCCTGACGCAGTCGATGGCAGCACGCGGTTGGCCGGACGCCGCCCGGTGGGCCGCACAGGCCGACCAGCCGGCTCCGACGCTGGTTGGAGGCTCGAAGAACCGAGGTGGCGCCGACCTCGGGCCGACCGGAGCCAAACGGAAGTGGGCGACCATGGGCGTCAACGCCCACACGGTTGGCAACGAGGTCCCCGGCCCCGACTTCGTGTGGGACCCACAGCTCGGCAGGGACCACATGGTGAAAATCACAGTGGAGCAGGCGGCACTCCTCCAGGGGTTCCCCGGGTCGTGGGAGGTCACGGGCCTGAAGACCGCCCGCTACCGCCAAATCGGACACGCGACGCCGCCGCCCGTCGGCCGGGCGCTGGGGCGGGCTGTCGCCGAAGCTCTGCACGCGGAGCCGGCGACCCCCGCTGCCGGCTAGACTTCCGCCACATGACCAGCACGTCACCTCACCAGTCCATCCTCGACAAGCCCTTTGTCCTGGACCTCTTCGCAGGGCCAGGTGGGTTGGACGTCGCTGGTCACCGGCTGGGTATCCCGAGTCTCGGGATCGAGTGGGACAAGAGCGCCTGTCTGACGCGCTACGCGGCTGGCCTGGACACCCTCCACGCGGACGTGGGCGCGGTCCGCAGGGAGTCTTTCGAATCCCTCCCGCCGGAGATCAACGTGCTCGCCGGCGGGCCTCCTTGCCAGACTTACTCGGTGGCCGGCAAGGGCGCGGGACGGGAGGCGCTGGACGAGGTCAAGGAGTTCATCGCGCGACTCATGGCGGGCGAGCCCGACGAGGAGATCGACAAGGATCTGGAGAACCTCAGCGACCCGCGCACCGCCTTGGTGCTCGAACCCCTCCGGTACGCGATCCAGGCGACCAGGAGCCCGAACCGGGGACACCGGCCGTACGACGTCATCGTCCTGGAGCAGGTCCCCGCCGTGCGGGCGCTCTGGAACCGTTACGCCGAGGTGCTGCAGGAGATCGGCCTCCCTGACGGCACGAAGTACAAGGTCGTCGTCGACGTCCTGCGCACCGAGACCTACGGCGTGCCGCAGACCCGGTCCCGTGCCGTGCTCATCGCCCGTCGTGAGGGACTCGGTGAGCCTTTCCTTCCCGACGCCACCCACCGCGCCTACGAGGCACGGGCATGGAATCGCAGGAATCTCGGCGCCGCGGCGCCGACGATTCAGCCGACCCTCTACGACCCGGAGGTCCCCGAACCGGGAGAGGGCCCTACGGAGAACGACAGCCTGGAGCACTGGACGTCGATGGGCGACGCCCTCGCCGAGCCGGTCGGCACGCACCCGGGGCGCAGGACGCCCTTCTTGATCCGGTCGAACTACGGCAGTTCCGGCATCCCGGGACGACGCGGAGTACGGACCGACCGACAGCCCGCCACCACGGTCACCGGTCGCATCTCGCGCTTCGTTGTCTTCGAACCCGTCGGCGACCACCACCAACACGTCGTGTGTGAGGGCCCGAGGTTCAGCATGAACGAGGCGGGGATGCTGCAGAGCTTCCCACCGGACTACCCGTGGTCCGGCAAGGCCCAGGCCCAGCAGGTGGGCAACGCCGTACCGCCGCTCTTCGGGGCGCACCTCCTGAGCGCCGCGCTCGGCCTTCCCGCGCCGACTCCGGCGACGATGCGGAAGCCGTGGGTGCCGGCCACCGAGGAGCGGCGGGCCAAGCTGCGGAGCCACGGCTGCGGAACGGCGGACGACTGCACCGCCCGTTGCCCGCGTCCCGAGTAGCTCGGCTCCGCCGGTCAGTCCTCGCTCTTCCGGCCCCTGACCGGGGCGGTCTCGAACAGCTCGGTGAAGTAGTCGGTGAGCGCTGCCACGGAGTCCTCCGGAACCGGATCCTCGTCGGGCCCCTCCGGAAGGACGTGTCGCGAAACCGGTGGAGCTGTCTGCGCTTCCTCGATCCAGTCCCGCAGACGGGCGGGGTCCCGGGGCTCGTCCGGCGCAAGGACGTCGTAGATCAAGGTCGCTCCGGCCGCGTTGATGGCGACGCTGAGGCCGTTGACCTCACGTCCAGTGGTGATCGTTCCGTCCTTCAGGAGACGGACGACGGCCTGGGCCGTGGGGCGGTGGTCGAGCAAGCCCAACCGGAGGACGGTGTGAATGAGGTCCTGGTTGCCACAAGCGACCTCGACCGGCCCGTAGTCCAGCCCGTTGCGGAAGATTTCGGCTGCCCACCACAGCCGCGAGAAGCACTGCCGGTCTGAGGGGCCCTGGAAGCGCTCCGCCGCGACGCGCCCCGTCCGCTCGGAGAAGTGCCGCCACACGACATAGTCAGGGGCGACAGCTAGCGCCAAGTGGTTCCACAGCCGCTTGTCCGCCGCTTCCTGCCGTGTCAGACGCAGCGTCGCGTGGAGCCGTGGCGCGAGCCAGGCGTCGGCCCCGGTGCGCTCCTTTTCGAAGGCGAACATGACGTCGTCCACCAGGCTGCGGATCGGCTCGACCGACCACCTGGCGTCGTCCTCGGGAAGAGGCTCGACGACCTTGGCCAGGTCGATGCCACTGTGAACCTGTTCCCCCATGAGCAGGCCCTCGGTGAGGAAGGGGTCCGCGGCCGAGCCGGAAAGCAGCGCAAGACGCTCCGGTACGTGGTGGGGCTGGGTGATCACGTCTCGCTCTCCCTGTTCGTCCGTTCCAGACTGCGGATCATGTAGCCCACCGCCTTGGCGGCCTCGGCACGCCGGACCGCCGCGTAATGGATGCGTGTCTGCAGCTCGCCCCAACCCGAGTCACCGGTGCGCCGGCGGTGCACCTGACGCAGGGCCTCCTCGACGTGCACGCCGGGGACCACGTCCGGGAGCATCTCCCGCAGCACCTCGCCCTGCCAGTCCGCCGGGAAGACCGGGCCACCACCCGGTTCCACCTCCAGGTCGCCGATGGCCCCATGGAAGACCGCCGTCCACACGTCCGTGGCCATCTGAGCGACGAGGAGGTCCCGCACCTTGCTCTCAACGCCGGATCCATTGCTGTCCAACAGTCCGACGATGCCGTCGATGTCGGTGTTGACGTAGACCGTGGGAACCCGTGCCGTGGTGTCCACGAGCCAGGGAGCATCGGCGTAGGCGCGCAGCCATTCCCTGGAGCTCTTGGTGAACGACGCCTTCCGGACGTCCAGTCGCAGCCCTCTGACCGGTTCGTCGGAGACTGTGTCGACGACCCAGCTCCGGTCGGTCTCGGTGATCGACCTTCCGCCCACTCCGTCGACCGTCCCGACGGCGTACGCACTGAGGTTGGCTCGTCCGACATGGTCGTCGCGAATCAACTCCAGGGTGCCCGACCAGTCGCGGCTGCCCTCCGGGTCCCGCGTGAGGACCGTCGAGGTGCGTACGTTGGTCTTCCCATCGGTCAGCACGGCGAGGACACACAGATCCGACCAGGCCGCGTCCGACGCGTCGGCGCCGGGCGGGAGGGTGGCCGAGACGCCGAGCGTGGCACTCACCCAGTCCGTGTGACCCGCGACGCCGAGGGCGACGGCCTGCTCCTGAACCGAGTACGCGCTGGTGTCGAGCGGATCACGGGTGCCGTCGGACAGCTTGAGGGCGACCGACGTCACCCGGAGCGTGATCGGACGGCTGAGCCGCTTGTACGGGTAGATCTTCACGCGTCACGCCTCCTTGCCGGCACGCAGTTCGACGACGAGGCGGGTGAGCGCGGTCCTCACCGGGTGGCTGGAGGCATCGGTGGCCCCACGGAACTTCGCGCGGCGCGTCCCGGGCGGAAAGCGCAGGGTCCCGTCCTCCACCTCGCACCCCTCCACGGCGACGAGTTCCGCCCAGTCGAGGCGCGGTCGCCCTCCGGAGCGGACGTCCAACTGGGCGACCGGCACCATCGGGACGATCTCGTCACCGCGCGGGATCTTCACCTCGGCCGTGATCAGCCACTCCCCCTGGTCGCCGATCGACGCGTCGAGAGCGTCCAGCACCGGCACCACCGGACCGGAGGGCACCTTGGCCTTGGGGCGGCTCTTGACGGTCAGCGCCTTGCGCAGCGCCTCCCCGCCTTCTCCTCTCCCGCGCTTCGGACGGGCAACGAGGTCCCTGACGGCACTGTTGACCTCGGTGGTCAGGTTCTGGATCCGCCGGTACGCGGAGGGGGACCAGCGCAGGGTCAGCTCCTCCGTCTGCCCCCAGCGGTCGTGCTCGGGCGGTTCCGCCGCACGCAGGAACTCCTCGGCATCCTTCGCGAAGGGTGCCGATGTACCAGCGGCCTCGCCGACCAGGACGACGGCCTGGAAGGGGTTGGTTCCGAGCGGCAGGTTGGGGACCGTGGCCTTCCTGACCGTCATGCGGTTGCCCCGCAGCGAGTGCACCTGGTTGACGGGGGTGTCCCGGTCGCCCGCGGCCTCGGTGACCAGCAGGACCGCTTGGTGAGTGCCGAGCGTCGTCCCTCTGGCACCGCCGGCCAATGGCAGCTTCAGCGGAACGTTTCTGGAGACCACCTGACCCGACTCGGTGAGTCGGTCCACAGTGGTGCCCTCGTAGTGGGCCCGCAGGGCGCGGGTTCGGGAGGGCTGCTCGACGGATGGGTCCACCTTCGTTGCGGCCACGACCTCCTTGCCATTGCGCAGAGCGCGAACCGATGCCTCCAGCAACGGGAGTCGACCGCCTCCACCGACCATGGCCGCCCAGAAGTCACGGCCCAGCGCCTCGACGAGGCGGCGGTGCATCCTCTCGATGCCGCGCGTGTCCTCCGGGCCCTCTTCGTCGCGTGGCCCGCCGTCCTGGTCCGAGGACTCCCCTTCGAGGCTGGCCACGTCGTGCGCGCCCACGATGAGGAAGGAGGTACCGGGTTCGTCGTTCTCTCGGCTCAAATGGAGGCGAGCCACGGTCTCCTCGTCCGCCCACCAGGAACGTGCGACGTCGGCACCCTTCGAGTCGGGGTCGGGGCGCCCGAACCAGGCGGGTCCCGCCCAGGGAAGCCCGTTGACCTCCCGCCAGGGCAGTTCGAGACGGCCGATCACCCGTCGTTCGGTACGCCCCTCGTGCGGCACGGACAGGGTGGAGTTGATGAGTACGAGGCCGAGAGCGCTGGTGGCCCACAGCGTGGCCTTGCCCAGGCCGTACGAACCACCTGCGGCGGGACCGGATTTCAGGCTCTCGAGTTGACGCCGGACGACTGCGGCGAACTTGCCGTCCGCGTAGTCGTCGCCGGTGAGCCCGGAGGCGTTGTAGTCGTCGACCCGGAGCAGGACCAGACGGTCCCTCTCGTACATGTCGCGCACACCGGCATCGACGACCCGTCCGACCTTCTGGTTTCCGGCGACCTCCGAAACGGCGGAGTAGTGAGGAAAGAGGTCGTTCCAAAGGATCGCCTCGCGGAATGCGTCCAGGTGTTCCCCGGTCAGCTCGTGCAGGGTGTAGCGGACTCGGACCGGGCGGCCGTTCTCCGTCAGGCGCTCGTCGAGGCTGTTCTGGCACGTCTCGCGCGCGAGGACCTGCACGTCGGCGTCGAAAGCGAACGCGGCGGCGTTACCCAGGTCACGACCACCGTCGGAATAACCGGGACGGTGGTACCAGGTGAGCGGGAGGCCGGCTTGGGTGTCGGTGGTGCGGGTGTGCACCGTGCCGACGTCCGTACCGAGCGAGTTGGCGATCTCCGTCATGACGGTCGGGCGAGGGGTCGACCGCCCGGCGATCCAGGCGGAGACGGCGGCTCGGGTCAACCCGAGTTCCTTGGCCAGTTCGGCCTGTGTCTTCCCCGCCAGCTTGAGCTGCCGGGCCAGCCACGGCCCGAACTCCTCACCTGTTTCCACGCGCCACCTGCTCTTCCTCGGGTCGTAGGGAGGAGGCTAATTTGACGATCGCGATCACGTCAACCAACAGTTAACCGGTCAGGGAGGGCTCGATGACTTCGCACCCCTGTCCGATTGATCCGTTTCACCACCGATGACACCATCTGCCCCTTGCCGTGAGAGGGGAGTCTCGAACTCCGCTCGTGAACACGGAAGTTGGGTTGCCAACGCCGTAAAACCCGGCTATGTTCGCCACGTTGGAATAGCCAACTCGCTCGGGAACCAGAAGTCGGGGGGACCGTGCGGCCGGGGAGGAAGTGCGTCCGTAAAAGGCGGACACGCGCACGGAGAAACGTTCTCGGAAAAGGCTGGCCGCCCACAAGATCCAGCCGATAGCGTGACCAGCGGGAGAAAGTCCCGTAGCAGGAACCTTTCACTTCATGGGGCGTGGCTCGATGACACCCCTTTAACGGTTGCAAAGCAATGAATCGACAGGGGTGGGACTCTTTGAACGAGGACGACTGTATTCCCTTGCTGCTCTCCCTGCGGGAGTGCAGCGAGATCGACGCGCACATTCGGACTGCGGCGAGCAAGGCTGAAGTGGCCGACATTTTGAACCGGCACGACCTGTCCGAAGACGATTTCCTCGCGGGATTCCCCGACCTGGCGAAGGCCGTCCAGGAGTTGCCGGGCGAAAGCCGCCCCACAACCTGACGACCTGCCACGTCGCCCGCCTGAACCCGGTGCTCCCGAACCTCCGTCGGACGCACCGAACAGCAGCGCACGCCGAACCACGGGCAGCTCGACACAGCCGGCGAGCCGGCCCGTAGCTCAGACTCTCGCCCACTTCGACACCAGGAGTAGAAATCGTGTCGTCCTCGTCCTCAGCAGTGATCGATACCGTTCTCGAACAGTCCTCCCGCGTCTTGCAGACGTATGCCGTGGACCCCGGTCTCGTGGCCGAACACGCCAATGGCGAGCGTCGTATCACGCAGGGCGGATACGGTGACCGCCAGCTTTTCGAGCTCGTACAGAACGCGGCCGACGAAATCGCGAACGAGCCCGGCGGACGGGTCCATGTGGTCCTCACGGAGACCCACCTGTACTGCGCCAACGAGGGAAGTCCGGTGACCGCGGAAGGCGCGGAGACCATCCTTCGGATGAGTATGTCGAAGAAGCGCGGCGGGCAGATCGGACGGTTCGGGGTCGGGGTGAAGTCGGTCCTCGTGGTGACCGACGCTCCGGAATTCTTCAGCCGCACCGGGAGTTTCGGCTTCGACCGCGCCTGGTCGTACGAGGAGATCAAGTCCGTGCCCGGTGTGACGGAGCGCTACGGGCCTGGGTTCGACGCCCCCGTCCTGCGGATGGCCCGTCCGCTCGACATGCGGTCCGAACGCGCCTCCGACTCCGTACTGGACAAGCTGTTGACCTGGGCGACGACGGTCGTCCGGCTCCCTCTGCTCCCGAAGGCCGACGACCGGCTGGGCAAGGACATGCACGGCAACCGCGGCAAGGACCACGGTGAGCCCCGCGAGGAGTTCCCGGTCGGGTTCCAGCTCTTCTCGCCGCACGTCGCCAAGGTCGTACTGGAGGACCACCGCCCCCGCCCCATGGCCCGCCGGACGCTGACCGCCGAGCAGTCCGGCGACCTGCACACCGTGACCGAGGAGCGCACCGGGAAGGCGCTCTCCACGGAGCGGTGGCGCGTGTTCACCACCACGCACGAGCCGGGCCCCGTGGCCCGCGCGGACGCCGGAGAGCTGCACGACCGGGTCGCGCTCGACCTGTCGTGGGCCGTCCCCGCTCTGGAACGGGACGCCGAGAGCGGGCTGTACGTCAGCCCTCGATCGCGCGGTCGGGGCAAGTTCTGGTCCTTCTTTCCCACCAAGTACGAGACGTCGCTGAGCGGCATCCTCAACGGGGCGTGGAAGACCAACGAGGACCGACAGAATCTGCTCGACTCCTCCCCGTTCAACCAGGAGATGATCAAGGTGTCGGCGCAGTTGGTCGTCGACTCGCTCCCCGGGCTGACCCCGGCCGAGGACCCTGCCGCCTATCTCCCCCTGCTGCCCGGCCGTGTCAAGGAGTCGATCAGCTGGGCGGACGAGTTCCTGACCCGCGAGATCTGGGCCCGCACCGCCACGAGCCCTTCGCTGCCGGACCAGGACGGCGTCCTGCGTGCCCCGAAGCAACTCCGGGTACACCCCAGGCTGGACAGGGATCTGAAGCAACTGACGCGATGGCTTCGGATGTGGCACGAGTGCCCCGGGCGCCCCTCGAACTGGCTGCACCCGAGCGTCGAGGCCGATGTCCTGCGCTCCGGCAAGGTCGAGCACATCCTCACCGCCGCCTCACACGAGCGGGCCGGGGTCCGCGACTGGCTGGAGGCCCTCGTCGCGACCGGCACCGCCGAGGCGTCGGCGGTGGCCGTCCGCATCCTGGCCGACATGATCGAGAAGCGTTCCTCCTTCGCCGACGAGGCCCGCAAGGCCCGCGTCGTACTGACCGAGGAGCACGGTCTCGTCGCTCCGGTCCACGGCAAGGTGTTCCGTCGGGCCGAGCACCAGGACGGGCTGCGCGAGTCCACGGTGTACGTCGTCGACGAGCTCGCCCAAGACCCGTCGCTGGCGCACGCGCTCAACGTCCTCGGCATCCGCGAGGCCGACGTCGAGGGGCGGTTCGCCAGCGTCCTCGATCAGGGCTTCGACCACTACGGAGAGTCGGACTGGGAGCGTTTCTGGGAACTGTTCCGTCAGGCCGGCATCCGTCGGCTTGCCCACAAGGTCCTGGAGCGCGTGCCCGACCCGCGCACGACGCTTCGGGTACGGACCGCCGACAAGCACTTCCGGTCGGTCGCGGACTGCATGCTGCCGGGTGTCGTTGTCGACGCCGAGCGCGACCCGAGTGTCGCGGTCGACATGACGTTCCACTCCGACGACACGTCCTTCTTCTCCCAGATCGGCCTGCGGGAGCGTCCGGCCGGCGGTGTGCAACCGCGGCCCGACGAGCCCTGGTTCGAGGAGTACCGGGCAGCAGTCCACGCCTCCTACCTGCGCTCCCTGGACAGCCGTGCCCCTCGCCCCGCGCTGAACCGGATGAAGGTCGAGGGCGCCGCGATCGGTGGTCCCCTGCATCTCTTCCGTGCCTTGTCCGAGGAGTCCCGCGCCGCCTTCCTCAAGGCGCTCCCCGACGACGCCGTGGTGGACAACTGGACGCGTCAGTTCGGCGCCCAGGCCGGCACTCGACAAGCGGTGATGTCCCCGATCCGCTGGATGCTGCGCAAGTACGGGAGGGTCGCCACCTCCCAGGGGTTCAAGCCGCTGACTGAGGCCGTCGGCCCCCAGCTCGCCGCCTATCGCGATGTGCTGCCGGTCGCCGACATCTCTCCGGAGAAGGCCCGCAAGCTGCGGTTGCCGATCACCGTCGACGAGGTTCCCGCCGACCGCTGGGTCGCGCTCCTCGACGAGGTGTCCCGCAGTGAGGACGACTCCTTCGTCGGCGCCACCTACGTGATGCTGACCAGGTTCGGGGCGGACTTTCCCGAGGACTCCCTCACCCGCTGCCGGATCGGGGACACCTGGGGCGGCCGCCCCGACAACGAGATCACCCTCGCCGTGGGCGCCGCCGAGTACCGGGCCCTGCGTGCCGAGCAGTTGCCCGCCCTGCTCGTGCCGACCGCCGAGGACGCCGAGCTGATGGTCGAGAAGTGGGGCATGCTCCGCTACGCCGACGTGATCAGTCGGGAGACCCGCGAGGTGCCCGAGGGCGATCCCGTTCCCCTCGTCGAGCTCTTCCCCGCCCTGCGGCAGCGCCTGGGCGCCGGCAACCGGAACAGCATGGTGCAGCGGTGCGCCGAACTGGAGGAGGTCACGCGCACGCCCAACGGTACGCACGCCTCTCCCCTGGACGCCGTGCGTCAGGGCAGCACGGTCAAGATCCGTGTGCCGCGGGAGGCCGAGTCCATGCTGCGGCTGATCGACCGCGAGCTCGGGCTCGGCCTGGGCGCGGCCGGCTGCCGCGCGGTGCTGGAGCACCAGGACCGCATGGCCAAGGACAGTGCCCTGAAGGCGGCGCAGAAGGCCGTGCGCGACGCCGAGGACGTCGTGATCAAACTCGAGCTGCTGATCGGGGCCGACGCTCTCAGGGCGGGCCTGCCCGAAGGGCTGATGGACGCCGAGCTGCAGGCGACCGGCGGAGCGGAGCCGTCCGGGCGCCGTATCGCCCAGATGGCGTTCAACGCGCACGGCGACGGGGTGCTCCAGCAGCACGCCCGGGACATCCAGGCGCGCTTCCCCAACGCGCCGGTGGGATACGGAGGTTCGTCCGCCGCCATCTCATTCGTCTCCGACCTGCGTCTGCCCGTGACGTTCGCCGGTTCCAGGACTCCGTCGCCACCTTCCTCCGAAACGATCGAAGGGCCCCGGGACTTCCCCAGGCTCCACGACTACCAGGAGGATCTGGTCAGGAACATCTCCACCCTGCTCGACCGGCTCGCCCCGCAGCGCGGCATGCTGTCGCTGCCGACGGGCGCCGGCAAGACACGGGTCACCGCCGAGGCAGTGATCCGTTGGGTGAAGCGGGTCGGCGATCTCAAGGGCCCTCTGCTGTGGATCGCGCAGACCGAGGAACTGTGCGAGCAAGCGGTACAGAGCTGGAAGTTCGTCTGGGGCAAGGTCGGCGCCGAGCGACCGCTGACCATCAGTCGCTTGTGGAGCACCAACGAGGTCGGCAACGTCGTCGACCGCCCCCACCTGGTGGTCGCCACGGACGCGAAGCTGGAGCGGTGCCTGGGCACCGATCAGTACGCGTGGCTGCGTGAGCCCGCCCTGGTGATCGTGGACGAGGCACACACCGCGATCTCCAAGCGGTACACGGAAATCCTCGGCCTGATGGGCCTGACCCAGTACGAGACGCATCGGCACCTGCTCGGCCTGACGGCCACCCCGTTCCGCAACACCAACGAGGACGAGACCCGCCGGCTGATCACTCGCTTCGGCAACCGCCGCCTCGACGAAGGCGTGTTCCCCTCCGGCAACCCGTACCGCGACCTGCAGGAATGGGGCATGCTCGCCCAGGTCGAACACCGCACCCTGGAGGGTGGTCGGATCGTGCTCAACCAGGACGAGAAGACGCACGCCGAACGCATGGCGGTGCTGTCCCGTGCCGCCGAGCAGCGACTCGCCGACGACCACGAGCGGAGCATGCGCATCGTCGACTCGGTGGCCGACCTGCCGTCGGACTGGCCGACGCTGCTCTTCGCCACCTCCGTCGACCACGCCAAGTACCTGGCGGCCATGCTCAACGACCGAGATGTTCCGGCCGCCGCCGTGGACTCGACGACCAGTAGGCAGGACCGTCGGACGCGGATCGAGAACTTCAGGAACGGCCGCATCCGTGTGCTCACCAACTACGGTGTTCTGACCCAGGGATTCGACGCCCCCGCGACCCGGGTCGTGGTGGTGGCGCGGCCGGTCTACAGCACCAACGTGTACCAGCAGATGATCGGCCGCGGCCTGCGCGGTCCGAAGAACGGCGGCAAGGACACCTGCCTGATCCTCAACGTGGACGACAACATCGCCAACTTCGACACCGCGCTGGCCTTCACCCAGTTCGAGCACCTCTGGAGCCGTCCGTGACCGACGTCTACCTCGACAGTCCGCAGCTCACCACCGAGCAGCGGGCCGTCGTCAAGCAGCTCTGGGACGCGCGGGTCCTGGTCACCGCCGGGGCCGGCGCGGGGAAGACGCACACGCTGGTGCGTCGGCTCGACGCACTGTGCGGTCACGAGGACCCGGAGGAGGCGCTGGAGGCCGCCGACATCCTGGTGCTCACCTTCTCGCGGGCGGCCGCCCGTGAGCTGCGCGAGCGCATCACCCGGCACGGGGACCGGGCCCGCCGGGTGCGCGCCCAGACCTTCGACGCCTGGGCGTACGGGGTGCTCCTCCAGGCGCACCCGGACCGGGACTGGACCGTGACCACCTTCGACGAGCGAATCAGGGCCGCGGCCGAGGCCGTCGAGGAGGGCGCGCTGGAGGCCGGGGACTCGGTCCCGCCCTCCCACGTGGTGATCGACGAGGTGCAGGACCTGCTGGGCGACCGCCGGGAACTGGTGGAGGCCCTGCTCGACCGCTACCAGGAGACCTGCGGTTTCACCGTGGTCGGTGACGCCGCCCAGTCGGTGTACGGCTTCCAGATCGAGGACCCGGTCGAGCGCAACGCCGAGACCGGCCGGTTCTTCGAGTGGCTGCGCCGCTCGTTCCTCGACGACCTGGTGGAGCTGCGCCTCACCGAGAACTTCCGGGCCGTCACCCCGGAGGCACGCGTCGCGCTGCAGCACGGCCCGCGGCTCCAGCGGGTCCGGGACGAGGAGGAGGCCGCCACGCTCTACGAGGAACTGCGCGACCTCCTTCTGGATCCGATGAACTCACTGGGCGACCTCACCGACGAGTACACGCTCCAGGGGCTGCGGGACCTCGACGAAACCTGCGCGATCCTCACCCGCGACAACCGGCAGGCCCTGGTGGTTTCCCGACTGCTCCACGAGAACGGCATCGGACATCGACTGCGCCGCCCCCTCGAGGAGCGGCCGGTGCCCTACTGGGTGGCCGAGATGCTGCGCCGTACCGAGGCGACCGGCCTGTCCGAGGAACGGTTCCGCTCGCTGCTGGAACAGATTCCGCTCCCCCACACACCGAACGCGAACGCCCTGTGGGCAGTGCTGCGCCGCGCGACCCGCTCACCCGGGCGGACCGCGCTCGATCTGGACCGGCTGCGGCGCCTGGTAGCCGACGGCCGTTTCCCCGACGAAGCGGCCGACCCGGAGACCGCGCGGATCGTCGTCTCCACCGTGCACCGGGCCAAGGGGCTGGAGTTCGACCGGGTGATCGTCCTGACCCCACCGACCGTCGCGGAACTCCGCAAGCAGTACGGCACCGAGGCTGACCTCCCGGCGGAGGCCCGCGCCCTGTACGTGGCGATGACTCGCGCCCGACACGACATCTACCATGTCCGCTCCCCCGAGTTGCCGATCATCAAGAGGGCCGGGAACCGCACGACCGGTCGGCGGTTCGTCGGCGGGTGGCGGTCGTACGACAGGTTCGGGGTGGTGGCCGAGGCCGGCGACGTGTGCCGGGACAACCCGCCCGGTCACGCGACCGACGCCGTGGCGACCCAGACCTACCTCCTGCACGAGGTCGGCCCCGGCTCCGAGGTGCTGTTGCGCAAGCGTCACGATCTGCCGGTGGGCGAGGCCCAGAGCCCGCCGTACGCCCTGCTGCACCGGGGACGGGAGATAGGCGAGGCCTCGGAGCGGTTCCGGCAGGAACTGTTCCGGGTGCAGAAGGTGAACCGGACCTGGGACCCGTGGTGGCCCGACGAGATCCGCGGCCTGCGGATCGACACCTTGGAGACGGTGACGGGCAGCGTCGCTGCCGGTGCCAACGCCGGCCTGGGCGACCGAGGCGTGTGGACCGTGCCGCGGATCACCGGCATCGGCATGTTTCGACGGGCTGACAACGTAGAGGAGCAGGGCGCATGACGCACGTGGCAGGTCGGCACTCCGAGCACTATCGGGTGCGGGACGAGGAACTCCTCGTGGGACTGCGCAGGGAACTCTTCGGCCCCGCCGAGGACGCGGCACCGGAGGACCGGAACGAGGTCCTCGCCCAGGACGCGCCCATCGACCGCTACCTGACCGGCGTGCTGTATCCGCGTGCCTCGCGGGAGCGAAGGGCCGAGAACGCCGCCGAGCAGGACGGCCTGGACGCGACGCCCGTTCCGGCCCGGGAGGACACCGAGGAGTCCGGTGCCGCGCAGGAAGCCGGTGTCTCGGGCGACAGGCGCCCCTCCTCCATGGGCCTGACCTTCGCGGTCGACCCGGGCAGAGGCAGCACGATCGTGGTCTCGACGCGCGCGGCCGTCTACGAGCCCACCGACGCGGACGGCAACCCGGTCCCCGCCCGCCGCGCCGAGGCCCGGACCGTCGCAGAGCAGCGTGAGTGGTGGCGGCGCAAGGAGCTCGAACTCCCCGAGAGGAGCATCGACGTGACCGCCCCCACCCCGGGCGAGGTGATCGACCTCGTGCCGGACAAGGTCGCGCTGCACGTCATCGTCCGCCGCCGCGATCCGGTCAGCGACACGGTCACTGTCACGGTCACACTGATCAACCTGCAAAAGGTCGGTGAGCGGGACCTTCAGGACGCCTTCGCCCTGTTCCAGTGCGGCCTGGTTGTCTGGGCCGCCGACGGCTCCAGCGCCTTCGTCGAACGCCCCGCCCCGGACGCGGCCCCCGACCCGGAGATCGCCACCAGTCGGCTGCTGCACCGCCATGCCCCGACCTTCGCCATCGGCCACGGCTGCGCCGCCGGCTGGGACTGGGTTCCGTCGCCGATCGGCATGACCGACACCCGCAAGGCCGCCGTTCCCGAGGTACGCAGCGAATTCGTACCCAGCGTCGAGGTGCTGCTGACCGACTCCAATCCGGAGATCGACAGCTCGTCGTTGTCGATGCTTGGACTGGCCGAGAAGCCCGACACCGACGTTCTGGCCGCGCTGGAGGCCCTGGCCACGGGGTACGAGGATTGGATCGCCCGCAAGTCGGCGGAAGCCGTCGCTCTGGCGGGCAGTCCCCACGAACAGCCCGCCCGGGACCAGGTGGACGTCTGTCGCGAGGCGCTCGGCCGGATCCGCGAGGGCATCGAGCTGCTGCGAGCCAAGCCCGACCTGATGCGGGCGTTCCGGCTCGCCAACCGTGCCATGGCCGACCAGCGGGCCCGCAGCGCCTGGGTGAAGGGCGGACGCGTCGGCAGCCCTGACCCGTCCTCCGGCCGCTGGCGCCCCTTCCAGATCGCCTTCCTGCTGCTCTGCATGGCAGGCATCGACGACCCCGAGCACGACGATCGGAAGATCTCCGACCTGCTCTGGTTCCCCACCGGTGGTGGCAAGACCGAGGCCTACCTCGGACTGATCGCCCTGACGTCCTTCCTGCGTCGTATCCGCAAGGGCGCGAA
The DNA here is from genome assembly GCF_033406955.1 of Streptomyces violaceoruber. NCBI lineage: Bacteria > Bacillati > Actinomycetota > Actinomycetes > Kitasatosporales > Streptomycetaceae > Streptomyces > Streptomyces violaceoruber. The sequence continues at coordinate 5,333,925 of NZ_CP137734.1, read as the reverse complement.
CGGCGGCGGTGTCACCGTCCTCATGCGCTACACGCTGCGGCTGCTCACTCTGCAGCAGTTCGAACGAGCGGCGATCCTGCTGTGCGCCATGGAACACATGAGGCGCCACACGCCCGAGCTGGGCGACGAGCCGTTCTCCGTCGGCATGTGGGTGGGACGCTCGGCCACCCCGAACACGCTGGCCGAAGCCGCCGGGAGGCTCGACGAGCTGCGCGCCGACCTCGACAAGCGTCTCGCCACCGAGAACCCGGTTCAGTTGCACGCCTGTCCTTGGTGCGGGACGCGGCTCGACGCCCGGGACTACGGAGTCGACGAGGACGCCAAGCGGATGTACATCCGCTGCCCCGGGGCAGACTGCGACTTCTCCGGCGGTCTTCCCGTCCACCTGATCGACGAGGCGGTGTACGACGCACGTCCGACGCTGGTGATCGCCACCGTCGACAAGTTCGCCTCGATGCCGTGGCGCCCCGCGACCTCCGCGCTGTTCAACCTGGACGACCCGACCGACGGCACTCCTCCCCCCGAGCTGATCGTCCAGGATGAGCTCCACCTGATCTCCGGGCCCTTGGGCACCCTCACCGGCCTCTACGAGACCGCGGTGGACGCGCTGGCCGAGCGGCCCAAGGTGATCGCCTCCACGGCGACCATCCGTCGCGCCGCCGACCAGGGCCGCCACCTCTTCGCGCGCGAGGTGCGGCAGTTCCCGCCCGCCGGCCTGGACTCCCGCGACTCGTGGTTCGCGGTGGAGACCCCTCGCGAGGAGAAGGCGAGCCGCCGCTACGTCGGGCTCCTGGCACCCGGCACCAGTCAGTCCACGTTGTTGATCCGCACGTACGCCACCTTGCTGCACCGGGCCATGCACGCGGACACCGACGACAAGGTGCGCGACGCCTACTGGAGCCTCATCGGCTACTTCAACAGCTTGCGGCTGCTCTCCGCGGCCGAGCTCCAGGTCCACGACGACGTGGTGGCCTATCTCGAGCTGCTCGCCGACCGCGAGGGCGTGGCCGTGCGCTCCGTGGCCAACTACTCGGAGCTGACCAGCCGGATCGACGCCAGCGAGATCCCCACGCGCCTCAAGGGCATCGAGAAGAGGCTCCCGGACGAGGACACCGTGGACGTCCTGCTCGCCACGAACATGATCGCGGTGGGTGTGGACGTGGACCGGCTCGGTTTGATGGCCGTGATGGGCCAACCGCAGACGACCGCCGAGTACATCCAGGCCACGAGCCGAGTCGGCCGCGCCCATCCCGGCCTGGTCACCATCATGCTCAACTCGGCGCGAGCCCGGGACCGCTCGCACTACGAGAACTTCCAGCACTACCACTCGGCCCTCTACCGCGAGGTCGAGTCCACCTCAGTGACCCCGTTCTCCGCCCGCGCGCGTGAACGAGGACTGCACGCGGTGATCGTCGCTCTCGCACGCATCCTGATCCCGGCTGCCCGCCCGAACGGGGGCGCCGGTCAGGTCGAGACCTACGAGCCCACCCTTCGTGGCCGCATCAGGTCCCTGCTCCTGGACCGCGTCCGCGCGGTCACTCCCTCGGAGGCCGAGGCCGTGGAGCAGGGCTTCGACGAGTTCGTCGACTGGTGGTGCAAGGAGGCCGACATTCACGGCGAGTTGCTCTTCGAACCGAAGCGGGGCAGCCGCGCCCCTTCGATCCTGAAGTCGTACGACGACGAGTCCGAGGACCGCGAGGCGTGGCCCACTCTGTGGAGCCTGCGCGATGTCGACGCCGAGTCCGCCCTGTTCATGGAGGGAAACCGATGACCCCGCCCCCCGCCCGCCGTCGTCGGAACGCTGCGAACGGCACCGCCCCGTCCCACAACCTGCCCCGCCGCGGCACGGTCCGCCGGGCCCAGGCGATCAGCACGTACGGCGTCGGGTCGCTCATCGCCGTCGACCACGAGTCCTTCGTCGTATCGGGCCTGGACGAGGCCGACCGCAGCTGGCGCGAGGACGAGTCACCCGTCGTCCATGAGCGGCGACTGGCCCGGCTGCTGGACGTCGACTTCTTCCGGTTGCCGCCGGCGTCCGACGACACCAGCAAGGACGGCCTTCGGGTCCGCCGCTTCCCCTTGATGCACTCGTGTCCGGAGTGCAACGACCTGCAGCCCCACCGCGATTTCTCACCGCCGGCCGGTCGAAGCGTCTGCGGCACGTGCGAGGTGGACCTCGTCCCCTCCCGTTTCGTCGTCGCCTGCGAGGCGGGGCACCTCGACGAGTTCCCCTACTGGCAGTGGGTGCACCGCTCGCCCGACCGTGATTCCACGAGGATCGGGAAGTGCGGCGGCAAGCTCAGGATGCGCACGACCGGGCGCACCTCTTCACTCCGCTCCATCGTCATCTCCTGCACCTGTGGTCAGGTGCCCGAGGTCTCGATGGAGGGTTCCTTCCGCCGGAACGCGTTGAAGGACCTGCGTCTCACCTGCCAAGGCGCCCGTCCGTGGCTCGGCCTTTCCGCCACGGACCCGGCCGGGTGCGGGCTTCCCGTGCGCACCCTGCAACGCGGTTCCTCGTCGGTGTGGCAGCCGGTGCTCAAGTCGGCACTCTCCATCCCCCCATGGAGCAGCGGCCGTGCGGATCCACTCGCCGCGCACTGGTCCAAGCTGAGGAAGTACGACAACCCCGCGCGCATCGAGGGCTATCTCGATGCTGTGTTCGGTGACGACAAGTGGCCTTTGCCCTTGGAAGAGATTCTGACTCTGCTCGACGCCGAACAAGAGGAGGACCTGGACGGCGAGACGGCACCCACCTTCGACCACCGCTACCGCGCCCTGCGCAACAAGGAGTACGAGCGTCTGCGCTCCGGCAATGACGAGAGCGAGCAGTCCCGTGACGAGCAGTTCGTTTGCGAGACGCCGCTCGGTGATCCCAGCGTGCTCCAGCCCCTCGGGATCACCGGCCCGATGCTCGTCAAGAAGCTGCGCGAGGTGCGGGCCCTCAAGGCGTTCACCCGTCTCCTCGACGCCGAGTCGACGACTGACCCGAAGGAGATGCCGCTCTCCCAGAAGCCGCTGCGCTGGCTGCCGGCCATGGAGGTCCGGGGTGAGGGCGTCTTCCTGCGCCTGGACGAGAGCCGCCTGGAGGCCTGGGAGAAGGCGCCGAAGGTGGCGGCCCGGGTAGAGCGCATGCGTACCGCTCATCAGCGGGTACTCGATCAGCGGGCCGACGATCCGAACCTGGCCGTGTCGTCCCCGGCGACACCTCGCATGGTGCTGGTGCACACCTTGGCCCATGTCCTCATCAACGAGTGGAGCCTGGAGGCGGGCTACCCGTCCGCCTCCCTGCGCGAGCGTCTGTACGCGGCGGACGACATGGCCGGAATGCTCATCTACACGGCGACGAGCGACTCCGCGGGCAGCCTCGGCGGTCTCGTCGTCCAGGGCGAACCGGAATTCCTGGACAGCACAGTGCGTTCGGCCCTCCGCCGCACCGAGTGGTGCTCCTCCGACCCTCTGTGCATGGAGGCCGACGCGGCGCGCTCGACCGAGACGAACCTCGCCGCCTGTCACGCCTGCGTGATGCTCCCGGAGACGAGCTGCGAGCACAACAACATCCTGCTGGACCGCGCGCTGCTCGTCGGCACGCCGGATGCGCCCTCCTTGGGATTCTTCGCGCCCCTCACCGGGGGCTGAAGCCTGACACCGCGGCTCACCAGGATCCCTCGGAGACTTCGGCCTCGAACCGCACCTGGGCACGGTCCAGTACGTCGTCCCCGTCACGACCATGCGCGCTGAGCCAATGGAGGAGGTCGGTGATCACGGAGATCGCCGCCTCCTCCCCCTCAGTGACGCCGAGTCTGCCGGTTCGTGACCCGGACCCGGCTCCATGGTCGCCGTACAAACCAATCACCGTCTCGACCTGGGTCATCCTGAGACAGCCGTCATGACCGCTCACCGGCGGCAGCCCCGTGGCGAGTTCGCACCGGGTGACCTTCCCATCGGCATCGAGCTGGACGCCCCACCGATCCGCGACCGCCCCGACGAGGGCCATTCCGCGGCGCGCGTCAGCTCTCGCTCCACGTGGCGCAGATGGGTGGCCGAGCCGGACCAGGTGCACGCCGGCAAGTCCTGGGGCAGCAGATCGCGCACGGAGACCCGCGTGGTGACGGTGGCACAGGGGGAGTGGTCCTCGGAGGCCATGCCCCGAAGCATGCGACCTCGGAGAGGGGGCGACAACGGACATTCTCCCGGCGAACGGCATTCTCCCGACGACTCCTGGCCAGGACGGGAGTACGGCCCCTTATCGCAGCGCCAGGGACCACCGCACCAAGGGACATGGGGTTTCCCTCAGAGTGACCGCGCCCCCGCCCCTTACCCCGAAGGCAGCCCGAGCCCGGCCGAGACGGTGCGCCGGGTCACCGGGTCGGCGGCGTCGCGCCCGTCGCGGCGAGGGACATCTCCCAGAGCCGGGCGGCGTTGGCGGGGTCGACGGCGTACGGGCGTACGCCGTTGTCGTCCATGGGGGTGTCGGGCGGGAAGACGCGGGCGACGTCGCAGTCCGCCAGGTAGAGGCCGCCTCGGCCGTCGAGGAGGGGGGAGGTGGCGGCCCACAGGCCGGTGGCGGCACCCTGGGAGGCGGTCTTGAAGTCGGCGGCGACGACGTTGCCGTGCTCGTCCACCCAGCCGGCGTCGATCTGTTCCTGGAGCGGCATCTCCCGCTGAAGACCGGTGATGATCTTGCCGGGGTGGAGGGCGAACGCGCGGATGCCGTCGTCCTTGCCGAGGGCGTCGAGGTGCACGGCGAACAGGGCGTTGGCGGTCTTGGCCTGACCGTAGGCCAGCCACCTGTCGTAGCCGGTGCGGAAGTGCGGGTCGTGCCGGCGGATGTCGGTCATGGCGTGTCCGGCGGAGCTGTACGCCACGACACGCGCGCCGCCCGCTGCGGCCAGCAGCGGATAGAGCTCGCAGGCGAGCGTGAAGTGCCCGAAGTGGTTGGCGGCGAGCTGGAATTCCCATCCGGGCCCGACCCGCCGCTCCGGGGTGGCCATGACTCCGGCGGCGGCCATCAGGAGGTCGATCCGGTCGATGCGGTCGCCGATGTGCGCGGCGGCGGAACGGACGCCGTCGAGGTCGGTCAGGTCCATGGGGACGACCTCGCTGCCCTTCACGTCCCGCAGGGCGGCTCGGGCGATGTCGGGGCGGCGGGCGGGAACGAGGACCCGGGCCCCGGCGGCCGTCAGGGCCCGGGTGCTTGCGAGGCCGAGCCCGGAGTAGCCCCCGGTCACCACGGCGGTCACGCCCGAGAGGTCGTGGCCGGCCATGACGTCCTCGGCGGTGGTGGCGGCGGAGAAGGGGGAGTTGAGCGGCTGCTGTTCGGTGTGGGTCATGGCTCCGACGCTACGATCTAGAGCAAGGTCTAGATCAAGTCCCGGGGTGAGCGGCGTGGCCAGCACCGAAGTATCCGAAGTGTCCGGGCAGTCCCTGAGCATCGGCGAGGTGGCGGAGCGGACCGGACTGAGCGTGCACGCGCTGCGCTTCTACGAGCGCGAGGGTCTGCTCGTCGGGCCGGTCCGGCGCACGTCGGGCGGCAGACGGCGGTACAGCTCCTTCGACGTCGACTGGCTGCTGATCTGCGTCAAGCTCCGTGAATCGGGCATGCCGCTGGCCGACCTCAAGCAGTTCGCCGCACTGGTGCGCCAGGGACCGGGCAACGAGGCGGAACGCCTGCGGTTGCTCGACACCCATCAACGGCGCGTCGACGCACAGATCGAGGCGCTGGAGGAGTGCCGGACCGTCATCGCCTGGAAGGTCGGTGTCTACGCCGAGCACCTCGCGCGCGGCGAAGCCGGTGGGCTCTGGGATCCGACGGCCTGAGGTCGTGGCGCCCGGCCGGGCGTTCCGGTGACGCCCTCGCCGGATATTCGCTGTCGCGCCCGCCCCGTGGGGGCGCAGGATGACGGCCATGACTCTGGCCACCCCCACCCTGGACACCGATCGCCTGCGGCTGCGGCCCTTCACCGAGGACGACGCGGGCTTCCTCTACGCCATGCACAGCAGCAGGCACGTGATGCGCTACTGGGACTCCCCGCCGTGGACCGAGCGGGCCCGCGCCGGGCGCTTCGTCGAGATGTGCCGGAAGATGGCGGACGAAGGCACCGGCGTGCGGGTGGCCGTCGACCGCGCCTCCGACGGCGCCTTCGTCGGCTGGTGCTGCCTGGTCGAGTGGAACCCGGTCTACCGCAGCGCGTCGCTGGGCTACTGCCTCGACGAGGCGATGTGGGGCCACGGCTATGCGACGGAGGCCGCACACGCCCTGCTGCGGTGGGCCTTCGACACGCTGGACCTGAACCGGGTCCAGGCCAAGGCCGACACGCGCAACGCGGCCTCCGCCCGGGTGCTGGAGAAGGTCGGGTTCGTGCGCGAGGGGACGTTGCGGGAGGACTGCGTCGTCGACGGCGAGGTGTCCGACTCCTGGGTGTACGGGCTGATCAGGCGGGACTGGCGGCCGTCGGCCGCGCCGGTGCCGGTGCCGGCCCCGGCGCCGGTGCGTTGAGGGGGCCTCAGGTCCGTTCCGGAGACGGCGTCGTGCCTGCCCGCCGCCTCCCGGTATCTTTCGGTTCCGCGCCGACCTCCGGAAGGGCCGACAGTGAATTCGGATCGCCTGCTCCTCATACCGGCCTCGCTCGGTCTCGTCGCCTTCGTCTGGATACTCCGCAAGCGCCTGCTGGTTCGGGCGCGGGGCGTGGAGGTGGACGCGCGCTGCTACGACCGTGAATGGCGGGGGCAGGGCGGTGGTCCCACGTTCCTCCTCAGCTTCCGGACGGCTGACGGGATCAAGATAACCTGCTCCGCCACGGAGAGTGAGGTCCCGCCGGGTACTCGGACCGGTGGCACGGTGAAGGTCCGCTACGATCCGGCGGCGCCCGGTCGCGTGGAGACCGTCATCACTTCCCGCAGGCCGCTGTGGAAGCGGGGCGATCTGATCGGGCTGGTGGTGTTCGAGGCCGCTGTCCTGGCGTACATCCTGGGGTGACGGGGTGAAGCACGGAGAGTGACGCTCGCGTGATCTCGGCACGTTCCGCGCGCGTCCGTGCGGTGTTCGCCTGCCGCACCCCTGCTGTTCGCCGTCCCTGGCTACCTTCGCGTGGCCCGGTCCGGCAGCAGGAGAGGTATGTCCATGAGCGCCCCTGTCCACCGCACCTCCGAACGGGACTCCGCAACCGCATTGGCAGCCGCCCGGCAGCGTCGGGAGGAGGGGCGGACCGGGAGTTCGTCCAGGTCCGGGACCTCGGCGGAGCAGGCCTTCCTCGGACTCCAGTCCAGCGCCGGCAACCAGGCGGCGACCGCCACCGTGCAGCGCGCCAGGGGCAGGAGCCTGGAGCGGACCGCGGGTAGCGGCGCCGCCCGCCCCAGCTCCGCGCCCGGCACCCGGCGCGACCCCGCCGGTCCCGCCCGGCGCGGCTCGGAGTCCGGCACCCAGGGCATGGAGGTCGACCCCGCGCTTCGGGACCAGGCCACCGCCGCGCGTCGCACCGCCGAAGAAGCGGCGGCCACACGACGGCACGTGCGCGCGGGGGCCGAAGCGGCAGCAGGCGTGGCGCGGAATCGCAACACGGCACGGACGGCGGCAGGCGAGGCGGCAGCCGTGGCGCAGAACCGCAACACAGCACGGACGGCCGCAGGCGAAGCAGCAGCCGTAGCGCAGAACCGCAACACAGCACGGACGGCCGCAGGCGAAGCAGCAGCCGTAGCACGGAACCGCAACACGGCACGGACGGCCGCAGGCGAAGCAGCAGCCGTAGCGGCACGCCGCCTTGAGGAGGCAGAGGCAGCCGCGGCGGAAGCGGCGGAAATAGAGCGACGGCGTCGCGCTGGTGCGGAAGCGGCGGCGGCCAAGGCACGAGAGCGCATCGCGGCCGCCGAGGCAGCAGCCGAGGAAGAAGACCGGCTACGCCGCAGAGCAGAGGCAGAAGCGGTGGCACTGGCCGAAGAGGAACGACGCCGCCGCCGCGAAGAAGAAGCACACCCGGCCGTCGTGGAGGAAACCCGCGCCGCCGTCGAAGAAGTGACGCTCACGGCCGAAGAACGCGAGGCCCGAGACGCGCGCCTCGCCAGGCTCGCGGCCGGCTTCACCCCGTCGGGGCGCACGCGGCGCGGCTCGGACCTCGATGCTCGACCCGACACCGCCGGCCTCACCCGACGCGGCTCCGACTCCGGCATCCGGTACGCCGAGTTCGGCACCGGTACCTGGGAACGCACCGACACGACCAGGGACGACACGGGCACCACCACCGCCACCGAGGAGGTGGCGCCTCCCGCCGAGGAGACGGCGCCCCCCGCGGAGGAGGCACGCCGCTCCGAGGAACGCGCCGCCGCCGACACCAGGGCGGAGGTCAGGAGCGACCGTCTGAAGACGGTCGCCGAGAACGCGGACCAGGGGAAGCGGCTCCTCGACCCCACGGACGCCCTGGCCAAGGGCGTCCAGGCCCCCACCGCCGCGGGCCTCGGCCAGGAGGCCACCGAAATGGCCGCCAACGCCCCGAAGCCGGACCCGGGCGGCGGGTCGGGCGCCGAAGTCCTGAAGCACAACGCCTCCGCCACGGGGGTCTCCGGCGCATCGCTGAGCGCCGTCACGGAACTCCTCTCCTTCGGAGCCAGCGTCGCGGATTCGTTCAGGAACCTGAGGACGGCCCTGGTCAAGGGGAGTGGGGCCGGCTACCACAACGCTCATAAAAAGGGCAAGACCAAGGCGACCGACGCGGGCATGAGTGTCGCCAGTACGGGCGCCAACGCCGGCACCATCGCCAAGGAAGCGGTCAAGCTGCAGGGTGTGGCGAGCACCGCGGCCTCCGCCGAGGCGAGCGGTGTGCTCAGCGGCGTCGCCGGTGTGGCCAAGAGCGTCCGGGCCGCTTTCAAGTCCAAGGGTGCGATCGAGAAGATCCACGGTCTGAGGCAGCTCCAGAAGGCCAACGCCGCCCAGTCCCAGCGGCTGCTCCGGCTGGAGGCCGAGGCCAACACCGCCGAGCTCAACGCCCGTTTCGCCCGCGAAGCCGTGGAGCGGGCGAGGAACGACCGCGACGGCCGTACGGAGGACGAGTGGGCGGCAGGAATCAGGACCGCCGGGGCCGCGTACGAGCAGGCGGCGCTGATCGAGGCCCGGGCCAAGGCCGACTTCCTCGGTAACGCGCGGGACCTGGAGGACCTGACCTTCGCCACGAATCTCGCGAAGAGCAGGAAGGTCAGCCAGGCGGCCAAGGAAATGGGGGGCGGCGTCATGGGTGAGGGCCTCAAGGGAGCGGGCGGCATCGCCACCGTGGCCATCGTCGCCACCGGGGCTCTGGCGTCCAACCCCGCGGGCTGGATCACCGCCGCGGTAGGGGCGGGCCTCGTCCTCACCACCGCCGCCTACAAGGGAGGCAGTGCGGCCTACGGACGCTTCCAGGAGGCCCACCACCCCGAGCTCTACACGCCGGAGGGGGAGCCGATACCGACGGCCAAGGACACCGGGGATTCGCTGCTGCACGCCATGAAGTTCTGGAAGAAGATCACGAGGTACAAGCGCCAGCTGGCGGCACACAAGATCTACAACATGGTCTCGCGCGAGAACACCGATCCCGCCCTGCGCGCCTCCGCCCTGCACTTGCTGACCTTGATCAAGGCCGGTCACACGGACCACAAGATGGAACGGGAGGAGTGGGAGGCGAGCCTCAGGCAACCTGCGAAGAAGGCCGACTGGATCAAGGAGATCACGGACCAGCTCGCCTCCAGTTGATGAGGCGGCGGGGCGGGAGCAGAGGGAAGCAGGCGACGCGACACAGACCCCCTGCTTCCGCCCCACTCGGCCGTCCTGGGCCAGGCCGGCCAGGTCGGCCCGACGGCCCGGACGGCCAGACCCGGCCCGGACGGCCAGACCCGGCCCGGTCAACCGTCGGGCGGCGTGGTCGCGGCAGGCCTGGAAGCGGGGCTGCTCGGCGAGTGGCTGAAGCGCCTCTCCGACACCGACTGAGCCACTACCAGGACCCCGCCCGGCGGGCCAACTCCCTTTTCGGCCACAGTGGTTCGGCCGTCATCGGCGCATTTTTCGCGCCAAAGCCCCGACGCTTCCAGGCCGTGATCACGAGTCCGGCACCGTGCATCAGCGCAACGTGAGCACAAGCGGTATGGTCCCCTTCCGTATGCCGAACGCCGGTCGCGGATACGGGAGTTCGAGGCGCCTCGGGACACGCGGTCCTGTTCCGTCTCGAGTCCGCGTCATCGGCACCCCCTGCTCGTACCGGCCCTCGCGTGTTCCCGGGAGATCCATGTCGTGCGCCCTCGCCGTCGACCGCGTCGCTGCCGACTCCGCGGCACGGGACGACCGTGGGAGACACCGGTCCGCTCCGGCCTGTTGAGAGCCCGGTCGTCATCGGGCCGGCCGGCGCCCCGCCCTGCGCGCCGGCCCGCCTCGGCCACCTCGACCACACCGACGGCTTCCGATCCGTGAGGACTCGATGACTGAACTGATAGTGACCGCCACCGCCGTGCTGGCGGTGGCCGGAGCCGGGGCCGCGTGGTACTTCCGGCGCAAGGCCGGGCAGGCCCGGCGCCGCGGCGAGCAGCTGCGCGAGCACGCCGACCGGCTGACCCTGCAACTCGTCGCGGCGGAGCAGTGCGTGGGACACCTCGCGGCCACGGTGATCCCGGCGGCGGCGAAGGGCGGTCCCGGCGGCTCGGGCCCCGGGGGCGGTCTGCTCGTGCCGGCGCAGCTCGACGGGACCCCGCTCGCCGAGCGGCTGCGTGCCGTGCCCGGCGCGGTGGCCTCGGCGGTGGGCGACGTACGGGCCGAGGAGCGGGCTGCCGCCGAACAGGCCGCGGCGCACGCGGCCGAGCGGCTACGGCAGGACACCGAGCGGCAGATCGCCCAGGCCCGCCGCGAGTCCGTCGGCGTGGCCCGGGCCGCCGTGCGCGGCTTCGCCAACAACGTCGTGGCCCGCTCCGCGCGGCTCGGCCGGGCCGTCAGCCAGGGCGTACGGCGGCACATCTCGGACGAGGCGTACGAGACGCTCGTGGAGATCGACCACCTCACGCAGCAGATGCTGCTCACCGCGTCGGGGTACTCCGTGCTCGCCGGGGACAAGCTGTCCCGGCGCTGGCCCGCCACCACGCTGACCGACATCGTGCGGGCGGCCATGGGCCGGATCGAGGGGTACGAGCGGATCAAGCACCCCGAGATGGGGTCCGTGGTGGTCGAGGGCCGCGCCGTGGAGGCGGTCGTGCACGCGCTCGCCGTACTGCTGGACAACGCGCTGCGCTACTCGCCGCCCGCCGCCAGTGTCCACGTCTCGCTGGAACAGGGGCACCACGCGTGCTTCCTGATCGTGGACGACGCGGGACTGCGCATGGACGACGAGCGGCTGCTGTGGGCCAGCGACGTGATGTCCGGCGAACAGCGCGACGACATCACGCGCCTGGGCGCCCACCCCCAGACCGGGCTGCGCGTCGCCTCCCTGCTGGCGGAGAACTACGGCTTCCGCGTCGAGCTGACCGCGCCCAACATCTACCAGGGGACCCGGGCCATGGTCGTCCTGCCGAAGAACCTGATCGTCGACCCCGCGGCAGCCCAGCCGGCACCCAGGCCCGCCGCCCAGGCGGCCCGACCGGTCCCTGCCGGTTCGGCGACTCCGGCGGCCCCGGCAGCTCCGGCGACTCCGGTGGCTCCGGCGGTGGCCGCGTCTTCCGTCGCGCCCCCGCTCGCGCCCGCGCCCGAGGCCGGCGTCCCGGCGTCTGCGGCGGTCGCCGGGCCCGCCGTACCGGCCGCGCCGGGCGAGCCCGTCGCCGAGCCCGCCGCTGCGCCTGCGACGTCCCCCGCCGGAGCCCCGGCCGCAGCGTCCGTACCCGACCCGGCCACCCCCACCTCCGCCGCCACGACCGCCACCACCGCCAGCGGCCTGACCGTCCGCCGGCGCTCCGCCGCGCCCGCCCCCGCACGGCGCCCGGCCGCCCCCGACGACACCGAGCCCGGCCGCCCCGCCGTCGCCGCCGCCTGGGCGGCCGGGACCCGCCGCGGCCGGGACGGGGAGCAGCCCTCGCCGGCCCCCGCCGGCACCGCGACCCACACCGCCGCCCGCACCACCCCCCACGACGCCGCTGACGACGAAGGACACTGATCGTGCAAGACACACACACCAACAGCCTGGGCTGGCTGCTGGACCAGGAACTCGGCAGCGTCGAGGGCGTCCGGTACGCCGTGCTGATGAGCAGCGACGGACTGCTGAAGGCCCGTACCCAGACGATCGGCCAGGACGACGGGGAGAAGTTCGCCGCGCTGACGGCGGCCCTGCGTGCGGCGGGCAAGGCCTGGGACGAGTTCACCGGCGGCGCGGGGATGCGGCAGCTGCTGATCGAGTCGGTCGGCTGCATCGGCCTGACGACGACCGCCGCGAAGAACACCATGCTCTCGGTGTGCACGACCGGCCCCGACGCCGACGTCGGGCTGATCTCGCACCACATGGTGCGGCTCGCCACCCGGGTGGGACACGAGCTGGCCACGGAGGAGCGCGTGCCGGTCGCGGACGGCGGCCGACCGGTATGAGCGGGCCGCGGCGCGATCCCGACATGGTCCGGCCCTACGTCCGCACCCAGGGCCGGATCCGCGCGCGCGAGGACGTGCGCCTGGAGAGCGTGGTCATCGCCGCGACCGGTCCCACGGACACCCTCGGCCCGGACGCCCGCCGGGTGATGCGGCTGTTCGCCGGCGCGGACGGCGGCCTGGCCGTCGCCGACATCGCCGCCGCGCTGGAGCTGCCGCCCTCCACGGTGCGCATCCTCGTCTCCTCGCTGATGGACTCCGGCCACCTCGCCAGCCCGGTCGCCGCGATCGACGACCAGCCCGACTTCGACCTGCTGCAGGAGGTACTCCGTGGACTTCGCTCCCTGGTCTGACGGGGCCGACCGGACCGACCGGACCGACGCGTCCGCCGGGGCCGGAGATGCCGACCGGGCCGACCCGCCCGTCACCTACGTCCCGGCCACGGTGACCCGGTCCGCCAAGATCGTGGTCGCGGGCGGCTTCGGCGTCGGCAAGACCACGCTGATCGGCAGCGTCTCGGAGGTGCGGCCGCTGCGCATGGAGGAGCCGATCACGCAGGCCAGCGCCGGTGTGGACGATCTGCGCGGCACCCCGCACAAGACGACGACCACCGTGGCGATGGACTTCGGCCGCATCCACATGGCCGGCGGCCGGCTCGCGCTGTACCTGTTCGGGCTGCCGGGGCAGTCCCGCTTCCAGCCGCTGTGGGAGGACCTGGCCGAGGGCGCCCTCGGCTGCCTCGTCCTGGCCGACACCCGCGACCTGGACGCCTCCCACGACGCCCTCGGTCTGCTGGACGGCGCGGGCATCCCGTACGCCGTCGCCATCAACACCTTCCCCGGGTCCCCGAGTTACCCCGAGGCCGAGCTGCGCGAGGCACTGGCCCTGGAACCGGCCACGCCGCTGACGTACTGCGACGCCCGTGACCGCACCTCCTCCCTGCACGCCCTGATCACGCTCACGGAGTACCTCTCCGAGCACCGTTCAGCCGCCCTCCTGGAGTCCCGCCGATGACGTTGCCCTCCACCGAGACCGCGCCGACGGGTGAACCGGGCCGGATCGCCCTGTACGCGCCGGAGTTCGCCGCCGACCCGCACGCCGCCTACCGGAGCATGCGCCGCACCCACGGTCCGCTCGTCCCCGTGGACCTGGCGCCGGGGGTCCCGGCGACCCTGGTGATCGGCTACTACCAGGCCCGCCGCATCCTGAACGACCCGCTGCGCTTCCCGGCCGACCCGCGGGCCTGGGAGAAGCTGATCCCGGCGACCTGCCCGGTGCGGCCGATGATGGAGTGGCGGCCCAACGCGCTGCGCTCGGGCGGCGCCGAGCACACCCGCTACCGGTCCGCGAACACGCACGCCATCGACCAGGTGGACCAGCACGGGCTGCGCGCCCTCGTCGAGCAGGTCGCCTCCGACGCCATCGAGGGTTTCCGCACCGCCGGCTCGGCGGACCTGCTCACCCAGTACTCCTTCCCCATCGCCTTCCGCGTGCTGAGCGCGCTGCTCGGCTGCCCGGACGAGATCGGGCAGCGCATCGCCGACGGCATGGCGAAGATCTTCGACACCACCAACGCCGACCAGGGCAACCTGATCCTCGCGCAGGCCGTGTCCGACCTGGTGACCCTGCGCCGGACCCACCCCGGCGACGACATCACGTCCCGGCTGGCCCTGCACCCCGTCCGGCTGACCGACGAGGAGATGAGCCACCAGCTCGTCACGCTCTACGGCGCCGGGATCGAACCCATGACCAACCTGATCAGCAACACGATCCTGAAGATCCTCACCGACGAGGAGTTCTCCGCGGACCTGCACGCCGGGCTCTCCACGGTGCGCGACGCGCTCGACGCCGTCCTCTACACCGACCCGCCGATGGCGAACTACTGCATCTCCTATCCCCCGTACCCCGTCGACGTGGAGGGCGTGCTGCTGCCGGCCGACCAGCCGGTGGTGATCTCGATGGCGGCCGCGAACAACGACCCGGCCCTCACCGAGGGCGTGCCCGCCGGACAGCACGGCGGCAACCGCGCCCACCTGGCCTGGAGCACCGGTCCGCACACCTGCCCCGCCCGCTCGCACGCCTACCTCATCGCCGAGACCGCGGTCACCCACCTCCTGGACGCGCTCCCCGAGACGGACCTCGCCCGGCCCGCAGCCGAACTGGTGTGGCGCCCCGGCCCGTTCCACCGCGCCCTCGAATCCCTGCCCGTCACCTTCCCCGCCGCGCAATCCGCCGCACACTAAGGAGCCAGGCCATGGCGACCCAGCAGCCCGCCCTCGTCCTCGACCCCACCGGCGCCGACCACCACACCGAGCACCGCACCCTGCGGGAGGGCGGCCCGGCCACCTGGGTGGACGTCCTCGGGGTGCAGGCCTGGTCGGTCAGCGACCCCGTCCTCCTCAAGCAGCTGCTCACCAGCTCCGACGTCTCCAAGGACGCCCGGGCGCACTGGCCCGCCTTCGGGGAGGTCGTCGGCACCTGGCCGCTGGCCCTGTGGGTGGCGGTGGAGAACATGTTCACCGCGTACGGGCCCAATCACCGCAAGCTGCGCCGGCTGGTGGCGCCCGCCTTCAGCGCCCGTCGCGTCGACGCGATGCGGCCGGCCGTCGAGGCGATGGTGACCGGTCTCGTCGACCGGCTCGCCGAGCTTCCCGCCGGTGAGCCGGTGGACCTGCGGCAGGAGCTGGCCTACCCGCTGCCCATCGCGGTGATCGGTCACCTCATGGGCGTGCCTCAGGACCGGCGCGACGGCTTCCGCGCCCTCGTGGACGGCGTCTTCGACACCACCCTGGACCAGGCCGAGGCCCAGGCCAACACCGCGCGCCTGTACGAGGTCCTCGACCAGCTCATCGCGGCCAAGCGCGCCACCCCGGGCGACGACATGACCTCGCTGCTCATAGCCGCGCGGGACGACGAGGGGGACGGCGACCGGCTCTCCCCCGAGGAGCTGCGCGACACCCTGCTGCTGATGATCAGCGCCGGGTACGAGACCACCGTCAACGTCATCGACCAGGCCGTGCACACCCTGCTGACCCGCCCCGACCAGCTCGCCCTGGTCCGCAAGGGCGAGGTCACCTGGGCGGACGTGGTGGAGGAGACGCTGCGCCACGAACCGGCGGTCAAGCACCTGCCGCTGCGGTACGCGGTCACCGACATCGCCCTGCCGGACGGGCGGACCATCGCCCGCGGGGAGCCGATCCTCGCCTCGTACGCCGCCGCCAACCGCCATCCGGACTGGCACGAGGACGCCGACACCTTCGACGCGACCCGCACCGTCAAGGAGCACCTGGCCTTCGGCCACGGCGTCCACTTCTGCCTGGGCGCGCCGCTGGCCCGCATGGAGGTCACCCTCGCGCTGGAGAGTCTCTTCGGCCGCTTCCCGGACCTCCGCCTCGCCGATCCGGCCGAGGAGCTGCCGCCCGTGCCCTCCCTGATCAGCAACGGCCACCAGCGGCTCCCGGTCCTGCTGCACGCCGGCTGAGCGGCGGGCGACGGGACCGGGCGGCCGGGGCCGGGTGGCCGGGACTGCGGCCGAGGGGTGCCGGCTTCAGCCGAACATCCCCGGCTCGTAGTCGCCGGCCGGCTGCTGGGTGATGACGTTCAGGCGGTTGTAGGTGTTGATGACGGCGATCAGCCCGACCAGGGCGGTGAGCTGCTCCTCGTCGTAGTGCTCGGCCGCGTTCGCCCATGCCTCGTCGCTGACGCCGCCGGAGGCGTCGGCGATGCGGGTGCCCTGCTCGGTCAGTTCGAGGGCGGCGCGCTCCGCGTCGGTGAACACCTTGGCCTCCCGCCAGGCGGCGATCAGGTTGAGGCGCAGCGAGGTCTCCCCCGCCTTCGCGGCGTCCTTGGTGTGCATGTCGAGGCAGAAGCCGCAGCCGTTGATCTGGCTGGCGCGGATCTTGACCAGCTCCTGGGTCGCGGCCGGCAGCGCCGAGTCGCCCACGGCCTTGCCCGCGGAGTTGATGTGCCGCAGCAGCTTGCCGGCGAGCGGGTTGGCGAACAGGTTGAGACGCGCTTCCATGGTGGATTCCTCCGTCGTTGCCGTGTGGGTCGTACACAGCTACGACGGACGCCGGCGGCGCGATGTGACAGGCCGCGCCACGGCCCACTTGTGACCTGCGTCTCACCCGTTCGGGGTGGTGCGTTCCAGCAGCCGGCCCAGCGCCCGCGTCACGTCGGCCGGACGTTCGTCCATCACCCAGTGGCCGGCGTCGTCCAGCATCGTCAGCTCGGCGCGGGGCACCGACCCGGCCAGCCCGGTCGCGATCGCCGGGCTGAGGAACGGGTCCGCGCGGCCCCAGACGACTGCCGTCGGGCAGGTGATGCCGGACAGCCGCCGGCGCAGCTCGGGGCGGGCCGGGGTGCGGTAGTCGCCGAAGTAGTGGAGCAGCCAGCGGCGGCCCTCGGGCGCGGCCATCCAGTCGAGGTAGCCGTCCACCACGCGGGCGTCGAGGTGGCCGGCGCGCACGAGCGGCGCGAAGGAACGGCGGTGCAGGGCGGCGTACGGCAGGTGCCGTGCCGGGCCGCTGAGCAGGGGGTTGCGTCCGAGGAGGCCGAGCAGGCCGAACACGGCGTACCAGCGGCGGGTGAAGGTGCCGTGCGCGCGCGTGTTGAGGAGCGCCAGCCTGCGCACCCGGCCCGGGTGGTTCTGGGTGAAGCCGAGCGAGAGGAAGCCGCCGTAGTCGTGGCCGACCAGGTTCACCGAGTCCAGGTCCAGTGCGTCGAGGAGCCGGCCGACCCGGGCGACCTCCGTGTCGTAGTCGAAGGGCAGGTGCAGGGGGCGGTCGGAGGCGCCCCAGCCGAGGAGGTCCGGCGTGATGACCCGGTGCCGGGCCGACAGCCGCGGGACCTGGTGGCGCCAGCACCGGTGGTCGGCGGGGTAGCCGTGCAGGAGGACCACGGGTTCGGCGTCGGGTGGTCCCGCCTCCCAGCAGGCGACGCGGGCGCCGTCCACCGTGACCGTCCGGGGACGGGGCGGGTCGTAGGTGCGGGGGCGCTGCGTGGTCATCGGTCTCCTCCGGGTGCTCGTCTCCCCCCAACGGGGCGGATACCCGGAAGTGTCGCGATCAGGGCTCGGTGTTCGGCCGAAAGGGGCGGGGATTAGCCTCGGTCCCGACAAGTCGGTACGGCCGGAGCAGGTCCGGCCGCGGTCGGAGCAGGAGGCAGACATGGCGAGGGTTCCCAGCGCGGTGGTCGCCGCGGGTGGCCTGGTGGGCGGGTACGGCGTGGCCCGCTGGACGAAGAAGCGGCAGCTCGGCGGGGCCGTGCTCGCCGTCGCCGGGGCCGCCGCCGCCCAGCAGTGGCGGGCCCGGGCCGGCGGGAAGGCCGCGGGTGCGCTGACGGCGGCCTACGTCGCCGGTTTCGCGGGGTCGCACCCGCTGGCCAAGAAGGTGGGCGCCTGGCCCGCCGTGCTCGGTGCCGCGGGCGCCGTGGCGCTGGCCTCGTGGGCGGTCGCCGACCGGCGCGCCTGAGGACGGTGGCGCCGGTCAGGCGTGGTGGGTGAGAACGTTGATCACCCGGCCGTTCGGGTCCCGGACGAAGAAGCGCCGTACGCCCCACTCCTCGTCCTGCGGCTCCCGGACGATCTCCGCGCCCGACGCGACCACCTGGGCGTAGACCGCGTCGACGTCCTCGACCTCCACGCTCAGGTCGGGGACGACGGGCGCCGTGCGCTCCTCGGTGAAGAGGCTGATCTGGGCGGTGGGGTTGGACGGGGAGGCCAGGGTGGTCACCCAGCCCATGTCCATGACCTCCTCGAATCCGAGCAGGCCGTAGAACTCGCGGCTCGTGTTCCACTGGCCCTCGGCCTCGACATGGATGTTGGGGACGATTCTGCGGATGCTCATCGGGTCTCCTCGACGTCGGTGCCCATCGGGCCGGCGTGCGTGACGCTACGCGGTCTTCGCGCCGGGGCCCGCCGTTCCCGGCGCGTCCGGTGCCGCCGTCGACAGCGGCTCCGCGATGTCCTCCAGCGAGCGGCGCTCCGCCTTCACCGCCAGGAACGCCGCGACCAGGCCGGCCGCGCACATCAGCCCGGCGCCGATCTGGAAGGCCAGGACCGTGTCGCCGACCACGCCGGACTCCGTCAGGTCGGCGAAGAGCAGCGGGCCGCTGATGCCGCCGGCGGCGGTGCCGAGGGCGTAGAAGAAGGCGATGGCCATGGCGCGGGTCTCCATGGGGAAGATCTCGGAGACCGTCAGGTACGCGCTGGAGGCGCCGGCCGAGGCGAAGAACAGCACCACGCACCAGCAGGCCGTCATGGTCGTCGCCGTGAGCGAGCCCCGGTCGAAGAGCCAGGCCGTGCCGAAGAGCAGGACGCCGGAGAGCAGATAGGTGCTGGAGATCATGATCCGGCGGCCGACGGTGTCGAAGAGGTGGCCGAGGAGCAGCGGGCCGCAGAAGTTGCCCGCGGCGATGACGGCGAAGTAGTAGCCGGTGCTGCCGGTCGGCACGTCGAAGAAGGTGATGAGGATGGTGCCGAAGCCGAAGGTGATCGCGTTGTACAGGAAGGCCTGGCCGATGAAGAGGGACAGGCCGAGCACCGCGCGGCGCGGGTAGCGGCGGAAGACGGTCTTGGCGATCAGGCCGAAGCCGATGGACTTGCGCTGGTGGATGGTGATCTCGCCGGCCGGCGGCGGCAGCTTCGCGCCCTTCTCCCGCTCGATCTCCCGTTCGACGGAGGAGACGAGGGTGTCCGCCTTCTCGCCCTGGCCGTGGATGAACTGCCAGCGTGGGCTCTCCGGCACGTGCCGCCGCACCAGCAGCACCACCAGGCCCAGGACCACACCGAGGGCGAAGCTGAGCCGCCAGCCGACGTCCTTGGCGAAGATGTCGGTGTCCAGCATGACGATGGACAGCAGGGCGCCGCCGATCGCGCCGAGCCAGTAGCTGCCGTTGATGATGAGGTCGACCCGGCCCCGGTAGTGGGACGGGATCAGCTCGTCGATCGCGGAGTTGATCGCCGCGTACTCGCCGCCGATGCCGAAGCCGGTGAGGAAGCGGAAGAGGAAGAACCACCAGGACTCGAAGGAGACCGCGGTCAGCGCGGTGGCCGCCAGATAGACCACCAGCGTCAGCATGAACAGCTTCTTGCGGCCGTGCCGGTCGGTCAGCCAGCCGAAGAACAGGGCCCCGGAGCAGGCCCCGGCCACGTACAGGGCGGCGGCCAGGCCGGTGATCTGGGCGGAGCTGATGTCCAGGCCGCTGCCGTCCTCGGCGATGCGTCCGGCGACGTTGCCGACGATCGTGACTTCCAGGCCGTCCAGGATCCAGACGGTGCCCAGGCCGATCACGATCATCCAGTGCCAGCGCGACCAGGGCAGCCGGTCCAGGCGGGCCGGGACGGCCGTGGTGACCGTCCCGGTGGAGGCGGGCACCGAGCCCGACGACGACGCTTCTGCTGTCATGGCACCCCTCCGGCTGCTCTCCGTCGAGCGAACGCCTCACGTGTGCCCGACGCCGGAGAGAACACGCCCGCCGCGCCGGGAGGCTACGCCCCCAGGATGCGGGAGACCGCGTAGATCAGCAGCCCGGCCAGTGAGCCGACCACCGTGCCGTTGATGCGGATGAACTGGAGGTCGCGGCCGATGTTCGCCTCGATCTTCTTCGTGGTGTGCTCGGCGTCCCAGCCCGCCACGGTGTCGGTGATCAGCGAGGTGATCTCCTTGCGGTAGGTGGTCACCACGTACACCGCGGCGCCCTCCACCCAGCCGTCGACCTTGGCCTGCACCTTGGCGTCGGAGGCCATCCGGGCCCCCAGGGAGAGCAGCGAGGCGCGCACCCGGAGCCGCAGTTCGCTGCGCTCGTCCTCCGCCGCCGAGACGATCATGGATCGTACGGCCGTCCAGGCGGACGCGATCAGATCCTGGACCTCCCCGCGGCCCAGCACCTCGGTCTTCAGCCGCTCCACCCGCGCCCGGGTCTCCGTGTCGGACTGGAGGTCGGCGGCGAAGTCGGTGAGGAAGCGGTCCAGGGCGCCGCGCGCCGGGTGGGCGGGCATGTCGCGCATCTCGGTGACGAAGCGCAGCAGCTCCTTGTAGACCCGGTCGCCGATCTTCCGGTCGACGAACCGGGGGGTCCAGCCGGGTGCCCCGCCCTGTACGGCGTCCATCACGGAGTCGCCGTGCAGGATCAGCCAGTCGTGGGCGCGGGAGACGATCAGGTCGACGGCGCGCTTGTGCCCGCCGTCGGAGACGACCCGGTCCAGCATCTTGCCGATGCCGGGGGCGATCTCCTGGGCGTCGGCACGGCGCGTGATCGCCTCGCCGACCACGGCCTGGACGTCGGAGTCGCGCAGCACGGTCAGGGCCCCGCGCAGGGCGGCGGACAGCTCGGCCGTCACCCGGTCGGCGTGTTCGGGCACGGCGAGCCAGGCGCCGAGGCGGCTGCCGATGCCGACGGCACGCAGCCGCTGGCGCACGACGGCCTCGGAGAGGAAGTTCTCCCCGACGAACTCGCCCAGCGAGACGCCCAGCTGGTCCTTCTTCTTCGGGATGATCGCGGTGTGCGGGATGGGGATGCCGAGCGGGTGGCGGAAGAGGGCGGTGACCGCGAACCAGTCGGCGAGCGCGCCGACCATGCCGGCCTCGGCGGCGGCCGACACATAGCCCGCCCAGGCGCCCGCTCCCCGGTGGGAGGCCCACTCGGCCAGGACGTAGACCAGGGCGACGAAGAGCAGCAGCCCGGTGGCGGTGAGCTTCATCCGCCGCACACCGCGGCGCTTGACCTCGTCGGCGGGGCTGAAGGACGTCATCGCGCGGTCGCGGACCGCACCCGCGCTCCCGGCCGCGCCCGCGGTGTCCGCCCCCGCGGCCTCCCCGGCACCCCCGGCACTCCTGGCACCCCCGGAACCACCCGTACCCCCCGCGCCTTCGGGAAGTTCCGCCTTCGTGCGTTCCATCCGCTCCACCGTTCGCTGATACGTCCCTCACACATTGTCCCTTCCTGACCGACTCCCGGAACGGAACACAAGTTCCCGGCGTCTGTCCGGGAGGGGGAACGCCCGCGGCTTCTGCGGCCTTTCCTCCGCCCATGACGCATCATGGGTTCATCGGACCGGAGCCTCGGGGCTCCCCTCGCCCGAGGAGAACAGCACAGCATGACCCGGGGTCGTGACGGGGGTGCGGGGGCGCCCCCCACCAAGCACCGTGCCCTGCTCGCGGCGATCGTCACCCTGATAGTGGCGATCTCCGCGGCCATATACGCCGGAGCGTCCGCGGACGACGGCAGCAGGGACCACGCGTTGCAGGCCGGAGGCCGTCTCCCACGAGGAGACGCCGCCCCCGCGTCCACCGGTGCCTGGGTGGGCGCCTGGGCCACCGCACCGGCCGCGGCCGAGCCGGGCACCGAGACGACCGGCCTGGCGGGCCGCTCCGTGCGCAACGTCGTGCACACCTCGGTCGGCGGCACCGGCGCGCGGATCACCCTCTCGAACCTGTACGGGCAATCGCCGCTGACCGTCACACACGCCTCGATCGCCCTGGCCGCCGGGCCCGACACCGCCGCCGCGATCGCCGACACCATGCGCCGGCTCACCTTCGGCGGCAGCGCCCGGGTGATCATCCCGGCGGGCGGCCAGGTGATGAGCGACACCGCCCGCCTCGCCATCCCCTACGGGGCGAACGTCCTGGTCACCACGTACTCCCCCATCCCGTCCGGGCCGGTGACCTACCATCCGCAGGCCCGGCAGACCAGCTACCTGGCCGACGGCGACCGCACGGCGGACGTCACCGCCGTCGCGTACACCACCCCCACGCCCTACTGGCGCTACCTGACCGCCCTCGACGTGCTGAGCCACGAGGCCGACGGCACGGTCGTGGCGTTCGGCGACTCCATCACCGACGGCGCCCGCTCGCAGAGCGACGCCAACCACCGCTGGACCGACGTCCTCGCCGCACGCCTGCACGAGGCGGCGGGCGACGGCCGGGACACGCCCCGCTACAGCGTCGTCAACGAGGGCATCAGCGGCAACCGGCTCCTGACCAGCAGGCCGGGGCGGCCGGCCGACAACCCGAGCGGACTGAGCCGGTTCCAGCGGGACGTGCTGGAACGCACCAACGTCAAGGCCGTCGTCGTCGTCCTCGGCGTCAACGACGTCCTGAACAGCCCGGAACTCGCCGACCGCGACGCCATCCTCACCGGCCTGCGCACCCTCGTCGACCGGGCGCACGCCCGGGGACTGCGGGTCGTCGGCGCCACGATCACGCCGTTCGGCGGCTACGGCGGCTACACCGAGGCCCGCGAGACGATGCGGCAGGAGGTCAACGAGGAGATCCGCTCCGGCCGGGTCTTCGACACGGTCGTCGACTTCGACAAGGCCCTGCGCGACCCGTACGACCCGCGCCGGATGCGCTCCGACTACGACAGCGGCGACCACCTGCACCCCGGCGACAAGGGGTACGCGCGCATGGGCGCGGTCATCGACCTGGCCGCGCTGAAAGGCGCGGCGCCGGTCAAGGCGTAGCGCACCGGCCGGAGCGGAGGGCGGCGCTCAGGTGTCCCGGCGCCGCTCGCGCTCCCGTTCCAGCTCGCGCTCGCGGCCGCCGTGCAGGTCGTGCAGCCCATCCAGGCCGTGGCGGCCGTGGCCGTCGGAGCGGGAGGCGTCCAGCTCCCGCCGGCCCGAACCGCGCTCCAGCCGCTCCCGCTCCCGTTCCTGGCGGCGCTCCAGCTTCTCCTGGCGGCGCTCCTCCTTCAGCCGCTGCCGCTCGGCCCGCGTCACCTTGCGCTCGACGCCGACGCCGCCCCAGAAGGCGAAGCCCGTCACGATCACGCGCGGGGCGCCCGGGTCCCCGAGCACGCCCTCCTCGCTGTGGTCGAAGCCGCCCATGAAGCCGATGCCGCGCACGACCACCTCGACGCCCGGCGGCACCACCACGTTCATCCCGCCCATGATCGCGACGCAGTTGATCACGACCTCGCCCGCCGCGAAGTCCGCGTCGCGCAGGTCGATCTCCCCGCCGCCCCAGAACGCGAAGCAGTTGAACCGCCTCGGCACCGTCCAGCGCCCCTTGCGCTGGAAGCCGGACATCACGGCGACCGCCCAGGTCGACGAGCCCTCGCCGCCGGTGATCCGCCCCGCCCAGCCCCCGTCCCGCTCGGGCTCCTTGGTCATCGACACCCGGGGCGCCGCACCCGCCCCGCCGACCGGCAGGTCCCGGGTGATCGGCGCCAGGTCCCCGTACGTCCGCGCGCTGTAGGTGGCGTCCAGCCGCTCCTCGAACTCGGCCATGTCCAGGCGGCCCTCGGCGAGGGCGTCGCGCAGCACCTCGGCGACTCGTTCACGGTCGGCGTCGGATGCGCGGAGTTCCGGGGCGTCGTCGGTCATGCACAGCAGCCTACGAGGTGACCGCGCCGGACACTACGCGCCCGCGCGTTCCGCGTACATCTTCGCGATCACCGACTCGATGTCCGGCTCCCGCACCGACAGGTCCACCAGCGGATACCGGGCCGCGATCCCCGCCGCCAGCCCCGCCGCCGACTCCGACGCCGGGAACGCCAGCCACTGGCGCGGCCCCTCCACCCGCACCACCCGGGCCGGCTCCGGCGCCTCGATCGGCGGCAACTCCCGCTCCAGGTCCACCACCAGGGTGCGTTCGCTCTCCCCCGCCTCGTGCAGGCCCTCCAGCCGGCCGTCGTACATCAGCCGCCCGTGGTCGATGACCATCACGCGCGAGCAGAGCTGCTCGATGTCCTGGAGATCGTGCGTGGTCAGCAGCACCGTCGTGCCGCGCTCGGCGTTCAAGTCCAGTAGGAAACCCCGCACCTTGGCCTTGGACACCACGTCCAGGCCGATCGTCGGCTCGTCCAGGTACAGCACCTCCGGGTCGTGCAGCAGTGCCGCCGCGATGTCGCCGCGCATCCGCTGCCCCAGGGAGAGTTGCCGCACCGGCACGTCGAGCAGCTCCTGGAGCTGGAGGAGTTCGACACAGCGGTCCAGGTTCTCGCGGTAACGGGCGTCCGGGATGCGGTACATGCGGTGCATCAGCCGGTAGGAGTCGATCAGCGGCAGGTCCCACCACAGCGTCGTCCGCTGCCCGAACACCACCCCGATGCGGTGCGCCAGCCGGATCCGCTCCCGGGACGGGTCGATGCCCGCCACCCGCAGCCGGCCGCCGCTCGGCGTCAGGATGCCGGTGAGCATCTTGATCGTCGTCGACTTCCCGGCGCCGTTCGGGCCGATGTAGCCGACCATCTCGCCGCGCGACACCGTGAACGACAGCCCGTCCACCGCCCGCACCTGCCGCCGCTCGCGCTTCAGGAAGCCCGTCTTCCTGCGCACGTCGAAGACCTTCTCGACGCCGTCCAGCTCGATGAAGGCGTCGGCCTCCGCCTCCGCCGCGGCCTCCGCCCCCGCCGCGGTACCCGGTCCCGGTCCCGCCGGGTCCGCCGCCTCCGCCGTCCTCGCCATGTCCGCCCTCTCCATCGGCTCCCTCAGCTCCCCGTACTCCGGTACGAACGCAGGCCCGCCCGCCAGGCCAGCCCCGCCAGGGCACAGCAGGCCGCGGCCGCGAGCGGCGGCGTGAACGCCACCCACCCGGGCAGGTCCAGCGGATACGGCCGCCCCAGCACATAGCTCGCCGGCAGCCAGTTCACGAACGCCAGCGGCAGCACGAACGTCGCCCCGCGCACCAGGTCGAGCGCGAACACGGTCGGCGGGTACTGCAGCATCGTCGTACCGCCGTAGGTGAAGGCGTTGGCCACCTCCGAGGCGTCCTGCGCCGCGAACTGGAACGCCCCCGCCGCCACGAACACCGCGCAGAAGATCCCCGCCCCGCTGATCAGCGCCACCGGCAGCAGCAGCACCTTCGCCGCCGTCCAGTCGATGTCGACGACCACCAGCGCGTACCCGAGCACCAGCAGCCCCTGCACCACCCGGCCGAGCCGGCGCAGCGCGAACCGGTCCGCCGCCACCTGCGCCAGCACCGGCGCCGGACGCACCAGCAGCGTGTCCAGCGTGCCGTCGCGCACCCGGCGGCCCAGCCGTTCCATGGAGCCGATCGCCAGGTCGGCCAGCCCGAACGACACCCCCGACAACCCGTACAGGAACGCCACCTCGGGCAGCGAGTAGCCGCCCAGCGCGTCCACCCGGGAGAACATCAGCAGGATCGCCACGAAGTCCAGCGCGGTCATCGCGAAGTTCCCGAACGCCGTCAGCGCGAACGACGTCCGGTACGCCATCGTCGACCTGATCCACATCCCGGCGATCAGCCCGTACGCGCGCACCCCCTCGACGACGCGCCCGCGCCGTACCCCCGTCCGGGCCGCCTCGGCCGCCTCCGCCGCCTCGGCCGTCTCTGCCACCTCAGCCACCCTGGACCACCACCCGTCGCGTCGCCGCCGACTGCACCAGCCGCCCCAGCGCCAGCAGCGCCACCGCCCAGGACGCCTGGAACAGATACGTCCCCAGCGGATCCGCCTCCCCCAGCAGCACGTCCGCCGGACCCTGGAGCAACGACGACCACGGCAGCGCCCGCACCACGTCGCCGAGCACGCCCGGGAACACGTTCAGCGGCAGCAGCATCCCCGAGCAGAACAGCCCCGCCAGCCACGCCATCTGCGTCACCCCGGTGCCGTCGAGCAGCCAGAACGCCGACAGCGCCACCAGATAGCGCAGCGCGAATCCCACCACCATCGCCAACACCACCGCCACCAGGAACGCCGCCCACACGGACACCTCCCGGGGCAGCGCCACCGGGAAGAACAGCGACCCGAACACGAACGGCACCACCCCGCGGCCCAGCAACTGGAACACCGCCCGCCCCACGTCCGCCGCCAGCCACCACAGCTGAAGATCCGCCGGACGGTACAGATCGACGGCGACATCACCCGTACGGATGCGCTCCATCAACTCGTCCTCGAACCCGCCGCCCCCGATCGCCAGCGCCGCCAGCAGCGCCTGCCCCAGCCACACGAACGTCACGGCCTGCGCCTGGTCGTATCCTCCGAGCTGCGGCTTCTCGTCCCACAGGGCCAGATAGGTGTAAACCAGGATCAAACCGAAGACCGTATTGGTGAACACCCCGGCGGCGGTGGCCGCCCGATACGTCGCGTACCGTCGGAATCCCCCCGCCGCGACGGCCACGTACAACCGCCCCGAGCCCGCACTCACAGCCCTCCCCCTCCGACCGGCACCAAAGCGCAGGAGCCTAGTGCGCCCCCGGGGCCCCTGCCACGGAATTTCACGGGTGTGCCGTCGGGTGGGAACGGAACCCGCGGTGCGAGAGTCTTCACCAGAAGAAACTCAGACGTTCCGAAAACCGTACGAAGCGAAGCAGAAGCCGAAACAGGAGTCCGTGCACGAGATGAGCGACGAGCCGCAGCCGCAGCCCCCGAACCAGGGCTGGGCCCCGAGAGAGCCCCAGGCGGCCGGCGAGGGGCAGACGGGGGAACAGGCGACGCCCGGAACGCCCGCGGAACCCGGGAAGGCGAAGAAGCCCAAGCGGCCCAAGCGCACCGGATGGCGCCGGCTGATCCCGACCTGGCGCATCGTGCTGAGCACCGTCGTCGTCGGCCTGCTGCTGATCGTCGGCGGCTTCTTCCTCGGCTACCACCTCGTGCAGATCCCCGCCGCCAACGCGCTCGCCACCAAGCAGTCCAACGTCTACCTGTACGCCGACGGCAGCGTCCTCGCCCGCGACGGCGAGGTCAACCGCGAGAGCGTCGGCCTCGCCCGCATCTCCAAGGACGCCCAGCACGCGGTCCTCGCCGCCGAGGACCGCGACTTCTACAGCGAGTCCGCCATCGACCCCATGGCGATGGTCCGGGCCGGCTGGAACACCGCCACCGGCAAGGGCAAGCAGTCCGGCTCCACCATCACCCAGCAGTACGTCAAGAACTACTACCTGGCCCAGGACCAGACCGTCACCCGCAAGGTGAAGGAGTTCTTCATCTCGATCAAGCTCGACCGGGAGAAGAGCAAGAGCGAGATCCTCGAGGGCTACCTCAACACCAGCTTCTTCGGCCGCGGCGCCTACGGCATCCAGGCCGCCGCCCAGGCCTACTTCGGCGTCGACGCCAAGGACCTCACCGCCGCCCAGGGCGCCTACCTCGCGTCCCTGCTCAACGCCCCCAGCCAGTACGACGTCGTCGCCCACCCCGAGAACCGGCCCGCCGCCGAGGCCCGCTGGAAGTACGTCATGAACGGCATGGCCGACAAGGGCTGGATCAGCCCCTCCGAGCGCGCCGCCGCGAAGTTCCCCAAGCCCAAGCAGTCCACCATCTCCACCAACATGTCCGGACAGCGCGGCTACGTCGTCAACATCGTCAAGAAGTACCTGATCGAGAACGACATCGTCGACGAGGAGGAACTCGGCCGCGGCGGCTACCGCATCACCACCACCCTCCAGAAGGACAAGCAGGACGCCTTCGTCAAGGCCGTCGACGACAAGCTGATGTCCCAGCTCGACAAGAAGGAACGCAAGGTCGACACCTACGTCCGCGCCGGCGGCGCCTCCGTCGACCCGAAGACCGGCAAGGTCGTCGCGATGTACAACGGCATCGACTACGTCAAGCAGTACACGCCCAACGCCGTCCGCCGTGACTTCCAGGTCGGCTCCACCTTCAAGCCCTTCGTGTTCACGTCCGCCGTGGAGAACCACTCCGAGACGCAGAGCGGACAGATGATCAACCCCAACACCCGCTACGACGGCACCAGCGAACGCCCCGTCCAGGGCTGGAGCGGCGGCCGCTACGCCCCGGAGAACGAGGACCACCGCGACTACGGCCACGTCACCGTCCGCGAGGCCACCGACAAGTCCATCAACGCCGTGTACGCCCAGATGGCCGTCGACGTCGGCTCCGACAAGGTCAAGCAGACCGCGATCGACCTCGGACTCTCCCCCGACACCCCCGAGCTGACCCCCTCCCCCTCCATCGCCCTCGGCGTCGCCACCGCCAGCCCCCTCGACATGGCCGAGGCCTACGCGACCCTCGCCAACCACGGCAGGCACAGCACCTACACGCTGGTCGAGAAGGTCATGAAGGACGGCAAGCAGGAGGTCGAGCTGCCCGAGCGGCGCGAGCACCAGGCCGTCAGCCGCGAGTCCGCCGACACCACCACGTCCGTCCTGCGCAGCGTCGTCCAGAACGGCACCGCCACCGCCGCCCAGGCCGCCGGGCGCCCCGCCGCGGCCAAGACCGGCACCGCCGAGGAGGACACCGCCGCCTGGTTCGCCGGCTACACCCCCGACCTGGCCACCGTCGTCGCCGTCATGGGCCAGGACCCGAAGACCGCCGCCCACAAGCCCCTGTACGGCGCCATGGGCCTCGCCCGTATCAACGGCGGCGGCGCCCCCGCCGAGATCTGGAGCCAGTACACCCGCAACGCCCTCAAGGGCGAACCGGCCGCCGACTTCGACCTCCAGCTCCAGGACGGCGCCGACGTCACCGCGCCCCCGAGCAGCGACGCCTCGGACGAACCGGGCGACGGCGACGAGAGCGGCAGCGGCGAGGCCTCCGACGGGCCGGGCGACGCCGACGAGGACGGCACCGGCTCCGAAACCCCCGGCGACTCCGACAGCGGCAGCACCCCGCCCGGCGACGACGGCGGCACCGAGTCCGACCCCCCGTCGACCGGCGGCGGGACCCCCTCCACCGGCGGCCCCAGCACCGAGCCGGGCCCCACGGGCGGCGGCGACTCGGGCGGCGACGACTCCTCGAACGGCGGCACGGGGCCGGGCGGCGGAGACACCGACGGCGCGGGCGGCGGGGACTCGAACACCGGATTCCCCGGCATCCCCGTCACACCCAGGCGTCAGTGACCGGAGGTCGCCTTGAGACCCACCACGGCGACCAGCAGCAGACAGATGAAGAAGATCCGGGCGGCGGTCGCCGGCTCCCCCAGCACCACCATGCCGAGCACCGCCGCCCCGGCCGCACCGATCCCCACCCACACGCCGTAGGCGGTACCGATGGGCAGCGTCCGCGCCGCGTACGACAGCAGCATCATGCTCGCGACGATCCCGGCACCGGTGAACACGCTCGGCCACAGCCGGGTGAAACCGTCGGTGTACTTCATCCCGATCGACCAGCCGACCTCGAGCAGACCGGCGACGAACAACAGAACCCACGCCATGACGGGCACCTCCGTGAACGAACTGAACGGTGGTGCGTCGTCTTTGCCTTCAGCCCGGTACGGCGCGTCTCGTCGGGGTGCTTCCCAAGGTAGCAAAGGCAGGGGAAAGGGGCTGGTGACCTTGATCACCAGCCCCTGAAGTCCGACCTGGACCCGTGATTCAGAGATACAGCCCGGTGGAGTCCTCCGACCCCTCGAACCGGTCCGCCGCCACGGCGTGCAGATCACGCTCGCGCATGAGCACGTAGCCCACACCCCGCACCTCGACCTCGGCACGGTCCTCCGGGTCGTACAGCACCCGGTCGCCCGGCTCCACGGTCCGTACGTTCTGACCGACCGCGACCACCTCGGCCCAGGCCAGCCGCTTGCCGACGGCCGCCGTCGCGGGGATCAGGATGCCGCCCCCCGAACGCCGCTCGCCCTCGCCGGTGTCCTGCCGCACGAGCACGCGGTCGTGCAGCATCCGGATGGGCAGCTTGTCGTCCTGGGGACCGTGCTCGTTTCTCTTGGCGCTCACGCCCTGAACCTACCTGCCCGCGCTCAGCGCTTCCGCCGCCGGGTGCCGCCCAGGGCGAGCAGCCCCACGACCCCGGCCACCACCAGCGCGACGGGCACGACCCGCTCCATCCGCGGGGCGCCCTGCTCGTCCACGAACTGCGCCTTCACGTCGCTCACCACCCGATTGACCTGGACGTACGCCCGGCCCAGCGTGTGATCGACACTGGAGGCGACCTTGGCCTTCGCATCGTCGACGATCGTCTTCGGGTGCACCCGCATCCCGAGCTCGTCGAGCGTCTCGGCCAGCACCTCGCGGCGGCGCTTGATGTCCGCCTCGATCTGCGCCGGGGTCCTGATGTCCGACGTGTCCGCCACCGTACGCCTCCGAAGTCCGCTCTGACGCTGTCCCGGACAGTCTGTCAGCTCCGGGCCCCGCCGCACTGTCAGGACCCCCCGTTACGCTGGATCGATGAGCGAGCGACTCCAGCCCGGGGACCCGGCCCCCGCCTTCACCCTCCCGGACGCCGACGGCAACGAGGTGTCCCTGTCCGACCACCAGGGCCGCAAGGTCATCGTCTACTTCTACCCTGCCGCGCTTACCCCCGGCTGCACGAAGCAGGCCTGCGACTTCACGGACAACCTGGAGCTGCTGACCGGCGCCGGGTACGACGTCATCGGCATCTCCCCCGACAAGCCGGAGAAGCTGGCCAAGTTCCGCGAGGCCGAGTCCCTGAAGGTCACCCTCCTCGCCGACCCGGACAAGAAGGTCCTCGACGCGTACGGCGCCTTCGGCGAGAAGAAGAACTACGGCCGCACCTACATGGGCGTCATCCGCTCCACGATCGTCGTCGACGAACAGGGCAAGGTCGAACGCGCCCTGTACAACGTCCGCGCCACCGGCCACGTGGCCAAGATCATCAAGGACTTGGGGATCTGACGGCGCTGCCCGACCAGTAGCATGGCCGGGCAGCAGCGCCGGGCGGCCGTGGTGGAATTGGCAGTCACGCTGGGTTTAGGTCCCAGTGGGGTAACTCCCGTGAGGGTTCGAGTCCCTCCGGCCGCACCAGTACGTTTTCCGATGCTCAGCCGAGCAGCTCGCGCACGACCGGCACCAGCGCCCGGAACGCCTTGCCGCGGTGGCTGATCGCGTTCTTCTCCGCCGCCGTCAGTTCCGCGCAGGTGCGCGTCTCGCCCTCCGGCTGGAGGATCGGGTCGTAGCCGAAGCCGCCCGTGCCGGCGGGGGCGTGGCGGAGGGTGCCCTTCAGTTGGCCCTCGACCACTCGCTCCGTGCCGTCGGGGAGGGCCAGGGCCGCCGCGCAGGCGAAGTGGGCGCCCCGGTGTTCGTCGGCGATGTCGGCGATCTGGGCGAGGAGGAGGTCGAGGTTGGCCTGGTCGTCGCCGTGGCGGCCGGCCCAGCGGGCGGAGAAGATGCCGGGGGCGCCGTTCAGGACGTCGACGCAGAGGCCGGAGTCGTCGGCGACGGCGGTCAGGCCGGTGGCCTCGGCGAGGGCGTGGGCCTTGAGGAGGGCGTTCTCGGCGAAGGTGACGCCGGTTTCCTTGACGTCGGGGATGTGCGGGTAGGCGTCCGCGCCGACGAGGTCGTGGGGCAGGCCCGCGTCGGCGAGGATGGCCCTCAGTTCGGTGATCTTTCCGGCGTTGCGGGTGGCGAGGATGAGGCGGGTCATGGGGGCCAGTATTCCGGACCCCCTACCCGGTCCGACCGAGCCCTCCCTACGGCGTGCAGACCTTCGTCAGTTCGCCCGCCGCGTCGGTGACGGGGCTGAGGTCCGGGGTCTCGTCGCCGTTCTCCACCGAGGTGCGGACGTTGTCGACGGCCTTGCCGAGGTCGTCGACGGCCTTGTTGACGTCGGTGTTGTCGGTCTGGTCGCCGATCCTGTCGAGGTTCTTGTCGATGGAGTTGAGGGATTCCTCCCACTGGGTGGGGTCGTCCGCGTTCTCCACGGCCTGCTGCAGTTCGGTGACGCTGTCGGCTATCGCGTCGGCCGTGCGTACGCAGTCGAGCGCCTTGTCGACGGCGTCGCAGCCGGTGGTGAGGCCGGCCGTCAGGGCGATGGTCGCCACGGTGGCGACGGCGGTGACGGTGCGGCGAAGGCGGCGGTGACGGCTCGCGGCCATGGGTCTCGGTCCTCCCCTTGGGACAGGGCCGGGCGGCCCGTGTGCGGTGCGGCGTCGGGCGTACGGCAAGGTCTGCCGTACGCCCGTGGTGCTGTACTGCTAGGGACGCGCCCGCGGGCGGCCCAGTTGCCTGCCGTTGGCGTTCCCTTTACTCGCTTTACCTTTCGAGGGTCGCGTCGAGTGCCTTGCGCTGGAGTTCGGCGAGTTCCGTGCAGCCGGCGGTGGCGAGGTCGAGCAGGGTGTTGAGCTCGTCGCGGGCGAAGGGCTCGGCCTCGGCGGTGCCCTGGACCTCGACGAAGCGGCCGTCGCCGGTGCAGACGACGTTCATGTCGGTGTCGGCGCGGACGTCTTCCTCGTAGCGCAGGTCGAGGAGCGGGGTGCCGTCGACGATGCCGACGGAGACGGCGGAGACGGTGCCGGTGAGGGGCTTGCGGTTGGCCTTGATCAGCTTCCGGGCCTGGGCCCAGGCGACGGCGTCGGCGAGGGCGACGTAGGCGCCGGTGATGGCGGCGGTGCGGGTGCCGCCGTCGGCCTGGAGGACGTCGCAGTCCAGGACGACGGTGTTCTCGCCGAGTGCCTTGTAGTCGATGACGGCGCGCAGGGACCGGCCGATGAGGCGGCTGATCTCGTGGGTGCGGCCGCCGATGCGGCCCTTGACGGATTCGCGGTCGCCGCGGGTGTTGGTGGCGCGGGGAAGCATGGCGTACTCGGCGGTGACCCAGCCTTCGCCGCTGCCCTTGCGCCAGCGGGGGACGCCTTCGGTGACGGAGGCGTTGCAGAGGACCTTGGTGTCGCCGAAGGAGACGAGGACGGAGCCTTCGGCGTGCTTGCTCCAGCCGCGTTCGATGGTGACGGGGCGGAGCTGCTGGGGGGTGCGGCCGTCGATTCGTGACATGCGGGTGAGCCTAGCGGCCCATGGGGAAGGGGCCCGTCCCGGAGTGGGAAAGGCCCCTTGCCGGTGAGCCGGTGGCTCACATCATGTCTTCGATCTCCGCCGCGATCGGGTCGGCGTCGGTGCCGATGACGACCTGGATGGCGGTGCCCATCTTGACGACGCCGTGGGCGCCGGCGGCCTTGAGGGCGGCTTCGTTGACCAGCGCGGGGTCGTTGACCTCGGTGCGGAGTCGGGTGATGCAGCCTTCGATCTCGTCGATGTTGTCGATGCCGCCGAGGCCGGCGACGATCTTCTCAGCCTTGCTGGCCATGTTCGTTCTCCCTGATCCGGACCGCTTTGTCGCAGTAACCCACAGTTGGCCCATCTTCGCGAGCCATCGTGCGGTGCGTACCGAATGATGGCGTCACGACGGCGGTGCCGTCTGTCAACTGGTCTACACCAGTGTACCGGCGACCGGATGGAGACCGGATGAGTGCCGACAGCGCGGTCAGCCCCGCTCGCGCCCGTTGGAACACGGCGTTCCAAGGGTTGCAGAAGATGGGTCGCTCTCTTCAGTTGCCCATCGCGGTCCTGCCCGCCGCCGGCATTCTCAACCGGCTGGGGCAGCCGGACGTGTTCGGGGACGACGGTCTGGGCTGGACGAACGTCTCGAAGGTGATGACGGGCGCGGGCGGCGCGCTGCTCGACGGGTCGCTGGGGCTGCCGCTGCTGTTCTGCGTGGGCGTGGCCATCGGGATGGCGAAGAAGGCGGACGGTTCGACGGCGCTCGCCGCGGTGGCGGGGTTCCTCGTCTACTACAACGTGCTGCGGCAGTTTCCGGAGGACTGTCCGGAGGGGTCGAAGGTGGTCCCGCAGATCGGTTGCCAGGTGACCGACGGTTCGGGCGAGGTGACGGCGTTCGTCTTCCAGAATCCGGGGGTGTTCGGCGGCATCGTGATGGGGTTGCTGACGGCGTACTTCTGGCAGCGTTTCCACCGGACGAGGCTGGTGGACTGGCTGGGCTTCTTCAACGGCCGCCGGCTGGTGCCGATCATCATGGCGTTCGTGGCGATCGTGTTCGCGGCGCTGTGCCTGTGGGTGTGGCCGCCGATCGGTGACGCGCTGGAGAGCTTCAGCGACTGGCTGAACGGGATCGGCGCGTGGGGCGCGGGGGTGTTCGGGCTGGCGAACCGGGCGTTGCTGGTGATCGGTCTGCACCAGTTCCTGAACGTGCCCATGTGGTTCCAGTTCGGTTCGTACACGAAGCCGGACGGCACGGTGGTGCACGGCGACATCAACATGTTCCTGGCGGGCGACCCGGACGCGGGTCAGTTCACGACCGGCTTCTTCCCGATCATGATGTTCGCGCTGCCGGCGGCGGCGCTGGCGATCACGCACTGCGCGAAGCCGCACCGGCGCAAGGAGGTCGGCGGCCTGATGCTGTCGGTGGGGCTGACGTCGTTCGTGACGGGGATCACGGAGCCGCTGGAGTACTCGTTCCTGTTCATCGCTCCCCTCCTGTACGCGGCGCACGCGGTGCTGACGGGTGTGTCGATGGCGGTGACGTGGGCGCTGGGGGTGAAGGACGGGTTCAGCTTCTCGGCGGGGCTGATCGACTACGTCATCAACTGGAACCTGGCGACGAAGCCGTGGCTGATCATTCCGATCGGGCTGTGTTTCGCGGTGGTGTACTACGTGGTCTTCCGGTTCGCGATCACGAAGTTCGATCTGAAGACCCCGGGGCGGGAACCGGAGGAGGACGTGGAGGACGTCACCAAGGTGTAGACCTCTCCCGTTCCTCACGTACCCTTTGGGAGTGGTCTCGCGAAGGCCCTCGGACCGTCGGTCCGGGGGCCTTCTCCGCGCGCTCCCGCGCCTGTGATCAGGGGACTTGGCCGGTACTGCGCGTAGCGGCCCGGTCGCGGAATCACGGGTTCCTTACGCCGCCTTCATCGTGCTACAACAGGTCTACACCACTGAGTGGTGTAGACCACCACCCGATGGAGGAAGCATGAGCACCGCCACCGACACGGCGGCCCCCGCAAAGAAGCGGGGATCCGGTCTTTTCCAGGGGCTGCAGAAGGTAGGACGCAGCCTCCAGCTCCCGATCGCCGTTCTTCCGGCGGCGGGCATCATGGTCCGGCTCGGCCAGGACGACATCTTCGGCAAGGACGGCCTCGGCTGGGACAAGGTCGCCGCGGTCTTCAACAACGCGGGCGGTGCCCTCACCGGCTCGCTGCCGATCCTGTTCTGCATAGGCGTGGCCATCGGCTTCGCCAAGAAGGCCGACGGCTCGACCGCGCTGGCCGCGGTGGTCGGCTTCCTCGTCTACAGCAAGGTGCTCGAGGCCTTCCCGGTCACCGAGGCGGTGGTCCAGGACGGCGCGGACGTCGCCGCGACCTACAACGACCCGGGGGTGCTCGGCGGCATCATCATGGGTCTGCTCGCCGCCGTGCTGTGGCAGCGGTACCACCGCAAGAAGCTGGTGGACTGGCTCGGCTTCTTCAACGGCCGCCGCCTGGTGCCGATCATCATGGCCTTCGTCGGCATCGTCGTGGGTGTCTTCTTCGGTCTGGTCTGGGAGCCCATCGGCGACGGCATCTCGAACTTCGGCGAGTGGATGACCGGCCTCGGCTCCGGCGGCGCGGCCCTCTTCGGTGGTGTGAACCGCGCGCTGATCCCGGTCGGCATGCACCAGTTCGTGAACACGGTGGCCTGGTTCCAGCTCGGTGACTTCACCAACTCCGCCGGCGACGTCGTGCACGGTGACATCACCCGCTTCCTGGCCGGTGACCCCTCCGCCGGCATCTTCCAGGCGGGCTTCTTCCCGATCATGATGTTCGGTCTGCCGGCCGCCGCCCTGGCCATGGCGCACACCGCCCGCCCGGAGCGCCGCAAGGCCGTCCTCGGCATGATGATCTCCCTGGCCGCGACCTCGTTCGTGACCGGTGTGACCGAGCCGATCGAGTTCTCGTTCATGTTCATCGCGCCGGTCCTGTACGTGCTGCACGCGGTGCTCACCGCGATCTCGATGGCGATCACGTGGGGCCTGGGTGTGCACGCCGGGTTCAACTTCTCGGCCGGTTTCATCGACTACGCCCTGAACTGGCACCTCGCGACCAAGCCATGGCTGATCATCCCGATCGGTCTGGTGTTCGCGGCGATCTACTACGTGACGTTCCGTTTCGCGATCGTCAAGTTCAACCTGAAGACCCCGGGCCGCGAGCCCGAGGAGGAGGTCGAGGACCTCACCAAGGCGTGAGCCCCGGCCGTACGGCGTGACGAAGGCCCCGGAACCGCGGAGGTTCCGGGGCCTTTTGCGCTGCCGTGCCGCGGGTGCCGCCGGTGTCGCGGGCTCAGATCTCGTACACCGCGCCCGCGGCGGCGACCTCCACCGTCCCGTCGTACACCTCGCGCGCGTCGGCCAGGTTGACCGCGGGGTCGGTCCACGGGGGGATGTGGGTGAGCACCAGGCGCCGGGCGCCGGCCCGGGCGGCGCTCTGGCCCGCCTCGCGTCCGTTGAGGTGCAGGTCGGGGATGTTCTCCTTGCCGTGCGTGAAGGCGGCCTCGCACAGGAACAGGTCGGTGTCGCGGGCGAGTTCGTCCAGCACGGGGGTGGCGCCCGTGTCGCCGGAGTACGTCAGTGAACGGCCGCCGTGCTCGACGCGGACGGCGTAGGCCTCCACGGGGTGGGCGACGCGCTCGGTGTGCACGGTGAACGGTCCGACCTCGAAGGTGGACGGCTTGACCGTGTGGAAGTCGAACACCTCGCTCATGGAGGAGGCGGACGGGGTGTCGGCGTAGGCGGTGGTCAGCCGGTGCTCGGTGCCCTCGGGTCCGTAGACCGGGAGCGGGGCACAGCGGCCGCCGTCGTGCCGGTAGTAGCGCGCCACGAAGTAGGCGCACATGTCGATGCAGTGGTCGGCGTGCAGATGGCTGAGGAAGATCGCGTCGAGGTCGTAGAGACCGCAGTGGCGCTGCAGCTCGCCGAGGGCGCCGTTGCCCATGTCGAGGAGCAGCCGGAAGCCGTCGGCCTCGACGAGGTAGCTCGAGCAGGCCGATTCCGCGGACGGGAACGACCCCGAGCAGCCGACGACGGTGAGCTTCATGAAGCAGAAACCTCCGCTGGCGCGTGTGGAGAGACGGGGGTCGTGCGGTCCGTCGAGCGTAAGGCGCAAAACCTGCGGTCGCTCCTCCGCCAGGGGCCGTTGTGGGCGAACTCACCTGTGGGATCACCGGTTCGGCTGGAAGCGGGGAGTGCGGGGCCACGGAAGGGGCGCGCGGCTGGGGCGTGCGCCGGTACCGTCGTCGGTATGGACACGTCCTGGTGGCTCGTCTTCGCGGCGGTGGTGCTGCTCGCGCTCGTGGCGACGCTCGTCGACGGCTGGGGCCGGGGCGGGCGGCCCCGCGGCCGGGGACGGCGGCCCCCGGAAGGGCGGGACGAGCGGGACGGGCCCGGCGGGCGGGGGCCCGAAAACTGAAGCGCCCCGCGACGCGTACGTCGCGGGGCGGTTCGCCGGGAGGAGCCGTCAGGCCCAGAGCTGGCCGTGCAGGGTCTCGATGGCCGCCTCGGTCGTCTCGGCGGTGTAGACGCCGGTCGACAGGTACTTCCAGCCGCCGTCGGCGACGACGAACACGATGTCCGCGCTCTCCCCCGCCTTGACCGCCTTCTTCCCGACGCCGATCGCGGCGTGCAGGGCGGCGCCGGTGGAGACGCCCGCGAAGATGCCCTCCTGCTGGAGCAGCTCGCGGGTGCGGGTGACCGCGTCGGCGGAGCCCACCGAGAAGCGGGTGGTGAGGACGGAGGCGTCGTACAGCTCGGGGACGAAGCCCTCGTCGAGGTTGCGCAGGCCGTAGACCAGGTCGTCGTAGCGCGGTTCGGCGGCGACGATCTTCACGTCCGGCTTGTGCTCGCGCAGGTAGCGGCCGACGCCCATCAGCGTCCCCGTCGTTCCCAGGCCCGCGACGAAGTGCGTGACCGACGGCAGGTCGGCGAGGATCTCGGGGCCGGTGCCGGCGTAGTGGGCGCCCGCGTTGTCCGGGTTGCCGTACTGGTAGAGCATCACCCAGTCCGGGTGTTCGGCGGAGAGTTCCTTGGCGACGCGTACGGCGGTGTTGGAGCCGCCCGCGGCCGGGGAGGAGATGATCTCCGCGCCCCACATGGTGAGCAGGTCCCGGCGTTCCTGGGAGGTGTTCTCGGGCATGACGCAGACGATGCGGTAGCCCTTGAGCCTGGCGGCCATGGCCAGGGAGATGCCGGTGTTTCCGCTGGTCGGCTCCAGGATGGTGCAGCCCTGGGTGAGACGGCCGTCCTTCTCGGCCTGCTCGATCATGTGGAGCGCGGGGCGGTCCTTGATCGAGCCGGTCGGGTTGCGGTCCTCCAGCTTGGCCCAGATGCGGACGTCGTCGGACGGCGACAGCCGCGGCAGGCGCACCAGGGGGGTGTTGCCCACCGCGGCCAGCGGGGAGTCGTAGCGCATCGGCGATCAGGCCATGCCGCCGGCGACCGCCGGCAGGATCGTGATGCTGTCGCCGTCGGTGAGCTTGGTGTCGATGCCGTCCAGGAAGCGGACGTCCTCGTCGTTGAGGTAGACGTTGACGAAGCGGCGCAGCTGCTCGCCGTCGACGATGCGGGCCTGGATGCCCGTGTGCCGGGTCTCGAGGTCGGCGAAGAGCTTGGCGAGGGTGTCCCCGGAGCCCTCCACCGCCTTCTGGCCGTCGGTGTACTGGCGGAGGATGGTCGGGATGCGGACCTCGATGGCCATGGCTGAGGGCTCCTGTCGGAAGTTTGTCGTGGGTTCTGAGGGCGCGCGGCGGCACACGTCAGCACGCCGCGGCTCACGGCCGTACGGCGGCGACGAAGATCAACAGATGGCGCTTTTCAGCCTGCACAGGTCGACGTGCAGGCGCGCCACGAGCAGCGTGCCCGGCGCCTTTTCGCTCACGTCGAGGAGAACCATGGGCTCATCGTATCGATTCCCGGTCCGGCTTCCGGAGTGTGATCTCACCTGATGGACTCATTCCGTCCGAAGCGCGAGATCAGTACGCCTCGACAACCTTGACCTCCTCCTCCGTGACCTCTCCCGCCACGATGCGGAACGAGCGGAACTGGAACTCGCCGGCACCGTCGGTGTCCGCGGTGGAGACGAGGACGTAGTGGGCGCCGGGCTCGTTGGCGTAGGTGATGTCCGTGCGGGAGGGGTGGGCCTCGGTGGCGGTGTGGGAGTGGTAGATGACCACCGGTTCCTCGTCCCGGTCGTCCATCTCGCGGTAGAGCTTGAGCAGGTCCTGCGAGTCGAACTCGTAGAACGTGGGCGAGCGGGCCGCGTTGAGCATGGGGATGAACCGCTCGGGGCGGCCCTCGCCGGCGGGACCGGCCACCACGCCGCACGCCTCGTCGGGGTGGTCCTCGCGCGCGTGGGCGACGATCTGGTCGTACAGGGCCTGTGTGATGGTCAGCATGCGGCCAGGATAAGCAAACGGGCTCCCCCGTACCGGTGGGTGGTACGGGGGAGCCCACATGCCGGACATCCTGAGCGGTGGCCGCAGGGAAGGCCACGAGCGTCCCCGGTGGCCGGATGTCCTGGTGTGCGCGCGAAGGCGCTGGTCAGCGGCGCTCGACGGGCCTGTCAGCCGATCTTCTCGAACTCCGGCTCGCCGGGCCGCTCGGTGATCTGCGGGTTGCGGCTCTTGAGCACCGCCCAGCCGATTCCGAGGGCGGCGGCCCAGCCGGCCATCACGTACAGGCAGACGCGGGCGTCGGCGTCGTAGGCGATGAGGCAGGTGACGAAGAGGAGGAAGGCGATGGCGATGTAGGAGCACACCGAGCCGCCGGGCGCCGGGAAGGAGGAGGCGGGCAGGCGGCCCGCGACGACCTTGCGGCGGTAGCGCACGTGGCTGATCAGGATCATCAGCCAGGTCCAGATGCCGGCGGCGGTGGCGACGGAGGTGACGTAGCCGAAGGCCTTCTCCGGGACGAGGTAGTTCAGGACCACGCCGATGGCCATGAAGACCACCGAGACGGCGATGCCGATGGCCGGGGTCTTCGTCGAGGACAGCTTGTTGAAGATCCTGGGCGCCTCGCCGTTGTCCGCGAGGGTGCGCAGCATCCGGCCCGTGGAGTACATGCCGGAGTTGCAGGAGGACAGGGCGGCGGTGAGCACCACGAAGTTGACGATGCCCGCGCCGGCCGGGATGCCGATGACCGCGAAGGCCTCCACGAAGGGGCTGACGCCCTCGGCGAACTCGGTCCACTTGACCACCGCCAGGATGACGGTGAGGGCGCCGACGTAGAAGAGGGCGATGCGCCAGGGCAGGGTGTTGATCGCCTTGGGGAGGGTCTTCTCCGGGTTCTCGGACTCACCGGCGGTGACGCCGACCAGCTCTACGGCGAGGTAGGCGAACATGACGCCCTGGAGGGTCATCAGGGACGAGCCGATGCCCTTGGGGAAGAAGCCGTCGAACTCCCACAGGTTGGAGACGGCGGCGGTGTCGCCGGCCTGGCTGAAGCCGAGGGTGAGCACCCCGACGCCGATCACGATCATGCCGATGATGGCGGTGACCTTGACCATCGAGAACCAGAACTCGATCTCGCCGAACAGCTTCACCGAGATCAGGTTGGCCACGAACAGCAGGACCAGGAAGACCAGGGCCGAGACCCATTGCGGGATGTCCGGGAACCAGTAGTGGATGTAGATGGCGGCGGCGGTGAGTTCCGCCATGCCGGTGACCACCCACATCAGCCAGTACGTCCAGCCGGTGAAGTAACCGAAGAAGGGGCCGAGGAACTCGCGCGAGTACTCGGCGAAGGAGCCGGAGACGGGTCGGTAGAGGAGCAGCTCGCCGAGCGCCCGCATGATGAAGAAGATGATCACACCCGCGAGGGCGTACATGAGGATGATGCTGGGGCCGGCCTTGGCGATGTTGGCCCCGGCGCCCAGGAAGAGACCGACGCCGATGGCGCCGCCGATCGCGATCATCTGGACCTGGCGGCTGTTGAGACCGCGCTCGTAGCCCTCTTCGGGGGCCTTGTCCGTGTCGACCTGCGCAGAGGTCATGTGTGGTGCGCCTTTCTCCATGCCGACCCGGGCCTTGACTCGGCCGCGGATCGGGTCTCGATCCCCCCGGATGATGGAGCTGAGCGGGCCTCACATCCCGCTCGGTGCCTGGCCGGCGGTCTGCCGGCTCGGTGGCGCACCCGGCCGAACATTCGGGTGGTGTTCGCCGGGCGGTCGTGAAGATTTACCACGACGGCGGCGCTGATCACAGGGGTGGACTGTGACGTGTCACACAGGTAGAAGCGGACGAAAGCCGCACCTCCGGGACAAAGGAGGCGCGGCTTTGACGGGATCGTTATCCGGATTTGAGGCCCCGCTGAGCGGACACGGAGAGTGGCGAAACGGTCTCGTTCAGGGCATAAGGGTCGCGACGAGCGACTCCTGGAGCCCGCCGAGCCACAGGTAGGCCATCACCATCGGCTTACGCGGGTCCTCGTCCGGGAGCCGGTAGAGCAGGTCGGTGTCGTCCTCGTCGGCGATCTCCAGGCGGGAGCCGATCGCCAGGCGCAGGTCGTTCAGGGCGCGCAGCCACTGCTGGGACTCCTGGGGCGACAGTTTCAGCACCGCGCCCTCTTCGCCCGCCGACGCCGAGGAGAGGGTGTCCAGGGTGCGGACCACCGCCAGCGCGTTGTCCCGCTTGCCGGCCCTGAGGTCGTTCTCGGTGTAGCGGCGGAACTCCGCGGAGTGCGCCCGCTGCTCCTCGGCCTCCCGGGCCTGCGGGGCGCCCTCGGGGTCGCCGTAGGCGTCCGGGAACAGGCG
This sequence comes from Streptomyces violaceoruber, assembly GCF_033406955.1. NCBI lineage: Bacteria > Bacillati > Actinomycetota > Actinomycetes > Kitasatosporales > Streptomycetaceae > Streptomyces > Streptomyces violaceoruber. Next base: position 5,292,016 of record NZ_CP137734.1, on the reverse strand, counting down.
GCGCAGCACCGGGTCGGAGGGCGGCTCGCTCGGGCCCTCGGCGAACAGCTCGGCGAGCGGGTCGTCGGAGGCGTCCTCGGCGGGCCCGGGGCCGATCAGCTCCAGGAGCTGCACGGCCAGCGAGCGGATGATGGAGATCTCGACGTCGTCGAGGGCGACGGCCGCGCCGCCGCCGGGGAGCGGTTCGAATTGTCCGGGCATGAAGGCGATTCAGCTGCTTCCGTCCTGCGGGCGGGCATGGGTCGTTTCCGGGCTCATTTCCGGTCCTGCTGGAGGGTGGCCCACAGGCCGTAGCCGTGCATGGCCTGTACGTCCCGTTCCATCTCCTCCCGGCTGCCGCTGGAGACGACCGCCCGGCCCTTGTGGTGGACGTCCATCATGAGCTTGGTGGCCTTGTCCTTGGAGTAGCCGAAGTACGACTGGAAGACGTACGTCACGTAGCTCATGAGGTTGACGGGATCGTTGTGGACGATCGTCACCCAGGGCACGTCGGGCTCGGGTACGGCGAAGACCTCCTCCGCCGACTCGGTCTTCTCGATCTCCATGGGTGCGGCTGCCGTCACACAGCCCATGCTGCCACCACAGGGGGGCACCCGCACAAACGGGCCTGTGGCGGGCGTCACCGGAGCCGGACGGACATCGAAATCGTCAGAGTGACGAAATGGGGGTACGATCCGTCGTATGCCGCCTACACCGGGGGACGACCCCCGGACCCCCGGCCGCATCGGGGGCAACCGGCACGTGATGGCTAGGAGAAGTTTCGTGGACGTAGCGGATCTTGGGCTGCCGGTGGACGTCCCCTCGACGGCGCTCTTCACGGACCAGTACGAGCTGACCATGCTGCGGGCGGCCCTGAAGGCCGGTACGGCCGGGCGGCGGAGCGTGTTCGAGGTCTTCACCCGGCGGCTGCCGGACGGCCGCCGCTACGGCGTGGTGGCGGGCACCGGGCGGGTGCTGGACGCGGTGGAGAACTTCCGCTTCGACGCGGACGTACTGCGTTTCCTGCGCGAGCAGGACATCGTCGACGAGGAGACCCTGGACTGGCTCGCCCAGTACCGGTTCAGCGGCGACATCTGGGGCTACCCCGAGGGCGAGGTGTACTTCCCGGGCTCGCCGATCATGCGGGTGGAGGGCACCTTCGGCGAGTGCGTGCTGCTGGAGACGGTGATCCTCTCCATCCTCAACCACGACTCCGCGATCGCGGCCGCCGCCTCCCGCATGTCCTCCGCCGCCGGACCGCGCCCGCTGATCGAGATGGGCGCCCGCCGCACCCACGAGCTGGCCGCCGTGGCCGCCGCCCGCTCGGCCTACGTCGGCGGTTTCGCGACCACCTCCGACCTGGCCGCCGGCTTCCGCTACAACATCCCCACCGTCGGCACCTCCGCGCACGCCTTCACGCTGCTGCACGACAACGAGCGGGACGCCTTCCGCGCCCAGGTGGATGCGCTGGGCCGGGACACCACGCTCCTGGTGGACACCTACGACGTCGCCGAGGCGGTCCGCACGGCCGTGGAGGTGGCCGGGCCCGAGCTGGGCGCGGTGCGCATCGACTCCGGCGACCTGCTGCTCGTCGCCCACCGGGTGCGCCAGCAGCTCGACGAGCTGGGCGCTACGGAGACCAAGATCGTCGTGACCTCGGACCTGGACGAGTACGCCATCGCCTCGCTGGCGGCGGCGCCCGTGGACGCCTACGGCGTCGGCACCCAGCTGGTGACCGGCTCCGGGCACCCGACGGCCTCGATGGTCTACAAGCTGGTCGCCCGCGCCGAGTCCGGCGCGGAGGGGGCGCCGCTGGTGCCGGTGGCCAAGAAGTCCAGCGGCGGCAAGACCTCCGTCGGCGGCCGCAAGTGGGCCGCGCGGCGCCTGGACGCGGACGGGCACGCGGAGGCCGAGGTGGTCGGCACCGGACCGGTGCCCGACGCGCTGGCCGACCGGCAGCTCCTGGTCGAGCTGGTCAAGGGCGGCGAGGTCGTCGCCCGCGAGCCGCTGGACGCCGCCCGGGACCGGCACGCGGCCGCCCGCGCCAACCTCCCGCTGTCCGCCACCCAGCTCTCCCGAGGGGAACCCGTCATTCCGACGGAGTACGCGCACGGGGGGTCGGGTAGCTAAAGCTGGTGCGGTCCCACAAGGGCCGAATCAGCCCCGTCCGTCCCGCCACTCCCGCTCCCGCCGACCCTCCCGACCCACAGCCGACCCAGCCGAAGGACACCGACCATGCGCCGCGCCTTGATCGTCGTTGACGTGCAGAACGACTTCTGCGAGGGAGGCAGCCTCGCGGTGTCCGGCGGTGCCGACGTGGCCGCCGCCATCACCGAGCTGATCGGGCAGGCGCCCGCCGGCTACCGCCACGTCGTGGCCACCCGCGACCACCACGTGGCGCCGGGCGGCCACTTCGCCGACAACCCGGACTACGTCCACTCCTGGCCGGCGCACTGCGTGGCCGGCACCGAGGGGGTCGGCTTCCACCCGAACTTCGCCCCCGCCGTCGCCTCCGGCGCGATAGACGCCGTCTTCGACAAGGGCGCGTACGCGGCCGCCTACAGCGGCTTCGAGGGCGCCGACGAGAACGGCACCGGCCTCGCCGAGTGGCTGCGCTCGCGCGAGATCGACGAGGTCGACGTCGTGGGCATCGCCACCGACCACTGCGTGCGGGCCACCGCCCTGGACGCCGCCCGCGAGGGCTTCCGCACGCAGGTGCTGCTCGACCTGACCGCCGGGGTGGCCGCGGAGACCACCGAGCGGGCGCTGGAGGAGCTGCGGGAGGCGGGCGTGGAGCTGTCCGGCAAGCCGGTCGTGCAGTAGCCGGCTCTCCGCCTAGGTCTGCGCGGTCGGGCGTCTGAGCAGGGCGCGGATCGGGTGCCACAGCTCCTGGACCAGGTCCGGGCCGCCCACGGCGCCCGCCACCGGTGCCGTGCGCCATATCAGGCCGTCCGGATGGTGCAGGACCGCGGTGATCTCGTCCGGGGTGGGCGGGGCCGCGTTGCCCCGCAGGTAGACGCTGCGTAGCCCCAGGTTGCGCAGCCTGGTCAGGGCGCGCGCCCGGTTCTGGGCGTGGACGAGAAAACGCACGCTGCCGGCGCTCGCCGGGGCGGGGCTGGGCAGGTTCAGTGCCACCACCACCGTGCCGTTCGGCAGCTTGCAGAAGCCTCCTGCGGCCATGCGGTCATACCCCCGAGTCAGCCTGGGTCGGTCCGGGCGCCGGGCCCGGTGTCAATAAGAGAACCACAGGACGCACCTAAACACGGATCGGCGGCGACCCGCCAGGGGGTCACCGCCGATCATGCTCTGACCTGGGCAGATGCTATTTACCTGCCCGCGGGGCCAACCTCGAGCTCGATCGTCGAGCCGTTCTTGGCCTCCTTCAGGATCTTGATCTTCGTGTTGGTGTCAGTGATCTTGACACCGCCGGTCGGGTTCGCCGGGTCGTAGTAGTCGTTCTTGCGGTCGTTGAAGACCGAGACGCCCTTGGAGCCCGGGACGTACTTCGCGACGTCCGCCTTGTGCAGCGTCATGCCGTCCGTGCGGTAGAGGCTGAACGGCGAGTCGTACGCCTGCATGCGGTTGCGCATGACCGTGCCGTCCTTCCACTTCAGCGCGGTCGGGTGCGAGTCGATCGGCAGGACCAGGCCCTTGCCCGGGTGCTGGCTGGTGTTGTTGTCCGCCTGGGAGGTGTCCCACTTCCAGATCAGCAGGCCGTTCTGGTACGCGTAGTGCTCGACCCAGTTCGGGCGCTCCGAGAAGCCGAAGTTGTACGGGCCGGTCTTCAGCGTCTTGTCGTACGACACGTACTGCCGGTTCTCGGCGATGTAGTACTGCGCGTACTCCTTGGTGAAGGAGGCGCCCTTGCGGGTGAAGCCGACCGCCGTCCAGGCGTCGTCCGCGGTCTCCGCGTTGTCCGAGAAGAGCGTCTCGCCGTCGGCCGTCACCGCGATCTCGTCGGCGGTGAAGCCCTTCATGGCCAGGCCGCCGTCGGTCTGGTAGCGGAAGCGCAGGTCGATCTTCTTGCCGGCGTAGGCGTCCAGCGGGTAGACCAGCTTGCCGTAGGCGTCCACGGTGGCGCTCAGGGCGGGCTTGTCACTGCCGTCGCGCTGGATCGGCTTCCCGTCGAAGGTGCCGTCGATCGCGGTCCAGTTGGCGCCGCCGTCGGTGGAGACCTCGGTGTAGAGGAAGTCGTAGTCGGCCTCGATGTCGTACCAGCCGTCCAGGGTGAGGGAGGCGGCCGACTTGCCGGTGAGGTCGACGCTGCGGCTCAGGGTGTTCTTGAGGTCGTTGCCGCTGCCGCTCCACCACTGGGTCTCGCCCTCGGCGGGGGTCACGATCTCGGTGGTGACCTTCTCCTTCGGCAGCTCGACGACCAGGCCCTGCTTGTGCTTGGTGTTGTACTCGGCCAGGCCCAGCTTGTGCCAGGAGTTGACGCCCGCCTTGGCGGTGTCGTAGTTCAGCCAGCCCAGTTGGAGCTTGTCCCAGGCGTTCATGTCGCCGGGCAGGTCGCCGATCTCGTTGCGGCCGGTGCCCAGCCACGAGCCGGACGACATCAGCGTCCAGAAGCCGGTGGAGTTGTCGCCGCCGGCGGTGTCGTAGTGGTCCGGCAGGCCGAGGTCGTGGCCGTACTCGTGCGCGTAGACGCCGAGTCCGCCGTTCTCCGGCTGGATGGTGTAGTCGCCGACCCAGATGCCGGTGTCGCCGATCTGGGTGCCGCCGAGCTTGTTGTCGGCGGGACCGGTGGCGCCGGCGTCGGTGCCGAAGGCGTACCAGCGGTGGGCCCAGATGGCGTCCTCGCCCTGCGCGCCGCCGCCCGCGGACTCGTCCTCGCCGGCGTGCACGATCTGGAAGTGGTCGATGTAGCCGTCGGGCTCGTTGAAGTCGCCGTCGCCGTCGAAGTCGTAGCGGTCCCACTGGTCGTACTGGGTCAGCTGGGACTTGATCTGGGCGTCGGTGCGGCCGGCCGCCTTCTGGTCGGCGATCCAGGCGGTGACGCCGTCCTGCACCGCGTACCAGGCGCAGTTGTCGGGGTCGCACTTGTTGGACCCGTAGCGGGCCTCGTTGTAGGGGACCTTGACCCAGTCGGAGACCTCGCCGTCGACCGAGTAGCGGCCGGAGGACTGCTTCTCGTAGTAGGTCTTGACCGAGTTGACGCCCTTGCCGGAACCGAAGTACAGGTCCTGGAAGTGCTCCTGGTCGTAGTCCTCCTGCCAGGCCGTGGAGTTGTCCGTCCGCCGGTTCGGCTTGGCTATCTCGTTGTGCAGCGGGCCGGCGTCGCCGCCGTAGCGGCTGTCGACCTTGTCGCCGAACTCGACCAGGATGGTGAAGATCTTGTCGGTCTTCTCCCGGCCCAGTTCGACGTACTTGGCGTCGCCCTTCTTGCTCTTCAGCTGGACGACGTTGGAGCCGTCCTTCTTCTTCACCGACGCGTTGCCGGATATGACCTGCTTGAGGGCTTCCTCACGCTGGGCGGCCTGAGTGTCGCTCAGGGGGCCCTTGAGGTCGTGGGAGCGCGTGGTCTTGTCCGGGCTGGGGTCGTGGCGGTCCACGGCCTCCGGCCGGGACGGCGAGTCCGCCTGCGCCACACCGGCCGCCGAGAACGTGGCGGCCGCCGCGGCGAATGCGACGGTGGTCGCCGCCGTTCTGAACGTCCAGGATCTTCTGGTCACTTGAGTTCCTCCCCCGCGTCCACGCGCGCGGATGGGGGACCAAGGACAGTGCATAGTCCGCGCACACGTGCTCAACGCGTGTAGTCAAGTGACGACATTTGACTAGAGGTTCCCCGGAAAAGACAGACCTTGACTTGAGCAGAACAAGTGCACTATGCGGAGCCGCCGTTCGCTTTGCGGACACCGGATCGTGACCTGAGCCCGGTACGTCGGGGCCCGGCCGGCCTCCGACGGGCGCGCGGGACCGTCCACTTCCCGGACGTCATGAATCCGTGCGCCCCCCGTGCATCGGCCGTGCCGGTTAGGTCGGGCTTAGTACCGGTTCCGCTCGGGCACACAGCGGGTTAGAGTCGCTTGGCGGAACGCCCGGAGACCGGCGGAAAGCCAGGCCGGCAACCTGTCTCACCCCCATGATTGCCTCCCCGAGGACACGATGGCCATGCCCCGTCCGACTGCCGCACAGTTCGCCTACGGTACGTGCACCGTGATCTTCTCGACACTCGCCATGCTGCTGCTGTCGCGGACGAGTTCGGGTCCCGGAGTCGCCCTCATCGCCGTCGCGGCCCTCGCCCTCGGGCTGCTGGTCGCCATGACGGTCCCCCAGCCCAGGACGCGCGCGGTGAGCGCCGTGCCGCCCCGCCGCATCGGCGTGGACCGGGAACCGGCGCGGGTGCCCGCGGCGGCCCGGGTCTCCGCGGGTGCGGGCGAGGCGACGCGCGGGCGGGCCGCCTGAGCGTCCGGGTCCGTCAGCGCGTGCTGACCACGACCGTCTTGGCCGCCTTGTCGTGCAGGCCCTGTTTGTAGGGCTTGTCGAAGAAGCTCCAGCCGCCCGCGATGATCGTCCACACGCAGGCGCAGCAGAACGCGAACGGGATCCACAGCACCAGGGCGCGGATCAGCGACGTCTGCACCGAGGGCGTCGCGCCGTTGTCCAGGTTGGCCACCCGCATCCCGAGCCACTTCTTGCCGAGGGTCTGGCCCGTCCGCGTGGTCATGTAGGTGTCGTACGCGATGTAGAGCACGGCGGCGATCACGGACTGCCCGAAGGACTTGCCGACCGAGACCTCGTCGCCGTCCACCGTGTACTCCTGGACGTTGAAGGCCCAGCTGAGCAACCAGACCACGATGCCCACGAGGATCATGTCGATGATCCGCGCGAGCGTGCGCCGCCCGCTGTCGGCGAGCGGGGGCATCCCCGCCAGCGGATCGGCGGGGTGGCCGCCACCGCCGTAAGGGCCACCGCCGTAGGGTCCGCCGCCGCCGGGCGGAGGCCCACCGTAGGGACCTCCGCCGCCGGGGGGCGGGGGACCGCCGTAAGGGCCGCCTCCGCCGGGGGGCGGGGGCGGGCTGTCGTAGGGGTTCTTCCTCAGCGGGTCGTCTTCCGGCGGTTCGCTGCTCATGTCCCGAGTGGACCTCGGGGTCCATTACGGCGCATCCGGCGAGCGTCCGTCTGGAGTAGCGACGGTTCGTTTTCGGGTGCGGGTGCGCGGGGGCTGGTCGCGCAGTTCCCCGCGCCCCTTGAGGTACGTGCACTGAACGCCCCTGAAAGGGGCGCGGGGAACTGCACGAGCAACCACGACGCAGCCGCACCCGAAAACGAACCCCCCGCTCCCCCGACCCACCCGCCGAGCTAGCCCGCGACGAACGTGTTGGCGGCCTTGTCGTGCCAGCACTGGTGCCAGGGGCGGTCGAACAGGCACCACAGGACGCCGACCACGCCGACGGCGAGGAGTCCGGGGACGCTGTAGACCAGCCAGCGGCGCAGGGCCGCGCCGAAGGCCGGCGGCTCGTGGGCCTCGATGTCCCGGACCTCGAGCCCGAGCAGCTTCTTGCCCAGGGTGCGGCCCCACTTGGCGGTCGGCAGCGCCTCGTAGACGACGCCGAAGAGCAGCAGGACCGCGAGCACGATGCCCAGGTACGTGGACGTCGTGCCGTCCAGCAGCCAGACCGTGACGGTCTCGCCGGAGAGCTTCGCCTCGTCGATCTTGTCGTTGACGTGGTCGACCGCCTTGATGCCGAGAGGTACGGCGGCGACGGCGGCTACGGCCCCGAGGACCACCGTGTCGATCAGCCGGGCGGCCAGCCGCTTGCCGAGCCCGGCGGGCCGGGCCGCGGCCTGGCGGCGGGCGGCGGCCTGGAACACGTCCTCGACCGGCGGCTTCCACGGTGCGACGGGCTGCTCGTCCCCGCCCGCCCCGGCCAGCCGGTGCACCTGCTGCGCCCAGGAGGTCTGGCCGCCGCCGGGACCGCCCGCCGCGACCGGCGCGGAGGCGGCCGGCTGCGGCGGGGGCGCCTGGTGGGGCACCGCGGGGGCGGCGGGCGTCGGAGCCTGTGCGGCGGCGGCCCGCGCGGCCGCCGCCTTGCCCGCACCGAAGCCGGGTCCGGAACCGGCACCGGCACCGGCGCCGGGCACAGGACCGGAACCGGAACCCGAGCCGGGAAGAGGACCGGGACCGGACGAAGCAGGACCGGAAGAACCGGGGCCGCCTGGGCGCGGGCCCGTGCGCGGGGTGACCGCGCGGAAGGTCATGGTGCCCTCGTCCTGCGCGGCGGCGGGCGCGGGGGCGTCCTGCCGTCCCGCCGTGGGCCGGCGGAAGACGAAGGTGTTGCCGGCCTCGGCCTCCGCCCCGCCGGGCGCGGCGCCCGCCGGGGCGTCCGGACGCGCCGTGCCGGAGGCGGCCGCGGCGTCCTGGGCGGGACGGTCACCGCCCGCCGAGCCCTCTGAGCCCGCCGCCGTGCCCGCCGTGCCGGAGCCCGCGGCCCCGGCGCGGGGGTCGCCCGCGGCACCGTCGGCGGGCGGTGCCGCCTGCCGGGCGTGCGGGACCCGCGGGTCCGCGCCCCGTGCCGCGCCCGGCCAGGCGCCGCGCCGCTCCGGGGCGTCGGCGGGACCGGACGGGGCGGAGCGGTCGGCGGTCCAGGCCGCGGCGGACTCCGGACGACTGCCGTGCTGGGACGCGGCGGCGGGCGGCGGGTCCTCGACCGGGTCCTCGTCGAAGAAGTGCGGACCGGTCTCCTCGACGGAGGGCCGCGCGCCGGGCGGGGGCGCGAGCGGCTCGCCGTCCTTGGGGGCGGGGCGGCTCGTGCCCGCCACCCAGGAGGCGCCGTTCCAGTACCGGACGTATCCGGGAATGGAGGGGTCCGGGTAATACCCCTCGCGGGGCCTGTCGTCGCCGGGGGCCGGGGTTGGGGCGCTCATGTCCGTCGTCCCGTATCTGCTCGGGGGTTGATAGAGGGGCCTCAACATCTATCAGACGGGCGCAATCCGCACCGCCGGTCCCGCCGTACCCGCCCCTTTCCGGGCAACCTCGTGCCGGGACCTTCACATCCGGGCCGAGCCCCGGTCAGGAGTGCGGAAAAAAATTCCACGAACCCGCGTAATGCTTCGGGCTCGGGCCGGTCTCTCCACGCAAGGACGTACGAGACTCGGGAGAGGAACCCGCCATGCACACCAACCCCACCGGCCCCACCGTCGTGGAACGCGAGCTGGAGCTCAGGCTCGTCCTGTCGCCCGAGAGCGGCATTCCGGTGCCGGCCCGGCTCGGCTACCACACGGACGATCCCTACGCCGTGCACATCACCTTCCACATCGACTCCGGCCACCCGGTGCACTGGACGTTCGCCCGCGACCTTCTGGTGGAGGGCGTCTTCCGGCCGTCCGGGCACGGGGACGTGCGGGTGTGGCCGTCGAAGACGGAGGGCCGCAGCGTCGTACTCGTCGCGCTGAGCAGCCCGGACGGCGACGCCCTCCTGGAGGCGCCCACGCCCCAGGTGTCGGCCTGGCTGGAGCGGACCCTGCGGGCGGTGCCGCCGGGGACCGAGGGCGCGCAGCTCGGGATCGACGACGGGCTGGCCGAGCTGCTCGCCAGGTGAGGAGCGGCAGCGGTCAGAAGAGCTTGCCCGGGTTGAGGATGCCCAGCGGGTCGAAGACCTCCTTGACGGCCCGCTGCATCTCCAGGCCCACCGGGCCGATCTCCCGCGCCAGCCACTCCTTCTTCAGGACGCCCACGCCGTGCTCGCCGGTGATGGTGCCGCCGAGTTCCAGGCCGAGCGCCATGATCTCGTCGAAGGACTCGCGGGCCCGCCGGGACTCGTCGGGGTCCTGGGCGTCGAAGCAGACGGTGGGGTGGGTGTTGCCGTCGCCCGCGTGGGCGCAGACCCCGATGGTGAGGCCGTACTTGGCGGCGACCCGGTCGATGCCCTCCAGCATGTCGCCGAGCCGGGAGCGGGGCACGCACACGTCGTCGATCATCGTGGTGCCCTTGACGGCTTCGAGGGCGGTGAGGGCCAGGCGCCTGGCCTGGAGGAGGAGTTCGGACTCGGCGGCGTCCTCGGCCGGGACCACCTGGGTGGCGCCGGCGGCCTCGCACAGGGCGCCGACGGCGGCGAGGTCGGCGGCCGGGTCGGTGGTGTCGAAGGCGGCGAGCAGGAGCGCCTCGGTGCTCTCCGGGAGGCCCATGTGGGCGAGGTCGTTGACCGCCTTGACGGTCGTACGGTCCATCAGTTCGAGGAGGGAGGGGACGTGGCCCCCTTCCATGATCCGGCAGATCGCGTCGCAGGCGGCGGACGCGGAGGCGAACTCGGCGGCCAGCACCAGCTGCTCGGGCGGCTTGGGGCGCAGCCCGAGGACCGCCTTCACCACGATGCCGAGTGAGCCCTCGGAGCCCACGAAGAGCCGGGTGAGGTCGTACCCGGCGACGCCCTTGGCGGTGCGGCGCCCGGTGGACATCAGGCGGCCGTCGGCGAGGACGACGTCGAGGCCGAGGACGTACTCGGCGGTCACCCCGTACTTGACGCAGCACAGGCCGCCGGAGGCGGTGCCGATGTTGCCGCCGATCGTGCACATCTCCCAGCTGGAGGGGTCCGGCGGGTAGTAGAGGCCGTGTTCGTTCACCGCGCGGGACAGCGTGGCGTTGACGACGCCCGGTTCGACGACGGCGACCCGGTCGACCGGGTTGATCTCCAGGATGCGGTCCATCTTCGTCAGGGAGAGGACCACGCAGCCGTCGGTGGCGTTGGCCGCGCCGGACAGACCGGTGCGGGCGCCCTGCGGGACCACCGGGACGCGCAGTGCGGTGGCGGTGCGCATGACGTGCTGGACGTCCTCCACGGTGCGCGGCAGGACGACCGCGGCGGGGGCGCCGGCCGGGCAGAAGCTCGCCATGTCGTTGGCGTAGGAGGCCGTGACGTCGGGATCGGTGAGGACGGACCCGGCGGGCAGACCGGCCAGCAGCCGGCCGACGAGGGTGCTCCGGTCGCCGAGGGGACTGCCGGGGGTGCTGTCGACCGCCGCGGCTGCGTCGTCTTCGTCGCGAGGCGCTTCGATACGGCTCATGATCACAGGCTCGCATCCACGGCCATCGGTGTGAACCCCGTCGACGGCAGCCGTCACCTGCCCGGTGTGATCGTCGTATGGGCGCACAGTGAGCGCCATGGAGGTCATGGAGAGGCTCACCCGGCGGGACCACGGCGAGGCACCGGCACCCGGGCGGCGATCGCGCCGTGGGCGCCGGGTGCTGATCGCCTCGGTCGCCGGGGCCGCCGTGCTCGGCGGGGTCCTGGTGCTGCTCCCCCGGGGGGCCGGTGACGCTCCCCCGCCCGCGCCGGGGCCCGCGGCGCTGGCGCGCGGGGCGGTCACCACCGGGGTGCCCGCCGCGCTGCCGGACCTGGCCGCGCTGATCGGCGACCGGGAGACCCATCTGCGGGCGCATCCGCTGGACGGGGCGTCGTGGGCGGTGCTCGGCGCCGCGTACGTGGAGCAGGGCCGCCGGACGGCCGACGGCGCGAACTGGCCGAAGGCCGAGAAGGCGCTGCGCACCTCGCTGCGGACGGGGCCGAAGCGCAACCCGCAGGCCCTGGAGGGGCTCGCGGCGCTGGCGGTGGCGCGGCGGGACTTCCCGGCGGCGAAGAAGTGGGGCGAGAGCGCGGTGAAGGCGGCGCCGAAGCGGTGGACGGCGCACGCGGTGCTGATCGGCGCGTACACCGGGCTCGGCGACGACAAGGGCGTGGGCCGGGCCCTGGACAAGGTGATGGAGCTGCGCCCGGGCAGCGCGGCGGTGGGAGCGCTGGCGGCGGCCGTCTACCGGGACCGGGGCTGGCGGGAGGACGCGGCGGCCCGGATCTCGGACGCGGCGGCGGCCGCCGGGGCACCGGCGGAGCGGGCGGCGTACCTGGAGCAGGCCGGACGGCTGGCGTTCGAGCGCGGGGAGCGGGAGGAGGCGCTGCGGTTCTTCCAGGAGGCGCTGCGCACCGACCCCGACCAGCGGGCCGCGCAGGCCGGGCAGGGCCGGGCGCTGGCGGCGCTGGGCCGGACGACGGAGGCCCTGTCGGCGTACCAGGCGGCGCTGGCCAAGCGGCCCAGCCCCGAGTACGCGCTGGAGCTGGGCGAGCTGTACGAGTCGCTGGGCCTCGGCCAGGCGGCGCGGGTGGAGTACGACCTGCTGCGGGAGCGGGCGCGGGGCGCGGAGGCGGCCGGGGCCGACGAGCAGTTGGTGCTGGGGCTGCTGGACGCGGACCACGGCGATCCGGCGGCGGCGGTGGAGCGGCTGCGGGTGGAGTGGGGGCGGCAGCCGGGGACGGCGGTCGCCGACGCGCTGGGCTGGGCGCTGCACCGCACCGGTGCGGACGAGGAGGCGCTGGAGTTCGCGACGATCGCGACCGACGGCGACAAGGGCGGCGGGGTGCGCAGCGCGCTGTACGTGTTCCACCGGGGGGTGATCGAGAAGGAGCTGGGGCGGTACGGGCCCGCGCGGCGGCACCTCGGGGAGGCGCTGACGATCAACCCGTACTTCTCGCCGCTGCGGGTGCCGGAGGCGAAGCGGGCGCTGGCGGAGCTGGGCGAGCCCCCGGTGGAGGGCCCGCCCGACTGAGATCGGCCTGTGCGGACTGAGATCGGCCTGTGCGGAGCCGGTGTCAGAGGTTGCCGCGCTTCTCCTGCTCGCGCTCGATCGCCTCGAACAGGGCCTTGAAGTTGCCCTTGCCGAAGCCCATGGAGCCGTGGCGCTCGATCATCTCGAAGAAGACGGTCGGGCGGTCCTGGACCGGCTTGGTGAAGATCTGCAGCAGGTAGCCGTCCTCGTCCCGGTCGACGAGGATCTTCAGCTCGCGCAGCACGTCGACGGGCACCCGGGTCTCGCCGGCCCACTCGCCGAGCGTGTCGTAGTACGAGTCGGGGGTGTCCAGGAACTCGACGCCGGCCGCCCTCATCGCCCGGACGGTCGCCACGATGTCGTTGGTGTTCAGCGCGATGTGCTGGACGCCGGCGCCGCCGTAGAACTCCAGGTACTCGTCGATCTGGGACTTCTTCTTGGCGATGGCGGGCTCGTTGATCGGGAACTTGACCTTGAGGGTTCCGTCGGCCACGACCTTCGACATCAGCGCGCTGTACTCGGTGGCGATGTCGTCGCCCACGAACTCCTTCATGTTCGTGAAGCCCATGACCTTGTTGTAGAAGCCGACCCACTCGTTCATGCGGCCGAGTTCGACGTTGCCGACGCAGTGGTCCACGGCCTGGAAGACGCGCTGCGCGGGCGGGGCGACCATCGGCTCGGCGGCGACGTAGCCGGGCAGGTACGGGCCGTCGTAGCCGGTGCGCTCGACGAGGGTGTGCCGGGTCTCGCCGTAGGTGGCGATGGCGGCGAGGACGACGGTGCCGTGCTCGTCCTTGACCTCGTGCGGCTCGGCGAGCGAGCGGGCGCCGTGCTCGACGGCGTAGGCGTGGGCGGCGCGCGCGTCCGGGACCTCGATGGCGAGGTCGACGACGCCGTCGCCGTGCTCGGCCACGTGCTGGGCCAGGAAGGTGCCCCAGTCCGTCGAGGGCTTGATCACCGAGGTGAACACGAAGCGGGCGGAGCCGCTCTCCAGGACGTAGCTCGCGGTCTCCCGGCTGCCGTTCTCCGGTCCGGAGTACGCGACCAGCTTCATGCCGAAGGCGGTGGAGTAGTAGTGCGCGGCCTGCTTGGCGTTGCCCACGGCGAAGACGACCGCGTCCATTCCCTTGACCGGGAAGGGATCGGCCTGCCGGGCGGTGTCGGGAGTGTGGTGTGTGGTCTGCGTCATAGCCGCAGGTTCTCCCCTGTTCGCAAGGTGCGCAATAGTTTGCGTTTTCAGTGGGCAACATGACCAGTGATGTGCGGGTGCGGGCGGGCGATCTGTACAGGATGACCAGCAGGGAGGGTGCGGGTATGGCGGGTGCGGGGATCGACCGGCTGGACGGGCGGATCATCGGTCTGCTGGCGCGGGAGCCGCGGATCGGGGTGCTGGAGATGTCCCGGCGGCTCGGGGTGGCGCGCGGCACCGCGCAGGCGCGGCTCGACCGGCTTCAGTCGAACGGAGTCATACGCGGCTTCGGTCCCGAAGTGGACCCGGCGGCCCTCGGCTACCCGGTCACCGCGTTCGCCACGCTGGAGATCCGGCAGGGTCAAGGAGCCGACGTACGGGCGCACTTGGCGACGGTGCCGGAAGTGCTGGAGCTGCACACCACGACCGGCACCGGGGACATGCTGTGCCGCCTGGTGGCCCGCTCCAACGCCGATCTCCAGCGGGTGATCGACCGGGTTGTCGGTTTTGATGGCATCGTCCGGGCCGCCACGGCGATCGTCATGGAGAACCCCGTTCCGCTGCGGATCATCCCGCTGGTGGAGCAGGCGGCCCAGGACAGCGGCGGACACGACTGAGACCGGTCCGACGTTCCCGGAGGTGAGCGGACGTCAACTACCTCTCCCTGAAGGGGGAGGCCTGCAGGCAGAGAGGAACGTGGTGCTGATGTTCCCCTGTGGGACCCTGCGTCCGGAACGCCTATGGCGTTCTGGGGCGGTTGACTGCGCCCCGCTGCCACGCAGCATCGGCCCGGTGGGCGATGTTGCGGGAGCCGTTGTGGTCCGCGTGCAGGACGATCCCGCAGGACCGGCACACGAACCGTGCCTGTGTCACCCGGTTGGTGCGGTGGGTGTGCCAGCACTCGGAGCACTGGCGGGAGGTGTTGCGCGGGTCCACATGGACCACGGCAACACCCGCCCGCTTGGCCTTGGTGGCGATGAGGAAGAACATGCCGTCCCGCATCACCAGGTCGGACTCGCCCTTGCGCTGCGCGAGGAGCCGCATCGCCTCCGGGGAGCAGACGAACGGGATGCCCTTGAGCCGACCCGCCACCGTCCAGACCGACACCATCTTGGTGTCCAGGTTCCAGGTCAGCATCCGGTCGTCGAACGGTTGCGCCGACGTCTCACGGAAGCGGACCGGCTTCGACTCGGCCTTGATCCGGCGCTTCGAGCCCTCGAGGCCGTAGTTCCCGGCCCGGAGGTTCGCCTTGAACGTGGCGTAGGCGTCGCACACCTTCTTCACCGTGCGCACAGCGGCCTGTGCCCCGAGATCGAAGTCAGCCTTGATCCGGTGGTACACGGCCTCTTGCAGCACGTTCCGGCGCTTGAGGTCCTTCGCGAACGCCACCTGCGAGGCCGCGTTCGCGGCCCGGTTGCAGGCACGCAGGGTCGCCGCCAGTGCGTGATCGGCGAGTCAACTCGTGGGCCTCTGCGGGCAGTCCGAGGTCAACGGCGATCCGCCCCGGCGGCGGCCCGCCGCTCCTTGCCCCGCTCCGCAGGAGCTTCGATTCCTCCCCGCCCCAAAGGACGAGGCATCCCCGAAGGAGACAGGTGAACTTCTGGGACTTCCTGGGCAGCCGCCACCAGCAGCTGCTCGCCGACGCCTACCAGCACGCCAGCGCGGTCTTCCAGTGCATGGTCGTGGCGACCCTCCTCGGGGTGCTGATCGGCGTCCTCACCTACCGCAGCGACTGGGCGGGGAACGTGGCGACCCTGTCCACGTCGGCCATCCTCACCATCCCGTCGCTGGCCATGATCGGTCTGCTCATCCCGATCCTGGGGCTCGGCGTGCCGCCGACGGTGACCGCGCTGACCCTGTACGGGCTGCTGCCGATCGTGCGCAACTCGATCGTGGGCCTGCGCGGCGTCGACCCGGCGCTGGTGGACGCCGCCAAGGGCATCGGGATGTCGCGTCCGGCCCGGCTGCTGCGGGTGGAGCTGCCGCTGGCCTGGCCGCCGATCCTGACCGGCATCCGGGTCTCCACCCAGATGCTGATGGGCATCGCGGCGATCGCCGCCTACGCCTCCGGGCCGGGCCTCGGCAACGAGATCTTCCGCGGGATCGCCTCGCTGGGCAGCAAGAACGCGCTCAACCAGGTCCTCGCGGGGACGCTCGGGATCATCGTCCTGGCCCTGCTGTTCGACGCGGCGTACGTGCTGCTGGGACGGCTGACCATTCCGAGGGGGATCCGTGTCTGAGACATCCGTGTCCGGTTCCGTTTCCGACGACGGCCGCGGCGAGGCGTCCGGCGGCACCACCGGGGCGACCATCGAGCTGGAGGCCCTCACCAAGCGCTACCCGGGCAGTCCGCAGCCCGCCGTCGAGAACGTGTCGATGGAGATCAAGGCCGGGGAGACGGTCATCTTCGTGGGCCCCTCGGGCTGCGGGAAGTCCACCACCCTGAAGATGATCAACCGGCTGATCGAGCCCAGCGGCGGCCGCATCCGCATCAACGGCGAGGACGTCACCGACATCGACCCGGTGAAGCTGCGCCGCAAGGTCGGCTACGCGATCCAGTCCTCCGGTCTCTTCCCGCACATGACCGTCGCCCAGAACATCGCGCTGGTGCCGAGGATGATCGGCTGGTCGAAGGCGCGGATCAGGGAGCGGGTGGAGGAGATGCTGGACCTGGTCGGCCTGGACGCCGGGGAGTTCCACGGCCGCTACCCGCGCCAGCTCTCCGGCGGCCAGCAGCAGCGGGTGGGCGTGGCGCGGGCGCTGGCGGCCGATCCGCCCGTGCTGCTGATGGACGAGCCGTTCGGCGCGGTCGACCCGATCACCCGGGACCACCTCCAGGACGAGCTGATCCGCCTCCAGCACGAACTGCACAAGACGATCGTCTTCGTCACCCACGACTTCGACGAGGCGATCAAGCTGGGCGACCGGATCGCCGTGCTCCGCGAGCGCTCGCACATCGCGCAGTTCGACACCCCGGAGGCGATCCTCACCAACCCGGCGGACGACTTCGTCTCCGGCTTCGTCGGCGCGGGCGCGGCCCTCAAGCGCCTGAACCTGACCCGGGTGCGGGACGTGGGCATCACGGACTACCCGACGGTGACCGTGGAGGACCCGCTCCAGGACATCTTCGACCGGCTGCGGGAGTCGGGCACCAACGAGATCCTGCTCCTGGACCGGCGCGGACGCCCCTACAAGTGGCTGCGGCGCGGCGACCTGATGCGGGCCAGGGGCTCGCTGGCGCGGGCCGGGACGCTGGTCCACGACACGGTGACCCGGGACGCGACGCTGCGGGACGCGCTGGAGGCGGTGCTCACCGACAACGCGGGGCGGGTCGCGGTCACCGGGCGGCGCGGCGCGTACGAGGGCGTCGTCGACATGGAGACGCTGATGAACTCCGTGCACGAACTGCTGGAGGCCGACCGGCTGGACGCGCTGGAGCACCAGCACGACCTGGAGGAGACCCGGGCCACGCAGACGCACACCGAGCAGGAGGGCTTCGGCGAGGTCGGAGGCCGCGCGTGAGCGGCTCCCCGCGCCCCTCCCCCGGCCGCCGCCCCGCGGGCGAGCACGAGGTCGAGGGGGTCGCCTTCCGGGACGAGGCCGGGGACGAGGAGGAGGTCGCGGCTCCCCCGCCGTCCCCGCCGGCGGCGGGCCCCCGGGTCGGCTGGCGCAAGCTGACCTTTCTGCCGGTCGTCCTGATCGCCGTACTGCTGGCGACCTGGCTGTGGTTCCGGCAGGCGGACCTGGACGCGCTCAGCCAGAACGCGCTCGGCAACGGCCAGGTCACCAAGGCCCTGTGGCAGCACGTCCAGCTGACGGTGATCTCCACCTTCTTCGTGCTGATCATCGCGATCCCGCTGGGCATCCTGCTCACCCGCAGGGCGTTCCGGAAGGCCACCCCGTTCGCGATGGCGTTCGCCAACATGGGCCAGGCGACCCCGGCGATCGGTCTGCTGGCGCTGCTGGTGATCTGGCTGGGCATCGGCCGCCGGGCCGCCCTGATCGGCATCATCGTCTACGCCGTCCTGCCCGTCCTGTCCAACACCATCGCCGGCCTGAAGGCGAACGACCCGACGCTCCTGGAGGCGGCCCGCGGCATCGGGATGTCCCCGCTGGGCGTGCTCACCCGGGTGGAACTCCCGCTGGCCGTCCCCCTGATCCTGGCCGGCGTACGCACGGCCCTCGTCCTGAACGTCGGTACGGCGACGCTGGCGACCTTCGGCGGCGGCGGTGGCCTGGGCGTGCTGATCACCACCGGGATCACCAGCCAGCGGATGCCGGTGCTGGTGCTGGGCTCGATCCTCACCGTCGCCCTGGCGCTGCTGGTGGACTGGCTGGCGTCGCTGGCCGAACTGCTGCTGCGGCCGCGGGGCCTGGAGGTGGGCACATGAGACGGCGTACCTGCTGGGCGCTGGCCGCCGCACTCCTTTCCGCCTCCGCCGGCTGCGGGCTGACCAGCGGCTCCCCGATGGTCGACGACGTGGAACCGGGCTCCATCGGCAGGGGGAAGCCGCTGGACGGGGCCGATCTCACGGTCACCTCGAAGGAGTTCACCGAACAACTGGTCCTCGGCGCGATCATGGGCATCGCCTTCGAGGCGGCCGGGGCCGAGGTGCTCGACCGCACCGGCATCCAGGGCTCGGTCGGCACCCGCGCGGCGGTCGAGAACGGTGACGCCGACGCCACGTACGAGTACACGGGCACCGCGTGGATCACCTACCTGGGCAACAGCAGGCCGATCCCCGACCCGGAGCAGCAGTGGAAGGCGGTGAAGGAGGCCGACGCGAAGAAGGGCCTGACGTGGCTGGAGCCGGCCCGCCTGAACAACACGTACGCGCTGGCGATGAACCAGGCCAACTACAAGAAGTACCGGACGAAGACCCTCTCGGAGGTCACCGCCCTGTCGAAGTCGGACCCGGGCGCGGTGACGCTGTGCGTGGAGGGCGAGTTCGCCAACCGCGCGGACGGCCTGCCGGGCCTGGAGAAGGCGTACGGCATGTCGCTGCCCGCCGGGAACATCACGCAGATGGACACCGGCATCATCTACACCCAGACCGCTAAGGGCGCCTGCACCTACGGCGAGGTGTACACCACCGACGGGCGGATCAAGTCCATGAACCTGGTGGTGATGGAGGACGACAAGAAGTTCTTCCCGAACTACAACGCGGCGCCCATGGTCCGCACGGCCACCCTGAAGAAGTGGCCGGCGATCGCGTCCGTCCTGGACCCGGTCACGAGGGCGCTGACCAACGACGTGGCGCAGACCCTGAACGCGAAGGTCGACGTGGACGGCCAGGACCCGCACCAGGTGGCGCTGGACTGGATGAAGGAGAAGGGCTTCGTGAAGGAGGGGTAGCGCCGCCGGGGCGTCGCGCTCCGCTCAGCAGGCCGGGACGTCGCCCTTGCCGCTCTCCAGCGCCTTCAGCGAGTCGACGGCGCCCTCGAGGGTGGTGACCGGGATCAGCCGCAGCCCCTTCGGCAGCTCGGCCCGCGCGTCCGAGCACTCCGCCTTCGGCACCAGGAAGACGGTGGCCCCGTCCCGCCGGGCGGCCTGCGTCTTGAGCGGCACCCCGCCGACGGCGCCGACCTTGCCGCCGTCGGTGATGGTCCCGGTGCCCGCGACGACCTTGCCGCCGGTGAGGTCGCCGGCGCCGAGCTTGTCGACGATGCCGAGCGAGAACAGCAGCCCGGCGCTGGGTCCGCCGACGTCCTCCAGGCGGAGCTTGACGTCGACGTCGCCCTTGTCCATCCGGAGGTACCGGAGCGCGGCCGTGGTGGCCGAGTCCTGGGACTCCTTCATCTGCTCCTGGTTGTACCGCTCGATCTCGCTCACGTCGTCGCCGCTCGGGTAGACGGCGTCGCGCGGCATCACGGCCCGGTCGGTGTCGAACCAGCTGCCGAGCACGTCCCCGAGGTGGATGCTCGCGTCCGGCCCGGTCGCCTCGATCGTCGTCATCCGCAGCTGGCCGCTGGTGCCGTGCGTCGGCGCGCCGCTGATCGTGATCACCTCGGCGCCCCGGTTCTTCCCCAGCACGTCGGCCGTCAGCCCCGGCTGCGCCACGGAGAACGGCAGGGGCGCGAACAGGGTGGTCGCGAGCAGCGCCACGACGGGCAGCCCGCAGACGGCGAGGAACTGGGGACGCGTGAGACGAGAGAGCACGGAGTCAATCTAACGTGGCGCGATCGCCGTGGCTCCGACGCCCGGCGCGACCCGTCTACCGCAGCGCCTCCGCGACCTCCCGGGCGGCGTGCTTCACGCGTTCGCCGACCCGTTCGGGGACCACGTCGGCCAGCATCACCACGCCGACGCTGCCCTCCACCCCCGTGACGCCGAGCAGGGGGGCCGCCGCTCCGCAGGCGCCGGCCTCCAGTTCGCCGTGGGTGAGGGTGTAGCCGGGGTCGTCCACGGCCTCGCCGCCGGTGGGCTGGGAGGGCTGGCGGGCGGCCAGGATCGCCTTGCCCGCGGCGCCCCGTTCCAGGGGATGGCGGAAGCCCGCGCGGTAGGCGACGTGGTAGTCGGTCCAGGTCGGTTCCACGACCGCGACGGCCAGCGCCTCGGCGCCGTCCACCAGGGTCAGGTGGGCCGTCGCCCCTATGTCCTCGGCCAGCGCGCGCAGGGCCGGCATCGCGGCCTCGCGGACCAGGGGGTGCACCTGGCGGCCCAGGCCCAGTACGCCGAGACCGACGCGGGCCCGGCCGCCCAGGTCGCGGCGTACGAGTGCGTGCTGCTCCAGCGTGGCGAGCAACCGGTACACGACGGTCCGGTTGACGCCCAGTTTGTGGGACAGCTCGGTGACGGTCAGCCCGTGGTCCGTA
Organism: Streptomyces violaceoruber; assembly: GCF_033406955.1. NCBI lineage: Bacteria > Bacillati > Actinomycetota > Actinomycetes > Kitasatosporales > Streptomycetaceae > Streptomyces > Streptomyces violaceoruber. Next base: position 5,271,494 of record NZ_CP137734.1, on the reverse strand, counting down.
TCGGCCAGCAGTTTGAGGACCCGCAGTCCCCGGTCGAGCGTCTGAGAGGTCTCCGCGGTCACGACGCCCACTCCTTAGTGGTGAGGTCGGCGGCCCTCATCGCGGCGGATGCGTCACCGAGTCCCGTCAGTGACGCGCTTCAGAGGCCGCCGATCGGCTGACGGCCCGGCCTTGTCCCGGGCCCAGTCGCTTCACGGCTGCGCTCCGCGGCGGCGCTGCCACGGGGCGTGCGTAGCGGGACAGTAAAGGACCCGGTTCGCTCAGCGGAAGGCTCCGTCCAGAATCCGGGCGCCAACCGTTATCAACCGCCTGTGTTTGTCCCAGTACGTACCGCGCACGCCCTCGGCACCGGCACCGGCACCGGCACCCCGCGTGTCACTTCATCCGCGTCGCCCACTCCTGGACCTTGGCGATGCGCTGGCGCAGCTGGCCGCCGGTCGCCTCGGCGCTGGGCGGGCCGCCGCACACGCGGCGCAGCTCGGTGTGGATCACGCCGTGCGGTTTGCCGCTCTGGTGGACGTAGGCGCCGACCATGGTGTTGAGCTGCTTGCGCAGCTCCATCAGTTCCTTGTGGGAGACCACCGGACGGCGTTCGGCGGGCAGTTCGAGCAGGTCGGCCTCGTCGTCGGGCTTCTTGCGGCTGTGCGCGATCTGCCGGGCCTGCCGCTTCTGGAGGAGCAGCTGCACCTGGTCGGGCTCCAGCAGGCCCGGGATGCCGAGGTAGTCCTGCTCCTCCTCGCTGCCCGGGTGGGCCTGCATGCCGAACTCGGCGCCGTTGTACATGACCCGGTCGAAGGTGGCCTCGGACTCCAGCGCCTCGAAGGCGAACTGCTCCTGCTCGCCGGTGTCCTCGTCCTGCTCCCGGTTGGCCTCGTCCATCTCCTTCTCGGACTCGGCGTAGGGGTCCTCCTCGCCCTCCTTCTTGGGCTTGTCGAGGACGTGGTCCCGCTCGCGCTCCATCTCGTTGGCGAAGGTGAGCAGGTCGGGCACGGTGGGGAGGAAGACGGAGGCGGTCTCGCCGCGGCGGCGGGAACGGACGAAGCGGCCGACCGCCTGGGCGAAGAACAGGGGGGTGGAGATGGTGGTGGCGTAGACACCGACCGCGAGGCGGGGCACGTCGACGCCCTCGGACACCATGCGGACGGCGACCATCCAGCGGTCGGTGCTGGCGCTGAACGCGTCGATGTTCTTCGAGGCGCCCGTGTCGTCGGACAGTACGACGGTGGCCTTGTCGCCGGTGATCTCGCGGATCAGCTTCGCGTAGGCGCGGGCGGAGTCCTGGTCGGCGGCGATGACGAGCGCCCCGGCGTCCGGGATGGCCTTCCTGACCTCGGTGAGCCGCTGGTCGGCGGCGCGCAGCACGGTGGGCATCCACTCGCCGCGCGGGTCGAGCGCGGTGCGCCAGGCCTGGCTGACGGCGTCCTTGGTCATGGGCTCGCCCAGGCGGGCGGCGATCTCGTCGCCCGCCTTCGTCCGCCAGCGCATGTTGCCGCTGTAGCTCATGAAGATGACGGGGCGCACGACGCCGTCGGCGAGCGCGGAGCCGTACCCGTAGGTGTAGTCGGCGGCGGAGCGGCGGATGCCGTCGTTGCCCTCCTCGTACGCCACGAAGGGGATGGGGTTGGTGTCGGAGCGGAAGGGCGTGCCGGTGAGCGCGAGGCGGCGGGTGGCGGGCTCGAAGGCCTCCAGGCACGCCTCGCCCCAGGACTTGGAGTCACCGGCGTGGTGGATCTCGTCGAGGATGACGAGGGTCTTGCGCTGCTCGACGCGGTTGCGGTGCAGCATGGGGCGCACCCCGACGCCCGCGTAGGTGATGGCGATGCCCTGGTACTCGCGGCTGAGCGGGCCCGCGCTGTACTCGGGGTCCAGCTTGATCCCTATCCGCGCCGCGGCCTCGGCCCACTGCTTCTTCAGGTGCTCGGTCGGCGCGACGACGGTCACCTGCTGCACGACGTGGTGGTGCAGCAGCCAGGACGCCAGCGTCAGCGCGAAGGTCGTCTTTCCGGCGCCGGGGGTGGCGACGGCCAGGAAGTCCCGGGGCTGGTCCTGGAGGTACTTCTCCATCGCCCCCTGCTGCCAGGCCCGCAGCTTGCCGGCGGTGCCCCAGGGGGCACGGCCCGGGAAGGCCGGGGACAGGTGGTGCGAGGTGCTGGAGCTGGCGGTGGTAGTCACGGTCTCCGAAGGGGGTAGAGCGGCTCGGCCACGTATGACAACCGGGCCACCCTACCGGCGGGCCGGAGCGATCACCGTGCGCACGGGGGCGGGTCACCCCCGGGTGGGACGGACGTCACAGCGGTCCCGGTGTCCCCGCGGACGCGGGCGGGCCTCACCGCTCCCGTATCCGGGTCGCCACCCATGCCCCCGCCAGCGCCACCGCCGCCATCGGCAGGAACACCACCGCGAAGGCGGCCGGGTGGGAGCCGGTCGCCTCGGTGGCCGTGTGGCTGACCGTGCCGCCGCCGAGCGCCGCGAAGGCCGCGCCGCCGGCCGACAGCAGGACGACGTTGGAGAGGCCGTCGGAGATCTGGAGCGCGGCGGAGTTGGTGCCGGCCTCCTCGGGGGCGGAGAGCTTGAGCAGGAGCACGCTGGTGGAGGAGATCACCAGGCCCATGCCGAAGCAGCCGAAGGCCCAGGCGACGGCCACCGTCCAGGCCGGGACGGCCTCGATCAGCACGCTGGGGGCCGTGGTGATGGCCGCCGCGACCAGGAGCATGCCGAGGGCCATCAGACGCTCCCGGTGCGGTTCCAGGCGCGGCCGGGACTGGAGCCACGAGCCGCCGGCCCAGGTCGCGCCGCCGGCCGCCAGGGAGAGTCCGGCCAGTGTCGGGCTGAGCCCCCGCTGCGTGACCAGCATCAGCGGGACGAAGGACTCGGCGGCGATGAAGGACCCCGCGGCCACCCCGCGCAGCAGGACCACGGAGGGCAGGCCGCGCACCGCCCGGTAGGTGCCGCGCGGCAGCAGGCCGAGGACGGCGGGGACGAGCAGCGCCACGCCCGCCGCGCCGGGCAGCAGCGACACCCACCGCAGGTCCTGGGCGGCGTACTGGAGCAGGCCCGCGCCCAGCGAGATGGCGAGGGCGAGGCGGATCCGGCGGCCGTCGAAGGAGGCCGGGGTGTCCCCTCCCCCGACGGGGCCGGACGCGCGGCTGCGTATCTGCGGCAGCGCGAGGGCCAGCGGGACGACGACCAGCACCGGGATGCCGACGAACACCCAGCGCCAGCCGAGGTGCTCGGTCACGGCGCCGGAGGCCAGCGGTCCGACGACGGACGGCACCACCCAGCCCGCCGCGAACGCCGCCATGATCGCGGGCCGCAGCCGCTCCGGGTAGGCCCGGCCGACGACGACGTACAGCGCGACGATCACCAGCCCGCCGCCGAACCCCTGCACGGCCCGCCCGAGGATGAACAGCCACATCGCGCCCGCCGTCCCGGACAGCACGAGCCCGGCCGCGAAGGTGGCGATGCCGGTCGTCAGCGGGGCCAGCGGCCCGCGCCGGTCCGACCACTGCCCGGAGAGCACCATCCCGAACAGGCTGGTCGTGAAGTACCCCGAGAACGCGAACGCGTACAGCGACACCCCGTCCAGCTCCCGCGCCGCCACCGGCATCGCGGTGCCGACCGCCGTCGCCTCGAAGGCGATCAGCACGATGACGGAGACGATGCCGATGCTCAGCGCCCGGTAGGCGCGGCTCAGCACGGTCTCGGCAGGGGCGGCGGGGGCGAGGGCGGGCTCGACGGGGGCCGCGACATCGGTGTCGCGGGGCTCAGGGACGGTCATGGTCGCCAGAGTAAGGGCCGCGACCTGCTTTTACCCCTGTCGGGAGGCGGTACGGGACCGGGACCTTGGTCGTACGACCCGGCGGCCCGGTCGGGCGTCCGTGAACGGCGTACGGCAGTCGTGCTGCGGCCCGTCCGGAACCCTTGAGCGCCTCCCCCGCCCGGTCATGGCCGCCGAGGCACCGAGTCACGGACCCGGCCGTGTGCCCGAGTGGCCCAGGGGCTCGCCTGCGCGGCGCCGGTCAGCGAGCTCCGCGCGCGGGGAGTCACGCGGGTTCGAATCCCGCCCCGGCCTCCACCAGCCCGACCGGCGCGCGCATCCTCCACGGCTCCGCACCCCGGACCGGGGCGTGTTGCGCTGGAGCGCACTTCAACTCGTAGGTTCCGAGGCGTGCGATACATCAGACTCGGAACAACCGGACTGGAAGTCTCCGCCATCGCCCTCGGCTGCATGGGCTTCGGCGAGCCGGATCGGGGCGGCGAGCCCTGGTCCCTGGGCGCGGACCCCAGCCGGGACATCATCAGGCAGGCCCTCGAGGGCGGCGTCAACTTCCTCGACACGGCCAACGGGTACAGCGCCGGAAGCAGCGAGGAGATCGTCGGCCAGGCGGTCAAGGACTTCGCCCGGCGCGAGGAGGTCGTCCTCTCCACCAAGGTCTGGATGCGGATGCGCCCCGGCCCGAACGGCGCCGGGCTGTCCCGCAAGGCGATCTTCGCCGAGCTCGACGCCTCCCTGAAGCGACTGGGCACGGACTACATCGACCTGTACCAGATCCACCGCTGGGACTACGACACCCCGATCGAGGAAACCCTCGAGGCGCTGCACGACGTGGTCAAGTCCGGGAAGGTCCGCTACCTCGGAGCCTCCTCCATGTACGCCTGGCAGTTCGCCAAGGCCCTGTACCTGGCCGACCTGAACGGCTGGACCCGGTTCGTGTCGATGCAGGACCACTACAACCTCATCCACCGGGAGGCGGAGCGGGAGATGCTTCCGCTCTGCGCCGACCAGGGCATCGGCGTGATCCCGTGGAGCCCGCTGGCGCGGGGCAGGCTGACGCGGGCCCGGGACACCGCCACGGCCCGTGCCGGGACCGACGAGGGCGGCAGGATCCTCTACCGCGACGAGGACCAGGCGGTGGCCGAGCGCGTCCGGGAGATCGCGGGCAGGCGGGGTCTGTCCCCGGCCCAGGTCGCCCTGGCCTGGGTCATGCGCAACCCGGTGGTGACCTCGCCCATCGTCGGGGTCACCAAACCGGCCCAGCTGGCCGACGCGATCGCCGCGGTGGACGTCGGACTCGACGAGGACGAGGCCGCCTACCTGGAGGAGCCCTACCAGCCGCACGAGGCCGCCTACCTGGAGGAGTCCTTCTACAAGGCGCGCCCCGCGGCGGCCTCCCGGTAGTCCGGGCCACCGCCGGCCGACGTCTCCAACCGCCCGGCCCGGCGCAGTGCCCAGAGGGTGAGGGCGAGGGCGGAGACGTCCGACACCAGGGGGTGGAGGGTGCCGTCGGGTGTCCGCCACGTCAGGACGGCGCCCGTCGTGCCGTCGACGGCGACGTGGGCGCCGTCCGCGAGGCGTCCCAGGCGTACGAGGTGGTCCGCGCCGGGCGGGGCGGGCTGGTCCGGGTGCTCCTCGCAGTACTCCGCGAGCGTCGGCAGCGGCAGGTCGTCCGCGTCCAGCCGGAAGGGGCGGGCGTCCTCGGGCAGGCCCGTCTCGCGCAGGAAGCGGCGGGTGGGCTCGTGGGTGAGGGTCCTCGGGAAGTCGATGTCCTCGAAGCGCGTCACCCGGTGCCGGCCGAACTCCCGGTCCAGGAAGCGGGGCGGCAGGTCCCGGGAGGTGCCCGGCTCCGCGCGGTGGCTCACCGCCAGGAGCAGACAGCTCATCAGGGTGGACGTGTTCCACAGCGACGGCCGCTCGCCGCTCGCCTGGGGCCGCCGGGCGGCGTCGCGGGTCCGGGCCGGGTCCTCCACCGTCGTGGCGAGGCGGACCCGGGTCACCAGCGAGGGAACCGCCGTCCGGACGTCCGCCGCCGCGCCCCGCGTGATCGTCGTACCACCGGTGACCGCGTGCATCGTCTCCCCCGAGAAAGTGTGGCCGTCCGCGTGCCGGCGGCTGCCGTTCGCGCTCCTTCGGAGACTACGCGCCACCACTGACAACGCGCCCGCGCATGACCCCGTTCACCTCGTAGGACGCGTGGGGGGACGCACTCGTTGCCTCATGCGCGCGGGCGGCTCGGCCGCCGTTCAGTGACCGGTGGCCACCGCGGCCTGCGGGCGGATCGGGAGCCGGTTCACCGGGCGTCCGGTGGCCGCGCGCACCGCGGAGGCGACGGCCGCCGGGGAGGCCACCACCGGAACGGCGCTGACGGCCTTGGCGCCGAAGGGCGCGACCACGTCACGCTCCTCGACGAGCTTCACGATCCGGATGTCCGGGGCGTCCAGCGCGGTCGGCAGGGCGTAGCCGGTCAGGTCGGGGTGGCGGATCAGGCCGCGGGGGGTGCGGAGGTTCTCCGTGAGCGCGATGCCGACGCCCTGGGTGACGCCCGCCTCGATGCGGGCGGTCAGCTGGGCCGGGTTCAGGACGCGGCCGACGTCCTGGGCGACGGCCAGTTCCACCACGCGTACCGAGCCGATCTCGATGTCGACGTCGACCACCGCGCGGATCGCGCAGAAGGCCATGCCGACGAACGCGTCACCCTGCCCGGCCTCGTCGAGCGGCTCGGTGGGGTGCGGGCGGCACTGGGCGGTGGCCCACAGTTCCTTGCCGTCCAGCGCCTCGGTGACCGTCGTCGACAGCACGCCGTCGTAGGAGGTGATCTTGCCGTCGGCGATCTGGAGCAGCTCCGTGGACATCCCGAACTGATGGGCCAGCGGCTGGAGGAGCTGGGTGCGGACCATCTTGGCCGCCCGTTCCACCGCGCCGCCCGACACCCACGTGTGCCGGCCGCGGCAGCCCGGGCCTGCCGGGGGCTGGTCGGTGTCGACGGGCGCCACCTGCACCTCGTCGACGCCGAGGGTGTCCTGCACGATCTGCCGGGCCAGGGTGGTGAAACCCTGGCCGGTCTCGACGGCCGCGCACAGCACCGTGGCCACGCCGCCCTGGACCTTCACGGTGGCCGTGGAGACCTCGTCCGCGCCCTCGGCGCCGAGCATGTGCACCATGCCGATGCCGTAGCCCACGCCCCGGCGCACCGCGCCCGGTTCGCCCGCTCCCTCGGGGCCGCCGGGCAGCAGCCACTCGTCCTCGGGCGTGTCCTTGGGCAGCGCGGGGAGCGGGAAGTCGCGGACCGCCTGGAGGAGTTCGGCGACCGGTGCCGGGCAGGTGACCGTCTGGCCGGTGGGGAGCACGTCGCCGGTGGCCAGGACGTTGCGCAGCCGCACCTCGGCCGGGTCGAGGCCGAGCTTCTTGGCGACCTTGTCCATCTGCGCCTCGTACGCGGCGCAGACCTGCATCGCGCCCTCGCCGCGCACATGGCCGGAGGGCGGGTTGTTGGTGCGCACCGCCCAGCCCTCGATGAAGGCGTTCGGCACGACGTACGGGCCGCAGGCGAAGGCCACCGCGGCCGCCAGGGCGTCGGAGGAGGTGTCGGCGTAGGCGCCCGCGTCGAGCAGGATCTGCGCCTCGACCTTTACGATCCGGCCCTCGGCGTCCGCGTGGTGGCGGTAGCGCAGGAGGGTGGGGTGGCGGTGGGTGTGCCCGAGGAAGGACTCCTCGCGCGTGGCGGTCAGCTTCACCGGACAGCCGGTCTTCAGCGCCAGCAGTCCCAGCGGCAGCTGGAAGCCCTGGTCCTCGCGGTCGGCGGTGGCGCCCGGCACCCCGGTGACGACGATCTTCACCTGTTCGGGCGACAGGCCGTAGCAGGCGGCGGCGATGTCGCGGTCGCCGTGCGGGTCGGTGGAGGCCAGGTACAGCTCCACGCCGCCGTCGGGGCGCGGTACGGCCAGACCCGCCTCGGCTCCTATGGGGGCCGGGTCCTGGCGGCCGATGCGGTACAGGCCCTCGACGACGATCTCGCCGGCCGCGTCCGGGTCGCCGTGGCGCAGCGGGATGTGCCGGATCAGGTTGCCGTCGGGGTGCAGCGGCTCGGCCTCGAAGGCCTGCTCCGGGTCGGTGACGGGGTCGAGCAGCTCGTACTCGACGATGACGGCGGCGGCGGCCATCCGCGCGGTGTCCGGGTGGTCGGCGGCGACGGCGGCGAGCGGCTCGCCGTGGTGGCGTACGGCCTCGGAGGCGAACACCGGACGGTCGGCCTGGCCACCGCGGCCGTGCAGCGGGCTGCCGGGCACGTCCTCGTGCGTGACGACCGCCCGTACGCCGGGCATCTCGCGCGCGTGGGTGGTGTCGATGGACACGATGCGGGCGCGCGGGTGCGGTGAGCGCAGCACGGCGGCCCACAGCAGGCCCTCGGCCCACAGGTCGGCGGCGTACGGGAAGGTGCCCTCGGTCTTGGCGCGGGCGTCGGCGGGCGGCAGGGACGCGCCGAGGCCGTGCGGGATCGGGTCGGAAACGGGGGTCGCCGCCTCGGCGGTCCCCTCGGCCTCCGCAGTCGCGGCGTCGTTGCTCACGCGTGGCCTCCGTCCCGGCCGTGGGTGCCGTGGTCTCCGTGGTCGCCGTAGGGCGGCCGGTCGTGCGCTCCGGTCGCGTCCTGCGCACCCGGCGGTGGCTGTGCCTCGAACGCCGCCGGGTTGACGCCGCCCGCGCCGGGACCGGCCTGGTGCGGGATGCGGGGCTCCTCGGGGTCCGGTCCGGCCTGCGCGTCGGCGTCGGCGTGCGCCTCGCGTTCGGCGACGACCTCCTGGACCGCCTCCAGGACGCCCCGGTAGCCGGAGCAGCGGCACAGGTTGCCGCACAGGGCCTGGCGGGCCTCCAGCTCGGTCGGGGCCGGATTGCCCTCCAGGAGGTTGTGCACGGTCATCGCCATGCCGGGCACGCAGAAGCCGCACTGGACGGCGCCGCGGCGGGCGAGCGCCCGCTGCACGTCCGAGGGCCGTCCGTCGGTGGCCAGGCCCTCGACGGTGCGCACCTCGCTGCCGGCCGCGGTCACGGACGGGACCAGGCAGGAGGCGACGAGCCGCCCGTCGACCTGGACGTTGCAGGCGCCGCACTCGCCCTGTGAGCAGCCGTCCTTGGCGCCCGCGAGGCCGAGCCGCTCGCGCAGCACGTACAGCAGCGACTCGCCGATCCAGGCGTCGGTGACGGGGCGGTCGGCGCCGTTGACGCGCAGCACGTAGGAGGCGAGGGGGTGCTCGTCCTGCGGCCCGGCGGGCGCCGACGGCTCCTGGGCGGCGTCGGGGACGCCGTCGGTGGCGGCCTCGGGGCCGTCCGCGCCGCTCCCGGCGTCCGCCGCGTCGCTCCCCCGACCGGTCGGGTCGGTCGGATCGATCGGATCAGCCGGATCGGGCGAGTCCGCCCGGCCGGACGCGTCGGCCGGGACGCCCTGGGGGGCGGCCGGGGACTCGGGCCGCGGCTCTCCCTCGGGCGCCTGCCCGTGTTCCCCGGCGGGCTCGGGCGCGCGCTCCCGGCCGGCGGTCGGCGCCCGGTCCGTCACGGGGCCTTCAGCGGCCTCCGGACGGGATCCGGCCCTCGCCTCCTCGCGGGGGCCCGCGGAACGCCCTGCCGGGCCCTCAGGGGCCTCCTCGGCCCCACGGGGCCCGTCGGTGGCGGTCCCGCTTCCCTCGGGGGCCCCGTCGGGCGCCCGTACGCCGGGACCGGCCCCGGCTGCTCCGGCCGCGGACTCGGTGTCGACACCGGGCGCGTGGGCGTACGAACCGTCGGCGGGGCGGGGCCCGTCCGGGCTCACGGCGGGGTCGTGCCCGTGCACCGACGCGGCCGGTCCGGGCCCGTGCCCTTCCCCGGGTCCGTTCGCGGTGGAGCCAGGTCCGTGCGCGTGCGGGACGGGGCCGGCCCCGGGCGCGGACGGGCTCGGCCCGTGCGGGCCGACGGCGGCGTCGGGGCCATGGCCCGCGTCGGCGCCGGAATCGTGGCCGGGTCCGTACCCGCTCAGGTCGGCGTCGGCACGGTGGCCCGCGTCGGCGCCGTGCCCTTCCCCGTGCCCGGTCGCGGTGGAGCCGTATGCGTGCCCGCTCGCGGCGGGTCGCTCCTCGTCGGCCGGTCCGGCCGGTCCGGGCCGCGGCGCGTCCTCGCCCCACGGCTGCCCGGCCGGCTGCGTCGCCCAGGGCGCGGGAGCGCCGCCGGGGAGGGTGGCCGGGGCACCGGTGCCCCACTGCTCGGCCAGGGACGACGTGGTGAACTCGCCCGACTCGTCCGGCAGGTCGCCGTCGGCGACGGGGATGGACCACTGCCCGGTCACGTCCTGGCCGGACGCCTGCCGGGCCGCCGCGGCGTCCGCCTCGGCCCGGGACGCCTGGGCGGCCTGCGCGGCCTGGGAGAAGTCCCACTGTCCGGTGGGACCCGGCTGGTAGGCGAACCGGTCGTCGTGCCCGGGGGCGCCCTGCCCGGCGTGCACGTCGTAGGGCGCGGCCCCGCCGTACGGGTCCTGCTGGGCCGGGTACCCCCCGTACCCCTGGTGGGCGGCGGGGTCCTGACCGGCGTCCGGGACCTGCCACTGGGTGCCGTCCACGGGCGCGGACGGTGCCGACGGCGCCGCCCAGGAGCCGGTGGCGGCGGGGTCGGTGCCGGCGGTGGTGGCGGGCGCGACCGTGATCTGGGGCGGCACGTAGCCGTGTCCGGGCGCGGCGAGCGGACTGTCGGAGGAGGCGAGGAGCGCATCCACGCCGCCCTCGGGCAGCTTCACGAAGGCGGTGGCGCCGTCGTCGTAGTCGCCCTGGGGCAGCGGGTCCCAGCGGCTGCCGCCCGGGGGGGTGCCCTGGCCGTGCTGATCGCCGTGCGGGTCGCCGTGCTGGTCGTCGGTCACGACAGGGCCCTCCCCAGTGCTCGTCGGGCCAGCGCGGCGACGGTGCGCCGCAGGTGCAGTACGGCGGGCGGAAGTTGCGGCACGGAGCCGTCCTCGTCCGGGACCGCGTCGGGGATGCAGGCCGCGGCGACGTACTCGCCGAAGCCGTGCAGCGCCTCGGGCACGACGGCCCGGCCGTTGTCCCAGTCGATGAGCGAGGCCACCCACTGCTCGGCCTCCAGGGGCCGCAGGGGCATCGGCGCGATGGCGCCCACCGCGCACCGCACACCGCGCCTGGCCGGATCCAGGACCAGCGCCACGGAGGCCGTGGCCCGGCCGGGTCCGGTGCGGCCGGTCGCCTTCAGGAAGACCTGGGGCGCGTGCAGCAGCGGCACGCGCACGTAGCCGATGAGTTCTCCCGCGCGGAGCATCTCCATGCCCGCCAGCAGGTGCGAGACCGGCATCTCCCGGCGGGCCCCGTCCGGGCCCGCGATGATCAGCGTCGCCTCCAGCGCGGCCAGCACCGGCAGCGCGTCCCCGGTGGGGGCGGCCGAGGCGATGTTGCCGCCGAGGGTGCCGGCGTTGCGGATCTGCGGCGGTCCGGCGGCGCGCGCGGCGGCGGCGAGCGCCGGGATGAGCGCGGCGAAGTCGGGGCGGCCCATGCGGGCATGGGTGAGGCCCGCGCCCAGCAGCGCGTGCCCGTCCTGGTACTGCCAGCCGCGGATCTCGCTGATCCGGCCGAGGCCCACCAGCGCGGCGGGCCTGAGCTGCCCGGAGTTGACGGCCGCCATCAGGTCGGTGCCGCCCGCGACCGGAACGGCCGCGGGCAGCGCGGTGAGCGCCGCCACGGCCTCGTCCAGTGTCGTGGGCAGCGTGACGGCCTGCGCCGCCTGCGGTGCGTGCGTGGTCAAACCGACTGCCCCTTCCCGCTGTCCCACCTGGTCCCGCCCATGTGGCCGTACGGTACGACCTGACAGGGTGGACGTGGCAACTCTGGCACATCTTCGCAGGGCCCGAACGCAGGGGTCCGCTAGGAGGCATTCGCCCGCCTCGTCGGCTAGATGGTCCGTTTTCGCATGGGATCTCCGATGATCGGAGTTACATGCGATGCGCGCGAGTTGCCACTCTTCGGTGACGTTTAGGGGCGTTTCTCTTACTTGTTCGGCGGCGGCCCGTCCATCGGGCGGCCGAGCACACCGGGCCGCCGCTGCCAGGGCCGCGGACCGGCCGGCGGACGGTAGGCGACGCCCAGGGCGTCGAGCCGCCGGTAGTGGGTGGCCATCCGCCGCTCGAAGGCGGCGTAGTCCCGGTCGGCCGGGGCGGGCAGGGCACTCCAGGCGACCTCGGCGAACGCGGCGAGCCGCGGGAAGAGCTGGTAGTCCACCCGCTCCTGGTTCTCCGTCACCTCGGTCCACAGGTTCGCCTGGGTGCCGATCACGTGTCCGGACTCCTCCGGGGTCAGTTCCGCCGGAACCGGCTCGAACCGGTAGACGTCCTCCAGGGTGCGCACGAAGGCGATCGGCACGGGCTCGTCCTCGCCGTCGTCCTCCCGGAAGTTCAGGTACACCTGCTGCTCGGGGCACATCACGACGTCGTGGCCCGCGCGCGCGGCGGCGATCCCGCCCGCGTAACCGCGCCAGGAGGAGACGGCCGCGCCCTTGGCGAGTCCGCCCTCCAGGATCTCGTCCCAGCCGATGAGCCGGCGTCCGCGTCCGGCGAGCCAGGTGTCGAAGTGCTGGATGAACCAGGACTGGAGTTCGTCCTCGTCGGCGAGGCCGAGTTCCGCCATCCGCGCCTGCGCGGTGGCCGAGGCCCGCCACTGGTCCTTGGGGCATTCGTCGCCACCGATGTGGACGAACTCGGAGGGGAAAAGCTCCAGGAGTTCCTCGAACACGCCCTCGTAGAAGCGCAGCGTGTTCTCGGTGGGGGCGAGGACGTTCGGGGATACGCCCCAGGTGTCCCAGACGGAGAGCGCGGTGGTGTCGATCACATCGGTGTTGCCGAGTTCCGGATACGCCGCGATGGCCGCCTGCGAGTGTCCGGGCACGTCGATTTCGGGGACGACGGTGATGTGCCGCGCGGCCGCGTAGGCGACGATCTCCCGGATGTCCTCCTGCGTGTAGTAGCCGCCGTGGGGTTTGTCCTCCCACAGCGGCGAGGCCCGGTGACCGAATTTCGTCCGGGAGCGCCAGGAGCCGGTTCCGGTGAGCTTCGGGTGGCGTTTGATCTCGATGCGCCAGCCCTGGTCGTCCGTCAGGTGGAAGTGCAGGACGTTGAGTTTGTGGGCGGCCATCAGGTCCAGCTGGCGCAGGACGCCGTCCTTCGGCATGAAGTGCCGCGAGACGTCCAGCATCAGTCCGCGCCAGCCGAAGCGGGGCGCGTCCTCGATGCGGCCCAGCGGCAGCCGCCACCGGCGGCCGGGCAGCGGGGCGCGCCGGAAGGCGTCCGGTCCGAGCAGCTGGCGCAGGGTCTGGGCGCCCCAGAAGAGTCCGGCGGGACCGCCGCCGGTGAGCCGTACGCCGTCGGGTGCGATGTTGAGGCGGTAGCCCTCGTCGGCGAGTGCCCCGTCGAGGGACAGCCGGACGGCGCCGCCGCCCCCCTCGCCGGGCGCCAGCGGCAGGCCGGTGGCCGCGCCCAGGGTGGCGCGCAGCCAGCGCTCGGTGTGCCCGGCGCCCTCGTCGGCCACCAGCCGGGTGTCGGGGCCGAGGTCGAAGCAGGCGTCCTGGGCCACCGCGTGCCGCGGCCGGGGAATCACGTCGGTCGCATCCGTCACGTCCGTCAGGTCCGTCAGGTCCGTCACGTTGTCAGTCCTTTACCGCTCCGCCGAGGCCGGAGACGAGTCGTCGTTGTACGAGTACGAAGAAGACCAGCACCGGAATCGTCATCACCGTGGAGGCGGCCATGACGCCGCCCCAGTCGGGATCGTCCGGCTTGTAGAAGACCAGCAGCGCCATCGGCAGCGTCGACTGGGAGGTGTCACTGATGATGAACGACTTGGCGAACAGGAAGTCGTTCCAGGTCGAGATGAAGGAGAAGACGCTGGTGGCCACAAGACCCGGCAGGACCAGCGGGAAAAGGATCTGCCACAGAAAGCGCGTCCGGCTCGCCCCGTCGATGTAGGCGGCCTCCTCCAGGGCCTCCGGCACCGCTTTCACGAAGCCCCGCAGCATCCAGATCGCGAAGGGCAGCGAGAAGGCGATGTGGGGCAGGATCAGCGAGCCCAGCGTGTTCAGCTGGCCGAAGTCCCGCATGAGGAAGAACAGCGGGATCGTGAGCGCCTCCACGGGCACCATCTGGGCCACCAGGAACATGATCAGCAGGGTGGTCCGGAATCGGAACCGGAAACGCGTCACCGCGGTCGCCGCGAGGAACGCGATCAACGCCGAGGCGATCACCACGGAACCCGCCACGATCAGGCTGTTGAGAAAGTAGCGGCCGAATTCCTGCTGTTCGAACACCCGCCGGAAGGAGTCCAGCGAGGGGGTCAGCGTCCAGGGCCGGGGCTCGCTCGACTCGATCTCCCCGGCCGGCTTGAAGGCGCTCAGCACCATCCAGTACAGCGGGAAGGCGACGACCACCGCGATCAGCAGCGCGGACACCTCGGCCGCGAGCCGCCACGGACGGCGCACGCGCGCACGCAGAAGATTCACAGCTCCTCCCCCTGGCGGCGCAGCAGCCGCAGGTAGACCAGCGTCACCGCGAGCAGGATCAGCAGCATGACCACGCCGATCGCGGAGCCGAGGCTGTACTGCGAGGACGCGAAGGCCTTCTGGTAGGCGTAGACGTTCAGGACCATGTTCTGGCCGGCGATGCCGCCGCCGTTGGTCATGACGTAGATCTGGGTGAAGACCTTGAAGTCCCAGATGACCGACTGGATGGTGACGACCACCAGGATCGGCCGGAGCATCGGCGCGAGCACCGAGCGCCAGATCCGCCACTGCGAGGCCCCGTCCAGCGCGGCGGCCTCCAGCACCTCGGACGGTACGGCCCGGATCCCGGCGTAGACGGTCACCATGACGAACGGGAAGGAGCACCAGACCACTTCGAGCAGCACGAGCAGGAAGGCGCTGTACCGCCCGTACGTCCAGGAGTGGTCGCCGAGGCCCAGCATCCGGTTGACGGGCCCGAAGTCCGGGTCGAACAGCAGCAGCCAGACCGTCGACCCGGTGACCGCCGGGGTCGCCCACGCGCCCAGCCCCGCCAGCATCAACGCCAGCCGCGGCACGGCCCGCACCCGCGTCAGCAGCACGGCGAGCGCGCATCCGACGGCCAGCGTGGAGACCACACAGGCGGCCGCGAACACGACGGTGGCGAGCAGCACCCGCCAGAACTCCCCGTCCCCGAACAGCTCGGCATAGTTCCCGAACCCCTGGAAGGTCGCCGGCTCCCCACCACTGACCTGAGCCTGCGTGTACTCCAGAAAGGAGATCAACCCAAGCTGGTAAACGGGGTAGACCAGCAGCCCCCCAAGGACGACAAGAGCGGGGGCGAGATATATCCAGGGGGTAGCAGAGGAGCGCCCGAAGGGGCGCGGGGAACGGCGCGAGGAACCACGACGATCCCGCACCCGCCCACGCACCACGCCCCCCGAGCTCATAGGCGAACCCGTCATCCGGCGGAGCCGAACGCGTCGTCCATCTTCCGAGCCGCGTCCCCAGCGGCAGCGCCCACGTCCTTCTTGCCGCTGACCACCTCCTGGAACATCGTCGGCAGCACCAGCGAGGAGTCGATCGTCGCCCACGCGGGAGACGCCGGGACGAACTTCGTGCCCGCGGCGAGCGTGTCGACGAACGGCTTCACGAACGGTTCCCTGGCCGCCACCTGCTGCCGTACGTCCGTGAAGGTCGGCAGGAAGCCCATCGCGTCGAACAGTTCGCCCTGCGCCTTCTTGGACGCGAGCCGCTTCATCAGGTCGACGGCGAGGGTGCGGTGCGAGGTGCTCTTCAGGACGCCGATGTTGTTGCCGCCCGCGAAGGCGGGGGCGATGGAGCCGGGCTCGACGCCGGGCAGCGGCACCACCGCGTACTTGCCCTTCACCGCACCGGCCTCCATGGCCTGGTGGCTGAAGTCGCCGCCGATGGCCATGGCCGCCTTTCCGGAGGCGAAGGCGGTGACGGTGTCGTTGCCGGTCATGCCGGCGCACTTGGCGGCGGGGCAGTTGGCGTCCCCGAACAGGGACGTGTACGCCTTGATGCCCTTCTGGGCGGCGGCGCTGTCGATGGCGGAGGCGTAGGAGCCGCCCTTGCCGGTGGCGATGTCACCGCCGTTGGCCCAGATGAACGGCATCGCGCCGTAGGTGTAGGCGCCGCCGACCGCGAGGCCGTAGAGGTCGGGCTTCGCGGCCCGGACCCGCTTGGCGGTGGACGCCAGTTCGGCCAGCGTCCTGGGGGCCTTGAGGCCGAGTTCGTCGAAGACGTCGGTGCGGTAGTAGAGGGCGCGGACGCCGACGAAGTAGGGGGCGCCGTAGACCTTTCCGTCCACGGTGACCGACTGGCGGGCGGTGGAGTCGGCGTCCTTGGCCTCGTCCCAGGCCGCGAACTCCTCGGATATGTCCGCGAGTCCGCCGTCCTTCACGTAACCGGCGGTGTCGGTGTTGCCGAACTCGACGACGTCGGGGGCGCTCTTCGGGTCGTTGAAGGCGGCCTTGATGCGCTGGGCGCGGGTCTCGACCGGGATGTACTCCACGGTGACCTTCGTGTCCGCGTGCGCCTTCTCGAAGTCGGCGAGGGCCGCGTCGACGACCTTCTCCTTCGGCTTGTTGTTGACCTCCTGGAACAGCCAGACGCGCAGGGTGCCGCTCTTCTCGTCCTTGCCGGAGGAGGAGTTGTCGGACGCCTGGGGTGCGCAGGCCGTCGCGGCGACGACGGCCGCGGCCAGCAGTACGGCGAGACGGGGGGCGAGCTTCATGGAGTCTTTCCTCCGGGCGTGCGTTGCAACATATGCAATGACGGTTTCGCTCTGCACAACACCCAGGAGCGTAGGGAGACATGAACCTGTCCACAAGAGGTCTGAACCAATTCGTAAACCTCTTTGTTAATCAGCCCCGACGCACGAAGGCCCCCGGAGTGCGCGCGGGCACACTCCGGGGGCCTTCGGGAAGATCTGAGAGGTCTGTACGGGCAGGCGGCGCCGCTTCCCGGCGCCCGGCGCCTACTTCTTGTCGCCGCCCTTGCCCTCGTCCCCGCCGCCGCTCATGGACTCGTAGATCTCCTTGCACATGGGGCAGACGGGGTACTTCTTCGGGTCGCGGCCCGGTACCCAGACCTTGCCGCACAGCGCCACGACGGGGGTGCCGTCGAGGGCACTCGCCATGATCTTGTCCTTCTGGACGTAATGCGCGAAGCGCTCGTGATCGCCGTCGCCGTGGGACGTCTGCGGCGTCGGCTCGACGAGGGTTCCCGTACCTGTCCCGCGCTCGGGCTCGAGAGTGCTCATAACGGCCAAGGGTACTGAAGCTCACACGCTTCAGTTGAGCGAAGGGTCGTCCGGATAGGTCGCCACCATCGCCAGGTCGCCCCGCTGGCGGCGCAGCACCTCGCGCCAGAGTCTCTCGGGGAACGGCGAGGAGACGTCACCGGGCTCGGACTCGACCACGTACCAGGCGCCCTCGGTCAGCTCGTCCTCCAGCTGGCCGGGCCCCCAGCCCGCGTACCCGGCGAAGATCCGCAGGGCGCCCACGGCGGGCGCCAGCAGCTCCGGCGGCGCCTCCAGGTCGACCAGACCGATCGCGCCGTGCACCCGGCGCCAGCCCAGCGGCGCCCGCTCGCCCGACGCCCCGCCGGGGACGACGGCGACGCCGAGGGCCGAGTCCAGGGACACCGGGCCGCCCTGGAAGACGACGCCCGGCTCACCGGCCAGGTCCGCCCAGTCCTCCAGGATGTCGCCCACGTCGACGGGCGTGGGACGGTTGAGGACGACACCGAGGGAGCCCTCCTCGTCGTGGTCGAGGAGGAGCACCACCGCACGCTCGAAGTTCGGGTCCGCCAGGGCGGGCGTTGCCACGAGCAGTCGCCCCGTGAGCGAGGACACCTCGGTCATGCCAGACATGATCCCGCATGTTCCCCTCCGGTGGGGAGGCAATCGGAGGCACGGGAGTGAACACGCACCCGCGCACGCCCTTCGATCGTGACCCCCCGTACGCGCCGGTGAACACGGCGTGTTGTGACAAATCCATGACGTTGCCGGACCGTGCGGAGGCGCATGGATGGGGGGTACAAGACGATTACCCTTTCCCTTCTGGCCCCTGCCCAACACCACGGAACGCGAGATTCATGACCGTCAACGGCGCTGATGACGTACTGCTTGTCCACGGCGGAACCCCGCTGGAGGGCGAGATCCGGGTCCGCGGTGCGAAGAACCTCGTGCCGAAGGCGATGGTGGCCGCCCTGCTGGGCAGCGCGCCGAGCCGGCTGCGCAACGTGCCGGACATCCGCGACGTGCGGGTCGTACGCGGACTGCTGCAACTGCACGGGGTGACCGTCCGTCCGGGCGAGGAGCCCGGCGAGCTGGTGCTCGACCCGACCCACGTGGAGAGCGCGAACGTCGCCGACATCGATGCCCACGCGGGCTCGTCGCGCATCCCGATCCTGTTCTGCGGCCCGCTGCTGCACCGCCTCGGGCACGCCTTCATCCCGGGCCTGGGCGGCTGCGACATCGGCGGCCGGCCCATCGACTTCCACTTCGACGTGCTGCGGCAGTTCGGCGCGAAGATCGAGAAGCGGGCGGACGGCCAGTACCTGGAGGCTCCGCAGCGGCTGCGCGGTACGAAGATCAACCTGCCGTACCCCTCCGTCGGCGCGACCGAGCAGGTGCTGCTGACCGCCGTGCTCGCCGAGGGCGTCACGGAGCTGTCCAACGCGGCGGTGGAACCGGAGATCGAGGACCTGATCTGCGTCCTGCAGAAAATGGGCGCGATCATCGCCATGGACACCGACCGCACGATCCGCGTCACCGGCGTGGACGAGCTGGGCGGCTACACCCACCGTGCCCTCTCGGACCGCCTGGAGGCCGCCTCCTGGGCCTCCGCGGCCCTGGCCACCGAGGGCAACGTCTATGTCCGCGGGGCCCAGCAGCGCTCGATGATGACGTTCCTGAACACCTTCCGGAAGGTGGGCGGCGCGTTCGAGATCGACGACGAGGGCATCCGCTTCTGGCACCCGGGCGGCCGGCTGAAGTCCATCGCCCTGGAGACGGACGTGCACCCCGGCTTCCAGACCGACTGGCAGCAGCCCCTGGTGGTGGCGCTGACCCAGGCCACGGGGCTGTCCATCGTCCACGAGACGGTCTACGAGTCCCGGCTGGGCTTCACCTCGGCGCTCAACCAGATGGGCGCCCACATCCAGCTCTACCGCGAGTGCCTCGGCGGTTCCGACTGCCGCTTCGGCCAGCGCAACTTCCTGCACTCGGCCGTCGTCTCCGGACCGACCAAACTGGAGGGCGCCGACCTGGTCATCCCCGACCTGCGCGGCGGCTTCTCGTACCTGATCGCCGCCCTTGCGGCCCAGGGCACCTCCCGGGTCCACGGCATCGACCTGATCAACCGCGGCTACGAGAACTTCATGGACAAGCTCGTCGAGCTGGGCGCGAAGGTGGAACTCCCGGGCAAGGCCCTGGGCTGACGCTCCCGCAGACACGCCGATGGGGCGGTCACCCGATCCCGGGTGACCGCCCCATCGGCATTGCGAGGTGCGCCCCAAGGGGGCGCGGGGAACTGCGCGACCAGCCACGAACGACCCGCAGCCGCGAAACGACCGCGTCCCGAACGAACGATCCGCGCAGTCCCCGGCACTCCAAGCGGAGCGCCTACTTGCCCTTGGCGGCTTCCTTGAGCTTGGAGCCCGCGGAGACCTTGACGCTGTAGCCGGCCGGAATCTGGATCGGCTCGCCGGTCTGCGGGTTGCGGGCGGTGCGAGCGGCACGGTGGGTGCGCTCGAAAGTCAGGAAGCCGGGGATGGTGACCTTCTCGTCGCCCTTGGAGACGATGTCGCCGACAACCTCGGCGAAGGCGGCCAGCACGGCGTCGGCGTCCTTGCGGGTCACCTCGGCGCGGTCGGCCAGCGCGGCCACCAGCTCACTGCGGTTCATGTTGTTACTCCCGTGTTCTTCTTGCCGTTGAGGCGTGCCACGCGGCGGAGCCGCATGTTGGGCACAGCGATGCCGATGCTGCCAGGGCCCTCTGACATTCCCCGGACCCGGGTCGGTCGTCAGACCCTCGCGCCCAGGGAGGCATCCTGCCTCCACCTGCGGCGGTAAAGCCAATCCGGCACCCCCAGGAGTCGTGAGAACACCCTTGGGAGTCACACGCCGAGAGGGCCTGAGCCTTGCGCAACCCTAGAGGGCGATCCGAAGCCCGACATCCCGCGACGCGCCGGAGCGGCGGCCCGCCGTGGTGATCCTCACCACCACGCCACAGGCCGCCTTCCCCCGGCGGGGGGAACTACGCCACCACTCCGGCGGCCTTCGCCGCGTCCCGCACGGCGCCCGCGACGGCACCGGCGACCTTGTCGTTGAAGACGCTGGGGATGATGTAGTTCGGGTTGATCTCGTCCTCGGTCACCACGTTCGCGAGGGCGTGTGCGGCCGCAAGCATCATCTCGGTGTTGACGGTGCGGGACTGGGCGTCCAGCAGGCCGCGGAAGACGCCCGGGAAGACCAGCACGTTGTTGATCTGGTTCGGGAAGTCCGAGCGGCCGGTGGCGACGACCGCGGCCGTCTCCCGGGCGATCGCCGGGTCCACCTCGGGGTCGGGGTTCGCGAGCGCGAACACGATCGCGCCGTCGGCCATGGCGGCCACGTCCTCGCCGTCCAGGACGTTGGGGGCGGAGACGCCGATGAAGACGTCGGCGCCGTGCACGGCCTCCTTGAGGGTGCCGGTGAGGCCCTCGGGGTTGGTGTTGTCGGCGATCCAGCGCAGGGCCGACTCGGGCGCGGCGTCCACCAGGTCCGCGCGGCCCGTGTGCACGACGCCGTGGATGTCGGCGACGACGGCGTTCTTGACCCCGGCGGCGAGCAGCAGCTTGAGGATGGCCGTACCGGCCGCGCCGGCGCCGGACATGACGACCCGTACGTTCTCGATGCCCTTGCCCACCACGCGCAGGGCGTTGGTCAGCGCGGCGAGGACGACGATGGCGGTGCCGTGCTGGTCGTCGTGGAAGACGGGGATGTCCAGGGCCTCGCGCAGCCGGGCCTCGATCTCGAAGCAGCGGGGCGCCGAGATGTCCTCCAGGTTGATGCCGGCGAAGCCCGGGGCGATGGCCTTGACGATCTCGACGATCGCGTCGGTGTCCTGGGTGTCCAGGCAGATCGGCCAGGCGTCGATCCCGGCGAACCGCTTGAACAGGGCCGCTTTGCCCTCCATCACCGGCAGCGCGGCCTTCGGGCCGATGTTGCCCAGGCCCAGCACGGCGGAGCCGTCGGTCACGACCGCGACGGAGTTGCGCTTGATGGTGAGGCGGCGGGCGTCCTCGGGGTTCTCGGCGATCGCCATGCATACCCGCGCCACGCCGGGCGTGTAGACCATGGACAGGTCGTCGCGGTTGCGGATGGGGTGCTTGGACTGCATCTCGATCTTGCCGCCGAGGTGCATGAGGAAGGTACGGTCCGAGACCTTGCCCAGGCTGACGCCCTCGATGCCCCGCAGCTGCTCCACGATCTCGTCGGCGTGGGCGGTCGAGCCGGCCGCGATGGTGACGTCGATGCGGAGCTTGTCGTGGCCCGAGGCCGTGACGTCGAGGCCGGTGACCGAGCCGCCGGCGGACTCCACCGCCGTGGTGAGCTGCGAGACGGCGGTTCCGCCGGCGGGCACCTCCAGTCGGACCGTCATCGAGTAGGAGACGCTGGGCGCCGTTGCCATGGCCGACTTCCTCTGCTTTCACCGTGTAACTGGGTTGTGCCGTCCGATCGTCGCACCTACCACTGGGTACGCGGTAGCCGCCCCGGATTGCGAACTTTTTGTTCGCTCCGATTTCGGAAAACGACTTCCACCATACGAGAAGTGGCCCGTCGGGGGAAGGCCCGTCGGCAGACTCGGACGGCGACGCGGCACGATGGCGGCCCGATCGCCGAAGGAACCCGCGGGACGGGAATTGTCTTGCGGGGATCGTTTGTTACCTTGGACGTGGCACCGGCTCGATCCAAGCCCCCGGGCCCAACCTTCGTCGCTACGAGCGACCACTTGCCGCGAGGCGAGCATGGCGGGTCGGTGCCACTTGAACGAGAGCGGAAGGCCCGCGCCGTCGCACGGCGCGGGCCTTCCGCACGTCTGCGGCCGCTCCCCGGCCCGGCGCTCAGTCGCGCAGCAGGTCCGGCACCCCCGAGGCGTCCGGCTCGTCCCGTTCGCCGGAGACGACCGTCAGCTGCTGGGTGGCCCGGGTCAGGGCGACGTACAGCACGCGCAGTCCGGCGGGCGACTCGTCGGCGATCTCGGCCGGGGAGACCACGACCGTGGCGTCGTACTCCAGGCCCTTGGCCTCCAGGCTGCCCAGCGCCACCACGCGGTCGCCGAGCCCGGCCAGCCAGCGCCGGGCCTCCTCGCGCCGGTTCATGGCGACCACGACGCCGACGGTGCCGTCGACGAGGCCGAGCAGCCGGGCCGCCTCCGCGCGGACCGTGCGGGCGAGGGACTCCTCCACCACCGCGAAGCGCGGTTCGACGCCGGTCGAGCGTACGGCCGACGGGGACGTGGAGCCGGGCATGGCCAGCGCCAGGACCTTCGCCGCCAGCTCGGCGATCTCGGCCGGGTTGCGGTAGTTCACGGTCAGCTCGAAGCGGCGGCGCGGGCGGCTGCCGAGGGCCTCGTCACGGGCGGCGGCCGCCTCGTCGGGGTCGGACCAGGAGGACTGGGCCGGGTCGCCGACGACCGTCCAGGTGGCGTGCCGGCCGCGGCGGCCGACCATCCGCCACTGCATGGGGGTGAGGTCCTGCGCCTCGTCGACGATGACGTGCGCGTACTCGGTGCGCTCCTGGGCGAGGCGCTCGGCGCGCTCCCACTGGGTCTCCTCGCGCTGCGGCATCAGCTCGTCCAGGCCGGTGAGCTGGTCCAGCGGGTCCTGCTCGCGCCGCTTGCGGGGGCGGGCCGGGGTGCCGACGATCGCCTGGAGTTCGTCGAGCAGGGCGATGTCGTGCACGGAGTGGCCCTCGCGCCGCAGCGAACGGGCCACCTTGCGGACCTCGCCCGGGTTCAGCACGCGCCGGGCCCAGCGGCCCAGGCGGCGCTCGTCCGCCATGGCGGCCAGCACGGCGCCCGGGGTCAGCTCCGGCCACCAGGCGTCCAGGAAGCCGGTGAAGGAGTCCTCGGAGCTGACGTCCTCGTCGAAGGAGGAGCGCAGCTCGGCGGCCAGCTCGGGATCGCTGTGCCGGGCTCCGGCGCCCGACTTCTCCCACAGGGCGTCCAGGAGCAGCCGGCGGGCGCGCGGACGCAGCAGGTTGACGGGCGCGGTGCCGCCGAGGACGGTGCGGCGGATGCCGGCCAGCTCCTCGGCCTCCAGTTCGAGGCGGCGGCCGAAGGCGACGACCCTGAGCAGCGTCGGCGAGTCGGCCGGCTCCAGCGCTCCGCGCGCGGCCCTGCGCAGGACCCGGAGCATGCGGGCGGAACCCTTGGCGCGTGCGGTGGCCGGGGAGTCGTACAGCGTGGCCTCGGCGCCCGCCGCGTCGTCGGCCAGCGAACCGATCGCGCGGATGGCGACCTGCCCCTCCTCGCCCAGCGAGGGCAGCACGCCCTCGGTGTACGCCACGAGCAGCGGCGTCGGCGAGACGATCAGGATGCCGCCCGCGTACCGGCGCCGGTCCTGGTAGAGCAGGTACGCCGCCCGGTGCAGCGCGACGGCGGTCTTGCCGGTGCCGGGGCCGCCCTCGACGTAGGTCACTGAGGCGGCGGGGGCGCGGATCACCCGGTCCTGCTCGGCCTGGATGGAGGCCACGATGTCCCGCATGGAGTGGGTACGGGCCTGGCCGAGGGCGGCCATCAGGGCGCCGTCGCCGACGACGGCCAGCTCCTCGCCGTCCAGCCGGGCCGTGATCTCGGGCCGCATCAGGTCGTCCTCGACGCCGAGGACGCGCCGCCCCTTGGAGCGGATCACCCGGCGGCGCACGACCCGGCCCGGGTCGACCGGCGTGGACCGGTAGAACGGGGCGGCGGCCGGCGCCCGCCAGTCGATGACCAGCGGCGCGTAGTCCTCGTCCAGGACCCCGATGCGGCCGATGTGCAGGGTCTCGGCGATGTCTGCGGTGCCGTCGGGCCCGAGGGCGCCGTCGGCGGGCTCGACGGCCGTGTACGCGCCGTCCGGGCCCTTCTTGCCGTCCTTGCCGAGGAGCAGGTCGATGCGGCCGAACAGGAAGTCCTCGAACTCGTTGTTCAGGCGGTTGAGGTGGATGCCGGCCCGGAAGACCTGCGCGTCGCGCTCGGCGAGGGCGCCGGGCGTGCCGACGTGGCCGCGCTGCGCGGCGTCGTGCATGAGGAACTCCGCCTCGTGGATCTTCTCCTCGAGGCGGCGGTACACCCGGTCGAGGTGCGCCTGTTCCACGTCGATCTCTCGGTCCCGTACGGAGTCCTCCCGTGCGGAGTGCTTCCGTACGGGCTCGTGCTCCGAGTCGACCGCTGAATCCTGTTGAGCCTGTGCGGCCACCGGGCCCCCTTCTGACGTGCTGGGCAGCCGTCAAAAATACGCGAAGGGGGCCCGGGAAGCTACGGCGCGCCTGCGGCCCGCGCTACGCGTCGACCTCCACGAGCCGCTTCCCGTCGAAGGTCATGACCTCGAAGTGGGAGATCTGGTTGGGTTCGAAGGCGGCGCCGCCGTGCACGTAGAGCGGCTTCTTGGCCTTCTCGGTGGTGGCGCCCGGGATGCCGTACCCCCAGTCGGGGACCGACCAGGAGGTGAGCGTCTCCCGCTCGCCGTTCTTGCCGACGGCGATCAGGGAGCACTTCTGGGGGCCCTTGAGGTTCTTCAGCTCCAGGACCGTTTCGGTGCCCCAGGCCTTCTTCTCCAGGGCCACGGTCGCGCTGACCTGCGTGCCCGGGTCGGTGGCGGTGACCCGGTCCGGCATGGCGGCGAAGGCGGACTCGGCGGGACTCGCGGCCTGCTGCGTGGCCTCGGCCCTGCGGCCGCCGCCGTCGTCACCGCCGCCGCCCCCGCCGCCCGTGGTCGCCACCGCGGCGAACGGGCCGCCGATGATCAGCGCGGCCGCGGTGCCCACCAGGTAGAAGTTGCGGCGGCGTTTGCTCGCGCGGCGTTCGGCGACCTCGTCGACGAGCTTCTCCGAGAGCCGTGCGCTGGGCTTCACGGTGAGCGACTCGGCGACGGCGGGCGTGCCGGTGCCCGGCAGGTCCGCGAGTGCCGCCATCATCGGCTCCATGCCGGCCAGCTCGTCGAGCTGCTGGGCGCACCACTCGCAGGTGGCGAGGTGGGCCTCGAAGGCCGTCGCCTCGGCGTCGTCGAGGATCCCGAGGGCATAGGCGCCGACGGTCTCGTGCTCGTTCGGCGCCGGTGTTCCCTGCATGGGGACAGAGTTACCCGTGTCCCCCGGGCCGAATCCCTGTACTCCCCCGTAGCCGCTCATCACGCCGTCACCCCCCGCTCCTCCAGAGCCAGCTTCATCGAACGCAGGGCGTAGAACACCCGGGAGCGAACGGTTCCGCTGGGTATGCCCAGTGTCTGCGCCGCCTCATTGACGGTACGCCCCTTGAAGTACGTCTCGACGAGGACCTCCCGGTGGGCCGGGGTCAGGTCGTCGAGCGCGTCCGACAGCGTCATCAGCCACAGCGCCTTGTCGATCTCGTCCTCCGCGGGGATGACCTCCAGCGGCGACGGATCGACCTCCTGCGGCCGGGCCTGCCGGCTGCGGTGGCCGTCGATGACGATGCGACGTGCGACCGTCACCAGCCAGGGGCGTACCGATCCGGTCGCACGGTTGAGCTGACCGGCGTTCTTCCAGGCACGGATGAGCGTCTCCTGGACGACGTCCTCGGCGCGCTGGCGGTCCCCCGCGACCAGCCGCAGCACGTAGGCCAGCAAGGGGCCGGCGTGCTCGCGGTACAGCGCGCGCATCAGCTCCTCGTCGGGTTCCGAGGACGACTGCGACATGCGATGTCGGGCCCTCGCACCACGTTCATTGGCCACGACGGAATCCTTGCGCACGCCCACCTCCGATGTCCGGGGGTTCCCCCAGTCGGTCGCTCGCCCATTCGGTACGGACGCGAAGTGCGGCGTGTTCAAAACGAGATGAGGGATTTCTCCAAGGCGCGGTACGAAGGGGACGCGGGCGGACCTACCGGGACAGCGCGACGCGGCGGCGGTGCCGGGCGACGCGCTCGCGGTTGCCGCAGACCTCGCTGGAGCACCAGCGCCGGCGGCGGCCGCGGGAGGTGTCCACGTACACGATGGGGCAGTTGTCGCCCGCGCACTGCCTGAGGCTCGCCCGCGCGACGGGGTCGGTGAGCAGTTCCACCACGTCCCGGGCCAGCGCCCCGAGCAGCGCGGCGCACCGCGGTGGCCCGGTCAGCTCCCGCACCAGCGTGCCGTCCTCGCCGGGGACCGCACGGGGTGCGGGGGGTGCGGCGAGGGCGAGTTCGTTGACGCGGGCGAGGGCGAGTGCGTAGGGGTGGCTGTGGGGTACCGGGTGGCCGCGCACCAAGCGGGCGGTCTCGCCGCGCAGTTCGCGGAAGCCGGTCAGCCAGGACGGGTCGGCGTGGGCCAGCGGGGTGCCGGGCGGGACGAGTCCGGAGCCGGTGATCCAGGCGCGCAGGGCGTCGACGGAGTCGAGGCGTTCCGCGGGGTGGGTGGTGGCGATGAGGTCCAGACTGATCCGCCCGGTGTCGAACCGCAGCTCGTACGGGTCGGTGGCCGTACCCAGTGCCATGTTCCTGTCACCGCCTAGGGCTTGCCCGCTCAGGCACGGGCCCGGAAAGGGGAGCAGGGAGACCGCGCGCGGACCGCTTGCGGAGCGCTCCCCTCTACAGTGCCTGCCCGCACCCGCGCCCGGAACCCCTCGTACCGCCCCCTCGTGGACGCTCGCGTATGCGCCCGCGCGCCCGGGCCATGTCGGGCGCGCCGCGGCGCCCGTTGACTGGACGCATGACAGACATCAACGGGGAACGGCGGGCCCGTGCCGCCGGTGGAGTACTGGTCGCGGCCACGGTCGCCGCGGGACTGATGGCCGGGGCCTTCTACGTCTTCGCCTGCGCCGTGATGCCGGCGCTGGCGCGCAGCGGGGACCGGGTGTACGTCGACGTGATGCGCGACATCAACGGCGTGATCCAGAACCCGGTGTTCCTGCTGGTCTTCATGGGCGCACTCGCCCTCGCGGGCCTCGCGGGGTGGCAGTCGCGCGGGCTGCCGGGCCGCCGGTGGATCTGGGCGGGCGCGGCGGCGTACGCGCTCGCGTTCCTGGTCACCGTGGTCGGCAACGTCCCCCTCAACGACGCCCTGGCCCGCCCCGGCGACCCGGCGGCATTGCGCGAGCGGTTCGAGGACCCGTGGGTGGCCTGGAACGTCGTACGCGCGGTGCTCTCGACGCTGGCGACGGCCTGCCTGGCCGCGGGGCTGACGACACGAGGACGACGACCGGCGCGGTCCGCGCCCCGGACACCCCAGCGGCCCACGGCGCCCCACGGCACCCCCCACCCGACCGGCCACTGACCACCGGGCACCGACGGACACCCGTAGCCTCCCGGAACCGCGGGCCCGACAACACGCGACCACCGACGCGGCCCGGCCCCCCGGACACCCCAGCGGCCCACGGACCCCCAGCCGACCGGCCACCGACCACCGGGCACCGGGCACCGACGGACACCCGTAGCCTCCCGGAACCGCGGGCCCGACAACACGCGACCACCGGCGCGACCCGGCGCCCCGGACGCCACGGCGCCCCACGGCACACCCCACCCGACCGGCCACCGACCACCGGGCACTGGGCACCGGGCACCGAGCACCGAGCACCGAGCACCGAGCACCGAGCACCGAGCACCGAGCACCGAGGACACCCGTAGCCTCCCGGAACCGCAGGCCCGACGACACGCGACCACCGACACCGCCCGGCGCCCCGGACGCCACGGCGCCCCACGGCACACCCCACCCGACCGACCACCGAGCACCGAGCACCGAGCACCGAGCACCGAGCACCGAGCACCGAGGACACCCGTAGCCTCCCGGGACCGCGGGCCCGACGACACGCGACCACCGACGCGACCCGGCGCCCCGGACGCCACGGCGCCCCAGGGCACACCCCAACCCGATCGGCCACTGAGCACCGGGCGTCACGGGTGCCTCGCCGGTGGGCGGCCGGCCGGCGGACGGGCGGTCGGCGGGCACCCGGCGCGGTGTCGTAGGCGGTGCCGGCTGCCGATCGGCCCGGGGGCCAGGGCTCGCGGTGCGGCCGTATCGTGCGCGGCCCGCACCGCGCATCACCGCCCGCGCCCGCGTCCGGTCCACGCCACCGGGACCGGCGCACGTGCCGCCGCACCGCATCGGACCTGGAAGCAGCCGTGCCGTACGGGGCTCAGTCGGTCGTGTACTTGGCGTCCGTGGCCGGGTCCAGGGCGAGGCGGTAGCCGCGTTTGACCACCGTCTGGATCAGCTTCGGGGTGCCGAGGGACGTGCGCAGGCGGGCCATGGCCGTCTCGACGGCGTGTTCGTCGCGGCCGGTGCCCGGCAGGGCGCGCAGCAGCTCCGCGCGGGGCACGACCCAGCCGGGCCGCCGGGCGAGGGCGCGCAGCAGGGACATGCCGGCGGGCGGCACGGTCCGCAGCTCCCCGTCGACGAGCACCGCGTGTCCGCGGATCTCCAGCCGGTGCCCGGCGACGGGCAGGGCACGGGCGCGGGCCGGCAGCTCCTGGCACAGCAACTGGACGAGCGGCCCGAGCCGGAAGCGCTCGGGCTGGACCGTGTCCACGCCGTGCGCCTGGAGCGGCACCGCGGTGACCGGCCCGACGCAGGCGGGCAGCACGTCGTGCCCGAAGGCGGCGAGCAGCTCCGGCAGCAGGCCCCGCTCCTCGGCCCGGCCCAGCAGGGACACCGCGGCGGGCGCGCTGGTGAAGGTCACGGCGTCCACGCCCCGCGAGACCGCGGCGTCCAGCAGCCGGTCCACCGGACCGAGGTCCTCCGGCGGCAGCCACCGGTACACGGGCACGCCCACCACCTCGGCCCCGCCCTCCCGCAGCGCCTCCACGAACCCCGGCAGCGGCTCGCCGTGCAGCTGTACGGCGATCCGGCGGCCCGCCACGCCCTGCTCCAGGAGCCGGTCCAGGACCTCGGCCATGGACTCCGAGGCGGGTGACCACCGCTCGGTCAGTCCGGCGGCCCGTACCGCGCCCTTGACCTTGGGCCCGCGCGCCAGCAGTTCCACCGTGCGCAGCCGCTCCAGCAGGGCGTCGCCGAGCCCCCAGCCGTCGGCGGCCTCGACCCAGCCCCGGAACCCGATGGCGGTGGTGGCGACGACGACGTCCGGCGCCCGGTCGACGATCCGCTTGGTCGCGGCCATCAGCTCGCCGTCGTCGGCCAGCGGCACGATCCGCAGCGCCGGGGCGTGCAGGACGGTGGCCCCGCGCCGCCCGAGCAGCGCGCCCAGTTCGTCGGCCCGGCGGGCGGCGGTCACGCCCACGGTGAACCCGGCCAGCGGGCCGTGGCCGGGCTGCCGTGCCCCGTCGCCCACGCCACCCGCGCCACTCCGGTCGCTTACGTCACTTACGTCGCTTACGTCGTCCATCCTCGCCGCGCTCCGATCCGTTCACGCCCACGTGCACAGTCACGTGGCGACCGAGCCTGTCAACCGTGCGTGACGGGCTCGGTTCCGCCGCATGTCACCAGTGTTACGTCACACCTCGGCGTAGCTGCGCCGCGTCTCCTCCGCCGCCGGTCCCGCCCCGGTCCCGCTCCGCCCGGCGGGACGGCGAAGGTATACCGACCAGGTCACCGCGATGCACACGGCGTAGCAGGCCAGGAAGGCGACGAAGGCACCGGTGCCCGAACCCGAGGAGAGGAAGGACTGACGGAAGGCGAGGTTGATCCCGACGCCCCCGAGGCCTCCCACCGCGCCGATCAGCCCCATCGCCGCCCCCGACAGCCGCCGCCCGTGCAGCACGGCCTCCTCTCCCGTCAGCCCCCGGGCCAGCGCCTTGGAGTGGAAGATGTGCGGGATCATCTTGAACGTCGAGCCGTTGCCGAGCCCACTGAGCACGAACAGCGCCACGAACACGGTCACGAACAGCGCCAGCGACCTCTCCATGCTGGCCACGACGAGGACCGCGGTGGCCGCGGCCATGGCGACGAAGTTCCACAGGGTGATCCTCGAACCGCCGTACCGGTCGGCGAGCCTGCCGCCCAGCGGACGGACGAGGGAGCCGAGCAGCGGTCCGATGAACGTGAGGTAGGCCGCCTGGAGCGGTGTCCGCCCGAACTGGGTGGTCAGCACCTGTCCGAAGGCGAAGCTGTAGCCGATGAAGGAACCGAAGGTGCCGACGTACAGCACCGACATGATCCAGGTGTGGGCGTCCCTGGCCGCGTCCTTGGCCGCTCCGGTGTCGTTCTTCACCGTGGTGAGGTTGTCCATGAAGCGCGCGGCGAGGACGGCGGCCACGAGGATCAGCGGGATGTAGATGCCGAGCAGCACCCGGGGCCCGCCGCTCGCCCCGATGATCGCGAGCGCGACGAGCTGGATGACGGGCACACCGACGTTCCCGCCGCCGGCGTTGAGGCCGAGCGCCCAGCCCTTCTCCCTGAGCGGGAAGAAGGCGTTGATGTTGGTCATGGAGGAGGCGAAGTTGCCGCCGCCGATCCCGGCCAGCAGCCCGACCAGCAGGAACGTCGAGAAGGACGTCCCGGGCTCCATCACGACGAAGGCCGCGAGCGTCGGCACGAGCAGCATGCTCGCCGAGACGACCGTCCAGTTCCGCCCGCCGAAGACGGCCACGGCGAAGGTGTACGGCACCCGTACGACGGCCCCGACGAGGGTCACCACGGACGTCAGCAGGAACTTGTCGGCCGGGGACAGCCCGTACTCCGGGCCCATGAAGAGCACCAGCACGGACCACAGGGTCCAGACGGAGAACCCGATGTGCTCGGAGAGCACGGAGAAGAACAGGTTCCGCCGGGCCGTTCGCCGTCCCGTCTCCTTCCAGAAGGTCTCGTTCTCGGGATCCCAGTACTCGATCCAGCGTCCGCCACGGGCTTTCATCGCGCCTCCACGGTGCTCCACAGCTCGGTGGCACCGACGCTAGGCAGGACGCGTTTCGGGCCGGTGGGGCTGTGGATGACCGGGAGGGAACGTCGCTCTCACCCGGCACGGGCGCGGGGTGAGAGATCGCGGTCAGCCCTGCGGGGGCCGGGGCTGCCAGTGCGGGTTCTGCTGCGGGTGGCCCTGCGCCGGGTACGGCTGCTGCGGTTGCGGCGGCGCGTACGGCTGCTGCTGCGGCTGGGCGTACGGCTGCGGGGGCTGCTGGGGCGGATACGGCTGCTGGGTCTGCGGGGGCGCGTAGGGCTGCTGGGCCTGCGGAGCCGCGTAGGGCTGGGCCTGCGGAACCGGCTGCGGGGCGTACGGCTGCTGGGCCTGCTGCGGTCCGCCGTACGGCTGCTGCTGCGGCGGCTGGGCGGCGTACTGGCCGGGGGCCGGCTGTCCGTAGCCGCCGGGCACGGCACCGAACGGGTTCCCGTGCCCCGGCAGCTGCCCGCCGGGCGGCAGGTACCGCACCCGTCCCGTCTCGTCGGCCATCGGCACGAAGCCGGCGGCCTGCAGCCGGGCGGCGAACTTGGCGTTGCGCTTGCGGGTGACGAGGAAGCCGATGCCCAGGGCCGCCATGAGGACCAGCCAGATGATCCCGGAGATGAGGAAGTCGTCGGACGAGCCGCCCTCGCGGAAGGCGATGACCACACAGGCGACGGTGCCGCCGAGCGCGCCGTAGCCCATGTTCTTCTGGGCGTTCTTGCCGGTGAGGTCGAAGTTGATGCGCGCCTTGAGGAGTTCGAAGGCGTCCGGCACGAGCGGCGGCAGCGACACGCCGTCGCCGGCGTTCGGGTACTGCGCCCAGTTCTGCGCGGCCCGGGTGCGGGCCTGCGGGCCCGGGTCGGGGACGAGCAGCATGGTGAGCGCGGCGTTGTTCCCCCCGCTCTGGCGCACGTCTGCGTATTCGTACCCGAACTGCTGGGCGACGAAGGCGAGCTTGGCGAGCTTCTTCACCGAGGACATCCGGCTGGTGAGCTGGACCGGCTCCCCGCTCGCCATCAACTCCAGCATCTTCCGCGTCTGCCGCTTGCTCATCCCGCTGCTCCCCCTGACCGGCTCACGCCACCCTGTTCACTCCCGCAACCGGGGCAGTCTCGCACGGGGGGCCGACACACGTCAGCCCCGGTGCGCGTCAGCCCCGGTGCGCGGCGCGGGCCCTCGGCCGCTTCGGTGCCGTGCGCTTCCCGCCGTCCGGCCACAGCTGGGGGCTGCGCTTGGCCGCCACGTCCTCCATCCAGCCGAACCAGACGATGCAGCTCCCGATGAGCAGCCAGGCGATGGCCAGGACCGGCCAGGGGCTCTCCAGCAGCCACGGGACGTTCTCGTACATGACCTCGAAGCCCCACAACTGGTCCCACAGCGTGGCCGCGATCAGGATGCAGACGTTGTGCCACAGGTAGATCGTCACCGCGCGGGAGTTGAGCAGGGTGATCAGCCGGTCCCAGCGGCGCAGCCGACGCGGCCACTCGGTCCACGACGGGCTGACGTGCAGGAGCAGCAGCACCGTGGCGAAGGACCAGACGGCCTGCGCGAACGGGATGGAGTCCAGGTCGTACCCGGTCTTGAAGCCCTCCCGGAAGGCGTACCACAGGCCCAGGGCGGCGATCACCGGGGCCACCGAGGGCACGACGTAGCGCGGCAGCCGTTTCAGGATGCCTTCCTGGTGGGCCATGCCGAGGACCCAGCAGGCCCCGAAGGTGCTGAAGTCCGTGAGCGCGGACGGGAAGCGCTCGCCCGGCAGGTTCAGGTAGCCGAATTGGAAGGCGGCCGACAGGGCGAGCGGCGCGAGGATCGTCAGCCACGGCAGGGCGCGCAGCGCGCGCAGCAGCACCGGCGAGAGCAGGACGTACCAGAGGTAGGCGCGGATGTACCACAGCGGCCCGCCGAGTTCCGCGGCCCAGTCCTCGCCCAGGATGCCGTGGATGCCCGGCACGCTCTCGGCGAAGGGCGGGTCGCTCAGCGGCAGGACCCAGTAGAGGAGGTGGAACCACCACCAGCCCGGGTGCCCGTCCTCGTTCGGCCCCCAGCCCTGGAGCACCATGCCGGTCACGCCCACCACGCCCAGCAGCCACAGCGGCGGCAGCAGGCGGCGCATGCGGCTGCGGACGACCTGGACGGCGGGCCGCTTGAGGCTGCGGGCCATCAGGTTGCCCGCGAGGGCGAACATGACGCCCATGGACGGGAACACCACCGGCAGCCAGGCCCAGCCCATCAGGTGGTAGAGGACCACCCGGAAGAGCGCCACCGCCCGCAGCAGGTCGAAGTACCGGTCGCGCACGGGAGCGCGCCGGGCCTGCTTCTGCTGGGGCGCCACCGGTACGTCGGTGTCCGTGCCCACGGGCGGGTGGAGGGGTGGTGCGGTCATGTGCGGGGCGCTCCGGGGCGGGGCAGGCGTGGCCGGGAAGGGCGTGGTCGGAAAAGGCGTGGTCGGGCCGGGTGCCGGGGTCGGCCGCGTCGGGTCGTACGGCGGGGTGGTCATCCGACCGGCCTCCCGTCCATGGCTCCGGACCGCCGCTGGGGCGGCACGCCGTCGGCGCCGGGCGGCGGCGCGGACACGCCGCCGCTGCGCCGCAGCTTCTGCCAGCGCAGCCGGCCGCCGGTGAGCGCCGTGATCCAGGACTGGAGCAGCACCACGTACATGATCTGGCGGTACAGGATCTGCTGGAGGGGCAGCGAGATGAGCGGGGTCAGCTTCTCCCGGTCGAGCCGGAAGGCGTACGCCGCGCACACCGCCTGGATGGCCAGGACGCCCAGCCAGGCCACGATCGTCTTCTCGGTCGGGCCGAAGACCAGGCCGTAGAGCAGGAAGACGTCGATCAGCGGGGCGAGCAGCGGGGCCAGGACCATGAACAGGGAGACGAAGGGCAGGCCCACCCGGCCGAAGCGGCCCGAGGGACCCTTCTCGATCACCGCGCGGCGGTGCTTCCAGATGGCCTGCATGGTGCCGTACGACCAGCGGTAGCGCTGGGACCACAGCTGGCCGACGGACTCCGGGGCCTCGGTCCAGGCGCGCGCGTTCTCGGCGTACACCACCCGCCAGCCGGCGCGGTGCAGCGCCATGGTGACGTCGGTGTCCTCGGCGAGCGTGTCGTCGCTCATGCCGCCGATGGGTTCCAGGGCGGACCGGCGGAAGGCGCCGACCGCACCGGGGATGGTCGGCATGCAGCCGAGGACGTCGTACATCCGGCGGTCCAGGTTGAAGCCCATCACGTACTCGATGTGCTGCCAGGCGCCGATGAGGCTGTCCTTGTTGCCGACCTTCGCGTTGCCCGCCACGGCGCCCACCCGGGGGTCGCCGAAGGGCTGGACGAGTTCGCGGACGGTGGACGGCTCGAAGACGGTGTCGCCGTCCATCATCACGACGATGTCGTACCGGGCGTTGGCCAGGCCCCGGTTGAGCGCGGCGGGCTTGCCCGCGTTGAGCTGCCGGATCACCCGGACGCCGGGCAGGCCGAGGCCCTCCACGATGCGGGCGGTGCCGTCGCTGGAACCGTCGTCGATGACGATGACCTCGACCGGGTGGTCGCTGGCCACCAGGGAACGCACCGTGTTCTCGATGCACTTGGCCTCGTTGTACGCCGGGACCAGCACCGTGACGGGCTCGGTGACCGCCGGTCCCCAGCGGAAGCGCCGGCGGCGCACCCGGCGGGCGTGGACGCCGGAGAGGAGCAGCATCAGCACGAAGCGTCCGATGACCAGCGTGCCGATGACCGCCAGGCCCACCACCAGGCCGTCGGTGAGCTTCTCCGAGGCCTGGACCAGGAAGACCCACGCCCTGCCCTTCCAGAGTTCGGCGCCGGCCACCGGGCTCATGGCGCCGGGCGCGTCCAGGGCCTCGGTGAGGTTGTCGAACTCGTAGCCCTTCTTCTTCAGGTCGGGCAGGAACCTGTCCAGGGCCTGCACGGTCTGGTGGCGGTCGCCGCCGGAGTCGTGCATCAGGACGATGGCGCCCTTGCCGCCCTTCGGGGTGGCGCGGCGGATGATCTCGTCGACGCCGGGCTTCTTCCAGTCCTCGCTGTCGGTGTTGTTGACGACGACGAGGTAGCCGCGGCCGCCGATGTACTCGGTGACCGGCCAGGACTTGTTGTCCATGGCGTCGGCGAAGGAGGAGTACGGCGGCCGGAACAGCGAGGTGCGCACCCCGGCCGCACCGGTGATCGCCAGCTGGTTCTGCGACAGCTCCCAGTCGATGCGCTTCTCGGACTGGAAGGAGAGGTCGGGGTGGTTGAAGGTGTGCAGGCCCACCTCGTGGCCCTCGTCGACCATGCGCTCGACGAGGTCGGGGTAGCGGGAGGCCATGGTGCCGGTGACGAAGAAGACCGCGTGCGCGTCGTGCTTCTTGAGCACGTCGAGAACCCGCGGGGTCCAGGTCGGGTCCGGGCCGTCGTCGAAGGTGAGGACGAGCCGGTGGTCGGGCACGCTCAGGCTCTCGGTGCGGCCGCCGCGCACGTCGATGACCGGGCCGCCCTCGAGGATCTTCTGCGGCACCTTGTCGGTGGCGGCGGGCGGCTGGACGCGGTGGTCGGCGAGGATCTCGCTGTGCACGTATCCGCGCAGCATGAGCATCGCCACCAGGGCGACCAGGACGAGCAGCGGAAGCAGCAGGCGCAAGGGCAGGCGACGGCGGGAGCCCTCACGGGCGCTGCGCGCGGCCCCGTGACGGCGGGTGCTGGATGCCATCAGAGGGTGTTCTCCGGGGACAGGGGGAGGGAGGGGGGCGTGGAGCTGCCGGCGGCCGGCTCGGCGACCACGACGGAGGCTCCGGCCGGACCCGCGACGGGGTCCGGGGCGCCCGCGCCGTTGGCGTTGGTGCCGCCCGCGCCCGGGTCGGTGTCCGTGGTGGAGCCGCCGGTGGGCTGGGTCGGGTCGCCGGAGGGGGCGCCGCCGCCGGTCGGGGCCGACGGGTCGGTGCCGGTGGACGGCGGCACCTCGGTGGACTGCGTCGGGTCGGGGCCGGTCGCACCGGAGCCGCCCGGGTTCTGGCCGCTGCCGGCCGCCGAGGACTCGGGGCCGGCGCTCGTACCGGGCTGCCCCGTGCTGCCGCCCGGCACGCCGGACGTACCGGACGCGGGTGCCTCGACGCCCGGTTCGGTCGTCACACCGGCGTCGGCCGAGGGCGTGGCCTGCGGGGTGGTGGCGTTGCCGGTGCCGGAGGGCCGCGCCGACTGCGAGGGCGCCGGGGTGGTGTCGACCTGGCCGGCCGGTGCGCCCTCCTCCTGGCCCGGCACGGGCATCCAGGGCGCGTCGGAGTTGCCGGAGAGCAGCGTGGAGACGATGACGACGGCGTAGACCGCGCAGGCGATGCCGACCAGGATGCCGAGGCGGCGGTAGAGGCGGCTGCGGCGGCCGGACGCGTCGACGAAGACGGGCCCGTCGGAGGCCTCCGGGCCCCGCTTGCGGTGCCCGCTGTCGGCCCGAAGGAGCACCCCGTCGCCGAGGTGGACGGCGTCGAGCTGGACGGTGACCTCGTGCGGGTCGTGGGTGTGCCCGGCGGCGCCGGTGCCGGTGCCCGGGTCGCCGTCCGTGTCCGGCGTCTCCTGCCAGGGGTCGCGGAGTGCGGCGGTGGCGGGGCCGGGAGGCGGGGGCACGGGGAGAGGCGCGGGGGCGGATGCCGGTGCGGGGAAGGCGCGGGTCGGCGGGGCCGGGGCGGCGGGACCGGCCGACGGGAGGACGTCCGTCCGGTCGGGGTCCGGGCCGGTGCCGGTGCCGGGGGTGTGGCCGGTTCCGGGCGCCGGGGCGGCGTTGCCGTGGTTCGCCCCGGGCCGGTCGGTTGTGCCCCAGGTTATCCGCCCCTGGGCCATCGGGTCCGGGCGCTGCTCGCGCGGAGCGCGGCCGCCTATTCGGGAACCCAGGATCTGCGTCCGGTCGGCGTCGGAACTCCCGCGGCCACGCGGGCTCTCACCGGATTCGCCGAACCACCCCGGACCCGGCGCGGTCATCGGGGGTCCCCCGGCCGGCGGGAAGGCCCGGGCAGGGGGCAGCACCTCGGTGGCGTCAGCATCTCGTCCAGCCTCCGAGAGATCACGAGCCCCGGACTCGACCTCGGGCCACTCCGGTTGGGCGTCTTTTTGCCAATTCTTCACGCGCGCGCACTTCCCCCCACGGAACACTTCCGGGTGCGCATACGACTCCGAGCACTCGTCGGCCGAACCGGCCCCCACCAGGTTCGAGCGCCCCCTGTATCACACCGTGCTCAGGCAAAGAATGTAGCGCACGCGGAGGATGTGTGGTTGCCGCGTGTCACTTGTGGACGGACATCACAGCGGCGTCGGCGGCCGGAATCCATCCCTCACCGGGAGCCTCCAGCCAACCGTTTTCGGCCGCGACCTGCACGGCTGCCCGGCGCAGCGCGTCGAGCGCGGGATGCACCAGTCCCTTTCGCCAGACGAGCGACACCGGCGAGAGCGGCACGGGGTCGACGAGCGGGCGCACCACGGTCGAGGGCATGGCCGGAAAGCTCTCCACGGCGAGGATGGGATTGCGCGTCTTGTCCATGATGCGCCGGAACTCCTCCTCGCCGACCGCCAGCGGTACGGGGGACGCCACATGGATGCCGCGTCCCTCGAACAGGCGGTGCGCGAGGTCGGTCCACTCCGGCGTGCGCGGGTTGCCGGCCCCGGCGTACACGGTCTCTCCGGCGAGAGCGGAGAGCGGCACCCGTTCCAGCCGGGCCAGCGGGTGGTCCTCGGGCAGGACGACCGCCATGGGCTCGTGGCGCACCGGCTGGTGGCCGAGCCCCGCCCGCAGCGCCGCGGGCAGCCCCGCGAACCGGCCGAAGGAGGCGTCGAGGCGGCCCGCGACCAGTTCACCGGCGGCGTGGGTCAGTCCGCTCTCGTAACGCGCCATCAGCTCCTGCTCGGGCGCGAGCGACCGGGCCCGCTCCAGGACCAGGCGGCCGGTGGCCAGGCCCGGGGAGTTGAGGTCGACCAGCAGCGGGCGGGCCTGCCCGAAGGCGGCCAGCAGGTCGTCCTGGGCCTGGAGGACCCGGCGGGCGTACGGCAGCAGCCGCTCGCCGTCGGCCGTCGGCGTCACCTGCCGGGTGGTGCGGACGAACAGCTCGGCGCCCAATTCCCGCTCCAGGCGCCGCACGTCCCTGCTGAGCGCCTGCTGGGCGACGTAGAGGCGGGCGGCGGCGCGGGTGAAGTGCAGTTCCTCGGCGACGGCGACGAAGGCGCGCAGGAGCCGCGGGTCGAGGTGGGCGGGTGCGGGCATCCGGCGAACTTACAACGGCGGTGCGTGAATGGCCACGGAGAAGGTGTTGGACCCCCATCTCGTCGCCGGGCGACGGTGGACCCATGCCGCAGCCGACCCCAGCGCACCCCTCCCGTCCCACTCCGGCCTCCCCCCTCCTGGCCGTCACCGCCGACACCCTGGTCGCGGCCGACTTCCGCCCCCGCGTCCGGCGCCGGCCACCCGGCCCGTACCGGCGACTCCTGTCCACTCCCGGTGCCCGGGCGTTCACGATCGGGAATCTCGCCGCCCGGCTGCCCATGGGCATGTTCAGCGTCAGCGCCGTGGTGATGATCGCCGGCACCCGGGGCTCGTACGCCCTCGCCGGCGCCGTCACCGCGACCGGGCTGGCGGCGACGGCCCTGGTCGCCCCGTGGACCGCGCGGCTCGTGGACCGGTACGGCCAGGCGCGGGTGGCCGTACCCGCCACCCTGTTCGCCGCGCTGGGCTCGGTCGCCCTGCTGCTGTGCGTGCGGCACGGGGCACCCGCCTGGACGCTGTTCGCCGCGTACGCCGCCACCGCCACGACGCCCAACACCGGCGGCATGGCCCGCGCCCGCTGGGCCCACCTGCTCGAGGGGGACGCCGACGCGCTGCACACCGCCAACTCCTTCGAACAGGCCACGGACGAGCTCTGCTACATGTTCGGGCCGGTCCTCGCGGCGTTCCTGTGCACCGCGCTGTTCCCCGAGGCGGGCACGCTGGTGGGCGTGGTGCTGCTGGTGACCGGCATGCTGCTGTTCACCGCCCAGCGCGCGACCGAGCCGCCGGCCCGC
This sequence comes from Streptomyces violaceoruber, assembly GCF_033406955.1. NCBI lineage: Bacteria > Bacillati > Actinomycetota > Actinomycetes > Kitasatosporales > Streptomycetaceae > Streptomyces > Streptomyces violaceoruber. The sequence continues at coordinate 5,232,649 of NZ_CP137734.1, read as the reverse complement.
CCGCGGCCGACGGCGAAGGCTCCCTTCCGGGCCCCGGGCATCCCGTCGCTGCTGGTGGTGTGTCTGGCGATGGGCGGGGTGTTCGGCGCCATGGAGGTCGTCACCATCGCGTTCGCGGACGCACAGGGACACCGCGCGGCGGCCGGCCTGGTCCTCGCGTTGCAGGCGGCCGGTTCCTGCGCGGCGGGTCTGCTCTACGGCGCGATCAGGCCCGCCGGGCCGCCCGAGCACCGGCTGCCGTGGTGCGTGGCCGCGATGACGGCCCTGCTCACCCTGCCGCTGCTCGCGGCCTCTCTCAGCGGCTCCCTGCCCTTGCTGGCACTCACCCTGCTGATCGGCGGGATGGCGACGGCTCCGACGATGGTCACCACGATGACGCTGGTCCAGCACCGCACCCCGGAAGGCCGCCTGAACGAGGGCATGACCCTCGCGGTGACCGGCCTCCTCGGCGGCATCGCCTGCGGCAGTGCGGCGGGCGGCTGGACGGTGGAACACGTCTCCCCCACCGCCGCCTACGGCATCCCGGTCACGGCGGCCGCGACGGCCCTCCTCCTGACCCTGCTGCCGGCCAGACGGACCCGGTGAGGGGGTGCGGGTGGCAGAGCCCTCGCGCCCCGCGGCGAAGCCGCGCAAAAACGTCGAGGGCGGCGTGTGCTCGCGCTTACGCGAGCACACGCCGCCCTCGACCTCGTGGAGATGGCGGGAATCGAACCCGCGTCCAACGGTGCGGAATCAGGGCTTCTCCGTGTGCAGTCCGCTTCGATTTTCTCGGCCCCGGAGATCACGCGGACAAGTCTCCGACGGGCCCAGTCACTGTTTGGTTTCCCTCTTCGCCCCGTGACCGGGATCAAGGTTTAGTCCCCTAGCTGATGCCAGGATCCGGGTCGGGAACAGCCCCGGGCTGACACTCCCTTAGTAGGAGGCTCGCTTCGCTACCTGAGATCAGGCAGCGAGGGCGAAGGCCTGCTGGGAGGAATCGCGCTTGGTGTTGGCGATTATTTTTTCGGCCTGTGGTTTACGAGATCATGGCCGCTTCCTCGACACGCTTCCCCTGCTTCGACAGCCGCTGTCGAAACCGATCATCCCCATGTTGATTTTTCAAGTCCTCCGAAGAGGGGCTCACACCCTCTGTGGGGTGCAGGTGCCATCGTACGTGACCAACACGGACGCGTGCCAGCCTATTCCCGGCGGCGGGCGGCGTCAGGCCCGCTGCTTGCGCTTGATCGCGGAGATCGTCCGCTCCGCCTCGCGCCGGTCCTGCTTCTCCCGGAGGGTCTGCCGCTTGTCGTACTCCTTCTTGCCGCGCGCCAGCGCGATCTCGACCTTGGCCCGCCCGTCCTTGAAGTAGAGCGCCAGGGGCACGATCGTGTGACCGGTCTCCTGGGACTTCGACTCCAGCTTGTCGATCTCCACCCGGTGCAGCAGCAGCTTCCGCTTGCGCCGCGCGCTGTGGTTGGTCCAGGTGCCCTGGCTGTACTCCGGCACGTGCACGTTGTGCAGCCACGCCTCGTGGCCGTCCAGCTGCACGAACCCGTCGGCCAGCGAGGCCCGCCCCTGGCGCAGCGACTTCACCTCGGTACCGGACAGCACGAGGCCGGCCTCGTAGGTGTCGAGGATCTGGTAGTCGTGCCGCGCCTTCTTGTTCTGCGCGATCAGCTTGCGCCCTTTTTCCTTAGCCATAGTGCGGTCCATTTTGGCACTACGGAGGGGCCTGGCGGAAAGCCGATTACGCGGTCGGCCCGAGCCCGCTCAGCACCGTCCGGGCCCGCGCGAGGGCGCCCGGGTCCGCCGGGTCGACCTCCAGGTCGGGCGTGATGCCCGTGCCGTCCACGCCACGGCCCGAGGGGGTGCGGTAGTGCCCGACGGTCAGCTCGGCCACCGAGCCGCCGGGCAGCCGGCTCGGCATCTGCACCGAGCCCTTGCCGAAGGTGCGCGAGCCCAGGACGACCGCCCGGCCGCGGTCCTGGAGGGCCCCGGTGAGGAGTTCGGCCGCGCTCATCGTGCCGCCGTCCACGAGCGCGACCAGCGGTCTGGTGGTGTCGCCGCCGGCTTCGGCGTGCAGGGCCCGCTGGTCGCCGTCGACGTCGTACGTGGCGACCAGGCCGCCGTCGAGGAAGGCGGAGGCGGCGGTGACGGCCTCGGTGACCAGGCCGCCGGAGTTGCCGCGCAGGTCGAGGACGACCCCGGCGCCGGACGGCACCCGGGCCACGGCCTCGCGCACCTGCTCGCCGACGCCCTTGGTGAAGGAGGTGACCTTGACGACGGTGAGGCCGTCGGCGAGCGTGCGGACGGTCACGGGGTCCGTGGACAGCCGGGCCCGGCGTACGGTCTCGGTCCACGCGCGCGTGCCGCGCTCCAGGCCCAGCCGGACGGCAGTGCCGGCGGGCTCCCGCTCGCCGTCGCCGCGCAGTATGGAGACGACCTCGGTGACGGGCCGCCCGTCCACCCGCTCGCCGTCGACACTGCGCAGCCGGTCGCCCTCCCGGATCCCGGCGTCGGCGGCGGGCGAGCCGGAGCGCACCCGGGTCACCTCGATGCGGCCGTCGCGCTCGCGGCGCGCGGAGAGCCCGACGCCGGTGTACCGGCCGTCGAGGGCGTCCTCCAACTCCTCGTACTCGCCCTCGGAGTAGACGGCGCCCCAGCGGTCCCCGCTGCGGCTGACCGCGCGTTCGGCGGCCTCCACGGGGGACTTGCCGTCGGCCATGGCCTCGGCCGCCGCGCGGGCGACGTCGTCGTGGCGGGCCTGTTGACCGGCCGGGGCGGCCGAACGGGCGGTGCCGGGCTCGGACTTCCGGTCCGTCCCGGGCAGCGAGCCCGAGGCCGCGCCCGCGACGAGCACGCTCGCGAACACCAAGGTCAGGGCGGCCCCGTGGCGTACGCGGCGGGGCTGACAGAACAGGTCACGGCCTGACATGCCGGTGAGTCTAGGACAACGCGTGAGGGCCGCACGGTCCCTCGACCGCACGGCCCTCTTGGTATGTGTCACACCTTCAGGTACTTGCGCAACGCGAAGAACGCGGCCAACGCGGGCATCAGCAGGCTCGTGGCCAGGATGAGCGGCAGCTTCGTCAGGACGGCGTCCCAGCCGATGAAGTTGATCAGGTTCAGCTTCTCGGACAGCGCGAGTCCGTGATCGATGATGAAGTACCTGGCGATCACCAGGAATCCGCAGGCGACACCACCGCCGATGAGACCGGCGACGGCCGCCTCCATGATGAACGGCGCCTGGATGTAGAAGCCCGACGCGCCGACGAGGCGCATGATGCCGGTCTCGCGGCGCCGGCTGAACGCCGAGACGCGGACGGTGTTGACGATCAGCATCAGGGCGACCACGAGCATCAGGGCCATCACCGCGCGGGCGGCCCAGTTCATGCCGTTGAGCAGGCCGAAGAGGTTGTCCAGGATGCCCTTCTGGTCCTGCACGGACTGCACGCCGTCCCGGCCGTCGAAGGCGGTCGCGATGACCTGGTACTTCTCCGGGTCCTGCAGCTTGATCCGGTACGACTCCTGCATCTGGTCCGGCGTGAGGGAGCTGGCCAGCGGGGAGTCGCCGAACTGCTCCTTGTAGTGCTTGTACGCCTCGTCCTGCGACTCGTACGTCACCTTCTCGACGACGGCCATCTCGTCGAGGTCGGACATGATCTGCTTCTTCTGGTCCTCGGTCACCGCGCCCTTGGCGCAGTTGGGGTCGGACTCGGCGTCGCTCTTGTTGCAGAGGAAGACCGAGACGTTGACCTTGTCGTACCAGTAGCCCTTCATGTTGTTGACCTGGTCGCTCATCAGCAGCGAACCGCCGAACAGGGCCAGGGACAGGGCGACCGAGACGATGACCGCGAAGGTCATCGTCAGATTGCGGCGAAGACCGACTCCGATCTCCGAGACTACGAACTGGGCGCGCATGGCGTCTCGTTAAGCCTTTCCGTTCCTCGTCGTCTGTGGCTCGTCAGTGCTGGTAGCCGTAGACACCGCGTGCCTGGTCCCGGACGAGGCGGCCCTTCTCCAGCTCGATGACGCGCTTGCGCATCTGGTCCACGATGTTCTGGTCGTGCGTGGCCATCACCACGGTGGTGCCCGTCCGGTTGATCCGGTCGAGCAGCTTCATGATGCCGACCGAGGTCTGCGGGTCGAGGTTGCCCGTGGGCTCGTCGGCGATCAGCAGCTTGGGCCGGTTGACGAAGGCGCGCGCGATGGCGACGCGCTGCTGCTCACCGCCGGACAGCTCGCCGGGCCTGCGGTCCTCCTTGCCGCCGAGTCCGACGAGGTCGAGGACCTGCGGTACGGACTTGCGGATCTCGCCGCGGGACTTGCCGATGACCTCCTGGGCGAAGGCGACGTTCTCGCCGACCGTCTTGTTCGGCAGCAGGCGGAAGTCCTGGAACACCGTCCCCAGCTGGCGCCGCATCTGCGGCACCTTCCAGTTGGACAGGCGGGCGAGGTCCTTCCCGAGGACGTGCACCTGTCCGTGGCTGCACCGCTCCTCGCGGAGGATCAGTCGCAGGAAGGTGGACTTTCCGGAGCCGGAGGACCCCACGAGGAAGACGAACTCGCCCTTCTCGACCTCCAGGGAGACGTCCCTGAGGGCTGGGTGGCTCTGTTTGGGGTAGACCTTGGAGACGTTGTCGAATCGGATCACGGATGCACCACGGGTCGCCGGGGGTAGATGTGCGTGACCATACGCGAACCGGGGAGCCGACCGCAGTCACCGGTCGGGGTTGCGTATCAGTTGCGCGTTTTGTCCCCACGGGAGGGCGCGCGGGGCCCTTCGGAACCTGGCACAGTGGGAGGGGAACGTTCGCGTCGTCGCGGGCGTTGTCGAGAGTGAGCCGGCGGCAAGGAGGGTGAGCGCATGACGTACGACCGGTTGGTGTGCGCGAACTGCGCTGCGCCCGTGAGTGAGGGCAGGTGCCCGGTCTGCCGGGCCAACCGCGAGCGGCTGCAGCAGGAGAGCAACTTCTTCGCGGGGCTGAATCCGACGACGCTGATCGCGCTGCTGGCGGTGCTGATCGCCGCGGTGGCCCTGCTGGCCCACCAGACCGTCTGACGGCCCTGGAGGGGCCCTGAGGGCCGCCAGGACACGGACGGGCGCGGACGCGGGCACGGAGAGTGGCGGAAGACGCGGGAGGGGCCCGGAGCGATGTCGCTCCGGGCCCCTCCTTCTGCCTGTTCTGCGTGCGCGGTGCGTACGCGGAGGGCTACCGTCAGGCAGCTGCCCCGCGGCCGTTCATCAGGCGCGGCAGGAAGCGGAAGCCGATGCCGCCGGCGATCATCGTCGCGGCGCCGACCAGCAGGAACGTGGTCTCCGCGGCGCCGGTCTCGGCGAGCTCCTCACCGTTGCCCTGAGCGGCGGTGTCGGAGGCCTGGGCCTCTTCACCGGTGTCGGTCAGCGCGGAGGAACCCTCCTCCTGAGCGACGTTGTCGTTGCCGCCGCCGTCGGGGGTGGTGTTGTCGCCGCCACCAGTGCCGCCGGTGTTTCCACCGTTGCCGTTGCCGTTCCCGCCGTTGCCGTTGCCGTTTCCGCCGTTGTCGCCGGAACCGCCGTTGTCACCGTTGCCGCCGTTGCCGTTCCCGCCGTTGTCGCCGGAACCGCCATTGTCACCGTTGCCGCCGTTGCCGTTGCCGCCGTTGTCACCGGCGCCACCATTGTCGCCGTTGCCACCGTTGTCGCCGGTGCCGCCGTTGTCACCACCCTCGGACGTGCCGGTGGAGGTGCCCTCGGACGTCCCTTCCGAGGTGCCCACGGAAGTGCCCTCGGACGTGCCGACCGAGGTCCCCTCGGAGGTGCCCTCGGACGTCCCTTCCGAGGTGCCGACCGAAGTGCCCTCGGACGTGCCCTCCGAGGTCCCCTCGGACGTGCCCTGCGAGGTGCCCTCGGTCACGCCGACACTGGAGCCCTCGGTCAGGCCGCCGTCCTCCTCGCCGCCCTGGACGCTTACGCCGAGGCCGAGACCCTGGTCGTCGGCGCTGGCGCTCACGCCGATGTCGAGCGCCGAGGCGGCGCCCGCGGCGGTCAGGGAGGCACCGGCCGCGATCACGGCGCCGGCCGCTATGCGCGCGACACGGATGCGCGTCTTCTTCGTCATGTAGTTGCTACCCCCAGTAGCCGATTTAGTCGTCGAGGCCGCACTCGGGGCCGTGATCGACGGGGGTGGCTGCATGTGTGCTCAAGCCCCCCGGTTCACATGCGCCCCAGAAATACGCATGCCGCGCCTCACCATTCCGAATGTTCAAAGCAACGTCAAGGCCATTGCGTACGCGATGTCCGGGTACGGGACGTATGCCGGACACAATGGGTGTGAGTGTGATGCAAAACCCAGAGACATCAGCGGCGAACGGAAGGCAGAGAAAAGGCAACCGCCACCGGAGGGGCGGCAGTTGCCTTGTCGACAAAGCGGCGGTTCCGCCTCGCGTTACTTCTCCCGCTGCTTGCGCCAGCGAATTCCGGCCTCCAGGAAACCGTCGATCTCGCCGTTGAACACGGCCTCCGGGTTACCCACTTCGTGCTCCGTGCGCAGGTCCTTGACCATCTGGTACGGGTGCAGCACGTACGAACGCATCTGGTTGCCCCAGGAGTTGCCCCCGTCACCCTTGAGGGCGTCCATCTTGGCCTGTTCCTCCTGGCGGCGCCGCTCCAGGAGCTTGGCCTGGAGGACGTTCATGGCGGTGGCCTTGTTCTGGATCTGGGAGCGCTCGTTCTGGCAGGAGACGACGATGCCGGTGGGGATGTGGGTCAGGCGCACCGCCGAGTCGGTGGTGTTCACGCCCTGGCCGCCGGGGCCGGAGGAGCGGTACACGTCCACCCGCAGCTCGGACTCGTCGATCTCGATGTGGTCGGTCTGCTCGACCACGGGGAGGATCTCGACGCCCGCGAAGGAGGTCTGGCGGCGCCCCTGGTTGTCGAAGGGCGAGATGCGCACCAGCCGGTGCGTGCCCTGCTCGACGGAGAGGGTGCCGTAGGCGTACGGCGACTGCACGGCGAAGGTGGTCGACTTGATGCCGGCCTCCTCCGCGTACGACGTCTCGTAGACCTCGGTCTTGTAGCCGTGCTGCTCGGCCCAGCGCAGGTACATGCGCTGGAGCTTCTCGGCGAAGTCGGCGGCGTCCACGCCACCCGCCTCGGCGCGGATGTTGACGAGCGCCTCGCGCGCGTCGTACTCGCCGGAGAGCAGGGTGCGGACCTCCATCTCGTCCAGCGCCTTGCGGACGGCCGCGAGCTCGGACTCGGCCTCGGCGCGGGTGTCCGGGTCGTCCTCCTCCTCGGCCATCTCGAAGAGCACGCCGAGATCGTCGATCCGGCCGCGCAGGGCCTCGGCCTTCCGCACCTCGGCCTGGAGGTGCGAGAGCTTGCTGGTGATCTTCTGCGCCGCCTCCGGGTCGTCCCACAGGGAGGGCGCGGCCGCCTGCTCCTCGAGCACGGCGATGTCTGCCCTCAGCCTGTCGAGGTCCAGGACGGCCTCGATCGACTCCATGGTCGAGGAGAGGGACTTCAGCTCTTCGGATACATCGACGACTGCCACGCGTCCAGCGTAACGGCTCCGTCCAGCGGTCTTCGCCGGGCGGGGTGCGGGCACGGACGCCGGCGGGGTGCAGCGCCTCAGGGAGCGGCCGGTGCCGAGTTCCGCGTGTCCTGGGGTCCGCCGCCGTCCTCGTCACCGCCCGTGGCCAGCCACGTACCGACGCCGATCGCCGCCACCAGGGCGACGGCGCCCGCGCCCACCGCGATCCGGCGGCGCCGCGTGGCGGCGCGGTTGCGGGCCGAGCCGGGGCGCGGGGCGCCCGACGCGCGCGGGGCGCGGGCGGTGCCGCGGGCACCGCCGGCCAGCTCGTCGGGGGCGGGGACGCGCATCGAGGTGTGCGTGTCGCGGTTGGAGTCGGCCGGCTTGGCCCCCGGCACCAGGGGCACCGCACCCCGGCGCCGAACCGGTTCCGCGGTGGACACGGGGGCGGCCGGGGACGCCGCGGACGCGTCGGGGGCGTCCTCCGGCTGCTCGGCGTCGGGCTCGTCCACGTCCAGCGGGGCCATTCCGGCGAGCATCGGCAGCAGCTCGCGCAGCCGGGCGCTCAGCTCGGAGGCGCGCAGCCGGGAGGCCGGGGCCTTGGCGAGGCACTGGACGAGGAGCTGCCACAGCTCGTCCGGGATGCCGGGGAGCGGCACGACGGTCTCGGTCACGTGGCGGCGCAGCACCGCGCCGGGGTGGCCGCCGCCGAACGGGGTGAAGCCGGCCAGCAGCTCGTACAGGACCGTGGCGAGGGCGTAGATGTCGACCGCCGCGCGCGGGGGCAGCCCCTCGACGATCTCCGGGGCCAGGTAGTCGGGCGTGCCGATGATCTTCGTGGCGCGGGTGCGGCGCGGGGTGTCGATGAGCTTGGCCACGCCGAAGTCCGTCAGCAGCGCCGGGTGCGAGCCGCCGGGGCCGAGCGGGCCCTGCATGTCGAGCAGCACGTTCTCCGGCTTGACGTCGCGGTGCACGACCCCGGCGGCGTGCGCGGCGGCCAGCCCGTCGGCGACGTCGGCGACCACGGCCACCGCGGCCTCGGGCGCCAGGCGCCGCTCCCGGTCGAGGCGGGTGCGCAGGTCCGTGCCGCGGACCAGGTCCATGACCAGCGCGAGGTCGTTGCCGTCGACCACCAGGTCGCGCACGGAGACGACGTGCGGGTGGTCCAGACCGAGCAGGGCGGTGCGCTCCTGCACGAAGCGCGAGACGAGTTCCTGGTCGGACGCCAGGTCCTCGCGCAGCAGCTTGATCGCGACGGGACCGTCGGGCCCCTCGCCCAGCCACACCGTGCCGGCGCTGCCCCGCCCGAGGATCTGGTGGGCGGTGTACCGGCTGCCGATCTTCCGTGCCAAGACTGCTCCTACCGACGCGTGTTGCGCCTAAAAGTACGCGTCCGAGGAGCCGGCCTTCACCACGGAGGCGGAAATCACCCTCCGGATGTCGACAAGTCTCCAGACTCAGCCTCCGCCGGAGCCGCCCAGGTCCCCGATCCAGTCGGTCACGGTGGTGAACCAGTCGGTGAGCTGGTCCCAGTAGCCCTTGCCGGTGCCGATCCATTCCTGGAGCGGGCTCAGCTCCCAGACGAGCCAGCCGGCCACGAACAGGACGACGACGGTGACCAGGCACCCCTTGAGGCAGCCCAGGCCCGGGATGCGCATGGGGTTGGCGCTGCGCTGCCGCGGCGGCCTGGGCTCGCGCCGCGGCTGCTGCGGCTCGGGCGCGGGCGGCGGGGCGTACCGCTGCGGCTGCTGGGGCTGGGGGGTGGCGTACCGCTGCGGCTGTTGCTGCTGCGGATAGCCGTAGCCGGGCTGCTGGGGCGGCGGGCCCTGCGGGGCCTGGCGCGGCTGCTGCGGCGGGCGGGAGACCTGCCGCTGGGGGCGGCGGCGCAGCGGGTCCTGGTTCGGGTCGAGGTACTGGACCTGCGTCTGTTCGTTGCGGTCGCGGGCCGCGCGCAGCTGGTTCTGCCAGGGGTGCGGGTCCTCGGGTCCGCCCTGTCCGGGGGCGCCGGGCTGTCCCGGCGGCACCGGCGGCATGACGGCGGTCGGGTCGGGGGCCCCGGTGCTCGGGAGTACGGCGGTGGGGTCGGCGGCGCCCGCCGGGCCCGAGGTGTGCGGCAGGACGCTGGTCGCGCCGTTCGGGTCGTAGGCGGCGTCGGGGGCGCCCGGGACCTGCGCGGGCGCCGGGTCGGGGGCGAGGAGCGCGCCCACGTTCTCGGCGGCGCCGATCTGCGCGCTGTTCGCGTGCACACCGATGCCCTCGGCGACGACGCGCAGGCCGCGGGCGAGGTTCTCGGCGCTGGGACGGTCGTCGGGGTTCTTGCGCAGGCAGCGCTCGATGACCGTCCACAGCGGGTCGGGGACGGTGGAGGGGCGGCGCGGTTCGGCGCTCAGGTGCTGGTGCAGCACCTCCAGGGCGGAGCCCCCTCCGAACGGGGGGCGGCCGGTGACCAGCTCGTAGAGCAGGATGCCGGCGCCGTAGACGTCGACGGCGGAGGTCTGCGGGCGGCCCTCGGCGGACTCCGGCGCCACGTACGCGGGCGTGCCCACGAACTCGTGGGTGCGGGTGAGGCCGGGCGAGTCGGCGAGGCGGGCGATGCCGAAGTCGGTCAGCATCGGGTGCATCTCGCCGCCGGTCTGCTTCAGCAGGACGTTGGCCGGCTTCAGGTCGCGGTGGACGACGCCGTCGGCGTGGCTGGCGGCGAGGGCGTCGGCGATCTGCGCGGTGAGCAGAGCCGCGGCAACCGGGGTGAGCGGCCCGTTTTCCCGCAGGTACCGGTGCAGGTCCGGTCCGTCGATGAGGTCCATGACCAGGGCCAGCAGCTCGCCCTCGACGACCAGGTCGCGGACCCGGACGATGTTGGGGTGGGTGAGCCGGAGCAGCACCGAGCGCTCCCGCAGGAAGCGCATCACGATGTCGGCGTCGCTCGCGAGCTCTTCCTTGAGGACCTTGATCGCGACGGTCTCGCCGGGCTGTCCGGCCACGGCCGCCTCGGCGCCCGCGGTCTCCCGCTGGCGGGCACGCCATACGGTGCCCGTGGCACCGCGGCCGAGGGGCTCCTCGAGGAGGTACTTGCTGCCTACCGGCCGCACGTCATGCGCTCCTAGTTGCTTGCTGGCTGTTCGGACCCACTGTCCCAGACCCGGTCGGTCCCAGTCGGACCCAACTGTAGTGCCGCCCCCCGGACCACGTTCGAAGGAAAGACGCTCGACCCGGTCCCGTGGTTGCCGCTGCCCGCACGTGACCGATCTCAAGCGGACGGCATTCGATCATCCGCAGGGCACCTGTCAGGCATTTTTGGGGGCAGAGCCGACCAATCAAGATCATTTGACGGCGGGCGGCGGGCGCGTTGTCAGTGGCAGGTGCGAGGATGCGTGCAGTACTGGCCGACGTGTTCGTGTGACGGTGGGGGAAGTCCGCGGTGGGGGACCGCGGTGACGGCTTCCGTCCCGGCGTGCGGGCGCCCGCGCGAAGGGACCGCTTACGGCGATGCAGATCCGGCTGACCGTCGTAGACCCGCTGGGCCCGCATGCTTCGGCTGCTTCGGCCGTCCCGGCGACGGACCGCCCCGCGCGTTGTGACGTACTCGTCACCGCCCCGGCGGGCACGGCCCTGGCCGCGGTCGCCTCCGCGCTGGCCGCGACGCTCCCCGGGGAGGGACCGGGCTCCGGCCAGGTGGTGCTGTACGCCGGTGCGCAGCGGCTCGACGCCCAGCGCAGCACCCTGGGCGAGCCCCCGCTGATCGACGGGGCCGTGCTCTGCCTGGGCGCCCCGGGCGAGCCCGACCCGCACACCGAGCCGGCGGAGGTCCCCGCCCAGCTCCACGTGGTCGCGGGCCCCGACGCGGGCGGCGTCCACCTCCTGCACGGCGGCCAGATCCGGCTCGGCCGCTCGGCCGACGCCGATGTCGCGCTCGACGACCCGGACGTCTCCCGCATGCACTGCGCCGTGACCGTCGGTCCCGACGCCCGCGTCTCCGTGGCCGACCTCGGCTCCACCAACGGCACCACCCTGGACGGCACCCGCGTGGGCGACCGACCGGTGCGCTTCCCGCCGGGCGCGCTGCTGCGGATCGGCGAGTCCGCCCTGCGGCTCGTGCCGGTGCCGCCGGCGGCGCAGGAGCGGGTGGCGACGACGCCGGACGGGGAGGGACACGTACGGCTGACCGGGCCGGGGGCGCCCTCGTCGGAGGACGGGGACGGCGGCGCGGTGGTCCACGCGCGCGCGGCCGACGGGGCGGAGGGCCAGGTGCGCGACGCGGACGGCCGCTCCCGCGCGACGGGCCCGGGGCGCCACGGCCCCGCCGACGGCCCGGCCGGACAGGCCGGACCGTCCGGATTCAGCCGGGTGGCGGATCCGGACGGGCGCGCGGACGGGCGCGGGTCCGTTGCGGCGGACGGAGCCGCACCGGACCCCGCGCCGCGCGGCACCGGTCCGGACGGGACGGTCCGGCCCCGCGGGCGCACCCACCACGCGTACGGCACGTCGGGTTACGACAGGGGCGCGGCACCCGCCGAGCCGCCGCAGGTCCCCGGCCAGGGCGGCGCACCCCGTATCGAGAGCCGCGGCACCGGCTCCTCGGCGGGCCTGCCCCGGCAGTCCCCCACCGGGGGCGAGACGCACGGCGGCGCGCGGGGCGCGGGGGCGTACGCGACCGGCGGGTCCGGCGCGGGCGGACCCGACGCTCCGGCCCCGCGGACAGCCGGCCGGGGCGCACCCGGCCGGGACCCGTACGCCGAGGGACCTCCGGCCCCGGGGGCGGCCCGTACCGGCGCGGGCGATCCGCACTCCGACGGGCCCGGCCCGGGCTCATACGGCGCTCCCGCCCCGGGCACACCGGGGAGCGACCCGCACGGCAGGGACGCGTACGACAGGGACGCGTACGAGAGGGACCCGGGCGGCAGGGACGCCTCCTACGGCCAGAGCCTCTCCGGGCCGGACCGGACGGGCCCGGACCCGGCCGACGCGGGCGCCCTCCGCGGGGACCCGTCCGGTGCCGGGGATTCCCGCCCGAGCACGACCGGTGCGACGGCTCACCGCCCCGCCGCCACCCCCGGCGGTGCGGACGGCGCCGGCCCGGGCACCCGCACCGGACGTGGTGGCGCCCCGGGCGCCCGCACCGCACGCAAGGGGACTCCCCTGCGGGGCACCGACATGCCGCAGGAGGTGCGCAGGCGCGGGGGGATAGGGGCGTGGGCGAGGCGGCTGACCGGCGGGCGCGGAGGTGCCCCGGAGGCCCCCGCACCCGGCGGGTTCGCGTCCGGCGGGGCGGCGGCCGGCCCGGCCCCGGCGTCTCCTCCCGGCACCTCGGGCGCCCCGGAGACCTGGCCGGACCCCGCGTCGCTGCTGCTCACCGCGCTGGGACCGGGGCCGCGGCTGTGGGAGCGCGGCCCGGGCCACCCGGAGGCGCTCACCGTGCGGCTCGGTACGGCCGACCGGGTGGCGCCGGGCGGTGACGCCCCGCTGCCCGCGGTGCCGGTGACCGCCGGTCTGCGCGAGGTCGGCGCGCTCGGCCTCGCGGGTCCGCGCGAGCGGCTCACCGGGCTGGCCCGCTCGGTGCTGGCCCAGCTCGCCGCGCTGCACTCCGCCGACACCCTGGAGATCGTCCTGATCAGCGCGGACCGCTCCCGCCCGCTCGCCGAGCGGACCGCCGAGTGGTCCTGGCTGGGCTGGCTGCCCCAGGTGCGCCCGGGACACGGCCAGGACTGCCGACTGCTGCTGGCCCACGACCGCGAGCAGGCCACGGCCCGCGCCGCCGAGCTGCTCCGCCGCCTGGACGACCACCTCGGGGACGAGGCCCGGCCGGGTGCCCGCCCCCAGGACACGGCCGAGGACACCCCAGCGGCTGCGGCCGCCACGGGGAACGTCCGGCCTCAGCCCTCCTGGGCGCGCCCCGACGACGGCGCCGACCCGGCAGGCGGCTTCACCGGCCCGTACACCGTGGTCGTCGTGGACGGGGATCCCGGCGGTGCCGACGTGCGCGAGGCGGTGGCGCGGCTGGCCCTGGAGGGTCCGCGGGCCGGTGTGCACGTCGTGTGCCTGGCCGAGACAGCCGCCGCCTCCCCCACCTCCCCGGTGACGCGGACGTACGAGGCGGCCTGCGCGGTGTCGCCGGTTTTCCGGGAGTGCGGCGCCGTGGTGCTGCTCAGCGGCGACGTGGCGACGACCCTGCGTCTGCTGCGCGTCGCCCGCCCGGGTCCGAACCCGGGCACGGGCGCCCCGGCCGCTCCCGCCGGCCCGGTCGGTCACGGCACCCTCTGCACGGTGGACGCCGTGTCCCTGCCCTGGGCCGAGCGGTTCGCGCGCGCCCTGGCCCCGCTGCGCACGGACAGCGCCGCGGACGGCGGCGAACACCACGCGCGCGTGTCCGCACCGCTCCCCCGGACGGCCCGGCTCCTCGACGAGCTGGGCCTGGCCCGCGCCACCCCCGCCTCCCTGATGGCCCGCTGGGCCGCCGCGGCCGACGACACCGAGTCCCTCGGGGGACGCGCGCAGGCCGTGCTGGGCGCCGGTCCGCGCGGCCCCGTCCTGGCCGACCTGGCCGCCGAGGGCCCGCACCTGCTGATCGAGGGGCCCGCCGGGAGCGGCCGCACCGAGCTGCTGCGGGCGTTCGTCGCCTCGCTCGCCTCGGCCGAACGCCCCGACCGGCTCGGCGTCGTCCTCATGGACGGCCGCGACAGCGTGAGTTCGGGCGGCGCCCGCGGCGAGGGCCTGCACGTGTGCACGGACGTTCCGCACGTCACCACGCACCTCACCGCCAACGACCCCGTGCGGATGCGGGAGTTCGCTCAGTCCCTGAGCGCCGAGCTGAAGCGGCGCGCCGAGCTGCTCGGGCGGTCGGACTTCGCCGAGTGGCACACCGGGCGCGAGGTGTCGGGCCGGCTCGTCTCCCAGCGCGGCCCGGCGGCCGCGGGGCCCGCGCCGGTCTCCGACTCCGGGGACGTGGAGTCCCCGCCCAGCTCCACCCTGCGGCTGCGCCCGGCCGCCGCCAGGCGCCGCACCGGGCCCGTCCCGCCCCTGCCCCGCCTGGTCGTGGTCGTCGACGACCTCGACGCCCTGGTCACTCCCCCGCTCGGCTCCCCCGGGCGGCCCGCGGCGGGGTCGGTGATGCGGGCGCTGGAGGCCGTCGCGCGGGAGGGCGAGCGGCTCGGCGTCCACCTGGTGGCCGCGACCGCGCCCGACGGCCGCACGGACCGGACGGAGCCCGCCCTGCGGGCGACCCTGCGCGTCACCCTGGACCCGCCGGTGCCGGGTCCGGACGAACCGGCGCCCGGACGCGGGCGGTTGGCCCGCCCCGACGGCCGCACCACCGCCTTCCAGGGCGGCCGCGTCACGGGCCGCATCCCCCGCACGGCGACCCTGCGCCCCACGGTGGTCCCCCTGGAGTGGCACCGCATGGGCGACCCGCCCGCCCGCCGCCCCGTACGCGAACTGGGCAACGGACCCACCGACTTGGCCCTGCTGGCCAGCGCCCTGGAAAGGGCGGCCCGCGAGGTCTCGGCGGCCGAGGTCCCCTCGCTGCTCTAGACGTGGAGTCCGCGGCCGGTCAGCGGATGCGCGCCGCCGGTCACTCGGCCCTTTTCAAGAGGCGGTTGAGTGCCAGGGACAGGCCGAGGCCCTTCTGACGCACGGTCACGCGGTAGTTCCGCCGCAGCTCCTCCATGTACAGGAGGCCGGACTTGCGGGAGTAGGTCTTCTCCCGCATGCGTCCGAGGTTGGGCCTGTCCAGCAGCAGGTAGTCGTGCGGCCGCATGGCGGCGACCTTCCACTCGGTGTGGGAGGTCTCCATCTCCAGGACCGGGTAGTGCGGTCCGGTGTCCCGGACCGAGTACGCGACGTGGCGCAGCTCGCCGTCCTCCAGGAGGATGATCATGCTGCCGTCGTCCACGCCGGTCCAGTTGATGTGCACGTGCCCGTAGAGGTCCGCGCCGTCCTTCCTGCGGAAAGTCTCATCGGCGACCCTCCCCAGCTCCCAGTAGCGGAGGGCGGGACCTTGCGCACAGCGTTCCGACACCGTCACGGACTCCTTGGAGAACCATCCTTTGCGTCGCACTTCCTGGCGCTGCCTCACCACGTATTCCTGATGGCTGGCCATCGGTACTTTCGAGTGCGCGGCCTTCGCCACCTTCCGGGCGTACCGTTGCAGTTTCGGGACGTCGAGTACCGACTTCTCGTACAGCTCGTCGTTCGACCCCACCGCACTCCCCTCCCACCGCCGGGCGTGGGTTCATTGTGTGATGCGGCCGACCCCGCGGCGCGCGTTTTGCCGACGGCCGGGGGTGAGATGCCGTACGCTCCCGTCGAGTCGGCGGTACTGCAAAGAAATGACAGGGAGCGGCGGGCTCCGGGAAGCGGGTCCCGGTTGCCCGGCCGCATGCAACACTGCGCCATGATGAGGATCATGCTGTGCGGCGCCGCCGACACGGAGAGGGTGCGGGACGCGTTCGTCCAGGTCGTGGAAGATTTCGGCGGAATCCCTCGGCACTTCCTGTCGGGGACGGTGAACTACATCAATTCTGCCACTTCGAGCTGGACCGAGAATTCTCGTGAATCCGTACAGGACGCAGACATCTGCGTGTTCGTCATAGTCGAGGAAATCGGCCGGATCACCTGGGAGACCGAGGTGAGCGAGGCACTGATGTCCGGTAAGCCATTCCTGGTCCTCTGCCTCGACAAGACGCATCAGAGATACCTGTTCCTGCATTCGACCTTCCCGCCCCCCACAGACCTTTCCGTCATTCCGTCGGAGCAGGACAGAAATCTCGTGATGACGCTGCGCGAGCTTTACCATGAACGCCAGATCACCGTCGCCCCCTTCACCGACGGTTCGTTCAGGGACGTGCTGCGGCGTGAGCTGTCCCAGCTCTTCAGAATCGCCGTCGGTCACCTGAGCGAGCGCAATCGCCGCGGGTCCGCCGTGCCCCTCTTCGCCCAGCCCTCCAGGTTGTCCATGACCGATCTGGTGATCGCGAGGAGGATCGCGCTGGACGAGTTCGAGGAGAAGCACAAGCGCAAGCAGGCCCTCCGCGCGCTCGCGGCGCGCAGGGCGTTGGACGAGGAGCCCCTGTACGCCCTGCTGAACAGCCCGGAGCAGGGGATCCAGCGGCTGTCCTTCGAGTTGTTGGAGCAGCTGTACACGCCGCGGCCCGCCGCCCCCGCGTTCTTGGAGCACCTCGTCGTCATCGCCAACGATTCCGACGATGTGGGAGTCCCCCGCCGGATGATCCCGATCGTCATGGCCATCGACCTGGCCGGCGCTGTGGCGGCACTCGCCCTGCTCGACCTGGACGACGCGGGCTGCAAGCGCAGGCTCGCCGCCTGCTTGGAGGCACACGAGGACGCCGTCGCCGAGCTGGGTCTCGGGGAACCCGTGGCCGAGTTGCTGCGCGCCTGTCTGTCCGGTTCGGCTCCGTCCGACTGGAAGTCCCGCTGCCGCGCGTACCTGGACCGTCTCGGCGGTGCCCCCTCCGAAGGCGCCGGCTGAGTACGGGGCGCGAGGTGGTGGAGCCCGGGCGACGACGCCCGTACCCGCGCCCGGTTGCCGATCACGGTCACGACGCGGTCACGATCGCCCTGTTGACAGCGGACGCGCCCTTGCCGCCCTCACCCCCCTGGCGTACACCAGAGCGCACGGGAGAGCGCCGAGCGTTCGACGAGGAACGAAGAACGGGGCAGTGATGCGCACGAGCAGCACCATCCGGACACGCGGAACCGTCAAGAGGACCACCCGGGCCGCAGCCGCCCTGGCCGCGGGAGCGCTCGCGCTCTCGCTCACCGCCTGCGGCGGTGACGAGGACAGCGGCGGCGGTGACGGCGGCGACGAGGGCGGCGGCGCCAAGCAGCCGGCCTCCTCCGTCACTCTGCCGAAGCTGGACGGTGAGAGCCTGGAGGTCGCCGCCGTCTGGACCGGCACCGAGCAGGAGAACTTCAAGAAGGTCCTCGCCGAGTTCGAGAAGCGCACCGGCGCCAAGGTGACCTTCGTGCCCGCCCAGGACCCGATCATCAACTTCCTCGGCTCGAAGATCGCGGGCGGTGCCCCGCCGGACGTGGCGATGCTCCCGCAGCCCGGCGCCATCAAGCAGGCCGTGGACAAGGGCTGGGCCAAGCCGCTGGGCGCCGAGGCGACCAAGGAGCTGGGCGAGAACTACTCGCAGGGCTGGCAGGACATCGGCAAGGTCGGCGGCAAGCAGTACGGCGTGTACTACAAGGCCGCCAACAAGTCGCTGATCTGGTACAACGCCCAGGTCTTCGAGAACGCCGGCGCCGCCGAGCCCAAGACCTGGGACGAGCTGCTCAACGCGGCCCAGATGGTCTACGACTCGGGCGTCACCCCGTTCTCGGTGGGCGGCGCGGACGGCTGGACGCTCACCGACTGGTTCGAGAACGTCTACCTCTCGCAGGCGGGTCCGGAGAAGTACGACCAGCTCGCCAAGCACGAGATCAAGTGGACGGACCCGTCCGTGAAGGACGCCCTCACCACGCTCGCGGAGATCTGGGGCAAGAAGGACTTCGTCGCGGGCGGGGCGTCCGGCGCGCTCCAGACGGAGTTCCCGGCCTCGGTGACGCAGACCTTCACCGGCGGCGACCAGCCCAAGGCGGGCATGGTCTACGAGGGCGACTTCGTCCAGGTCAACATCGGTGAGACGAAGGCGAAGGTCGGCACGGACGCGAAGGTGTTCCCGTTCCCGGCCGTGGGCGACACCGCGCCGGTGGTGTCCGGCGGCGACGCGGCCGTGGTCTTCAAGGACTCGAAGGCGGCGCAGGCGCTGGCCACCTGGCTGGCCTCGCCGGACGCGGCGGGGATCCAGGCGAAGCTCGGCGGGTTCCTCTCGCCCAACAAGAGCATCGACTCCTCGGTGTACCCGAACGAGGTGCAGAAGAAGATCGCCGAGGCGCTGGTCGCGGCCGGTGACGACTTCCGCTTCGACATGTCGGACCAGGCCCCGCAGGCCTTCGGCGGCACCCCCGGCAAGGGCGAGTGGAAGACGCTCCAGGACTTCCTGAAGAACCCGAAGGACGTCGCGGGTGCCCAGGCGAAGCTGGAAGCGGACGCGGCCGCCGCCTACGGCGGCTGACGCGATGACGTCGGCCACGGCGGCAGGAGCCCCACGGGGCTCCGCCGCCCCCAAGTCACCCAAGTCGCGCAAGAGCGTGACCGGCACCCGCAGGTCCGTGGCGGCGCTGTTCCTGCTGCCCGCCCTGGTGCTGCTCGGCGCGCTCGTGGTCTACCCGATCGGGTACTCGCTGATCCGCAGCTTCTACGACCAGTCCGGCGACTCCTTCGCCGGGTTCGACAACTACGAGACCCTCTTCACCGACGACGGCATCCGCACCGCCCTGAAGAACAACGTCATCTGGGTGGTGTTCGCGCCGACGGTCGCCACCGCGCTGGGCCTGATCTTCGCGGTGCTGACCGAACGCATCCGCTGGGGCACGGCGTTCAAGCTGGTCGTCTTCATGCCGATGGCGATCTCGATGCTGGCGGCCGGCATCATCTTCCGCCTGGTGTACGACCAGGACCCGGACAAGGGCGTCGCCAACGCGGTGTGGGTCGGGGTGCACGACACGTTCGCCGAGTCGTCCGCGTTCCCGAAGGCTCACCCCGGCCGCGACTCGCCGCTGAAGCCGGCGGGCGGCGGCGCGTTCATCACCAAGCAGCCGGTCGGCGCGGGCACCCCGGTCGCCCTGCCGCTGGTGGGCGTGGCCCCCGACCTGATGCCCGACGGCGCGAAGAAGGCCGCGACCGCCGAGCCGGCGGACGGGAAGGTCACCGGCACCACCTGGCAGGACTTCACCCGCGGCAAGGGCGTCGGCAGACTGGGCGGCGTCGACGCGGCCGAGCTGGGCTACGCCGGGATGAAGATCGAGGCGGTCAAGGACGGCGAGGTCGTGGCGACGACCACGGCGGCCGGGGACGGCACCTTCACGCTGCCCGCGGCGGCCGACGGGGCGCTGCTGAGGCTGCCCGCCGACAACTTCAAGGAGGCGTACAACGGCCTGAACTGGCTCGGCCCCTCACTCGTCACCCCGGCGATCATCGGATCGTACGTGTGGATGTGGGCGGGCTTCGCGATGGTGCTGATCGCGGCGGGCCTCGCGGGCATGCCCCGGGAGCTCCTGGAGGCCGCCCGGGTCGACGGCGCCAACGAGTGGCAGGTCTTCAGACGGGTCACGGTGCCCCTGCTGGCACCGGTCCTCGCGGTCGTCGTCGTCACCCTGATGATCAACGTGCTGAAGGTCTTCGACCTGGTCTTCATCATCGCCCCGGGCTCCTCCCAGGACGACGCGAACGTGCTCGCCCTGGAGCTGTACCGCAAGGGCTTCGCCTCGGACCAGCCGGGCGTCGCCAGCGCCATCGCGGTGTTCCTGCTGCTCCTGGTCATCCCGGTGATGTGGTTCAACGTACGGCGACTTCGGCGGGAGGTGCGGCGATGACCGCGGACGCGGGTTCCCTCACCCCGGCGGCCACCCGGCCGCCCGAGACGGCCGTCAAGGCCAGGCAGCCGCTCGCCTCCCGGCTCGCCGAGGCGGCCGGCGGCGGGCTCGTCCGGGTGTTCCTGATCGTGGTGGGCCTGTTCTGGCTGGTCCCGACGATCGGGCTGCTGCTGTCCTCGCTGCGCACGCCGGAGGACATGGCGGCGAGCGGCTGGTGGAAAGTCCTCACCGAGCCGTCCCAGCTGACCTTCCAGAGCTACGAGGAGCTGCTGAAGAACGGCGACATCACCTCCTCGCTCCTCAACACCGCGCTGATCACCGTCCCCGCGACCGTCCTGGTCGTGGTGATCGGGGCGCTGGCCGGGTACGCCTTCGCGTGGATGGAATTCCCCGGCCGCGACTGGTGGTTCCTGGCCGTGGTCGGGCTGCTCGTCGTACCCGTGCAGGTGGCCCTGATCCCGATCGCCGAACTCTTCGGGAAGATCGGCCTGTTCGGTTCCATGCTCGGCGTGATCCTCTTCCACGTCGGCTTCGGCCTGCCCTTCGCGGTGTTCCTGCTGCGGAACTTCTTCGCGGAGATCCCGCGGGAGCTGCTGGAAGCGGCCCGCCTGGACGGTGCGGGTGAACTGAGGCTGTTCGTGCGGGTGGTGATGCCGCTCGGCGGGCCCGCGATCGCGAGCCTGGGCATCTTCCAGTTCCTGTGGGTGTGGAACGACATGCTGGTCGCGCTGATCTTCTCGGACTCCGGGAACCAGCCGATCACGGTCGCCCTGCAGACCCAGGTACGGCAGTTCGGCAACAACATCGACGTGCTCGCGCCGGGCGCGTTCATCTCCATGGTGATCCCGCTGGCCGTGTTCTTCGCGTTCCAGCGGCAGTTCGTCTCCGGCGTGATGGCGGGCGCCGTCAAATAGCCGCCACGACAACACCCTTGAGGGGGCGGGCCGGTCACCGGCCCGCCCCCTCATCCGTACGGGCACAACGTCCCCCGAATGCCCCGGGGACCGTAACCAAGCGGGTCCACCGGCCGTTGCCGGGCAGAACGCCCGCACCGATCCCGCCGACCGATGGAAGTCCCCGTGCCCAGGTTCAGTGTCATCGTTCCCGCGTACCAGGTGCAGGCGTATCTGCACGCGTGCCTGGAGTCGGTGCTGGCCCAGTCGTACCCGGACTTCGAGGTGATCGTGGTCGACGACGGCTCGCCGGACGCCTGCGGCGCGATCGCCGACGAGTTCGCGGCCCTCGACCCGCGCGTCCGCGTCATCGGCCTGCCGCGCAACGAGGGGCTGGGCCCCGCCCGCAACGCCGGCATGGAACGGGCGGGCGGCGACTACCTCGTCTTCCTCGACGGCGACGACACCCTCACCCCGCACGCGCTGCGGGGCATCGCCGACCGGATCAAGGAGACCGGCGAGCCGGACGTCCTGGTCTACGACTACGCGCGCACGTACTGGACCGGCGAGACGGTCCGCAACCAGGCCGCCGCGCACCTCACCGAGCAGGGCCCGGCGCCGTTCCGGCTCGCCGACCGGCCCGGGCTGCTGAAGCTGCTGATGGTGGCCTGGAACAAGGCGGTGCGACGGGAGTTCGCCGTACGCGAGGGCTTCGCCTTCCCGCCGGGCTACTACGAGGACACGCCGTGGACGTACCCGGTCCTGATGACGGCGGGCTCCGTCGCCACCCTGGACCGGGTCTGCGTCCACTACCGCCAGCGGCTGCGGGGCAGCATCCTGGGCACGCCGGGCGAGCGCCACCTGGACGTCTTCACGCAGTACGACCGCGTCTTCGCGTTCCTCGACGCGCGCATGGAGACGCACCCGGAGTCGCGCAAGGAGCTGGCCCGCTGGCGGCCGCTGCTGTACCGGCGCATGGCCGACCACCTCACGACGGTGTACACCCGCCCCGGCCGTCTCCCGCGTTCCCTGCGCGCCGAGTTCCTGCGCCGGGCCCGGGTCCACTGCCGCCGCTACCGGGTCCCCGGCGCCCCCGCCCCGCTGCCCGTCCGGCTGCGCCACGCCCTGCTCCGCCTGGGCCTGCGCCGCACCTACGGCGCCCTGCGGCTGGCGTCGGCCCTGCGCCGCGGTACGGCGGGGGTCGCCGCGGGGCTGCTGCGCGCCGCCCGGACCGGCGCCCTGCGCCTGCACTACCGCGTCCAGCGCTGCCTCCCGCTCCGCGCCGACCGGGCCGTCTTCGCCGTCGAGGGCGACCGGGGGTACGGCCGCGACCCGGGCGCGCTGGAGGAGGCGTTCCGCCGTCTCGCGCCGCACGTGCGCACGGCGTGGACAGCCGACCGGGTGCACCACCACACCGTGCCGCCCGGCACCCGCCGCCTGACCCCGGGCACGGCCGCCCACTGGACGGCCCTGGCCCGCTCCCGCTACCTGGTGCGCGAGGGTGCCTTCGGCCCGGGCCTGGTCAGGCGGCGGGGTCAGGTCCTGGTCCAGACGCAGGCCGGGACGCCCCTCAAGCACATGGGCCTGGACCTCCAGGAGCGCCCGGCCGCCGCTCAGGGCACCGACTTCGCCCGGCTGCTGCGCGAGGCCGACTCCTGGGACTACGTGGTCTCCGCCAACCGCCACTCCACCCTGACCTGGGAACGCGTCCACCCGGGCGACTGGACCGCCCTGGAGTGCGGCCAGCCGCGCACCGACGTCCTCCAGCGGGCGACGGCCGCGGACGTGGCCCGGCTGCGCGAGACCCTCGGCGTCCCCGAGGGCACGGTCGCGATCCTGTACGCGCCCACCCACCGCGACTACCGGCGCACCCAGCGCTCCGCCCTGGACCTGGAGCGCGTCGTGCGCCGCCTCGGCCCGCGCTTCGTGGTGCTGGCCCGCGCCCACCCCCGGCACGGCGGCCCGCTCGCCGCGTCCGCCGGCCGGGTGCTGGACGTCAGCGACCACCCGCACGTGGAGTCGCTGTGCCTGGCCTCGGACGCCCTGGTCACCGACTACTCGTCGCTGATGTTCGACTACGCGGGCCTCGACCGCCCGATCGTGATCCACGCCGCCGAGCGGGAGGCGTACGAGGCGGCCCGCGGCACCTACGTCGACCTGCGGTCCTTCCCGCCGGGCGCGATCGCGCGGGACGAGGACGAGCTGATCGGCGTGTTCGCGAGCGGCGACTGGCACGGCACCCGGTCGGCGCGGCTGCGGGCCGCCTTCCGCGAGCGGTTCTGCCCCTACGACGACGGCCGCGCCGCCGAGCGGGTCGTACGCCGGGTGGTCCTGGGCGAGACGGACCCGCCGCCGGCCGTCCCGCTCTCCGGGCGCCGCCCCGCGCCCTCCGCCACCGCGGCTCTGGCGCGGGCCCCGCTGACCACGGTGCCGCCACCGGCGGGTCCGCGCACCGTCACCGACAGCCTCTGAAACCGAGAGAAAGAGCAGTATGCCCCGCTTCAGCATCATCGTCCCGTCCCATGGGGTCGCGGGGCGGCTCTCCCAGGCACTGGACTCCGTCCTCGGCCAGTCCTTCGGCGACTTCGAGCTGATCCCGGTCTGCGACGGCCCGGACTGCGCCGCGGCGGACGTAGCCGGGGAGCACGCCGAGCGGGACTCCCGGGTGACGCCCGTGCACTCGCCGCCGTCGGCGGGTCTGGCCGGGGCGCGCAACGCCGGGATGCGGGCGGCGACCGGCGCGTACCTGCTGTTCCTCGACGGCGACGACACCCTCGTGCCGGGAGCGCTGGCGGCCGTGGACGCACGCCTGGCGGACACCGGCGGCGTCGACGTCCTGTACTTCGAGCACGAGCGGGTGCCCTGGTGGGAGGGCGAGACCACCAACCCGGCCGCGCCGCTGCTGGCGAAGACCCCGGACGGCGCCTTCGCCCCCGACCGCGCCCCGCACCTGACCGGCGTGCACCTGCCCGCCTGGAGCGCGGTCCACCGCCGCACCTTCCTCACCGAGCGCCGGCTGGACTTCCCCGGCGGGCACTTCACGGACGTCGGCTTCGGCGCCCGGGTCGCGGCGCGCGCCGAGCGCATGGCCGTGCTGCGCGAGGTGGTCGTACGGCACCGGGTGCGGCGCCAGGGCAACCGGCTGAACCTGCCCGGCGAGCACCACGCGGACCTGCTCGACCAGGCCGAACTCGCCCTCACCCACGCCGTCGAGCGGGGCCTGCCGCCCGAGCGGCGCGGCCCGCTGTTCGAGCAGCTCTTCGCGGCGGTCCTCAAGACGGCCACCCACCCCCGGCGCCTGACCCGGCGGGGACGCCGCGCCTTCTACCGCCGGGCGAGCCGCCTGTACCGGCGCCACCGCCCCGCGGGATTCCGGCCGCCGGGCGGGCGGCTCGGCGTGCAGCACCGGCTGCTGGCGTCGGGGTCGTACACCGCCTTCCGCGCGCTGCGCGCCGCCAACCGGACGGCGACCGGCGTCCTGCGCCGCCTGCCGTGGCCGCGCGGGCTGCGCACCCGTCTGCGCTACCACCGCCACCTGCGCCGCCCGCTGGACCCCAACCTCGTCGTGTACTGCGCCTACTGGGGCCGCGGTTACGCCTGCAACCCGGCCGCGATCCACGCCAAGGCCCGCGAACTCGCCCCGCACCTCAGGTCGGTGTTCCTGGTCGAGCCGGACCAGGCGCACACCCTGCCGGAGGGCGTCGACCACGCGGTCGTCGGCAGCCACCGGTACTGGGAGGTGCTGGCCCGCGCCACGTACCTGGTGAACAACGCCAACTTCGCCGAGGGCGTGGTCAAGCGCCCCGGCAGTGTGCACCTGCAGACCCAGCACGGCACCCCGCTGAAGACGATGGGCGTGGACCAGTCGACGTACCCGGTGGTGGCGGCGGCCACCGGCAGCTTCACCAAGCTCCTGGCCCGCGTGGACCGCTGGGACTTCAACCTGTCCGCCAACCGGCACTCCACCCAGATGTGGGAGCGCGCCTTCCCCGGCTCGTACGAGCACCTGGAGTACGGCTACCCGCGCAACGACGTCTACTGCACGGCGACCGCCGGGGACGTGGCCCGGGTGCGGCGCGAACTGGGCGTCCCGGAGGGGAAGACGGCGGTCCTGTACGCGCCCACGCACCGGGACTGGGAGACCGGGTTCGGCGCGGGCGGCCTGGACCTGGAGGCGTTCTGCGAGGCGGCCGGCGAAGACGTCGTGGTGCTGCTGCGCGCCCATTACTTCTACGACCGGGGCGGGAGCCGGGAACGCACCGGCCGGGTCATCGACGTGACCGGGCACCGCTCCTCGGAGGACGTGTGCCTGGCCGCGGACGCGCTGGTCACCGACTACTCGTCCATCATGTTCGACTACGCCAACCTGGACCGCCCGATCGTCGTGTACGCCGACGACTGGGACGTGTACCGGGAGACCCGCGGCGTCTACTTCGACCTGATGGCGGCGCCCCCGGGACCGGTGGCGCGCACGCCCGAGGAGCTGGCCCGCGTCTTCGCCGACGGCAGCTGGGCGGGCCAGGAGTCGACGGCGCTGCGGGCGGCCTTCCGGGAGCGGTTCTGCGAGTTCGACGACGGCCGGGCCGCCGAGCGCGTCGTGCGCCGGGTGCTGCTCGGCGAGCCGCCCGAGGCACTGCCGCCGGTGCTCCCGCTCGCGGAGCGCGTTCCGGCCCCCGCCGCCGCCACCCTCGTGAGGAGCTGACCCCGCCGTGCCCCGCTTCAGCGTCATCGTCCCCTGCTTCAAGGTGCAGGGCTTCCTGCGCGAGTGCCTCGACTCGGTGCTGGACCAGTCCTTCCGGGACATCGAGGTCATCGCCGTCGACGACTGCTCGCCGGACGGTTCGGGGGCGATCCTGGACGAGTACGCGGCCCGCGACGACCGGGTGCGCGTGCTGCACCTGGCGGAGAACGCCGGCCTCGGCCGGGCCCGCAACGCCGGCCTGCCGCTCGCCACCGGCGACTACCTCTTCTTCCTCGACAGCGACGACACCCTCACTCCGGGCGCCCTGCGCGCGATGGCCGACCGGCTCGCGGAGACGGACGGCCCGGACGTGCTGGTCTTCGACTACGCGCGCACCTACTGGTGGGGCGGCACCCGGCGCAACGTGCTGGCCCGGGTGCTCGCCCAGGCGGGCGACGGCACGTTCACGGCGGCCGGGCATCCCGAGATCCTCGACCTGCTGATGGTCGTGTGGAACAAGGTCTACCGGCGCGACTTCGTCGAGCGGGAGGGCTTCACCTTCCCGCCGGGCTACTACGAGGACACGCCCTGGACCTTCCCGGTCATGTTCAGCGCGGAGCGGATCGCCGCGCTGGACCGCATCTGCCTGAACTACCGCCAGCGCCGCCAGGGCAACATCCTGTCCACGACCAGCCGCAAGCACTTCGACGTCCACGCGCAGTACGAGCGGGTCTTCGCCTTCCTGGACGCCCGTCCGGAACTGGCGGCCAGGTGGCGGCCGTTCCTGCACGCCAAGATGGGCGAGCACTGCCTGGACATCCTGTCCAAGCCGGACCGGCTGCCGCCCTCCGACCGGGCCGAGTTCTTCCACCGCACCGCCGAGATGTTCCGCGCCCACCGGCCCGAGGGTGCGGCGGTCCCGGCCGGACTGCGGGTGCTGGAGGGGTCGTACGCCGCCTACCGGGTGCGCCGGCAGTCCGGGCGGGCGGCGCGGGAGCTGGAGCGCCGGACACGGCCGGCGCTCGCCGCGGCCGCCGGGCGGCTGCGCCGGACGGCGAGCACCGTGCACGTGCGCCGTCCCCTCGACCCGAACCTCGTCGTGTACTCGGCGTTCTCCCACCGGGGCGTGCTCGGCGACCCCGCCGCGATCCACCGCGCGGCCCGTGAACTCGCCCCGCACCTGCGCGGGGTGTGGGTGGTGCGGGACGAGGAGAGCGCGGCGGACCCCGCGCTGCTGCCGCCGGGCACCGAGCACGTGGTCCTGGGCAGTGCCGCCTACCGGCGGGTGACCGAGCGGGCGGCGTTCTTCGTCAACAACGTCAACTGGCCCGGCACGGTGGCCAAGCGGCCCGGCACCGTCCACCTCCACACCCACCAGGGGACGCCGCTCAAGCACATGGGCGTGGACCTGCTGGACCGGCCCGGCGCCCGGCACGGGCTGGACGTGCCGCAGATGCTGCGCCGGGCCGACCGCTGGGACCACAGCCTGGTCGCGAGCCGGTACGCGGAGCGGGTCTGGGAGCGGGCCTACCCGTGCCACTTCACGTCCGCGCGCACCGGCAGCCCGCGCAACGACGCCCTGGTCAACGCCGGTCCCGAGGACGGGCGGCGGGTACGCGAGCGGCTCGGTGTCCCCGCCGGCCACACCGTCGTGCTGTACGCGCCGACCCGCCGGGAGTACCGGCGCGGCGGACTCGTCGAGCGCCTGGACGTGGCCCGGCTCGCCGCCGACCTGGGCGAGGGCCACACCCTGCTCGTCCGCCTGCACCCGTCCCTGGCCACCGGTCCGGCGCGCGGCCTGGGCCTCACCGAGCTGCACCGGCGGGGCGCGGTGGTCGACACGACGGACGAACCGCACGTCGAGGACCTGATGCTCGCCTCGGACCTGCTGATCACCGACTACTCCGCCCTGATGTTCGACTACGCCCTCCTGGACCGCCCGATCCTGATCCACGCCGAGGACTGGGGCCCGTACTCGGCGACCCGCGGCACGTACTTCGACATCACCGAGGAGGCACCCGGACACGTCTCGCGCTCCTACCGGGAGCTGGCGTGGCTGCTGGCGTCCGGGGCCTGGCGGGACGAGGAGGCGGCGCGGCTGCGGGGGGCCTTCCGCGCCCGGTACTGCGAGTACGAGGACGGGAGGGCCGCCGAACGGGTGGTGCGGACGCTGCTGCTCGGCGAGCCGATGCCCGCGCCGGAGCCCTCCGGCGTGCCCGGCGCCCGCGCCGTCCCGTCCGGACGCGACCTGCTGCCCTCCACATGAGACCCCGCAGCCGGGTGGACGGCCGGGGTGCCGTCGTCGGGGTGCTGCTCCTGACCGCCGTGTTCGCCGTGCTCCAGCTGGCGAACGTCACCGGCCGGGACACCCCCGACACCAGGAACTACCTGTCGTACGCCCTGAGTCTGACCGGTGAGGGCAAGCGCGCGGCGGCGACGGCCACCATCGACTACGTGTGCGCGAGCCGGGCGGAGCGGGCCCGCCGGGGCCAGAGCGTGCACGTGGTCCGGTTCCACCGCCCCGACCCCACCGGTGCGGTGCTGGCCGAGTGCCGCGAGCAGGAGTGGGCGGTGGTCCGGCCGCGGCTGGCGGCCGGTCAGACCGGCGGGCACACGGTGCCGTACATGTCGGAGCGCTTCATGGCGATCTTCGAGGCGCGGCCGGGCTATCCGGCGTTCCTGGTGCCGTTCGTGCTGGCCTTCGGGGTGACGTGGGGCCTGTGGACCGCGGGGGTGGTGATCGCGGGTGCGGGCGGCGTCCTGGTCTTCCTGATCCTGCGGACCCTGTCCGTGCCGGTGCCGCTCGCCCTGGCCGGGCAGGCGCTGTACTACGTGCTGCCGTGCGGGACGACCGCGATGCGCCCGATGACCGAGGGCCTGCTGATGGCGCTGACCCTGGCGGCGGTCTGGGGCTGCGCACTGGTGCTGCGGGCGGGGCGGAACCGGGCCGGACTGGCGGTGGTCGCCGGTTCACTGATCGCCCTGTTCACGGTCAAGCACTCCCAGGCGCTGTTCCTCGGCCTGTGCCTGGCGGCGGCCGGCGGGGTGATCGCCCTGCGGCGGCACCGGCGGCGGGCCCGACGGCTGCGGGGCCGGGGCGGTCCGGCCTCCCGGGACGTGCTGGCGCTCGCGGCCGTCGGCCTGGCCGGTGCGCTCGCGACCGTGCTGCTGGCGTGGCTGCTGCACTACCCGTCCGAGGCGGACAGCCTCCAGGACCTGCTCACCGATCACTTCAACCGCCCCGACCGGAAGCATCCGTGGCCGGAGTTCTGGCAGTTGCAGGGCAACTTCTGGGTGGAGTGGCTGCGCCGGCAGGCGTGGCAGCCGCTGTTCGTGGCGGCGCTGGCCGCCGGGGCGTGGGGCGCGCTGCGGCGCGGGGGCGCGGTCGGCGGCTTCCTGGTGGCGGCGGCGTGCACCGGGCTCCTCACCCAGGCCGGGCACCCGGACATCAACATCTGGGGCGAGCGGCTGATCGTGCTGGCGTGGCTGCTGCCGGTGGTGGGGGTGCCGCTGCTGCTGGAGCCGGTGGTGCGCGGCGGGCGGGTGCCGCTGCCGGCGCAGGAGCAGCGGGACCGGGCGGACGCGATCGGCTGAGCGTCCTGGGTGTCCTGGGCGTCCTGGGCGTCCGCCGCCCGGGTGACTTGGGCCGGTGAGCGATTGGCGGGGGTGACCCCACCGGGAACATACGCCAAATGTCCCGAATGCCCCACACCTCCTCCGCTTCGTGAGCGCCGACGTCCTCGTCCGGCGGCCCGTGCGCGGTGCGACGGCACTGCGCGGCGGACGCGCCTGGCGCCCCACCCCCTACCAGGTCGCCGGATTCCTCTTCTTCCTCGTGATGACGCTGGCGTACTGGGCGGTGCCGCTGTGCTGCGACGCGGGCCAGCACGCGGCCGTAGTCGAGCGCCTGAAGGCGGACCTGCTCCACCCGCGTCACCCGATGGCCGACCTGCCGGGCGAGGGCAGCGCGTACTACTCGCCGTACGCGGTGGCACAGGGCGTGTTCGCCCGGCTGACGGGGCTGGGCGGCTGGGAGGTGGTGCGGCTCGCCGGGCCGTTGAACCTGCTGGTGCTGCTGACCGGCCTGAACCGCTTCGTCCGGGTACTGACCCCGCGCCCGTGGGCGCCGGTGCTGGCGCTGGGCGCGATGACCCTGCTGTGGGGCACGGAGCGGGCCTGGTGGAGCGGCTACCTCGGGCTGATGTCGATGACGGGCAACCTCGGCTACCCGTCGGCCTTCGCGATCGGGCTGACCTTCTGGGCCTGGGCGCTGACCGGGGCGCGGGCGCGGGACGGGCGCCGGGTGCGGTACGTGGGGCCGAGCGGACTGCGCGGCCTGCCCGGATACGGGGCGCTGGGCGTCCTGTACGGCCTGATCCTCCTCGTCCACCCGATCACCTCGGTGGCGGCGGTGCTCGGCGCGCTGGCGCTGGTGGCCGGATGGCAGGGCGGGTGGCGCGGGCCGGTCGTGGGCCGGTGGGCGCTGACCGGCGCCGTGGCGGTGGGGGCGGCGGCGGCCTGGCCGTACTTCGACGTGTTCGCGCTGGCCGGCGACGACAGCGTGGACGCCATGCACCGGGTCCTGTACCTCGACCTGCCCGGGGAGTTCTGGCTGGCCCTGCTCGGCCTGCCGGCCCTGTGGGCGCGCGGACGCCGCTCGCACCGGGACCCGCTGGTGCTGATGTTCGCGCTGGACTGCGCGGTGGTGGCGTACGGCTGGTTCAGCGGCCACTACACCTACGGCCGGATCCTCGGGCTCACGCTGGTGCCGCCGCAGTTCGCCCTGGCGGTGGAGCTGGCCGCGCCCCGGCCGTGGGGGCGGTGGCGGGCGGTGCTGGGCCGGGCCGCGGCCGCGGGCGCCCTGCTGGGGTTCCTCGCGGTCCACGCGGGGGCGGTGGTGCCGCGGGCGCTGGACCCGGTCGGCTTCGAGCAGCCGCCGGACTGGCCGGCGTACACCTGGGCGGCGCGGCACATCGGCCCCGGCGAGGTCGTGATCACCGACGGCTACTACGCCGGGCACGCCATCGCCGGGTACGGGCCGAACCTCGCGGCGCCCGCCTGGCCGGACCCGGCGCTGGACGAGCGGGAGCGCGGGCGGCGGGCGGGCGACGTCAAGGCGTACCTGGCGCCCGGCTCGACCCGCGCCGAGCGCGCCGCGGTGGTCCGGCGCTACCACGTCCGCTGGCTGCTGCTGACGCGCTGGCACCCGGTGCCCGAGGAGGCGGTGGTGGTGGCGTGGAGCGAGCGGACGGGGGAGGTGCTGGCGCGGGTCGGGTGAGCGCTTGCGGTGCGAGCGCGACTACTCGATGACGAGGTCGACCGGGATGTTGCCGCGGGTGGCGTTGGAGTAGGGGCAGACCTGGTGGGCCTGCTCGACCAGCTTGCGGCCGGTCTCCTCGTCGAGGCCCTCGGGCAGCTCGACCCGGAGGGTGACGGCGAGCGCGAAGCCCTCGCCCTGCTTGCCGATGCCGACCTCGGCGGTCACCGCGGCGTCGCTGACGTCGACCTTCGCCACCCGGCCGACCACGCCGAGGGCGCTGCCGAAACAGGCCGCGTACCCGGCCGCGAAGAGCTGCTCGGGGTTGGTGCCCTGCCCGTTTCCGCCCATCTCGACGGGGATGCCGAGGGCGAGGTCGAGCGTGCCGTCGGAGCTGACGGCACGGCCGTCGCGGCCGTGGGTGGCGGTGGCGGCGGCGGTGTAGAGCGCGTCCATGGGAGAACCGTCCCTTTCAGGGATTCGGGAGGGGGCTGTGTGCCTGACAGCCACAAGTAGAGCACGCCATTTGATCGCGCGCAACTAAATTGCACACAACTAAATCGCGGACAAGGCCAGTCGGCTACCCTGGAGCGCATGACCACGCCCGCGACCGAGCCCGCAGCCGAGCCCGCAGCCGAGCCCGCGACCGACTGGCTCCGCCTGGACCAGCAGATCTGCTTCTCGCTGAGCGCCGCGTCGCGCGCCTTCGGCAGCGTCTACCGCGTGGTCCTCAAGGATCTGGGGCTCACCTACTCCCAGTACCTGGTGCTGCTGGTGCTGTGGGAGCACGGCGAGCTGCCCGTGAAGCGGCTCGGCGAGCACCTCCGCCTCGACTCCGGCACGCTGTCGCCCCTGCTCAAGCGGCTGGAGGCGGCCGGCCTGGTCCGGCGCGAGCGCAGCACGCGCGACGAGCGGTCGGTGCAGGTGCGGCTGACCGAGGAGGGCGCGGCGCTGCGCGGGCGGGCCGTCGAGGTGCCCCGCCGGATCGCCGCGGCGACCGGCCTGGACCTGGCCGAGGTCCAGGACCTGCGCGCCCGCCTCGACCGGCTCACGGCGGCGCTGGACGCGTACGGCACCGGTCCGGCACCCGAACCGTCCTGACGGGTGCGGGCGCCCGGCGGGCGCCGCGATGACGGATCATGGCTACCAAGGACCACCGAACGAAGGGGACAGCCGCAATGACCTGGCTGATCACCGGCGGCGCCGGATACATCGGGGCGCACGTCGTACGGGCGATGACCGAAGCGGGCGAGAAGGCCGTGGTCTACGACGACCTGTCCACGGGGATCGCCGAGCGCGTGCCCGACGGTGTGCCCCTGGTGGTGGGCTCGGTCCTGGACGGCGAGCGGGTCGCCCGCGCCCTGGCCGACCACTCCGTCACCGGCGTGGTGCACCTGGCCGCCAAGAAGCAGGTCGGCGAGTCGGTGGACCTGCCGCTGCACTACTACCGGCAGAACGTGGAGGGCCTGCGGGTCCTGCTGGACGCGGTCACCGCGGCCGGGGTCCCGTCCTTCGTCTTCTCCTCCTCCGCCGCGGTGTACGGCATGCCCGACGTCGACCTCGTGACCGAGGAGACGCCCTGCGTGCCGATGTCGCCGTACGGCGAGACCAAGCTGGCGGGCGAGTGGCTGGTCCGGGCCACGGGCAGGGCGACGGGCCTCGCCACGGCCTCCCTGCGGTACTTCAACGTGGCGGGCGCGGCGAGCCCGGACCTGGTCGACACCGGCGTCTACAACCTCGTCCCGATGGTCTTCGAGAAGCTCACGGAGTCCGCGGCCCCCCGGATCTTCGGCGACGACTACGCGACGCCGGACGGCACCTGCGTGCGCGACTACATCCACGTCGTGGACCTGGCCGAGGCGCACGTGGCCGCGGCCCGCGCACTCCAGTCCTCGCCCGGCACCGCCCTCACGCTGAACATCGGCCGCGGCGAGGGCGTCTCCGTCCGCGAGATGATCGACCGGATCAACGCCGTCACCGGCTGCGACCAGCCGCCGACGGTCACCCCGCGCCGCCCCGGCGACCCGGCGCGCGTCGTCGCCTCGGCCGACCGGGCCGCCGTCGAACTGGGCTGGAAGGCCAAGTACGACGTCGAGGACATGATCACGTCGGCGTGGGCGGGCTGGGTACGGCTCCACCCGGAGGCGGCGCGGGACTGACGCCCCGGGTCGTCACCGGGTCGAGGAGACCTGCTCGCGCACCCAGGCCGGGTCGGGATTGGTGTAGGCCCGGCCCGCCACGAGCAGCGTGGGCACGGTCTCGTTGCCGTCGTTGACCTCGCGCACCGCTTCCGCCCCGGCCTCGTCCCGCCAGATGTCGACCCAGTGCAACCGCCGGGCCCTGCGCCCCAGCCGGAGGCGCAGCCGCAGGCAGTAGGTGCAGCCCGGCCGCCAGAACACCACCGGCCGCCCGTCCGCGGCACTGCGCCGCCGCGCCTCCAGCGCACCGACCGACCTCGGGAACACCAGGGGCGAGGTCAGCCCCGCCAGCAGCACGAACACCACCGACAGCACGGCACCCGTCCCCGGGCGCCCCTGCACGATCGGCCCGGTCGCGGCCCCCGCTCCGGCGATCAGCAGCAGCACCGGGCCCGTCCACGCCCGCCTCATCGGGCCCGCCCCGGGGTCCCGCGGTGCCCGGCTTCCCGGGCGGCGTGCTCGACCCGGTCCCGGTACGCCTCCCACCACACCGCGTCGGCCGCCGGCACACCCGCGTTGTCCTCGCGCATGCCCACGGCACCGTCCGTCAGCTCCCGGACGATGTCGGCATGACCGGCGTGCCGGTGGGTGTCGGCGATCACGCGGGTGACGGCATGGTGCAGGGTCACCTCGTCCTTCCCCTCGTCCCACCACGGCACCCTGCCGACCGTGTCGAGCGCCAGCGCGTCGATCGTCGCGTCCGCGTGGGCCCACGCCCGGTGGTACAGCTCCACGACGTACGCGCGTGACTCGTCGGCGGTGACCCACATGTCCGCGTTGGGCTCGGCACCGTCGGCGAGCCAGGGCAGCGGCTCACCGGACGGCCGCCCGAAGGTGTCGCCGAGATAGCCCAGTTCCACCGTGGCGGCGTGCTTCACCAGCCCGAGGAGGTTGGTACCGGTCGGCGTCGCCGGGCGGCGTACGTCGTACTCGGAGAGCCCTTCGAGCTTCCAGAGCAGGGCGTCGCGGGCCGACTGGAGGTAGAGGCGGAGATCGGCCTTGGGATCGGTCGGGGTCATGGCGCCAGTCTCCCCCTCCCGTCCGGGGAACCGGCACGCACCGGGGGGAGGGATCGCTCGCTACGCGCTGGTCGCCACGCTCGGCGCTCCTGCGCGGATCGTCCGCCAGGATGCGGGCGGCGAGCCGCCGGGCCTGCTCCCGCGGGGACCGGTCGGGGACGAGCGGCAGCTCGTACCGGTAGGAACAGGCCGGCGTCCCGGGGGCCGGGGATGCGCTGAACTCGACGTCGACGCCCTCGGGGAGGGCCAGCTCCTCGGGCTCGTCCGGCTCCTCGCGCCGGGGCCGGACGCCCGTGAGGACGCAGCCCCACCGCTCGAACCCGCCGCTGTCCACCAGGATCTGCTCCAGCAGCCGGGCCACGGTGTCCACCGGCTCCTCCCAACCGCGGTCCGCCGCGGCCCGCGCCAGCTCGGCCTCGTACTGGGCCGCGTCGAAGTGGACCTCCGCGGGCACGGCGTTGATGTCGCTGGTGTTCTCCCAGGCGTCCCAGATCACCCGGCCGCCCTCCCGGCGCATGGTGACGTACAGGCCGCCGCAGCAGCCGACGGTGCAGGTCGGCTCGCTGATCAGCACCCTGCGCGGCACCGCCGTGACCGCGAGCGGCCAACTCTCGCCCGGTCCCCGCCAGCCCCGGCAACTGGGCGCCATCCCTTCCGGGTGGACCTCGCCCAGAACGTCCACCCCGTCGATCAGCGGCCGCACCTCGGCCCAGGGGTCGGCAGTCCAGTCCTGCGGGATCCGGTGCTCCAGCGTCAACGTGCTGATGCTCGGCCGGTCGGTCACAGCCATGCCTCCCACTGAATCAGCGGCGCGTCACAGGGCGATGAGCCCTGCCGACGTTTCCTTGAAGCCGCATGCGTCGAGGTAGAACGGGCGCAGGTCGTCCTCGAAGTCGACGTGCAGCCATTCGCACGCCGCCGCCCGGGCCTGTTCGGCGGCGACCGCGACCAGTTGGGCGCCGACTCCGCGTGAGCGGCAGTGCCGGGCGACCACCGTGTCCAGGAGGAAGGCGTGTGCTCCGCCGTCCCAGGCGACGTTGACGAAGCCGACCAGCGAGCCGTTCTCCCAGGCGCAGACCCAGCCGAGGCTGTGCCGCTCCAGCTGTGTCCGCCAGTCGGTCCCGTCGGGCGGGTGGCCGAAGCCGTCGGCGTGCAGTGCGCCGAGGAGCACGTTGTCGACGTCTCCCCGCCACCGGTAGGTGATCGTCACGGTCCGATCGTATGCCGACCCGGATGCCGACGGGTCCGGGGCCGGCCGGACCCTCGGCCCGGGGAGAAAACGGATTCGCGCGCACCCCGCCCCGGCCATGACGCACACTGCCGGCATGGACCAGGAAGCCGGCGCCTACGACCTGTTGCTCATCGGCGGCGGCTCCGGCGTGGGCAAGAGCACCGTCGGCCGGGAGGTGTCCGCGCTGCTGCGGGCGGCCGGAACCGCGCACTGCCTGATCGAGGGGGACGGCATGGACCAGATCCATCCCGCACCCGTGGGCGACCCGCACCGCACGGCGATCACCGAGCGGAACATCGCCGCGGTGTGGGCGAACTACGCGGCGCTCGGTCAGCGCCGGCTGCTCTACACCAACACCGTGAGCATCCTCGAGGCGCCGATGATCGGGCGGGCCATGGGCGGGGACGAGGTCAGGGTCACCTGCGTCCTCCTGACCGCCGACGAGGCCACCGTGCGGCAGCGGCTCGCCGTGCGGGAGACCGGATCGCAGCTCGGCGTCCACATCGAGCGGAGTCTGCGCATGGCGCGGCGGCTGGCCGAGGAGGCCCCCGTGGGCACGGTGCGGGTACCCACGGACGGCCGGGCGGTGCGGGACATAGCGGCGCAGGTCGTCCGGCTCGCCGGCTGGTGATGGGGCGAGCCGGCCCTCGGTCCGCCCGGCGCCGAGGGGTCAGAGCGCCTTGAGCCCCTCCGCCGTGGCCCGGGCCAGCGATCCCAGGTAGCCCTTGGGCGGCTTCGGCCCGCGGACGACCACCGAGCGCCAGTACAGCGGGCCCGAGATCAGGTCGAGGGCCAGGTCGGTGTCGAGGCCGGGGGCCAGCTCGCCGCGTTCGGCCGCCGCCGCGAGGATCTTGCTGGCGACGCCGTCCTGGCCCTCCCGCAGGGTCTTCTGCAGCGCCTCGGCGATGTCGGCGTTGCGGGCCGCCTCCGCCTGGAGGTCGGGGATGATCTGCGAGGCCACCGGATGGCGCAGGGCACGGGACGTCACCTCGTACAGCAGCCGCAGGTCCCCCTCCAGGGAGCCGGTGTCCGGCGCGGGCAGGCCCTGCACGGCGAGCGCGGAGACGATGTCGAGCACAAGGTGCAGCTTGGAGCGCCAGCGCCGGTAGACGGCGGTCTTGCCGACTCCCGCGCGGCGCGCGATGCCCTCGATGGACATGCGGGCGTAGCCGACCGCCGCCAGCTCCTCGAAGACCGCCGCGCGAATGGCCTCGGTCACGTCCTCGCGGAGCACCGCCGCCCCGGCGGGGGCCCGGCGGCGCGGGCGCGGCGTCGGCTCGTCGGCGGCGGCGTTGGTCGTCATGCGGGTCAAGCATAGGGCGTCACGACGAAACGGTTGCGTTCCGGCGTTGCCACGGCCTACGCTCACGTCACGACGATACGGTGCCGTCCCGACGTAAATGAACACACACGGTCACCCAGGTGAACGACGGGCGTCGCCCTCTCGCCCCCTCCCCCGAGCGAAAGCACCGGATGTGAGCCAGGTCCTCGACCCCCCTCCCCCGACCCGGGCATCGACCCAGGCCGCCCCTTTCACCACCGAATCCGGCCCCGCCGCCGGGTCCGACCTCGCGGCGCTCGCCGCCCGGCACGGACTGACGGTCAGCGGTGCCCGCCCCTCGCTGCCCCAGTACGTCCGCGACCTGTGGGCGCGCCGGCACTTCATCGGCGCCTTCTCCACCGCCAAGCTCACCGCCCAGTACAGCCAGGCCAAGCTGGGCCAGCTCTGGCAGGTGATGACGCCGCTGCTCAACGCGGCGGTGTACTACTTCATCTTCGGCCTGCTGATGGACACCAAGCGCGGCGTGGAGGACTTCGTCCCGTTCCTGGTCACCGGCGTGTTCGTGTGGACGTTCACGCAGAGCTCGATCATGGCGGGCACCCGCGCCATCTCCGGCAACCTCGGCCTCGTGCGCGCCCTGCACTTCCCCCGCGCCGCGCTGCCGGTGTCGTTCTGCCTCCAGCAGCTCCAGCAGCTGCTGTTCTCGATGGCCGCGCTCCTCGTGATCCTGCTGGCCTTCGGCGTGCCGCCCGCCCCGTCCTGGGTGCTCGCCCTGCCGGCACTGGTGCTGCAGTTCCTGTTCAACGCGGGCGTGGCGATGGTCATGGCCCGGGTGGGCTCGAAGATCCCCGACATGGCCCAGCTGATGCCGTTCCTGCTGCGCACCTGGATGTACGCCTCGGGCGTCATGTTCAGCATCGAGCACATGACCGGCCCGGACAGCGGGCTGCCGTCCTGGGTCGGCACCGCCCTCCAGCTCAATCCCGCCGTCGTCTACATCGACCTGATGCGCTTCGCCCTGATCGACACCTTCGGCGGAAGCCAGCTGCCGCCGCACGTGTGGGCGCTCGCGGTGGGCTGGGCCCTGGTCGCCGGGATCGGCGGCTTCGTCTACTTCTGGAAGGCCGAGGAGACCTACGGTCGTGGCTGACAACAACAGCACTGCCGCCGAACAGGCGGGCGAGCGCGTGCCCACCGTCGTCGTCGACGGCGTCGACATCGTCTACCGGGTCAACGGCACCGGCGCCGGCCGCGGCACCGCGACCGCCGCCCTCAACCGCATCCTGCGCCGCGGGAAGACGGAGAAGGCCGCGGGCGTGCGCCGGGTGCACGCCGTGAAGAAGGTGTCCTTCGTGGCGTACCGGGGCGAGGCCATCGGTCTGATCGGCACCAACGGTTCGGGCAAGTCGACGCTGCTCAAGGCGGTCGCGGGCCTGCTTCCCGTGGAGCACGGCCGCATCTACACCGACGGGCAGCCCTCCCTGCTCGGCGTCAACGCGGCCCTGATGAACGACCTCACCGGCGAGCGCAACGTGTACCTCGGCGGCCTGGCGATGGGCATGTCCCGCGCACAGGTCAAGGAGCGCTACCAGGAGATCGTCGACTTCTCCGGCATCAACGAGAAGGGCGACTTCATCACCCTGCCGATGCGCACGTACTCCTCCGGCATGGCGGCCCGCCTGCGGTTCTCCATCGCCGCCGCCAAGGACCACGACGTCCTCCTCGTGGACGAGGCCCTGGCCACCGGCGACCGCTCCTTCCAGAAGCGGTCCGAGCAGCGCATCCGGGAACTGCGCAAGCACGCCGGCACGGTGTTCCTGGTCAGCCACAGCAACAAGTCCATCCGCGACACCTGCGACCGGGTGCTGTGGCTGGAGCGCGGTGAACTGCGGATGGACGGGCCGACGGAGGAGGTCCTCAAGGAGTACGAGAAGTTCACCGCGGGCCCGGGCCCGGCGGCGAAACCCAAGCCGCAGGCCAAGGCCGCACCCGCGCCCGCGCCCGCGCCCGCGCCGAAGGCTCCGACAGCCGTGTGAGCACACCGTCCCGTCGCCCGTGAGGCGTACTCACAATTAACCCTTTTGCCCGATTGATGTCACGATGACCGCATAGCAGTCGACCACAGGAGTGCTCCGGGAGCGACGAAGGCGAAGGAGTCCCCGCGATGTCCGTCACCGCGATGTCCGAGACGGCCCCCGACCTCAGCGTCATCGTCCACGGCCGCAACGTCCAGGACCACCTGCCCGCCCTCCTCGACTCCCTGGACGCCCACCCCCTCACCGGCGTCGAGGTGATCGTCGCCGCCGTCGGGGACTGGGCGCGGGAGGTCGCCGAGCGGCACGCCCCCGCCTTCACCGTGCTGCCCCTGCCGGACGGAGCCGGTGACGCCGCGGCCCGTTCGGCGGGGGCGGCACGGGCGCGGGGCCGGTGGCTGCACTTCGTGCACGCCAAGGACGGGCTGCCCGTCGGCGCCCCGCCCGCCGTCGCCGAGCGCGCCGGTGCCCTCCCCGACGCCGTGGAGGTCCTGCTCCTCGACCACGTCCGCAGCTCCTGGCGCGCCTCGGGTCTGCCCTCCCCCGACGGACCGCGCCTCGCCCGCGCGGGCCGCGCCGGGGAGAGCCTCGCCCTCGACGACCGCGCGGGGCTGCTCCGCCTCACCCCGCTGCTCGGCAACCGCGCCGTGCGCGCCGGCTTCTGGCGGGCCCACGAACGGCTCCTGACCACCGAGGACGAGCCCTTCGCCGCGTACGCCGCGCTGCTGCTCGCCGACCGCGTCGCCTGCCTGCCCCACCCGGCGTACGAGGACCGCAGGCTGCGCCCCGAGAGCCTGCCGCCGCCCACAGCGGCGCAGCGGTACGCCCTGGTCGACCGCTACGAGGCGCTCCTGGGCCTCACCGCCGACCGGCCCGCCGTCCACGGCGTCCTGTACGACCTGATGATCCGCGACTGCCTGCACACCTTCGCCCGCGCCGGGATGCCGGACGACGTGGCGCGGGAGTTCTTCCACCGGGCGTCGGTGACCGCCCGGCGCCACCGCCCCGAGGGACTGCGGCGCCCGGCCGGACTGGAGGGCGTACGCCGCTCGCTCCTGGAGGAGGGCGCCTACGGCAGGTACCGCGCCCTGCGGACCGCCAGCCACGCCCGCCGCGGGGTGCGCGCCGCCGCGCGCACCGGCAGACGCTGGGCCGGTACCCGGCTGCGCACCCTCCAGTACCGCGCCGCCCTGGCCCGCCCCCTCGACCCGCACCTCGCGGTGTTCTCGGCGTACTGGAACCGCGGGGTGGCCTGCAACCCGGCCGCGATCGCCACCAAGCTCGCCGAACTCGCCCCGGGCGTCCACCCGGTGTGGGTGGTCACGGCGCAGGGCGCGGCCCTGCTGCCGCCCGGCACCGACCACGTGGTGCCCGGCACCCGCCGCTACTGGGAGGTGCTGGCCCGCGCCAAGTACCTGGTCAACAACGTCAACTTCCCGGACGCGGTGGTCAAACGCCCCGGCACCGTCCACCTCCAGACCCACCACGGGACCCCGCTCAAGCGCATGGGCGTGGACCAGCTGCCGTACCCGGCCGCCGCCCACGGCCTGGACTTCCAGGCGCTGCTCGAGCGCGTCGACAAGTGGGACTTCAGCGTCTCCGCCAACAGCCACTCCACCCGCATGTGGCAGCGGGCCTACCCGTCCCGCCACCTCTCCCTCGACCACGGCTACCCGCGCAACGACGTGTACTACACCGCCGGTCCCGCCGAGGTCCGCGCGGCCCGCGAGCGCCTCGGCATCGCACCCGGCCGCCGCGCGGTTCTCTACGCGCCCACCCACCGCGACTACGAGGCCGGCTGGACCCCGCGCCTGGACCTCGCGGCCCTCGCCGACCGACTCGGTGAAGAAACGGTTCTGCTGGTGCGCGCGCACTACTTCTACGACAGCGCCGCCGCCCCCTCGGCCCCGCTGGCGGGCCTGCGCCGCACCGGCCGCCTCGTCGACGTCTCCTCCTACGAACCCGTCGAGGAGCTGTGCCTGGCCGCCGACGCGCTGGTCACCGACTACTCGTCGATCATGTTCGACTACGCCAACCTCGACCGCCCGATCGTCATCCACGCCGACGACTGGGAGACCTACCGCACCACCCGCGGCGTCTACTTCGACCTGATGGCCGAGGCCCCCGGACCGGTCGCCCGCACCCAGGCGGAGCTGACGGAGATCCTCACCTCCGACGCCTGGCACGACGAGCGCGCGACGAAGGCCCGGACCGCCTTCAGGCGCCGGTTCTGCGAGTACGACGACGGCCGCGCCGCCGAACGCGTCGTGCGCCGGGTCTTCCTCGGCGAGGACGAGCGGACGCTGCCCCCGGTCCTGCCGGTCGAGGACCGCACCCCGGCCCCGAGCCCCGAGGAGGCGACCTCGTCATGAGGACAGCCACGAGCACGAGCCCGGCCACGGGCACGCCCGCGCCCGTCCCCTCGCGGACACCGGACGTCACCGTCACCGTCATCGTCTACAACGACGCCGGGCGCCTCCCCCGCGCGGTCGCCTCCGCGCTGCGCCAGTCCCACGCGAACATCGAGGTCGTCATCAGCGACGACCACTCGACCGACGCGACCGAGGAGGTGGCCCGCGAACTGGCCGCCCACGACCCGCGCGTCGTCTACCTCCGG
Source organism: Streptomyces violaceoruber (assembly GCF_033406955.1). Lineage (NCBI taxonomy): Bacteria > Bacillati > Actinomycetota > Actinomycetes > Kitasatosporales > Streptomycetaceae > Streptomyces > Streptomyces violaceoruber. The sequence continues at coordinate 5,191,513 of NZ_CP137734.1, read as the reverse complement.
CTGCCGGAGAACAGCGGCGGGTGCAGCGCCCCGCGCAACCGCGCCCTGGAGATCGCGCGGGCGCCGTACCTGATGTTCCTGGACAGCGACGACGAACTCCCCGAACGCGCCGTCGAGGTCCTGCTCGCCGCCCACCGCGAACGCGACCTGGACTTCGCCATGGGCGCCGTGCACCGCATCCGCGAGGACGGCGGACGCCGCACGACCTGGATGCCGCACCTGGTCGCCGAACGCCGCACCCTCGACGGCATCGAGGCCGACCCGCGCCTGCTCTTCGAGCACCTCTCCACCAGCAAGATGTACGCCCGTGCCTTCCTCGACCGGCACGGCCTGCGCTTCCCCGAGGGCATCCACTACGAGGACCAGCTCTTCTCGGCGCAGGCGTACTGCCTGGCCAAGACGTTCACCGTGGTCCCCGAGCCGGTCTACCGCTGGTACATCGCCCCGTACGCGGCCGCCGACTCCGCCTCCATCTCCAACCAGCGGCACAAGCTCACCAACGTCCGCGACCGCGTCCACGTGCAGCGCCTCATCGACGCGTTCCTGGCCGAGAGCGGACACGAGGCGCTGCGCGAGGACAAGGACTTCAAGTTCCTCAAGCACGACTTCCGGATGTACGCCGGTGACCTCCCCTACCGGGACGACACCTGGCTGGCCTCCTTCGCGGACCTGATGAACCCCTACCTCGACACGCTCGCCGAGGGCGCCTACGCCCGGCTGCCCCGCGCCGAACGGGTCGTCCTGCGGCTGCTGCGCGACCGGCGCCTGTCCGACGTACGTACGGCGGCCCGCGGCCTCGGCCACGACGTGGCACCGCGCCGGGTGACGCCGGACGAGCAGAGCGGCCGCGTGTACTGGGGCGAGGAGGTCCCGGCCTCCCCCGAGTCCCGGCGCGAGCTGGACCTGACCGACCTGGACCTGGACACCCGCCCGTTCTTCACCGCCCTGCTCCGGCACGAGATCACGGAGATCACGCGTGGCCCCGGTGCGTCGGTCGACCTCACCGTCCGCACCTACGACCCGGCCCTGCGCCTCCCCGTCGGCCCCCAGCGCGCGGTGCTCCACCTCTCCCCCGGCCCGAGGCGCCTCACGGTTCCCTTCCGCCTCTCGCCCGTCCGCCCCGGACTCTTCGAGGGCCGCGTCCGCCTGGACCTGGCGGCGGCCCGTCTCCCCCTGCACGGCTTCGCGGGCACCCGCCATCCCGTGCTCCGCCTCCGCCATCGCGGCCGCACCCACACGGGCATCCTCCTGGCGCCCCTGGCCTTCCCGCCCCTCACGGCCCGCGTCCCCTATCGCACCGGCCTCACCCCCCACCGCGTCACCCTCCGCCCTGAGGGCCACAACCCGGGCCGCCTCCAGATCACCTGGCAGCCGGTGGGCACGACGGCCAAAATCCTCGGCCCTGCCGCGCGCCGCCTCTCCACCCCCCGAACCCGCAGAGCAGCCCGCTTGCTGTCCAACATCCTCCGTTGACGTCACCCCGACTGCGGGCAGTCGTGCCTCCCCCAGTGCCTGAACGGCCTGGGAGGTACCCCCGGGCGGCACGGGTGGGCGCGGGCGGCACCCCGTAGGCGCCGGGCTGCGCACCCACCCCGCGTCCACGCCCACCCCGGGCGCGACGCAAAGGCGCCCCGGACCGAACCCGGCCCGGGGCGCCTCACACGGCAACGACGCAACCGCCGCACCGCCTCCTACGAATGCGTGCGCAGCAACGTCCGCATCGTCCGCATGGCCACCGAGAGGTTGGACAGATCAAACGCGTCCGACTGCCGGATCTCCTCCAGCGTCGTCCGCGCCCGCCCGAGAATCGCCGCGTTCTTCTCCTCCCACGCCTTGAACCGCTGCTCCGGCGTCGACGACCCGTTGCCCACCGCCAGGACGTCCGCGGTCAGCGCCGCGTGCGCCGCGTACAGGTCCTCGCGGATCGCCGCACGGGCCATGGACTGCCAGCGGTCGTCCCGCGGCAGGTCACTGATCCGGTCCATCAGCTGGGTGACGCCCAGCCGGTCGGCGAGGTCGTAGTACACCTCCGCGACGTCCAGCGGCTCCTTGCCCATGCGGTCGGCCACCGACACGATGTCCAGCGCCGCGAAGACCGAGGAGAACCCGGCCACCAGCGTCGCCGGCTCGTCCGGGACTCCGGCGCCGGTCAGCTCGTCGTAGATGTGCTGGTACCACTCCGCGTCCGCACCGCGCAGCAGCTTCGGCAGCTGCGACCACACCTGCTCGACCCGCTCGGCGAAGAAGTCCACCGTCTCGGCCAGCTCCAGCGGCTGCGGCCGGTTGTTGAGCAGCCAGCGCGTGCCGCGCTCGACCAGGCGGCGCGAGTGCAGCCGGATCCGGGTCTGGACGGCGGCGTCGGCCTTGGTGTCCAGCTCCTCCACCGCGTCCCACACCGGCGAGGAGCGGAAGATCGCCCGCGCCACGGTCTGCGCCCGCACGATCTCCTCGAGCGACGCGCCGGTCTCCTCGCGCATCCGGTGCAGATACGTCGTACCGCCCGTGTTGACCGTGTCGTTGACCAGGACGGTCGTCGTGATCTCGCGGCGCAGCGGGTGGCCGTCGACCTGCTCGGCGAACTGCTCGCGCAGCGCCGTCGGGAAGTAGGCGTGCAGCAGACCCTTGAGGTACGGGTCGTCCGGCAGCGAGGTGTGCAGCAGCTCCTCGGCGACGGTGATCTTCGTGTACGCCAGCAGTACGGCCGTCTCCGGGCCGGTCAGGCCGTGTCCGCTGCTCAGCCGCTCCCGGATCTGGCGGTCGGTGGGCAGGAACTCCAGGGCCCGGTTGAGGTGGCCCTCCCTGACCAGGTGCCGCATGAAGCGCTGCTGGGCGTGGAGCATGTCCCTGGACTGGGCGAGCGCGTTGGCGATCGCCGTGTTCTGCGCGTAGTTGTTGCGCAGGACCAGCGCGCCGACCTCGTCGGTCATCTGGGCGAGCAGCTTGTTGCGCTGCTTGACGGTCATGTCGCCGTCCTTGACGAGACCGTTGAGCAGGATCTTGATGTTCACCTCGTGGTCGGAGGTGTCCACGCCCGCGCTGTTGTCGATGGCGTCGGTGTTGATCCGGCCGCCCTGCAGCGCGAACTCGATCCGGCCCAGCTGGGTCAGGCCCAGGTTGCCGCCCTCGCCGACGACCTGGACCCGCAGGTCCTTGCCGTCGACGCGGATGGCGTCGTTGCCCTTGTCGCCGACGTCCGCGTTGGACTCGGTGGACGCCTTGACGTAGGTGCCGATGCCGCCGTTCCACAGCAGGTCCACCGGGGAGCTGAGGATCGCCTTCATCAGCTCGGCCGGGGTCATCTTGGTGACGCCCGGCTCGATGCCGAGGGCCTCGCGGACGTGCGCGTTGACCGGGATGGACTTGGCCGTGCGCGGGAAGATGCCGCCGCCCGCCGAGAGCAGCTCGGTGTTGTAGTCCTCCCAGGACGAGCGCGGCAGCTCGAACAGCCGGCGGCGCTCGGCGTAGGAGGTGGCCGCGTCCGGCGTCGGGTCGATGAAGATGTGCCGGTGGTCGAAGGCGGCGACCAGGCGGATGTGCTCGCTGAGCAGCATGCCGTTGCCGAAGACGTCGCCGGACATGTCGCCGATGCCGACGACCGTGAAGTCCTGGGTCTGGGTGTCCACGCCCAGCTCCCGGAAGTGCCGCTTGACGGACTCCCAGGCGCCGCGGGCGGTGATGCCCATGCCCTTGTGGTCGTAGCCCGCGCTGCCGCCGGAGGCGAAGGCGTCACCGAGCCAGAAGTTGTAGGACTCGGCGACCTCGTTGGCGATGTCGGAGAACTTCGCGGTGCCCTTGTCGGCGGCGACGACGAGGTAGGTGTCGTCCTCGTCGTGCCGGACGACGTCCGCGGGGTGCACGACCTCGCCGGCCACCATGTTGTCGGTGATGTCGAGCAGCGCCGAGATGAACGTCTTGTAGCTGGCGATGCCCTCCGCCAGCCACGCGTCGCGGTCGACGCCCGGGTCGGGCAGCTGCTTGGCGACGAAACCGCCCTTGGCGCCGACCGGCACGATGACGGTGTTCTTCACCATCTGCGCCTTGACCAGGCCGAGGATCTCGGTGCGGAAGTCCTCCCTCCGGTCCGACCAGCGCAGACCACCGCGCGCGACCTTGCCGAAGCGCAGGTGCACGCCCTCGACGCGCGGCGAGTACACCCAGATCTCGAACGCCGGGCGCGGCGCGGGCAGGTCGGGAATGGCCTGCGGGTCGAACTTCATGGAGACGTAGTCGTGCGGCACGCCGCCGCTCGCCTCCTGGAAGAAGTTGGTCCGCAGCGTCGCCTTGATGACGGTGAGGAAGGACCGCAGGATCCGGTCCTCGTCCAGGCTCGCCACCTGGTCGAGAGCGGCGTCGACCTCTTCGAGCAGGGCGTCGACGATCTCCCGCCCGGCCCGCTGCCGCTCCGGCGCCATCCGCGCCTCGAACAGGTTGATGAGCAGGCGCGTGGTGTGGACGTTGTTGCGGAGGGTGTCCTCCATGTAGTCCTGGCTGAACGTGGAGCCGGCCTGCCGCAGGTACTTGGCGTACGCGCGCAGCACCATCGCCTCGCGCCAGGTCAGTCCGGCGCTCAGCACGAGGGCGTTGAAGCCGTCGTTCTCCGCCTTGCCGGTCCAGGTGGCGGCGAAGGCGTCCTGGACGCGCTCGCGGGCGTCGTCGCCGAGGTAGTCGGCGCCGCCGGACGGGGCCTTGGGCATCCGCAGGCCGAAGTCGTAGATCCAGGCCGTGGTGCGGTCCGCGCAGCGCAGCTCGTAGGGGCGCTCGTCGGTGACCTCGACGCCGAGCCGGCTGAGCACCGGCAGCACGGCGGACAGGGAGACCGAGCCGCCCTTCTGGTAGATCTTGAAGCGCCGCTCCTCGGGCGCGGCGCCGACCGGCTCGTACAGGCTGAGCGCGAAGGTCGTCTCCTCGTCGAGCTGCTCCAGGTGGCCGAGGTCGGCGACGGCGGAGCGCGGGCCGTGGTCGGCCTTGTAGCCCTCGGGGAAGGCGGACCCGTAGAGGCGCAGCAGCTCCGCGGCGCGTTCCTCGCCGAACTCGGCGGTCAGCGCCTCGCCGAACCCGTCGGCCCAGGAGCGGGCGGCCTCGACGAGCCGGGCCTCGACGCGCTCCTTGTCGGCGTCGGACAGGTGCGGCAGCTCCGTGCCCTGCGGGACCCGGACCACGAAGTGCAGCCGGGACAGGATCGACTCGGTGTTCCAGGCCGTGAAGTCGACGCTGGTGCCGCCGAGCTCCTCCTTGAGGATGTCGATGATCCGCAGCCGGACACCGGTGGTGTAGCGGTCGCGGGGGAGGTAGACGAGGGCCGAGTAGTAGCGGCCGTACTCGTCCTGACGCAGGTAGAGGCGCAGGCGGCGCCGCTCCTGGAGGTAGAGCACGGAGGTGACGATCGGCTCCAGCTCCTCGACGGAGGTCTGGAACATCTCGTCGCGCGGGTACGTCTCCAGGATCTGCAGCAGGTCCCGCCCGTCATGGCTGTTGGGCGAGAAGCCGGCCCGCTCCAGCACCTCCTCCACCTTGCGCCGCACCACCGGCACCCGGCGGACGGACTCGGTGTAGGCGGCGGAGGAGAAGAGTCCGAGGAAGCGCCGCTCGCCGACGACGTTGCCGTTCTCGTCGAACTTCTTGACCCCGACGTAGTCGAGGTACGACGGCCGGTGCACGGTGGCCCGGCTGTTCGCCTTGGTCAGCACCAGCAGCCGGTGCTCGCGGGCCTTGGCCCGGGCGTCGGCCGGCAGCCGCTCGAAGGACGGGCTGACGGGGTGGCTCTCGTCGGCCGCGTGGTGCGGGTCGGAACGCAGGATGCCGAGGCCGGTACCGGCGACGGCGGCGAGGGAGTCGTCCTCGCGCAGCTGGTACTCGCGGTAGCCGAGGAAGGTGAAGTGGTCGTCGGCCAGCCAGCGCAGCAGCTCGCGGGCCTCCTCCAGCTCGCGCGCGGGGAGGTCCTCGGGGGTCGCCTCGGTCGACAGCTGGTCCGCGATACGGACGGCCGCGTCCCGCATCTTGCCCCAGTCCTCGACGGTCTCGCGGACGTCGTTCAGGACGCGCAGCAGGTCGGCGGTGATCTGCTTCAGGTCGCCGCGGTCGGTCTCGCGGTCGATCTCGACGTGGATCCAGGACTCGACGTGCGCGTCGTGCGGCAGGTCGGCGGCGGGCGGACCGGCGAGCACCTCGACGAGCTTGCCGGCGATGTCGCGCCGCACCACGATCTGCGGGTGGACGACGACGTGGATGCCGCGGCCCTGGCGGGTCAGCTCGTTGGTCACGGAGTCGACGAGGAAGGGCATGTCGTCGGTGACCACCTCGACGACGGAGTGGCTGCACGTCCAGCCGTTCTCCTCGACCGTCGGGGTGTGCACCCGGACGTTCGCCGTGCCCTGCGGACGGTTCTCGGCCAGCCGGTAGTGCGAGACGGCGGCCCCGAAGATGTCGACCGGGTCGCGGTCGGCGAGGTCCTCCGGGGCGGTGTGCCGGTAGTAGCGCTGGAGGAACGCGAACACGGATGCGTAGTCCGGGGCGCCGTCCGGGCCGTCCGGGGTGCCCGGAGTTCCCTCGCCCGTCGTCCCGGTCGGTAGGTGCCCCCCGACCGGGCTGTTCTCAGCTACCCGCGCAGCCCTTTCGAGCAGCTCGGCCTTGGCTTCGTCCAGCTTGGTCTGCATTGTCCTCTGACTCCTGTCGCGCGCCGTTGCGTGACGTAGAAGGAAGTACGGTCTCCTGCCTTCCGGCATGACGTCGGGACACGGGGTGTCCGGTCTGCTCCGACGCTATGCCGCAAGATGAGAGGAGCGGGGGCATATCAGCCAATGTCGCCGCTTCCACCGGGTGTGACTTCGCTCTCGCCGTCACCGTCCGGGAAGTGCGCGGCGCCGTACCGGGGGTCTTCGATGCCCCGTCCCGCCCGCGAGGATCAGCGACCGCCGCCCGGCCACGGATGTCGTCCGTGACTGCCGGGCGCAGGGCAGGGGCACCAGTGCCCCCGCGAGCTATCGCGCTGATCACGCCACAAGGCTATCGCCCCGCACGGGCTCCCCGTCATGAGCCGCATGTGTACAAAACCGGGCCCGCAACTTGGACGTTCCGCACAGGTACGACGCGGCGCCGGGCGCGCCCCGGCGTCCGGTACACCCCGGTGCCGGTACGCGCCGGTGCCGGTACGCGCCGGTGCCGGTACGCGCCGGTGCCGGGCGGCGGGGTCAGCCCGCCAGCCGCTCCGCCACCGCCACGGCCTCTCCCAGCGTGTCCACCACCGGCACCCCGACCCCCTCGAGGCTGGCCCGGCTGTGCGACCCCCCGGTGTAGAGCACCGCCCCGGCGCCCGCGTGGCTCGCCGCCACCGCGTCGTCGGCGGCGTCCCCGATCACCACCGTGCGAGCGGGCTCCACCCCGGACAGCGCCAGCTGCGCGAGGTGCCGCACCATGTGCTCGGCCTTGCTGCCCCCGGACGGCCCCATCCGGCCGTCGACGCGTATGAAGTGCGTCTCGATCCCGAGGCCCCTGACCAGCGGCACCAGCTCGTCGTGGCCGTACATGCTGAGGATCGACTGGCTGCGCCCCGCCGACCGCCACCGGACGAGCAGCTCCGTGGCACCGTCCGCGAGCGTGCAACGGCTCCGGTGCACGCTGTAGTACCGCTGGAAGGTCGCGTCCATGACCTCCCACTCGGCGTCGGTGGGCAGCCGCCCCATCAGGCGCTCGTAGAACTTCGGCACCGGCACGCAGTACAGCGCCCGGTACCGCTCCAGTGTGATCGGCGCCAGCCCCAGCTCGGCGAACGCCGCGTTCGTCGCCCCGATGATCGCGTCGTTGTCGTGGAACAGCGTGCCGTTCCAGTCCCACACGATGTGTGCGCCTGTCTGCATCCCCATGCCCGAAAACGTACCCGGCGCCACTGACAATCGGGACACCGAGGCACGTTCCTCCCGGTCAGACCAGGTTCGGGATCTCCTGCGTCGCGTACCAGAGCAGCTCGTGGTCCTCCGCGCCGTCCACGACGTACTGGGCGTCGTCGTCCCCGCCGTCCGCCGCGGCGAGGGCCTCGACCGCGGCGCGCACGTCCGCCTCGGCGTCGGCGGAGTCGACGTGCACCGCGGCCGCCTTGGCCAGCGGCAGCGGTCCGGCGAGGCGGACCTCGCCCAGCGCCGCCGGATCGAGTCCCCGGTCCGGGTCGGCCACGGCGGCGCCGTCGGGGATGTCCGCGGCGACCACGACCCGGCGCCGAACCCCGGCCGGGTCGGCCGCCAGCAGGCGCAGCGAGGCCAGGGCGGCCCGGTTGAGGGCGGCGTACTCCAGCTCCTCGATGTCGTCCGACAGGTACCACTCGCGCAGCGCCGGTGTGACGGCGTAGGCGACGAGCGGCCCGGTCCCCAGTTCTCCCGCCCGGTGCGCCTCGGCGAGGCCGGACAGGGTCAGGGGGACGTAGACGCGCATGAGTCTGCCGCTTTCGTGGTCGGGGACGCCGCCGGAGCGCTCGGCGGCCCGGCGGAAGAGCCTTCAGGATACGTGCGGGTGTCCCCTTTCGAGTCCCCACCCGTGACCTCCGACACGTCCACCCCGGTCCCGGAATTCACCCTCCTCACCCCGCAGCCCCGGCCTCTGCGCTTCCCCGCATCACTCTGATAGGTGAACCTCCCGACCCCCTCGACCCGGCCGCCCACGTCCTTGCCGCGCCGCCCCTCCACCCCGTACAAGATCACCGACCGCGAAGTTACCGCCCGGTATCACCCGGGCCGCCGAACGGGGACCCCCATGCGCAAGGTCATGACCCGAACCCAGCCCCGCCCCACCGCCCCCGCATCCCCTCCCACCTCACCGCCGCCGCCCCACGGCGGCCCAGGTGCCACGCCCTCCTCCGCCCCGGGGGCCTCGCCGTCGTACGGGCCGGCGGCCTCACCGTCGTACGGGCCGTCGGCCTCACCGTCGTACGGGCCGGGGGCGACGCCGTCGTACAGCTCGTCGGCCACGCCGCCCGGCGGGACCGGCGGCGCTCCGCTCCGTAGGCCCGGCGGCAGCGACCTCCACGTGTCCGGCGGACCCGGCGGCGTCCCGTCCACCGGGCCCGGCGGCACCCTGTCCGACGGCCCCGGTGGCACCCCGCCCCGTGCGCCGGGCGGCCTGCCGCCTCGCAGGCCTGGGGCACGCGGGGCGCGTGCTGCGGCGTCCGGTGGGCGCCCGCCGGGGTCTCCGGGCCGGTCCCAGCGGTCACGGACGCGGCCGGCGGACACCCGCCCGCCCACGGCCGGACCTGGCCGGGGCGCGGGGCCCGCCCCGGTCGCGGGTCCCCCGGGCGCCCCCGCCACGGGCTCGGCGCCGGAGCCGGCCACGGCCTTCGCCCCCGGCCGCCCGACCACGGCTGCCGTCGACGGCGGCCCGGGCACGGCCTCCGCCGCCGCCCGCACCGCGAGCGCCGCCTCGGCCCCTGCCGCAGCCCCCTCCCGGGGGCGGATCGCGCCCGGGAGCCACCGAAGGGTCGCCCGGCCCTCCGCGGCGCCCGTCGTCCCCGCTCAGACACCTCGCCGGCCCGTCCCACAGCTGCGGCCCACCGACCACTTCGCCGAGCTGCTGCTGGGCGTCCTCAGCGGACGGCGCCCCGTCCACTCGATGCTCCGCCACACCGTCGGCCGGGCCTACGACGACCTGGCCCACCTCGCCGAACGCGGCCCGCTGCGCACCCGCGGCACCTCCCCGGTCGTCCGCGACATCGGGTACTTCGAGCCACGGCCGGGCGCCCTGGAGGTCTTCGCGCGCATCGGCGCGGGCGACCGGCTGCGGGCCATGGCGTTCCGCCTGGAGCGGGGCCGGGACCTGCGCTGGCGCTGCACGGCGGTGGAAGTGGGCGGCCCCCGCAGGACCCGCGCGGACGACGACTGACCGTCCCGGCCTGCCTGCCGGCCCAAGACCGCCCGGAGCCCCGGTACGCCGCCAGGACAGGCCGAAGGGCCGGTCACCCCGGGTGACCGGCCCTTCCCACCGCCACGGCGCCCACGGGCACCGCGCCGTCACTTCTTGCGGCGCCGCCCGCCCTTGGCCTGCTTGCGGCGCTCCGCGCGCGTGAGCCCGTCGGACTGGGCCTGGGCGGGCTCGCCGTCGGTGAACTCGCCCTCGACGACACCGCCCTCGCCGTCCACGGTCGGCGCGGAGAAGTGCAGGTCCCGGCGCTGCGGCGCGTCGAGGCCCTTGGCCCGGATCTCCGGACGGGCGCCCGCCTGGGCCGGAACCGCGTCCTGCGCGCCCTTGTCGAGCGACGGCGCCGCATCCTCGACCGGGACCTCCTCGACCTGCTGCTCGACCTGGACCTCCAGGTTGAACAGGTAGCCGACGGACTCCTCCTTGATGCCGTCCATCATGGCCTGGAACATGTCGAAGCCCTCGCGCTGGTACTCGACCAGCGGGTCCTTCTGCGCCATGGCGCGCAGGCCAATGCCCTCCTGGAGGTAGTCCATCTCGTAGAGGTGCTCGCGCCACTTGCGGTCCAGGACCGACAGGACGACCCGCCGCTCCAGCTCGCGCATGATCTCGGAGCCGAGCTGCTTCTCCCGCGCCTCGTACTGCTCCCGGACGTCGTCCTTGATGGACTCCGCGATGTAGTCGGCGGTCAGTCCGGCACGGTCGCCCGCCGCCTCCTCCAGCTCCTCGACGGTGACCTTCACCGGGTAGAGCTGCTTGAAGGCGCCCCACAGCCGGTCGAGGTCCCAGTCCTCGGGGAAGCCCTCGGCGGTCTCGGCCTGCACGTAGGCGTCGATCGTGTCGTTCGTGAAGTGCTGGATCTGCTCCTGCAGGTCCTCGCCCTCCAGGACGCGGCGACGCTCGCCGTAGATGACCTCGCGCTGGCGGTTGAGGACCTCGTCGTACTTCAGGACGTTCTTGCGGGTCTCGAAGTTCTGCGTCTCGACCTGCGACTGGGCGGACGCGATCGCACGCGTCACCATCTTGTTCTCGATCGGCACGTCGTCGGGCACGTTCGCCATGGACATCACGCGCTCGACCATCTGGGCCTTGAACAGCCGCATCAGGTCGTCGCCCAGCGAGAGGTAGAAGCGGGACTCGCCCGGGTCGCCCTGACGGCCGGAACGACCGCGCAGCTGGTTGTCGATGCGCCGCGACTCGTGCCGCTCGGTGCCCAGGACGTAGAGGCCGCCCAGCTCCTTGACCTCTTCGAACTCGGCCTTGACCGCCTGCTCGGCACGCTCGAGCGCGGCGGGCAGGGCCGCGGCCCACTCCTCGATGTGCTCCTCGGGGTCGAGACCGCGCTGGCGCAGCTCCGCCTCGGCGAGGTCCTCGGGGTTGCCGCCGAGCTTGATGTCCGTACCACGGCCGGCCATGTTCGTGGCCACCGTCACGGAGCCCTTGCGGCCCGCCTGGGCGACGATCGTCGCCTCCCGGTCGTGCTGCTTGGCGTTGAGCACCTCGTGCTGGACGCCGCGCTTGCTGAGCTGCTGCGAGAGGTACTCGGACTTCTCGACCGAGGTGGTGCCGACGAGGATCGGCTGGCCCTTGCGGTGCTTCTCCTCGATGTCGTCGACGACGGCCTCGAACTTGGCGACCTCGGTGCGGTAGATCAGGTCCGACTGGTCCTTGCGCACCATCGGCCGGTTGGTCGGGATGGGCACCACACCGAGCTTGTAGATCTGGTGGAACTCGGCGGCCTCGGTCATCGCCGTACCGGTCATGCCGGACAGGCCCGGCTGTTCCTTGCCGTCGTGGTCGTGGCGCTTGTAGAGGCGGAAGAAGTTCTGGAGGGTGATCGTGGCGAGCGTCTGGTTCTCGTCCTTGATGTCCACCCCTTCCTTCGCCTCGATCGCCTGGTGCATGCCCTCGTTGTAGCGGCGGCCGGCGAGGATACGGCCGGTGTGCTCGTCGACGATCATGACTTCGCCGTCGAGGACGACGTAGTCCTTGTCCTTCTTGAACAGTTCCTTGGCCTTGATGGCGTTGTTCAGGTAGCCGACCAGCGGGGTGTTCACCGACTCGTAGAGGTTGTCGATGCCCAGCCAGTCCTCGACCTTGGCGACGCCCGACTCGTGGATGGCGACGGTGCGCTTCTTCTCGTCGACCTCGTAGTCGCCGGTCTCCTCGATGCCCTTGAGGGTGTTGCCGGCCTCGCCCTTCTTCAGGCGGGTCACCAGCTTGGCGAAGTCGCCGTACCACTTGGTGGCCTGGTCGGCCGGGCCGGAGATGATCAGCGGCGTACGGGCCTCGTCGACGAGGATGGAGTCGACCTCGTCGACGATGGCGAAGTTGTGGCCGCGCTGGACGAGCTCGTCCTTGGACCATGCCATGTTGTCGCGCAGGTAGTCGAAGCCGAACTCGTTGTTCGTGCCGTAGGTGATGTCGCAGGCGTACATCTCGCGGCGCTGGGCCGGCGTCTGGTTGGCGAGGATGCAGCCGACGTTCAGACCGAGGAACTTGTGGACGCGGCCCATCAGCTCGGAGTCGCGCTCGGCCAGGTAGTCGTTGACCGTGACGATGTGCACGCCCTCGCCGGACAGGGCGTTGAGATAGGCGGGCAGCGTGCCGACGAGGGTCTTGCCCTCACCGGTCTTCATCTCGGCCACGTAGCCCATGTGCAGGGCCGCGCCACCCATGATCTGCACGTCGTAGTGCCGCTGGCCCAGGACGCGCTTGGCGGCTTCGCGGACGGTGGCGAAGGCTTCGGGCAGCAGGTCGTCAAGGCTCTCACCGTCGGCGTAGCGCTGCTTGTACTCGTCGGTGAGGGCCCGCAGCTCGGCGTCGGAGAGGTCAGCGAAGTCCTCTTCGATGGAGTTGACCTGGTCCGCGATGCGGTGCAGCTTGCGCAGGATCTTGCCTTCGCCTGCACGCATGAGCTTCGAGAGGACGGACACGGGGGTTGGTCTCCTTGCCGGTCGGGCCTGGGACGGTCGGTTTCCTGTGACGGATCGGGCAACGGCCATCGTATGCGAGGACCCCGCTGCCCCGGGAGGCCTGCTGCGACGAGGACCGTCCGCTCCTCGCATCCGGCATTCCCGTCTGCTGTCACCCCTTTCAACGTCCGGGCCCCGCGGATGGTGCCGCGCCTTCCCGGGAATCGCACGAGAGGTGACCGGATGTTCACGCACGGCAAAAAATATTGGCGCCTGCGGGGAGCGCCGCGCAGAATCGGCCGATGGAACCCGTCACGCTCACCACCGACCGCCTCGTCCTGCGCACGGTCGGCCCCCGGGACGCCGAGGCCGTGCACGCCGCCTGCCAGGACCCCGACATCCAACGCTGGACGATGGTCCCGTCTCCCTACCTCCCGGAGCACGCGCGGGGTTTCACGGAGCAGATGGTCCCCGACGGCTGGGCGAACGACTCGATGTTCACCTTCGGCCTCTTCCTCCCCGCCGGTGACCTGGTCGGCATGCTCGGCGTCACGATGATCTCCCTGGGCGTCGGCGAGATCGGTTTCTGGGGCACCAAGGAGTACCGCGGCCGGGGCTACATCACCGAGGCCGCCGTCGCCGCCGCCCGCTGGGCCTTCACCGAGCGGGCCGTGGACCGCCTGGAGTGGCGCGCCGAGGTCGGCAACGCGGCGTCCCGCGCGGTGGCCCAGCGCGCGGGCTTCGCCATGGAGGGCACGTTGCGCTCCGCGATCAACAACAAGGGCGTCCGCCGCGACTGCTGGGTCGGCTCCCTCCTCCCCTGCGACCTCGCCCTCCCGTCCACGTCCCCGTACCTCCCGACACCCGGCGCCGCCTGAACCCCGGGCCACCGCACCCACCTCCCCGCACCGGAGCCCCGCTCCTCGCGCCCCACTGTCAGACCCACCCCCTATCGTGCGGACGTATGACGACCCTCCCGCCCCCCGCCACGGAACTGTCCGCAGACGAGGCCCGCCGCCTCGCCCTCCGCGCGCAGGGTTTCCTCGGCGCCCCCGACCGCCGCGCGGGCGTCCGCGGCGTCCTCCGTCACCTGGGCGCGGTGCAGCTCGACACGATCTCGGTCCTGGCCCGCTCCCACGAGCTGATCCCCTACGCCCGCCTCGGCGCGGTCGGCCGCCGGACCGTCGACGACGCCTACTGGACGGACACCCACGCCTTCGAGTACTGGTCCCACGCCGCCTGCATCCTCCCGATCGAGGAGTGGCCCCACTTCGCCTTCCGCCGCCGCGCGTACCGCAACCGCCCGCACTGGAACCACCACCTCCCCGAGGGCGACTACGACCGAGTCGTCAAGCAGCTGCGCGAGGAGGGCCCCCTCACCGCGACGGATCTGGGCGGCGCGAAGCGGACCAGTGAGTGGTGGGACTGGTCGGGCACGAAGGTCGCCGTCGAGCGCGCGCTCATGTACGGCGAGGTGGTGTGCGTGGAGCGCCGCGGCTGGAAGCGGGTGTACGACCTGGCCGAGCGCGCCGTCCCGGCCGCGCTGCTGCACGACGACCTGGACGACACCGAGTGCCTGCGCCGCCTGGTCCGCCTGGCCGGCCAGTCCCTGGGCGTCGGCACGCGCGCGGACATCGCGGACTACCACCGTCTCAAGGCCGAGCAGGTCGACGCGGTGATCGCCGACTCGGGCCTGGTGCCGGTCACGGTGGCGGGCTGGGGCCGGCCTGCCTGGGCGGACCCCGCGGCCCTGGAGACGGTCCCGCGCGGCCGTCACCGCACGACGCTGCTCTCCCCCTTCGACTCGCTGATCTGGGAGCGGGCGCGCACGGAGCGGATCTTCGGTTTCACCCACCGGTTGGAGGCCTACGTGCCCCGGCAGAAGCGGGTGCACGGTTACTTCGCGATGCCGGTCCTGGCCGGCGGCCGGCTCGTCGGCCGGGTGGACCCGGCCCGCGAGGGGCGCACCCTGGTCGCCAAGCAGGTCACGCTGGACGGCCCGAAGGCTGCCCCGGCGGTGGCCCAGGCACTGGTTGAGGCGGCGAGCTGGGTGGACTGCACGAACGTACGCGTGGAGCGGGTCGAGACTCCTGATCTGCGTGAACCCCTCGCCCGTGAGCTGGCCCGGCTGCTCGACTGACCGGAAACGGGCTCACCGGGTCACCGGCCCCGGCTCACCGGATCTCGAGAATCTTCTCCCGCATCGCGTACACCACGGCCTCCATCCTGGAGTGCAGCTGGAGTTTCTCCAGGATGTTGCGCACGTGGTTCTTCACGGTGTTCTCGGAAATGAACAGTTCCTTGGCGATGTCCCGGTTGTTCATTCCCGTGGCGACGAGCTTGAGGACCTCCAGCTCGCGATCCGTGAGCCGCGGCGCGGGCACCAGCCGGCGCTCGTCGGTGCGCTGGATCATCGACTTGAACTCGGTCAGCAGTTTCGAGGCCATGGACGGGCTGATCTGGGACTGTCCGTCGGCCACCGCGCGAATGGCGGTGGCCACCTCGTCCGTCGAGATCTCCTTGAGGAGATAACCGGTCGCGCCCGCCTTGATCGCGTCGTAGAGGTCGGCCTCCTCGTCGCTGATCGTCAGCATGATGATCTTGGCACTGGGGGCCACCTCCTTGATGGAGGTGCAGGCCTCGATACCGCCCCGCTTGGGCATCCGCACGTCCATCAGGACGATGTCGGGCAGCAGGTCGGCCGCCTTCTCCACGGCCTCGGCGCCGTCACCGGCCTCTCCGACGACCTGGATGTCCTCCTCGGCCGCGAGCACGATCTCCAGGCCGCGGCGGAAGAGGGCGTGGTCGTCCACGACCAGCACCCTGATCGGCTCCTCGCGTGCGGAGCCCGCGTCCGGGCCCATGCCGGCGACCCCGTCGTCGATCCCGTGGTCGACGCCCGCGCCCCGCATCGGTCCGAAACTGTCCGCCATCGTTCCTCCCCCTGAAGGCTGTGGCACGTGGTCCTGAGCCATCGCCAACCCAGAGCAACGACCCACCGGTTGGGCCGTTGCCGCCATGATTCCATGCCCGGCGGACAGCGGGGTGACCGAACGGGCAGCTCTGGGGTCGCACACCCTCGCGCACCGTCGCACACCGGTGCCCCTGGGGGCGCACACGCGCTCCAGGGGCACCGAACCGCTGTCACCCGGCGGCGAGTGTCAACCGCCGAGCGCATCCCCCGCGTCGGGGGCGTGCGCCTGAGTGACCATCGTGTCCGTGGTCAGGTGGATCACGCCGTAGTCGTAGGCGTGCCGCCGGTAGACGACGCTGGGCTCCTTGGTCTCGGAGTCGACGAACAGGTAGAAGTCGTGCCCGACCAGCTCCATCTCGTAGAGCGCCTGGTCGAGGGACATGGGTGCGGCCACGTGGGTCTTTTCCCGGACGACGAGCGGACCGTCGCCCTGGACCTCCAGCGAGCCGATCTTCTTGGTGGGTACGCCGTCCTGCTTCTCCGTCGGGACGACGTCGCCGTTCCCGTTGAGCGTCGCCGCGCCGGGTACGTGGTCGGCGACCTCGGCCGCCGAGATCCGGCGTGCGCCGCGGCGCGAGAAGCGCTTGTCGTGCTGCTTGCGCAGTCGTGCGCCGAGCTTCTCGGCCGCCAGGTCGAGCGCCGCGTAGGGGTCGCTCGCCGCCGCCTCCGCCCGGATCACCGGACCGCGGGAGCGGAGCGTGATCTCCACGCGGTCGCAGCGGTCGGCCTGCCGGGGGTTCGGCTCCTTGGACACCTCGACGTCGAGGCTGATCACCTTGCCATCGAGCTTCTGGATCTTCTCCAGCTTCAGCTTCTCGGCCACGTGCTTCCGGAACCGCTCGGGCACCTCGGTCTTGCGGCCCTTGACGACGATGTCCACGCAGAACTCCGTTCCCGGATCGCTCCGCTTCGACGGCGGAGCATCTCCCTTTTGCACCAGGTTCCGGTCCATCCCGAAACCTCGGACTCGGTGACGTCCACCTCCTCCCCCGCGGGCGAGATCTCCACTCCACCGGTGCGGGTGATGACGGTAAAACCCGCAGCACGGCATTCGGATTTGCAAGGTGTGGCCTGCGGCTTTGCCTCACAACCGAACATATCTCGCCCGGACGGATGTCGTCACCCTCTACCGCGGCGTACCTCCGTTCCGGTGAATTGACTCCCTCATTACCTGCAACGATGTAAGTTCTCAGTCAGTTCCGGTTTATTTCGAAAGAATCTGGTGAAGCCGCGACCACTGCCGCGCAGATCGCTTCACGGATCACGCCACCGCCTCCGTACGGACCCGCCATTCGGGGCCCGGTCTTCCGTTCCTCTCTGCCTTCCCCTGCCTCGGCCGGATACACAGCCGATCTCGCCGTCCGGTACGCATCCGACCCCGCCGGCGACTCAACGGCGGCGGCCGTAGCCGCGCGCACCGCGCGGGCCGCCTCGGCCAGCGACGCCCCCGTCGTCATCAGGTCGTCGACGAGAACGACCGTCCCGCCCTCGCGCAGCGGCCCCGCACCGCCCGGAGCCACCGCCAGCGCGCCGGCGAGGTTGTCCAGCCGCCGCCGGGCGTCAAGCCCCGACTGGTCGGCCACGGCGTACCGCTGCCGCAGCACCGCGAGCACCCGGGCGGACGTCCCGGTGCGCCGCAACTCCCCCGCCGCCGCGAGGGCGATCCGCCGCGCCGGATCGTGCCCCCGCGTCCGTACCGCTCTGCGCGCCGACGGCACGGGCACGAGCAGCACCGGCCCCCTGCTCGGCGCGGGACCCGCCGCGCCGGCCCCCACCGCACCGGTCCGCACGTCACCCGCGTCCGTCCCCGCCTCCCGGAGAGCCGCCCGCACCGCTTGCGCCAAAGCCACTCCGAGCGGTGCCGTGAGGGCGAGCACGCCCCGCTCCTTGTGGGCCAGCAACGCCGCCCGCACCTCGTCCGCGTACGGCGCCGCCGCGTGCACCGCGGGCAGGCCGGGCGGCTCCGGCTCCGGACGCACGCGGCACGGCGGGGCTCCGCTCAGCGCCGTACGGCACCGGGGACACAGCACCGCCCGAGCCGTGCCGCACCCCCCGCACTCGGCGGGCAGCACCAGGTCCGTGAGGTCCGCCCACCCCCTCCGCCATGTCCGCCGTGTCAGGCATGTCCGCAATCCGCGCATGGCCACCACTGTGCCCTTGCCTGCGAAGCCCCGCCAGGCCTGTGGAAAACGTCGGCCGGCCCCCTGTGGAAAACCCCGCCGGGCCCCGAAACGGCGGACCCCCCCATCCTGCCGGACGGGACCGCCCCACCCCGTTGGACAGGACGCCCCACCCCCGCCGGACGGGACCGCCTCACCCCGGATAGACCGGCGCGGTCCCCTCCGTCACCTTCTGCCACTGCAGCCCGGACGGCAGCCGCACGATGAGGTCCTCCGAATACGCCACCAGCGGCAGCCGCTCGTCCTCGGTCGCGGCGATCTCCTTGACTCCGGTCAGGGCCGCGGGCACCGATGCCTCCGGCGTCGAGCCGTCGACCTGGACGTACCCGATCTGCTGGACGCCCCCGCGCTCGCGCCCCACCACGACGAGCCGGGCGTCGCCGGCCCAGGACATGGCCGTGACCTCCTCCAGCTCGGGGGTCGCGGAACGCAGTTCGAGCACGGTGACCGCGGGCACGTCGCCCGCCTTCCCGTCCCGTTCGATCCGCCCGATGAGCAGCGACCGCTTGCCGTCCTTCTCCACCACGAGCGCGATCCGCACCCCGTCGGCGGCCACCCGCACGGCCTGGACGCGCCCGTCGAGGCCCGGGGTCCGCACCTCCACCGGATCGCCCGCGCCCTCCTTCAGCAGCAGCAACCGCGGGTCGGCCGGGTTGCGGTCGGCTATCCACAGGTCGCCCTGCGCATCCCAGCTGGGCGGGGTCAGCCGGTCCGACTCCGTCTTGCCCTGGCTTGCCAGCACGGGGTCGCCGAGCGAACCGCCGGACACCAGCGAGCCGACGTACAGCAACTTGTTGTCGAGACCGATTCCGGCCGCGCTGTGCTCGTCGCGCGACACCGCCACCGACCGCAGGGCCTGATGACCCTCGCCCAGCGGGCCGGGCACGGGTTCGGCCCGGGTCCCGTTGCTGCCGGCCGCGATCCGCACCAGGCGGTCCTGGTCGTCGACGAAGTACAGGTAGTCGGGCCGCTGCGCGGAGCCGCGGGTAGCGACCGTCTCGGCGCGGTCCTCGGAGAGCGAACACAACTGCTCACCGCCCGAGCGCAGCTCGACCTCCTGCACCGCCGGGGTGAGGTTCTGCAGCGTGAACAGGAGCTGCGCGGCCATCTCGTCGCACTTGTCCGCGCCGGCCCGCGCCGCCTTGTCGTTCAGCGGGACGGTCAGCTTGCTGCGGTCGTCGGGGGTCAGCGAGCCGGCGTTCTTCGCCAGTGCCGTCCCGGTCGGGAAGCTCGACCTGACCACGGGGCCCAGCAGGCTCGTCGGCCCGCTGAGCAGGGAACGCACCACCTGGGTCATCGGGTCCACCCGCCGGCGCACGTAGACGGGATCGGCGACGGCCGCCGGCTCCCGCACCGGTCCCGTCTCGGCGGCCGCCCGCACCGGGGTGTTCGAGGCGAAGTAGTACCGGTTGACCGACATGTAGTTGCGCTGGAAGTCCGACTTGCCCATGACGACGCCCGGCGGCAGCGAATCGATGCGCCACTGCTTGGACTTGCCGTCCCTCGTGAGGTGCACCGACTCGCGGTACACGCCGTCGGCCGGCGCGTACGACTGCTGCGCGTCGACCGTGGCGACCCTGGTGCCGGTCAGGGTGACCGAGTAGTCGTTGGCGTCCTCGCGGTTGCCCGAGTGGTCGGACTCCGTTCCCGGCCCGCCGGCGAGCACCGTCGCCGACTCGTCCGGCCGCCAGCTCTTCGCGGCGTCACCGGTCAGGTACTTGCGCGCCGTCTCGTAGTGCGGATCGTCACTGGTCAGCGCCTCCAGGAAGCCCTGCACGATGTCGGCGGGCGGGGCGTCCTCCCGCGGCGGCATCGCGAACACCCGGACCTGCGGGTCCTGCCGGGGCGTGGACTCCACGCCCCTGAGGTCCCCGCTGTCGGGCATGGCCGCACACCCGGCCAGCAGTACGACACCGCCGACGGCGTACGCCACCACGCGTGCCGGCCTCCGCCGACCGCCCCTCCCGCGGTCAGCGCCCACGAGATGCCTCCCCCTGCCTGCTCGAGTCCCCGGGACCGGCGTCCTGGCGGCCCGCCGCCTCCGGTGCCGGCCCACCGTCCTGTCTCCGCGCCCCCGACACGGGCCTCGGTACCACGCGCGCGCCGTTGCCTGGCAGTGCCGTGGGATCCGCCGTGGGTGCCACCGTGGCCTGCCGCGGCGTTATCGGCCCCCGCGCGGACACCGCGGAGACCTGCCCGGCCGGCACCTGCGCCGGGACGCCGACCGACTTGTCCGCGCCGCCCGCCACCGCCGGGTCGGCGAGGCCCGCGTCGTTGAGCCCGCGGTTGCGGCGCGAGTCCGTCGGCTCCAGCGGTATCGGCGACCCCCTGAGCGGCTCGTCCGCCGTCCTGGGCAGCGTCAGCCGGAACTGCGAGCCACCGCCGGGCTCGCCCCAGGCCTGCAGCCAGCCACCGTGCAGCCGCGCGTCCTCCAGGGCGATCGACAGCCCGAGCCCCGTGCCGCCGGTGGTACGCGCGCGTGCCGGGTCGGCCCGCCAGAAGCGGCTGAAGACCCGGGTGGCCTCGCCCGGCTTGAGTCCGACGCCGTAGTCGCGCACCGCGACGGCGACGGCGCCCCCGGCCGCGGCGAGCTTGACGACGACGTCCCGGCCCTCGCCGTGCTCGACGGCGTTGACGACGAGGTTGCGCAGCACGCGCTCGACCCGCCGGGCGTCCGCCTCGGCGACGACGGGCTGCTGGTCGCCGACCACGCGTATCCCCGTGCCCTTGCGCTCGGCGAGCGGCTCCGCGCCGCTGACGACGCGCCGGACGACCTCCCTGAGGTCTATCGGCTCCGCCTCCAGCGCGGCGGCGCCCGCGTCGAAGCGGCTGATCTCCAGCAGGTCGGCGAGCAGCGTCTCGAACCGGTCCAGCTGGTCGGCGAGCAGTTCGGCCGACCGCGCGGTCACCGGATCGAAGTCCACGCGCGCGTCGTGAATGACGTCGGCCGCCATCCGCACGGTCGTCAGTGGGGTGCGCAGCTCGTGCGACACGTCGGAGACGAACCGCCGCTGCATCCGCGACAGGTCCTCCAGCTGGCTGATCTTGAGCTGGAGGTTCTGCGCCATCTTGTTGAAGGCCTCGCCGAGCCGGGCGATGTCGTCCTCGCCGGTGACCTTCATCCGTTCCTGCAACCGCCCCGCGGACAGCCGCTCGGCGATGCTCGCCGCCATCCGTACCGGGGTGACGACCTGGCGCACCACGAGCCAGGCGATGGCCCCGAGCAGCACGACCACGAACAGACCGGCGGTCGCCAGTGTGCCCCTGACCAGGCTGAGCGACTTCTCCTCCTGGGTGAGCGGGAAGAGGTAGTACAGCTGGTACGGCTCGCCGTTCGGGTCGTTGACCTGCTTGCCGATGACCAGTCCCGGCTGGGACGGCTGGTCGGAGTTGTAGACGATCCGGGTGTAGCTCTGGGCGGCCGCTGTGTCGCCGTCGATCCGCTCCCGCAGGGCCTCGGGAACGCTCACCGCCCAGTCGACCGATCCGGAGGCGCGCGGACCGCGTCCGCTGCCGCTCTCCCCGCCCATGGGGAGCGTGACCACGTCGAACGCGCTCTGGCCACCGCTGGAGAGCGACTTCACCAGCTCGCTCATCCACTGGATGACGTTCTGCGAGGGACGCCCGTCCGCGGGGGTGCCGTCGTCGCCGTTGGTGCTCGCCGCCTCCTCGGCCTTCTGCTTGGCCGCCGTGAAACCACCGGTGGCCTGGCTCTGGGAGGCCTTCACCTTGGCGTCCAGCAGCCCGTTGCGGACCTGCCCGATCACCACGAAGCCGAGCAGCAGCACCACCCCCAGCGACATCAGCAGGGTGGTGGCGACGACCTTGAGCTGGATGTTGCGCCGCCACAGCCGCATGACCGGCAGCAGGGGGCGGCGCACCCAGCGCATGAACAGGCGGAGCACCGGGCTGCCCTGCACCCCGCCGTGCAGCAGCCCGCCCTCCAGCACACGGCCGAAGAGACGGGAGCCGACGCTCCGGTGGCCGACAGGCCGTCCGGCGCGGGCCCCGGACCCGGGCGCCGAAGCGGCACTGTCCCTGGCCATGTCAGCTCGGTCCGGCCTTGTAGCCGACGCCGCGGACGGTCACGACGATCTCCGGCTTCTCCGGGTCCTTCTCGACCTTGGAGCGCAGCCGCTGGACGTGCACGTTGACCAGGCGGGTGTCGGCGGCGTGCCGGTAGCCCCAGACCTGCTCGAGGAGCACCTCGCGCGTGAACACCTGCCACGGCTTGCGGGCCAGCGCGACCAGCAGGTCGAACTCCAGCGGCGTCAGCGCGATCGACTGCCCGTCCCGCTTCACGGAGTGACCGGCCACGTCGATGACCAGGTCGCCTATGGCGAGCTGCTCCGGCGCCGGTTCCTCCGACCTCCGCAGCCGCGCCCGGATCCGGGCCACCAGCTCCTTCGGCTTGAACGGCTTCACGATGTAGTCGTCGGCGCCCGACTCCAGACCCACCACGACGTCGACGGTGTCGCTCTTCGCCGTCAGCATCACGATCGGCACACCCGACTCCGCCCTGATCAGGCGGCACACCTCGATGCCGTCCCGTCCGGGCAGCATCAGGTCGAGCAGCACCAGGTCCGGCTTGGTCTCCCGGAAGGCGGCCAGCGCCTTGTCGCCGTCGGCTACGAAAGACGGCTCAAAACCCTCACCACGCAGCACAATGCCGAGCATCTCGGCCAGTGCGGTGTCGTCGTCGACGACAAGGACTCGTCCCTTCATAAACGACATCATCCCATTAGCTAATCGTTACCTGGCGTGACCTGGCACACAGCGAGGCCAGGGCCTCGGTGGTCACGGGCGAAACCACACCCTCCTCGGTGACGATCGCCGTCACCAGTTCGGGCGGAGTCACATCGAACGCCGGGTTGTACGCCTGGGTCCCCAGGGGTGCCACCGGAATCCCGCCTCCCGCTCCCGCCACCGGCACCTGAGGTGCTGTGATCTCGGTCACTTCATATCCGGGGCGCTGCTCCACTTCGATGGACGCCCCGTCCGGCGTGTCCGGATCCACCGTCGTGACCGGAGCCACCACGACGAACGGCACATGGTGGTACCGCGCGAGCACCGCGAGCGGATAGCTCCCCACCTTGTTCGCCACCGAACCGTCGGCCGCGATGCGGTCCGCACCGATCAGTACCGCGTCCACCTCACCCGCCGCGAACAGCGAACCCGCCGCGTTGTCGGTGAGCAAGGTGTACGCCATGTCGTTGCGGGCCGCCTCGTATGCCGTCAGGCGAGCACCTTGCAGCAAGGGACGCGTTTCGTCCACCCACAGGCGTCGCAGCCGTCCCGACCGGTGCGCCGCGAGCGCCACCGCGAAGGCGGTCCCCTCGCCGCCCGACACCAGCGAACCGGTGTTGCAGTGCGTGAGGACGCGGTGTCCTCCGGCGGGCAGCAGCTCGTCGAGCAGCGCGAGTCCGTGCGCGGCCATCCGGGCGCTGGCCTCGGTGTCCTCCCGGTGCAGCGCCCTTGCCGCGGCCAGCGCCGCCCGGGCGGCCTGCCGGGTGTCACCGGTCCTGGCGAGCGCCTCCCGGTGTGCGGCCTGCGCCCGGCGCACCCCGACGGCGAGGTTCACCGCGGTCGGGCGCGCCCCCGCCAGCGCCGCCGCGGCCTCCTCGACCTCGAAGCCCCGTACGGCGGCGAGCGCGACGCCGTAGCCGCCCGCGATGCCCAGCAGCGGTGCCCCGCGCACGGCGAGCGAGCGGATCGCCTCCACCAGCGCGGCCGGGTCCGTGCAGACCAGCTCGACCTCCTCGGCCGGCAACCTGGTCTGGTCCAGCAGCACCAGCACCGGGCCCTCGGGGGGTTCCTCCCAGCGAAGGGCCGGTATCCCGGTCGGCCGCTTGTCCTCGCCGTTTCGCGCGTCCTGATCAGCCATGCGGTCAGTCTGCCCCCTGTACGACGGACAATTGAAGGTGCGCAGCCCCTACCGCGCCCGGTCCGCACCCGACGCCCCCATGGCACGATGGCTGCCAACCCGCCGCCGCGACCGCGGACGCGCACCGTGAAGGAGCGACGATGAACGACACTCCGGGCTGGGCATCGCCCGGATCCGCCCCGTCCGACGGGCACGAGCCCGGCGCGTCCGGCCCCGCCGGACCCGCCGACCGCCCCGCCGGTCCCGACCAGCCCGCGCCGCCCGCGGACCGGCCGGATGCGGAACCGACGAGCCCCGGCACGAAGTGGTCCAAGGAGCAGCCGCCCCCCGGCCAGTGGTCCGCTCCCACCGGCCCCGCGGACCGCGGCCAGGCCCCGCCTCCTCCACCGCCCGGCCCGGGCTGGGGCACCCCGCCACCCGGACCCCCCGGAGGCGGCTACGGAGGCCACGGCGGCCCGGGCAGGGGCCACGGCGGCTACGGCGCCCCCGGTGGACCCGGCGGCTGGGGAAGCGGCTGGGGCGGCCCCCCGCCGGCGGCCAAGCCCGGCGTGATCCCGCTCCGCCCGCTCGGCGTCGGCGAGATCCTCGACGGCGCCGTCTCCACCATGCGCACCTACTGGCGCACCGTCCTCGGCATCTCCCTGACCGTCGCCATCTTCACCGAGGTCATCGTCGTGCTGCTCCAGGGCCTCGTCCTGGACGACACCGGCAGCGAGGCCCTCAACGACCCCGACGCCACCCTGAGCGAACTCGGCGACGCGCTGGCCGAGACCACGATCAACTCGGGGGTCGTCTTCCTGATCTCCCTGATCGGCACCGTCCTGGCCACGGCCCTGCTCACCACCGTCACCAGCCGCGCCGTACTCGGCAGGCCGGTGACCACCGGCGAGGCCTGGCGCGACGCCCGCCCCCAGGTGCTGAAGCTGTTCGGCCTGATCCTCCTGCTGCTCCTCATCGTCGCCGGACTCGTCACGGCCGGTATGACACCCGGTCTCCTCGTCACCGCCACCGCGGGCGGCGAGGCCGGAGTGGCCCTGACCGCCCTGGGCTTCCTGGCGGGCGGCGTCGTCGCGGTCTGGCTCATGGTCCGCTTCTCGCTGGCGTCCCCCGCGCTGATGCTGGAGAAGCAGGGCATCAAGAAGGCGATGGGCCGCTCGGTGAAGCTGGTGCGCGGCTCCTGGTGGCGCGTCTTCGGCATCCAACTGCTCGCCACGGTCATCGCCAACGTCGTCGCGTCGATCATCGTGATCCCCTTCGCCTTCCTCGCCGCGACCCTCGGCGGCGACGGCGTCGGCGGCTTCCTGGACGGCACCGGCGACCTCGGCTGGACGTTCCTCGTCGTCAGCGGCATCGGCTCGGTGATCGGCTCCATGATCACCTTCCCGATCACGGCGGGCGTGACCGTGCTGCTCTACATCGACCAGCGCATCCGCCGCGAGGCCCTCGACCTCGAACTGGCCCGCGCCGCCGGAACTCAGGGCTCCGGACCGCAGGGCTCCGGTGCCTCCGGCGCGGTCCCGGGGAGCTGACGGGGTGAGTCCGGCGGGGGGAGTTCTCACGGAGGTGCTGGCCCGCACCGCCGCACGGACGGTGTCGCGCTCCGGCGACGAACCGCCGGTGACGATCCCGCGCGACCCCGCACGGGACGCCGCGCGGCGCGAGCTGTCCAAGCGGATGTACCACGAGAACGACCCCAGCTGGTTCCAGCGGGCCCTGAACGCCTTCTGGAACTGGGTCGAGGAGCTGTTCAGCAAGGCGTCCACCGCGACACCCGGGGGCACCCTGGGCCTGGTGGTCGTCGTCGTGGCCGTCCTGGCGGCGCTGGGCGCCCTCTGGTGGCGCCTGGGCACCCCGCGCCGCGGACCCGTCTCCGCCCCCACCCTCTTCGACGACCGCCCCCGCAGCGCCGCCGACCACCGCGCCGCCGCCCAGGCACACGCCGCCCAAGGACACTGGAACCAGGCCGTCCAGGAACGCATGCGGGCCGTCGTCCGCGCCCTCGAGGAACGCGCCCTGCTCGACATCCGCCCCGGCCGCACCGCCGACGAGGCAGCCACCGAGGCCGGCCGGTCCCTCCCGGACCACAAGGACCGGCTGCGCGCCGCCGCACGGGACTTCGACGACGTCGCATACGGCGGCCGGCCCGGCAGCGAAGAGTCGTACCGGCACCTCACCGAACTCGACCACGACCTGGACCGCAGCAAGCCGCACCTGGTGAGCAGCACGGGCGGCAGCCGCACGGACGATGCCACGGACCGGGACACCCGCCGGGGAGCCGCCGAATGACCACCGAGGCCACGCTCCCCACCACCGCGGCCTCGCCCACCGCCCGCCAGGTGTGGACCCGCGCGCGGGGCATCGCACTCGCCCTCGTGCTGCTGCTCGTCGGCGCCGTCGCCAT
The DNA here is from genome assembly GCF_033406955.1 of Streptomyces violaceoruber. Classification (NCBI taxonomy): domain Bacteria; kingdom Bacillati; phylum Actinomycetota; class Actinomycetes; order Kitasatosporales; family Streptomycetaceae; genus Streptomyces; species Streptomyces violaceoruber. The sequence goes on along the minus strand of NZ_CP137734.1, from coordinate 5,165,262 downwards.
CGCGGTCGTCCGCTCCGACGCCCGGCACGGAGAACTCGACCCGCGCTCCGCCGACCCCTACGGCAGCCGCGCCGTCGCCGAACTCCTCGCCGACCGGGGGGTCTCCACGCGCGTGGTCACCACCCTGGACGAAGCTCGGGCCGCTGCCGGCCCGGACACCACCCTGCTGGTCGCCGTGCCCGACCTCCTGACGGAACGCCAGCAGACGGGACTGCACTCGGCGACGTCCGGCTCCGGTGGCCGCACCGTCCTGATCGCCCCCGGCGGCGCAGCCGTCGAACGCCTCGCCCCCGGCGTCACCGCCGACCCCGCGCTCAGCGTCGACTCGACGCTGGCCCCCGCCTGCGACCTGCCCGCCGCACGGCGCGCGGGGAACGCCGACACGGGCGGCATCCGCTACAGCACCCACCTCGAAGCCGACGCCTGCTACCCCAGCCGGCGCCTGGCCACCCTCCTGCGCATCCCCGACCCGTCCACGAAGGCGTCCGCGGAGGCCGCCCCGGGCGACACCGTCGTCCTCGGCGCCCGCGACATCCTCTTCAACAACCACCTCGACGAGCACGGCAACGCCTCGCTCGCCCTCCAACTCCTCGGCTCTCGCGACCACCTGGTCTGGTACCTCCCCTCCCTCTCCGACCTCCCGGACCCGGACGACGAACGCGGTTTCTTCGACCTGCTCCCGTCCGGCTGGCTCTGGGGCGCCCTCCAACTCTTCATCGCCGCCGCCCTCGCCGCCCTGTGGCGGGCACGCCGACTCGGCCCCCTGGTGCCCGAGAAACTCCCCGTCGCGATCCGCGCCTCCGAAACCGTCGAAGGCCGCGCCCGCCTCTACCGCAAGGCGAACGCCCGCGATCGCGCCGCCACCGCTCTTCGCTCCGCCACCCGCACCCGCCTCGCCCCTCTCGTAGGCGTCCCCGTCGCCCAGGCAGACTCGCCCGAGTCCCTGCTCCCCGCCCTGTCCGCCCACCTCCACGGTGCGCACGGCGACGGACAGACCTTGCACACCCTCCTCTTCGGCCCGCCGCCCGGCGACGACACGGCCCTCATCGCACTCGCCGACCAACTCGACGCCCTCGAAAGAGAGGTACGCCGTCCATGATGGACCCGACCACTGACAACGCCGGGCAGAGCGCGGCCCCGGGCAACGCCCGCGCCGCCCTCGAAGCCCTGCGCGCCGAGATCGCCAAGGCCGTGGTCGGCCAGGACGCCGCCGTGACCGGTCTCGTCGTAGCCCTGCTCTGCCGCGGTCACGTCCTCCTCGAAGGCGTCCCCGGGGTCGCCAAGACACTGCTCGTCCGCACCCTCGCCGCGGCCACCGAACTCGACACCAAACGCGTCCAGTTCACCCCCGACCTGATGCCGAGCGACGTCACCGGCTCCCTGGTCTACGACGCCCGCACCACCGAGTTCTCCTTCCAGCCGGGCCCGGTCTTCACCAACCTCCTCCTCGCCGACGAGATCAACCGCACGCCCCCGAAGACCCAGTCCTCTCTCCTCGAAGCCATGGAGGAACGCCAGGTCACGGTGGACGGCACGCCCCGCCTGCTCCCCGAGCCCTTCCTCGTCGCGGCCACCCAGAACCCGGTCGAGTACGAGGGCACCCATCCCCTCCCGGAAGCTCAGCTGGACCGCTTCCTCCTCAAACTCACCGTCCCCCTGCCCACCCGCCAGGACGAGATCGACGTCCTCACCCGGCACGCGGCCGGCTTCAATCCGCGCGACCTGCGCGCCGCCGGCGTACGCCCCGTCGCGAGCGCCGCCGACCTGGAGGCCGCCCGCGCGGAGGCCGCCAAGACGACCGTCTCCCCGGAGATCACGGCCTACGTCGTCGACATCTGCCGTGCCACACGTGAGTCGCCGTCGCTCACCCTCGGCGTCTCCCCACGCGGCGCCACGGCACTGCTGTCGACCGCCCGCGCGTGGGCCTGGCTCACGGGCCGCGACTACGTCACCCCCGACGACGTGAAGGCCCTGGCCCTCCCGACCCTCCGGCACCGCGTCCAGCTCCGCCCGGAGGCCGAGATGGAGGGCGTGACCGCGGACTCGGTCATCAACGCGATCCTCGCCCACGTCCCCGTTCCCCGCTGATGGCACTCACCGGACGCGCCGCGCTCATCGCGGCCCTGGCCTCCGTCCCGGTCGGCATCTGGGACCCCAGCTGGACCGGCATCCTCGCGGTCAACGCCCCGCTGGCAGCGGCCTGCGCCTGCGACTTCGCCCTGGCCGCCCCCGTACGCCGCCTCGGTCTCACCCGCTCCGGGGACACCTCCGCCCGTCTGGGCGACACCGCCGACGTGACCCTGACGGTCACCAACCCCTCGGGCCGCCCGCTCCGGGCCCGCCTGCGCGACGCCTGGCCGCCCAGCAGCTGGCAGCCCGGCACGGAGACGGCGGCCTCCCGTCACAGCCTCACAGTGCCCGTCGGCGAACGCCGCCGGGTGACCACCCGCCTGCGTCCCACCCGCCGCGGCGACCGCCAGGCGGACCGCATCACGATCCGGTCGTACGGCCCCCTGGGCCTCCTCACCCGCCAGGGCACCCACCGGGTCCCCTGGACCGTCCGTGTCCTCCCCCCGTTCACCAGCCGCAAGCACCTCCCCTCCAAGCTGTCGCGGCTCCGCGAACTCGACGGCCGTACCAGCGTCCTCACTCGCGGCGAGGGCACGGAGTTCGACAGCCTGCGCGAGTACGTCCCGGGCGACGACACCCGTTCCATCGACTGGCGCGCGACGGCCCGGCACTCCACTGTCGCCGTGCGCACCTGGCGCCCCGAACGCGACCGGCACATCCTGCTCGTCCTCGACACCGGCCGTACGTCGGCCGGTCGCGTGGGAGACGCGCCGCGCCTGGACGCCTCGATGGACGCCGCCCTGCTCCTCGCCGCCCTGGCCTCCCGCGCGGGCGACCGCGTCGACCTCCTCGCCTACGACCGCCGGGTACGCGCCCTGCTCCAGGGCCGCACCGCGGGCGACCTCCTTCCCTCCCTGGTCAACGCCATGGCAAGCCTGGAGCCCGAGCTGGTGGAGACCGACGCGCGCGGTCTCACCGCCACCGCTCTCCGGTCGGCACCCCGCCGGTCCCTGATCGTCCTGTTCACGACGCTCGACGCGGCCCCGATCGAAGAAGGTCTGCTCCCCGTCCTGCCACAGCTGACCCAGCGCCACACGGTCCTCGTGGCCTCGGTGGCCGACCCGCACATCTCCGCCATGGCCGAAGCCCGCGGCCACACGGATGCCGTGTACGAGGCCGCGGCGGCCGCACAGGCCCAGTCGGAGCGCCGCCACATCGCCGACCAGCTCCGCCGGCACGGCGTCACGGTCGTCGACGCGACCCCGGACGAGCTTCCTCCGGCACTCGCGGACGCCTACCTGGAACTCAAAGCCGCAGGGCGCCTATAGAAAAAGGCGGGGCCTTGTGGCCCCGCCCGGTTCACTCCCGTTTCAAAGATCCCTGAACGCAGAAAACCCCGCACCGTTCCCGGTGCGGGGTCTCCCAGCAATAATTGTTCGGCGGCGTCCTACTCTCCCACAGGGTCCCCCCTGCAGTACCATCGGCGCTGTAAGGCTTAGCTTCCGGGTTCGAAATGTAACCGGGCGTTTCCCCTACGCTATGACCACCGAAATACTATGAAACACTCAACCGCACCATGTGTGGCACATGGGGTTGTTCGTGGTTTCAGAACCAACACAGTGGACGCGAGCAACTGAGGACAAGCCCTCGGCCTATTAGTACCGGTCACCTCCACACCTCACGGTGCTTCCAGATCCGGCCTATCAACCCAGTCGTCTACTGGGAGCCTTAACCCCTCAAGGGGGTGGGAGTCCTCATCTCGAAGCAGGCTTCCCGCTTAGATGCTTTCAGCGGTTATCCCTCCCGAACGTAGCCAACCAGCCATGCCCTTGGCAGGACAACTGGCACACCAGAGGTTCGTCCGTCCCGGTCCTCTCGTACTAGGGACAGCCCTTCTCAAGACTCCTACGCGCACAGCGGATAGGGACCGAACTGTCTCACGACGTTCTAAACCCAGCTCGCGTACCGCTTTAATGGGCGAACAGCCCAACCCTTGGGACCGACTCCAGCCCCAGGATGCGACGAGCCGACATCGAGGTGCCAAACCATCCCGTCGATATGGACTCTTGGGGAAGATCAGCCTGTTATCCCCGGGGTACCTTTTATCCGTTGAGCGACGGCGCTTCCACAAGCCACCGCCGGATCACTAGTCCCGACTTTCGTCCCTGCTCGACCCGTCGGTCTCACAGTCAAGCTCCCTTGTGCACTTACACTCAACACCTGATTGCCAACCAGGCTGAGGGAACCTTTGGGCGCCTCCGTTACTCTTTAGGAGGCAACCGCCCCAGTTAAACTACCCATCAGACACTGTCCCTGATCCGGATCACGGACCCAGGTTAGACATCCAGCACGACCAGACTGGTATTTCAACGACGACTCCACCCACACTGGCGTGCGAGCTTCAAAGTCTCCCAGCTATCCTACACAAGCCGAACCGAACACCAATATCAAACTGTAGTAAAGGTCCCGGGGTCTTTCCGTCCTGCTGCGCGAAACGAGCATCTTTACTCGTAGTGCAATTTCACCGGGCCTATGGTTGAGACAGTCGAGAAGTCGTTACGCCATTCGTGCAGGTCGGAACTTACCCGACAAGGAATTTCGCTACCTTAGGATGGTTATAGTTACCACCGCCGTTTACTGGCGCTTAAGTTCTCAGCTTCGCCACACCGAAATGTGACTAACCGGTCCCCTTAACGTTCCAGCACCGGGCAGGCGTCAGTCCGTATACATCGCCTTACGGCTTCGCACGGACCTGTGTTTTTAGTAAACAGTCGCTTCTCGCTGGTCTCTGCGGCCACCCCCAGCTCAGAGTGCAAAACTCGTCACCAGGTGTGGCCCCCCTTCTCCCGAAGTTACGGGGGCATTTTGCCGAGTTCCTTAACCATAGTTCACCCGAACGCCTCGGTATTCTCTACCTGACCACCTGAGTCGGTTTAGGGTACGGGCCGCCATGAAACTCGCTAGAGGCTTTTCTCGACAGCATAGGATCATCCACTTCACCACAATCGGCTCGGCATCAGGTCTCAGCCACAAGGTGTGCGGATTTACCTACACACCGGCCTACACCCTTACCCCGGGACAACCACCGCCCGGGATGGACTACCTTCCTGCGTCACCCCATCACTCACCTACTAACCGCTTGGTTCGGCGGCTCCACCACTCCCCTCAACTCCGAAGAGATCAGGGCGGCTTCACGGCCTTAGCATCACGATGCTCGATGTTTGACGCTTCACAGCGGGTACCGGAATATCAACCGGTTATCCATCGACTACGCCTGTCGGCCTCGCCTTAGGTCCCGACTTACCCTGGGCAGATCAGCTTGACCCAGGAACCCTTAGTCAATCGGCGCAAACGTTTCTCACGTTTGTATCGCTACTCATGCCTGCATTCTCACTCGTGAACCGTCCACAACTCGCTTCCGCGGCTGCTTCACCCGGCACACGACGCTCCCCTACCCATCACAGCCGGCGTTGGCCGTATTGCTGCAATGACACGACTTCGGCGGTACGCTTGAGCCCCGCTACATTGTCGGCGCGGAATCACTAGACCAGTGAGCTATTACGCACTCTTTCAAGGGTGGCTGCTTCTAAGCCAACCTCCTGGTTGTCTGTGCGACTCCACATCCTTTCCCACTTAGCGTACGCTTAGGGGCCTTAGTCGATGCTCTGGGCTGTTTCCCTCTCGACCATGGAGCTTATCCCCCACAGTCTCACTGCCGCGCTCTCACTTACCGGCATTCGGAGTTTGGCTAAGGTCAGTAACCCGGTAGGGCCCATCGCCTATCCAGTGCTCTACCTCCGGCAAGAAACACACGACGCTGCACCTAAATGCATTTCGGGGAGAACCAGCTATCACGGAGTTTGATTGGCCTTTCACCCCTAACCACAGGTCATCCCCCAGGTTTTCAACCCTGGTGGGTTCGGTCCTCCACGACCTCTTACAGCCGCTTCAACCTGCCCATGGCTAGATCACTCCGCTTCGGGTCTTGAGCGTGCTACTAAAAACGCCCTATTCGGACTCGCTTTCGCTACGGCTTCCCCACCCGGGTTAACCTCGCAACACACCGCAAACTCGCAGGCTCATTCTTCAAAAGGCACGCAGTCACGAGGATGGAGCAAGCTCCATCCCGACGCTCCCACGGCTTGTAGGCACACGGTTTCAGGTACTATTTCACTCCGCTCCCGCGGTACTTTTCACCATTCCCTCACGGTACTATCCGCTATCGGTCACCAGGGAATATTTAGGCTTAGCGGGTGGTCCCGCCAGATTCACACGGGATTTCTCGGGCCCCGTGCTACTTGGGTGTCTCTCAAACGAGCCGTTGACGTTTCGACTACGGGGGTCTTACCCTCTACGCCGGACCTTTCGCATGTCCTTCGCCTACATCAACGGTTTCTGACTCGTCTCACGGCCGGCAGACCGTAAAAGAGAGATCCCACAACCCCGCACACGCAACCCCTGCCGGGTCTCACACGTATACGGTTTGGCCTCATCCGGTTTCGCTCGCCACTACTCCCGGAATCACGGTTGTTTTCTCTTCCTGCGGGTACTGAGATGTTTCACTTCCCCGCGTTCCCTCCACACTGCCTATGTGTTCAGCAGCGGGTGACAGCCCATGACGACTGCCGGGTTTCCCCATTCGGACACCCCCGGATCAAAGCCTGGTTGACGACTCCCCGGGGCCTATCGTGGCCTCCCACGTCCTTCATCGGTTCCTGGTGCCAAGGCATCCACCGTGCGCCCTTAAAAACTTGGCCACAGATGCTCGCGTCCACTGTGCAGTTCTCAAACAACGACCAACCACCCGTCACAACCCACTCACGCGGATTTTTACCGGGGCCGGCAACTGAAGGCGACCTCACGGCCGTACCCTCAGATACCCAACAGCGTGCCCGACACCCTTGCCTTCCCTTACTCGTGTTCCACGCCGAAGCAGTACTGACGAGAAGATCAGGATCAAGTGTGCCGAGTAGTCAACGTTCCACCCATGAGCAACCGTGCAGGACATTTGCCTGCAGTCGGCTATGTGCTCCTTAGAAAGGAGGTGATCCAGCCGCACCTTCCGGTACGGCTACCTTGTTACGACTTCGTCCCAATCGCCAGTCCCACCTTCGACAGCTCCCTCCCACAAGGGGTTGGGCCACCGGCTTCGGGTGTTACCGACTTTCGTGACGTGACGGGCGGTGTGTACAAGGCCCGGGAACGTATTCACCGCAGCAATGCTGATCTGCGATTACTAGCGACTCCGACTTCATGGGGTCGAGTTGCAGACCCCAATCCGAACTGAGACCGGCTTTTTGAGATTCGCTCCACCTTGCGGTATCGCAGCTCATTGTACCGGCCATTGTAGCACGTGTGCAGCCCAAGACATAAGGGGCATGATGACTTGACGTCGTCCCCACCTTCCTCCGAGTTGACCCCGGCGGTCTCCCGTGAGTCCCCAACACCCCGAAGGGCTTGCTGGCAACACGGGACAAGGGTTGCGCTCGTTGCGGGACTTAACCCAACATCTCACGACACGAGCTGACGACAGCCATGCACCACCTGTACACCGACCACAAGGGGGGCACCATCTCTGATGCTTTCCGGTGTATGTCAAGCCTTGGTAAGGTTCTTCGCGTTGCGTCGAATTAAGCCACATGCTCCGCCGCTTGTGCGGGCCCCCGTCAATTCCTTTGAGTTTTAGCCTTGCGGCCGTACTCCCCAGGCGGGGCACTTAATGCGTTAGCTGCGGCACGGACAACGTGGAATGTTGCCCACACCTAGTGCCCACCGTTTACGGCGTGGACTACCAGGGTATCTAATCCTGTTCGCTCCCCACGCTTTCGCTCCTCAGCGTCAGTATCGGCCCAGAGATCCGCCTTCGCCACCGGTGTTCCTCCTGATATCTGCGCATTTCACCGCTACACCAGGAATTCCGATCTCCCCTACCGAACTCTAGCCTGCCCGTATCGACTGCAGACCCGGGGTTAAGCCCCGGGCTTTCACAACCGACGTGACAAGCCGCCTACGAGCTCTTTACGCCCAATAATTCCGGACAACGCTTGCGCCCTACGTATTACCGCGGCTGCTGGCACGTAGTTAGCCGGCGCTTCTTCTGCAGGTACCGTCACTTTCGCTTCTTCCCTGCTGAAAGAGGTTTACAACCCGAAGGCCGTCATCCCTCACGCGGCGTCGCTGCATCAGGCTTTCGCCCATTGTGCAATATTCCCCACTGCTGCCTCCCGTAGGAGTCTGGGCCGTGTCTCAGTCCCAGTGTGGCCGGTCGCCCTCTCAGGCCGGCTACCCGTCGTCGCCTTGGTGAGCCATTACCTCACCAACAAGCTGATAGGCCGCGGGCTCATCCTTCACCGCCGGAGCTTTCGAACCTCGCAGATGCCTGCGAGGGTCAGTATCCGGTATTAGACCCCGTTTCCAGGGCTTGTCCCAGAGTGAAGGGCAGATTGCCCACGTGTTACTCACCCGTTCGCCACTAATCCCCACCGAAGTGGTTCATCGTTCGACTTGCATGTGTTAAGCACGCCGCCAGCGTTCGTCCTGAGCCAGGATCAAACTCTCCGTGAATGTTTACCCGTAATCGGGTGACACCACGAGAGCGGAACAGTCGGAGGAATAATCCGACCGTTCACAGCGTCCTCGCTGTTGTGTTACTTCAAAGGAACCTCAACCCGAACGGAGATCCGATCAGGTCGGGGTATCAACATATCTGGCGTTGACTTTTGGCACGCTGTTGAGTTCTCAAGGAACGGACGCTTCCTTTGTACTCACCCAAGAGACTCTCTTGGGCTTTCCTCCGGGCGCTTCCCTTCGGTCTTGCGTTTCCGACTCTATCAGATCTTTCCGATCCGATTTCCTCGGTGCTTTCCAGGTTCCCGCTTTCGCGTTTCCCTTTCCGGCGGTTCCGACTTTATCAGAACTTTCGAGCCGGTCTTACCGGCCTTCGTTTCCGATTCATCGGGAGAGTGCTTCGTCGAATTCGCTGATTCGGAGAAGCTGGTAGATGTTCACTGTTGCCCTCTGGGGTGAACCCGTCTCCAGGCAACTGTTCGAATCTACCTCCCCGCTCGCTCCGTGTCAACGGCTCTTGCGGGAACGAAGAGGACACTAGCAGCTCGCCAGGGGTGGATGCACATCAGGCGGCCGTTGGCACCGTGGCGCTGCGTTCGGCGGCCTCGACGTCACCCGTCTCGCCGTCGCGAACGGCTCGGCCGCCCAGAACGTAGACGTAGGCCAGGAAGGCCAGCTCGGCGAGGACGCCGATGGTGATGCGGGCCCAGGTGGGCAGGCCCGACGGGGTGACGAAACCTTCGATGGCGCCGGACACGAAGAGGACGAGGGCCAGGCCGACCGCCATGCCGATGGCGGCGCGGCCCTCCTCGGCGAGGGCGATGCGCCGCGTGCGAGGACCTGGGTCGATCAGGGTCCAGCCCAGGCGCAGACCGGTGCCCGCGGCGACGAACACCGCCGTCAGTTCGAGCAGACCGTGCGGGAGGACCAGGCCGAGGAAGGTGTCGAGGCGGCCGGCCGACGACATCAGGCCGAAGCCGACACCCAGGTTGAGCATGTTCTGGAAGAGGATCCAGATGACGGGCAGTCCCAGGAAGACGCCGAGGATGAGGCAGAGCGCGGCGGCCCAGGCGTTGTTCGTCCACACCTGTGCGGCGAACGAGGCCGCCGGGTTGCTCGAGTAGTACGTCTCGTACTGGCCGCCGGGGCGGGTGAGCTCGCGCAGTTCGCTCGGGGCGGCGATGGTGGACTGCACCTCCGGGTGGGTGCCGATCCACCAGCCCAGGAGGGCCGCGACGGCGGTCGACAGGAGGGCGGTGGGGACCCACCAGTGGCGGGCGCGGTAGACGGCCGCGGGGAACTGCTGGGTCAGGAACCGGGTGACGTCGCGCCAGGAGGCGCGTCGGGTGCCTGTCACGACACTGCGCGCGCGGGCCACCAGTTGGCTGAGACGTCCGGTCAGCTGGGGATCGGGCGCGCTGGACTGGATCAGGGACAGGTGGGTGGCCGTGCGCTGGTAGAGGGCGACGAGTTCGTCCGTCTCCGGACCGGTCAGGCGGCGTCGGCGCCGGAGGAGGGCGTCGAGGCGGTCCCACTCCGCGCGGTGGGCGGAGACGAAGACGTCGAGGTCCATCGGTGTGCCTGCTCCTCGGCTATCGTCAGCGGCTCGTCGTGGATCAGCTTGTCGTACTGCGGCGCGGTGCGTCCTCAGCTTGGCAGACTGGCGGGGACGGGGGCAGCCAGGGGAAGGACGGCGGGCGTGAGCGAGCTGGTGACGGGCGAGGCCGTGGCGCTGGAGCTGCGCCCCGCGAGGCTGCCCAGCAGGGCACTGGCCGTCCTGCTCGATCTGGCGGTGGCCGTGGCCGTCTATGTGGCGGTGACCATCGCGCTGATGGTGGCCACCGCGTCCTTGGACGTGGCCGCCCAGACCGCGCTGTCGATCGCGACCTTCGTCCTCGTACTGGTCGGTGGGCCGATCGCCGTCGAGACGCTGAGCCACGGGCGCTCGCTCGGGAAGATGGCCTGCGGGCTGCGGGTGGTACGGGACGACGGCGGGCCGATCCGGTTCCGGCACTCGTTGGTGCGGGGCTTGATCGGGGTGATCGAGATCCTCATGACGCTCGGCGTCATCGCTTGTGTCGCCTCGCTGGTGTCGGCGCGGGGACGGCGGCTCGGCGACGTGTTCGCGGGCACGCTCGTCGTGCGGGAGAGGGTGCCGTTCTCGTCGGCGGGCTTCATGCCGCCGCCTCCGCCCTGGCTGGCGGGCCGGTTCTCGGGACTCGACCTGTCCGCGGTGCCCGACGATCTGTGGCTTGCCGTCCGTCAGTACCTGGCGCGGATGGGGCAGCTGGATCCGCGGGTCGGCTGGGCCATGGCCGAGCGGCTCGCCGCGAACGTGGCGGCCCGTACGGGGGCTCCGGTGCCGCGGGAGGTGCCGCCGCCCGCGTATCTGGCGGCGGTGCTGCAGGAACGGCAGGCCCGGGAGGCCCGGCGGGCGTTCGGCGGCGCTTCGGCGGAGGGGACGGCTGCCTGGGCGGTGCCCGTGGCTCCCGCGCCGCCCGCCCGGCCGGCTGTACCGACAGCCCCGCCACCTGTGCCGACCGCTCCGCCGACTGCCCCGCCGCCCGCGCCGTCACCTGGTGGCGGCCTCGAGGTGCCGCGGGACGTGCCGCCGGACCGCCGCCCGGGAACCGGGTTCGTGCCGCCGGCGTAGGCAGGACCCGTCCGGGCCGCTCACGGGAACACGGACGGTGGTGTCTCCAGGTCCTCCAGCTCGATCCCGGGGGCCGCGAGCACGACGTCGCCGGCGATGTGCACGGCGTACTGCTCGCCCGTGTCCAGGGCTGTGACCTGGTATTCGTCCACGGTGAGGGGGCCGTTGTCAGTGGCGTGTGCTTCTCTGTTCAGCAAGGCCCAGGACTGGTCCACCGTGCGGGGGGCGAGGACCGGATCGGTGAGGGCGACGAGGCGTACGCGGGTGGCTGATTCCGAGGGGGTGAGGCGCAGGAGACGGGCGACGGCGACGAGGAAGGCCGGGGAGGTGCCGGTGAAGGCGTGGGCGCGCGCATTGCCTTCGGTGGCGTGGATTCCGGTGGGGTCGGTCCGGACCCAGGTGACGCCGTCGATGGCGGCACCGCGGACCTGCCAGTCGGCGGCGTGCAGTTCGAGGCGGATGGGGCGGCCGAGTTCGTCGATGGCGAGGTCGACCGAGCCTTGGTGGTCCCCGGTGGGCGTGGTCAGCCGGGAGGCGTAGCGCCAGCCGGAGGGGCCGGGGGCGCATTGGAAGTGTTCTTCTGCGAGGGGGGTGTGGTCGTGCGGATCGTGGAGCGAATAACGGCCGCGGGGCATGGGTGTCCTGGGTGGTGACGGGCTGGTCCGGCCGCTGATGCGGCCGCGGCGCCAATGGGGCAGGCCCCCGGCACGGGGGTGCGGGGGCCTGCCTCGGAGGAACCGGTGACTCAGTAGCGGTAGTGGTCCGCCTTGTAGGGGCCCTCGACCTTGACGCCGATGTAGTCGGCCTGCTCCGGGCGGAGCGTGGTCAGCTTGACGCCGAGGGAGTCGAGGTGGAGCCGGGCGACCTTCTCGTCCAGGTGCTTGGGCAGCACGTAGACGTCGGTCGGGTACTCGTCGGGCTTGGTGAACAGCTCGATCTGGGCCAGGGTCTGGTCCGCGAAGGAGTTGGACATCACGAACGACGGGTGGCCGGTGGCGTTGCCCAGGTTCAGCAGGCGGCCCTCGGAGAGGACGATGAGCACCTTGCCGTCGGGGTAGGTCCAGGTGTGGACCTGCGGCTTGACCTCGTCCTTGACGATGCCGGGGGTCTGGGCGAGGCCGGCCATGTCGATCTCGTTGTCGAAGTGGCCGATGTTGCCGACGATGGCCTGGTGCTTCATCTTGGCCATGTCCTTGGCCATGATGATGTCCTTGTTGCCGGTCGTGGTGACGAAGATGTCGGCCTTGTCGACGACCTCGTCCAGCGTGGTGACCTGGAAGCCGTCCATCGCCGCCTGCAGGGCGCAGATCGGGTCGATCTCGGTGATGATCACGCGGGCGCCCTGGCCGCGCAGGGACTCCGCGCAGCCCTTGCCGACGTCGCCGTAGCCGCAGACGACGGCGGTCTTGCCGCCGATCAGGACGTCGGTGGCGCGGTTGATGCCGTCGATCAGGGAGTGGCGGCAGCCGTACTTATTGTCGAACTTCGACTTGGTGACCGCGTCGTTGACGTTGATCGCCGGGAACAGCAGGGTGCCGTCGCGGTGCATCTCGTACAGGCGGTGGACGCCGGTCGTGGTCTCCTCGGTGACACCGCGGATCTCGGACGCCAGCTGGGTCCACTTCTGCGGGCTCTCGCCGACCGTGCGGGTGAGGAGTTCGAGGATGACGCGGTGCTCGTCGGACTCGGCGGTGTCGACCGAGGGGACCTTGCCGTCCTTCTCGTACTCGACGCCCTTGTGGACGAGGAGGGTGGCGTCACCGCCGTCGTCCAGGATCATGTTCGGGCCGCCGGTGGGGGTGTTCGGCCAGGTCAGCGCCTGCTCCGTGCACCACCAGTACTCCTCGAGGGTCTCGCCCTTCCAGGCGAAGACGGGGACGCCCTGCGGGTTGTCGGGCGTGCCGTTCGGGCCGACGGCGATGGCGGCGGCCGCGTGGTCCTGGGTGGAGAAGATGTTGCAGGAGGCCCAGCGGACCTCGGCGCCGAGGGCGACGAGGGTCTCGATGAGCACGGCGGTCTGCACGGTCATGTGCAGGGAGCCGGTGACGCGGGCGCCGGCGAGCGGCTGGGCCTCGGCGTACTCCTTGCGGATCGCCATGAGGCCGGGCATCTCGTGCTCGGCGAGGGTGATCTCCTTGCGGCCGAACGCGGCCAGGGAGAGGTCGGCGACCTTGAAGTCCTGTCGGTTGTCGACAGTCGTCATTACGGGCTGCTCCTCGGGTTGGGTCGAGGTGGGTACGGCTGACCTGCGCGGCGGCGGACACAGGGGTGCCCAGAAGAGGACACAGGCATGCCCGCGTACGCGCAGCGCAGTCCGTCGGAGGCCCTCTCTCCCTCGGCCGGCCCGTCCTGGACCGCCCGACCGCCATCAGCAGCGACGTCTGGCTCCGTCCCAAGCTACACCGCGGGCGCCCGCCGTCCCCAGTCCGCCTCCGAACACTTCCGGACGTTCACACAGGGTGAGGGCGGGCGGCGGTCAGTGGGCCGCGGGCGGGGCGGTCGGGCCGCCGGGGGTCGCCTCGGGGTCGGGGCCCTTGGCGGCCTCGGCCTCGCTGTAGATGTCCGGTTCCAGGTAGATGACGCGGGCGATCGGGACCGCCTCGCGGATCCGGGACTCGGCGGCGTCGATCGCGGAGGCGATCTCCGTGGCCGTGCCGTCGTGCCGGACGGCGATCTTGGCGGCGACGAGCAGTTCCTCGGGGCCGAGGTGGAGGGTGCGCATGTGGATGATGCCGGTGACGGTGTCGCCGGCGACGACCGCGGCCTCGATCTGCTGGACCGCCTCGACGCCTGCGGCCTCGCCGAGCAGCAGGGACTTGGTCTCGGCGGCGAGGACCAGCGCGATCAGGATGAGCAGGATGCCGATGCACAGGGTGCCGATGCCGTCCCAGACGCCGTCGCCGGTGAGCAGGGCGAGGCCGACGCCGCCGAGAGCGAGGATCAGGCCGACCAGGGCGCCGAGGTCCTCCAGGAGGACGACCGGCAGCTCCGGGGCCTTGGCGTGGCGGACGAACTCCTTCCAGGACTTCTTGCCGCGCAGCGGGTTGGACTCCTTGATGGCGGTCCGGAAGGAGAACCCCTCGGCGATGATCGCGAAGACCAGGACGCCCACCGGCCAGTACCAGTGCTCCAGTTCGTGCGGGTGCTTGATCTTCTCGTAGCCCTCGTAGAGGGCGAACATGCCGCCGACGGAGAAGAGCACGATGGAGACGAGGAAGGCGTAGATGTAGCGCTCGCGGCCGAAGCCGAAGGGGTGTTGCGGGGTGGCCTCGCGCTGGGCGCGCTTGCCGCCCAGGAGCAGCAGGCCCTGGTTGCCGGAGTCGGCGAGGGAGTGCACGGACTCGGCGAGCATCGACGACGATCCGCTGAAGAGGAACGCCACGAATTTCGCCACCGCGATCGAGAGGTTGGCGAGCAGTGCCGCCACGATCGCCTTGGTACCGCCTGACGCGCTCATGTGTCGCGTTGTCCCTTCGCCTTCAACTGTGGCCGGCTTTGCCCCGCCTTTGCGGTGCGCCATTGTTGCAGCCCGCGCGGGCCCCGACGTGCCGGATGCCCCGTCGGGCGCGGGTCAGACGCGCACGGTGGCCCGGAAGAGCGTGCCGGTTCCGGACACTTCGGCCTTTTCGTGCGCCGGTACGAAGACGGAGCGGCCGGGGGCCAGTTCGTGTTCGCCCGCTCGTACGGTGCCCGCCGTGCAGAGCAGGATCTGCGGGGTGGGCAGGGTCAGGTCGTGGGCGCCGGCGCCCTCGGGCAGGACGTAGCGGCTCAGGCGGAACTCGTCGATCGGGGTGTCGTAGACCTCTTCGCCGTCGGGGGACGCCTCCGGGCGCAGGATGCCGGGGTCGCCGGCCTCGAAGCGGACGATGCGCAGGAGTTCGGGGACGTCGACGTGCTTGGGGGTGAGCCCGCAGCGCAGGACGTTGTCGGAGTTGGCCATGATCTCGACGCCGAGGCCGTTGAGGTAGGCGTGGGGGATGCCGGCGCCGAGGTAGAGGGCCTCGCCGGGCTGGAGCCGGACGTGGTTGAGGAGCATCGCGGCGAGGACGCCGGGGTCGCCCGGGTAGTGGTGGGCGATGTCGGCGTACGGCCGGTAGGCGCCGCCGAGGCGGTCGCAGGCGGCCGCGGTCTCGGTGACGGTGTGGGACATCTCCTCGGGGTCGGCGGTGAGGATCGCGGTGAGGACCTCGCGCAGGGCGGCGTCCTCGGGGTGGGCGCGCAGCAGGTCGACGTACGGCTTGAGGGAGGCGACGCCCAGGCCGTCGAGCAGGTCGGCCGTCTCGGCCGGGGCGCGGAAGCCGCACAGGCCGTCGAAGTCGGTGAGGGCGCAGACCAGTTCGGGCTTGTGGTTGGCGTCCTTGTAGTTGCGGTGCGGGGCGTCCAGGGGGACGCCGCGGCGCTCCTCGTCCTCGTAACCGGCCCTGGCCTGGGCGAGGTCGGGGTGGACCTGGAGGGAGAGCGGGGCGCCGGCGGCGAGGAGCTTGAGGAGGAAGGGCAGCCGGGGGCCGAACCTGGCCACGGACGCGGCGCCCAGTTCCTTCTCGGGGTCGGCGTCGACGACCTCGGCGAGGGTGCCCCGGCCGGTGCGGGAGGGGGCGCCGGGGTGGGCGCCCATCCACATCTCCGCCTGCGGTTCGCCGGTCGGCTCGGTCCCGAGCAGGGTCGGGATCGCGGTGGTGGAACCCCAGGCGTAGGGGCGGACGGTGTTGTCGAGGCGGTCCATGGGCTCTCTCTGCCGGTGCGTGCGGGTGCGTGGGCGATGGTGTGCCGGGGTCAGGCTCCCGAGGCGAGCGCCAGGTAGACGGCGGCGAAATCCGTGATGGCGATCAGTTCGGCGAGGGTCTCCAGTTCGCCGCCCTCCTCCGGTTCCAGCTCGCTGATCGGTGTGTCGTGGCCGAGGGCCAGGTCGCGGGCGTTGGGAGCGGCCGTGAGACCGCCGCTGGGGCGGTCGCGCAGGAGGACCACGCGCGCGTGGAGGGCGGGCGGTTCGTCGACGCGGTCGCGGAAGAAGTCGTCGGGGTCGGCGCCGGCGGCGAGCCGGCCGGCGAGCAGTGCGTTGTGCGCGGCGAGCGCCTCGGGCAGGTCGGCGACGACCGCGGGGGTGCCGGCCAGTTCGGCGAGGGCGGCCGCGAAGCGGCGGCCCGCGGGTCCGGCGGAGGTGCCCTCGGTCCAGACGACGGGGAGGGTCTCGGCCAGTTCGGACGCCAGGGTCTTGGCGGGGTTGCTGTAGGTCACGATGGCGGGCCCGCAGCGTTCGGCGATCTGGTCGAGGCGGTCGGCGACCTTGTCGATGGCCTCGGGCGGCGCCTCGAGCAGGCCGGTGCGGTCCAGCAGGGCGAGGAGCGGCGTGAGCAGCGCCCACAGGACGCCGGGGGCGGCGCCGGCGAGGGGCTCGTCGTGGTCGTAGGGGGCGGTCGCCATCGGGATGAACAGGCCGCGGGAGGCGCTCACCGCGTCGTTGAGCGGGGAGCGGGCGGGGGCGACGGCGACGACCGTGCAGCCCCTGCGGTAGGCCTGTTCGGCGAGGAGGGACAGGCCAGGCTCGGCGCCGTCGGGTGTGGCGATCAGCAGGAGGTCCACGGAGCCGGCCCAGCCGGGCAGTTCCCAGCGCAGGGCGCCCGCGGCGGGGGCGACGCCGGTGGGGGCGAGGCGGGTGACGGGGCTGCCCGCCCCGGCGAGGGTGCCGAGGAGGTCGGCGGCGTGGGTGGCGGCGGCGCCGGGCCCTGCGATCAGTACGGCGCGGGGGCGGCCGTCCGGCTTGAGGTTGCCGACGCCGGCTTCGGCGGCGTGCCGGGCGGCGGTGCGGACGCGGGCACCGGCCTCGGCGGCGCCGCGGAGCAGGCCGCGGCGGTCGGCCTGGGTGAGGCGCTCCGGGGCGTCGAGGAGCGATTCGTCGAGCATGGCGGCAGGTCTCCGATCGCCGGGGCGTTCGTTCGGATGCGCGGGTGCGCGGGGTCGTCGCCGGGTTGCCGGTCGCCTGGCTGGCGGTTACTCGGGGCGGCGGGCCTCGTCGACGAGGAGGACGGGGATGCCGTCGCGCACCGGGTAGGCCAGGCCGCAGTCCTGGCCGGTGCAGATCAGCTCCGCGTCCCGCTCCTCGAGGGGGGCGTGGCAGGCGGGGCAGGCGAGGATCTCCAGGAGGCCGGCTTCGAGCGGCATGGGGGTTCCCTTCGGGGGCGGTGGGGCTTGTGCGGATGTGCTGGTCAGGGTACCGCCGGGGCGGGCCCGTGCGGGTGGCCCACCTTGAACCGGGCGTTGGTGCTGGGGAGACGGTGCCGGGGCCCGGCGCTCGCGGGTGTGCCGCTGCGCCCGCCCGTGCCGCCCGGGGGTACCTCCAGGCCGTTCAGGCCCTGGGGGGAGGCACGACTGCCCGCAGCGGCCGGGGCGGCACGGATACCCGGCGGCGGCCGCTCACGCCCGGATGATCGCCAAGGCCTCGTCGCGCACCTTCGTCATCGTCGCCTCGTCGCGGGCCTCCGCGTTCAGGCGGAGCAGCGGCTCGGTGTTGGACGGGCGGACGTTGAACCACCAGTCGGGCGCCTGGACGGTGAGGCCGTCCAGGTCGTCCACGGTGATGTCGTCGCGGCCCTCGTAGGCGGCCCGGATCGCGGCGAGGCGGGCCTGCTGGTCGTCGACGGTGGAGTTGATCTCGCCGGAGCCGGCGTAGCGGTCGTAGGCGGCGACCAGGGCGGACAGCGGGCGGTCCTGCTCGCCGAGGGCGGCGAGGACGTGGAGGGCGGCCAGCATGCCGGTGTCGGCGTTCCAGAAGTCCCGGAAGTAGTAGTGGGCGGAGTGCTCGCCGCCGAAGATGGCGCCGGTCCTGGCCATCTCGGCCTTGATGAAGGAGTGGCCCACGCGCGTGCGTTCCGGTGTGCCGCCGTTCTCCCGGACGACCTCGGGGACGGACCGGGAGGTGATCAGGTTGTGGATGACGGTGCCCTTGCCCCCGTTGCGGGCCAGCTCGCGGGCGGCCACGAGGGCGGTGACGGCGGACGGGGAGACCGGCTCGCCGTCCTGGTCGACGACGAAGCAGCGGTCGGCGTCGCCGTCGAAGGCGAGACCGAGGTCGGCGCCCTCCTCGCGGACGCGCCGCTGGAGGTCGACGAGGTTGGCCGGGTCGAGCGGGTTGGCCTCGTGGTTGGGGAAGGTGCCGTCCAGTTCGAAGTACATCGGCACCAGGTCGAGGGGCAGGCCGGCGAAGACCGTGGGGACGGTGTGGCCGCCCATGCCGTTGCCCGCGTCGACGACGACCTTGAGGGGCCTGATGCCGGTGAGGTCGACGAGGGAGCGCAGGTGGGCCGCGTAGTCGGCGAGGGTGTCGCGCCGGGTGACGGTGCCGGGGCGGGCGGACGGCTCCGGGGCGCCCGCCTCGCTCCAGCGTTCCACCAGGGCGCGGATCTCGGCGAGGCCGGTGTCCTGGCCGACCGGGGCGGCGCCCGCGCGGCACAGCTTGATGCCGTTGTACTGGGCGGGGTTGTGCGAGGCCGTGAACATGGCGCCCGGCAGGCCGAGCGCGCCGGAGGCGTAGTACAGCTGGTCGGTGGAGCACAGGCCGATCCCGGTCACGTCGGCGCCGCGGGCCGCCGCACCGCGCGCGAAGGCGTCGGACAGGCCCGGGGACGAGGGCCGCATGTCGTGGCCGACCACGATGGCGCCCGCGCCGGTCAGCTCGACGAAGGCCGCGCCGAACAGCTCGGCCAGCGACTCGTCCCACTGGTCCGGGACGACACCGCGCACGTCGTACGCCTTCACGATCTGCGACAGATCAGCAGCCACGGCCAACCTTCCTGAAAGTCCTGTCGGAGCCCACAAACTACCCCGTAAGGACCGACGGGCCGCCCGGGCGGTTCCCTGAGGTCAGGCAGCGTCAGGGCAGCATCCAGCCGAGGACCGCCGTGGACTGCCCGACCACGATCAGGCACATGACCAGCAGCAGGCCGAGGCTCCACGGCAGCACCTTGCGCAGCAGGTCTCCCTCGCGGCCCGCGAGCCCGACGGCGGCGCAGGCGATGGTGAGGTTCTGCGGGGAGATCATCTTGCCGAGGACGCCGCCGGAGCTGTTGGCGGCGGCCAGCAGTTCGGGCGAGAGACCGGACTCCCGCGCGGCGGTCACCTGGAGGGCGCCGAAGAGCGCGTTGGCGGAGGTGTCGGAGCCGGAGACGGCGACGCCGAACCAGCCGAGGACCGGGGAGAGGAAGGCGAGTCCGGCACCGGCCGCGGCGACGAAGTGGCCGATGGTGGCGGCCTGCCCGGAGAGGTTCATGACGTAGGCGAGGGCGAGGACCGAGGTGACGGTGAGGATCGCGAACCGCAGTTCGTGCACGGTCGCGAGCCACTCCTTGACCGCCACGCGCGCGTGCACGCCGAGGACGACGGCCGTGGCCAGCCCGGCGAAGAGCACGAGCGTGCCGCCGGTGGAGACGATCGGCCAGGAGAACACGTTGCCGCCGACCGGCTTGCCCTCGGGGTCCATCACGTCCAGGAACGGCCAGTCGTAGGACTGCGTGGCCTTGGCCAGCCAGTCCTTGACCGCAGGGATCTGGGCCACGGAGAAGACGGCGACGATCAGCGCGTACGGCGCATACGCCCGCACGACCTCGCGGGCGGAGTCCCGCTCGTCCAGTTCCTCGCTGCGCGCGCCGGTCAGCACGGACGCCCGTACGGGCTCGGCGGCGGGCCGGCGGGAGTGCGGTACGGCGACCAGGGCACCGGCGCCGATCAGGGCGGCGGCGATGTCGGCGAGCTGGGCGGAGACGTAGTTGGAGGCGACGAACTGGGCGACGGCGAAGGCGACCCCGCAGGCCAGTGCCGGGATCCAGGTCTCGCGCAGTCCGCGCCGTCCGTCCACCAGGGCGACCAGGAGCAGCGGTACGACGAGGGCCAGCAGAGGCGTCTGGCGGCCCACCACGGAGGCGACGTCGTCCAGGGGCAGCCCGGTGACCTGGGCCAGCGTCACCACCGGGGTGCCCATCGCGCCGAAGGCGACCGGTGCGGTGTTGGCGACCAGCGAGACGACGGCGGCGCGTACGGGGTCGAAGCCGAGGGCGACGAGCATGACCGAGCAGATCGCGACGGGCGCCCCGAACCCGGCGAGGGCCTCCAGGAGGGCGCCGAAGCAGAAGGCGACGACGAGGGCCTGGATGCGGGGGTCGTCGGACAGCCGGCCGAAGGAGCGGCGCAGGATGTCGAAGTGCCGGGTGCGGACGGTCATCCGGTAGACCCACAGGGCGTTCACGACGATCCACAGGATGGGGAAGAGGCCGAAAACCGCTCCCTGGACGGCGCTGGAGGCCGTCTGGTCGAGCGGCATGCCGTAGGCGAGCCAGGCGACCAGTACGGCGGCCAGGAGGCCGATGAGGCCCGCCAGGTGCGCCTTCATGCGGACGCCGCCCAGCAGCACGAGGACGATCACCAGTGGCAGGGCCGCCACCAGGGCGGACAGGCCGAGCGAACCGGCGACGGGTTCCAGTTCCTGCACGTACACGGACGCCTCCCCGGATTCCGCCATGCGAAAGCGATTTCTCGCGGCTTCCGGAATGATCGTGTCCGCGACAAGGGGGCGTCAATGGGTGTGCAGCAACGGATGTGACCGGGGCCACGGCGAGTGAAAGGTGCGGGTGCCTGGAACGGGGCTCAGTTGTCCGGCGAGCGCAGCACGCGCAGGTGGCCGCGGCGCGCGACCTCCATCGGGTCGGCCGAGCGTGCGCCACCGCGGGCCTCGGCCGCCCGTTCCTGAGGCCGGGCCGCCTCGCGCACCGCGTTCGCAAGCGCTTCCAGGTCGTCGCCGCTGGGGCGGGCCGGGGCGGATCCGTCGAGCAGGCGGACGACCTCCCAGCCGCGCGGGGCGGTGAGGCGCTCGGAGTGCTCGGCACACAGGTCGTAGCAGTGGGGTTCGGCGTAGGTGGCGAGCGGGCCGAGGACCGCGGTCGAGTCGGCGTAGACGTACGTCAGCGTCGCGACGGCGGGACGGCCGCAGGCGGTGCGCGAACAGCGACGTACAGGGCTCACGATGTTGGACGGTACCGCACTCTTGAGCGGGCCGCGACGACTCCCCACCGGGCCACACCCCCGTGTCGTGGCGTGAAACGTGCTATGGACCCTGCCGGACTGGCCACTTTGACCTGCGCGGACCCCGGTTCCGGGGGCCCGGCGCGACCCGGGAAGCGGTCATGACCCGATACAAACAACGACATTTGCCTTGAGTTCCACGGTCGCGGAGAGATACGGAATTGAGCCCGACCTTGGCTGAAATGGTCATCTGGCGACAAGCGCAGCGGGCCGCCGCCACGCCGCCCGCGGTGCGCGTGCGGTCGGGCACGCGCCCTCGGCGGGGACTACCCTTCACCAGTGATGGACAACCCCGTGACGCCCCGTGATGCCGGCCGCCCAGGGCCCCGCCGTCGTGATCGCCACGGTCGGGGCATGCGCGGCCCGGTCGCACCCCCGCAGGTGCCGCTCGCGGCGAGCCGCGGCGAGGTGTTCGCGGACCTGGTGCAGGACTCCGTGGAGCGCCTGGAGCGGCGCTGGCCGCAGCTCGCCGACATCGACTTCCTCGTCCTCGACGTGCCGCGCCCGGCCGAGGCCGGGGAGGCCTGGAACGACGAGGCGGTCCCGCTCGGGGGCATGGTGCCCTCGCGGGACGGGCGGCGGGGGCGGGTGGTCGTCTACCGGCGACCGGTGGAGATCCGGACCAAGGGGCGGGACGAGCGGGCGCTGCTGGTGCACGAGGTCGTCGTCGAGCAGGTCGCGGAGCTGCTGGGGCTGACGCCGGAGACGGTGGATCCGCGGTACGGGGAGGACTGAGCGGCGGAGGGCCCGGGCCCCCGCCGCCGCTACTTCTGCAGCACCGACAGGTCCTCGTCCGCGTTCGGCACCGAGACCGTGCCCCGGTCGTCGGGGAGGGTCTGGACGGTGAAGGCCGCCACGTCGTCGTCCGAACCCGTCAGGGTGCGGGACGCGTGGACGGGGCCACCCGAGACGGTCTCGACGGTCAGCGCGTAGGAGCCCTTGAGTCCGGCGGGAACCGGTGCGTCGACGTTCTGGGTCGTGCCCGCCCCGACCGTGTACGTCTTGGTCGCCGTCGTGCCGCCCTCGGTGCCCGCCGACGCCGTGACCTTGACCTTCGCCGCCTTGCCGGGCGCGGAGAGGGCCAGCGTGGTGCTCTTGGCGCGGTTGTCCGCGACGGTCGCGCGCGCACCGACCGGGTCGGAGGCCGGGATGAACGCGGACTCCTGCTCGTCGCCCTTGCCCCGCACGACCCGGACCGCGGCCACGACCGGCACGGACCGGTCGGTCGGCGTCAGCACCAGCGAACCCGCCTCGCCGCGGGTGACCTCGCCGAGGTCGACACCGGTGGTCATACCCGCCTTGACGTGCACCGTCTCATGACCGGCGGGCGTGATCAGCCCGGACGGCGAGGCGAGCCGCACCTTCAGGTCGGCGTCCGTGCCGCCGGGCGTGAACAGCACCAGGCGGACGGCGGTGGCGTCCTTCGGGATGCCCGGCAGTACGAGGTCGCCCGCCGGGTCCGCGGCCGCGGTCAGCCAGTCGCCGCCGGTCTTGTCGTCCAGGGCCTGCACCGCGGCGCCGAGCCGCCCGCTGCGCACGCCGACGTGCACGGTCAGGTCGGTCTGCTTCACGTCGCTGAGCGTGGACAGCAGGAGGGACTCGCTGCCGTGCGGCGGCACCGTGACGCCCTCCCCCACCGTGGACTTGAGGGCTCCGTCCTTGCCGTACAGCTCGATGTCGACGACGGCCGCCGAGTCGTCGGGGTTCGTCAGGTGCACGTAGTCGGTGCGGCCGGCCGCCGTGCTGGCGCCCGGGAACCAGAACTCCGTGTCCGGAGCGGTGCAGTTGACGCCTTGCAGACCCCGGCCCGTTCCGACGGCGACCTCCGTCGTCTGCTGGACCGTCCAGCCGGGCGCGCTGCTTCCCTCGGCGGTGCCGATGAGCGCGGGGGCGCCGGCGCCGGTGGCCTTCCCGGCGACGGGAGTGCCGGGCGCCTTGGGCTGGAGGACCGGCTTCTCCTGCTGGCCGTCCTTCCCGCCCTTCTCGTCGGACTTTCCGCCGTCCTTGCCGTCCTCGGTGGCGTCGGCCGACTCCGCCGCCACGAGGGCGGCGCTGCCCTTCTCGTCGGCGCCCTGCGTGACGGGCGTGAAGGACGTGTACGCGGTCTCGGCGAGGTCGGAGGTGCTGGGCGCCGGGCACAGCAGACCGGTGCGCTCCACGGGCAGCCGGGCGGCCGGCGCGGCCGTGTCCGTGCCGGCGTCTCCCGGGGCGGACACCGCCGCGAACCCGGTGACGGCGGCGAGCGCCGTCGCACAGGCGATCAGGGACAGGGTCGTGCGCTTCACTGCTGGCTCCCGTCGGGGCGCTCACTGCCCGTGCCGTGGGGCTGCTGGGGCTGCTGGGGCTGGGAAGGGTCGTACGGCATGTCGTATCCGCCCTGTCCGTACGACTGGTCGTAGGCGGGGTCGTACCCGCCCTCCTGAGCCTGCGTCGGGTCGCCGTAGGCGTAGGGGTCGTACTGGCCCGCCCCGTACTGCGTGCCCTGACCGCCCTCGCCGCCGTGACCGCCCTGGTAGGCGTCCGCCTGGTACGGGTCCGCCGGGTACGGCTGCTGTCCGTACGCGCCCGGGTCGTACTGCTGGGCGGCCTGGTACTGCTCACCGCCGTAGCCGCCGTCGTAGGAGCCGTAACCGGCGCCGGTGTAGCCCGTCGCGTCCCATTCGCCGTACGCCTGCTGCTGCGGGACCGGCACGGGGGCCTGCGCCGGTGGCTCGGGCACCTCGGCGGCGTCACCCGCTGCCTCGGGGCCCGGCTCCGCCTCCGCGAGGGCCCCGGCCTCCGCTTCGGCCTCGGCCTCGGCCTGGGCCCGCAGTCGGCGGGCCCGGCGTCCTTCGCCCTCGACGGGCTGGGCGGGGACGAGCGGCTCGTCGGGCAGGTCGTCGTCGACGTCGCGGCGCCTGCCGGGCAGGGCGAGGACGACCAGGACGACGGCGAGGAGTCCCTGGGCCCACAGCCAGGCGGTGTGCGTGAACGGGTCGTCGTAGGTGACGTCCAGCCGGCCGCCGGAGGCGGGGAGCTGGAAGCCCTGGGCCCAGCCGTCGACCGTGGTGCGGGTCAGCGGCTTGCCGTCCAGGGTGGCCGTCCAGCCCTCGGCGGCGGTGTCGGCGAGGCGCAGCACCCGGCCGTCGGCGCCCGCCTCGATGTCGGTGTGGATCTCCACGGGTCCGGCCGCCACGGGCTCGGGCTCGCCGCCCCGGGACTTCCCGGCTGCGGCCTTGTCGCCGGACACGATGGTCGCGCGCGCGACCTCCTGGTCCACCCGCCACAGTCCGCTGCCGTCCTGCTGGCTGAGCCTGCTCAGTCCGGGCGTGGCGTCCAGAACGCGAGTGACCTCGCGGGGGGCGCCCTTGTGCACGAGCACGTAGCGCACGGCGAACCCGCCGAGCTGGTCGGCCTGGTCGGCGCCGGAGCCGGCCACGAGGTTGGCGACGACCTTGTCCAGCGTGCTGTTCCCGCCGTCGCCGGAGGCCAGTTCGCCGTCGCCGAGGCGGGCGCCGGAGCCGCGGACCAGCATGTAGCCCACGTGCGCGGCGGAGTCGCTGTCGAGGACGAGGGTGCGGGCCTGGTCGCGGGTGTGGCTCTCCTCGGCGACGAACGCGGGCACCTGTACCGGATCGCGGCGCTCCACGGGGCCGTCGGCGCCGCCGAACATCCAGCCGGCCGCGGCGATCAGCGGGCCGAGGGCCGAGGCGAGGGCGATCAGTGCGGCGACCGGCTGGCGCCAGCCGAAGCTCTGCTCGGCCACGCGGAAGCGCGCCCCGTCGGCGCCGAGGGTCGCGGCGGACAGCAGGGCAATGCCGTAGACGAGGGTGGCGGGGCCGGCCCAGGCGGAGCGGTTGGACAGCACCGAGAAGACCAGGGCCACCAGGGCGACAACCCAGGCCGTCCGGACGCCCAACTGCCGCTCGGAGCGCAGCAGGGCGGCCAGCGCGGCCAGCACGATGCCGAGGAGGAGCAGCCCGCCCACCGTGCCGGGGCCGCCGGGGCTGGCGCCGAGCAGGTCGAGGGCGGAGGCGGCCGAGGAGCCGTACTCGAGTCCGGCCTCGTCGAAGAAGCCGAACGGCAGCAGCGACAACGACCAGGGGGCGAGCAGCAGCAGCGGGGTGCCGAGCTGGGCGAGGAAGCGCGGCGCGTACGCCGTGATCTCGCCGCGGCGCAGGGCGAGCACCCCGATGCCGAGGACCAGCGCGACGGGCCACACGACGGGCGTGAAGGCGGTGGTGACGGTGAGGAGCAGGGCGTACGCCCAGGTGGCGCGCCAGCTGCCGCGGGCGCCGGAGGAGCCCGACAGGCCGGCCGCCGCGACGCCCGCGCGCGCGATGAGCGGCAGCAGTACGGCGAGGACGGCGGTGCCGATGCGGCCGCCGGCGAGCGCGCCGGTGGCGGCGGGCAGGAAGGCGTAGGCGACGGCGGCCCAGGCGCGCAGCAGCCGGGACGGGACCAGCGGGCGGGAGGCGAAGTACGCGGTGGCACCGGCCAGGGGCACCGAGCAGACCATCAGCAGGGTGACGGCGAGTCCGGTGGAACCGAGCAGCAGGGAGGCGACGGTGGCGACGATCGCCAGGTAGGGCGGTGCGGAGGCGGTGCCGCCGGTGCCGACCGTGTGCCAGGCGTCCACGTACCGCGACCACAGCTCACCGGCGCCGGCCGGTACGGGCAGCAGCGCGCCGCCCGCCAGGGCGCCGCCGCCGAGGAGCGCCCGGCAGGCGGCCAGCGAGACGAGGAGCAGGATCAGGAAGAGCACCGGTCCCGGCTTGCGGGCGATGCGCTTGAGGCGGGCGAACTGCTCGATCTCCAGGAAGTCGGCGTCGTCGCCGCCCGGTCCGGACTCGATGCCTCCGCCGTGCCGTCCGGCGCCCGCGGCGGCCTCGGCGTCGGAGCTGCCGAAGAGGTCGCCCGCGACCTGCTCGACGGTGGCCCGGACGGTCGCGCCCGGGGGCGGGAACAGGGGCCGCAGTTCGTCCTTCTCGACCTGCGGGCGGCCGCGTTCACGACGGCCCGCGATGATCCGCTCGGGCCGCAGCAGGACGCCCAGCAGGCCCCGGATCTCGTCGAGGGCCTGACCGGGGACCTTGCCGACGAGGTAGGCGACGGTGCGCAGCAGCGTGCCGAGGACGATGCGCAGCAGCACCCACGGCAGGGCGGCGGTGCGGACGTTGACCAAAAGGGTGTGGACGGCGCCGGCCTTGTCCACCTTGTGCGGTGAGGCGGTGGTGCGCCCGGCGCAGTCGACGGCGCGGCGTTCGCGCGAGGCCGCCTCGGCGTGGCGGACGACCGCCTCCGGGGCGACGAGGACGCGCAGTCCGGCGGCGTGCGCGCGCCAGCACAGGTCGACGTCGTCGCGCATCAGGGGCAGCCTGCGGTCGAATCCGCCGAGCCGCTCGAAGACGTCGCGCCGGATCAGCATGCCGGCGGTGGACACCGACAGCACGGTCCTGACGTGGTCGTGCTGTCCCTGGTCCTGCTCGCGGCGGTCCAGGCCGGTCCAGCGGCGGCCGGAGTTGGCGATGGAGACGCCGACCTCCAGCAACTGCCTGCGGTCGTACCAGCCGCGCAGTTTGGGGCCGACGACGGCGACGTCGTCGCGGCCGAGTTCGTACTCGGTGTCCACGACGCGCAGCAGCTGGGCGAGGGCCTCGGGTTCGGGGGCGCAGTCGTCGTGCAGCAGCCACAGCCAGTGGACCGGTTCCCCGTGGGGAAGCTCCGGCATGTCGTAGGCGTCGTCGCGCCAGGAGCGGGTGACGGGGTCCCAGCCGCTGGGCCGCCTCAGGTACGGCAGGTCCTCGGGGGTGAGGACGGGGGCGGTGCGGGCGGCCTCCTCGACGGCCTGGCCGAAGCCGGTGCGCCGGGCGAGGTGGAGCACGCGGTCGTCGCCGAGGGCTTCGGCGACCAGCCGGGAGGAGTCGTCGGCGCTGCCGGTGTCGGCGGCCACGGCGTACTGGACGGGGCGCTCCTGGCCCAGCAGCCCGGCGAGCGCGTCGGGCAGCCAGCGGGCTCCGTCGTGGGCGACGAGGACCGCGGTCACCACGTGACGCGGGAACTCAGGTGCGGCAGCGAGGTCTTGCTGGGCTGCCGGGTGACTCTGCACGGACATCGAGGTACGGGCCCCGGTTCGGTGGACTGCGGTGGACGCCCGTGCCCGTTGAGGGTGGCGGGGCGTCTCGGACGAGCGCCCACACTATCGGCTGGGCAGCAAGAGGGCCCGCCGCCTGTGGACAACCCACCCGCGACGGGCCGTTCTCGCTGCTCGGGCCGTTTCCGCCGCCGCGTGGGGCGGCGCTTTCAGACCGCGGCCTTCTTGAGACGGCGGCGTTCCCTCTCGGACAGGCCGCCCCAGATGCCGAAGCGCTCGTCGTTGGCAAGGGCGTATTCGAGGCATTCGGAGCGGACCTCACAGGCCAGGCAGACCTTCTTGGCCTCGCGGGTGGAGCCGCCCTTCTCGGGGAAGAAGGACTCGGGGTCGGTCTGGGCGCACAGTGCGCGCTCCTGCCAGCCGAGTTCCTCGTCCGCGTCGTCGACCAGCAGTTGCTGCACCAGCTCGGTCATGTGCGCCCCTCGTCTGTCTTTCGCGTCCCCGTGATCTAGCCGTTACCGATTCCGGCTGAACGACACGAGTGAAATTACAAGTGTGCTGCTCCGGGCGAGTCAAGCCGAGATCTGCTATTGGGCCCCTTATTCACTCTGCGGAACCAAGCCCATGCAGTAAGTGTTCAAATCGCCATAAACCTCGACATACCAATGAGGTCCGCCGGGACGCCCGTCCCGATTCGCACCGGCACCAGGAAGGACGCCCCGGCGATCGATCCCGTTCCGATACACGCGCCGAAGCGAACCTGATCACATTCGGATCACGGGATCGCAACGGGGGTTGTGCGCCCGGCTTGTGCGCCATGTGTCCCGGAAGCCGTCTGAGCAAACCTTTCGGCAGGACGATCAACCGGATGAGGTGAAACATGTCCCACATAACGGTCATCGAGTTGACAGTGCCTGTGTGAACCGCTGTCCTTGGGGGCATGCTCGCGAACTTGGCGCTCGCCTCGACCCGCATCGCCGGGTCCCACGGTGCTGCCCGCGCTCGCTGTAGCTGTTGCCGCTGTTCCAGCTGTTGAGCCCACCGCGCTCCGGCTGTCCCCGAGTCCACGCGACTCGACTGCTCCGTTCCCGCCCCACCAGGGCGTGCTTCGTCATTCGCTCCGCTCAGCACTCTTCCGTTGAGGAACCACCGCACCCATGAACAGCGACAGCGACCTCCAGATCGCCGGCGACATCCTCGAAGTCCCCCACCTGTTGCAGGCTCCGCGCGAGCACCCGGCCACCGTCGCCGAGTTCGCCGGTCTGCTCCGCTCCGTCGCCGCCGACCGCTCCGAGTGGGGCCACCTCGTCCGGTACGACGCGACGACCCGCTGGTACCACCGACTGCGCACCGGCCCCGGGTACGAGGTCTGGCTGCTGTCCTGGGTGCCGGGACAGGGCAGCGGACGCCACGACCACGGCCCCTCCTCCGGCGTGTGGACGGTGCTCGAAGGCACCCTCACCGAACACACGGAGCGCGGCACGCGCGCGTTGGACGCCGGTACGCAGCGCGTGTTCGCGCCGGGATACGTGCACGAGGTGGTCAACGACGCGCTGGGGCCGGCGGTCAGCCTGCACGTCTACTACCCGGGCCTGACCGAGATGCCCATGCACTCCCCGCAGTGCTCGGCCGCCGCGGTGACGACCGGCTGACGCCGTGAGACCGGCTCACGCCGTGACGACTGGCTGACGCACTGTCGTACCGGCCTGCAAGACTGGGGCCATGCGCATTGTGGTTCTGGCAGGCGGCATCGGTGGTGCCCGGTTCCTGCGTGGTCTCAGGCAGGCCGCGCCGGACGCGGACATCACGGTCATCGGCAACACCGGGGACGACATCCACCTCTTCGGGCTGAAGGTCTGCCCGGACCTCGACACGGTGATGTACACGCTCGGCGGCGGCATCAACGAGGAGCAGGGCTGGGGGCGGGCCGACGAGACCTTCCACCTCAAGGAGGAACTGGCGGCGTACGGCGTCGGCCCCGAGTGGTTCGGCCTCGGCGACCGCGACTTCGCCACGCACATCGTGCGGACGCAGATGATCACCGCGGGCTTTCCGCTGAGCGCGGTGACCGAGGCGCTGTGCGACCGCTGGAAGCCCGGTGTGCGCCTGATCCCGATGACCGACGACCGCGTGGAGACGCATGTCGCGGTCGAGCTGGACGGGGAGCGCAAGGCGGTCCACTTCCAGGAGTACTGGGTGCGGCTGCGCGCCTCCGTGCCCGCCGAGGCGGTCGTGCCGGTCGGCGCCGAGCAGGCCAAGCCGGCCCCCGGCGTCCTGGAGGCCATCGGGGAAGCGGACGTCATCCTCTTCCCGCCGTCCAACCCGGTCGTCTCCATCGGCACGATCCTCGCCGTGCCCGGCATCCGCGAGGCGATCGCCGACGCCGGGGTGCCGGTGGTGGGCCTGTCCCCCATCGTCGGCGACGCGCCCGTGCGCGGGATGGCCGACAAGGTGCTCGCCGCGGTCGGCGTGGAGTCCACGGCCGCGGCGGTCGCCGAGCACTACGGCTCGGGTCTGCTCGACGGCTGGCTGGTCGACACGGTCGACGCGGACGCCGTCACCCGGGTCAGGGCGGCCGGCGTCCTCTGCCGGGCCGTACCGCTGATGATGACCGACCTCGACGCGACGGCGCAGATGGCCCGGGAGGCGCTGACGCTGGCGGAGGAGGTGCGGGAGGCATGAGCGACGAGACGCGCGACGCCGCTCCCGGCCGCCGGGGCGGCGACCGGGACGGCTACCGGGTGTGGGCCCTGCCCGGGCTGCCCGAGGTGCAGCCCGGCGACGACCTGGCCAAGCTGATCGCGGCCGCCGAGCCCGCGCTGGCCGACGGGGACGTGCTGCTCGTCACGTCCAAGATCGTGTCCAAGGCCGAGGGCCGGGTCGTCGAGGCCGCCGACCGGGAGGCCGCGATCGACGCGGAGACCGTACGGGTGGTGGCCCGGCGCGGCCCGCTGCGCATCGTGGAGAACCGCCAGGGCCTGGTCATGGCCGCGGCGGGCGTCGACGCCTCCAACACCCCGGCCGGGACCGTACTGCTGCTCCCCGAGGACCCCGACGCCTCCGCGCGCGGTATCCGCGAGGGACTCCGCGACACGCTCGGCGTGGACGTCGGCGTCATCGTCACCGACACCTTCGGGCGTCCCTGGCGGGCCGGACTCACGGACGTGGCGATCGGTGCCGCGGGCGTCCGCGTCCTGGACGACCTGCGCGGCGGCACGGACGCGTACGGCAATCCGCTCGGCGCCACCGTCGTCGCCACCGCGGACGAGCTGGCCGCCGCGGGCGACCTGGTCAAGGGCAAGGCCGCCGGCCTGCCCGTCGCCGTCCTGCGCGGGCTGCCGCAGGTGGTCGCCGAGGACGACGGCGAGGGCGCGCGGGCGATGGTGCGCGGCGCGCGCGACGACATGTTCCGCCTCGGCACCTCGGAGGCGGTACGCCAGGCGGTCACCCAGCGGCGTACGGTGCGGGCCTTCACGGACGAGCCGGTCGATCCCGGTGCCGTGCGGCGGGCAGTGGCCGCCGCGGTGACCGCGCCGGCGCCGCACCACACGACGCCGTGGCGGTTCGTGCTCCTGGAGTCCGGGGAGTCCCGCACCCGGCTCCTCGACGCGATGCGCGACGCCTGGATCGCGGACCTGCGGCGCGACGGCAAGAGCGAGGAGTCCGTCGCCAAGCGCGTACGGCGCGGCGACGTCCTGCGCAACGCGCCCTACCTCGTCGTCCCCTGCCTGGTCATGGACGGCTCGCACACCTACGGGGACGTGCGCCGCGACGCGGCCGAGCGGGAGATGTTCGTGGTCGCCACCGGCGCGGGGGTGCAGAACCTGCTCGTCGCGCTCGCCGGGGAGCGGCTGGGCTCCGCGTGGGTGTCCTCGACGATGTTCTGCCGGGACGTCGTGCGGGAGGTGCTGGGTCTGCCGGACGGCTGGGACCCGATGGGGGCGGTGGCGGTCGGCCATCCCGCCGAGGAGCCGAAGGCCCGGCCGGAGCGGGACGCGGAGGCGTTCATCGAGGTGCGGTGAGCCCTCTACTCTCGTAGGGGCCAGCTTCTCCGTTTCTCCTCCTCTCCTCTTCCCCATTCGCCCAAGGACCTCACTCGTGGCAGGACGTTTCGCTCCCCGGCCCCCGCGCGCCGTCGTGCGCGACGGGATACCCCGGCAGGCGCTCGCGCCGGGCCGGGTACGGGTGTGGGCGCCGGACGGGCCGCTGGACGTGGGGCTGGTACTCGGTCCGCTGCGGCGCGGGCCGGGCGATCCGACGTTCCGGACGATGCCGGACGGGTCGGTGTGGCGGACCGGCCGGACGCCCGCCGGGCCGGGCACGCTGCGGGTCACCGCGCGCGGAGGCGAGGTACGGGGCGAGGCCTGGGGGCCCGGGGCCGAGTGGCTGCTGGAGCGCCTGCCGCTGATGCTGGGCGCCGAGGACGACCCGTCCGCGTTCGTGCCTCGGCACCGGCTGCTGGCGGTCACGGCCCATCGGCGGCCGGGGCTGCGGCTGACGCGGACCGGTCTGGTGCTGGAGTCGTTGATCCCGTCGATCCTGGAGCAGAAGGTCACGACGCTGGAGGCGTACCAGGCGTGGCGGCTGCTGGTACGGAAGTTCGGGGAGCCGGCGCCGGGGCCCGCGCCCGGACGGATGTGTGTGATGCCGGCGGCGCGGACGTGGGCGCTGATCCCGTCCTGGGAGTGGCATCTGGCCGGGGTGGACGACAAGCGGGCGTCGACGGTCCTGCGGGCCGTGCGGGTCGCCGCGCGGCTGGAGGAGGCGGCGGGGATGGAGCCGGCGGCGGCGCGGGAGCGGCTGGAGCTCGTTCCGGGGGTGGGGCCGTGGACGTCGGCGGAGACCGTGCAGCGCAGTCATGGGGCGCCGGACGCGGTGACGGTGGGGGATCTGCATCTGCCGGGGATCGTGGGGTTCGCGCTGGGTGGGGACCGGTACGCGGACGACGCGGAGATGCTGCGGTTGCTCGAGCCGTATGCGGGGCAGCGGCATCGGGCGGCTCGGTTGGTGTTGCTGAGCGGGCGGGTGCCGGAGAGGCGGGCGCCGCGGATGGCTCCTCGGGGGATCGAGCGGCTGTAGTGGTCCGGCGTTCCCTTCGCACCCCGGGTGCGTGTGGGCGGCGGGTGGGTGCGCGGCCCGGCGTGGCGGGGTGCCGCTGCGCCCACCCGTGCCGCCCTGGGGGTACCTCCCAGGCCGTTCGGGCACTGGGGGAGGCACGACTGCCCGCAGCGGCGGCGGGGGGATCACGTGTCCGGTGAGAAGCGGAGGGATGCCGGGGGGATGTGGGCGTCGCACCAGATGCGGGCGCCGGAGCGGAGTTCGTTGTCGGCGCCGATGACCGCCCCGTCGCCGATGACCGTGTCGGCGAGGACCGAGCGGGTGCCGACGCGGGCGCGGGTGCCGATGAGGGAGTCGGTGATGACGGCCCCCGGCTCGATGACGGCGCCCGGCAGGATCGTGCTGCCGAAGACGCGCGCCCCCTCCGCCACGAGGGCGCCCTCGCCGACCACCGTGCCGCCGGTCAGCTTGGCGTCGGGCGCGACCTGTGCCGTGGGCAGCACGAGGCGGTCGCCGCAGCGGCCCGGTACGGCCGGGGACGGGGCGCGGCCCAGGACCAGGTCGGCCGAGCCGCGGACGAAGGCCGCCGGGGTGCCCAGGTCCAGCCAGTACGTGGAGTCGACCATGCCCTGGAGGTGCGCGCCGGTGGCGAGGAGTTCCGGGAAGGTCTCGCGTTCGACCGAGACCGGGCGGCCCGCCGGGATCGTGTCGATGACGGAGCGGCGGAAGACGTACGCCCCCGCGTTGATCTGGTCGGTGACGATCTCCTCGGGGGTCTGGGGCTTCTCCAGGAAGGCGAGCACTCGGCCCGTGTCGTCCGTGGGGACCAGCCCGTACGCCCTCGGGTCGGTCACCTGCGTCAGGTGCAGGGAGACGTCCGCGCCCGTCGTCTCGTGGGTGCGGACGAGCGCGCCGATGTCCAGGCCCGTCAGGATGTCGCCATTGAAGATCAGCACCGGCTCGTCGGGGCCCGAGTGCAGCCGGGAGGCCACGTTGCGGATCGCGCCGCCGGTGCCGAGCGGCTCCTCCTCCGTGACGTACTCGAGGTGCAGGCCGAGCGCCGAGCCGTCGCCGAAGTACGGCTCGAACACCTCGGCCAGGTAGCTCGTCGCGAGCACGATGTGTTCGACGCCGGCCGCCTTGGCCCGCGCCAGCTGGTGCGTGAGGAACGGCACTCCGGCGGCCCGGACCATGGGCTTGGGCGTGTTCACCGTGAGCGGCCGCAGCCGCGTGCCCTTGCCGCCGACCAGGAGGATCGCTTCTGTCACCTGTCGTCTCTGCTTCCTGCCGGGACCGGCCGAACTGTCTTTCGGCGGGCCAGTGTATGCAGACCGTTCCACGGTGCCTTCGACGACCGCGCGGTGCCCGCCCTCAGCGGCCCTGGTACTGCGCCGCCTTCGAACGGGCGGTGCCGAGCCTGGCGTAGAGCTTCGTGCCGGGGCAGTTCGTCGCGAAGCCGTCGCGGTGACCGGAGATGACGTTCAGTCGTACCTTCTTGCCCTTTCGGTAGAGGTTGCCACCCCCGGACTTCAGGTATGTCTTCCCGCGCGGATTCATGCCGTAGAGCCCGACCTTCCACGCGGTGAGCCGGGCGATCGCCTTCAGCGCGGCCGACGACGGCTTCTTCGAGCTGTACGTGCCGAGCACGGCGATTCCCATGCTGTTGGAGTTGAACCCCAGGGTGTGGGCGCCCAGCACCGGCTTGGACACGCCGCCCGCCCGGCCCTCGTAGATGTGTCCGCACTTGTCGACGAGGAAGTTGTAGCCGAGGTCGCGCCAGCCCAGGCTGTGCACGTGGTAGCGGTAGATGCCGCGGATGACCGACGGCGCCTGCGAGCAGCGGTAGTTGTTGCCGGTGGCCGAGTGGTGCACGAAGGCCGTCTTGACCTTCTTGGTGTACACGAACCCCTTCTCGCGCAGCTTCTCGTCGGCGCCCCAGCCGCGGCGCGTGGTGATGCTCGGGCGGGGCCCGATGTGCGGCCCGGCCTTCCGTCGCGCGGGAAGCGCGGGGAGTACGGCGGGTTCCGTCCGGGTCTGCGCGCGGTTCGCCGGTGGCGGGGCGCCCTCGCCGGGATCGACGAGTTCGAGGCGCAGGCCGGCGGGGAGCGGCGAGGCGGACCGGGCGGCGCCGGGCTTGTGCCCGGCCCGTACCCGGACCTCGACGCCGTCGGACTCGCCCACCCACAGCGGCGCGGTGGCGCCGCGGACCTGGTCCGAGGCGCTCTCCGGGGTGCCCGGGTCGGCGGCGTGGTCGGCGTTGTGGGTCTCCAGTTCCTGCCAGCCGGACCAGGCGCCGGTGGCGGTGGCACGGGTACGGACCTCGACGCGGCCGTGCAGTTCGGTGGCGGGGCTGTCCCAGACGACGCCGACGAGCGAGAAGTGCCGTACGTCCGAGCGTCGCAGACCCTGTTCGGCCGCACCGGGTGCGCCGGGCGCACGGTCGCGGGTGAGAGGGGCGAGGGGCAGGGACTGGGTGCCGCCGGGGGCGTACGCGCCGGGCCGTGCGGTCGAACTCGTCGCGGGTGGGGCCGAGGAGGTGGCGGCTGCCGCGGGCGGGGCGAGCGGGAGGGCCAGGGCCGCCGCGCACGTGACACCGGTCGAGGAAGCTAGGAATCCACGCATGCCCCTGATACTGGACATGGTCGTACAAATATGTCCATTTGGAATCTGACGGGTCGTAGGGTGCCTTGGTCCGATCCGGTGGTGGCCCGGTCCGCCGTACGCTCGGTGCGCGTTGCCCGTCCCGCGTACGCTTGCGCGGGTGAACGCGACCGACCGTACCCCTGCCGACCTGCTGAGTTCCGCGCTCGCCGCGGACCCGGGACGCCCCCTGGTGACCTTCTACGACGACGCCACGGGCGAACGTGTCGAACTGTCTGTGGCCACCTTCGCCAATTGGGTGGCCAAGACCGCCAACCTGCTCCAGGACGAACTCTCCGTCGAACCCGGCGACCGGGTGGCGCTGCTGCTGCCCGCCCACTGGCAGACGGCGGTGTGGCTGCTGGCGTGCGCGTCGGTGGGTGTGGTCGCCGACGTGGCGGGTGATCCGGGGGCGGCGGACGTGGTCGTGAGCGGGCCGGAGCCGGAGTCGCTGGAGGCGGGGCGGGCGTGCTCGGGCGCGCGGATCGCGCTGGCGTTGCGGCCGCTGGGGGGCCGGTTCGCGCCGGCCCCGCCCGAGGGCTTCGCCGATTACGCGGTGGAGGTGCCGGGGCAGGGGGACCGGTTCGTGCCGTACGTGCCGGTGGACCCGGAGGCGCCGGCGCTGATCGTGGCCGGGCGGGAGTTCAGCGGGGCGGAGGTCGTGGAGCGGGCTCGGGCGGAGGCGTCGGGGCTGGGGCTCACCGGGCCGGGGGTGCGGATTCTGTCGGGGTTGCCGTACGACACGTGGGAGGGGTTGAGCGCGGGGTTGTACGGGCCGCTGGCGAGTGGGGGGTCGGTGGTGCTGTGCCGGCATCTGGAGCTGGCGGGGGCGGGTGTGGTGGATCAGCGGATCGAGGCGGAGCGGGTTTCGGCGACGGCGCGGTGAGTTTCCGCCGGGTGGTTGGTGGACCGGCGTCGAGGTGACGCCGGCGAGTCGGTGACCGGCGTCGAGGTGACGCCGGCGAGTCGGAGACCGGCGCCGGCCGGTGCTCGGCGTCGGTGCCGGCGCGGGGTGGGGTGCGCGGCCCGGCGCTGACGGGGCGCCGCCTGCGCCCACCCGTGCCGCCCCAGCGGCACGACTGCCCGCAGCTAGGGCGCTGCGTGCCCGCACGTTGCGGGGGTCCCCCCCCCGTTCGGCCTACCAGCGTTCTGTCCTTCGGGGCTGCTCGGGGCATGGTCGTAGCAGCGTGCGGGTGTGGACGGAGGCAGGTGTGGGCGATGACGCGGGCACGGCGGGCTCCGGCGGGGGTCCGGGGGACGGGGCGTCCGCGAGCGGGGTCGGGCTGAAGCGGCGGCGTCGCAGGCGGCGGCTGGGGATCGCCGGGATCGTGGTCGTCGCGCTGGCCGGGGGCGCGGTGGGCGTCGGGTGGGCGGTGTACGCCAAGCTGAGCGGCAACATCACCGCGGACCAGGCGGCCGCGGCCGAACTCGCCCGGTACGAGAAGGAGCGGCCCACCTCGCTGGTGCGCGGCGCGCAGAACGTCCTGCTGATCGGGTCGGACTCGCGGGCCGGGGAGGGCAACGCCCGCTACGGGCGGGACTCCGGGACCGAGCGGTCGGACACCACGATCCTGCTGCACCTGGCCGCGGGCCGGGACAGCGTCACCGCCGTCTCCCTCCCCCGCGACCTGATGGTGCAGGTCCCCGGCTGCCACCGGCCGGACGGGTCACTCACCGAACCGGCGCTCCAGCAGTTCAACTACGCCTTCGCCGCGGGCGGTTCGGCATGCTCGATCCGTACGGTGGAGAAGCTGACCGGCATCCGGATCGACCACCACGTCGTCGTCGACTTCGAGGGTTTCAAGGAGATGGTCGACGCGCTCGACGGCGTCGAGGTGTGCCTGCGAAAGCCGGTCGACGACAAGGACGCCAAGCTGAAACTGCCCGCGGGCCGGGTGACCCTCGACGGGGAGCAGGCGCTCGGGTACGTCCGGGCCCGGAAGTCGCTCGGCGACGGCAGCGACACCGACCGGATGGACCGGCAGCAGCGCTTTCTGGGGGCGCTCGTGAGCAAGGTGCAGAGCAATGACGTGCTGCTGAATCCGGTGAAGCTGTACCCCGTTCTGGACGCCGCCACGTCGTCGCTCACCACGGATCCGGGTCTGGCGAGTCTGCGTGATCTGTACGACCTTGTGCGCGGGCTGCGCGGGATTCCCACCGAGCGCGTGCAATTCCTGACCGTCCCCCGGGAGTCCTACTCGGGCGACGCCAATCGGGACCAGCTCGTGCAGCCCGCCGCGGAGAAGCTGTTCACCCGCCTGCGGACGGACGAGCCCGTGACGGTCACGGCTTCCCGACGGGACTCGGCGGGCGGTACGGAGAATTCCGGTGAACCCCGTGCCACCGATTCCCCGGCGCCCACGTTCAGCGGGAACACCGCCGACGAGGACGTCTGCGAGTAAAGCGCATTCCAAGAAGGAGCCACTCGCACGCAAGGCGGACACGAACGCGCGGACAATTGTCCGAGAAATGCGCCGGATTGCCCAGTTGTAAGGTTCGTGGAATACGTCACTGCCGTCGCCCTACGAGGAAGAGGGCGGTTAGTGTGAGCGATCCGGTGTGCCCGGCCGCGGACTTCTGCCCCGGCCACGCACTGAACTGACGTGAGCGAGACCTGGCGCCCGGAGGGGAGGGCGCCGCGTGGCCCCGACGGAGGATTCGGACAACCGTGGACGCGCAAGGCCGTGGGCGGGCGGAGGACATCGACCCCGCAGACCAGTGGGTACTCAATCCGGACACCGGTGACTACGAACTGCGACTGTCCCCTTCCGCACCGCAGTCACCCGTCCCGAGGCCCCGCCGGGCCACCTCCGCACCGGCCCCCGAGGTCCCCGCGCCCCGCAGACGCCGCGCGCCGTCCGAGGAGCCGCCGCCCCCCGGACGGCGCGGTGGCGAGGAGCCGCCCCCCGGACGGCGCGGCCGCCGGCGGCCGGCGAAGAAGAAGTCGAGGGGCAAGAGGATCCTGCTGTGGACCGGCGGCACGATGGCGTTCGTCGTCCTCGCCGTGGGCGCCGCCGGATACCTCTACCTGCAACACCTCAACGACAACATCGATGCCCTCCCCGACGACGGCGCGAGCACCGGCGGTTTCCAGAAGGACCAGGCGATCAACATCCTGCTGATCGGCACGGACAAGCGCACCGGTTCCGGCAACGACGGCTACGGCGACAAGGGCAGCGCGGGCCACGCCGACACCACGCTCCTGCTGCACGTCTCCAAGGACCGCTCCAACGCGACCGCCCTCAGCATCCCGCGCGACCTGATCGTCGACGTCCCCGACTGCCCGACCACGCAGGAGGACGGGAGCACGAAGGTCATCCCGGGCTCCACCGGCGTCCGCTTCAACACCAGCCTCGGCCAGAGCGGCCGTACGCCCAGCTGCACCATGCGGACCGTCACCGAGCTGACCGGCGTCACGCCCGACAACTTCATGGTGGCCGACTTCAACGCGGTCAAGACCCTCTCCTCGGCGGTCGGCGGAGTCGAGGTCTGTCTGGCGAAGGACATCGACGACCCCGACTCGCACCTGAACCTGCCGGCGGGCAAGCACACCGTCGAGGGGGAGGAGGCGCTCGCCTTCGTCCGCACCCGGCACTCGGTCGGATTCGGCGGCGACCTGAGCCGTATCGAGCTCCAGCAGCAGTTCCTCAGCTCGCTGATGCGCAAGCTGAAGTCCAACGACACGCTCACCAGCCCGACGAAGATGGTGAAGCTGGCCGAGGCGGGCACCGACGCGCTGACCGTCGACGCCAAGCTGAAGAGCATCGGCAAGCTGAAGGACCTCGGTCTGGAGCTGGGCAAGCTCGACACCAAGAACCTCACCTTCGCCACGGTCCCGGTGAAGGACAACCCGGCCGAGAAGACGCCGGTGACCGTCGTCCTCAAGGACGGCCCCGCCCAGCAGGTCTTCGACATGGTCAAGAACGACGTCTCCTTCACCGAGGTCAAGAAGCAGGAGAAGGAGAAGAAGGACAAGGAGGAGGCCGCGGTCGCCGCCCGCCTCGAGGGCGAGAAGTCCGAGCCCTCCGAGGTCCGCGTCCGCGTCCTCAACGGCGGTGCCTCGTCCGGCAGCGCGGGGCGGGAGCTGACCTACCTCCAGAACGAGGCGGGCGTCACCAAGTCCGAGAACGCGGGCAACGCCCCCGCCGACATCGCGAAGACCACCCTGGAGTACGCCCCCGACCAGGCCGACCAGGCCCGCGCCCTCGCCGAGATCCTCGGCCTGACCGGCGCCGCCATGAAGCCCGGCGAGAGCGTCACCAACTCCCAGGGCCTGCCCGCCATGACCCTCACCCTCGGCAAGGACTTCAAGGGCGCCGGGGTCAAACTCGACGCCACCTCCGCGAAGGCACCGGAGGACCTCCAGAAGTCCACGGCGGACAAGGTCGAGTGCGCGAAGTGACCTGAGGGGCCCCGCACGCGTCTGACAGTACGGCAGTCCATCGGTCGACCGGTCCAACCGCGAACAAACCACCGGGCGTCGTACAGCCAACGCGAGGCTTCGTACGTCCAACTGTGCGAACAGGTCGCGTGCGGGAGCACGTTCGCGGGTCCGAGGGTGGGAGAGGCATGACGCAGAGCAGTGTGCGCGGGGAGGGAACGCGACCCGACACGGTCCCGCACGCCCGCGGCAGGCGAGCCGGACGCCGCGGCCGGGAGGAAAGCGGAACGGGAACGGCCGGGCACCGCGGCTCGGGCGGCAACGGCGGCAACGGCGGACGCTCCGGGCGGCGGCGCGCAGGAGGGCGCCGGCACCGGGCGTTGCGATGGTCCGCGACGACCCTCGCGGTGCTGATACTCGGCACGGCCGGCGCCGGATACCTCTACTACCAGCACCTGAACGGCAACATCGACAAGGGCGAGCGCAGCAGCGGCGACTCCAAGGCGCACAAGACCGAGCCGAACGCGGCCGGACAGACGCCGATGAACATCCTGCTGCTCGGCTCCGACAGCCGCGCCTCCGACGCCAACGTGGCGCTGGGCGGCGGCAAGAACCACCGCGACAACCCGCCGCTGGCCGACGTGCAGATGCTGATCCACCTGTCCGCCGACCGCAAGAGCGCCTCGGTGGTGAGCATCCCCCGGGACACCCGGGTCGACATCCCGGCCTGCAAGGACCCCGACACCGGGGAGAAGTTCCCGGCGACCAACGCCATCATCAACACCTCGCTGGCCCGCGGCGGCGCCGGCTGCACCCTGGCCACCTGGGAGAACCTCACCGGGGTCTACATCGACCACTGGATGACGATCGACTTCGCGGGCGTGGTGTCGATGGCGGACGCCATCGGCGGAGTCGAGGTGTGCGTGAACCAGAACGTGTGGGACCGCCCGCTGCCCGGGGTGCCCGGCGGCTCCGGCCTGAAGATGACGGCCGGCCGGAAGAAGGTCGAGGGCGAGCAGGCGTTGCAGTGGCTGCGCACCCGGCACGCCTGGGGCAGCGACCCGCTGCGGGCCCGGGCCCAGCACATGTACATGAACTCGATGATCCGCACGCTGAAGAGCCAGAACGTCTTCACGGACGCGGGCAGGCTGATGGACCTGGCCGAGGCCGCGACGAAGTCGCTGACGGTCTCCGAGGAGATCGGCACCGTGAAGAAGCTGTACGACCTGGGCATGCAGCTCAAGACGGTGCCCACGGACCGCCTCACCATGACGACGATCCCCACCGTCGAGGACCCCGAGGACGAGAACCACCTGCTTCCGGCCCCCGACGCCGACAAGATGTGGGCGATGCTCCGCGACGACGTGTCCTTCGACGACAAGGGCACGAAGGAGAAGAAGGGCTCGGGCACGGGCGACGGCAAGGACGCCGCCGGAGACGACGCCGCCGCGCGGGGCGACGCCGGGCAGCCCTCCGACGAGCCCGCCGCCGACTCCGAGATCGGCGTCCTCGTCCAGAACGCCACCCGCTCGGCCACCCTCGGCCCGGTCTCCGGCCGGGCCGGCGACATCGCCGGGACGCTGGTGGACAAGGGCTTCGCCAAGGCGGTCAAGGACACCTCGGCGGCGCTCTCCGAGGAGCGGACCGTAGTCCGGTACCCGGGCGACGAGTTGGCGGGCGACGCGCGGCGCGTCGCCGAGGCGCTGGGGATCCCCGCGAACGCGGTGCGCAAGTCCACCGACGTGTCCGGGATCACTCTCGTCGTGGGAGCTGACTGGCGCGAGGGGACGTCCTATCCGAAGCAGAAGACGCCCGAGGCAGGAGACCTGCCGGAGACCAGCGACGCCATCAACGGCTCGGACACCAGCAAGTGCATGGACGTCTACAAGCCCTACCGATGGTAGGAGTTCACGAAAATAGGAGGGAATGCCCTGTTGTAGGGGTGACGATCGTGACACCAGAGTCGTTCGACGCCGAACCGGGCGGATAGTGTGAGCGCTCCGGTGCCCCCTGCCGCGAGGTCCGCCCTGGCGTCGTGCACTTGTTGACTCTTTACCGGGCACCTTCAGAGGAAGGTGCCGCGTGGCCCCCGACGGAGGATTGGGAGACCGTGGACGCGCAAGGACGTGGGCGGGCAGACGACGTCGATCCCGCAGACCAGTGGGTGCTGAATCCGCGGACCGGTGAATACGAACTGCGACTGTCCCCCTCCGCACCGGAGTCGCCCGTCCCCGGGCCCCGCACGGAAGGACCGCGCGCGACGGGGCGCCGTACGACCGCTCCGGGCCGTGAGGTGCCGCCCCAGCGGCGGCGCCGTCCGGAGCCCGAGGCGCCGGCGCCCGGTCGGCGCGGACGCCGGCCCGAGAAGAAGAAGTCCAGGGGCAAGCGGGTCCTGCTGTGGACCGGCGGCAGCATGGCCTTCGTCGTCCTGGTGGCCGGTGTGGGCGGCTACGTCTACCTCAAGCACCTCGAGGGGAACGTCTCGACGACGGACGTGGGCACCGCCGGAAGCAGCAGCTTCAAGAAGGACGAGGCCTTCAACATCCTCATCATCGGCACCGACAAGCGCACCGGTGAGGGCAACGAGGGCTACGGCGACAAGGGCAGCGCCGGACACGCGGACACCAACATCCTGCTGCACGTCGCCGAGGACCGCTCCAACGCCACGGCGCTCAGCATCCCCCGCGACCTGATCGTCGACATCCCCGACTGCGAGACGACGCAGGAGGACGGGACGAAGAAGGTCATCCCCGGTACCTCCGGCGTCCGCTTCAACCAGAGCCTCGGCGACTTCGGCCGGGACGCGGGCTGCACGATGCGCACGGTGGCGGAGACGACCGGCATCAAGCCGGACCACTTCATGATGGCCGACTTCAACGCGGTCAAGACGCTGACCACGGCGGTCGACGGGGTCGACGTGTGCGTGGAGCACGCCGTGGACGATCCGAAGTCCCATCTCAAGCTGCCCGCGGGCGAGTCCAAGGTCGAGGGCGAGCAGGCTCTGGCCTTCGTCCGCACCCGGCACGCCTTCGGCAACGAGGGCGACCTGGACCGGATCAAGGTGCAGCAGCAGTTCCTGGGCTCGCTCATGCGCAAGATGGCCTCCGGCGACACCCTCACCAGCCCCACCAAGCTGGTGAAACTCGCCGAGGCCGCGACCAAGGCCCTCACCGTGGACAGCGCCATCGGCAAGGTGGGCACGCTCAAGGACATCGCCCTGG
This sequence comes from Streptomyces violaceoruber, assembly GCF_033406955.1. Lineage (NCBI taxonomy): Bacteria > Bacillati > Actinomycetota > Actinomycetes > Kitasatosporales > Streptomycetaceae > Streptomyces > Streptomyces violaceoruber. Next base: position 5,122,531 of record NZ_CP137734.1, on the reverse strand, counting down.
AGCTGAAGAAGGTGCCGACGAAGAACATCACGTTCACCACGGTGCCGGTGATCGACAACCCCGCCGAGAAGGTCAAGGCGACGGTGGTCGTGAACGAGGCGAAGGGCCCCCAGGTCTTCGACATGATCAAGAACGACATCTCCTTCACCGAGGTCGAGCAGCAGAAGAAGAAGGAGAAGGCCGCGGTCGCCGCCCGGCTCAAGGGCGAGAAGTCCGAGCCCGGCGAGGTCCGGGTCCGCGTCATGAACGGCGGCGCCCCCGCCGGCAGCGCCCAGCAGGAACTGGCCTACCTGCAGACCCAGGCCGGGGTCTCCAAGTCCGAGAACGCGGGCAACGCCCCCGCCGACATCGCGAAGACCACCCTGGAGTACGCCCCCGACCAGGCCGACCAGGCCCGCGCCCTCGCCGAGATCCTCGGCCTGACCGGCGCCGCCATGAAGCCCGGCGAGAGCGTCACCAACTCCCAGGGCCTGCCCACCATGACCCTCACCCTCGGCAAGGACTTCAAGGGCGCCGGCGTCAAACTCGACGGCTCCGTCAAGAAGCCGGACCTGGACACCGAGTCCACGGCCGACCAGAAGCTGTGCGCCAGTTGACCTGAGGGGCCTGTCGTACGTCTGACAGGGCGGCGACGGGCCCACACGGTGGCCCGGGGGCGGGGAGGGACGCGGAAGTGACGCGGAGCAGTGTGCAGGGGGAGGACACGGACGAGGGCGCGGCAGACGCCCCCGAACGTGCCCAGACCGTCCGGGGGGACGGCGACAACGGTGTCGACGGCGCCAAGGACGAACCCGAAGGCGCCGCCCTCGGCGCCGAAGGCGGCACCGGGGACGGCACCGCAGGCGAGCCCGACGCCCCCCGTCCGCGCAGGCGACGGCGGGTGCTGCGCTGGACCGCGGTGGTGCTCGCCGTGGTCCTGGCCGGCACGGCCGGAGCGGGTTACCTCTACTACGAGCACCTCAACGACAACATCAAGCAGGACGCCCTGAACCTGGGCGACAACAAGGTCGCCAAGCCGACGCCGAACGCGGCCGGGCAGACCCCGCTGAACATCCTCGTCATCGGCTCGGACGCCCGGGACAGCGAGGAGAACCAGCAACTCGGCGGCGCCCGTGAGACGTTCGGCTCCACGCCGCTGGCGGACGTGCAGATGCTGGTGCACCTGTCCGCCGACCGCAGCAACATGTCGGTGGTCAGCATGCCGCGCGACACCCTGCTCGAGATACCCAGGTGCACCGACCCGGACGACGGCGAGGTCTACCCGGCGAGCGAGGGCCGGGTGATGACCAACCAGAGCCTCGGCCACGGCGGGCCCGGCTGCACGGTGGCCACCTGGCAGGAGCTGACCGGCATCCACATCGACCACTTCGTGATGGTCGACTTCGCGGGCGTGGTCTCGATGGCCGACGCCGTCGGCGGCGTCCCGGTCTGCGTGGACGCCAACATCCACTCGCGCGACGCCGGGGGCCACGGCTCCGGTCTGAAGCTGGAGAAGGGCACGCACCCGGTCAAGGGCGAGCAGGCCCTGCAGTGGCTGCGCACCCGGTACGGCTTCGAGGACGGCAGCGACCTGGCGCGGGCCAAGGCCCAGCACATGTACCTGAACGCGATGGTCCGGGTGCTGCGCGAGAACGCGACCCTCAGCAGCCCGAACCGGCTGCGCAGGCTCGCCGAGGAGGCCACCGAGGCACTCACCGTCGACCCGGACCTGGACTCCGTCAAGAAGCTGTACGACCTCAGCGACGAACTGCGGAAGGTGAAGCCCGAGCGCATCACCATGACCACGATGCCCAACCGGTACGTGGGCGCCCGCGTGGAGCCGACCGAGGACGCGGAGCAGTTGTTCCGGCTGGTGCGCGAGGACATCGCGCTGGACGGCAAGGACGCGAAGAAGAAGCCCGACGCGGAGCCGGAGCCCCCGGCCGACCCGGCCGCTCCCGACGACGAGATCGCGGTCCAGGTCCGCAACGGCACCCGCACCGACGAACTGGGCACCGCCCCCGGACGCGCGAACACGGTCACCGGGCTCCTGGTGGACCGGGGCTTCACCAAGGCGGTCGCGGACCCGTCGGTGCTGCCGAGCGAGGACCGTACGGTGATCCGCTACCCGAGCGCCGACCTGGAGGGCGACGCCCGCCGCGTCGCCAAGTCCCTCGGGGTCCCGGCGAGTTCGGTGAAGCGGTCGACGGACGTCTCCGGCGTCACGCTCGTCGTGGGCGCCGACTGGCGCGAGGACACGGCGTACCGGGCGCCCGAGAGCGACGACCGGACCCCCGAGTCGGCCGAGGCGCTCAACGGCGCGGACGACAGCGCCTGCATGCACGTGAACCCGGCGTTCACCTGGTCCTGACCGCCGTCACCGCGGACGGGGCCGTCGCCGGTACCCCGGCCTTCACCGGCGCTCCCGTTACCGCGAACGGGGGACACGGGTGCGCGCCGCGGGGTCACAGCCCCGGGCAGGAGATCGTATGGGCCTACGGTGCTCACGAATCCCACGTACGGCCTCACGCTCCACGCCCAGGGCCCCGTCCCCGCGGAGGTGTTCCCCTTGCCCACGCCGCCCCGCTCGTCCCGGGTCCCGGCCTCGACCAACCGGGGCGGGCCCCCGCCGCAGCGCGGCGGCCCCCGGCCGTCCGGGCGGCCGCCGAGGCCCCCCGTACGGCGGAAGAAGCCGCGCTGGGCCATGCGGGCGGTGACCGCGCTGTCGGTGGTGGTGCTCGCCTCCGCCGGCATCGGGCACGCGGTGCTCTCGAGTCTGGACTCGGACATCTCGCGGTTCGACGCGTTCAAGGACATGAAGAACCGGCCGCGGGCGGGCGACGGCATGAACGTCCTGATGGTCGGCACCGACGGCCGGGACGAGATCACCGAGGAGGAGCGGCGCAAGTACCGGCTGGGCGGCGCCCCCTGCCACTGCACCGACACGATCATGATCGTGCACATCTCGGAGGACCGGGAGCGCGCGAGCGTGGTCAGCCTGCCGCGCGACTCGTACGCCGAGACGCCCGGCCACACCGACCGCACCACCGGCGAGCACCACAAGGGACACCCGATCAAGCTGAACGCGGCCTATGCCGAGGGCGGCCCGCAGCTGACGATCCGCACCGTGGAGAACATGACCCGGGTGAAGATCGACCACTATCTGGAGGTCGACTTCACCAGCTTCATGAAGACCGTGGACGTCCTCGGCGGTGTGCGGATCTGCACGGTCCAGCCGCTCAAGGACAGCTACACGGGACTCGACCTGCCGGCCGGCTCCCACACCCTGATGGGCGGGCAGGCGCTGCAGTACGTGCGCGCCCGCCACCTCGACGGCGCCTCGGACCTGAGCCGGATGAAGCGCCAGCAGCGCTTCCTGGCCGCCCTGATCGACCGGGCGACCTCCTCGGGGATCCTGCTGAACCCGCTGAAGTTCCGCGACGTCACCCGGGCCGTGCTCGGCTCGGTCCGGGCCGACCAGGGCTTCGGCACCGACGAGCTGCTGACGCTCGGGCGGGCGATGCGGAACTTCTCGCCGTCGTCCTCCGAGTTCACCACCGTGCCGATCGGGCAGATGGGCTACGCCGTAAAGGGCGTCGGTTCGACGCTGAAGTGGGACCCGGCTAAGTCCGAGCGGCTCTTCGACGCCCTGCGCGAGGACGAGCCGCTGGCCGCGCCGAAGCCGAGGCCGAAGGGTCCGGCGCCGGTGCGGGTCCCGGTGGACCCGAAGCAGATCCGCGTCCAGGTGGAGAACGGCACCCGCACCTCCGGGCTGGGCAAGCGGGTGGACGACGCGCTGGCGGCGACCGGTTTCCGCACCACCAGGGCGCCGCGGAACGCCGAGGACCGGGCGGTGGGGCGGACCGTCGTCGCCTACGACCCGCGCTGGGACCAGTCGGCGAAGTCACTGGCCGCCGCACTGCCCGGCAGCGAGCTGAAGCCGGTCAAGGGGCAGGGCGCCACGCTGAAGGTGATCGCGGGCGCCGACTTCGAGAAGGTGGCGAAGGTGCGGCCGGCCGACCCGCCGCAGGAGTCGGGCACGGTGGTGCGCGGCGACGAGGTGGTCTGCGGCAAGGAGTGAGGCGCGCCGGGGCTCACCGGCGCGCCCGGGCTCAGTTGTTGCCGGAGACGGTGACCTTCTCGTCGTTCTTCAGTTCCTCGACGAGCTTCTTCACCTTCGCGTCGTCCCACTTGAGGTTGCCGCCGACGCTGCCCGAGATCGGCATGTTCATCGAGGTGCCCTCGCCGCCGCTGACGCTCTTCATCGCCCAGAACATGCTCGCCAGGTCGAACAGGCCCATGTCCTTGTCGACGACGAGGGAGTCCAGGCCGGCGCCCATGGTCGGGTACAGCCTGAACGGGTTGAGGACCGTCGACGGGGTGGCCACCTGGCTCGCCAGCGCCGAGAGGAACTTCTGCTGGTTCTTGGTGCGGTCCAGGTCGGAGCCGGCCAGCGCGTACCGGGTGCGGACGAAGGCGAGGGCCTCCTGGCCGTCCAGGGTCTGCTTGCCCTTCTTGAGGTCGGCGCCGGACTTCTTGTCCTTGATGTCCTGCGGGATGTCGATCTCGACCCCGCCGACCGCGTCCACGATGTTCGCGAAGCCGCCGAAGCCGATCTCCACGTAGTGGTCCAGGCGCAGCCCGGTGTTGTGCTCGACGGTGCGCACCAGCAGCTCGGGGCCGTCCTCGGCGTAGGCGGCGTTCAGCTTGGTGTGCCGGCCCGTGCCCGGGTACTTCTTGCCGGACTCGGAGCCGACGAAGCTCGGGATCTCCACGTCCGAGTCGCGGGGCAGGGAGATCAGCGTCGACCCGTTGTCCCCGGTATGCAGGATCATCATCGAGTCGGTGCGCTTGCCCTCGGCGTAGCCGGTGTGCAGGTCCTTCATCTGGTCCTTGGACATGCCCTCGCGGCTGTCGGACCCGACGATGAGGTAGTTCGTGCCCTCGCCGGCCGCGGGCCGGTCGATGACCTTGGACAGGTCGACGTCGCGGTTGAGCTTGGAGTCGGCCCAGAAGTAGGTGCCGACGGTGGTGACGACCAGCACGGTCACCACCGTGATCGCGGTCCACTTGATCCGGCGGCGCCAGTCCGGCGCGGGCCGGTCCCGGACCTGGCGGCCGGGGCCCTGGCCGCCGCCACCGCCGCCGTAGACCTGGCCGGTGTTGTAGCCGCTGTCGTAGCCGTCGCCGCCGTGCCCCTGGCCGTCGGTGTACGACGGCTGCTGGGGCACCCCGGCGCCGTACGGCGGGGCCGACGGGCCCGGGCCGGGCGGCGGCGTCGCGCCGCGGCGGACCTGACGCATCACGCGTGCGCTCTCCGGCCGTGCGTTCGCGCTGCCGCGCCCGTAGCCGCTGCCGCGGTTGTCACCGGACCATCCCTCGGGCCAATCATTCATGCGCACCAGTGTGCAGGGCCGCCCTGTGGGCGTTACAAGGTATGTCGGAAAATCAGGGCAGTGCTGTTGCGAACCCGACACAAAATCACGCCCGTGTGGCCCCGGCATAAGGTGGAGGCCATGACAGACCAGGCAGAACAGGCCTCGGCCGCGCAGTCGACGGCCCCGGAGATCCCGGGCAAGCCGACCTCGGCGTCCCGCACCACCCTCAGTCACATCATGACGCACAGCGACACCAACCTTCTGGGTACGGTGCACGGCGGTGTGATCATGAAGCTCGTCGACGACGCGGCGGGAGCCGTGGCCGGACGGCACTCCGGCGGACCCGCCGTCACCGCGTCCATGGACGAGATGGCGTTCCTCGAACCGGTCCGCGTCGGCGACCTCGTCCATGTGAAGGCCCAGGTCAACTGGACCGGCCGCAGTTCCATGGAGGTGGGCGTCCGGGTCCTGGCCGAGCGCTGGAACGAGTCCACCCCGGCCACCCAGGTCGGCTCGGCCTACCTGGTCTTCGCGGCCGTGGACGCCGACGGCAAGCCGCGCACGGTGCCGCCGGTGCTGCCCGAGACCGAGAAGGACAAGCGGCGCTACCAGGAGGCCCAGATCCGCCGCACCCACCGCCTGGCCCGCCGCCGGGCGATCATGGAACTGCGGGAGCGGCGGGTGGCGGAGGGGTACGAGGACTGACCTCCGCCCGGGGCGCCACCCGGGCGTCGGCGGCGTCAGAGCATGAGCAGGAGCCGCGTGTTCGGTACGAGCTTCCGGTTCACGCTCGTGCTCTGCACGAAGATCGTGAATTCGTCGTTGTGGTCGGGCTTGATGCGGACCTCCACGTCCGGCAGGCCGAGCAGGGCGCGGGCCTCGGGCCCCGTGTACACCCGGTCCGTCTTCTTCTCCAGCACCGATATCTGCTTCTTCGGCTGGACCTTCTCCGACTTGCTCAGCTGGTAGAAGGCACCACCGGTGCGGTAGGTGTGCCCGCGCTCGACGACCCAGTCGCGGATCGCCACGTCGCGGGTGACGTCGATCAGCTGGTACTTCGACGACTCGACCGGCGTGAGGCCGGCCGCCTTGATGGTGTCCTTGTTGACCGCGTCGCCGCCCGTGGAGAACACGGCCCGCGACCCGCGGATGCCCTTGGTGCGCCCCACCATGAACTTCTCGGTGGCCTCCTGGATGACCTGCCCGGCCTCCTCGAGACCCTGGGTGCTCGTGGCGTCCCAGATGGCGATGTTGTCCTTCGGGAACCCGTACTGCATGGCCTCGCGCTTGCCCATCTGGTCCGGCACGAGGACGGCCAGCGTCCAGTTGTCCGCCTGCGTCTCGATCATCCGGGACACGGCCTCGACCAGGGCGCGCGGGTCCCGGGCGGGGGCGTCCGGGCAGCGGTGGCTCACGTTCTCCTGCCCGTCCGTGAGGACGAAGGTCAGGAAGCTGTGGTCGCCGTACAGCTGGGCCGTCTGCGCCAGCTCCCGCTGCGACTTGAGCGTGGCCGCCAGCAGCGCCGTCATGCCGCCGACCCGGTACATCTGCTTCAGCGACGGCATCCGCAGCACGTCCTTGTCGTAGATGACGCACTCCACCTGGTCGGCGAAGACGTACACCGTGACGCGGGTCTCCTGGTCCAGCTCCTGCGACCGGCGGGCCAGGTAGGCGATCTGCTGGTCGGCGACCTCGACCACCTTGTGGCTCAGGCGCCGCATGGACGAACTGGCGTCCAGCACGAGAGCGACGTGGTTGATGTAGTTCTGGCTCCTGGACATGGCGGCTCCCCCTCTTACCGATTGCCGCTCGGCGGCTTCCCGACTCGATGGATCCACCGTCTCACCCACCACTGACAATCGGTCGCGACGAGCGAGGGGCGCCCGGCCGGCGGACGCCCCTCGCTGACAGGATCCCGGCCGCTACGGCAGGTTGCGCGCCATGACGATGCGCTGGACCTGGTTGGTGCCCTCGTAGATCTGCGTGATCTTGGCGTCGCGCATCATGCGCTCCACCGGGTAGTCCCGGGTGTAGCCGTAGCCGCCGAGCAGCTGGACGGCGTCCGTGGTGACCTCCATGGCCACGTCCGAGGCGAAGCACTTGGCGGCGGCGCCCTGGAAGGTCAGGTCGCTGTCGCCGCGCTGCGACTTGGCGGCCGCCGCGTACGTCAGCTGGCGGGCGGCCTCGATCTTCATGGCCATGTCGGCGAGCATGAACTGGATGCCCTGGAAGTCGGCGATCGGCTTGCCGAACTGCTTGCGCTCCTTGACGTAGCCCTTGGCGTAGTCGAGGGCGCCCTGGGCGATGCCGAGGGCCTGGGCGGCGATGGTGATGCGGGTGTGGTCCAGCGTCTTCATCGCGGTGGCGAAGCCGGTGCCCTCCGCGCCGATCATGCGGTCGGCGGGGATGCGGACGTTGTCGAGGTAGACCTCGCGGGTCGGGGAGCCCTTGATGCCGAGCTTCTTCTCCGGGGCGCCGAAGGACACGCCCTCGTCGGACTTCTCGACCACGAAGGCGGAGATGCCCTTGGAGCGCTTGTCGGGGTCGGTGACCGCCATGACGGTGTAGTACTCGCTGACGCCGGCGTTGGTGATCCAGCGCTTGACGCCGTTGAGCACCCAGAAGTCGCCGTCGCGGACGGCCCTGGTCTTCATGCCGGCCGCGTCGGAGCCGGCGTCGGGCTCGGAGAGGCAGTAGGAGAACATGCCGTCGCCCTTGGCGAGCGGGGTCATGTACTTCTTCTTCAGCTCCTCGGAGCCGGAGAGGATCACCGGGAGCGAGCCGAGCTTGTTCACGGCCGGGATGAGGGAGGAGGACGCGCAGGCGCGGGCCACCTCCTCGATCACGATGACCGTGGCGAGCGCGTCGGCGCCCGCGCCGCCGTACTCCTCGGGGACGTGCACCGCGTGCAGGTCGTTCGCGGTGAGCGCGTCCAGCGCCTCCTGCGGGAAGCGCGCCTCCTCGTCCACGGCGGCGGCGTACGGCGCGATCTTCGCCTCGGCCAGCGAGCGGACGGCGTCCCGGAGCATGTCGTGCTCCTCGGACGGGCGGTACAGGTCGAAGTCAGCCGATCCGGCCAAGGTTTCTCACGCTCCAAAACGCTGTGATGCTGGGCACGCTAACTACCGTTAAGTAACCCAAATTTTAGAGCCCCGGCCGGTCCGTGGATAGGTGAGCTTGACGACAGCCGGCCCCACGGTCTCGAAAGGCTTCTCCGGCGCCCCGGATATGCTCGGGCGCGCAACCGTGCCGTCCACCTCTGGAGCGCATCCATGGCCCTGAAGATCACCGTGATCGGTACCGGCTATCTCGGCGCCACCCACGCGGCGGCCATGGCCGAGCTCGGTTTCGAGGTGCTGGGTCTCGACGTGGTGCCCGAGAAGATCGAGACGCTCCAGCGGGGCGAGGTCCCGATGTACGAGCCCGGTCTGCGGGAGCTGCTGGGCAAGCACGTCGCCGGGATCGAGGGCTCCAGCGGGCGGCTGCGCTTCACCACCGACTTCGCCGAGGTCGCGGCCTTCGGCGACGTGCACTTCCTGTGTGTGAACACCCCGCAGAAGCACGGCGAGTACGCCTGCGACATGTCGTACGTCGACTCCGCGCTGGCCTCCCTGGCGCCGCACCTGACCGGCCCCGCGCTGGTCGTCGGCAAGTCGACCGTGCCGGTGGGCTCCGCCGACCGGCTGGCGGCCTACCTGGCCGAGCACGCGCCGGCCGGCGACGGGGCCGAGCTGGCCTGGAACCCGGAGTTCCTGCGCGAGGGCTTCGCCGTCGAGGACACCCTGCACCCCGACCGCCTGGTGGTCGGTGTGCGCAGCGAGCGGGCCGAGCGGCTGCTGCGCGAGGTGTACGCGACGCCGATCGAGGAGGGCTCGCCGTTCGTCGTCACGGACTTCCCGACGGCGGAGCTGGTGAAGACCGCCGCGAACTCCTTCCTCGCCACCAAGATCTCCTTCATCAACGCGATGGCGGAGGTCTGCGAGGCCGCGGGCGGCGACGTCGCCAAGCTGGCGGAGGCGATCGGGTACGACGACCGGATCGGGAAGAAGTTCCTGCGGGCCGGGATCGGCTTCGGCGGCGGCTGTCTGCCGAAGGACATCCGGGCGTTCATGGCGCGCGCCGGTGAGCTGGGCGCCGACCAGGCGCTGACCTTCCTGCGCGAGATCGACTCCGTCAACATGCGCCAGCGCGGCCGGATGGTGGAGCTGACCCGGCAGGCGCTGGGCGGCGGCCCCTTCCTCGGCAAGCGCGTCGCGGTGCTCGGCGCCACCTTCAAGCCCGACTCGGACGACGTACGGGACTCCCCCGCGCTGAACGTCGCCGGGCAGGTGCACCTCCAGGGCGCCCAGGTGACGGTGTACGACCCCAAGGGCATGGAGAACGCCCGGCGGCTCTTCCCGACCCTCGGCTACGCCGACTCGGCGCGGGAGGCGGTGCGGGGCGCTGACGTGGTCCTGCACCTCACGGAGTGGCGGGAGTTCCGCGAGCTGGACCCCGAGGTGCTGGGCGAGGCGGCTGCGGCCCGGGTGATCCTGGACGGGCGCAACGCCCTGGATCCGGCGCTGTGGCGGAAGGCCGGCTGGACGTACCGGGCGATGGGCCGCCCGACCGCCTGAGGGCCGCCCGACCGCCTCCGGCCGGTCCGGCGTTCCCGAGGCGGTCGGGCGGGGGCTAGGGGGTGTCGTTTGGATCTTGCCGGGGTCGCGGGGTCTGGCACGCACATCTGCGGCGTTGTCGTCGGTTGCCAACGCTCCGCGTTGTCGCCCTCCTCCGCCTTGCAGCTGCACGCACCAGACCCCGCTCGGGTCGGCCACAAGGCACCGTCGGCCGCGGCCGGCCTGATCCAAACGACACCCCCTAGCTCTTCGGGTAGGTGGTGAAGAACTGTGCGGAGCCGAAGGCCCAGCTGCTGGCCGGAGCGCTCCAGCCGGCGATGCCGCCGTTGAACATGGCGTCCGGCCGTGCGGTCCAGGTCCACATCTTCACCGTGCCGTCGGCCTGGTGGTTCAGCGTGGCGAGGTCGTCGCGGCCGTCCCCGTCGTAGTCGCCGGTGAGGAACTGCATGCGGGTCACGTCCAGGTTGCCGGGAGGGCTGCTGAGGGTGACCTTCGCCGATCCGAAGCGGTCCTTGCCGCTGACCCGTTCCGAGAGCATGGTCGACGTCTTGTCGCTGCCGTCCGGGTAGTCGTACCAGACCAGCGTGTCGTCGCGGCCGTCCCCGTTGAAGTCGCCGGCGTGCGGGGTGGTGCGGTTCCAGTCGAGGGACGCGCTCTGCCACCACACGGCGGGGGTGGTGAATCCGCCGTCGGGCGCGGCCGGGAAGACGTACGTCTTGACCGTGTCGTCGCCCTGGCCGTAGAAGACGCTCAGGTCGTCGCGGCCGTCGCCGTCGAAGTCACCGACGACGGACTTGACGCGGCTGCGCAGCCAGGAGCCGGACGGGGCGGACCAGGAGCTGAAGGGGGCGTTGAAGGTGCCCCGGTCGGTGCTGGTGAACGTCCACAGTTTGGTGCTGCCGTCGGTGTAGGCGTACCAGACGGCCACGTCGTCGCGGCCGTCGCCGTTGAAGTCACCGGCGTGCGGGGTCATGTAGCTGATGTGGAAGCCGCCGGCCGGGGTGCTCCACGCCGTGTAGGGGGCGTCGAACCCGCCGTCCGCCCGGCCGAGTGCGACCCACAGTTTGACGCTGGTGTCGCTGTAACCCTTGAGGACGGCCGTGTCGCCGCGGCCGTCGCCGTTGAAGTCGCCGGTGAGGTACTTCATCGCCCGGGTGTCCCAGACCCCGTCGGCGACGTCGTAGGACTTGAGGGGCTTGGTGAGGGTCCCGTCGGTGCCGCCGAGGAAGGTGTGGATGGCGTCGCGACCGTCGGTGTAGTTGTACCAGGCGGCCATGTCGCTGCGGCCGTCGCCGTTGTAGTCGTGGCGGACCTCGGTGCCGGCGGCCCACTGGGAGGCGCCCTGGGCGTCGCGGACGACGAGGTCGCCCCGGTCCTGGAGGACGGCACTGCCGCCGGGCGCCGTGGTCGCGGACTCCCACAGGACCGTGGTGCCGTCGGCGTCCACGACGGTGAGATTTCCGCTGTCGGTGAACCGGGCGGTGGCGCCGGGGTGGCCGGCGGTGCCGGTGGACCACAGGGTCTTGCCCGCGTTGGAGACGACGACGAGGTCGCCGTCGGCCCGCAGGGTGAGGCGGGCGGCGTTGGAGACGAGGCTGTCCTCGGCGCGCAGGACGGCACCGGGCGTGAGCGTGTTGCCGCCGGCGATGTTGTCGAGGCGGGGAGAGACCGCGTCGTTGCGGGTCTCGGCCGGGTCGGTGCCCCAACAGCCGCCCTGCCAGGACTGGCTGGCGAGCGCCACCAGCTCGAACCCGCCGTCCTTCTGCCGCAGGAGCGGCCCCCCGGCGTCGCCCGCGCAGATGGCGTCGTCGTCGGTTCTGCCGTCGAGCGCGAGCGTGGTGCCGGAGACGGACTGGACCGTGAACGCCGCCGTGTGCCGGGTGAGGGGCGCCCACTCCTCCTTGGTCCGGCCGAAGCCGACGACCGTCAGCTCCTCGCCCGGTGCGGGCGCGGTGGTGGCGAACGGCACCGGGGTGGTGCCGGCGACCGGGGAGGCCAGGCGGGCCAGGACCAGGTCGCGGTCGGTACGCGGAACGAGTTCGACGACCTCGACGGTCGTCCCGGCGGCCGGGCCGAGGACGGCCGTCGTCCTCCACTGCGGCTTGCCCGCGGCGACCGGTCCGGTGCCGAGGTCGTCGGCGAAGCAGCTCGCGGCCGTGGCCAGCCACTGGGCGGCGACGAGCACACCGGAGCAGGCCCGCTGGTCGTCGCCTATGCGCAGGCGGGCGGTGGAGGCATGGCCGCCTTCGGTGACGGCGGGGCCGGTGGCGGCCTGGACGGGTCCGACGACGAGGCAGCCGGCGGCCACCGCGATGGCCGTCAGACCCGCGGTGACCGCGGCGCGTGAACGGAATCTGGACACGGGTCGGTACTCGGTCCTTTCGGGAGGCGGCATGACGGGCGGTCGATCAACCGACGACATGGGGATCCGGCAGGACGAGGACGCGCCACGGCGTGCACGACCATCTCGTCGGTCCGCGGAGCATGGGCCTGCGCACCTCGACGGCGCGCGGAAACAGCCGTGTCCGAGACAAGCACGGCGGCCCCCTCCGTCGTCACTCCCTGCCCCCCTGGCACGGCGACCACGAACGTATCACCACGTTCACAACTCGAACACAGCGTCGACGAGTTCGAGGTAGGCGAGGAAGGCGGGCCGGCGGGCCGGCGGGCCGGACGACGCCGGTTCGGCCGAGGCTCAGTCGGCCGAACCGGCGTCGACCGCATTGTGCCCCAGTGCGCGCCCGGCCGGCCGGTGAAGCGGGCGGTGTTTACGACTCCTTGGCCCGGTACCGGCGCATCTTGGCGCGGGCCCCGCACACCTGCATCGAACACCAGCGGCCGCGTCCCGCCGGGCTGCGGTCGTAGTACGCCCAGTGGCAGTCGGCGGCCTCGCACGCCTTGAGGCGGCTCCAGGTGCCGGCCACCAGTGCCTGGGCGACGGCGGCGGCGACGCGGGCGGTCAGGGAGCCCTCCCCGGCCGGGGCGAGGGCGGCGGAGCCGTCGGCCGGGTCGACGGCGACGACCAGCGGGGCGGCCGCCAGCAGCTCCCCCAGCGGGGTCACCGCGCGGTGCGGCGGGTGCCCGGCGTGGGCGAGCAGGGTGGCGCGCAGGGACTCGCGCAGCTCCCGGGCGGCCGGTACGTCGTCCTCCGTCAGGCCGAGCGGCGCCCGGCCCTCCTCCGTGTCCAGCGAGTCGGCGCCCGTCTCGAGGTCCAGCGTGTTCACCAGGGTCTCGACCAGGCCCAGGCCGCCCGGTGCGGGCGATCTCTCACTCATGCTTGCGACGTTACCGCCAATACGGCAGCATGCAGTAACCGTTACTGGTTACCCGCATGATGCCGGTAACCGCGCCGGTGACCGAAGACCGCGTACTTCAAGGAGGAAGTCATGGCTGTCGCCGAACTGGGTCCCGTCGTCCTGGACTGTCCCGACCCCCGTGCACTGGCCCGCTTCTACGCCGACGTGCTCGGCGGCACCGTCGAGGGCGAGGGCGACTGGGTCGACCTGAGGCTGCCGGGCGGACGGGCGCTGGCCTTCCAGGCGGCCCCCGGGTTCGTGCCGCCGAAGTGGCCCGCGCCCGACGACTCGCAGCAGTTCCACCTCGACCTCGACGTGAAGGACCTGGACGCGGCCGAGAAGGCGGTGCTGGAGCTGGGCGCGAGGCCGCTGGACGCGGAGGACCGCACCCGTACCTTCCGCGTTTACGCCGACCCGGCCGGGCACCCGTTCTGCCTCTGCGCCTGCTGAGCCGGCCCACGAGCACTCGGAGGACTCCCATGGCACCCGCGGCACGTTTCCGTTCCGTCGTCGTCGACTGTCCCGACCCCCGTGAGCTGGCCCGCTTCTACGCGGCGGTCGGGGGCGGCGCGCCCGACGAGGCGGACCCGGACTGGGTGGTCCTCCAGGTGCCCGGCGGACCCCGCCTGTCCTTCCAGCGGGCCCCGGACCTCACCCCGCCCGAGTGGCCGCGCTCCGACCGCAACGCCCAGCAGTTCCACCTCGATTTCGACGGCGGGGCGACCTGGGCCGAGATGGACGCCGCGCACGATCGGGTGCTCGCGCTGGGCGCCCGGCCGCTGGACCTGGAGGACCGGGAGGACAAGGACTTCATGGTGTACGCCGATCCGGCGGGGCATCCGTTCTGCCTCTGCCGGATCGAGCACACGTGACGCTCGCGCGGACTATCCGTCCAGGTCGGCGATGGTCGCCGTGGACGGCTCGCGGCGCAGCTGGGCCGCCTTCGCGGTGAAGGCCGCGGCACGCAGGACCCGCTGGACGTTGCCCCAGGTCAGCAGGGCCACGTCCGCCTCGTCCCAGCCACGCCTGAGCAGTTCGGCGACCAGCCGGGGGTAGCAGGAGGGGTCGCCCAGCTCCAGCGGGTGCGCGGCGCCGCTGTCGTAGGTGCCGGACAGGCCGACGCTCTGCGGCCCGGCCACCGTGCGGACGTGGTCGAGGTGGTCGGCGACGTCCCGCACCGTCGGGCCGGTCTGCTCGGCGGTCAGCGGCACCATGCACAGGCCACCGGCCGCGCCCAGCTCCACCAGCAGGTCGTCGGGGAGGTTCGCGGGGTGCGGGCGCAGCGCGCGGGCGGCGGAGCGGGTGCACAGCGCCGGTGCCTTGGACACCGCGAAGGTACGCCGGACAGTCTCGGCGGAGGCGCCGGAGAGGTCGGCGACGACACCGAGCCGGTTCATCTCCCGGACGACCTCCTCGCCGAACCGGGTCAGCCCCGCCTCGCTCGCCCAGCTCACCCCGGACAGCGTCAGGACGCGCAGGCCGAGGGCGTGCAGGGAGCGCAGGATGCCGAGCCGGTCGCCGAGGGCGGCGGCGCCCGCGGGACCGGGCAGCACGGCGATCCGGCCGCAGTTGCGGGCGTCGATGGCCTGCCCCGCGTCGTACGCCAGGCGCAGCCCCTCCGGGTGGGCCCGCACGACCGTCTTGACCAGGTCGAGCTGCTCCAGCGTGGCGCCGACCGCACGGTCCCCGTCGAGGGACTCGGGCAGGTGCAGCGACCACAGCAGCGCCCCCACGTGTCCCTCGCGCAGCCGCGGCACGTCGGTGTCGACGGCGCTCTCGCCCAGCTCCAGGTCGTACCAGGGCAGGTGCCTGAGCGCCCAGGGCAGACCGTTGCAGCCGTCGGCGACGGGATGGGCGGCCAGCACGGCGTGCGCCCGGGCCAGCGGCTCGTCGTCGGGGTCGGACACGGGAGCGTAGGGCTCCGGCGGAAAGGCCTCCGCGGCGAGCGGCACGGGCAGGTCGTCGAGCCCACCGGCCTCGGTACCGGTGTGCAGGTCGTCCTGGAGGTCTGCCATGACGGGCTCCGTACGGTCGTCGTGAGGTACGGCCACCGTCGCACGGAGCGGAAAGGGCTTCCTGGTGGGTGGGGCGTTCGGGGGTACGCGCGCCCCACCCGGCCGGAAGCGGGGCGGCTCAGCCTTCCGGCTGCTCGGCGGCCGTGCCGTCCAGCTGCTCGATGGTGGCGTTGGACGGCCCCCGGGTCGCCCGGAGCCCCCGGGACACGTCCTCGGCGGCGTCGAGTACCCGGACCGCGTTCTTCCAGGTCAGCTTGGCCAGGTCGGACTGGGACCAGCCGCGGTCGAGCAGCTCGGCGATCAGGTTCGGGTAGCCGGAGACGTCGCCGAGGCCGTCCGGGGTGAAGGGCGTGCCGTCGTAGTCGCCGCCGATGCCGAGGTGGTCGACGCCGGCGACCTCGCGCATGTGGTCGAGGTGGTCGGCGACCGTCGACACGGTGGCGACGGGGCGCGGGACGCGCTCCTCGAAGGCGGCGTGCACCTTCATCGCCTCGGGACTGGAGTCGAGGTGGTGGAAGCCGTGCGCGCGCATGTTGTCATCGGCCTCGGCGGTCCAGTCGACCGCGGCCTGGAGCACGAACTTCGGCACGAACGTCACCATCGCCATGCCGCCGTTGGCGGACAGCCGCTCCAGGACGTCGTCCGGGATGTTGCGCGGGTGGTCGCACACCGCGCGGGAGGACGAGTGCGAGAAGATCACCGGCGCGGTGGAGGTGTCCAGCGCGTCGCGCATCGTCGTCGCCGCGACGTGCGAGAGGTCGACCAGCATGCCCTCGCGGTTCATCTCCCGCACGACCTCGCGGCCGAAGGCGGACAGACCGCCGACGCCGGGCTCGTCGGTCGCCGAGTCCGCCCACGCGTTGTTGTCGTTGTGGGTGAGCGTCATGTAGCGCACGCCGAGCGCGTACAGGGCGCGCAGGGTGGCCAGCGAGTTGTCGATGGAGTGGCCGCCCTCGGCGCCCATGAGGGAGGCGATCCGGCCCTCGGCGCGGGCCGCCTCCATGTCGGCGGCGGTCAGCGCGGCCCGCAGCTCGCCGGGGTGGCGGTCGATCAGCCGCCGTACGCAGTCGATCTGCTCCAGCGTCGCCGTCACCGCGCCGGGCAGGTCGGAGCGGACGTACACCGACCAGTACTGCGCGCCGACGCCGCCGGAGCGCAGCCGGGCCAGGTCGGTGTGCAGGTGGGCGGACTGGTCGGCGGCGATGTCGCGGGCGTCGAGGTCGTAGCGGACCTGCTCGCGCAGCGCCCAGGGCAGGTCGTTGTGCCCGTCGACGACCGGGAACTCGCGCAGCAGCTCGCGGGCCTTCTCCAGCGATGTCATCCGCGTTCCTTCCGTCACTTTCCGAATCCGAAGCCGGCCGCTGAGCCCTCGACCTTGGTGCGCAGCCGCTTGCCCTTCTCGGTGGCCTGGTCGTTGAGGTCCTGCTGGAACTCGCGCATCCGGCCGAGCAGTTCCTCGTCGTGGGCGGCGAGGATGCGGGCGGCCAGCAGACCGGCGTTGCGGGCGCCGCCGACGGAGACCGTCGCCACCGGGACGCCGGCCGGCATCTGCACGATGGACAGCAGGCTGTCCATGCCGTCCAGGTACTTCAGCGGCACCGGGACGCCGATGACCGGCAGCGGCGTGACCGAGGCGAGCATGCCGGGCAGGTGGGCGGCGCCCCCGGCCCCCGCGATGATCGCCTTGAGGCCGCGTCCGGCGGCCTGCTCGCCGTACGCGATCATCTCGTGCGGCATGCGGTGCGCGGAGACGACGTCGACCTCGTAGGGGACCTCGAACTCGTCGAGGGCCTTGGCGGCGGCCTCCATGACGGGCCAGTCGGAGTCCGACCCCATGACGATGCCCACGACCGGGGTCACCGGGCTGGCCTGGCTCATTCGGTGATCGTCCCTCTCAGGTAACCGGCAGCGTGACGGGCGCGCTCCAGCACGTCGTCCAGGTCGTCGCCGTAGGTGTTGACGTGGCCGACCTTGCGGCCGGGCTTCACGTCCTTGCCGTACATGTGGATCTTGAGCTGCGGGTCGCGGGCCATGCAGTGCAGGTACGCGGAGTACATGTCCGGGTAGTCGCCGCCCAGGACGTTGACCATCACCGTCCACTTGGCCCGCGGGCGCGGGTCGCCGAGGGGGAGGTCGAGGACCGCGCGGACGTGGTTGGCGAACTGCGAGGTGATCGCGCCGTCCATGGTCCAGTGGCCGGAGTTGTGCGGGCGCATCGCCAGTTCGTTGACGAGGACGCGGCCGTCGCGGGTCTGGAACAGCTCGACGGCGAGGTGTCCGACGACGCCCAGCTCCTTGGCGATACCGAGCGCCATCTCCTCGGCGCGCAGGGCCAGCGCCTCGTCCAGATCGGGTGCGGGGGCGATCACCGTGTCGCAGACGCCCTTGACCTGCTGGGACTCGACGACGGGGTAGGCCACCGCCTGGCCGTGCGGGGAGCGGACCACGTTGGCGGCCAGCTCGCGGACGAAGTCGACCTTCTCCTCCGCCAGCACGGGCACCCCGGCGCGGAAGGGCTCGGCCGCCTCCGCCACCGAGTCCACGACCCACACGCCCTTGCCGTCGTACCCGCCGCGGACCGTCTTGAGGACGACGGGGAAGCCGTCCCCGCCCTCCACGGCGCCCTCCGCCGCGAAGGCGGCCACGTCGGCCGGATCGCGCACGATCCGGTGCCGCGGGCAGGGCACGCCGATCGCGTCGAGCTTCGCGCGCATCACGCCCTTGTCCTGGGCGTGCACGAGCGCCTCGGGACCGGGGCGGACGGGGATGCCGTCCGCCTCCAGGGCCTTGAGGTGCTCGGTCGGCACGTGCTCGTGATCGAAGGTGATCACGTCACAGCCGCGCGCGAACTCGCGCAACGTGTCCAGATCGCGATAGTCGCCGACGACGACTTCGTTCACGACCTGCGCCGCAGAGTCCTGGGGAGTGTCACTGAGAAGCTTGAACCTGATGCCGAGCGGGATGCCCGCCTCGTGTGTCATACGAGCGAGCTGGCCACCGCCGACCATGCCGACTACGGGGAACGTCACACCCCTAGCGTATCGGCCGCGCGGAGCCCACCTGTTTACCGGCCGTTTCCGGCCCCGGCCACCGCCCGTTGCGGGGCGCATGGGGCCGTCCGCAGGAAGATCGCGCGTCCGGGTGGTTAGCATGAACGGATTGACGCCAACCGACGGACGGGGGCCTGCACGACCATGGAACATGGTTCCTCGGGTGCTCAGACTGCTCCCGCCACGCCTCCGGCGCCGCGCGCCGGAATGCGGGAACGGGTCGACCGGCTCGTGCGCGAGGTCGTGAAGTTCGGCGCCGTGGGCGGCGCGGGGGTGCTGGTCAACCTCCTCGTCTTCAACTTCGTACGGCACACGACCGACCTCCAGGTGGTGCGGGCCAGCATCGTCGCCACGGTCGTCGCGATCGTCTTCAACTACCTGGGCTTCCGCTACTTCGCCTACCGCGACCGCGACAAGAGCGGCCAGACCCGCGAGATGTCACTGTTCCTGCTGTTCAGCGCCGTCGGCCTGGTCATCGAGAACGGCGTGCTCTACACGGCGACGTACGGGTTCGGCTGGGACAGCCCGCTGCAGAGCAACATCTTCAAATTCCTCGGCATCGGGATCGGCACGCTGTTCCGCTTCTGGTCGTACCGCAGCTGGGTCTTCCGCGCGCTGCCCGCCCGTGAGCCGGCGGCGCGGGCGGAGACCTTCCTGGAGCACGAGCACCCGACCGCGCTCCCCCGTCCGGACGGCGCCCCCGCCGGCCACCGCTGACCCGCTCCCCCTCCTCCGGCGCGCTCAGCGCACCGTCTGGTCGCCGTCCCCCGGGGACTTCTTCGACGGCGGCGTGCGGGACAGGAACAGTCCGAAGACCGGCGGACGCCCCTGGAGCAGCTCCAGGCGGCCGCCGTCCGCCTCCGCGAGGTCGCGGGCGACGGCGAGGCCGATGCCGGTGGAGTTGCGCCCGCTGATCGCGCGCTCGAAGATCCGCGCCCCCAGGTCGCCCGGGACGCCGGGACCCTCGTCGGTGACCTCGACCACGGCCTGGTTGCCGGTCACCCGGGTCCGCAGGGCCACCGTGCCGCCGCCGTGCATCAGGGAGTTCTCGATCAGCGCGGCCAGCACCTGCGCCACGGCGCCCGGGGTGCCCACGGCCGTCAGATGGCGCTTGCCGGAGCTGACGATGGCCCGCCCCTCGCCGCGGTAGGCCGGGCGCCATTCGGCGATCTGCTGCTGGATGACGTCGTCCAGCTCGAAGGTGACGGCGGAGCCGCTGCGCGGGTCGCGGGAGTTGGTGAGCAGCCGGTCCACGACGTCCGTCAGCCGTTCCACCTGCGACAGGGCGATCGTCGCCTCCTCCTTCACCGTCTCCGGCTCGTCGGTCAGGGTGATCTCCTCCAGCCGCATCGACAGCGCGGTCAGCGGTGTGCGCAGCTGGTGGGAGGCGTCGGCGGCCAGTCGGCGCTCGGCGGTGAGCATCCGGGCGATGCGCTCGGCGGAGGAGTCCAGCACGTCCGCGACCCGGTCCAGCTCGGGGACGCCGTACCGCTTGTGCCGGGGGCGCGGGTCGCCGGAGCCGAGGCGCTCGGCGGTCTCGGCGAGGTCGGTGAGCGGGGAGGCGAGGCGGTTGGCCTGCCGGATCGCCAGCAGTACGGCGGCGATCACGGCGAGCAGCGCCACCAGGCCGATGATCAGCAGGGTCCGCCCGACCTCCCGGGTCACGGAGGAGCGGGGCTCCTCGACGAGGACCGTCTCGCCCTCCTCGCCGGTGGCCCTGCCCTGGAGGACGTCGCCGGTCGGCTTGGTGCCGACCTCGACGACCGGCTCGCCGGGGATGCGGATCACGGCGTACCGGGCGTCGCGGATCTGCTCCCGCAGGAAGTCCTCGTCGACGGAACCGGTGCCGATGAGCCGGCTGTCGACGATGCTGGCCAGCCGCACCGCTTCCAGGTCGACCCGTTCCTGGGCCGTGCTGCTGATGGTCCGGGTCTCGACGATGACGAGGGAGACGCCGAAGACGGCGATCACCACGAGCACCACGGCGAGCGTGGACTGGATCAGTCGACGGCGCATGTCCTCTTACCCGGAAGGCCCTCTCGGGGCTCGCTCAGTTCTTCTCGAAACGGAAGCCCACGCCGCGCACGGTGGCGATGTAGCGCGGGTTGGCCGCGTCGTCGCCCAGCTTCTTGCGCAGCCAGGAGATGTGCATGTCGAGGGTCTTGGTCGACGACCACCAGGTGGTGTCCCAGACCTCGCGCATCAGCTGGTCGCGGGTGACGACCCGGCCGGCGTCGCGCACCAGGACCCGCAGCAGGTCGAACTCCTTCGCGGTGAGCTGGAGCTCCTCCTCTCCCATCCAGGCCCGGTGCGACTCGACGTCGATGCGCACACCGTGGGTGGCGGGCGGCTGCGGCGGCTCGGCGGCACCGCGCCGCAGCAGGGCCCGGACCCGGGCCAGCAGCTCGGCGAGGCGGAAGGGCTTGGTGACGTAGTCGTCGGCGCCCGCGTCCAGGCCGACGACGGTGTCCACCTCGTCGGCGCGCGCGGTCAGGATCAGGATCGGCACGGCGTGGCCCTCGGACCGCAGCCGGCGGGCGACCTCGAGTCCGTCCATGCCCGGCAGGCCCAGGTCCAGCACGACCAGGTCGATACCGCCCTGCAACCCCGCGTCGACTGCGGTGGGTCCGTCCTCACGCACCTCGACCTCGTACCCTTCCCTGCGCAGTGCGCGGGCCAGCGGCTCCGAGATGGACGCGTCGTCCTCGGCGAGCAGTACACGGGTCATGGGCTGATGGTAGACCGCTCGGAGCAACGCCCGGGGCAAGATCGCCCCGCGGACCGCCCCGCCCGGCCACCCCCGTGTCCGGACCTGCGGCTGTGGGGTGCCATCCTGGGGGAAACCTTCGAAAGATCGTTCACGGTTCCACTATTACCTGTGATCCGCGTCTCAAGTCCTTCCATACCGGGCGGTGTCCTGCCGTATGGTGAATCAGCGCCTGTAGCACCCAGCGGACCTTTGGCGACAGTTCGACGCTGAAGGTCTCTTTTGTGTGCGGGCCGACCCCCACCGTCGGCCTTGAAAGGAATGACCTGTGGCCGGGCCTCACCGCGTGCAGTGACGCGCGCAGAGGCGTGGATCCCGGTGGCCGCCGCCCACCGCTTCGCAATCCGGAGCGGATCCCTCAGGCGTGGGACGGGCGAGTAAGGCCGCCGGTGCCGGCCGCCCCCCACCGGGCGCGCATCGCCTCATGAGCGCGTCCCGACCAGCAAGGATCGACCATGGCGTCCAGCCTGACGAAGGACTCGGTCACCCCGGGCACCCCCGGCACCGAGAAGACCTTCTTCGGCCACCCCCGCGGACTGGCCACACTCTTCATGACCGAGATGTGGGAGAGGTTCTCCTACTACGGCATGAGGGCTCTGCTCCCGCTGTACCTCGTCGCCCCGGGTGGCCTCGGCCTCGGCGCCGGCACCGCGACCGCGATCTACTCGGTGTACCTCTCGCTGGTGTACCTGCTCACGATGCCGGGCGGCTGGTTCGGCGACCGCGTCTGGGGTCCCCGCAAGACCGTCGCCATCGCCGGCGGCGTGATCATGCTGGGCCACCTGACGCTGGCGCTGCCGTCCTCCGGCACCTTCTACGCGGGCCTCGGCCTGGTCGCCATCGGCTCCGGTCTGCTGAAGGCCAACATCTCCACGATGGTCGGCCAGCTCTACGACGGCCCCGACGACCCGCGCCGCGACGGTGGCTTCACCGTCTTCTACATGGGCATCAACCTCGGTGCCTTCGCCGCGCCGCTGACCATCGGCACCATCGGCGAGAACGTCAACTGGCACCTGGGCTTCGCGCTCGCCGCGGTCGGCATGGGCCTGGGCGTCCTCCAGTTCCTGATCGGCAGCCGCCACCTGGCCCCGCACTCCAGCGCGGTGCCGAAGCCGCTGTCCGTCGAGGAGAAGACCTCGACGCTGCGCAAGGCCGCCTTCTGGGCCGCGCTGGCCGTCGTCTTCTACGCGATCGTCGGCTTCTCCGGCCACTACACCCTGAACTGGATCCTGGTCCCGCTGACCCTGCTCGGCGTGATCATCCCGGTGCTGGTGCTGACCAACATCAAGCGCGACAAGTCCCTGGACCGCGCCGAGCAGTCCAAGATGTCGGCGTACATCTGGTTCTTCGTCGCCGCCGCCGTGTTCTGGATGATCTACGACCAGGGCGGCTCGACCCTGTCGCTGTTCGCCGACTCCTCGGCCGACAACAGCGTCTTCGGCTGGAGCTTCCCGGTCTCCTGGTACCAGTCGGTCAACCCGGTCATCATCATGGCCCTGGCCCCGGTCTTCGCCACGGTGTGGCTGGCGCTCAACCGCCGGGGCAAGGAGCCCAGCACGGTCGTGAAGTTCTGCGGCGGTCTGGTCCTGGTCGGCGCGTCCTTCTTCCTCTTCCTGGCCCCGCTGGGCATTGCCGAGGGCGGCCACAAGGCCGCGGCCATGTGGCTGGTGGCGATCTACTTCGTCCAGACCTGCGGCGAGCTGATGCTCTCCCCGGTCGGCCTGTCGGTGACGACGAAGATGGCGCCGGTGAAGTACGCCTCGCAGATGATGGGCGTCTGGTTCCTGGCCGTCACCGCCGGTGACGCCACGACCGGCCTGCTCTCCATCGCCGGCGTCGACCTCAACAAGACGGGCATCGTCGCCGCGGAGGCCACCCTCGCGGTGGTCGCGGGCGTCGCGATCTGGATGTACCGCAAGCGCGTCAAGGAACTCATGGGCGACGTGCGCTGAGCCCCGCGGGCACGCCCGCCTCTTCTCGGAGGGTCACCTCGTCCGGTGGACGGGGTGACCCTCCGGGCGTTGGGGCGGGGTCGTCGGCGGTGCGGGGTACAGTCCGTTCCTCCGACCGGGGAAGGACTCATGGCGACCAGGTGGAGCTTGACGATCGACTGCGCGAACCCGGCGAGCCTGGCGGCGTTCTGGGCCCTGGCGCTGGGCTGTGCGGAGAAGCCCGCGCCCCCGGGGTTCGGGAGCTGGGCGGAGTGGTTCGCCCACCACGAGGTTCCGGAGGACGAGTGGGACGACGGGGCGTACCTGTCGGACCCGGACGGTGCGGGCCCCGACCTGTCCTTCTTGAAGGTGCCGGAGCCGAAGGCGGTGAAGAACCGGCTGCACCTCGACGTGCGGGTCGGCGGCGGCCGTGAGACGCCCTGGGAGGTGCGTTGGCCGCGGGTGGTCGAGGCGGTGGAGCGGCTGACCGCCGCGGGCGCGACCGTGGTCCGCGAGGAGGGGTTGCGGGGCAGGCCGGATCACGTGGTGATGGCGGACCCGGAAGGCAACGAATTCTGTCTGGTCTGACGGCCGTGTCCCCGGAGAGCGGGCGCGCGGTCCGCTCTGCGGGCCGGGGCGCGGCCCCCGGGACGGCGGCCTGCTGGCCGACCGAGACGGGTGGGCGGACGGGCGGGTGCCCGCCCGAGCGCCGCAGGCCTACGCCGGGGCGCCCAGCTCCGCCCACACCCGCTTGCCCGCGACCCCCGGCGTCCGTACGACGCCCCAGTCCAGGCAGAGCCGCTGCACGATGAACATGCCGTGTCCGCCGGGGCGCCCCGCGCGGTGCGGGGTCCGCGGCGCCGGCTGACCCGTACCGCGGTCGGAGACCTCCAGCCGGATCACCTTCTTCTCACAGGTGATCGACAGCTCGTCCGGGCCCTCCGCGTGCAGACACGCGTTGGTGACCAGCTCGGAGACCACGAGCAGGACGTCCTCCGCGGCGGCGCGCTGGTCCGCGGTGGCGGAGGGCAGCCAGCCCCAGGCGTACAGCGCCTCGCGGGTGAAGTCACGGGCCAGCGGGACGACCCCGCTCGCGTCCTCGAAGCTCAGCCTGCGGGCCTGCCGTCCGCCGCCCTCCCCGGACGCGGAGGCGGGCGCGGACGCCGTCCCGGAAGCGCCGCCGGGCTCCGGACCGCGGTCGCCCGGCGGGTAGGGCCGGGTGGTGCTCATCAGCGCTTCACCTCACCGATCCACCAGTTCACGTTTCAAAGTCGTAGACAGCCATGTCGTACACAGCCGGTTCAGGGTGTCTCCTGCCCGACCGGATCGCACGAACACCCCTGTATTGCGCACGAAACCCGGCGCGGGGCGAAAACACCCGCTCCGGGAAGCACACGCACCCCTCCGTCGGCCGGACAAGGACGGCTCAGTCGGACGCGTCGGCCAGGGCGGCCGCAAGCGTGTCATGAAGGGTGAAGACCGCTTCGGCCCCCGTGATCTCGAACACGCGCGCCACTACCGGCTGCATGGCCACCAAATGCACTCCGCCCCCCGCGGCTTCCGCTTTCAACCGAGCGCCGAGCAGGACGTTGAGCCCCGTGGAGTCGCAGAACTCCAGCCGTGAGCAGTCCACGACGAGCCGGTTGAATCCCTTGTCGAGACAGTCCTCCAGCGGCTCGCGCAACAGATCGGCGGTGTGGTGATCCAGCTCACCCGCCGGGGTCACGACGGCGCTGGGCCCCTCTTCCCGTACCTCGACCAGAAGCCGGCCCGACTGGGCACTGCCGACCGTCCCGCGGTCCATGCCGTTTCTCTCTCCCGAGGTCGTGACTGCTTGCTGACGCACTCGAACACTACGCCTTCCCACCGCACTCCGACACCCGAACAACCGCACACAAACGGACATACCCGCACAGAACACACTTGCGGTCAGCTCGGTAAACCCGGTAGGGCTAGTAAGACACGTAAACCGACACGGCCGGCTTTGGAGGCGCCGCACACCGCAGTGCACGTATTTGGCTTCGGCAGCCGTATGCCGAGAACGATGGAGGACATCATGTCACCCCGGCTCGACGGATCGCGTACCCACCAAGCGACGTCGACACTCCCTCCGGAACATCTGGATCCCATCGAGCACCACGACGCCGTCGTCGACCACGACGACGCACTCGCCGGGCTTCCGGACATCCCCGCGTACGACGAGGTCGCTCCGGCGGACGCCAGGGCCCTGTCCAAGACCCTCTTCGAGCGGCTGGAGTCGCTGGAGGAAGGCACCCACGAGCACGCGTACGTACGCAACACGCTCGTCGAGCTGAACCTCGCGCTGGTCAAGTTCGCCGCCTCCCGCTTCCGCTCGCGCAGCGAGCCGATGGAGGACATCATCCAGGTCGGCACCATCGGCCTGATCAAGGCGATCGACCGCTTCGAGCTGTCGCGCGGTGTGGAGTTCCCCACGTTCGCGATGCCGACCATCATCGGCGAGATCAAGCGCTTCTTCCGCGACACCTCGTGGTCCGTGCGCGTTCCGCGCCGCCTCCAGGAGCTGCGGCTCGACCTCGCGAAGGCCGGCGACGAGCTGGCCCAGCGCCTCGACCGCGCCCCCACCGTCTCCGAGCTGGCCGAACACCTCGGCCTGTCCAAGGACGAGGTCGTCGAGGGCATGGCGGCGTCCAACGCCTACACCGCCTCCTCGCTGGACGCCCAGCCGGAGGAGGACGACGCGGAGGGCGCGCTCGCCGACCGCATCGGCTACGAGGACCACGGGCTCGAGGGCATCGAGTACGTCGAGTCGCTGAAGCCGCTGATCGCCGAGCTGCCCTCCCGGGACCGGAAGATCCTCTCCCTGCGTTTCGTCGCCGGCATGACCCAGTCGGAGATCGGCGAGGAGCTGGGCATCTCCCAGATGCACGTCTCGCGTCTGCTGTCGCGGACCCTCGTACGGCTGCGCAAGGGGCTCACGGTCGAGGAGTGATCCCCACCGCGTGACGCTTGCCCTGAAGGGGGGCGACCCGAGGCCGGGCCGCCCCCCTTCAGGCTGCCGTCGCTCGTCACGGGGAGTTGGCGATCAGCGCCGCCGTCGGCAGCAGCGGGGCCAGCCCGCACAGGAGCCAGAAAGTGTGCGGGGTGAGGGACGTCCGGCGCCGCAACGGCGCGTTGACCAGCCACCAGATCATCGTGAAGACCGCCACCACGGGGACGACGATCACGAGCCAGAGCGCCATGCCGTCGTTCTCCGTCGGCTCCCGTACGGTCCAGCCCAGCTCCGCCAGCGGCCAGTTGACCATCAGGTACCACACGAGCCAGAACGGCACGACGCCCGGAATCCCGAGCAGCACGTTCAACAGGAACGGCGTCCACCAGTACTTGGCCATGCCCCTCCGCCCCCGACTCACATGCCGCTCACACCTTACGCACGCCCCGCCGCCACACACCCGCGACCAGCGGCACCCCCGGCCGGTAGGCCAGGTGGACGTGGCTCGGGGCGTCGAGCAGCGTCAGGTCGGCGTACGCGCCCGGGACGAGGCGGCCGACGTCCTCGCGGCGCAGGGCCGCGGCGCCGCCCGCGGTGGCCGACCAGACCGCCTCGTCCGGCGTCATCCCCATGTCCCGTACCGCGAGCGCGATGCAGAAGGGGACGGAGGACGTGAAGGAGGAGCCGGGGTTGCAGTCGGTGGAGAGGGCCACCGTGGCACCGGCGTCGATCAGGCGCCGGGCGTCCGGCCACTGGGCGCGGGTGGAGAACTCGGCGCCGGGCAGCAGGGTCGCGACCGTACGGCTGTTCGCGAGGGCGTCCACGTCGGCGTCGGTGAGGTGGGTGCAGTGGTCGGCGCTGGCGGCGTCGAGTTCGACGGCGAGCCGGACGCCGGGGCCGTAGGAGAGCTGGTTGGCGTGGATGCGGGGGTGCAGGCCCCGGGCCTTGCCCGCGGTGAGGATGGCGCGGGCCTGGTCGCCGTCGAAGGCGCCCTTCTCGCAGAACACGTCGATCCAGCGGGCGTGCGGCGCGCAGGCGTCGAGCATCTCCCCGGTGACCAGGTCCACGTAGGCGGCGGGGTCGTCGGCGAGTTCGGGGGCGACGATGTGGGCGCCGAGGAAGGTGACCTCGTCGGTGTGGCGGGCGGCGACCCGCAGGGCCCGGGACTCGTCGGCGGTGGTCAGGCCGTAGCCGGACTTGGTCTCGAAGGTGGTCGTGCCCTGGCGCAGGGCCTCGGCGAGGTAGCGGGTGAGACCGGCCTCCAGTTCCGCGTCGCTCGCGGCGCGGGTGGCGGCGACGGTGGTGCGGATGCCGCCCGCGCTGTAGGGGCGGCCGGACATGCGGGCGTTGAACTCCTCGGTGCGGTCGCCCGCGAAGAGGAGGTGGGAGTGGGAGTCCACGAAGCCGGGGAGGACCGCCCGGCCGTCGGCGTCGACCCGGTTGTCAGTGGCGGGTGCTTTGCTTGATTCACCGGTCCACACGACGCGGTCGCCCTCGATGACGACGGCCGCGTCCCGGACCAGACCGAGCGGGGAGTGGTCGCCGAGGGAGGGGTCGTTGGTGACGAGTGCGGCGATGTTGGTGATGACGGTGCTGCTGCTCATGGGGTCCCTGGTGTCCTCGTGGGGGCGGGGGCTGGGGCGTGGGCGGGCGCCGGTGGTCAGGCGCGCAGGGCTTCGACGGCCCGCGCGAGGGCCTGCGGCACGTCCGGTACGAGGATGTGCGCCCCGTCGCGTACGACGTGCCGCCCTCCCACGACCGTGTGCCGTACGTCCGCTGCCGTCGCGGCGAATACGGCCGTCTCGGCGCCGAGCCTGGGCAGCGGTCCCGCTGTCCTGACCGAGTCCAGCGCGATGGTCGCGAGGTCGGCGCGGGCCCCGGCCTCGATGCGGCCGGTGTCGTCCCAGCCGAGGGCGGCGTGCCCGTCGGCGGTGGCGGCCCGCAGCAGGGCGGCGGCGGTCCAGTGGCCGCGGGCGCGGGTGCGCAGGCGCTCGTTCAGCTCCATGGCGCGCGCTTCTTCCAGCAGGTCGACGACGGCGTGGCTGTCGGAGCCGAGGGAGAGGGGCGAGCCCGCCCGCTGGAGTGCGGCCGCGGGGCCGATGCCGTCGGCCAGGTCCCGTTCCGTGGTGGGGCACATGCAGGTGCCGGTGCGGCTGCCGCCGAGCAGGGCGATGTCCTCGTCGGTGAGGTGGGTGTTGTGGACGCCGGTGGTGCGGGCGCCCAGCACACCGTGGTCGGCGAGGAGGCGGGTCGGGGTGCGGCCGTGGGCCTGGCGGCAGGCGTCGTTCTCGGCGGTCTGCTCGGAAAGGTGCACATGCAGCGGGGCCCGCCGCTCCTCGGCCCACTGCGCCACGGTCGCCAACTGGTCGGCGGGCACGGCCCGTACGGAGTGGATCGCGGCCCCGATCCGCGCGTGATCCCGTTCCTTGAGAACTGAACAGCGTTCGGCCCAGGCATCCGCCGTGCCGTCGGAGAAGCGGCGCTGGTGGGTGTTCGGTGGCTCGCCGAAGCCGGAGGACAGGTAGCAGGTGTCGAGGAGGGTGATGCGGACACCGGCTTCGGCGGCGGCCTCGATCAGCGCCTCGCCCATCGCGTTGGGGTCGGCGTAGGGGGTGCCGCCGGGCGCGTGGTGCACGTAGTGGAACTCGCCGACGGCGGTGATGCCGGCCAGCGCCATCTCGGCGTACACGGCGCGGGCGAGGGCGTGGTAGGTGTCCGGGGTCAGCCGGTCGGCGACCGAGTACATCACCTCGCGCCAGGTCCAGAAGGTGCCGGAGCCGACCTGGACGGTGCCGCGCAGGGCGCGGTGGAAGGCGTGCGAGTGCGCATTCGCCAGCCCCGGCAGGGTCAGTCCGCGCAGGATCCCGGCGCCGGGCGGCGGGGTGGCGACGCCCTGGTGGACGGCGGTGATGCGACCGTCCCGGACGTCCAGAGCGACCCCCGGCTCGACATGGGTGCCGAGCCAGGCGTGCTCCAGCCAGTACGTGCGGGGCTGCTCGGAGGAGGTCACGTGCAGGCCAGCCCTTCCAGTACGTCGGCGAGTGCGTTCACCCCGGCCACGCAGTCGTCCTCGGCGGCGTACTCGGCCGGGGAGTGCGAGACGCCGGTGGGGTTGCGTACGAACAGCATGGCGGTCGGGATGCGGTCGGAGAGGATTCCGGCGTCGTGTCCGGCGCCGGTACCGAGGACGGGCACCTTCAGGTCCGTCCCCGTGCCCAGGATGCGGCCGAGTTCGTCGCGCAGGGCGTGGTCGAACTCGACGACGGGCGTGAAGGACTCGCGGACCACGTCGAGGTCCACGCCCCGGGCTGCGGCGTACTCGCGGGCGGCCTTCTCGATGCCGGTGACCACGGTGTCCAGGCTCGCCTGGTCGGCGGCTCGGGAGTCGAGCCAGCCGCGCACCAGGGAGGGGACGGCGTTGACGCCGTTGGGTTCGACGCCGATCTTGCCGAAGGTGGCGACGGCACCGGCGAGTTCGGCCTCGCGGCGGGCGGCGAGGACGGTCTCCGCGTACGGCAGCATCGGGTCGTGCCGGTCGGCGAGGCGGGTGGTGCCGGCGTGGTTGGCCTCGCCCCGGAAGTCGAACCGCCAGCGTCCGTGCGGCCAGATGGCGGAGGCGATGCCGATGCGGTCGCCGGACAGGTCGAGGGCGCGGCCCTGCTCGACGTGGAGTTCGACGAAGGCGCCGATGCGGGCGAGCCGTTCGGGGTCGGGGCCGAGGGTGCCCGGGTCGTACCCGGCGGCCTCCATGGCCTGCGGAAGCGTGATGCCGTCGCCGTCGGTGAGGCGGTGGGCCTGCTCGACGGTGAGCGCGCCGGAGGTGAGCCGGGAGCCGACGCAGGCGAGGCCGAAGCGGGCGCCCTCCTCGTCGCCGAAGTTGACGATGCCGAGCGGCCTGGTGAACCGCGCTCCCCTCCCGCGCAGTTCGTCGAGGGCGGCGAAGGCGGAGACCACGCCGAGGGGGCCGTCGAAGGCGCCGCCGTCGGGCACGGAGTCCAGGTGGGACCCGGTGACGACGGCGTTCCCGGCCGCCGGGTCGCCGAGCCAGGCCCACTGGTTGCCGTTGCGGTCGGTCTCGTAGGTCAGGCCGCGGGCCTCGGCCTGCTCCTGGAACCAGGTCCGGCAGTCGGCGTCGGCGCCGGTCCAGGCGGCGCGGCGGTAGCCGCCGGAGGCGGAGCTGCGGCCGACCGGCAGCAGCTCCGCCCACATGCTGTGGAAGCTCACGCGCCGTCACCCTCGCGCGCCGCACCGCTCCCGTGCGCCGCGTCACCCTCGTGCGCCTCGTCGCCCTCGCGCATCGGCACCCGCACGTCGCGCTCGGCCGCCACCGACTCGGCGATGTCGTACCCGGCGTCGACGTGCCGGATGACGCCCATGCCGGGGTCGTTGGTGAGCACCCGGCGGATCTTCTCCCCGGCGAGCGGGGTGCCGTCGGCGACGGTGACCTGCCCGGCGTGGATGGAGCGGCCCATGCCGACGCCGCCGCCGTGGTGGAGGGAGACCCAGGAGGCACCGGAGGCCACGTTGACCATGGCGTTGAGCAGCGGCCAGTCGGCGATGGCGTCGGAGCCGTCGAGCATGGCCTCGGTCTCGCGGTACGGGGAGGCGACGGAGCCGCAGTCGAGGTGGTCGCGGCCGATGACGATCGGGGCGGCCAGCTCGCCGCTCGCGACCATGTCGTTGAACCGCTCGCCTGCCTTGTCCCGCTCGCCGTAGCCGAGCCAGCAGATGCGGGCGGGCAGGCCCTGGAAGTGGACCCGCTCTCCCGCCATCTTGATCCAGCGGGCCAGGGACTCGTTCTCGGGGAAGAGGTCGAGGATCGCCTTGTCGGTCTTGGCGATGTCGGCGGGGTCGCCGGACAGGGCGGCCCACCGGAAGGGGCCCTTGCCCTCGCAGAACAGCGGGCGGATGTAGGCGGGGACGAAGCCGGGGAAGGCGAAGGCCCGGTCGTATCCGGCGAGCTGGGCCTCGCCGCGGATCGAGTTGCCGTAGTCGAAGACCTCGGCACCGGCGTCCTGGAAGCCGACCATGGCCTCGACGTGCCGGGCCATGGACTCGCGGGCCCGGGTGGTGAAGCCGGCCGGGTCCTTGGCCGCCGCGTCGGCCATGTCCTCGAAGGCGATACCGGTGGGCAGGTAGGCCAGCGGGTCGTGGGCCGAGGTCTGGTCGGTGACGATGTCGATCGGGGCGCCCATGGCGAGGAGCTGCGGGACCAGCTCGGCGGCGTTGCCGAGGACGCCGATGGACAGCGGCTTGCGCCGGTCGCGGGCCTCGGTGGCCAGCTGGAGGGCGTGGTCGAGGGAGTCGGCCTTCACGTCGAGGTAGCGGTGCTCGATGCGGCGGTCGATGGCGCGCGGGTCGCAGTCGACGCAGATGACGACGCCGTCGTTCATGGTGACCGCGAGGGGCTGGGCGCCGCCCATGCCGCCGAGGCCGGCGGTGAGCGTGATGGTCCCGGCCAGGGTGCCGCCGAACTTCTTGGCGGCGACGGCGGCGAAGGTCTCGTAGGTGCCCTGGAGGATGCCCTGGGTGCCGATGTAGATCCAGGAGCCGGCCGTCATCTGCCCGTACATGGTCAGGCCGAGGGCCTCCAGGCGGCGGAACTCCTCCCAGTTGGCCCAGTCGCCGACGAGGTTGGAGTTGGCGATGAGGACGCGCGGGGCCCACTCGTGGGTCTGCATGACGCCGACCGGGCGGCCGGACTGGACGAGCATCGTCTCGTCCTGCTTGAGGGTGCGCAGGGTCCGCACCATCGCGTCGAAGGAGCGCCAGTCGCGGGCCGCCTTGCCCGTGCCGCCGTAGACGACGAGCTTGTCGGGGTGCTCGGCGACCTCCGGGTCGAGGTTGTTCTGCAGCATCCGCAGGGCGGCCTCCTGCTGCCAGCCCAGGGCGCTCGGCTCGGTACCGCGTGGCGCTCGGACGGGACGAGGTCCGGACATGGTCTGCCTCCTGGTGGCTGTGCTCCCGGCGGATTGTTGCTACGGATATTCATATCCTCACCTCCTGAATAGAGCTAGTCAACAGGGTCGGGTCCGTGCCGCCCGCAAACGAGCGCGGGGCCCCCGGTCGGGGGCCCCGCGCTCGGACTGCCGGACGTCGCTCGGACTGCCGGACGTCGCTCAGACCGTCGCCGGCGTCTTCCGCCTCGCTCCACCCGGAGCCGCGTCGCCCGCCGCGATGCCGGTGCTGCGGTAGGCCTTGACCGCCTTGCCCGCCGGGCGGCCCGCATTGTCGGCGAGCCAGTCCACACGGACCCACAGCAGGGCGTCCCCGGCCTGTTCGCGGCGGCCGATCCAGGCGGCCTTGAGCCACAGCCCGGCACCGCAGCCGGCCAGCAGCAGTCCGCCCGCGGCGGGCAGGGCGAAGGCGCTGCCGAGGGCGGCGAGGAAGGCGAGGAGCAGCCACCAGCGGTGACCACGGCGCCAGTCGCGTACGGTGACCCCGCGGTCCTGGAGCACGTCGTGCTTGCCCGCGCGGGCCGCCGAACCGGCCAGGGCCGTGTAGCGCCGTCGGCGCGCCCACGCCACGACGGCCGTGGCGACGATGAAGAGGGCGGCGCCCGCCAGCACACCGATCCGGCGTCCGGTGAGCCCCGGCACCAGCACGCCGATGCCCGCCGCGAAGACGCCCAGCCACCACAGTGGTGCGGCGCCCGCCCGTACGACGACGGCGACCCGAGCCAGTCCCACCTGTCCTCCGCGCGCCACGTCCTGCCTCCTGTTCCGTTCCTGCCTGTGCGATGCGTCTGAAGGGTGTGTCAGGCGCCGCACTGTAACGGGGCAAGCTGAGACGAATCTGAGAACCCGTCCGCCGCCCGGGTCACCTCGGAGGGCTCACGGGTCAGTTGAGTCAGTCGGGTCATTCGGGTCAGTCCACGAAGAGCCCCCGCGCCGCGGCCTTGGTGTCGAACTCCTCCAGCCGGGCCTGCGCGTCCGGCAGGTCGTCGCACATCGCCTCGAGGAGCACCCGCCCGAGCAGCATCGGCGCGCAGGCGGTGTCGAAGGCGAGGCCGGTGCCGACGGCGGCGGGCAGCAGCAGGTCGGACACCTTGGCGACCGGCGCGAAGGCGGAGTCGGCGACGGTCACCACCGTGAGCCCGGCCTCCTTGGCGTGCGCGAGCGCCTCGACGACCTCGCGGGGGTGCCGGGGCAGGGCGAAGCAGAGCAGCGTGCCCGCCCCGGCCCGGACGGCGGCGTCGATGCGGTCGCGCAGCATCGTGCCGCCCTCGCCGAGGAGCCGGACGTCCGGGTGGACCTTGGCGGCGAAGTAGGAGAAGCCGTGTGCCTGGGCGGCGGCGGCCCGCAGTCCGAGCACCGGCAGCGGCCGGCTCGCGGCGAGCAGGCGGCCCGCCTCCCGCACGGGTCCCGGGTCGGCCAGCACCTCGGCGAGATGCCGCAGGTTCTCGATCTCGGCCGCCACGGCCTGCTGGTACTCGTTGACGGCACCGGTGTCCGCGACCGGTTCCGCGGGCGCGACCTCGCGCAGGTGCCGGCGCAGCGCCGGGTAGCCGTCGAAGCCGAGGGCGACGGCGAAGCGGGTCACGGACGGCTGGCTGACCCCCGCCAGCTCGGCCAGCTCCACGCTCGACAGGAAGGGCACGTCGGAGGCGCGGCGCACCATGCTGTGCGCGATGCGCCGCTGGGTCGGCGTCAGCCGGTGCCCCTCGAAGAGCGTCTGCAGCCGAGCGGCCGGACTGTCGGTCCCGCTCGCCCCGCTCGTGCCGCCGGTCCCGTTCATGACGTGGCCCCCTCGACCTATTCACGCACCCCGAATTCTGCATACCTTTATACAGCGAGGTGGCGGCGCAGGCCGACCCCTACCGGTCCGCCCCCGCCGGAAACGGGGGTTGTCCCCAGTGCCGACGGCGCCCCGGCTGCCTACCGTGGGATCCATGACCGGAATGGACGCACGCGACGCCGACCTGAAGAAGGAACTCGACGCCACCCTGCGGACCCGCAGGGAGCTCGGCGAGGAGTACGAGTCCGCACTGGTCGACTCGTTCCTGGAGAAGGTCGACCAGCGCATCGACGGAGCGGTGGAGCGCCGGGTGCGCCGGCAGCTCGCCGAGCAGCAGATGACGGCGGCCCGGGACAGCCGGTCGCCGCGGCCCACGGACTCCTTCGGCGAGCGCTTCGGCTTCGGCATCGTCTCGCTGGTGCTCGCGATCCCGCTGTCCGCGATCGGGGGCGGTGTCGCGAACCTGCCCGGGATGCTGGTCGCCTGGGCGGGCATCGTCGGGGTCAACGTGGTCCAGGTCGCCCGCACCAACCCGGGCCTGTTCGGGCACCGCCGCCGCGCCGAACGCGGCGACGCCTGGGAGGACTGAGAGAAGACGCCCGGCAGGGCCGGACGGAGCGGGGGAAGACTGCGCGGGGACCGCCGCACCCCCATCGCTGGGGGGCGGGACGACGGCGGTCCCCGCGGGGGACGCGCACGGTGCCGGGCCTCACGGCCGGGGGCGGCGCGTCCGTGGCGTCGTCGGAGGTCCGGGAGCCGCTCCGGAAGGTCCGTGACGCCGTTCGGCGCCGGCGGAACCGGGGAGCCTCCCCCAGGGCTGAACGCCCGGGAGGTACCGCCACCGGTCCCTGCCGACCCCCCTTACTCTGCCGGTCCCGTGTTAAGCGACTGCTGCGCGCACATGACGCGCGCGTACCACTTCCGCGAAGTCCACGAAGATCATCGGCCGGGCCACGGATCCCGTCCGCCCCGCTCGCCCTGCGACCCCCTCGCCCTGCGCCCCGCTCGCCCTGCGACCCGCTCGTCCTACTTGCCCTTGGCGAGGAAGGACAGCAGGTCCTGCCGGCTCACCACACCGGTCGGCTTGCCCTCGACGAGGACGATCGCCGCGTCGGCGCCGCCGAGCACCGACATCAGGTCCGCGACCGGCTCTCCGGAGCCGACCTGGGGCAGCGGGGCGGACATGTGCTTCTCCAGCGGGTCCTCCAGCGAGGCGCGCTTGGCGAACAGCGCGTCCAGCAGCTCGCGCTCCACCACCGAGCCGACGACCTCGGCGGCCATCACGTCCGGGTGACCGGCGCCGGGCTTGACGATCGGCATCTGCGAGACGCCGTACTCGCGCAGCACCTCGATGGCCTGGCCCACGGTTTCGTCCGGGTGCATGTGGACGAGGGAGGGGATGTGGCCGCCCTCCTTGTGGTTCAGGACCTCCGCGACGCGGGCGCTGGGTCCCGTGTCCTCCAGGAAGCCGTAGTCGGCCATCCACTCGTCGTTGAAGATCTTGCTGAGATAGCCGCGTCCGCTGTCCGGCAGCAGGACGACCACCACGTCGTCCTCGCCGAGCCGCGCCGCCACTTCCAGCGCCGCGACGACCGCCATGCCGCAGGAGCCGCCCACCAGCAGGCCCTCCTCCTTGGCGAGGCGGCGGGTCATCTGGAAGGAGTCCTTGTCGGAGACGGCGACGATCTCGTCGGCGACCTCGCGGTCGTACGCCGTCGGCCAGAAGTCCTCGCCGACGCCCTCGACCAGGTAGGGGCGCCCGGAGCCGCCGGAGTAGACGGAGCCCTCGGGGTCGGCGCCGATCACCGTGACCGCGCCGTCACTGGCGTCCTTCAGGTACCGGCCGGTGCCGGAGATGGTGCCGCCGGTGCCGACCCCGGCCACGAAGTGGGTGATCTTCCCCTCGGTCTGCTCCCACAGCTCGGGGCCCGTGGAGTGGTAGTGGGAGAGCGGGTTGTTCGGGTTGGAGTACTGGTCCGGCTTCCAGGCGCCCGGCGTCTCGCGGACCAGCCGGTCGGAGACGTTGTAGTAGGAGTCGGGGTGCTCCGGGTCGACGGCGGTCGGGCAGACGACGACCTCGGCGCCGTACGCGCGCAGCACGTTGATCTTGTCGGTGGACACCTTGTCGGGGCAGACGAAGATGCACTTGTAGCCCTTCTGCTGGGCCACGATGGCGAGGCCGACGCCGGTGTTGCCGCTGGTCGGCTCGACGATCGTGCCGCCCGGCTGCAGCTCACCGCTCTTCTCCGCGGCCTCGATCATGCGCAGGGCGATGCGGTCCTTCACCGAGCCGCCCGGGTTGAAGTACTCCACCTTGGCCAGGACGGTCGCCCTGATCCCCTTGCTCACGCTGTTGAGCCGCACCAGCGGGGTGTTGCCGACGAGGCTGATCATCGAGTCGTGGAATTGCACCGTGGTCTCCGGATGCCGCAAATGAAGGGTCGATATCGGTCCGGCCAGCCTATGGCCTGCGGGCCCGCGGGTGCCCCGTGACGGTCGTTCACCCTGCGTGGGGATTGGGCGACCGTCCGTACGGGGCAAGGAGTGGGTGTACGGGTTGGAGGAGGTGGCGGCTACGCATGACGAGCATGTCGAGGGCGAGGGTGGCGCGGCGGATCGCGGCCGGCGCGGCGTACGGCGGCGGCGGCATCGGCCTGGCGGGAGCGGCGGCGGTCGGTCTGGTGGTGGCCGAGGTGCAGCTGGCCAGACGCAGGGTGGGGGTGGGCACGCCGACCCGGGTGCCGAACGCGCAGGGACTGTACGGCGGCACCCTGCCCACGGCCGGCGACCCGCCGCTGCGGCTGATGATGCTGGGCGACTCCACGGCCGCCGGGCAGGGCGTGCACCGGGCCGGGCAGACGCCGGGCGCGCTGCTGGCGTCCGGGCTCGCGGCGGTGGCGGAGCGGCCGGTGCGGCTGGGGTCGGTCGCCCAACCGGGGGCGTGCTCGGACGACCTGGACCGGCAGGTGGCGCTGGTGCTCGCCGAGCCGGACCGGGTGCCCGACATCTGCGTGATCATGGTCGGCGCCAACGACGTCACCCACCGGATGCCGGCGACCCGCTCGGTGCGGCACCTGTCCTCGGCGGTACGGCGGCTGCGCACGGCCGGTGCGGAGGTGGTGGTCGGCACCTGTCCGGACCTGGGCACGATCGAGCGGGTGCGGCAGCCGCTGCGCTGGCTGGCCCGGCGGGCCTCACGGCAGCTCGCGGCGGCACAGACCATCGGCGCCGTCGAGCAGGGCGGGCGCACGGTGTCGCTGGGCGACCTGCTGGGTCCGGAGTTCGCGCAGAACCCGCGGGAGCTCTTCGGCCCCGACAACTACCACCCCTCCGCCGAGGGGTACGCCACGGCCGCGATGGCGGTACTGCCCTCGGTGTGCGCCGCGCTCGGCCTGTGGCCGGCCGACGAGGAGCACCCGGACGCGCTGCGCCGCGAGGGCTTCCTGCCGGTGGCGCGCGCGGCGGCGGAGGCGGCGTCCGAGGCGGGTACGGAGGTCGCCGCCGCCATGCCTACGGGGCCTCGGGGGCCCTGGGCGCTGCTGAAGCGCCGGAGACGGCGTCGGGTGTCGGAGGCGGAACCGTCCAGCCCGTCCGGCGTTTGAGGGCGAGGCGGTCCAGGCCGAAAGGGGGCTGGGGGCACAGCCCCCGAGCACGCCCGCCGCAGCACCCCCGGCACGAGTACACCGCCCAACCGCCGACGGCAAAAGCAAGCGCTTAGACAGTTGCGGTCCATGTCACATGCCCATAGTCGTGACCCGGGCCATACGGCCGGGTAACTTCCCAACCAGCCCCTGCCCGCCCCGTACCGCCTCGCCACTGGAGCCGTGATGCCCGAAGCCGTGATCGTCTCTGCCGCCCGTTCCCCCATCGGCCGCGCCTTCAAGGGCTCCCTGAAGGACCTGCGCGCCGACGACCTGGCCGCCACGATCATCCAGGCGGCCCTCGCGAAGGTGCCCGAGCTGGACCCGCGGGACATCGACGACCTGATGCTCGGCTGCGGCCTGCCCGGCGGCGAGCAGGGCAACAACCTCGGCCGGATCGTCGCCGTCGAGATGGGCATGGACCACCTGCCGGGCTGCACCGTCACCCGGTACTGCTCCTCGTCCCTGCAGACCTCCCGCATGGCCCTGCACGCCATCAAGGCCGGTGAGGGCGACGTCTTCATCTCGGCCGGCGTCGAGATGGTCTCCCGGTTCGCCAAGGGCAACTCCGACAGCCTCCCGGACACCCGCAACCCGCTCTTCGCCGAGGCCGAGGCCCGCACCGCGGAGGTCGCCCAGCAGGAGGGCACCACCTGGCACGACCCGCGCGAGGACGGCCTCGTCCCCGACCCGTACATCGCGATGGGCCAGACCGCCGAGAACCTCGCCCGCGCCAAGGGCATCACCCGGCAGGACATGGACGAGTTCGGCGTCCGGTCCCAGAACCTCGCCGAGGAAGCCATCAAGAACGGCTTCTGGGAGCGCGAGATCACCCCGGTGACCCTGCCCGACGGCACGGTCGTCAGCAAGGACGACGGCCCCCGGGCCGGCGTCACCCTGGAGGGCGTCCAGGGCCTCAAGCCGGTCTTCCGCCCCGACGGCCTGGTCACCGCCGGCAACTGCTGCCCGCTCAACGACGGCGCCGCCGCCCTCGTGATCATGAGCGACACCAAGGCCCGCGAGCTGGGCCTGACCCCGCTGGCCCGCATCGTCTCCACCGGCGTCTCCGGCCTCTCCCCCGAGATCATGGGCCTGGGCCCGGTCGAGGCCAGCAAGCAGGCCCTGTCCCGGGCCGGGCTGGGCGTCGGCGACATCGACCTGGTCGAGATCAACGAGGCGTTCGCCGCGCAGGTCATCCCCTCCTACCGCGACCTCGGCATCCCGCTGGAGAAGCTGAACGTCAACGGCGGCGCCATCGCCGTCGGCCACCCCTTCGGCATGACCGGCGCCCGCATCACGGGCACGCTGATCAACTCCCTGCGGACGCACGACAAGCAGTTCGGCCTGGAGACCATGTGCGTCGGCGGCGGCCAGGGCATGGCCATGGTGATCGAGCGCCTGAGCTGACCCCCGCCGAAGGGCACTGAGGGACCGTCAGTAGCACCGCGCGGACCCAGTGTGACGACTCGGCCCGGAACCCCCTTCACCCCAGGGTTCTGGGCCGTTTTGTGACCCAAACTCCCCCAGGATGTGACCTACCTCTCCCGCCCCATGGATTTACGCAGGTCAGACCATCCCCACCCCTACCTCTCGGGCCCAAAGTCCTGTCCGTTTCGTGACGTTACGCACTGACAGACGGTTAGTCCTCCCTTCAAGCTGATGTAGGAAGTCGGGGGTCGACTTTGAACCGGGAGTACGTCAGTGAGCGCCATGCCGATCGCCCTGCTGCTCACCACGGCCGCCACCGGCGCCGTGGGCGTCGCCGTCCTGCGCAGCATCCTGGTGCTGCGCCGCCAGGTGACCGCCTTGCGCGCCGAGCTGGCCGAGAGCCGGGCCACCGCCACGCGGGGCCGGGTGCCCGCCGCCCGCACCACCGCCGACGCCGAGGAGATACGCGCCGCCGTCGCGGAGGCGCTCGCCGAGGAGCGCGAGCGGGAGCTCGCCGAGGCGCGGGCCTTCTGGGCCGCGCAGGAGACCCGGGACGCGTCCGACGCGCCCCTGCTGCTCGGCCTGTCCGACAGTGAGCTGTTCCTGCCCCGCCAGGCGGACCTCGTGGGCCTGGAGCCGGTGACCGAGCCGGCCGCGGACGCCGACGAGCCGGCCGCGCAGGACGCGGGTCACACCGGTCCCAGGGAGTCCGCCGAGCTGGCCGCCGCCCGCCGCCGGCACCCCTCGCACCCGGACTTCGTGCCGAACCCGTCCCCGGCCGTGAACGATCACGACCGCACCGTGGCGACCCTGGAGGGGCTCGCCGAGTCGAGCGTCGCGCTGGCCGACGTCCGGCCGGGTCCGCTGGGCACCCTCGACGTGTACGTCTTCGCCGACGGCACCACCCTGTGCATGACCCCGGGCCACCGCGAGACCGCGGAGCGCCTGGCCGCCGCGCTCGGCGCGGGCCAGACGCCGTACCTCCTCGGCGGCTCCGGCATCTCCGGTGCCTACACGCTGACCTTCGCGTGCGGCGAGGAGAACGTGTACATCCTGGCGGACCGCGTCATCGCGTCCCTGTAGTCGCGCCGGTCGCACCAGTCACGCCGGTCGAGCCGGCCCCGCCGGCCGCATCAGACCCCGGCCCGTTTGCGGGCCTCCTCGACCAGCGCTGCCGCTTCCTCCACCTGGCCCTCGTCCTCCAGGACGAGGGCCAAGTCGTGTGCGGCGACGGCGATCTGGTCGGCGGCGGCGAACATGCCCGCGTCCGGCATCTCGCGGGGCTCGGCCCCGGGTTCCTCCACGAGCTGGGCGCGCCGGGCCAACTCCCTGGCCAGGCCGAGCGCCTCGGCGGCGGCGCCGCGTTGCAGCCTGCTCTGCGGGGCGGCCCGCAGACGGTCGGCGAAGTCGTCCACGGCACGGGTCAAAGGCGTCGTATCAACCACGGCGCGAGCGTACGCGGCCGTCCGGGACTGTTGCCAACGGGCGAACGCTCAGGCACGGTGACCTGAAGGACCGGCTCACATCCCCTTTCGCCCGGAGGCGCCGATGTCCCAAGTCTTCTCCGAGGAGACCCATCGCAACCTGCTCGCCCGTATCCCCCAGTGCACCGGCCGTGAGATCTCCGACTGGCTGCGCGCCGTCGAGGACGGCCCCGCCCTCTTCCGCTTCGAGGAGAAGGTCAGCTGGCTCCGCCACGAACACAACCTCTCCTACGGCCACGCGAAGGCGATCGTCCACGAGTACGACCTGAGAAGAGCCGCACGCAAGCTGCGGTGAGCGGGCGCGCCGACCACGACGACGAAGGGCCCCGGGCACGAAGCCCGGGGCCCTTCACCTGCTGGGTGCTACTAGTCGTTGCTGTTCAGGATCGCGATCAGGCGCAGGAACTCCAGGTAGATCCAGACCAGCGTCAGCGTGAGGCCGAAGGCGGCGAACCAGGCCTCCTCGCGCGGGGCGCCGTAGGCGAGCCCGTCCTCGACCTGCTTGAAGTCGAGGGCCAGGAAGCAGGCACCGAGGATGATGCCGACGATGCCGAAGACGACACCGAGCGCGCCGCTGCGGAAGCCGAGGCCGTCACCGCCGCCGAAGACGGCGAACAGCAGGTTCACCATCATCAGGAAGACGAAGCCGAGCGCGGCCGCCATCACGAAGCCGTAGAAGCGCCGGTTGACGCGGATCCAGCCCGCCTTGTAGGCGATCAGCACACCGGCGAAGACCGCCATCGTG
Organism: Streptomyces violaceoruber; assembly: GCF_033406955.1. Taxonomy (NCBI): domain Bacteria; kingdom Bacillati; phylum Actinomycetota; class Actinomycetes; order Kitasatosporales; family Streptomycetaceae; genus Streptomyces; species Streptomyces violaceoruber. Next base: position 5,081,493 of record NZ_CP137734.1, on the reverse strand, counting down.
CCGATCACGGCCTGCATGGCCGCGCCGTCCGCGATGCGGTTGTCGACGACGCTGGAGACGACGCCGAGGAAGACACCCTCGAACGCCGCGTAGGACAGGATCAGCGCCGGCGTGGGCTTGCGCTTGAAGGACTGGACGAGCGCCAGGACCATGCCGATCAGCGCGGCACCGATACCGATGCCGTACGAGCGGCTGATGTTGGCGTCGTCCACCGGCAGCAGCGCCCACGCGAGCGCGGCCGTCACCACGAGCACGCCGAGCGTGCTCGCCGTGCGGATGACGACGTCGTCCATCGTCATCCGGCCGGTGGTGGCGGGCGCCTGCGGCGGCGCGCCGAACTGCTGGTCCGGCTGGGCGTACGGGTTCTGCGCGTACGGGTTGCCGGCGGGCGGCTGCGCGTACGGGTTGCCCTGGGCGCCCTGCGCGTACGGGTTGGCCTGCGTGGCGACGGCGGGTCCCCCGGCCTGCGGCGCGGCGTTGAAGCCCGCGTAGCCGTTGTCGCGGCTGAACCCCCGTCGCGAGAAGACCGGGTTTCTGCTCCTCATTTCACTCCTCCATGGCCACACGGCGCAGCCTTGGCTCAAGAGTAATAGAACGGCAAAGGAATGACCCTACTGCTTGGGGAGGATCTTTCCCTCGCCTTGCGACTCAACACGCTACGCCGATCAGTGATTCCCCTCACGGCCGGGGTCGCACGGGCCGCCGGGCGGCGCTCACCCGATCGGGAACCCGGTGTAGGCCTCGGCGAGGTCGGTCTCGGCGGCGCGGGAGGAGGTGATCCGGTCGAGGCGGGCCAGCTGGAGCCGGTCCTCGAAGGGCGTGGCGTCCGGGGCGGTGTGCAGCAGGGTCGTCATGTCGTACGAGAACCGCTCGGCCTGCCAGACCCGGCGCAGACAGGTCGCGGAGTAGGCGTCGAGCAGGTCGTCGGAGCCGGTCGCGGTGCGGTGGGCCAGCGCCCGCGCGAAGGTCACCACGTCGCCGACGGCCAGGTTGAGGCCCTTGGCTCCGGTGGGCGGCACGATGTGCGCGGCGTCGCCGGCCAGGAAGAGGCGGCCGTGCCGCATGGGCTCGTGGACGTAGGAGCGCATCGGCGTGACCGACTTCTGGGTGATGGGGCCACGTCGGAGGCTCCAGTCGTCGTCGGTCTCGAAGCGGCGCTCCAGTTCGTCCCAGATCTCCTCGTCGCTCCAGCTGTCGGCGTCCGTGTCCGCGGGGACCTGGAGGTAGAGGCGGGAGACGGACGGGGAGCGCATGGACAGCAGGGCGAAGCCGCGGTCGTGCCGGGCGTAGACCAGTTCGTCGTGCGAGGGGGCGACGTCGGCGAGGATGCCGAGCCAGGAGAAGGGGTACGTCCGCTCGAAGGTGCGCCCGTCCGGGACCGCGCTCCGGGCCACCCCCCAGAAGCCGTCGCAGCCGACGACGTAGTCGCACTCCAGCACGTCCTCGGCGCCCTCGCGGCGGAAGCGGACGCGCGGCCGGTCCGTGTCGGCGTCCTCCACCGCCAGCGCCTCGGTCTCGAACAGCAGCGGGCCGCCCTCCTCGAGCTGGAGGGCGATGAGGTCCTTGCAGACCTCGGTCTGGGCGTAGACCATGACGGACCTGCCGCCGGTGAGTGCCGGGAAGTCGACGCGGTGGCGGCGGCGGTCGAACCTCAGCTCGATGCCGTCGTGGCGCAGTCCCTTCCGGTCCATCCGCTCCCCGGCCCCGGCCCCGCGCAGCACGTCCACCGTGCCCTGCTCCAGGATCCCGGCGCGCTGCCTGCGCTCGACGTAGGCACGGTCGCGGCTCTCCAGGACGACCGAGTCGATCCCGGCGTTGTGCAGCAGCCGGGCCAGCAGGAGCCCGGCGGGGCCTGCCCCGATGATGCCGACGGTGGTGCGCATCGGTCGTTCCCTTCGATCGGCGTCGTTGCCTTGCTCGAGCCGGCAGTTGTCCGCGTCGCGTTGTCGCGTTGTCGCCTGTTCGCGTGGTGAAAATTTCTTCACCATCAACTGCGCCGAGTCTCGGCCTCCCGCGCGCCACTGTCAACGGGCGAACCGGACATCCTCGTGGGAGAGCCCTGCCGGTCCGCACCCGCCGCCCCCGGGCTCCTTCCCCGGGTGTCTCAGCCCTCCCGGTGTTCCCGCAGCAGGCGCCGGATCTCGTCCAGCGTCTCCCGGTCGGTGCCCCGGCCGGCGCCCGCGAGGGCGTCCAGGCGCTCGGCGGTGCGGAAGTCGTAGGCCCGCTCCTCCTCCTGCCCCGGCACGTCGGCGTACGCCTCCTTGTCGGTGAAGCCGACGACGACGTCCACGGCCTTGGCGATGATCCAGGTCAGGACGAAGGAGAACGCGCCCACGGCGAGGACGGCGACGATCTGCTTCCAGAGCAGCGAGCCGCCGCCCCCGTAGAAGACGCCCGCGTCGGACGTCACATGGACGCCCTCGCCCGTGCGGCGGCCGCGGGCCTGCCCGGCTCACCCGAACTCCGCGAGGCCCTTCCCGCGCCGCTGCCGTCGGCCCCGGCTCCGGCCCACGCTCCGGAGCTGGGCCGCAGGCTGGTCGCGCCGGCGGGCGCACTGGTACGCCCCGACCCCCCACGGCGGGGACCGGCGGCGACGACGGGGTGAACGCCGGCCCGGGGGGAAAAGCACGCCTCTCGTAACTGCTCGTCCTACGACCACGACAGGAGTGTCATGACACCGTAACCGCGCTTCCCGCAGGTCACCGCGCCGTTCAGGATGGTGATCGGCAAGGCAGAGAGCCGGCCGGAACGACCACTCCGGCCATCACCATCACACGAGGGGGAGACCCACCATGCTTCGCACTCACCGCCGCAAGTCCGTCCTCGCCGCCGCAGCCCTGGTGGCCACGACGATGCTGCTGACCGCCTGTCAGGGAGAGGACACCGAGGACGGCGGCAAGTCGACCGGGGCCACGGCCTCGGACTCGGCCGCCAAGGGGAAGTCCGACGACGGTGGCAGTGGTACCGGTACCGGTTCCGGTTCCGGCGGCAAGTCCCCGTCGGGCTCGAAGGGTTCGAAGAGCGGCATGGTGTCGGGCAAGTGGGCCGGCACGGTCGCCTACCTCGCCCCCGGCAAGTACACCATCACGGACACCAACGGCGCGGAGCAGGCGTTCTTCACCGCCGAGGACACCGACATCGAGGGCGCGGGCAAGATCTGCGGCGACGCGGACGGCCAGGCCGCCACGCCGTGCACCGAGGAAGAGCTCGAGGCCGCGGCCAAGAAGGGCAGCGTCGCCGTCGCCGTCCAGGTCGAGGACGGCGTCGCCGTCACCATCGACGAAGAGCACAACTGATCGCGGAACGCTGCTCGCCCTCCCGTTCACAGATCGGCCGCGGTCCCGGATCCCTCGGGTTCCCCTTCACCGTCCGCGCCGTCGCCGATACCGCTCTCCAGGACGGAGACCAGGGAGAACAGCGAGAAGCAGAGGGCGCCGAGCCCGATCGGGACACGAGCCGCCACGACGACCGCGGAGTCGGCGGTTTCGACAAGAAGGGCCGCGAGGAAGCGGCAGAGCAGGGCGGTGCCGACCGGTATCAGCGGAGCCCGGTTCGCCAGGGGAGCGGTCCACCGCCAGACGAGGGCCAGCAGGAGCACCCTGCTGTGAATGCTCCAGCAGATGAGCCCGCGCGGCGATGACGATCAGGCCCCGCACCATGCCGTCCTCCGAGGAACGCCGCGGAACCGGGCCACAGGGTGCGTTCGCGCGGCGTCTAGGTGTTCTGGATCTGCCGCAGATGCTGCAGTCCGATCAGACAGGTGCACACGAGGGCCAGTCCGATCATCACGTGTCCGGCCGTGAAGCCGCCGTTCGCGGCTCCACCCCCTCCGCCGGCCAGCAGGACGAAAGCCCATACCCAGGTCGCCAGGGCCGCGAGGAGCGGGGAGCGCCAGCAGGGCCGCTGAGTCGCAACCAGCCGCGGGCAGGGCAATGGCCCGCCCCGTGGAACCTCACCGATGGTCACTCAGCGTGACAGTAGTGGTGCCCGGAGCCGGACTTGAACCGGCACGCCCTCGAAGGGGCAGCGAGGTTTAAGCTCGCCGTGTCTGCATTCCACCATCCGGGCAGGCCATGGGCTCCGCTTCGCGCGCCTTGACCCTATCGGGACCCTCCTCCCGGCCTCGGGCGGGACGGCCGATGTTGTCTTATTTTATTGGCGCCTGAGGGTGCATCAGTTACCGGGTCAGGCCAACAGCACATGCCAACAGCCTTGCGTGCGACCGCCCGCGCTGTATGCGGAATGACGGGATTTCACCGTCTCGACAAGGGCGCCCGCCCCGTTCTCACCCGCCCCGCCGTCGGGGTCGGCCGTCATCCGCAGGTATGACACCGGCCCGGCCCGTCCGACCGAAGTCGCCCCCCTGAACCGGAACAGCGGCTGACTACAGGGCGCCGTTCGACCGGGACGATTGACAACGTCCCCGAGCACACACCGTGCCGACCGCACGCACCGTGCCCAGCACACACCGTGCCACCGCACGCACCGTGCCGACCGCACACGCCGTACCGACAGGAGCGCCCTTCCCGTGACCACCGCACCCATCGCCGACCGGTCCACCCTCGTGGCCGCACGCGCCACGGAGCTTTCCAAGATCTACGGCCAGGGCGAGACCCAGGTGGTCGCCCTGGACCGGGTCTCCATCGACTTCCGGCAGGCCGAGCTCACCGCGATCATGGGCCCCTCCGGCTCCGGCAAGTCCACGCTGATGCACTGCGTCGCGGGCCTGGACACCTTCTCGTCCGGCTCGGTGCGCATCGGCGAGACCGAGCTGGGCTCGCTCAAGGACAAGCAGCTCACCAAGCTGCGCCGGGACAAGATCGGCTTCATCTTCCAGGCGTTCAACCTGCTGCCGACGCTGACGGCGCTGGAGAACATCACCCTCCCGATGGACATCGCGGGCCGCAAGCCGGACAAGCAGTGGGTGGACTCCGTGATCGAGATGGTCGGGCTGTCCGGACGCCTCGGGCACCGGCCGGCCCAGCTCTCCGGCGGGCAGCAGCAGCGGGTCGCCGTGGCACGGGCGCTGGCCTCCCGGCCGGAGATCATCTTCGGGGACGAGCCGACCGGAAACCTCGACTCCCGTTCCGGCGCCGAGGTGCTGGGCTTCCTGCGCAACTCGGTGCGGGAGCTGGGCCAGACCGTGGTGATGGTGACCCACGACCCGGTGGCCGCCGCCTACGCGGACCGGGTGGTCTTCCTCGCGGACGGGCGCATCGTCGACGAACTGTACGGGCCCACGGCCGACTCGGTGCTCGACCGTATGAAGCGGTTCGACGCCAAGGGCCGCACCAGCTGACGCTTCCCCTCCGCTTCCGTCCGCTTCCGTTCACCCCCCGTCCGACCCCGTCGGCCGCCCCCACCCCGTACCCCGTACGCCCGTACGTCTGGACAGAGAAGACCCCCATGTTCCGTACCGCCTTGCGCAACGTCTTCGCGCACAAGGCCAGGCTGTTGATGACCGTGCTCGCCGTGATGCTCGGCGTGGCGTTCGTGTCGGGCACCCTGGTCTTCGCCGACACCCTCTCCAACGCCTTCCGCAACCAGTCGGCGAAGAGCTACCAGGACGTCGCCGTCGCCGTCACCTCGTACGCCGACTCCGACAACCCCAAGGACGAGTACGCCCTCTCCGACGAGGTCCTCGACCGGATCTCCGCCGTGGACGGCGTCGCCGGGGTGTACGGCCGCGTCGAGGGCTTCGCCGGGGTCGCCGACCCCGACGGGAAGCTCATCGGCGTCGGCTGGTCCAACAAGGGCTCCAACTTCGCCCCCGGCAAGGACGGCAAGGACGCCGCGTACACGTTCACCGACGGCTCCGGCCCGGTGAAGGACGACCAGATCGCCCTGGACGAGGACTCCGCCGGCAAGGGCGAGTACCAGGTCGGCGACCGGGTGCGCGTGGCGACCAACGGCCCGGTGAAGGAGTACACCCTCAGCGGTGTCTTCACCACCGAGGACGGCGCCGTCAACGCGGGCGGCAGCCTCGTCCTCTTCGACACCGCCGTCGCCCAGAAGCAGTACCTGCGACCCGGCTACTTCGAGAGCGCCACCGTCGCCGCCGCCCCCGGCGCCGACGACGCGCGGATCCTGAAGGCGGTCGAGCCGCTGCTGCCGGACACCGCCGAGGCCCAGACCGGCCGGGCACTCGCCGACGAGCAGGCCGACCAGATCGAACAGGGCATGGGCAACCTCAAGCAGGTCCTGCTCGGCTTCGCGGGCATCGCGCTCTTCGTGGGGATCTTCCTGATCTCCAACACCTTCACGATGCTGGTCGCGCAGCGCACCAAGGAGATCGCCCTGATGCGCGCCGTCGGCGCGTCCCGCAGGCAGATCACCCGCTCGGTGCTCGCCGAGGCCGCGCTGGTGGGCCTGGTGGCCTCGGCCGTCGGCTTCGCCCTCGGCGTCGGTCTGGCCGTCGGACTGCGCTCCGGCATGGCCGCGTTCGACATGAAGATGCCGGCCGGTCCGCTGGTCCTGTCCGCCACACCGGTGGTCGCGGCGTTCGCGGTGGGCGTGCTGATCACGGTGTTCGCCGCCTGGCTGCCCGGCCGCCGGGCCGCGAAGATCCCGCCGGTGGCGGCCATGAACAGCGTCCACGCGGTGGCCACCACCAAGTCGCTCGTGGTGCGCAACTCCATCGGCGCCGCCATCACCGCCCTCGGTGCGGCGGGAATCGTCGCGGGCGCTTCGGCCGGCGGCGACGACGGCCGGATGTACATCGGCGCGGGCGCGTTCTTCGCGCTGATCGGCGTGATCGTCCTCATCCCGCTGCTGTCCCGGCCCGTGATCGCGCTCGTCCGTCCGCTGCTCGTCGGCCCCTTCGGGGTGGCGGGCAAGCTGGCCGGCCAGAACGCGGTCCGCAACCCGCGCCGTACCGGCGCCACCGCCTCGGCGCTGGCGATCGGACTGACGCTGGTGACCGCCCTGTCGGTGCTCGGCGTCACGGTCGGCGCGGCCATCGACAAGATGACCACGGACAACATCAGGGCCGACTACATGGTCTCGATGGCCAACGGGGGCGACCTCGACCGGTCCGCGCTGACGGCCCTGGAGAAGGCCGACGGCGTGTCCGCGGTGTCGCCGCAGCAGGACGCCTACTTCCAGGTCGACGGCGAGTACGTGTCCGCCTCGGCGGTCACCCCCGGCGACATCGAGAAGGTCCTGACCGTCGACGTCGTCAGCGGCAACGCGGGCTCGCTGGCCCAGGGCCGGATCGCGGTCGCCGAGAAGACGGCCGAGAACAGGGGCTGGAAGCCCGGCGACACCGTCCCCGTCACCTTCGACGACGACGAGAAGGCCACGCTGACGGTCGGTGCCGTCTACAAGGACAGCGAGTTCCTCTCCCCCGTCCTCGTCGACCGGAAGGTCGTGGACCGGCACGAGGCGAAGCCGTCCATCCGGCAGATCTTCGTCAAGGTCGACGGCGGCCAGTCCGCGGCGAACGAGAAGGTCCTCGTCGACGCGCTCGGCGACAACCCCGCGATCACCGTGATGGACCGGCAGGACATCCGCGACGAGTTCGGCGGCGCCATCAACACCCTGCTGAACGTCATGTACGGCCTGCTGGCGATGGCCCTGATCATCGCGGTCCTCGGCGTCGTCAACACCCTCGCGATGTCCGTCTTCGAACGGCAGCAGGAGATCGGCATGCTGCGCGCGATCGGTCTCGACCGGCGCCGGGTGAAGCGGATGGTGCGGCTGGAGGCGGTCGTCATCTCGGTGTTCGGCGCGGTGGTCGGCATCGGACTCGGCACCTTCCTCGGCTGGGCGATCGGCGAGACCGTCGCGGACAGCATCCCGGGGTACGCGCTGGTCCTGCCCTGGGACCGGATCGGGATCTTCGTGGTGCTGGCCGGTCTGGTGGGCGTCCTGGCCGCCCTGTGGCCGGCCCGCAACGCCGCCCGGCTGAACATGCTGAACGCGATCAAGGCCGAGTGATCTCGCCTCGACGCGACGCACCGAGGGCCGGGCTCCCGCACGGGGCCCGGCCCTTTCGGGTCGGTGCGGGTCAGGCCCGGCCGGGCGCGCCCCACACACGGGCCCGCAGCGGCAGCCCGGAGGCGCCCGAGTCGGGCGTCTTCACCGCGAGGACCTGGTTGACGCCGATCCGGTTGCGTTCGAAGGCGAGCGCGGAGGCGGCCATGTACAGCTGCCAGACCCGGGCGCGGCCGGGGCTGACGAGGCGGACGGCGGTCGCCCAGTCGGACTCCAGGTTGGCGACCCAGCGGCGCAGGGTGAGCGCGTAGTGCTCGCGGATCGACTCCACGTCGCGGACCTCGAACCCGGCGCGCTCCAGCTGGGTGACGGTGGTGCCGACGGGGGCCAGTTCGCCGTCGGGGAAGACGTAGGCGTCGATGAACTCGTCGACGTTGTAGGAGGACTCGTCCCGCTGCGGGCGGCGGGCGATCTGGTGGTTCAGCAGCCGTCCGCCGGGCTTGAGCAGTCTGTGCAGGTCGGTGGCGTATTCCAGGTAGCGCTCGGCGCCGACGTGCTCGGCCATGCCGATGGAGGAGATGGCGTCGTACGGCCCGTCCGCGACGTCCCGGTAGTCCTGGACGCGGATCTCCACCCGGTCGGTGAGCCCCTCGTCCGCGACGCGCTTGCGGGCGTAGGCGGCCTGTTCCTGGGAGAGGGTCACGCCGACGACGCTCACGCCGTGCTCGCGGGCCGCGTGGATCGCCATCGAGCCCCAGCCGCAGCCGACGTCGAGGAGACGCCGACCGGGGCTCAGGTCCAGCTTGCGGCTGACGAGTTCGAGCTTGTCGCGCTGGGCGTCCTCCAGGGTGCCGCCCTCGGCCGGCGGGGCGGGCCAGTAGGCGCAGGAGTAGACCATGGAGGGGCCGAGGACGAGTTCGTAGAAGTCGTTGCCGACGTCGTAGTGGTGGCTGATGGCCCGCTTGTCGCTGCGCTTGGTGTGCAGGTGGCCGCGGGCCCGGCGGACCTCCTCGGGCGGCGGGGCGGGCGGCAGCGGCGGCCCGGCGAGCTTCACCAGTCCGCGTACGGCGGACCGGACCTCCGGGTCGCGGAGCGCCTCGACCAGGCCGCGGGCGTCCTCGCCGCGCTCCCAGATCAGGCCGGCCATCAGCCCGAGGGCGGTGTAGAGGTCTCCGTCGATGTCGATGTCGCCAGCCACCCAGGCGCGGGCCAGGCCCAGTTCACCCGGTTTGAACAGCAGGCGGCGCAGGGCCCTGCGGTTGCGGACGACGAGGGTCGGCGCGCCCGGCGGACCCGCCTGCGAACCGTCCCAGGCGCGGATGCGCACCGGAAGTGGTGCTCCCAGCAACTGTTCGAAGAGGTTCTGCAGCCGCAGCGCGGCGTCAGCCATGGCGTACCTCCGTGACGAGCGATCCCGGAATGTCCAACACCACGTAAACACCTGTGAGCCCGCGGTACAGTCCCCGGCGCGCGTTACGACTCGGCAAAATAGCTGTACACACCAACGGATTTGTCGCCCCGACGGCGCGGCACGCGCGCAGCGCGAAGGGGCCGTCCGCACCACGGATGGCGGACGGCCCCTTCGGGAACCGCTGAGTACTGCTCAGTACTGCTGGACTGCTGGGTGCTGCTACGGCAGCGCGCGGGCGGGAGTCAGGAGGCCTTGGCCTCGGTCTTCTCCTGCTTCGCGGCCTTCTCGCTCTGGTCGCCCTGGTCGGCGGCCTTCGCCGCGGCGGGCTTCGGGGCCGGCTTGGCGGCCTCGTAGAACTCCTCGCGCGGGGTCTCCATCGCGCCGAGGGAGACGACCTCGCGCTTGAGGAACATGCCGAGCGTCCAGTCCGCGAAGACGCGGATCTTGCGGTTGAAGGTCGGCATGGCCATGCCGTGGTAGCCCCGGTGCATGTACCAGGCGAGACGGCCCTTGAGCTTGATCTTCATCTTGCCCATGACGATCATCGCGACGCCCTTGTGCAGGCCGAGACCCGCCACCGCGCCCTTGTTGGCGTGGCTGTACGGCTTCTGCGGGAAGCCCCGCATGCCGGAGATCACGTTGTCGCCGAGGACCTTGGCCTGGCGGAGCGCGTGCTGGGCGTTCGGCGGGCACCAGGCGTTCTCGTTGCCCGCCTTGCGGCCGACGAGGTCCGGCACCTGGGCGTTGTCGCCCGCGGCCCAGATGTAGTCGGTCCCCTGGACCTGGAGGGTCGCCTGGGTGTCGACGTGACCGCGGGGGCCCAGCGGCAGGCCGAAGCGGGCCAGCGCCGGGTTGGGCTTGACGCCGGCCGTCCACACGATGGTGTTGGAGTCGACCTCCAGCCCGTTCTTCAGCACCACGTGGCCGTCGACGCAGGAGTCCATGGAGGTGGACAGGTAGACCTCGACGCCGCGGCCCTCGAGGTGCTCCTTGCCGTACTGGCCGAGCTTGGGGCCGACCTCGGGGAGGATCTTGTCGGCGGCGTCCACGAGGATGAAGCGCATGTCCTCGCGGGAGACGTTGTTGTAGTACTTGGCCGCGTCCCGGGCCATGTCCTCGACCTCACCGATGGTCTCCGCGCCGGCGAAGCCGCCGCCGACGAAGACGAAGGTGAGCGCCTTGCGGCGGATCTCCTCGTCGGTGGTGGAGTCGGCCTTGTCGAGCTGCTCCAGCACGTGGTTGCGCAGGCCGATGGACTCCTCGATGCCCTTCATGCCGATGCCCTGCTCGGCGAGGCCGGGGATCGGGAAGGTGCGGGAGACCGCGCCCATCGCGATGACCAGGTAGTCGAAGGGCAGCTCGTACGCCTCGCCGACCAGCGGCGCGACGGTGGCGACCTTGCGGTCCTGGTCGATGGTGGTGACCCGGCCGGTGAGGACCTCCGCCTTCGGAAGCACGCGCCGCAGGGGGACGACGACGTGCCGCGGGGAGATGCTGCCGGCGGCGGCTTCGGGGAGGAAGGGCTGGTAGGTCATGTACGACCGCGGGTCGACGACGGTGACGGTCGCCTCGCCGTAACGCATCTTCTTCTGGATGCGTCGAGCTGCGTACAGGCCTACGTACCCACCGCCTACTACGAGGATCCTGGGACGCTCCGTGGTGCTCATGCCATCGAGTATCCACCCGGTTGAGGGGGGTGGATCGTGCGCCCCTTCACAAGCTTCGGCGGGCGCTGTGCTACCATCCGCCACCCACGTGACGGAGATCATGGTGGGCGAGGGAACCAGCGTGTAGAGGACCCCGTTGTCAATGCCGCGTGAGCTGCACCTCCGCGCTTCGGGACCGGTGGACCACCCTTCCGCGAGGGCCCCGCAGGCCCCCTCCGCGACACCGACCTGAACACGTTCAAAGGGCAGTTGAAACCCCAAAAGGGTCAACGCGCGCGCTTTCGTCGTCCGACGGGGCCCAATTCCTTGTGAAGAACTTCACGAACTTTCCCGACGGGACGTCACCGAGGGGCCCCGAAAGGCCCCCCGCACCCGCTCAATCGTCGTCCGTCCTGCTCAGACCGCTACCGGTACCGCCACCGCAGCGCCACCACGAGCGCCCTACGCGATCGACCACGCGATGCCGTCGAGGATGTCGTGCTCGCTCACGACGACCTCCTCCGCGCCCGTACGCTCCATGATCGCCAGCAGCACGAGTGACCCGGCCGCGATCACGTCGACCCGGCCCGGATGCATGGACGCAACCGCCGCGCGCTCGGCGTGGGTGGAGGCCAGCAGCCAGTCGGTGATCTCCCGGACCCGGTCGCGAGAGACGCGGGAGTGGTGGATGGCGGCCGAGTCGTACTCCGGCAGCTCCTGCGCGATCGCGGACACCGTCGTCACCGAACCGGCCAGACCCACCAGCGTGCGCGCCTCGCCCAGTGGCACCGTCCGCCCGGCCAGGTCCAGGGCGGCCTCGATGTCGGCCCGCATCGCGGCGACCTGCTCCGCGGTGGGCGGATCGGTCACCGCGCCGTCGCGCACCAGGTGCCGCTCGGTCATCCGGACGCAGCCGACGTCCACCGAGCGGGCGGCGCGCACGTGGTCCTCGCCGACGACGAACTCGGTGGAGCCGCCGCCGATGTCGACGACCAGGTAGGGCTTGTCGAGGTCCGCCCGGCCGGTCAGTTCCTTCGTCGCCCCGGTGAAGGAGAACTCGGCCTCCTGGTCGCCCGAGATGACCTCGGGCTCGACGCCCAGGATGTCCAGCACACCGCGCACGAAGTCGTCCCGGTTCTCCGCGTCGCGGGAGGCGGAGGTGGCGACGAAGCGCAGCCGCTCCGCGCCGTGCGCCTTGACGACCTCGGCGTACTCGCGGCAGGCGGCGAAGGTCCGCTCCAGCGCCTCGGGCGCGAGCCGCCCGGTGCGGTCGACGCCCTGGCCGAGCCGCACGATGGTCATGCGGCGGTCCAGGTCGGTCAGCTCGCCCGTGGCGGGGTCGGCGTCGGCCACCAGCAGCCGGATGGAGTTCGTACCGCAGTCGACGGCGGCGACACGGGTCACTGGGCGTCCTCCTGGCCGGTCTCGTCGGTCTCGTCGGTCTGCTCGGTGGGCGTCACGCACGGGCCCTTGCGCCACCACTCGGGCAGCATCGCGATCGCCTCGTCGCCCAGCGGGTTGACGCCGGGGCCGGCGGCCAGCGAGTGGGCGACCAGCACGTGCAGGCACTTCACACGGTCCGGCATGCCGCCCGCGCTCGGGAAGCCCGTCAGCTCCTCGATCTCGTCGCGGCGCCGGATGTAGTCCTCGTGCGCGGCGCGGTAGGCGGCGGCCAGCTCCGGGTCGGTGGCCAGCCGCTCGGTCATCTCCTTCATCACGCCGTTCGCCTCCAGCGTGCCGATGGCGGAGGCCGCCTTCGGACACGTCAGGTAGTACAGCGTGGGGAAGGGCGTGCCGTCGGGCAGCCGCGGCGCCGTCTCCACCACGTCGGGCTGTCCGCACGGGCAGCGGTGCGCGATGGCCCGCAGTCCGCGCGGCGGACGTCCGAGCTGCTGCTTGAAGGCCGCCACGTCCGCGTCGGTCGGCTCGGTGCGCGGGGTGGTCGGCGGGGGAGTCTGCATGACTGTCTTCTGCTGGTCTTCCTGTTGAGTCACTGCCGGAGCGGCCGACGCGGACGAAGCCGCCGGCGCGATCGGCGCGGTGGGTTCACTGCCGGCGGGCGACGGCGTCGGCCTTGTCGACCCCGTCCCACACGTTCTGGTACCAGGGACGGTCGGCGGCGCCGGCCCGGGCGCGGGTCTGCTCGGCCGCCTCCGGGTCGACGACGACGAACCCCGTCTCCCCCGGCATCACGTAGTGCAGCCGCAGCCGGACCTGCTGCTCGGCGTAGGCGTCGTCCTGCCAGCGTGCCTTGAGGTCGCGCAGGTCCTCGACCCGCTGCCGGGTCTCCCGCTGCTCCCGCTGGAGATCGGCGATCTCGGCGCGCTGTGCGACGTACTGCCGGATCGGGTAGGCGAGCGCCACGACGAGCGAGCAGAGCACCATCGCCAGCAGCGCGGCCCGGCCGGTCAGCCGGGAGCGCCGGGCCTGGCGCTTGGTCTGCGAGCGGTAGACCCGGGCCGCGGTCTGTTCCCCGATGATCCGGATCCTGGTCGCGGTGGAGAAACGGTCCCGGTCCTTCACGGCCATCTGGTCTCCGCCTCCCGTGCACGCGCGTACGTCCCCGCACACGGTACGGGACCGGATACGGGGACGTACGTACGACGCTGCCTTCTACCGGGCCGTCAGCCCTTGAAGCGGGGGAAGGCGCTGCGGCCGGCGTACACCGCGGCGTCGTCGAGGATCTCCTCGATGCGCAGCAGCTGGTTGTACTTGGCGACGCGCTCGGAGCGGGCCGGGGCGCCGGTCTTGATCTGGCCGCAGTTGGTGGCGACGGCCAGGTCGGCGATGGTGACGTCCTCGGTCTCGCCGGAGCGGTGGGACATCATGCACTTGAAGCCGTTGCGCTGGGCCAGCTCGACGGCGTCCAGAGTCTCGGTCAGCGAACCGATCTGGTTGACCTTGACGAGCAGGGCGTTGGCCGAGTTCTCCTCGATGCCGCGGGCCAGGCGCTCCGGGTTGGTGACGAACAGGTCGTCGCCGACCAGCTGCACCTTGTCGCCGAGCTTGGCGGTGATGGTGTTCCAGCCGTCCCAGTCGTCCTCGAACAGCGGGTCCTCGATGGAGACCAGCGGGTACGCCTCGACCAGCTCGGCGTAGTACTCGGTCATCTCGGCGGCGGAGCGGTTCTTGCCCTCGAAGGCGTAGGAGCCGTCCTTGTAGAACTCGGACGCGGCGACGTCGAGCGCGAGGGCGATCTGCTCGCCGGGGGTGTAGCCGGCCTCCTTGATCGCCTCGAGGATGAGGTCGAGGGCCTCGCGGTTGGAGCCCAGGTTCGGGGCGAAGCCGCCCTCGTCGCCGAGGCCGGTGGCCAGGCCCTTGTTCTTCAGGACCTTCTTGAGGGTGTGGTAGACCTCGGCGCCCCAGCGCAGCGCCTCGGAGAAGGACTCCGCGCCGATCGGGGCGATCATGAACTCCTGGATGTCCACGTTGGAGTCGGCGTGCGAGCCGCCGTTCAGGATGTTCATCATCGGCACCGGCAGCAGGTGCGCGTTCGGGCCGCCCAGGTAGCGGAAGAGCGGCAGGTCGCTGGCCTCGGAGGCGGCGTGGGCGACGGCGAGGGAGACGCCGAGGATGGCGTTGGCGCCGAGCGAGCCCTTGTTGTCGGTGGCGTCCAGGTCGAACATGGCCTGGTCGATCAGGCGCTGCTCGGTGGCGTCGTAGCCGACCAGCTCCGGGCCGATCTGCTCGATGACGGCCAGCACGGCCTTCTCGACGCCCTTGCCGAGGTAACGGCTCGGGTCGCCGTCACGCAGCTCGATGGCCTCGAAGGCACCGGTGGAGGCGCCGGACGGAACGGCGGCACGACCCGTGCTGCCGTCGTCGAGGCCGACCTCGACCTCGACCGTGGGGTTGCCTCGGGAGTCCAGGATTTCCCGGGCTACGACGACGTCGATGGACGGCACGAGCATCTCCTTCTTCAATGTGACGCTTCACTGTGACGCTTCACGGTGGCGCTTCGGTCTGCCGCGGTCCCGCGGGACCGCGACGGCTCTGCGGGACCGAGCCTAACCGGCTCCGGGCGATCGGCCAGCCGATCGCCCACCCGCTGGACAGAACCGAGAGTAAATTGTTTCCGAACGGAACAAAGGCGGAACATGAAAAGTCCCGCCCCGGTGCGTACGGGGGAACACGCACCGGGGCGGGAGTCACGGGACCGCCGCCGCTTACTTCAGGTGCAGCTGCTGGCCCGGGTAGATCAGGTCGGCGTCGTCGACGATGTCGTCGTTCAGCTTGAACAGCTTCGCCCAGCCGCCCTTGACGTCGTGCTCCTCGGCGATCGAGCTGAGGGTGTCGCCCTTGACGACCTTGTACTCGCCGTCGCCCTTCTCGACCTTCTTGCCGGTCGGGGTGGTGACGGTCTTCTTCTTCGCGGCGGGCTTCTCGGCCTTCGGCTCGGCGGCCGGGCGCTCGGCGGAGCGGGAGGCCTTCTGCTCGGTGGAGCGCTCGGCGGTGGAGCCGCTGCTCTGGCTCTGCGAGCCCTCGGAGCTGCCGGAGCCGCTGCCCTCGGAGCCGCCACCGGTGTAGGCGGCGCCCGACAGGCCGGTGCCGCAGACCGGCCAGGCACCCTTGCCCTGGCCCGCGAGCACCTTCTCGGCGATCTGGATCTGCTGGGACTTGCTCGCCTGGTCGGCGGTGGAGGCGTACTGGGTACCGCCGTAGGCGGCCCAGGTGGAGGCGGAGAACTGCAGACCGCCGTAGTAACCGTTGCCGGTGTTGATGGACCAGTTGCCGCCGGACTCGCACTGGGCAACGGCGTCCCACTCGGACGCGGTGGCGGCGGAGGCGTTGCCGGCCGCCATCAGCGGGGCGGCGACGGCGGCACCGGTGACGCCGGCGACGGCGATGACACGGGTGGCCTTGGACGGACGACGGTGCTTGCCCTTGCCGGAAAACAGCATGGTTGATCCCCTCACCGACGCCTGCGAGGTGAGCTGTCGGGTTCGGGCCGGTTGAGTTGCCCGGCCGGGTTCCTCGCGGAACTCGGCTCCACCCCTAGCCGCTCCGGCTCAACTGCCCGGTGCGGCACTTACCTTGGGTCCCCCGCTCCTGCCTTCGGCGCTTGACGCGACGACTGTTCCCGTACGGCCGCTGGCAGGATTCGGCGTTGCGGCTGTCGGGGCCCGCGGTGGCGAGCGGTCATGACCGTAGACACGCGCTCCGCGGATTTTCAAAGACGATCACGGCTTCTGAGACCTATCTCTCACGAGATCCAAAAGGGACATACGGTCTCTAACCGTGACGCGAACTCCCTCTACTTTTCGCCCGATTCGCCCGTGACCGTGAGCGTCTGACCGGGCAGGATGTGGTCGGGGTCGGCACCGACGACGGTCTCGTTGTCGGCGTAGAGCGCGTGCCACCCGCCGTCGACGTCAAGGGAGTCGGCGATGGCCCAGAGACTGTCGCCGGTGCGGACGACGTAACGCCCGTCCCCGGCCTCTCGCTCGCCACCGTCGCGCGAGGCGTGGCGGCCCGACGCCGGGTCCGTACGGCCCTCTCCCGTCGCACCCTCGTCCGCGCTGCCGCCGCGGTGCTTGCCGGAGCCGGACGAGCCCTCGGTGCCCTGCGGTTCGGCACTGCCGGAGGGGTCGGATTCGGTGGAAGTGTCCGGCTTGGCGGATTGGCCCGCACCGTCGGACGAGTCGCCCGACGCGCCGCTCGAACCGTCGGACGGGGCGTCAGACGACGACGGCGAAGAAGAGGGCGAAGGGGACGAAGAGGATGCTCCGGACGTCGACTCCGGCGTCTCGGACGAGCCGGACGACTCGGATGACTGGGACGACTCGGGCGTTTCGGTGGTCGCGGGCGATTCGGACGACTTGGTGGTGTCCTGCTCCCCCGAGGCGTCCGAACCTTCCGACGCCCCGTCACCGGCCGCGCCGGAGCCGTCGCCCGTGCCCCCGGAGCCGTTGCCCAGGCCGGCGAGCAGACCGCAGGTCGGCCAGGCGGCGATGCCCTGCGACGCGTGTATCTTCTCGGCGATTCTTATCTGCTGGGAGCGACTGGCCTGGTCGGCGCTGGGAGCGTAGTCCAGACCGCCGTACTGCTCCCAGGCATCCTGGGACAGCTGCAGGCCGCCGTAGTACCCGTTGCCGCTGTTCTGGCTCCAGGCGCCGCCGGTCTCGCACTCGGCGACCTGGTCCCAGTTCGTGGAGTCGGCCGCGTGGGCGCCGGTGGCGCCGAGCAGCGGGATCGCGATGGCGGAGCCGGTCACTCCGGCGGCGACGACCAGTGCGGGTGCCTGGCGGGGGCGGCGGTGACGACCGTTCCCGGAGAGCATGCGACGACCTTTCACAAGACGACGGGGACCACGCGGCGGTTGACGCTCGACACCACGTTGATCCGTGAACGTATAGGGAGATCATCGCTTGTCACAAGTTCATGCCGCGCAGATCACGTGAAGATCACAGAGTTGAGCGCGTGTCACTTTTGCGTCGGCGACGGACCGTTGCCGGCCGATGACGCGGGCGGTGTGAACGAGACGGGCAAGGTGCGCAGACCTCGCATGATGAGGCCGCCGCGCCACCGGAGTTCGGCCGGGTCAGCGGCGAGGCGGAGGTCCGGCAGCCGGGTCAGCAGCGTGGCCAGCGCCGTCTGCCCCTCCAGCCGGGCGAGCGGGGCGCCGAGGCAGTAGTGGATGCCGTGGCCGTACCCGAGGTGCTGGCTGTCGCGGCGGGCGAGGTCCAGGGTGTCCGGGTCGGTGAACCGCTCCGGGTCCCGGTCGGCGGCGGCCAGCACGACGAGGACCGGGTCGCCGGCCGCGACGTCCTGGCCGCCGATGGTCAGCGGCCGGGTGGCGAAGCGCCAGGTGGCCAGCTCCACCGGGCCGTCGTACCGCAGGAGTTCCTCGACGCCGGTCTCCAGCAGGCCGCGCTCCCCGGCGGCCAGCGAGGTCTGCAGCCGCTCCCGCTGCTCGGGATGGGTGAGCAGGGCGTACGTGCCGTTGCCCACGAGGTTGACCGTGGTCTCGAACCCTGCGAAGAGCAGGATGAAGGCCATGGCCGCGGCCTCGTTCTCGGTGAGGTGCTCACCGTGGTCGGAGGCGCGGATCAGGCCGGAGATGAGGTCCTCGCCGGGGGCGGGCTCGGGTGGCAGCGCGGCGCGCTTGCGGTGGATGAGGTCGGCGAGGTAGCCGCGCATCTTCTTCACCGACCGGGCTACGCCGCCGCGCGGACCCCCTTGGTGACGGATCATCATGCCCGCCCAGTCCCGGAAGTCGTCCTGGTCCTCGCGGGGGACGCCGAGCAGGTCGCAGATGGCGTAGATGGGCAGCGGGAAGGCGAAATCGTGGATCAGGTCGGCGGAGCCGGTGTCCGCGAACCGGTCGATGAGACCGTCGGCCAGCTCCTGCACCCGGGGCGCGAACTCGGCCACGCGGCGCGGTGTGAACGCCTTGCTGACCAGCCGCCGCAGCCTGGTGTGGTCGGGCGGGTCGATATTGAGCAGATGGGTCATCAGCTCGGCCTTGCGCTCCCCCGGGATGCCGGTCTTGCCCTTGGCGTGCGCGGGCTCGTCGTGGTGGGCCGGGTTCTTGGACAGCCGCGGGTCGGCGAGCGCCTGTTTCGCGTCGGCGTACCGGGTGACCAGCCACGCCTCCACTCCGCTGGGCAACCGGGTGCGGTGCACGGGGGCGTGCTCGCGCAGCCACGCGTAGGCGGGGTACGGATCGCTCGCGAACTCCCAGCTGAACAGCTCGGGGACCGGGGCGGAAGAGCTGCCGGTCATCCCTCGACCGCCCGGATCGCGTCCCGGTAGGTGCGGGCCGCCGCTCTCAGGGCCGCCTCGGGGTCGGTGCCCTCGGACTCGGCTCGGGCGGCGAGGGCGAGCAGGTCGTAGCCGATGCCCTCGCCGGCGGGGAGCGGGACGTCGAGGCCCGCGGTGCGGACGCGGGAGTGGAGCTTGGCGGCGAGGGCCAGGCCGGGCTGGCCGAGGGGGACGCCCTCGGTGACCGAGGTGCGCTGCTTCTCGGCGGCCTTGGTGCGCAGCCAGTGGGCGCGGACCTCCTCGGGGGTGTCGGCCGTCTCGTCGCCGAAGACGTGCGGATGGCGGTGGACGAGCTTGTCGACGATGGTGCCGGCCACGTCGTCCACGGAGAACGGGGCGTCGGGGTCCTCCTCGGCGATGCGGGCGTGGAAGACGACCTGGAGGAGCACGTCTCCCAGCTCCTCGCGCAGCTCGTCGCGGTCGCCGTCCTCGATGGCCTCGACGAGTTCGTACGCCTCCTCGATGGCGTACTTGGCCAGCCCCTCGTGGGTGCGCTGCGAGGACCAGGGGCATTCGAGGCGGATGCGGTCCATGACCTGGACGAGGTCGAGGAGGCGGGCGCCCGGGAGGTCGTAGGAGGCGGGGAGCAGTTCGAGGTCGGGCATCGGGACGCGGCCGGAGCCGGCGAGGCGGGCCAGGCCGTCGGTGAGCGCGGGGTCGCCCTCGCCGGTCGCGACGACCACCGCGGTACGGCCGCCGGCGCAGTCGTCCACCAGTTCCTCGGCGGTCGGGGCCGTCTCCTCGACCCGTATCCCCGCCTCGCGCAGATAGGGCAGCTGGGGGTGGGCTCCGTCGGCGCACACGACGCGGTCGGCGGTGCGCAGGGCCTGCCACGCGGGCCAGGACAGCAGGCCGGGGGCGACGCGGTGGCTGGTGGTGAGCAGGACGATGCGGCCCTGGTCGGGGGCGGTCGCGCCGGCGGTGGTTGCGTTCACTCCTCGAACCTAACGCACACCGCCGACGGCCCCCCGAGTTGTCCACAGGGGGCGGTATCGCCGCTGCTCAGGGGTACTAAGCCGGCTGCTGGGAGCCCGCCGCCGTGATCTCCCGCACCCACGGTGTCCGCGTGTCGACGCGGCTGCTCTTCTGGACGTCCCAGGCGCCGTAGCGCGGGTTGAGGTCGACGCCGAGCTTCTTGGAGGCCTCGGACAGGGCCTGCCAGAACTCGGGGCGGCTGGTGTCGGTGCCGAGGCTCTGGGCGAGCTTCTGGGCCTCGATCTGGACGAGGAGGTTGTCGTCGAGGCGGTCGGGGGCGACGCCGTACTGCTGGAGCCAGACCGTCTCCAGCTGCTCGGGGCCGCCGGCCTGCTTCTCCAGCTCGCCGCGCATGTCCTGCACTTCCTTGCGGCTGACGGTCACCCCGGCGTCCTGGGCGGCGCGGTGCAGGACCCGGTCGAGGACCATGCCGTGCAGGGTGTCGCGGGTGAGGGTGCCGGTCCGGGCGACGACCTGCTGGTACTGGGTGTCGTCCGGGACGGCGGCGCGCTGTGCCTCGCGCACCTCGTCCACGCGGTTCTCCAGCTGGGCGACGGTGATCCGCTGGTCGCCGACGACGGCCGCCGCGCCCGGATGCGCGTCGTTGCCGCAGGCGGCGAGCAGGGGTGCCGCGGCGGCGATCGCGGCGGTGAGGAGGAGCGCGGAGCGACGGCGGCGGTGCAAGGGAACCTCCCGTTGGAGATTGTGCGACGGTGCACAAAGTCTTGCGATGATCGATGTTAGGCAGTGGCCCGGCTCTGGCCAACCCATTGGACCAACGATTCATCAGGACTTCGGGCACCGCCTCGTACCCGGTCCGCGTGGCGGCGGTGGTCAGCCGTGCATCCGGCCCAGCCACTGGAGCGTGCGCCGGATGTCGGCCGCGAGCGGATGGCCGGGACCGTGGACGCGCTCCACGTCGTGCAGCAGCCGGGCCAGCGTGTCGTGGGCGGCGGCGCGGTCGCCGAGGGCGAGCAGGAGGTGGCCGATGCGGCGGCGGACGTCGTGGGCCAGGTCGGGGTCGCCGGCGACGTACTGGTTCTCGTAGTACGGCAGCAGCGCCCGGTACTCGGCGAGGGCGGCGGCCGGTTCGCCGAGCTGTTCCAGGCACTGGGCCGCGTCGTAGCGGTGGCGCAGGCACTGCGGGTCGGCCTGGCCGGCCTCGGCGGCGCGTTCGTCGGCGAGGCGGCGCAGTTCGGGCAGGGCGCGCCGGTACTGGCCGTCGTCCATGAGGGTCGCCGCGTACTGCCTGCGCAGAGTGCGCACGACCGGGGAGCGTTCGCCGTGCTGTTCGGCGGCGGCGGGCAGGATCGCGCCGAGGACGTCGACGGCCTGGGTGATGCGGCCCTCGCCGAGGAGGCGCTTGACGTCGTCGACGGCGCGGGCGACGTCCGGCTTGGCGGCCTCGGCGGCGGGCGGTACGGGGGCCGGTTGCGGCGCGGGGGTGCGGGCGCGGTCCGGCCAGGGGGCGTGCGGGCGCACGAAGGGGCGGGTGGGGTCCAGGGGGCCGCCGGTGGGCACGCCGAGCGCGGGGAGCAGCAGTGCGAGGTGCTCGTAGACCTCCTGCGCGGAGTCGGGGCGGTGCTGCGGGTCCTTGGCGAGCAGGCGCAGGACCAGGGCTTCGAGCGCCTCCGGGACCTCGGGGCGGATGCGGCGCACGGGCAGCGGGGGCTCGTACAGGTGCCGGTGCAGTACGCCGAGCGCCGTGGATCCCGCGAACGGGACGTCGCCGCTGAGCAGTTCGTGCAGCAGTACGCCGAGTGCGTACAGGTCGGTGTACGGGCCGACGGCGCCGCCCATGGCCTGCTCGGGCGCCATGTAGGCGGGCGAGCCGATGGGGGTGCCGGTGTGGGTGAGGCGGGTGGTGTCGGCGTCCATGACGGAGGCGACGCCGAGGTCGAGGACCGTGACGGTGCCGTCCTGCTTGACCATGACGTTGCGCGGCTTGAGGTCGCGGTGGACGATCGGCACGGCGTGCACGGCGCTGAGGACGGCGCACAGCTGGGCGGCGACCGCGACGGCCCACTGCCAGGGGTACGGATCGTGCTCGGCGAGGTGGTCGGAGAGGTCGGCGCCGTCCACGTACTGCATGACGAGGAACAGCTCCTCGCCCTCGCTGCCCGCGTCGTGCACCGTGACCAGGCCGGGGTGGTCGACCTGCGCGGTGATGCGGCACTCGCGCACGAACCGGCGGCGCAGTTCGTCGGCCTCCGCCCCGGCGACCTTGTCGGGGCGCAGCAGCTTCACCGCCACGCGCCGGTCCAGGCGCCGGTCGTAGGCCGTCCAGACCTGTCC
The DNA here is from genome assembly GCF_033406955.1 of Streptomyces violaceoruber. Classification (NCBI taxonomy): domain Bacteria; kingdom Bacillati; phylum Actinomycetota; class Actinomycetes; order Kitasatosporales; family Streptomycetaceae; genus Streptomyces; species Streptomyces violaceoruber. The sequence goes on along the minus strand of NZ_CP137734.1, from coordinate 5,059,467 downwards.
CATGCCGCCCTGGCCGATGAGCGTGGACAGCTCGTACCGGCCGGCGACCACGCGTCCGGCCGCCGCGGTCACCTTCCGCCCCGGTGGCCGCCGTCGCGGCCGTCGCGGCCGTCGTGGTTGCGCAGGTAGTCGCTGAGCTCGTCGAGTTCGGCGCGGACCTGGTCGATGCGGGCGGGCGCCGGGGGGTGCTGCGGCGGCGCGGCCTGGTACGGCGGGACCGGCGTCTGCACGGGGGCGGCGGGTGGCGGGGTGTAGGGGTACGAGGGCTGCGGGTGTCCGTATCCGGCCGCCGGGGGCGGCGGCATCGCGACGACGTGGCCGGGGTGGGGCGGCCGCCGGTGGTGACTGATGTCGGCGTAGAGGAAGTACCCGGCGCAGACGCAGGCGTTGAGCAGCAGGATGATCATTCCGGTGGTGCCGGCCGGGGTGCTGAAGTCGTCGGTGTCGTCGGTGGCCAGGAAGCAGAAACTGATCACCAGGGCGGCGGCGGTCGCGGCGAAGACCCACCAGTCGCGCGGCCGACGGCTCACGATGGCCGCGTACAGCGTCGATATCCAGGCGAGGAACCCGATGCTCAACAGGGCCAGGGCCACGAAGAAGACGCGCGACAGGACCAGCACCGCGGTCCTGGGGCGGCGCGGCGGCGGTGGCGGCGCATAGCCGTGGCCGTGCATGACTTCTCCTGGAGACCTGACGAGACGGACGTGCGCCGGGCGACCGGTGCGGAGTCGAGCGTATAGGCCGACACGGACGAGCGGCCCCGGGTTGTACCGAACCGTTGTCGTCCTGGTCACTCGGCCCGCGCGGGCGGCTCAGTCGGGGGCGACCGTGCCGTCCGTGAGCCCGTCGTACATGCCCCGCGCCAGTTGCTCCCCCAGGCGGCCCGCGAGGCGCAGCGCGCGCTCGAACTCGTCGAGGGCGCGGAAGCGGTCGCCGTAGCCGCGCTGGGCTTCGAGGGGCAGCCGGGGCAGTTGGAGGCGCCGTACGTCGAGGCGGGTGGCGGTGGAGGCGTAGCTGCTGGCCTGCCGGTGGTTGGCGGTGCCGCGCAGGAACCCGGCGAGGAACCAGGGGTCGAGGGCGGCGGGGTCGGGGCGCAGGAGCACGAGGTTGCGTCCGAGGGCGGCGCCGGCCGTGTCCGCGTCGATCACGCGCGCGACGGAGCCGCCGCCGAGGACGGGCACGACGACGTCACCGGGTTCGGTCAGGACGGGTTCCTCGTCGCCCTCCGGGAGGGTGCCCGAGGGGCCCGTGCCGGTGAGGACGTCGTGGTCGGTGAGCAGGGGCACGCGCGCGTGGCCGCCGTTCGTGCCGGTGCGCAGCACGAGGGCGCCGCCGCGGGCGAGTTCGCCGACGGTGGTGAGCGGCCTGCGCGGTGCGGCGCGTCCGGTGCCGGGGGCCGCGGGGGCCAGCTCCGCGGTCAGGCGCAGGGTCTCGTCGAGGCGCTCGCGTACGTCCGTGAGCCGTTCGGTGCCGCCGGTGGCGGTGGGGGGCGGCAGGTGGCGGGCGGGGGCCAGGTCGACGTCGTCGTCGAGGAGTTCGATGACGGGCAGGCAGCGGGCGAGGCCCGGCCGGTCGTCGAGCCGGCCGGTGCGGTCGAACGCGGTCCAGGCGTCGAGTACGGCGTCCCGCACGGAACGCCAGTCCGGCCCGCCGCGCCCCTCTCCGGCGAACTGCCCCGTGTCGGCGAGCAGCACCCCGGGCTGTGCGGGCGCCCGCTCGGGCCGGCGCAGCACCCACAGGTGCAGGGGGAGGTTGTACGGCGGTGCCGCGCCGACCGGCAGGGCGATGACGGCGTGCAGCGCGCCCCGGCGCAGCAGGTCGGCGCGGACCCGGCGGCCGGAGCGGCGGGAGGCCGCGGCGGGCGGCATCAGGACGACGACGGTGCCGCCGTCCCTGACCCGGGCCAGGGCGTGCTGCACCCAGGCCAGTTCGGACTCGGTGCGGGCCGGGAAGCCGTACTCCCAGCGGGGGTCGTAGGCGAGTTCGTCGTGGCCCCAGTTGCGCTCGTTGAACGGCGGGTGGCACAGCGCGGCGTCGGCGCGCAGGCCGGTGCGGGCGTCGGCGCGCAGGCTGTCACCTGCGGCGATGCGCACGGTGGCGTCCGTGCTCAGGGCGAGCCGCAGCGCGGTGAGGGCGGCCAGCGCGGGTTCGCTCTCCTGGCCGTACAGCTCCTGCCCGGGCCGGGTGGTGGCGGCAGCGGCGCGGAGCAGGGAGCCGGTGCCGCAGGCGGGGTCGAGCACCGTGCGGGCGGGACCGGCGAGTTCGGCCATCAGGTCGGCGAGCGGGTCCGGGGTGAGCGTGTACTGCCGCGGGTTGGCGTCGAGGTGCCGGCCGAGCAGGAACTCGTAGGCCTTGCGGGCGCCCGGTCCGGCGGCGAGTTCGGCGGCGCCGCGCAGCAGCGGTGCGGAGGGGAGCAGCCGGGGGCCGGCCGGGGTGGTGACGGCGCGCTGGGGGCCGGTGCCGAAGCGGGCGTCGAGCACCTGGTCGAGGGCGGCGGGCAGCAGGTCGGCGAGGCGTTCGTCGGAGCCGGCGCTCGCGTCCAGCCAGAGGGTGGGGCGGTCGTGGATCAGCAGGAGGACGCAGCCGGCCTGCACCAGGGCGGCGACCGGGCCCTCCGGGTGGCCGGCCAGTTGCTGCCAGACGCGTTCGCGCGGGGGGACCTCGGCGAGTTTGCCCTGGGCGCGCAGCCATGCCTCGACGTCGGCGAGGGCGAAGGACGGGCTGGTCTCGGTGCCGCCGACCGGTCTGGGGAAGTCCGCGTGCCGACGGCGCCAGTTGCTGACGGCGGCGCGGCCGACGCCGGCGAGCCGCGCGATACCGGCGGCGGTCACCTCTGTCCCGTGTTCCTGCACGCTCGGGGCCCCCTCGTCCTGGTGTGTGGGGCCGATCCTACCGATGAACGCGATCCGACCCCGTTCACATCGTGTACTTGCGTGACTCCGTGAACCGTGTTGACTCGGTTCACAAGCTCTGGTCTGATTGACCCATCGGACCGGCCGAAGCGGCGAGCTTCGGTTCACGGTCGCCGATCCGTCTCTGGGGAGAGGACTGACGACATGGGCATGAAGACCAAGATCGCGCTGGGCGCGGTGGTGGGGATCGCCGTCATCGGCGCGCTGTCGGCGAACGCGGGCGACGGGGACGGCGGCGCCAAGAGCGGCGACCGGACCTCGGCGAGCGCGGGCGAGAAGCAGGACGGCGCGGGCGCGGACGGCGCGAAGGCGGACGGCGCGAAGGCGGACGGCGCGTCCGAGGCGAAGCCCGCGGAGGACAAGGCCGCCGAGAAGGCCTCCCAGGCCGAGCAGTTCAAGGCGTTCGTGCAGAAGAACGGGACGCCCAAGGAGAAGGACGCCGTCTCCCACGTCACCAAGGTGCAGGGCGCCGACGAGCAGAACGACATCCTCGACGCCGCCGACGTCTACACCGACTTCACCGGCGGCATCATGGGCTCCGGCACGGGTCCGGCCAAGCTCATCGCCTCCGCGTTCGCCGACTGGAAGGACAGCGAGAACGGCCTCGTCACGATCTACGATGCCGACGGCGAACTGCTCGGCAACGGCCAGTTCTGAGCTCCGGACCGCGCTCCCCGTTCACCGAGAATCCCTGGGGGGATCCACCATGCGCCGTCGCGCGCGCCGCACCGCACTCACCGCTCTTCTCCTCGCCGCCGGCGCCACCGCCTGCCTGACCGGCTGCCAGTCCGGCCAGGACGGCGACGGCGCGTCCGACGGGGCCGCCCGGTCCGCCGCGTCCGGCGGATCCTCGGCCGCGTCGCCGTCCGCCACCGCACCCGGCTCGACCGCAGCGCCGGCAGAGGCGTCCGCATCCGCCCCGGCCCCGTCACCGGACGAGCCGTTCGCCGGGCTGAGCGGCGCCGAGATATCCGAGCGGGCGCTGAAGGCCACCACCGGGGCCCGCTCGCTGCGCATGACGGGCAGCGTCCCCGACGACGAGAGCGGCGACACCATAGAGATCGACCTCGCCCTGGACCGGCGGGGCGACTGCGCCGGGACCATGGGCATGGACGGCCAGGGCGAGGCCGAGTTGATCAAGACCGGCGACACGGTCTACCTGAAGTACGACGAGCGGTTCCTGCGGGCCCAGAGCAAGGGCGAGCCGCAGGCCGACACCGAGGCCCTGGTGTCGCTGCTGGCCGGACGGTGGACCAGCATGTCCGCCGACGGCGCGGACGCGAAGGAGATGGCCGGGTTCTGCGACCTGGACAAGCTGCTGGAGGACGCCGGGGGCAGCGGCGACGACGCCCCGACGAAGGTGACCCGCGGCAGGGCCACCACCGTCGACGGCAAGCCCGCGTTCACCCTGTACGAGACGGACGGCTCCGTGCGCAACACGGTGTACGTCGCCACCGAGGGCAAGCCGTACCTGCTGCGCTTCGAGAGCGGGTCGAAGCAGGAGCCCGGCGCCCTGTCCTTCACCGGGTACGACGAGCCGGTGCCCGCCGAGTCCCCCTCCGGAGAGGTCCTCGACCTGGACAGCCCGGACGGGACGAGCACCTGAGCCGCGCGGGACGATCGCGGCGCCGCTCCGCCCTCGCGGCGCCGAGGACACCGGCGACGCAGCCGTGTCAGCCCTCGCACTGCTTCGCCATCATCGCCCGGTCCGCCTCCGTCACCGCCAGCTCGTACTTGGCGGCGACCTGGGCGAAGCGGACCGCGTACGCGCACCGGACCGCCTTGTCCGGCGGCAGCCAGGAGGCCGGGCCGGAGTCGCGCTTGGCGGAGTTGGCGCGGCCCTCGACGGGGAGCAGGTTGAGCGGGTCGTTGGCCAGCTGCTCGCGCTTGTTCTCCGGCCACCGCGAGGAGCCCATCTGCCAGCTGTAGGACAGCGGCACGACGTGGTCGATCTGGACCTCGCTCGCCTTCTGCTTGCGCCACTCGATGCTCGTCCCGGTGTACGGGTCGTCCAGCGTCATCGCGATGACCACACAGTCCGAGCCGGACTTGAAGCGGACCTCCTGGCCGTCGCGTTTGAGCAGGTCGTTGCGGGTGTCGCAGCCGTTGCGGGCGAGCGGGACGCCGTCGGCGGTGTCCATCCAGGCGTAGCCGAACTCGTCCCGGTCGTACCCGGTCTTCGGACCGCGCCCCTTGGTGGGCAGACCGTCGATCAGCTTGCGGGCGGCCGCCTGCGGGCTGTCGCCCGTGACCGGGGCGAGGCCCGGCTCGGTGCCGTCCGGGTTGTCCAGCGGGCTGACGGCGTGGCCCGCGGCGGGAGCCTGGGCGCCGCCGCCCGAGGCCGGGGCGTCGCCGTCGGCCTCCAGGCCTTCGCAGCCGGTCACCAGGGCCAGGGCGAGGGCCGCCGCCCCCGCGGCCCAACCGGTACGGATCCTGCTGTGCCGCGTCATGCGCGCCCCTCCCCTTGCCGTTCGCAGCCACCACCGTAGCGAGGGAGAGGCCCGGCCCATAGGGGGCCTTAAGTGGGCGTTAGTGGGCACCCGGGACATATCTGTCGTACCTTCGACAGTGAGTCACGCCTCGGAAGGAGCTCTGCATGGGCATCCTCGACAAGATGAAGAGCATGGCCGGCAAGGACAAGGACAAGTCAAGGAAGATGTCCGACGCCGCCGAACGCCAGGTCAACCAGAGGACCGGCGGCAAGTACGAGAAGCAGGTCGACGCCGCGCAGCAGCAGGCCGAGGGCAAGCTCGGCTTCGGACGCGAGCAGGGCGGCGGCCGGGAGCAGCAGTAGAAGCCCCTCCCCCGTACCGAACACGTCGAAGCCGTCCACGGAACTGTCCCCGTGGACGGCTTTGCCGTGAGCCGGCCCGGGCTCACGGCTTCCCCGTGAGCCGGCCCGGGCTTCGGGTTACGACCCGAGGATCGAGGTCAGGAACTCGCCCACCCAGCCGAGCAGTTCCCGCCCGACCAGCGGCTTGCCACCCACCTTCGCGGTCTTCGGACGCGGCACGAGCACCTGGTGCGTACCCGGCTTGATGACGCTGCCGGGGTAGAGCCGCTTGAGCCTCAGCTCCTGGGACTCGCGCAACTCCACCGGCGCGAAACGGATGTTGTTGCCCTGGAGCACGATCTCGCCGACGGCGCACGCCCGCGCGAGCATGCGCAGGCCGGCGACCAGCAGCAGGTTCTCCACCGGCTCCGGCAGCTTGCCGTAGCGGTCGACGAGTTCCTCGCGTACGGCCTTGACGTCCTCCTCGCTGTTGGCGGAGGCGATGGACCGGTAGGCCTGGAGACGCAGCCGCTCGCCGGGCGCGTAGTCGTGCGGGACGTGCGCGTCGACGGGCAGCTCGATCTTGACCTCGAGCGGCGGCTCCTCCTCGACGCCGCCCTCCAGGGAGGCCCGGTAGTCGGCGACGGCCTCGCCGACCATCCGCACGTACAGGTCGAAGCCGACGCCGGCGATGTGGCCGGACTGCTCGCCGCCGAGCAGGTTGCCCGCGCCGCGGATCTCCAGGTCCTTCATCGCCACGTACATGCCCGCGCCCATCTCGGTGTGCTGGGCGATGGTGGCCAGGCGCTCGTGCGCGGTCTCCGTGAGGGGCTTCTCCGGCGGGTACAGGAAGTAGGCGTAACCGCGCTCGCGGCCACGGCCGACCCGGCCGCGCAGCTGGTGGAGCTGGCTGAGGCCGAAGTTGTCGCCGCGCTCCACGATGAGGGTGTTGGCGTTGGAGATGTCGATGCCGGACTCGACGATGGTGGTGGAGACCAGCACGTCGAACTTCTTCTCCCAGAAGTCGACGACGACCTGCTCCAGCGCCTGCTCCGACATCTGGCCGTGGGCGGTGGCGATGCGGGCCTCGGGGACGATCTCGCGCAGCTTGGCCGCCGCGCGGTCGATGGACTCGACCCGGTTGTGGATGTAGAAGACCTGGCCCTCGCGCAGCAGCTCGCGGCGGATCGCGGCGCCGATCTGCCGGTGCTCGTAGGGACCGACGAAGGTCAGCACCGGGTGGCGCTCCTCCGGCGGGGTGGTGATCGTGGACATCTCGCGGATGCCGGTGACCGCCATCTCCAGGGTGCGCGGGATGGGGGTCGCGGACATGGTGAGCACGTCGACGTTGGCGCGCAGCTTCTTCAGCTGCTCCTTGTGCTCGACGCCGAAGCGCTGCTCCTCGTCGACGATGACCAGGCCGAGGTCCTTGAACTTCGTCTCCGAGGAGAACAGGCGGTGGGTGCCGATGACGATGTCCACCGAGCCCTCGCGCAGCCCCTCCAGGGTGGCCTTCGACTCGGTGTCGCTCTGGAAGCGGGACAGCGCCTTCACGCTCACCGGGAACTGGGCGTAGCGCTCGCTGAACGTCCCGAAGTGCTGCTGCACCAGCAGGGTGGTGGGGACGAGCACGGCGACCTGCTTGCCGTCCTGGACCGCCTTGAACGCGGCGCGGACCGCGATCTCCGTCTTGCCGTAGCCGACGTCGCCGCAGATCAGGCGGTCCATCGGGACCGTCTTCTCCATGTCGTCCTTGACCTCGGCGATGGTGGTGAGCTGGTCCGGCGTCTCCACGTAGGGGAAGGCGTCCTCCAGCTCGCGCTGCCAGGGGGTGTCCGAGCCGAACGCGTGGCCCGGCGCCGCCATCCGCGCGCTGTAGAGCTTGATCAGGTCGGCGGCGATCTCCTTGACCGCCTTCTTGGCACGGGCCTTGGTCTTGGTCCAGTCGGCGCCGCCCAGGCGGTGCAGGGTGGGGGCCTCGCCACCGACGTACTTGGTGATCTGCTCCAGCTGGTCGGTGGGGATGTACAGCCGGTCGCCGGGCTGGCCGCGCTTGGCGGGCGCGTACTCCACGACCAGGTACTCGCGGGTGGCGCCCTGGACGGTGCGCTGCACCATCTCGATGTAGCGGCCGACGCCGTGCTGCTCGTGGACGATGTAGTCGCCCGTTTCCAGGGTGAGCGGGTCGATGGTCTTGCGGCGCCGGGCCGGCATCCGCGCGCCCTCGCGCCCGGCGGCCTTCTGGCCGGTCAGGTCGGTCTCGGTGAGCACCGCCAGCTTGAGCGCCGGGTCGACGAAGCCGTGGTCGATCGAGCCGCAGGAGACGTGCACGACGGAGGGGCTGAGGGCTTCGAGGTCGTTGTCGAGGCGGGCGGCGATGCCCTCGCCGCCGAGCACCTCGACGGTGCGGGAGGCGGGGCCGTGGCCCTCGGTGAGGTAGACCGCGCGCCAGCCGTCGGCGAGCCAGCCCTTGGTGTCGGCCAGCGCCTTGGCGGTGTCGCCGCGGTAGGTCTCGGGGGCGTGCATGCCGAGCTTGAGGGTGTCCGAGTCGCCCTCCGCGTCCAGGTCGGACGTCAGCGTCTCGTCGGCGGCGAAGGGCGAGACCGACCACCACATCATGTCCAGCTCGCGGGCCCGCTCCCGGACGTCCGCGATGGACCACAGGGAGGCCGGGTCCACGTCGATCGGCGCCTCACCGCCGCCCGCGGTGGCCGCCCAGGACGCCTGGAGGAACTCCTGCGAGGTCGCCACCAGGTCGGCGGCCCGCGTGCGCACCCGCTCCGGGTCGCAGACCACGGACATCGAGCCCTTGGGCAGCACGTCGAGGAGCAGCTCCATGTCGTCGACGAGGACGGGCGCCAGGGACTCCATGCCCTCCACCGCGATGCCCTCGGCGATCTTGCCGAGCAGTTCGCCCAGCTCGGGATGGTCCTCGGCGAGGACGCGGGCGCGCTCGCGCACGTCGTCGGTGAGCAGCAGCTCGCGGCAGGGCGGGGCCCACAGGCCGTGCTCGGCGACCTCCAGGGAGCGCTGGTCGGCGACCTTGAAGTAGCGGATCTCCTCGACGTCGTCGCCCCAGAACTCGACCCGGAGCGGGTGCTCCTCGGTCGGCGGGAAGACGTCCAGGATGCCGCCGCGCACGGCGAACTCGCCGCGCTTCTCCACCAGCTCGACGCGCGCGTACGCCGCTGCCGCCAGGGCCTGGACGATCTCTTCCAGGTCGGCGCCCTGTCCGGTGCGCAGCGCCACGGGCTCCAGGTCGCCCAGGCCCTTGACCTGTGGCTGGAGCACGGAGCGCACGGGTGCGACGACGACGGAGACCGGGCCGGTCTCGGGGTCGTCGGGGCGGGGGTGGGCCAGGCGCCGCAGGACGGCGAGGCGGCGGCCGACGGTGTCGCTGCGCGGGCTGAGCCGCTCGTGCGGGAGGGTCTCCCAGGAGGGGTACTCCACGATGCCCTCGGGGGGCAGCAGGGAGCGCAGGGCCGCCGCCAGGTCCTCCGCCTCACGTCCCGTCGCCGTCACCGCCAGCACCGGGCGGCCCGTCTCGCGGGCCAGGGCGGCGATCGCGAAGGGGCGGGCCGCGGGCGGGCCGACCAGGTCGACGTGCATGCGGTTGCCGTCTGCGGCCGCCGCGATCGCTTCCGCGAGGGCGGTGTCCTTGACTACGGCGTCGAGCAGACCGTGCAGGCTCATTCGGGGCGCTTTCCGTGCGGGGGTGTACAACACGACGGGCCCGACGCGCGCTGCGGGCCGGGGTGTCTCCAGCGTACGTCGCTGCGCTGGGGTGTGTCGGGGGCTGTGGACGACGCCGGGTGCGTGGTGGCCGGCGCCGCGGTGGCCGTACCAGGGGGCTCCGCCCCCTGGACCCCCGGGCCTGCGCCCACCCACCACCCGACTCGGTGGGCTGAAAGGCGAACGCCGGGGTGACGGATGACTCGGGGGCTCGGACGGCTCGGGGCACGGGGCTCGGGGCTCGGGGCTCGGGGCTCGAGGGAGGGAGACTCACGGGGGCGGAGGCTCCGGGAGGAGCGAGGCTCGCAGGACAGGGGCTCGCAGAGGCAGCGGCTCGCGGGACAGCGGCTCGCGGGGCGGAGGCTCACCGCGGCAGCGGCTCACGGAACAGAGGCTCACCGCGGCAGAGGCTCGCAGGACAGGGGCTCGCAGGGGCAGCGGCTCACGGAACAGCGGCTCACGGGGCAAAGACTCGACGGGGCAGAGGAGGTCGCGGTCTGGTCGCGCAGCGCAAAAGGCCCGGCGTCTTCGTCCCCGTGGGACGTCGGCGCCGGGCCCTCCTCCGCAACCCCCGTGTGCGGTGGCTGTCGGGTCGGGTGTTACTCCGTGGCGATGGCGTTCAGGACGTTCATCCGGCCGGCCCGGAAGGCCGGGACCAGTGCGGCGAACAGGCCCACGAAGGCCGAGCCGATGAAGACCCCGATGATCGTGGGCCAGGGGATGTCCAGGACGTTCAGTCCCTCCAGGGCGAGCAGCTTCTGGGCCGTGGCGCCCCAGCCCATGCCCAGGCCGAGGCCGAGCAGGGCACCGAAGAGGGCGATGACCACGGACTCCATGCGGATCATGCGGCGCAGCTGGCGGCGGGAGAGGCCGATGGCCCGCATCAGGCCGATCTCCCGGGTCCGCTCGACCACCGACAGCGCCAGGGTGTTCACCACACCGAGGACGGCGACGATGATCGCCAGGGCGAGCAGGCCGTAGACCATGTTCAGCAGCTGGCCGATCTGGTCCTTCAGCTCCTGCTTGTAGTCGGTCTGGTCGGCCACCTGGTACTGCGGGTAGGCGTCCAGCGACTTCTTCAGCGCGGCGTACGCCTGGTCGGCCTGGCCGTCCTTCGCCTTGGCGAACATGATCATGTTCGGCGGGACGTTCTCGGCCGGCAGGTACTTCTGCATCGTCTCGATGCTGATGTACCGGGCGCCCTGGTCGATGGCCACGTCGTCGCTGGTGATCGCGGCGACCTTGAGCTTCGCGGTCTCGCCGCCCTTGAAGGCGACGGAGACGGTGTCGCCGACGTGCACGCCGTGCTTCTCGGCGTAGTCCGAGCCGACCGACATGGCGTCGGTGCCGTAGGCGGCGGAGAGCTCGCCCTCGGTCGTCGCGCGGCGCACGTCCTCGGCGTAGGTGGGGTCGGCGGCCGTGACGCCGTCGTCGTCCGTCTTGCCGTCGGGCGAGGTCAGCGTGGCGTCGAGCACCTTGTAGCGGGTGACGTGCTCCAGGCCGGGGGTGTTGGTCATGGCCTTCTCGGCCTGCGGCACGATCCGCTGGTTGCCCTGGACGATGAAGTCCGCGCCGACCGTCTTGTCCAGCTCGCTGGTGGCCGAAGCGACCATGGAGGAACCGACGACGGAGAGGCAGGCGACCAGTGCGAGGCCGATCATCAGGGCGGCGCCGGTGGCACCGGTGCGGCGCGGGTTGCGCAGGGCGTTGCGCTCGGCCAGGCGGCCCACGGGACCGAAGGCCCGCAGCAGCACCGCGCTGATCACCCGCACCACGAACCCGGCCAGCAGCGGGCCGATGACGACGAAGCCGATGAGGGAGAGCACGATGCCCGCGCCGAGCATCATCGAGCCGTCGCTCGCCTTGTCGGCGGAGGCGGCCGTGAGCAGGGCGGCGACGCCGGAGCCGGTGAGCACCAGGCCGATCAGGCCGCGTATCCAGCCGGCCTTGGCGTCGGCCGGGGTACCGGCGTCGCGCAGGGCGGCCATCGGGGAGATCTTCCCGGCCCGGCGGGCCGGCAGGTAGGCGGCCAGGACGGTGACGACGACGCCGAGGATCAGGCCGGTCACGGGGGTCGCCGTCTTGATGGTGAGGTCGTCGGTGGACAGGTTCATGCCCGCCGCCGACATCAGCTTCATCAGGCCGATGGCGATGCCGACACCGGCCGCGACACCGAGGACCGAGCCGACGACGCCGAGCAGGAGCGCCTCGACCAGCACCGAGCGGTTGACCTGCCGGCGGGAGGAGCCGATGGCCCGCATCAGGCCGATCTCGCGGGTGCGCTGGGCGACCAGCATGGAGAAGGTGTTGATGATCAGGAAGATGCCGACCAGGAACGCGATCCCGGCGAAGCCGAGCATGGCGTACTTGATGACGTCCATGAACTCGCCGACGTCCTCGCGCCCTTCGTCGGACGCCTCCTTGGCCGTCTGGATCTTGAACGTGTCCCCCAGGGCGCCGGACACGTTCTGCTTGAGCTGCGCGTCGGTGACACCGGCGGCTGCGGTGACGTTGAACTGGCTGAACCGGTCCGCGCCGCCGAGCAGTTCACGCTGGGCGGTGGCGGTGTCGAAGTAGACGACCGCGGCACCGGGGTTGGTCACGGTGAAGGAGGCGATGCCGACGATCTTCGCCTTGAAGTCGCCGGTCTGCGCGATGGTGCGCAGCTCGTCGCCGATCTTCAGGTCGTGCTTGTCGGCGGTGTCGGAGTCGACCATCGTCTCGGTCGGGCCGCGCGGGGCGTGGCCCGAGGTGATCTCCATGGACCGCAGGTCGTTCTTGGTCCAGTTCCCGGCGATGGTGGGAGCGCCGCTGGTGGCCCCGACGTTGTCGTTGTCGGAGTTGACGACGGTCACGTTCATCGAGACGACCGCGCCCTCGACGGACTCCACGCCGTCGACCGAACGGATCTTCTCCAGCGTCGACGCCGGCAGCGACTCGGGCACCCCGTTCTGCGGGGTGTCCTCGTCCTTGACGTCCTTCGGGGCCACCGACACGTCCGAGGAGGTGACCGCGAAGAGCTTGTCGAAGGTGGTGTTCATCGTGTCGGTGAACACCAGGGTGCCGCACACGAACGCCACCGACAGCAGCACCGCCACCGCCGAGAGCGCCATGCGGCCCTTGTGCGCGAAGAAGTTGCGCATCGAGGTCTTCACGACGGTCATGACGTGCGCCCCCGGGCGTCGAAGTCCTTCATGCGGTCCAGCACGGCCTCCGCGGTGGGCTTGTGCATCTCGTCCACGATCCGGCCGTCGGCGAGGTACAGCACCCGGTCAGCGTAGCTGGCGGCCACCGGGTCGTGGGTGACCATCACGATGGTCTGGCCCAGCTCGGTGACCGACCGGCGCAGGAAGCCGAGCACTTCGGCACCGGCGCGCGAGTCCAGGTTTCCGGTCGGCTCGTCACCGAAGATGATCTCGGGCTGGGCGGCCAGGGCCCGGGCCACGGCGACCCGCTGCTGCTGGCCGCCGGAGAGCTGGGTGGGCCGGTGCTTGAGCCGCCCGGCGAGCCCCACGGTCTCCACGACGCGGTCCAGCCACGCGCGGTCGTACTTACGGCCGGCGATGTCCATGGGCAGCGTGATGTTCTCGATCGCGTTGAGCGTCGGGAGCAGGTTGAACGCCTGGAAGATGAAGCCGATCCGGTCCCGGCGCAGCTGCGTGAGCTTCTTGTCCTTCAGGCCGGTGATCTCGGTCTCGTCGAGGTAGATCTGCCCGCCGGTGACGGTGTCCAGGCCGGCCAGGCAGTGCATCAGCGTGGACTTGCCGGACCCCGAGGGGCCCATGATCGCGGTGAACTGGCCGCGCGCGATGTCCACATCCACGTGGTCGAGGGCGACCACCCGGGTCTCGCCCGATCCATAGGCCTTCACGACCTGCCGCGCTCGCGCGGCAACGGCCGTACGCCCTCCAGTGCTCCCGTGCGTGGGAATACTTACGGCCGATGTCATGTCAAGTCTCCTATGTCGGTCATCGAGTGAGCCACCGGTGCCCGGCGCGGCGGCCGTACCGTCGCGCAGGTGCCTCGCTGCTGTCTCGAAGAGTCTGTCCGGAACCGGGGGCCGGCCGCGCTGGTGTTCAGCGCAGTCTTTTACTGAGGAAAACCCCACCCCCGCGGGTCCGGTTCACCGCCCCCCAGCGGCGTAAAGCCAGATTAAGGACGCCACCGGCCCCGTCTCGTCCTCCGTCGGTACGAACCCTCCCCGACCCGTAGTACGGAGGTACCCCTAAGGGCAGTCCACCCTTCGGTGGAGTGCGTGTAGGGGTCGCCCTCCACCCTGAGACGCACCAGGCGTCCACCCGCGCACATACCGACCGACCAGTTCGGCCAGAACGCGGCGCACTCCCCAACCCGCGAGTAACGTGCCTGGCTCCCGCCCCCCCCCCCCACCTCCTGCGGTCCACCGCTCGGACCCTAGCCGCGCAAGGAGAACCGGGATGTCCTACGACCCGTCCCCGTCGTACCCGCACCGCCCGTCGCCACCCTCGCCCCCGTACGCCCCGAGGCACCACGCCCAGCACGCCCAACCCGTCCATCAAGCCCATCGCGCGCCCCGCCGCGACCCGTTGGGACACCACAGCGACCTGCGGATCCTGCGCAGCGCCTACCGCCGGCAGCGGCGCACCGCCACGCTCGGCTACCAGGGTTCATTCGCAGTGCATCGGGCTTCAGATGCCGCCAGTCCGGCGGCCTGTTTGACGTTGATCGCGGCGTTGTGGTCCCGGTCGTGGACGGTGCCGCAGGCGGTGCAGGTCCATTCCCGGACCTGCAAGGGGCCTGCGGAGCGCCGGTAAGACCGGGAGCGATCCCGGCACAGCGCGAAGAAACAGGAAGTCACGGACTCCTGACCGAGTTCCGTGCCGCGTAGCGGCACGGAACTCGGTCAGGAAGGCCAGAATTCTCGGGCTTCAGCCTGAGGAGCAAGCCAATTCACCCTCTTCCTGCTCCTGTCCGCCTACGCGCCCGGGCTGATGACCGGCACCGCCGCCGGCGGACTGCCCACCGGACTGCTGCTCGCCCTGGTCCAGCTCCCCGTCACCTGGCTGGCGATCGCGCTGTACGAGCACACCGCCCGGCGCCGCGTCGACCCTGGTCTACGGCCTCTTCTGGCGCCGCTACACGCGGGCCGGACTGCTCTGCACCCTGATCGGGGACTCGCTGGCCGTGCTGCTGCTGATACCGGGCACCAACCTGGTCTCCGGCTCGCCGGTGTCCGCCTTCCCCGAAGCCGACTTCAACTGGTTCCCGTTCACCACGACGGGCCTGGTCTCCATCCCGCTGGGCTTCGCCTGCGGCTGGCTCGGCACGATGCTCTCCGGCCGGCGCGAGGCGCAGGAACAGCGCCAGCACTACGAGGCGGTGGAGGGCTGGATCCTGGCGGGCGCGGTACGCAGGGGGACTGACGGCACACGGCATGCCTCGGAACCCGGCGCGCCGTACGCCTGGGGACCCGGCGCGCCGTAGTCAGCAGGCTCGCGGCGCCGGCGTCATTCCACCTCCACCGCACGCCCCGTCAGCGCCTGAAGGCTGCTGCGTACGGAGGCCATGTGGGCCTGCAACTCGTCCCAGCGCTCCCCGTGTTCGCGCAGCACCCGTTCCGTGTCGCGGGCGATGCGCTCACGACGTGCCCGGGCCTCGGCGACCACCTCGGCCGCCCGGTCCCGGGCCTCCTCCTGCCGCCGAACTGCCGCCTCCCCGGCGTCGGCCAGCTCCTGCTCCGCCTCGCGCACTCCCTGCTCCGCGCGCGCCAGCAGCTCCGCGTGGTGGGCGTCCAGGGCCCGGGCGCGCTCCTCCTCGGCCCGCTCCGCGGCGGCCCACCGCTCAGCCAGTTCCCTGCTCTGCTCGGCGGCCGTCGCGGCGGTGCGCCTGCGCATCTCGCGCAGCGCGGACAGCGCCTCCGCGCGCCCCTCCTTCACCTCGCGCCGCGCTCCGATACGCGCCTCCTCCGCCTCCGCGCGCGCCGCGAGCAGCAGTTGCCGGGCCCGTTCGTCGGCCTCGGCCCGTACGGCATCGGCGTGCGCCCGGGCCGCCTCCCGCACGCCGTCCGCGTACGCCCGCGCCTCCTCCGCCAGCTCCCGCGCGGCACCGCGCGCCCGCTCGCGCACCGCCGCGGCCTCCTCCTCGCCGAGCCGGAACAGCTCCCGCGCCCGCTCCCCCAGCACCTCGTAGTCCTGCGAGGTGAGCTGCGCGACCACTTCCTCCAGGTCTCCCAGGTCCTCTTCCATCTCCCTGGCCAGCACGGTGAGCCGGGCGGCCCGCTCCCAGGCCGCGTCGCGCTCCTCGGAGAGGGCCGCGGCGCACGCCTCGACCTGCTCCGGACGGTAACCGCGCTCACGCCCGCGCACGGTCGCGAAACCGTGGGGAGACGCCGATGCACCGCTCATGCCCATCACCCCTCAATCACCCTGTGCGTCCCGCTCGTGGTGAACCTGCCGCATCACATGGACCTACACGGACCTGACCGACTTTATGGACCAGACGTAAGCCAACATAATCCGACACACCGCACACAAAAGGGCGGGGCCCGGTCGACTCGCAGGTCGACCGGGCCCCGCCCGTCGGGTACGTCAGCGGCGCGGACGCCTCACAGCAGCCCGTCCCACATCTGCTCCAGCAGCACGGACCACCAGCTCTCCGGCGAGCCGAGCGCCGCCGGGTCCAGCGCGGCCAACTGCGCCTGGAAGTCCACCGTCCAGCGACCCGCCTGCTCCTGGTTCAGACCGAACCTGAGCCGCCACATCCGGCCCAGCAGCGCCAGGCAGCGCGCGAACTCCGGCAGCCCCGTGTTCACGAACTGCGGCGGCACGGGCGCACCGCCCGGACCCGCTTCCACCGGGACCGCCACGATGGCCGCCGTGCCGTACTGCACACAGATCGCCCGGCCGAAGTCGCTGCCCACGACGAGGTACGAACCCGCGTCCGAGGCCGGCTGCACACCGCGCTCGGCCGCCAGCTCCGCCAGCGTCGGCACCGGCCGCCCCGGCTGGGCCTGCGCCCAGAAGAACGGCCCCATGTCCATCGGCAGCCCCGCGGCCACCAGCGTGTGCGCCACGACCGGCGGCACTCCCTGCCGGGACACCGCGGCCTGCTCGAACCGGAAGACCCCCGGGCCGAACGCGCCGGCCAGCTCCTGCCCGACGGCCTCCGGCGGAACCGGCGGCGCGGGCTGCACCTGCGGCAGCGGAGCGCGCACCGGCGCCGGACGCGCCGGCCCGTCGGCCACCTGGTGCAGCTCGCCCTGATGCGCCAGCAGTTGCCCCATGCCCTGCTGCCGGCTCGCGTGGTCCAGGCCGTAGGGCGCGATCGAGGTGATCCGCGCCTGCGGCCACTGCTCCCGGATCATCCGCGCGCAGTACGCGCCCGGCAGCTCGCACGACTCCAGCTCGGTGTGGAGTTCGAGGACCTGGTCCGGCGGCACGTTCATGGAGCGCAGCTCGTGGAACATCTGCCACTCCGGGTGCGGCGTACCCGGCGCGGAACGCCGGATCAGCTGCTGCTCGGAGCCGTCCTGGGCGCGGTAGCGCAGCACGGCCTGGTAGCCGGGCCCGACGGTCGGCTGACCGGTGGGCTGCGGCGGATAGCCGTACGCCGGCGGCTGACCCGGCACGGGCTGCCCGGGCGGCGGCGGTACGGCACCGGGCGGGGCGGGTACGGCGCCGGGCGGGGGCGGCGGCGCGCCGATGCCGCCGGGACCGCCCAGGGAGGGCGCGGCCAGCACGGTCTGCGCGTGGTGCACGGCACCGCCCGCGCCGCCCGCGGAACCCTGCGCGCCGGGCGCACCCGGAGCGGCCGGGGGAGGCGGCGGCACACCGGGACCGGAAGGCACGCCCGGCGCACCCGGAGCACCCGGAGCGGCGGGCGCACCGGGAGGCCCGGGCGGGCCAGGGGGGTTGGGCGGTCCGGGGGGACCGGGAGGCTGAGGGGCACCGCCGCCCGTCCGGCCCGGGTCGGCCAGCATCGTGGCGGCGTGGTGCATCCCGCCCGGCGGCGTCCCACCCGGCGCGTTCGGCGCACTCGGCGGAGGCGGAGGCGGAGTCCCCGGAGCGCCCGGCGGAGGCGTCGCACCCGGCGCGGGCGGCGTGGCCGGCGCACTGGGCGGAGGCGGCGTGCCCGGGCCGCCCGGGCCCTCGGGACCGAGCGACGACACCAGCTGCGTCGGCACGTAGCCGCCCGCCGGGGCACCCGGCGCGGGCGGACCCGACGGCGCCGGCGTGCTTCCCGGTCGCGCGCCCGGCATCCCCGGGGCGCTCGGCGGCGGCGGCGTGGACGAACCACCGCCACGGCGCGGCGGAGGCGTCGCCTTGCTGGTCGCGGCGTCGGCGATGTCCCCGGCGTCCGGCGCGAGCGGCCGGGGCGGCGTGGCGGGCGCCCCAGGACCGGCGGGCGCCCCAGGACCGGCGGGCGCCCCAGGACCGGCGGGCGCCCCAGGACCGGCGGGCGGCTGGGCCGGGGGCGCAGTCGGGGCCGCAGGCGGCGGTGTACCCGCCCCGGCGGGCGCGCCCGGCGCGTTCGGGTCACCGATCGCCGGCGAGAGCGCCGTCGGCGGAAGCCCGCTGCCGCCCGACATCAGCGCCGTCTTGGCGTCCGACGTCGTCGAGGGCGGTGGCGTGTCGTCGTCGACACCGCTCAACGGCGGCGCGAACACGGTCTGCGGCAGCGGTACGGAACGGTCATCACCGGCGTCCGCGTTGGTGTCCGTCCCGGCCCAGGGCGTCGCCCCGGCGGGCACACCCGGCGCACTCGGGGCACCCGACGCGCCCGCACCCGCGCCGGAGCCACCGGCAGACGACCCGGAGCCCGCCGCCGGCCACCCCGCACCGCTCCCGGACGAACCCTCCGCGGGAGACGGCCCCGACGCCGCGGGAGCCGCCGGCACCCCGGCCTGCGTCTGCGGAAGCGCACCGCCGGAACCGCCCGCGCCTCCGGTCGCACCAGCCTCGCCGTCGCCCCGCCGGCGATCCGGAATACCGATCCGGTCCGCCGCCTCCTGCAACCACTCCGGCGGACTCAGCAAGAAGGACGTCTGATTCAGGTCCACCCGCGCCGCCGGCGCCGCGGCAGGCGCCTGCGCCTCCTCGGGACGGCCGTACTCCTCCTCGTACCGGCGGATCACCTCGCCCACCGGAAGCGACGGCCACAGCGTCGCCTCGCCACTGTCCCGGGCGATCACCAGCCGCTGCGCGCCCCCGTCCGAACGGGGACCGTCCGCACGGTCCTCGGCCCACACCACGAACCCGAGGTCGAACTCCCGCACCCGCACCTCGCGGTGCTGGTACGCCGGCAGCTCGCCGTTGACCCACTCCTCCGCGCGCTCCTGCGCCTGCGCGAACGTCACCATCGTCAGCTCACTCCCCCACCGAAGACGCCGAAGACGCCGAAGACGCCGCCGTCACGGGCACCGCACGCGCGAAGCCGCCGTCCACCATCAGGTTCGCCACCGTCTCCAGCTCCGGCGGGGAACCCGCCAGCCGGGACAGGAACGCGTCGAAGTCCGCACCGCAGGGCAGCAGCAGCCGCTCCACCCGATCCGCCGGCGGCCACGACGGATCCACGTCCCGCACGTCGTCGTAGGCGCAGAACCACACCGAACCGATCCGCTCGCCCTTCACCTTCACCGCGAGCAGACCCCCCTGCACGAAGGCGACACCCAGATAGTCCTTCGTCAGATGGTCCCGCAGACACTTGTTCACATAGACCAGGTCGTTGACCGCCGCCTCCTCACGCACCGTGAAGAACGGCTGGTCCACCAGCAGCCCCAGCTCCGCGTCGAGCGCCGTACCCACCGGCGCACAACCGCCCGCCGCCTTCAGGAACGACCGGTAGGCGCCCGGCAGCCGGTACCCGAGGTCCTCCTCGACGCCCTGCACCTGCTGCTCCGTGACCGCCACACCCGACTTCGGCAGACCGAAGTGCACCGGACGCGTCTCCTGCAACGGCCGCGTACCGCGCTTGCCCTGATCCACCACCGCCGTCGAGATCCCGCCGTGGTGGCGCAGCAACGCCTTCACCTCGACCGGAACCAGCTCCATGCGCCGCGACCCCGCCACGTGGTGCCACGTCCAGCCGTGCGGTGTCGCCACCGCGGGCACCGTGTCCCACAGCTCGTGCCCGGAGGCCGACAGGGCCGCGTTCGCCGACACGTAGTCCGTGAGCCGCAACTCGTCGACCCCGAAACCCTCCGGCGGATCCGCGATCTCCGCGACCGCACGGGCGTACGGCGAGAACTCGGGGTAACCACCCGCGTCCACCCGTACCCCTCTCGGGTGACGGGCCGCACGCACCGGATCCGGGAAATGCACGACCTGCCCGGCATAGGCCGCGTTCGGCGGCGCGGCTGCTTGCCCGAGCCGACCTGTCGTCATGGCGGTTGCCCCCTGCGGCGTCTGTCTGCTGCCAGATCCGTCTGATCTGCCTGCACTGTCTGGATTCACCGCGTGCGAGCGCGGTGCCGACAGCCTATGCGGTACGGCGAGAGGGGTCACCGGCGCCGGACCCCGCACCCGGCACCCGGCACCTCCACTTCCGTGACCAGCCGTCACCCTCCCGTGACACACCGCCCATACCCGGGCGTGTCACCCCGCCCCAGCTTCCGCAGCAGCCCCGGGATTTGGCACTCTGTGACCTTCGGGGGGATGCTCAGGAGGGGAAGACGATCATGAGTGCGACACAGACGGGACCCGACACCGGGCGGTCCGACGACCCCCGCGGCGGCGACCCACGCATCGGCTGGAGCAGCACCGACACCCTCCAGACCCCCACCCTCCGGCACCGCCGCGACGGCATACTCCCGACCGTCGCCGCCGCCCTCTCCGTACGCGGCACCACCCTCACCGGCACCGCCACGCGCGCCGACACACCACCCGCCCTGCACCACCTCGTGCAGGACTTCCTCGACACCCTCACCAGCGGCCAACGAGACCGTTACACCGGCCGCTGCGCCGAGACGATCCTCATCTCACGGCACCTGGCCACCGCCGACGCCGCCCGCAGCAAACGCGCCGCACGCAAACCCATGACCAACGGCGAAGCCCGCAAAGCACTCAAACACGCCAAGCTCACCACCCGCCGCATCCGCGAGGACGGCGACCCCCTCCACGGCGCCTTCGCCGCACCCTGCCGCGCCTGCACCGCCCTCAGCGCACACTTCGGCGTCCGCGTCGTCGACCCCGCGACGGAGAAGGACTGACCGAGCAGATCGCGCAGACCGCGCAGATCGAGCCGAACCAGCCGAACGAGCCGACCGAAACGAACCAGCCGACCGAAACGAACCAAGGGCCGATGCAAGCCGACCGCACCTCCACCACCCGCTTTCCCGTCCCCGTCGACGCCGCACTGCGCGACGCCGGCTGGCAACCGGGACGCTGGGACATCAAGCAGGCCGAGATCTGGGCCGACACCCTGCGCGAACACAGCTCACCCGCGGGACACCGCCACACCGTCTTCCCCGCCGCCGTGGAGGCCTGGGCCGAATTCGGCGGCCTGCACATCGCACCCACCGGACCCGGCCGCCAGATCGCCCCCGCCACCCTGCACCTGGACCCCCTGCACGGCCTCCACATGGCCCGCACCCTCGGCGACCTCGGCCGCGCCCTCGGCACCCAGACCTGCCCCCTCGGCACCGAGACCGACAGCCGGGCCCTCGTCGCCATCGACGCCGAAGGCCGCGTCTACGCCCTGGACCACACCGGCGACTGGTACCTCGGCTCCGACATCGACGCCGCCCTCGCCACCCTCGTCGCCGGCACCCAGCCCGCCCGCCTCACCACGACCGGCTGACCCGGGGCGCGACCAGGACGGCTACGACGCCGGGATCACCGCCGACACCCGGAAACCCCCGGCATCCGTCGGCCCCGACACGAACACGCCCCCCAGCGCCGCCACCCGCTCCTTCATCCCCACCAGCCCGTTGCCCCCCGACGGCAACCGCGCCGACGACGCCGACGAGACCTCCGGCGGCGGCTCGTTCTCCACCTGCATCGCGATCTCCGACACCCGGTGCGCCAGCCGCACATGCGTCTTCGCACCCGCCGCGTGCTTGTGCACGTTCGTCAGCGCCTCCTGCACCACCCGGAACGCCGTCGACTCCACCTCCGCCGCATACGCACGCTCCGCCCCCTCCACGGACAGGTTCACGACCATCCCGGCCGCCTCCGACTGCCCGATCAGCTCGTCCAGCTCCGACAGGCACGGCCCCTCCGAGGACGACTCCCCGTCCTCCGCCGCCCGCGACGCGGCCGCGGCGGCGGCCACCCCCACCGCGGCCAGCGGCACCGACGCCCGCTCGGCCCGCGCACCGCCCCCGCCACTGCGCAGCACCCCGAGCATCTCCCGCAGCTCCGTCAGCGCCTGCCGCCCCATGTCCCCCACCAGGGCCGCGTTCTTCACCGCCTTCTCCGGGTCCTTCCGGGCGATCGCCTGGAGCGCGGCGGCATGCACCACCATCAGACTCACCCGGTGCGCGACCACGTCGTGCATCTCCCGCGCGATCCGCGTCCGCTCCTCGCCGCGCGCCCACTCCGCGCGCTCCTCGGCCCGCTCGGCGAGCAACTGAAGCTCGCGCTCCAGGCTGTCCGCCCGCTCCCGCAGGCTCTCCATCAGCCGGCGCCGCTGCCCGACATACAGGCCGAGCAGCAACGGCGGCGCGGTCATCCCGAGCGACGTCGCGATCGACGCGAACGGAAGGAACCAGTCCCCCAGATCCAGGCCGTCCCGCGCCATGTCCTGCCCCAGCCGCACGAACGTGACGACCAGCGTCCCCAGGAACGTCATCCCGGCCAGGGCCCCGATGATCCGCCGCGGCAACTCCGAGGCCGCCATCGTGTACAGGCCGACGACGCCCATCAGGAAACCCATCTCGGCCGGCGTGATGGCAAGCGCCACCAGCACCACCGCGATCGGCCACTTCCGCCGCACCACCAGCATCGAACCGGCCAGCAGTCCGAAGACAACGCCCATCGCCGGCGGAATCCCGGCATCCCTCGCGAACGGAACCCCCTCCGCCGCGCACTCCAGCGCGGACACGACACCGAGGCTCACATCGAGCACCGCGCCGCGCCGCCTGTCCCACCACCAAGGCCCACCCCGGGCCGGTTCGTGGTCTTCCCCCGTCGTGGTCATGCCTCCAGCCTACGGGCGCCGGGCGCCCCTTTTCCGGTGACTTTCGACAAACGATACGACGCGATATCCCGCGAACTGGTGAACCCCGCGCCGTTCACCTCCGGAGGCGAGGATTCCGGCCGGACGGTATGCCCATGGCACGTTCACAGAACAAGTACGCGGACTTCGAGGGGCTGCGGGAGCGGGCGGTGGCGCTGCGGCGAGCCGGCTACAGCCTTCGGCAGATCCGCGACGAGCTGAAGGTCTTCAACAACGACATCCTCAGCCAACTGGTGAAGGGGGAACCGCCGCCGGAGTGGACGAAGCGCCCCCGAGCGAAGGACGACCTGCGCGCCAAGGCCAGGGAGCTACGCCTCCAAGGCTGGACGTACGACCAGATCGAGGCCG
This sequence comes from Streptomyces violaceoruber, assembly GCF_033406955.1. Taxonomy (NCBI): domain Bacteria; kingdom Bacillati; phylum Actinomycetota; class Actinomycetes; order Kitasatosporales; family Streptomycetaceae; genus Streptomyces; species Streptomyces violaceoruber. The sequence goes on along the minus strand of NZ_CP137734.1, from coordinate 5,036,547 downwards.
AGCTGGGCTGGGCTGCTCCAGGAGTTCGGTGTCGCTGTGGGTGCGTGACCTTCCGAAACCCGAACCTCGATACACGCCACAGCGCCCCAAGGAGCAAGCCAAGCTGGCCGTCGGAGAACTGTCAGCCCGCGAACTCTTCCTGGTGGGCGTAGGCCTGTACTGGGCGGAAGGGGGCAAGGACAAGCCCGTACGACCGCCGCGAGAACGTCGTCTTCGTCAACAGCGACCCCAGCATGACGAGAACGCCGATGCGGCAGGCGCGGAGGAGTTCTGGGCCGAACTCGTCCGCGCCGATCGCAGCGCCTTCAACAAGACGACTCTCAAGGGCCACAACCCCAAGACGGTGCGCAAGAACGTAGGAGACTCCTCCCGCGGATGCCTCGACGATCAAAGTCCTCAAGAGCGCCGACCTGTACCGTCGCATCGAAGGCTCTTGGTACGGCATAGTGTTGGGTGCCGACTCGGCGACTTAACCGAATGTCCGGTTTAGTCGAGTTCTATCCCCCATGGTGTAATCAGGCAGCACTGAGGGTTTTGGTCCCTTAAGTTCAGGTTCAAATCCTGATGGGGGAGCTCTTGTTCGGGCCCTGACATGACCGTCGGGGCCCGCACTCATGTCCCCCACAAACCGCCCCGGTATCCTGCGGATGTCCCCACCTCCTCAACAGCCGAAGGGCATCCCGTGAGCGCCATTCGCCCGGCAGCCGTCGTCGTTCTCGCAGCGGGTGAGGGCACCCGTATGAAGTCGGCCACACCCAAGGTCCTGCACGAGCTGTGCGGCCGGTCCCTCGTCGGGCACGTGCTCGCCGCCGCCGGAGAGCTGGACCCCGAGAACCTGGTCGCCGTCGTCGGGCACGCCCGCGAGAAGGTCACCGCGCACCTCGCCGAGGTCGCCCCCGACGTACGCACCGCCGTCCAGGAGCAGCAGAACGGCACCGGGCACGCCGTGCGGATGGGTCTGGAGGCGATGGGCGGCGCCGTGGACGGGGTCGTCGTGGTCGTCTGCGGCGACACTCCCCTCCTCACCGGCGAGACGCTCAAGGCCCTTGCCGCCACCCACACCGCCGACGGGAACGCCGTGACCGTCCTGACGGCCGAGGTGCCGGACGCGACGGGGTACGGGCGGGTCGTGCGGGACGGGGCCTCGGGTGCCGTGACGGCGATCGTGGAGCACAAGGACGCCTCGGAGTCGCAGCGGGCGATCCGGGAGATCAACTCGGGTGTGTTCGCCTTCGACGGACAGTTGCTCGCGGACGCGCTGGGCAAGGTGCGCACGGACAACAGCCAGGGCGAGGAGTACCTGACGGACGTACTCGGGATCCTGCGCGAGGCGGGGCACCGGGTGGGCGCGTCCGTGGCCGGGGACCACCGGGAGATCGCGGGGATCAACAACCGCGTGCAGCTCGCCGAGGCGCGTCGGATCCTCAACGACCGGTTGCTGACCGGGGCGATGCTGGCCGGCGTGACGGTGGTGGATCCGGCGACGACGTGGGTGGACGTGACGGTGACGTTCGAGCAGGACGTGGTCGTGCACCCGGGTACGCAGTTGCACGGCACCACGCATCTGGCCGAGGGCTGCGAGGTCGGGCCGAACACGCGGCTCACGGACACCCGGGTGGAGGCGGGGGCGCGGGTGGACAACACGGTGGCCAACGGTGCCCATGTGGGTCCGCAGGCGTCCGTGGGTCCGTACGCGTATCTGCGGCCGGGTACCCGGCTCGGGCTGAAGTCGAAGATCGGTACGTTCGTGGAGGCGAAGAACTCGTCGATCGGTGAGGGGACGAAGGTTCCGCATCTCTCCTACATGGGTGACGCGACCGTCGGTGACTTCACGAACATCGGTGCCGCGAGTGTGTTCGTGAACTACGACGGTCAGGACAAGCACCACACGACGATCGGCTCGCACTGCCGTACGGGTTCGGACAACATGTTTGTGGCTCCTGTCACGGTCGGGGACGGTGCCTACACCGCCGCCGGCTCGGTGATCACGAAGGACGTGCCGCCCGGTTCGCTGGCCGTGGCCCGTGGCCAGCAGCGGAATATCGAGGGTTGGGTGGCCCGGAAGCGTCCGGGGAGCGCGGCGGCGAAGGCGGCCGAGGCGGTGTCCCGCGAGGCGGACGGCGAAGACTGACCGGAAACCGGCGCGTCGAACACGGCGTACCGTGATAAGTGCACATCCGCACCCCACCAGCTGAGACGCCCCCGCGGCCAGTCGGGAGAGCGCCCATGAGCTCAGCTGCGAACCTCTGAGGAGAAAGTGCTGTGACCGGGATCAAGACGACCGGCGAGAAGAAGATGATGTTCTTCTCCGGCCGCGCACACCCCGAGCTTGCCGAGGAGGTCGCCCAGCAGCTGGGGGTCGGGGTCGTCCCGACGAAGGCCTTCGACTTCGCCAACGGTGAGATCTATGTGCGGTATCAGGAGTCGGCGCGTGGTGCGGACTGTTTCCTGATCCAGAGCCACACGGCTCCGATCAACAAGTGGGTCATGGAGCAGTTGATCATGATCGACGCGCTGAAGCGCGCGTCGGCCCGCTCCATCACCGTCATCGTGCCGTTCTACGGTTACGCGCGGCAGGACAAGAAGCACCGTGGGCGTGAACCGATCTCGGCGCGTCTGATCGCGGATCTGATGAAGACCGCGGGTGCGGACCGGATCCTGGCGGTGGATCTGCACACGGATCAGATCCAGGGCTTCTTCGACGGTCCGGTGGACCACCTGTTCGCGTTGCCGCTGCTGGCGGACTACGTGGGTGCGAAGGTGGACCGTTCGAAGCTGACGGTGGTGTCGCCGGACGCGGGCCGGGTGCGGGTGGCGGACCGGTGGTGCGACCGTCTGGGCGCGCCGCTGGCGATCGTGCACAAGCGGCGCGACAAGGACGTGGCGAACCAGGTCACGGTGCACGAGGTCGTGGGTGACGTGAAGGGGCGCATCTGCGTCCTGGTGGACGACATGATCGACACGGGTGGCACGATCTGCGCGGCGGCGGACGCGCTGTTCGCGCACGGTGCGGAGGACGTCATCGTGACGGCGACGCACGGTGTGCTGTCGGGTCCGGCGGCGGACCGTCTGAAGAACTCGAAGGTGAGCGAGTTCGTGTTCACGAACACGCTGCCGTCGGCGAGTGAGCTGGAGCTGGACAAGATCACGGTGCTGTCGATCGCGCCGACGATCGCGCGTGCGGTGCGTGAGGTGTTCGAGGACGGTTCGGTGACGAGCCTGTTCGACGAGCAGTGAGCCTTGTGCAGTAACCGTTCTGCAGGCTCCGGTACCGCCTGTTGATCGTTTTGGGTACGGCCTTCCTCTCCGAGTAGACTGCTGAAGTTGCTCGGCGAGGGAGGCCGTACCCGTGTTCGCGGGTGTGGCGCTCCGTTATCGACGCGCTCTTCGTAGCAGGCCGTTCGTGGCCGGGTGACCACGTCCGTTCCTGATTTACACGAGGAGTGATCATGTCCGAGGTGAAGCTCACCGCCGAGACGCGTACCGAGTTCGGCAAGGGTGCCGCGCGTCGTATCCGCCGTGACAACAAGGTTCCCGGTGTTCTGTACGGTCACGGTTCCGACCCGCTGCACCTGACCCTGCCGGGTCACGAGCTGCTGCTGGCGCTGCGTACGTCGAACGTGCTGATCGCGCTGGACATCGACGGCAAGACCAACGAGCTGGCGATCCCGAAGTCGGTCCAGCGTGACCCGATCAAGGGCTTCCTGGAGCACGTCGACCTTCAGCTGGTGAAGCGCGGCGAGACCGTGTCGGTCGAGATCCCGGTGCAGGCCGAGGGCGAGCTGGCGCCGGGCGGCTTCCTGCTGGAGTACGTCCTGGACGCGCTGCCGGTCGAGGCCGAGGCCACGCACATCCCGCAGCAGGTCACCGTGTCGGTGGCGGGCCTGGAGGCCGGTGCCTCGATCCACGCCAAGGACATCGCGCTGCCGTCGGGCGTGAAGCTGGACGTGGACGGCGACACCGTGGTGCTGCAGGTCCTGTCCGCGCAGGCGGAGGAGGCCCCGGCCGAGGGTGAGGGCGAGGGCGAGGGCGCCGCGGAGGCCTGATCCTCCCCGACGGTCATCGTGTGGTCGGCCGCTGTTCCCGTGCGGGGCAGCGGCCGACGCGTATGTGTGGACGGGTACGGACGGGTACGAGGGACACGAAGGAGACATGGACGTGACGACGGACGCGGGCGCTCCGTGGCTGGTGGCCGGCCTCGGCAATCCGGGCCCCGAGTACGCCTCGAACCGGCACAACGTCGGTTTCATGGTGGCGGACCTGCTGGCGGAGCGGATCGGGGCGCGTTTCAAGCGGCACGGCAAGGCGCAGGCGCAGGTGGTCGAGGGGCGGATCGGTCCGCCGGGGCCGGCGAACCGGCGGGTGATCCTGGCGAAGCCGATGTCGTTCATGAACGTGTCGGGCGGTCCGGTGACGGCGCTGCGGGACTTCTACAAGGTTCCGGTCGGCAACATCGTGGCGGTGCACGACGAGCTGGACATCGACTACGGCGTGCTGCGGCTGAAGCTGGGCGGCGGGGACAACGGGCACAACGGCCTGAAGTCGATCACGAAGTCGCTGGGCGCGGACTACCACCGGGTGCGGTTCGGAATCGGGCGGCCGCCGGGGCGGATGCCGGTGGCGGATTTCGTGCTGCGGGACTTCTCGTCGACGGAGCGCAAGGAGCTGGACTACTTCGTCGACCGGGCGGCGGACGCGGTGGAGGCTCTGGTGATCGAGGGGCTCGAGCGGGCGCAGAGCGCGTACAACTCCTGACTTGTCCGGTGATGGTCCGCGGGCGAGTTGACCGAGCGCGCAGATATGGCCAATGATCCCGGCCATGCCTGCCTCAGCCGCCGCCGCTCGTCCCCGTCAGGCCTCCTCCGTCTCCTCCGTCCTGCTGCGGTTCGGCCGGGTCGCGTCGATGGGGACGGTCACGGCGTTGATCCTGATCGCGGGGGTGTGGGCGTCCTGGGGTACGGCCCAGCACGTGCTGCTGACCAAGGGCCGGGAGCAGGGCACGGTCGAGGTGACGCGGTGCGGCGGCGGGACGTGCAGTGGGCCGTACTCGCCGGTGTCGGCGGGGTCGCAGGCGCGGGAGCGGGTCGTCCTGGAGGACTCGGTCGCGGTGGCGAAGGGGCGGACGTACAGCGTGGTGTTGAAGCCCGGTAGTGCGGACGCCGTGCGGTCGGGGCCGGCGGGGGTGTTGTACGCGTGGGTGCCGTTGGGCGGTGCGCTGCTGTTGGCGTCGGTGGTGGTGGCGGGCGGCCTGCGGCGGACGCGGGCGGGATGGGTGATGGCCGGGGCGGGCGTGGCCCTGCTGACGGCGGCGTTCGTGGCGGTGTGAGGCGTGTGCACGTACGGACGTGACGGTGCCCCCGTGCTCTGGGTGAGCGCGGGGGCACCGTCATGTGTACGGGGTGCGGGTCAGCCGGTGTTGCGCAGGCCCGCTGCCACGCCGTTGACGGTGAGGAGGAGGGCTCGGGCGAGGAGGGGGTCCGGGTCCTCGTTCGCGGCGGCGGCCTCGCGCTGCCGGCCGAGGAGGGCGACCTGGAGGTAGGAGATGGGGTCGAGGTAGGCGTCGCGGATGGTGAAGGTCTGCTTGAGGACCGGGTCGGCGTCCAGCAGTTCACTCTCGCCGGTGACGCGCAGTACCTCGGCGACGGTGAGCTCGTGCTCGGCCTTGATGGTGTCGAAGACGTGCTTGAGCTCGTCCGGGACGAGGGTGTCGACGTAGTGCTGGGCGATGCGCAGGTCGGTCTTGGCCAGGGTCATCTCGACGTTGGAGATGAAGTTGCGGAAGAAGTGCCACTGCTGGTGCATCTCGTCGAGGACGGTGTCCAGGCCCGCCTCGCGCAGGGCCTTGAGGCCGGAGCCGACGCCGTACCAGCCGGGGACGATCTGCCGGGACTGGGTCCAGCCGAACACCCACGGGATGGCGCGCAGTCCGTCGAGCGAGACGCCCGAGCCGGGGCGGCGGGAGGGCCGCGAGCCCAGGTGCAGGTCGGCGAGCTGGTCGACCGGGGTGGAGGCCAGGAAGTAGGTCGGCAGGTCGGGGTCCTCGACCAGGTGCCGGTAGGCGGTGTGGGCGGCGTCGGAGACGACGTCCATCGCGGCGTCCCAGCGGGCGAGTGCCTCGTCGGACTGGCGGGGCGCGGTGTGCAGGGCGGAGGCCTGGAGTGTGGCCGCGACGGTCAGCTCCAGGTTCTCCCGGGCGAGGGCGGGGATGAGGTACTTGTCGGAGATGACCTCGCCCTGCTCGGTGACCTTGATCTCGCCCTCCAGGGTGCCCCAGGGCTGGGCGAGGATGGCGTCGTGGGTGGGGCCGCCCCCGCGGCCGACGGTGCCGCCGCGGCCGTGGAAGAGGCGCAGCCGTACGCCGTAGCGGTGGGCGACGTCGCGCAGCCGGCGCTGGGCGCGGTGGATCTCCCACTGGCTGGTGGTGATGCCGCCGAACTTGGAGGAGTCGGAGTAGCCGAGCATGACCTCCTGGACGTCGCCGCGCAGCGCGACCAGGCGCCGGTAGGAGGGGTCGGCGAGCAGGTCCTCCAGGATGGTGTCGGCGGCCTTCAGCTCGTCGGTGGTCTCCAGCAGCGGCACGATGCCGATCTTCGCCCAGCCGGCGTGCAGGTCGATCAGTCCGGCCTCGCGGGCCAGTACCGCCGCGGCGAAGACGTCGTCGGCGCCCTGGCACATGGAGATGATGTAGGACTCGATGACCTCGGGGCCGAAGACCTCCAGGGCGCGGCGGACGGTCTGGAAGACGCCGAGGGTCTTCTCGCCGGGCGCGTCGACGGGGGCGGGGCTGGGGGCCAGCGGCCTGCGGGAGCGCAGTTCCTTGGCGAGGAGCTTGGTGCGGTACTCGCGCGGCATGTCGGCGTAGCGCCAGGACTCCTCGCCGAGCCGGTCGAAGAGCTGGCCGAGGGCGTGGTGGTGGGCGTCGGCGTGCTCGCGGACGTCCATGGTGGCGAGCTGGAGGCCGAAGGCGGCCAGGGTGCGGATGGTGCGGGCGAGGCGCCCGTCGGCGAACAGGCCGCCGCGGTGTTCGCGCAGCGAGGTCTGGACGATGCGCAGGTCGTCGATGAGCTGGGCGGTGCCGAGGTAGTCGCGGCCGTCCTCGTGGGGGGTGCCCTTGGCGAGGCGCTGCTTGGTGTTCTCCAGCTTCTGGCGGATGCAGGTGGCCTTGAGCCGGTAGGGCTCCTCGGCGTTGAGGCGCTTGTAGCGGGGGCTGATCTCGGGGAGGCGTTCCAGGTCGGCCTGGAGCGAGGCGAGCAGTTCCTCGGTCGCACCGGCGTACCGGATGGAGTTGGAGAGGAAGCCGCGCAGCTCGTCGATCATCTCCAGGGCGTCGTTGATGCCGTGCTCGTGCTGGAGGATGAGGACGTCCCAGGTCACCTGGGGGGTGACGTTGGGGTTGCCGTCGCGGTCGCCGCCGATCCAGGTGCCGAAGGTGAGGGGGCGGGTGTCGTCGGGGAGCTTGACGCCGGCCCGCTCCAGCTCGGCGGTGAGGTCTTCGAGGACGTCGCCGACGGCGCCCAGGTGCAGCTCGTCGAGGTAGTAGATGGCGTTGCGGGCCTCGTCGGCGGGCTCGGGGCGCACGACGCGCAGCTCGTCGGTCTGCCAGACGAGGTCGATGTTCTCGGCGAGGCGGGTGTCCAGGCGGCGCCGGTCCGACTCGTTGACCGGGGTGTCCAGGAGGGCGGCGATGCGGCGCAGCTTGTTGAGGACGGAGCGGCGGGCGGCCTCGGTGGGGTGCGCGGTGAACACGGGGCGCACGTTGAGGTTGCGGACCGTCTCGCGCAGGTGCTCGGGGTCGGCGTCCTTCAGCCGGTCGGCCGTACGGGCGAGCAGTCCGCCCTCGGCGGCGCGCTTGGCGCCCAGCTCGCGGCCGCGGTGGACCTGCTCGGTGACGTTGGCCAGGTGGAAGTAGGTGGAGAAGGCGCGGACGAGCTTGGCGGCGGTCTCCAGTTCGGTGCCGCGCAGCAGTTCGGCGGCGGCCTCGCCGTCCTCTCGGGTGAGTCGGCGTACCTTCTCGACGAGTTCCAGCAGTTCGGGGCCCTCCTGCCGGACCAGGGTCTCCCCGAGGAGATCACCCAGCCGGCGGATGTCGGCGCGCAGTTCACTGCTGGTCGTCGTGGTGGTCTGGTCGTCGGCACTGCTCACAGGTGCGGCTCCTTGCAGTGTTGAAGCTCGTCTGGGAGGGAACCCGGACGGTCGGCCTCGCGCGGCGGGCGCCGCTTACCGGGCCGGACGTCCGGGAAGTAATCAGAGCGGACCGCGCTGTCCGACCGACTCCCAGGATAGGTGTCGGCCAGGACGCGCAGGCTCTGGGGCTCTTGCCGCGCGGCCACGCACTGCCATACTTACGTCGCCGTAGGTTACGGAACCGTAGGAAAACCATGCATGGTTCCCGCAGCCCGGCACCGGCCACACCACACGACCCCACCCTCGACCCCACAGGGGACGCGCATGACCACGAGTTCCGATGTGATCCCAGACGCTCCGCAGCCCGCAGGCGACGCCGCGGGACCCTCCGCCACGCTGGGCGGTGAGCAGAAGCGGTCGATCGAGCAGATCACGCTGCTGCTGTTCATCACCCTCCCGTTCCTCGCGCTGGTGGCGGCGGTGCCACTGGCGTGGGGCTGGGGCGTGAGCTGGCTGGACCTGGGGCTGCTGGTCTTCTTCTACTTCCTGGGCTGCCACGGCATCACCATCGGGTTCCACCGCCACTTCACCCACGGTTCCTTCAAGGCGAAGCGGCCGTTGAAGATCGCCTTGGCGATCGCCGGCTCGATGGCGGTCGAGGGACCGCTGGTCCGCTGGGTGGCCGACCACCGCAAGCACCACAAGTTCTCCGACGACGAGGGCGACCCGCATTCGCCGTGGCGGTACGGCGAGACGGTGCCCGCCCTGATCAAGGGCCTGTGGTGGGCCCACATCGCCTGGATGTTCGACGAGGAGCAGACGCCGCAGGAGAAGTACGCGCCGGACCTGATCAAGGACCCCGCACTGCGGGCGGTCTCCCGCCAGTTCGTCCTGTGGACGGTGGTGTCCCTGGCGCTGCCCGCGCTGATCGGCGGGCTGGTGACGATGTCCTGGTGGGGTGCGTTCACCGGGTTCTTCTGGGGTTCACTCGTGCGGGTGGCCCTGCTGCACCACGTGACCTGGTCGATCAACTCGATCTGCCACGCCGTGGGCAAGCGCCCCTTCAAGTCCCGGGACCGCTCGGGCAACGTGTGGTGGCTGGCGATCCTGTCCTGCGGCGAGTCCTGGCACAACCTGCACCACGCGGACCCGACCTCGGCACGGCACGGGGTGATGCGCGGGCAGCTGGACTCCTCCGCGCGGCTGATCCGCTGGTTCGAGCAGCTGGGGTGGGCGTACGACGTGCGCTGGCCGTCACGCTCGCGTATCGATTCGCGCCGCAACACGGATCAGGACGGTGCCCGCCGCCGGAAGGAGACGGCGAAGGCGGCATGATTGACGCCGTGGCGACCGACTCCAGCAGCACCCCAAGCAACGAGAAGCCGCGGCGAGCGCGTCGCACCCGGATGACCGGTGCCGAGCGCCGCCAGCAGCTGCTGGAGATCGGCCGCACCCTCTTCGCGGCGAAGGGTTTCGAGGGCACCTCCGTGGAGGAGATCGCGGCGAAGGCCGGGGTCTCCAAGCCGGTGGTGTACGAGCACTTCGGCGGCAAGGAGGGCCTGTACGCGGTGGTCGTGGACCGCGAGATGCGGCGGCTGCTCGACATGGTGACCGGCTCCCTGACGGCGGGCCATCCGCGTGAGCTGTGCGAGCAGGCGGCCTTCGCGCTCCTGGACTACATCGAGGAGTACACGGACGGCTTCCGCATCCTGGTCCGCGACTCCCCCATCCCGCAGTCGACGGGTACCTTCGCCTCCCTCATCTCGGACATCGCCACCCAGGTGGAGGACATCCTGGGCCGCGAGTTCAAGAACCGCGGCTTCGACGCCAAGCTGGCCCCGCTGTACGCGCAGGCGCTGGTCGGCATGGTGGCGCTGACCGGTCAGTGGTGGCTGGACGTGCGCCGCCCGAAGAAGGCGGAGGTGGCGGCGCACCTGGTGAACCTGGCGTGGCACGGGCTGGACGGACTGGAGCCGAAGCCGCGACTCATAGGGCACCGCAAGAGCTGAGGGCGGAGAGCTGAGGGCTGAGGGCTGAGGACATGCAACCGCTGCGCGGAGTCACCGTCGTCGCGCTGGAGCAGGCGATCGCCGCTCCCTACGCCAGCCGTCAGCTCGCCGACCTCGGCGCCCGGGTGATCAAGGTGGAGCGCCCGCGGACGGGGGACTTCGCGCGGGCGTACGACACCCGGGTGCGGGGTCTGAGCTCGCACTTCGTGTGGGCCAACCGCAACAAGGAGTCCCTCACCCTGGACTTCAAGGATCCGCGCGGCCTGGAGCTGCTGCGCAGGCTGATCGCGGACGCGGACGTCTTCTTGCAGAACCTGGCGCCGGGCGCGGCCGCGCGGGCCGGACTGGGCGCGCGGGAGCTGCGTGCCGCGCATCCGGAGCTGATCGTGTGCGACATCTCCGGCTACGGCACGCCGGGCCCCTACGCGGACCGCAAGGCGTACGACCTGCTGGTGCAGTCCGAGGCGGGGCTGCTGTCGGTCACGGGCACGCCGGACGACATGGCCAAGGCGGGCATTCCGGTGTCGGACATCGCCGCCGGGATGTACGCGTACAGCTCGGTCCTCGGCGCGCTCCTCGAACGCGGCCGGACGGGACGGGGCACGCACCTGGACGTGTCGATGCTGGAGGCCACCGTGGAGTGGCTGGGCTTTCCCCTGTACTACGCCTTCGAGGGCGGCCGGCCGCCGCCGCGGGCGGGCGCCTCGCACGCGACGATCTACCCGTACGGCCCGTTCACGGCGGGCGACGGGAAGGTCGTGATGACGGCGGTGCAGAACGAGCGCGAGTGGCAGGGCTTCTGCGCGGGCTTCCTGGACCGTCCCGAGCTGGCCGGGCATCCGCACTACGCCACCAACGCGGACCGCAACGCGCACCGGGAGGAGCTGGGCGCGCTGATCGCGGCCAGGTTCGCGCGGCTGACCGCCGCCGAGGCGGTCGAGCTGCTCGACGCGGTGCCGGTCGCCAACGCGCGAGTGAACACGCTCGCCGAGGTGTGGGACCACCCGCAGCTGGCCGCACGCGGACGCCTGCACGAGGTGCCCACCCCGGCCGGTCCGGTCCCGGCACTGGCACCGCCGGGACCGACCGGGGACGCGCCCCGCATGGAGGCGGTCCCGGCGCTGGGCGAGCACACCCGCGCCGTCCTCGGCGGTCTCGGGCTGTCGGAGCAGGACATCGACGCGCTCGCCGCGGACGGCGTGGTGTGAGCCCGGCCCGGGTCAGGGACGGGCGGGTCCGACCGGTTCCAGGAACTCCAGGCGGTTGCCGACGGGATCGGCGCAGTAGAAGCGCCGGTGGCCGGGGAGGTCGTGGTCCCAGGTGACCGGCGTGCCGTGGGCCTCCAGGCGGGCGGCGTACGCGTCGATCCCGGTGACCCGCAGCCCGGGGTGGGCCTTGCGGGCGGGCCGGAAGCCGGCCGTCTCGACGCCCAGGTGGAGGTGGACGGCGCCGGCCCGGAACCAGCAGCCCCCGTGCACGGCGAGCACGGGCGGCTTGGGGACCTCGGACATGCCGAGGACGCCGGTGTAGAAGGCGCGCAGCGGCTCCTCGGCGCCGGGCGGCACGGCGAGCTGCACGTGGTCGAGACCGGTGATCATCGGCCCGCCTCCCCAGCGGGCCCCACGGAGCCCGCGGAGCCCGCGGAGCCCGCGGATCCCCCGGACCCCGCAGACCCCGCGGACCTCTCGGGCTTCCGTGCGACGGCGAAGACGCGGCGGAAGGGGAAGGGGGTGCCGTGCGCCTGGGCGGGGTAGGCGGCGCGCAGTACGGCCCGGTACTCGTCGACGAAGGCGTCGCGGGCGGCCGGGTCGTCGTCGAGGGCGTCCAGTACGGGCCGCAGCCCCGTCCCCCTGACCCAGTCGAGGACGGCGTCGTCGCCGGGCAGCAGGTGGACGTACGTCGTCTCCCACACGTCGGCGGTGCAGCCGGCGGCGGTCAGGTGGGCCAGGTAGCCCTCGGGGGTGAGGACGGCGTCGTCGTGGCGCAGGACGCCGGCCAGGCGCTCCCGCCAGCGCCGGGAGTCGGCGAGTTCGCGCATCAGGCGGTGGCTGGGGGCGTCGAAGTTGCCGGGGACCTGGAGGGCGAGGGTGCCGCCGGGGGCGAGTCGGTCGATCCAGCCGGGGAAGAGGTCGGCGTGGCCGGGGACCCACTGGAGGGTGGCGTTGCTGACGAGGAGGTCGCAGGGCTCGTCGGGGGTCCAGGAGCGGGCGTCGGCGGGGGCGAAGTCGAGGTGGCCGCCGCCGGAGGTGGGGCCGGCGTACTGCCGGGCGCGTTCGAGCATCCGGGGCGAGTTGTCGTAGCCGGTGATGCGGGCGGTGGGCCAGCGGTCGGCGAGCAGCACGGTGACGTTGCCGGGGCCGCAGCCGAGATCGGCGATGCGGGGCGGGTCCGCGGGGAGGTCCGGGATCCGGGCGAGGAGGTCGGTGAAGGGGCGGGCGCGGTGTCCGGCGTGGCGCAGGTACTGGGCGGGGTCCCAGGTGGGGGCGGTGGCGGGCATGGAGCCTCCAGAGGGTGTCCGTGCGGGACGGGTACCCAGCGTCACCCGCAAAGTATCTCGACGTCAAGACAGTCATCACGAAGACAGTCACCACAAAGACAGTCGTTATCGAGAGAGTCGACATCAAGAGACTTCACATCGACACAACCACTACACTGATCGTCATGGAGGACGAGGTCGATCGGCTGGTCGCAGCATGGCGCCGGGAGCGCCCGGACCTCGACGTGGAACCGCTCGAGGTGCTGAGCCGCGTCAGCAGGCTGGCCCGGCACCTGGACCGCGCACGCCGGCTGGCCTTCTCCGAACACAATCTCGAGCCGTGGGAGTTCGACGTACTGACGGCACTGCGCCGCGCGGGCACCCCCTACCAGCTCTCACCGGGGCAGCTCCTCACCCAGACCCTGGTCACGTCGGGCACGATGACCAACCGGATCGACCGGCTGGCGAAGAAGGGCCTGGTGGAGCGCCTGCCCGACCCCAGCGACCGGCGCGGCGTCCTGGTCCGGCTCACGGACGAGGGACGGGACCGCGCCGACCAGTCGCTGGCGGGCCTGCTGGCCCAGGAGCGCGCGATCCTGGGCGAACTCTCCCGCGCCCAGCGCACCGAACTGGCGGCCCTGCTACGCCAGCTGACCGCCCCGTTCGACAACATCCCCGGCTGAGGGCCCGTCCAGGTCCGCCGGCCCCACCCCGGCCCTGCGGGCCAGCGCCACGGCGGCCAGGGTGGAGTGCACGCCCAGCTTGCCCAGGACGTTCTGCATGTGGGTGCGGACCGTGTGCGGGGACAGGTACAGCCGCTCCGCGACCGCCTTGCGGCCCAGCCCGGCGACCATGCAGCGCAGCACCTCGCGCTCGCGCGGGGTCAGCGACTCCACCAGCAGCTCGCTCTCGGTGCGGTGCTTGCGGGCGGCGGTCAGCTCGCGCAGGACGCCGGTGAGCAGGGCGGGCGGCAGATGCGTCTCGTCGCGCAGGACGCCCCGGATGACGCTGAGCAGCCGCGACAGGGAGCAGTCCTTGGCCACCCACCCCGAGGCCCCGGCGCCCAGGGCGAGGGCCGCCCGCCGCGGGTCGTCCTTCTCGGCGAGCACGACGGTCCGTACGCCCGGCTGGCCCGAACGCACCCCGGCGACCAGCGAGATCCCGTCCACCAGCCCGTCCTCGTTGCCATCCCGCACGGGCACGGCGGGCCGGACACCGGGCACGTGGCCGCCCAGGTCGGCGTCGACGAGCAGCACGTCGAACCGCCGCCCCTCGGACGCGGCCCGCTCCAGGCAGCGCAGTGCGGCCGGACCGCTGCCGGCCGCGGAGACGTCGACGTCGGGCTCGGCGGCCAGGGCGGCCGCGAGCGACTCGGCGAAGATGCGATGGTCGTCGACGACCAGGACTCGGATACGAACCACGAAACCCCCTCCCCCGAGCTCCGCCAGGAGCAGGGGATACCCATCGTCTGTCCGTCCTCGGACGACGGCACCGGCACGGGTGGACGCCGGGGCCCGCGTCCAGCTGTGCTGTTCCCGGGCGTCGAACCCGGCTGTTTCGCCCCCTGAACGGCACCGGCCCCCACCGGTGCTGCTCATCAGAGTACGGGCGGGGGCCGGGAGGGGAAGGCCCTTTGCAGAACTGACTCCGCGGCACGTTTATGGTGAGCCGCATGTTTCGTCTTGTGACAGAAGTCGACAGGGAACGGCGCGATCTGCTGCGCACCCGCCTGCGGGAGACGAACACAGCGGCCTCCTCCGTCCTGCGTTCCCTGCGCGGCACCCCTCACGAACGCGAATTCCCGTTGCACGTGTGGGTGCTGGACGCCACCGGGGGCCTGGCGGGCGGCCTGGTCGGGCACACCTGGGCGACCTGGCTCCACGTGACCTACCTGTGGGTGGACGGCGGCCACCGCGGCGCGGGCCTCGGCTCCGCCCTCCTCGACGAGGCGGAGCGCACCGCCCGCACCGAACGCGGCTGCGCCGCCGCCCGGGTGGAGACCTGGGACTTCCAGGCCCCGGGCTTCTACACGAAACGCGGCTACGACGTCATGTGCGTGATCCCCGACTACCCGCCGGGGATCACGGAGTACACGCTGGTGAAGCGGCTCGGCTGACCGTCAGACCAGGCGCCGCGCCCCCGCCGAGGGCACCGCCTCGAACACCCGCGGAGCCTTGAGGCCCGCCGCGGCGAAGGCGTCCTCGACCGCCTTGGTGACGGCGTCCACGCCGGCGGCCTCCACCAGGACGATCGCCGAGCCGCCGAAGCCGCCGCCGGTCATCCGGGCGCCGAGGGCGCCGGAGGCCAGGGCCGTGTCGACGACCAGGTCCAGCTCGGGGCAGGAGATGCGGAAGTCGTCGCGCAGCGAGGCGTGGCCCTCGACCAGGACGGCGCCGATGGCCCGGGTGTCGCCGGACTCCAGCAGCGCGACCACCCGTTCGACGCGCTCGTCCTCGGTCACCACGTGCCGGACCAGGCGGCGCACCTCCTCCTCGTCGCCCAGCCGCTCCAGCGCCGCGTCCAGGTCGGCGTACGGCACGTCGCGCAGCGCGTCGACGCCCAGCAGCGCGGCGCCCTTCTCGCAGCCCGCGCGGCGCTTGCCGTACTCGCCCTCGCTGTGGGAGTGCTTGACCCGGGTGTCGACGACCAGCAGGCGCATCCCCTCGGCGGCGAGGTCGAAGGGGATCTGCCGCTGGGAGAGGTCGCGGGTGTCGAGGAAGAGGGCGTGCCCCGCCTCGCAGCAGGCGGACGCCGTCTGGTCCATGATGCCGACGGGGGCGCCGACGTAGACGTTCTCCGCGCGCTGGCACAGCCGGGCCAGCTGCCAGCCGCGCAGGCCGAGGGCGTACAGGTCGTTCATCGCCAGGGCGAGGACGACCTCCAGGGCCGCGGAGGAGGAGAGCCCCGCCCCGGACGGGACGGTCGAGGCCAGGTGGACGTCGGCGCCGGTCAGCTCGTGTCCGGCCTCGCGCAGCGCCCACAGGACGCCCGAGGGGTACGCCGTCCAGGACTTGTCCGAGCCGGGGATCAGGTCGGCGACGCGCAGCTCGACCGGGTCGGCGTCGATGTCGGCCGAGTGCAGGCGCAGGATGCCGTCGTCGCGCCGGGAGACGGCCGCGACGGCCTGGTGCGGCAGGGCGAAGGGCATGACGAAGCCGTCGTTGTAGTCGGTGTGCTCCCCGATGAGGTTCACCCGGCCCGGCGCCGCCCACACCCCCTCCGGCTCCGCCCCGTACAGCTCCCGGAACCGCTCGCCGACGGTTCCCGCGACAGCCTCGCCCATGCCCTGACCCCTCGCCCTTCCGGTAACTGCGGTTACTACTGGCCCGCGCGCCGCTGCGCGAACTCCCACGCGTCCGACACGATGCCCGCGAGGTCCGCGCGGGACGGGTTCCAGCCCAGCTTCTCGCGGGCGGTGCCGGCCGACGCGACCAGGACCGCCGGGTCGCCGCCCCGGCGCGGGGCCATGATCTCGGGGATCGGATGGCCCGTCACCCGCCGCACGGTCTCGACGACCTCGCGGACGGAGAAGCCGTTGCCGTTGCCCAGGTTGCAGATGAGGTGCTCGCCCGGGGCGGCGGCCGCCACGGCCAGCAGGTGGGCCTCGGCCAGGTCGGCGACGTGGATGTAGTCGCGCACACAGGTGCCGTCCGGCGTCGGGTAGTCGTCGCCGTAGACGGAGATGGCCTCCCGCCTGCCCTGCGCCACTTGAAGGACCAGCGGAATCAGATGCGACTCGGGGTCGTGGCGCTCGCCGTACTCCCCGTACGCGCCCGCGACGTTGAAGTAGCGCAGCGAGACCGCGCCCAGCCCGTGGGCCGCCGCCTCGCCGGTGATCATGTGGTCGACGGCGAGCTTCGAGGCGCCGTACGGATTGGTGGGCCTCGTCGGCGCGGACTCGACGATGGGAACCTGCTCGGGCTCGCCGTACGTGGCGGCCGTGGAGGAGAAGACGAGCCGCCGCACACCCGCGCCCCGCATGGCCTCCAGCAGCGCCATGGTGCCACCGACGTTGTTGTCCCAGTACTTCTCGGGCTTCACGACCGACTCGCCGACCTGGGAGAAGGCGGCGAAGTGCAGCACGCCGTCGAACGAGCCGTCCAGCCACTTGGCGGCGTCCCGGATGTCGCCCTCGACGAACGAGGCACCCGCCGGCACACCCTCACGGAAGCCGGTCGACAGATTGTCGAGCACGACGACCTCGTGCCCCGCCTCCACCAAGTGCTGGGCGACGACGCTGCCGACGTATCCGGCACCACCTGTCACCAGGTACTTCCCGCTCATGAACTCGCTACCTCTCGCAGTCGCTCGGCCGCGCGCTCCGGGGGTACGTCGTTGATGAACACGTTCATGCCGGATTCGGAGCCCGCGAGGAACTTCAGCTTGCCGGACGTACGGCGGATAGTGAAAAGTTCCAGGTGGAGCGCGAAGTCGTCGCGCGTCACACCCTCGAACTCCTCCAGCTGCCCGAACGGCGCCTGGTGCCAGGCCGCGATGTAGGGGGTCGGGGGCTCGCCCTCGCCGAAGATCCGGTCGAAGCGCCTCAGCAGCTCCAGGTAGACCTTGGGGAATTCTGTGCGAGCCGCCTCGTCGAGTCCGAGCAGATCGGGCACCCGCCGCTTCGGGTAGAGGTGCACCTCGTACGGCCAGTGCGCCGCGTACGGCACGAAGGCGGCCCAGTGTTCACCCTCCAGGACGACCCGCTCACCGGCCAGCTCCTCCTCCAGCACGGAGTCGAACAGGTTCCCCCCGCCCGTCGCGTCCTTGTGGGCGGCGAGTGAACGGAGCATCAGGGCGGTGCGGGGGGTGGTGAACGGGTAGGCGTAGATCTGCCCGTGCGGGTGACCCAGCGTCACCCCGATCTCGGCGCCCCGGTTCTCGAAGCAGAACACCTGTTCAACGGAGGGCAGATGGGACAGCTCGGAGGTGCGGTCCGTCCAGGCGTCGAGCACCAGCCGGGCCTGCTCCTCGCTCAGGTCGGCGAAGGAGGCGTCGTGGTCGGAGGTGAAGCAGACGACCTCGCAGCGCCCGGAGTCACCGGCCAGCGAGGGAAAGCGATTCTCGAAGACCACCACGTCATAGGCCGAGTCCGGGATCTCGCTCAGCCGTTCCCCGTCCGACGGGCACAGCGGGCACTGGTCGGCCGGCGGATGGTAGGTGCGCCCCTGCCGGTGCGAGGCGACGGCGACGGAGTCGCCGAGCAGCGGGTCGCGTCGCACCTCGGACGTGGTGACGGTCCGCTCCAGCGGACGGCGGTCCACGGCGTCGCGCACGGTGTCGTCGCGCAGGTCGTAGTAGACCAGCTCACGGCCGTCGGCCAGCCGGGTCGAGGTCTTCTTCACTGCCGCACTCCTCTGCACCCACCCATGAGTCACCAGGACGCCCGTCAATCATCCAACACAATCAAACATAACACATCACAACCCACCACCTCCCTGCACATCACAATCAAACAAAGTTCATCACCAAAAGTGTTCAATTACTGAACGCGGAGGCGTAGGTTCCGCTCCGGATCAGTTCGCGAACGAAGCGAGTGCTTAATGCAAACCCCCACAAGCTCCACGTATCTAGCCGCAGAGCTTCGACTCCCCACCAACTGGCTCGACTACACGATCCTCGGGATCTACTTCGTCGTCGTCCTGGGCATCGGCTTCGCCGCCCGCCGCTCGGTCAGGACCAGCCTGGACTTCTTCCTGTCCGGCCGTTCCCTGCCCGCCTGGGTCACCGGACTCGCCTTCGTCGCCGCCAACCTGGGTGCCACCGAGATCCTCGGCATGGCCGCCAACAGCGCCCAGTACGGCGTCTACACGACCCACTGGTACTGGATCGGCGCCATCCCGGCGATGGTCTTCCTCGGCCTGGTGATGATGCCGTTCTACTACGGCTCGAAGGTCCGCTCGGTCCCGGAGTTCCTCCTCCTGCGCTTCGACAAGGCCTCCCACCTCCTCAGTTCGGCCCTGTTCGCCATCGCCGCCATCCTGATCGCCGGCGTCAACCTCTACGCCCTCGCGATCGTCGTCGAGGCACTGCTCGGCTGGCCGGAGTGGGTGGCCATCGTCGTGGCCGGCTTCTTCGTCCTGGCGTACATCACCCTGGGCGGCCTGTCCTCGGCCATCTACAACGAGGTCCTCCAGTTCTTCGTGATCCTGGCGGGCCTCATCCCGATCACCATCCTGGGCCTGAAGAAGGTCGGCGGCTGGGACGGCCTGTCCGACTCCCTCTCCAAGTCCCACGGCTCCGACTTCATGACGGCGTGGGGCGGCACGGGCATCGGCAGCGAGAACCCGCTGGGCGCCAACTGGCTGACCATCGTCCTGGGCCTCGGCTTCGTCCTCTCCTTCGGCTACTGGACGACGAACTTCGCCGAGGTCCAGCGCGCCCTGTCGGCGAAGAACCTCTCGGCGGCCCAGCGCACGCCCCTGATCGCGGCCTTCCCGAAGATCTTCATCGTCTTCGTCGTCATGATCCCGGGCCTGGTCGCCGCGGTCCTGGTCCCGAAGATCGGAACCCCCGGCTCGGACCTCCAGTACAACGACGCGATCCCGTACCTGATGCAGCAACTGCTGCCCAACGGCGTCCTCGGCATCGCGGTGACGGGCCTGCTGGCGGCCTTCATGGCCGGCATGGCGGCCAACATCTCCTCCTTCAACACCGTCTTCACCACCGACATCTGGCAGAAGTACGTGGTGAAGGACCGCGAGGACGGCTACTACGTCCGCTTCGGCCGCCTCATCACGGTGATCGGCGTCCTCGCCTCCATCGGCACGGCGTTCCTGGCCTCCTCCTTCTCCAACATCATGAGCTACCTCCAAACGCTCTTCTCCTTCTTCAACGTGCCGATGTTCGTGGTCTTCATCATCGGCATGTTCTGGAAGCGGGCGTCGATGAAGTCCGGCTTCTGGGGCCTGATCGCGGGCACGACCGCGGCGATGGTGAACTACTTCGTCATCTACAAGCAGGGCATCATCGACATCCCCTCCGACCAGGGCGCCAACTTCGTCTCCGCGATCGCGGGCTTCGTCGCCGGCGCGGTGGTCATGGTCGCGGTGTCCCTGTTCACCGCGCCGAAGCCGACCGCCGACCTCCAGGGCCTGGTGTACGGAACCACCTCCCCGGGCATGGCGGAGGCGCCCGCCAAGGGCGACGACGCGTGGTACCGCAAGCCGGCGCTGCTGGGCTGGGGGGCGGTCGTCCTGGCCGCCGCCTGCTACATCCCGTTCTCGTTCTGATCGCGGGAGGATTGAGAGAGCATGTCTGATTCCTACTCCGACAAGAACGTCCAGGACGAGGTCTCCGAGCTGGAGACCAAGTCCGTCACCGCCGCGCGGCTGTTCGACATCCGGCGGATCATCGGCGGGCTGTTCGTGATCTACGGCGTCATCGTGACGATCGCGGGCTTCGTGGCGTCCGACGAGGACATCGACAAGGCGCAGGGGGTGAACATCAACCTCTGGACCGGGATCGGGATGCTGGTCCTGGGGCTCTTCTTCCTGGCCTGGCTGAAGCTGAGGCCCACGGCGCCGCCGACGCCACCGCGGGAGGAGTGAGCCGGCCCCTTTGACGCCGCTCAGTGCACCGGTGCCTTACCGGCACCCGGGGCGGGCGCGGGTTGGGTCGCGCGCCCCGGCGTAACGGGGTGCCGCTGCGCCCACCCGTGCCGCCCCAGCGGCACGACTGCCCGCAGCGACGGCGGCGTGGCGGCTGCCCGCAGCGACGGCGGGAGAGCCGCGTACGGCGATGAGCGGACGCGGAGCGTGGGCGGGGAGAGCCGCGTACGGCGATGCGCGGGACGCGGGGCGTGGGCGGGGAGAGCCGCGTACGGCGAGAAGGGGGCGTGTCGGGGGGTGTCCGCCCGCAGCGGTTGGCGCGTCAACGGAGTTCGCTTCTGCGGCCGACCGATTCCGCGCCGTTCCGAGGACGGACACCCCCCCGCGCCCCCGACCCACCCACCGGACAAACCGCGCTACCCGCACCCCCACCACCCCGCACAGGCCGCCGCAGGCACCCCGCTCAACCGCCGGAGGCCCCCGCCCGGTCCAGCAACCCCGTCCGCGCCGCCAGCGCCGCGGCCTCCAGCCGCGACCCGACGCCCAGCTTCATCAGCACCCGCTGGACATGCGTGCGCGCAGTCGAGGGAGCGATCCCCATCCCCGCCGCGATCAGCCGCGTGTCCTCGCCGTCCGCGACCCGCACCAGCACCTCCACCTCCCGCGGCGTGAGCAACTGCAACAGCCGCTGCCCCTCGTCGTCGGGCTGGGCCACGGGATTCAGCAGCTCACCGAACGCACCCTGCAACAAGGCCGGCGCCACCGCCGCCTCCCCCGCCCGTGCCTTCATGATCGCCCGCTCGACGCCCTCTATGCGCTCGTCGTGCCGGACGTACCCCGACGCCCCCGACGCGAACGCCGCCGCGATGCCGCGAGGGCTCGGCACCGGGCCCAGCACCAGCACCGCCACCTGCGGACGCTCCCGCTTGATCCGTACCACCGGATCGAAGTTCCCCGGCTCCGCCGGTGTCGCCGTCCCCAGCAGGCACACCTCCGGCGCCCGGCTGATCACCAGCTCCGCCGCCCCCGCGGCCGGCGCCGCCGCGGCCAGCACCCGGTGCCCCCGCAGCTTCAGCGCCGAGGCCAGCGCCTCGGCGAGCAATCGGTGATCGTCGACCACCATGAGCCGTACTCCCATGCGGCAACCCCCCAGTCACCCATTCACCCATTCGCCCATGCACCGGTCCCCGGCATACCCCCCGGCATGTCCCCCGGAAGCTACACGCTAGCCAGCCCTCGCGCTGCCCCTACCGGTGAGAACCGCCCCGGAGTGCCGAAATCCCCCCGGCAATGCGGCCGGCCCCGCCCCTGTGACAGGGACGGGGCCGGAACGGTCACCCGGGGGACACCGACGGCGTCACCCGCTGGTGCCGAACCCGATCGCCAGGTACTCCTTCTCGTCCGCGCTCGTCGGCTCGCTGGCGTACACCTGCGACATGAACAGGCGCCCCTGCGAGTAGATCAGCTCGGAGTAGTCCGGCGACATGCTGGACTCCACGTCCCGCACCGCCTCCGTCGCCGGGTTCTCCAGCAGCGTGGTCTGCTTGAACGTCGTTCCGTCGATGCTCACGACCTGGCCGCCCTTGTCGTACGGCGGGCGCTTGTAGGCGATCACGTTGCCGCCGTCCATGCGCAGCGGCGTGATGGTGTACTCCTCGCCCGAGTCCGCGCGCTGACCGGTCTGCTTCCCGGTGGTCAGGTCGAAGGCGACGACCTCGTTGGTCCGGCTGTACGACTCGCCGCCGCTCTCGTGCTCCTCGGTCGCGATGTACAGCTTGCCGTTGCCGGCCGCGAGCCCGTTGCAGCTCTCGGTCTTGGTGATGCTGTCGCAGCGGGCCGCGAACTGGTCGCCGGGCGCGGAGATGCGGGTGAGCAGCTTGCCGGTCTTGTTGTCGATGGAGAAGAAGTCCGAGATGCCGCTCCCGTCCCCGGCGGAGTCACCGACGTCGGCGGCCACGACCAGCGGGTTCGTCGACACGACGCCCGCGTACTCGATGCCCTTGGCCATCTTGTACTCGGTGATCACCTTCCCGCTCTTCGGGTCGATGGTCTGGATGTTCAGCTGGCGGGCGTCGTACGAGCCGCACTTGCGCACCGCGACCAGCTTCTCGCCGCCGCCGTAGCCCGCGTCGTAGCAGCTGTCGGCCGCCTTCGGCGACCAGAGGATGTCGCCCTTGGCGATGTCGAAGGCGACGCCGCCGTCGCTGCTGCCCGCGGCGACGGTGTCACCGCTGATCGTGACGTTGTCGAAGGAGATCGGCCCCTCGCCGGCGGACTTCGTCCACACCTTCTTCCCGGCGTCCAGGTCGAGGACCGCGACCTGGGTGCAGCCGTGCGAGGGCTCGGCCTTGGTCGGCATGGCGGGCTGGTGGATGATCACCGTCTTGTCGTCGTCGGTGACGTGCCGGGTGACGGCGCACACGGGGCCGTCCAGCTTGATCGTCCACTTCTTGCTGCCCTTGGCGGGGTCGTACCCGTTGACCTCGGCGATGCCGCTCTTGGCGTACACCTTGTCGGTGAGCCACGAGCCGGAGACGACGACGCTGTCGTCCTCCTTGGTCACCGCGGGCATCGGGACCTGGAAGAGCACCTTGGCGGCCGGGTCGGAGGGCGCCTTCTCCTCGGCGCCGGAGGCCTTGCCGCCGTCGCCGCCCTTCTGGTCCGTACCGCCGTCGCCGCCCGTGCCGCCGCTGGAGCCGGCGGTGTCGTCCTTGCCCCCGCCGTCGGAGGACCCGGCGTACCAGACCCCGCCGCCGATGATCAGGGCGATCGCGACGACGGCGGACACGATGATCGCGACCTGCGCGTTGATCTTCCGGCCACCGCCCGCGGCCTGCGGCTGCATGGGCATGGTGGCCGGCTGCGGATAGCCGTAACCGGGCTGACCGGGCTGCCCGTAAGCCGGCGTCGGCTGCCCATACGCCCCGGGCTGACCGGGCTGACCGGGCTGACCGGGATACCCGTACCCGGGCTGCTGCTGCGGCGGCGTCTGCGGATACCCGTACCCCGGCTGCTGCGGCGGCGGCCCCGCCGGCGGGGTGGCCGGAGCCGCGGGCGCCTGCGGCGGGGTCTGCGGCGCCGGCGGCTGCGGCGGCTGGTGCTGCGGCGGCTGGTGCTGCGGCGGGCCGAACCCGCCCCCCTGCGGGGGCTGGTTGGGCGGCGGGGGAGGCGGCTGGGTCATGACGTGAGTACCTCGGAGAGCGGAGACGACGGAGACGGAACGAGCCGCGAGAGACGACGGCAGAAGAGAAGACGGAGAAGGCGGAGAAAGAAGAGGTCACTTGCCGTAGGCGAGCATCAACTTCTCCTTCGACTCGTCGTTCCCGGTCAGGCGGGTGCTGGAGATGAAGAACCGCCCGTCGACCCAGTCGATGTCCTTGGAGTAGAAGCTGTTCTCGATGTCCGCGACGCCCTGCGGGTTCTGCAGCAGCTTGGCGGGCTGGTGGCTGCTGCCCCCGGTCGGGATGGACACGATCTGACCGCCCGCGTCGTAGGACGGCTGGACGTACGCGATGAGCTGGTCGCCCTCGATCTTCAGCGGCATCATCGACTCGTCCGCGGGGGACTTGGTGCGCCACTTCTCCTTGCCGGTGGTGAGGTTGATCGCGACGATCTCGTTGGCGCCGCTGGTCGCCTCGGTCGGCAGGTAGAGCGTGCCCGCGGCGACGGCCACGCCCGTGCAGCCCTGGAGGTCGCGTTCGAGGATGGCCCAGCCGCACTCGGGGGCGAAGTCCTCGTCGACGCCGACCTGTTCCTGGACCTTGCCGCCGGAGGTGAAGCTGGAGATGTTCCAGACCTTCTTGTCCTCGTTGGTGGCGTAGACGACCAGCGGGTCGACGGAGTAGGCGCGGGCGATCCGCCAGCCCTTCTCGTACTTGTAGGTCCACAGGACCTTGCCGGTCTTCGGGTCGAGGCCCTGGAGCTCGTCGTGCGCGTTGTTGCCGCCGGCGCCGCACGAGGCGACCTGGACGAGCTTGTTGGCGCTGCCCGCGAACCCGGCGGGGAAGCAGGCGTCGCCGTACTTCTTCTTCTCGTACAGCTTCTTGCCGCTCTTGACGTCGTAGGCGGTGCCCGACTGGGAGCGGCCGACCATCATGGTGTTGCCGCTGAGCGAGAGTTCGAGGGAGAGCGTGGAGTCGAACAGGTCGCCGTCGGCGACCTCCTCGGACCAGCCCTTCTGGCCGGTGGCGAGGTCGATCTCCTGGAGCTTGTTGCACTTGGCGCGGTCGCTGGAACCGCTCATGTAGGCGACGACGATCTTGTCGTCGGCCGTCTTGTCCGGGGTGACCGCGCAGATCTTCTCCGGGAACGCGATCGGCTCCCATGCGGGCTTGCCGTCGCCGACGTTGTAGGCGAAGACCTGCTTGTACGCCGCCTTCACCGCCGCCTTGCCGGTGATCCACATGCCGTCGGCGTCGGCGCCGGAGCCGGGGGCGTCCGGCGCCTCCTTGTACCAGAGCACCTTGGACTCGCCGGCCTGGCGGTCCTCGTTGAGGTCCTCGGGGTCCTCGCCGCCGTCGCCGCTGCCGTCACCGGGGTCGACCGGGGCACCGCCCTTGGAGCCGGAGGGCTTGGGGTCGTCGGTCTTGGCGACGACGGGCTTCTTGTCCTTCTCGTCGTCACCGCCGCTCGCGGTGACCGCCCACACGCTGCCGCCGATGACGAGCAGGGCCGCGACGGCCGCGCCGACGGCGAGGGCGGGCTTGCCCTTGAAGGGGTTGCGGGACCCGGGGCCACCGGGCGGCGGCATACCGGGGGCGCCGGGAGCGCCGGGGTACTGCTGCTGCGGGTAGCCGTAGCCGGGCTGCTGGCCGTAGGGCCCCGGCTGCTGCGGCTGGGCGTACGGGCCGGAGTTGTACGGTCCGGGCTGCTGGCCGTACGGCCCCGCCTGGGCGGGCTGACCGGGCTGACCGGGCTGCTGCGGATACCCGTACCCCGGCTGCTGCGGCGGCGGGCCGGACGGCGGCCCCTGCGGGGGCGGCGGCGGGGTCGGTGCCCCGAAACCTCCCGGCGGCGGGTCCTGCGGTGCTCCGAAGCCACCCGGCTGCGGCGGCTGATTCGGCGGCTGGCTCATCAGCGCGTTCCCCCTTATTACTCACTGATTTTTAGCCACGCCCCGGGTCACGCGCTGGCCCCGGAGTCGTCTACGGCGATCGTTCACAAGCCTCGGACCGCCTTGGGACAGTCCTCGGACGGCCTTTCTATCACCCGCCGCCAACCGGCCACCGGGCCGCGTCCGCCCCTGTTCCCAAGGGAGGACCGGCCCGTGATGCCTCTGTTACGCGCCTTCACGCGCCCTTTACATCCCCCGCGCGCCCGGCGCACGCGGTCGCTCAGGCGTCCTCGGCCAGTTCCAGCCAGCGCAGCTCCAGCTCGTCGCGCTGCCCCGTCAGCTCGCGCAGCTCGGCGTCCAGTTCGGCCACCTTCGCGAAGTCCGTGGCGTTCTCGGCGATTTGAGCGTGCAGCTTGGTCTCCTTCTCGGAGACCTTGTCCAGCTGCCGCTCGATCTTCTGGAGTTCCTTCTTGGCGGCGCGCACGTCGGCGGCGCTCTTCTCGGGCACGGCGGCGGCGGGCTTGGCCGCCACGGCCGGGGCGCTCGACGCGGCGGCCTCCTCCATGCGCCGGCGCCGCTCCAGGTACTCGTCGATGCCGCGCGGCAGCATGCGCAGCGCGCCGTCGCCGAGCAGGGCGAAGACCCGGTCGGTGGTGCGCTCGACGAAGAACCGGTCGTGGGAGATGACGATCATCGAACCGGGCCAGCCGTCGAGGACGTCCTCCAGCTGGGTCAGGGTCTCGATGTCGAGGTCGTTGGTGGGCTCGTCGAGGAAGAGGACGTTGGGCTCGTCCATGAGGAGCCGCAGCAGCTGGAGCCGCCGCCGCTCACCGCCGGACAGGTCGCCGACCGGCGTCCACTGCTTCTCCTTGCCGAAGCCGAAGGTCTCGCACAGCTGCCCCGCGGTCATCTCGCGGCCCTTGCCGAGGTCGACGCGCTCGCGGACGCGCTGTACGGCCTCCAGCACCCGCCAGTTCGGGTCGAGTTCGGCGACCTCCTGCGACAGGTACGCCAGCTTGACGGTCCTGCCGACCTTCACCTGCCCGCCCGCCGGCTGCCGCTCGCCCTCGCTGCGGGCGGCCTCGGCCATGGCCCGCAGCAGGGAGGTCTTGCCGGCGCCGTTGACACCGACCAGGCCGATGCGGTCGCCGGGGCCGAGCTGCCAGGTGACGTGCTTGAGCAGCACCTTGGGACCGGCCTGGACGGTGACGTCCTCCAGGTCGAAGACGGTCTTGCCGAGCCGGGAGGAGGCGAACTTCATCAGCTCGCTGCTGTCCCGGGGCGGCGGCACGTCGGCGATCAGCTCGTTGGCGGCCTCGACACGGAAGCGGGGCTTGGAGGTGCGGGCGGGCGCGCCGCGCCGCAGCCAGGCCAGCTCCTTGCGGACCAGGTTCTGCCGCTTGGTCTCCTCGGTGGCGGCGATGCGCTCGCGCTCGACGCGGGCGAAGACGTAGTCGGAGTAGCCGCCCTCGTACTCGTAGACGTCGCCCTTCTGCACGTCCCACATGCGGGTGCAGACCTGGTCGAGGAACCACCGGTCGTGGGTGACGCACACGAGTGCGGAGCGCCGCTCGCGAAGATGCCCCGCGAGCCAGGCGATGCCCTCGACGTCGAGGTGGTTGGTGGGCTCGTCGAGGACGACGAGATCCTGCTCCTCGATGAGCAGCTTGGCCAGCGCGATCCGGCGCCGCTCACCACCGGAGAGCGGACCGATCACGGTGTCGAGCCCCTGCGGGAACCCCGGCATGTCGAGCCCGCCGAACAGCCCGGTCAGCACGTCCCGGACCTTGGCGTTGCCCGCCCACTCGTGGTCGGCCATGTCGCCGATGACCTCGTGCCGGACGGTCGCCTCGGGGTCGAGGGAGTCGTGCTGGGTGAGCACGCCGAGCCGCAGCCCGCCGGAGTGGGTGACCCGCCCGGTGTCGGGCTCCTCCAGCCTGGCCAGCATCCGGATCATGGTCGTCTTGCCGTCGCCGTTGCGCCCGACGACACCGATGCGGTCGCCCTCGGAGACGCCGAGGGACACGCCGTCGAGGAGTGCACGGGTGCCGTACACCTTGCTGACGTTCTCGACATTGACCAGATTGACGGCCATTTCTCTCCTGCCTGGGGGATCGCTCGACCCTCCAGGGTAGTCCGGCCGCCGCGGGCCTCAGTCCAGGACGGTGGCCCCCGCCGCCGCCCCCACCGCCGTACGCACGTCCCGGCAGGTCCCCGAGGCCCGCAGCACCCCCGCGATGTCGGAGGCGGACCTGGCGTCGGTGGCGAGGAAGGCCGTCGTGGGCCCAGAGCCCGAGACCAGGGCCGCCAGCGCTCCGGCCGCCCGTCCCGCGGCGAGGGTGTCGGACAGCTCGGGGAAGAGGGAGAGCGCGGCGGGCTGGAGGTCGTTGGTGACGGCGACGGCGAGCGCGGCGGCGTCGCCCTTGGCCAGGGCGTCGAGCACCGCCTGGTCGGCGACCGGCTCGGGAAGGTCCAGGCCCTCACCGAGCCGGTCGAACTCGCGGAAGACGGCCGGCGTCGACAGTCCCCGCGCGGCCAGCGCGAACACCCAGTGGAAGTCGCCCCCCACCTCCAGCTCCGCCAGCCGCTCCCCCCGCCCGGTGCCCAGCGCGGCCCCGCCGACCAGGCTGAACGGCACGTCGCTGCCCAGCCCGGCGCAGATCTCCAGCAGCTCCTCGCGAGAGGCGCCGGTGCCCCACAGGGCGTCGCAGGCGAGCAGCGCTCCCGCGCCGTCGGCGCTGCCGCCCGCCATGCCGCCGGCGACGGGGATGTCCTTGGCGATGTGGAGGTGGACGTCGGGTGCGCGGCCGTACCGCGCGGCCAGTGCCTCGGCCGCGCGCGCCGCGAGGTTGGTGCGGTCCAGGGGGACCTGGCCGGCGTCGGGCCCCTCGCAGGTGACGCGGAGTCCGTCGGCGGCCGGGGTCGCGGTGACCTCGTCGTACAGGGAGACGGCGAGGAAGACGTTGGCCAGGTCGTGGAAGCCGTCGGGGCGGGCGGCGCCGACCGCGAGCTGGACGTTGACCTTGGCGGGAACGCGGACCGTCACGCTCACTTGCTCGTCACTCCCTACACCTTGTGCTCGGCGATACGCGCGAACTCTTCCACGGTCAGCGCCTCTCCGCGCGCCTGCGGCGACACGCCCGCGCCGACGAGCGCGGCCTCGGCGGCGGCGGCCGATCCGGCCCACCCGGCGAGCGCGGCCCGCAGGGTCTTGCGGCGCTGGGCGAACGCGGCGTCGACGACGGCGAAGACCTCGGCCTTGGACGCGGTGGTCCTCAGCGGTTCGCTGCGCCGGACGAGTGACACGAGCCCGCTGTCGACGTTGGGCGCGGGCCAGAAGACGTTGCGGCCGATGGACCCGGCCCGCTTGACCTCCGCGTACCAGTTGGCCTTCACGGACGGCACGCCGTACACCTTCGAGCCGGGTCCGGCGGCCAGCCGGTCGGCGACCTCGGCCTGCACCATGACGAGGGTGCGCTCGATGCCCGGGAAGGTGTCGAGCATGTGGAGGAGGACGGGAACGGCGACGTTGTAGGGGAGGTTCGCGACCAGGGCGGTCGGTGCGGGTCCCGGCAGCTCCCGCACGTGCATCGCGTCGGAGTGCACGAGCGCGAACCGGTCGGCGCGGGCCGGCATGCGGGCGGCGACGGTGGCGGGCAGGGCACCGGCGAGCACGTCGTCGATCTCGACGGCGGTGACCCGGTCGGCGGCCTCCAGCAGGGCCAGGGTGAGCGAGCCGAGACCCGGCCCCACCTCGACCACCACGTCGTCGGGGCGTACCTCGGCGGTGCGGACGATACGGCGGACCGTGTTGGCGTCGATGACGAAGTTCTGGCCGCGCTGCTTGGTGGGGCGTACGCCGAGGGCCGCCGCGAGTTCGCGGACGTCGGCGGGACCCAGGAGGGCGTCGGGGGTGGGGCTGCTCACCCCGCAAGAGTAGCCGGGGGCCGGGCGGCCTCATTCCCGCAGCCGGGCGCCGCAGTGCGGCCAGGCGTCGGCGCCGCTGCGCACGTAGAGCTTCTGCGCCCGGTACGTCTGCTCCGCGGCGGACGCGTCCTCGGGGCGCCCCTCGCCGCCGAGGCCGTGCCAGGTGGCGGAGTCGAACTGGTAGAGCCCGCCGTAGGTGCCGGACGGGTCGACGGCGTCCGCGCGGCCGCCGGACTCGCATGCGGCCAGGCCCTGCCAGTTCAGGTGGTCGGCGCCGTGGACGGAGGCCGGCCGGGGCCGGGTGCCGACCCGCACGATGCGCGGGCTGGGCTCGCGGACCACCTCGGTGCGCAGGCGGCGGGGCTTCTGCCGGACGCCGTTGACGGTGCGCAGGGCGTACGTGGTGCGGCGCAGCCCGGGCCGGCCCGCCTCCTGGACGACCTCGGTGCCCCGGAAGAGGGAGGCGTCCTCGGCCCGTCGCTCGTCGAAGGGGATCGGGTCCTCGCGGACCTCCTGGGACCCGGTGATCCGCAGCACCGTGACGGTCTGCCCGTCGCGCGGGAAGCCGGTCGCGGGGACGGACGTGGTGTCCTCGCCGCGCAGGGTGATGCCGGCCTCCTCGACGACCTCCCCCACGGTCGCGGCGTTGGTGCGGACGGTGCGGGTCCGGCCGTCCGCCATGACGGTCACCACCCGCTCGGTGCGCACCACCAGGGCGAGGCCCTCGCGGCCGATGCGCCGGGAGGGCCCGGTGGACAGGTACGCGCCCTGCGTGCGCACCCCGAGCTGCCGCAGCGCCCCCGCCACCGTCCCCGCGGTCGTCCACACCTGGCGCCGGTGGCCGTCGAGGGTGAGCAGCACGGGCCTTCCGTGGTGGACGGTGACGTCCTCGCCGCTGGTCAGCGGGGTGCCGGGGGCGGGTGCGATCACGTCGTGGGCGCCCACCTGGACGCCTTCCTCGGCGAGCAGTTCACTCACGTCGTCGGCGAAGGTGTGCAGCGTGCGCGGGCTGCCGTCGACGGTCAGCTCGACCGCCTTGTCCTTGGCGACGAACGCGGTGGTGCCGCCCGCGAGGAAGGCCACCACCAGCGCCCGCGGCACCAGCCGGCGCAGGGAGGCGTCCGCGCGCCCCGCGCCCCGCGCCCGGCGCCGGCGCTCGGCCCGCCCGTCGCTCTGCCGGGGCAGCGCGGGCACGGTCGGCTCGTGGACGGGCGGCGGCACGGACGGGTACGTGCCGCCGTACGGCAGGGTCGGCGCGCTGTGCAGGTCGTACGGTGCGGGGCGCTCGTACGTCTCGTACGTCTCGTGTGCCTCGTACGCCTCGTCGTACGCCGTGTACGCCGTGTACGCCGTGTACGCCGTGTACGTCTCTGCCGGCTCGAACTGCGTTCTGCTCACGCCCACACGCTCCAGGGGTCCCGATCGGGCCCCCAGAACCTAGCGGAGGGCCGGTCACTCTCCCAAGCGACGCGACTACTCAGCGTGTCAGTAGCCGAAGGCGCGGGCCGTGTTCGCGGCGAGGGCGGTCGCCAGGGTGTCCTCGTCGACGCCCCGTACCCCGGCCATGGCCCGCACCGTGACCGGCACCAGGTAGGGGGCGTTCGGCCGCCCCCGGTAGGGCGCCGGCGTCAGGAACGGCGCGTCGGTCTCCACCAGGACCAGCTCCGGCGGGGCCACGGCGAGGGCGTCGCGCAGGTTCTGGGCGTTCTTGAAGGTGACGTTGCCGGCGAAGGACATGTAGTACCCGGCGCGGGCGCAGACCTCGGCCATCTCGGCGTCGCCGGAGTAGCAGTGGAAGACGGTGCGCTCGGGGGCGCCCTCCTCCTTCAGGACGCGCAGGACGTCGGTGTGGGCGTCGCGGTCGTGGATGACCAGGGTCTTGCCGTGCCGCTTGGCGATCTCGATGTGGGCGCGGAAGGAGCGCTCCTGGGCTTCCTTGCCCTCCGGGCCGGTGCGGAAGTAGTCGAGACCCGTCTCGCCGACGCCCTTGACCTGCGGGAGCGCCGCGAGCCGGTCGATCTCCGCGAGGGCGTCGTCGAGGGCCGCGTCACCACCGGGCTCGCGGGCCCCCTGCCGGGACCAGCCGTCGGGGTCCCCGTGCACGATGCGCGGCGCCTCGTTCGGGTGCAGGGCGACGGTGGCGTGGACGGCGTCGTGCGCCGCCGCGGTCTCGGCGGCCCAGCGGGACCC
The DNA here is from genome assembly GCF_033406955.1 of Streptomyces violaceoruber. Taxonomy (NCBI): domain Bacteria; kingdom Bacillati; phylum Actinomycetota; class Actinomycetes; order Kitasatosporales; family Streptomycetaceae; genus Streptomyces; species Streptomyces violaceoruber. Next base: position 5,005,221 of record NZ_CP137734.1, on the reverse strand, counting down.
CGCGAGGTCGCAGCCGACCTGGACGACGGTCGTGACACCCACCGACGCGGCCTTGGCGAGTGCCTCCTCGACCGTGCCGGACTGCATGTCGAGGTGGGTGTGCGAGTCGGCGACCGGGACCCGGAGGGGCTCGGGGAGCGGGGGCGCGCCGTCCTTGTCGGACCGGCCGGATGCGTTCGAAGGCATGCCCCGATCCTACGAAAGCTCCGGCGCGCCCCCGGTGGGGTCAGCTCGCCCCGCGGTGGAGGTGGAAGGCGTGCAGGAGGTCGGCCAGGTGCCAGTGCCGGCGTCCGCCGGACAGTCCCGGTGCCCCCGGCCCCGGCGCCTCGGGCACCAGCGGCACCTCGAGCGGGCCGGCCGGCGGCACCCGGTGGACGGTGTGGGCGGCGCCGCGCACCGAGGCCACCCGGCCCGGGCGCAGGATCCGTACGACGTGGCTGTCGCAGGTGGCGCAGGTCGGCCGGGTCAGCGGGGAGGGCACGACCCGGCCGTCCGCGACGTAGAGCACGAACTCGCGGCCGTCGGTGTCCGTGTGGTGCTCGATCTCGAACGACTGCTCCCAGCCGTGCCCGCAGCGCATGCAGGCGAACGAGTACGACTCGTGGACGACGGCGGTGGCACCCGCACGTACTCCGGTCCGCACGGCGCTCTCACTCATGCTCATCCCGGCTCCTTGGTTCGTTCTGCTCCTTCCTCCAGTGGACTCCTCCACCAGCGGGAAAGCACCAGGCGCTGCCGAGTGTTTTAGCCGATTTGAGCTGTCCTTGGCAGGAACGCCGGCCAGGTCAGGGACGGGTCAAGGGCGGCCCTATGGATCCCCTCAGATCCCCGTGTTCTTTTCCGCGTTCTTCGCCGCCACCACCGCGTCGAACACCTCCCGCTTGGGCACCCCCACCTCGGCGGCCACCGCGGCGATCGCCTCCTTGCGCCGCTCCCCCGCCTCCTCGCGCACCCGCACCCGGCGCACCAGCTCCTCGGCGCCGACCTCCTCGGGCCCCTTGTCCGGCGCCCCCTCCACGACGACGGTGATCTCGCCCCGCACCCCTTCACCGGCCCACGCGGCCAGCTCGCCCAGCCCCCCGCGCCTGACCTCCTCGTACGTCTTGGTCAGCTCCCGGCAGACGGCCGCCCGCCGGTCGGTGCCGAAGACCTCGGCCATGGCGGCGAGGGTGTCGTCGAGGCGGTGCGGGGCCTCGAAGTAGACGAGGGTCCGGCGCTCCCCGGCGACCTCGCGCAGCCGGGTCAGCCGCTCGCCGGCCTTGCGGGGCAGGAAGCCCTCGAAGCAGAACCGGTCGACGGGCAGCCCCGACAGGGCCAGCGCGGTCAGCACCGCGGACGGCCCGGGGACGGCGGTGACGCGCACGCCGCGCTCGACGGCGGCGGCGACCAGCCGGTACCCGGGGTCGGACACCGACGGCATCCCGGCGTCGGTGACCAGCAGCACCCGCGCTCCCCCGGCCAGCTCCTCCACCAGTTCGGGCGTACGGGCGGACTCGTTGCCCTCGAAGTACGACACGACACGCCCCGCGGGGGCGACGCCGAGCGCCTGGGTGAGCCTGCGCAGCCGCCGGGTGTCCTCGGCGGCGACGACGTCCGCGCCGGCCAGTTCCGCGGCGAGCCGGGGCGGGGCGTCCTGGACGTCGCCGATGGGGGTGCCCGCGAGTACAAGGGTTCCAGTCACGTCCCCATCCTCCCAGCCCTGCCGGAAGGGGAACGTATCCGCACCCGGGAGGGCCATGCACGGGACGTGCACAGCGCGGTTCCCTACGATGGCGCGGTGACCAGTACCGCGTCCTCCACGGACACCCTGCACGACCAGGCCCCGCACGACGAGCGGCCCACCTGGCAGCAGCGGCTGCGCCGCTTCGGCTACCCGGCGGGGCCCGCGACCGGCGACGTCCGCGACCGGCTGGTGCCGCCGTACACGAGCCCGAGCCCGCGCCTGTGGGCGTTCCTGGGGGTGTCGAAGCCGCTCACCGACCGGATGATCCGCTGGTCGGCGTGGGGCGGGCCGCTGCTGGTGGCACTGTTCGCGGGGGTGCTGCGGTTCTGGAACCTGGGCAGCCCGAAGGCGGTGATATTCGACGAGACGTACTACGCCAAGGACGCGTGGGCGCTGATCCACCGCGGCTTCGAGGTCAACTGGGACAAGAACGCCAACGACCTCATCCTGAACTCGGGCGGCGACGTCCCGATCCCCACCGACGCGGCGTACGTCGTCCACCCGCCGGTCGGCAAGTACATCATCGGCCTCGGCGAACTTCTGTTCGGCTTCGACCCGTTCGGCTGGCGCTTCATGACGGCGCTGCTCGGCACGCTGTCGGTGCTGCTGCTGTGCCGGATCGGCCGCCGTCTGTTCCGCTCCACGTTCCTGGGGTGCCTGGCGGGCGCCCTGATGGCGCTGGACGGCCTGCACTTCGTGATGAGCCGCACCGCGCTGCTGGACAGCGTGCTGATGTTCTTCGTGCTGGCCGCCTTCGGCTGCCTCGTCGTCGACCGCGACAAGGCCCGGTCGGGACTCGCCGCCGCACTCCCGGTGGACGAGGACGGCCGCGTCCGCCCCGACGCGCACGTCGCGGAGACCCTCCGCCTCGGGTGGCGCCCCTGGCGCCTGGCGGCGGGCCTGATGCTGGGCCTGGCGGCGGCCACCAAGTGGAACGGCCTCTACATCATGGCGGCCTTCTGCGTGATGGCGGTGCTGTGGGACGTCGGCTCCCGCCGCGTCGCGGGCGCCCACCGCCCCTACCGCGCCGTACTCCGCCACGACCTGGGCTGGGCCTTCCTCTCCACCGTCCCGGTCGCCCTGGCCACGTACCTCCTCTCGTGGCTCGGCTGGATCCTCTCCCCCTCCGACGGCACCGGCGGCTACTACCGCGACTGGGCCACGAAGGACGGCGCGAACAGCTCCTGGTCGTGGCTCTTCCCCGACTGGTGGCGCAGCCTGTGGCACTACGAGACCCAGGTCCTCGAATTCCACACCCACCTGACCTCGCCGCACACCTACCAGTCGAACCCCTGGAGCTGGATCGTCCTGGGCCGCCCGGTCTCCTACTTCTACGAGTCCCCGTCGGCGGGTTCGGACGGCTGCCCGGTGGACGCGGGCGAGAAGTGCGCCCGCGAGGTGCTGGCCCTGGGCACCCCCCTCCTGTGGTGGGTGGGCTGCTTCGCCCTGCTGTACGTCCTGTGGCGCTGGCTCTTCCGCCGCGACTGGCGCGCGGGCGCCATCGCCTGCGGCGTGGCGGCCGGCTACCTGCCCTGGTTCATGTACCAGGAGCGCACGATCTTCCTCTTCTACGCCGTCGTCTTCCTGCCGTTCCTGTGCCTGGCGGTGGCCATGCTCCTGGGCGCGATCATCGGCCGCCCGGGCTGCACCGACACCCGCAGAGTGGCGGGCGCGACGGGCGCGGGCGTCCTGGTGCTCCTCATCGCGTGGAACTTCATCTACTTCTGGCCCCTGTACACGGGCACGGCGATCCCGATGGAGGAGTGGCGGGCGCGGATGTGGCTCGACACGTGGGTCTAGCCGGCCGGGCCCGTCATGAGGGCACGGCGGAGCGCCGCACGGGGCGTGGTTCAATGACGCGCATGGTGGAGGACGGTACATCTCTGGGACCGTTGGAACTGGCCGGTGGGCGCTGGGGAGTCGGAGACGCCTCACGACCGGGCACCTACTGGGTGGAGTTCCGCCCGGACGGGCTGTACCAGCACGAGCCGGACTCCGGGGGACGGTTGATCCCGTGGTCGAGGGTCATGACCGGCGTCTGGCTCACCTGGGGCAAGCACGCCTGGAACACGAACAACAGGGGCAAGTACACGCTGAAGGGGATGGTCGCCGAGCGCACCGGCGGCTGGATGCACCTGACGCTGCGGCACCCGTACGAGGACACGCAGCTGCGCTTCGACCAGCATGAGCGCCCCTACCGCGCGGTGGACGCCCTCCGGCTGGAGCATCTGCTGCGGCAGCTCATCGACGAGGAGAAGCTCCAACTCCTCGGCGACCCGGAATGGGTGGGCCGCGCCGTGGCGCATCTGGCCGGCGGGAAGAACAGCTGGCTGACGGACCGTGCGCTGCGGCGGGTGGCGAAGGAGGCCGTAGCCACGGCCACCGGCCACTGACGGCCGCTCTCATCGAACGGCGTTTCCCACGCGGCCACCGGATGCCACGGCGACGCGCCGGAGGCCGGACGGGTGGGCCGCTCCCGTGCGTCACGCCCCCGGTCTCCTTTAGGCCACCAAACGGAAACAGTCGTACCGCTGGTCACCCCCTGCGCATAGAGTGCACCTACAACTACTTCTGAACGCGTTCAAGAAGGCGGGCGGAAGGTCTGACGGGGAGGGGACTGCCGATGGGCAGGGGGGTCAAGGTCGCCGTCATAGGCGGCGTGTTCGCCGTGATGGTGGGCGGTGCCGGGTACGGCGCCTACAACGTGGTGTCGGCGCTGGACGAGGGCGGGGGCTCCGGGTCCTCCGAGGCCAAGAGCGGGCCGCCGGACAAGGACGAGGTCGCGGAGACCAGCGAGAAGTTCTTCGCGGCCTGGGAGAAGGGCGACGCGACGACCGCCGCCTCGTACACCAACAACGCCTCGATCGCCGGGACGCTGCTGACCGCCTACGGCGAGGACGCGCACATCGGCGGCGTCGAGATCACGCCGGGCACGGCGGCCGGCACCTCCGTGCCGTTCACGGTGAAGGCGAAGGTGTCGTACGAGGGGACGACCAAGCCGCTCAGTTACCGGAGCACGCTGACCGTGGTGCGCGGGGAGACCAGCGGGCGGGCGCTGGTGGACTGGAAGCCGTCCGTCGTCCACCCGGACCTGAAGGACGGGGACACCCTGGTCACCACGGAGTCGGCGACCCCGCAGATCCAGGCCGTCGGGCGCGACGGCACCGTGCTGACGAAGGAGAAGTACCCCTCGCTCGGGCCGGTCCTCGCCACGCTGCGGGAGCGGTACGGTGCGCAGGCGGGCGGCACTCCCGGCGTCGAGCTGGCGGTCCGGCACACGGTGGCGAGCACGCCGGACACCCCGCTGCTGACGCTGACCGAGGGGAAGCCCGGGAAACTCGAGACGACGCTCAGCGCGAGCGTGCAGGCCGCGGCCGAGAAGGCGGTGAAGCGGTACGGCGAGTCCTCCGTGGTCGCGGTGAAGCCCAGCACCGGGGAGGTGCTGGCCGTGGCGAACAACCGTCAGGACGGCTTCAACGCCGCGTTCCAGGGCAAGGTCGCCCCCGGCTCCACCATGAAGATCCTCACCGCCGCCATGCTCATCGACAACGGCGTGACCTCGATGAACGGCCCTGCACCCTGCCCCGAGACGGCGACCTGGCAGAGTCAGACCTTCCACAACATCACCACCATGAAGCCCAACATGAGCGCCACCCTCGCCAACACCTTCATGCGCTCCTGCAACACCGGCTTCATCAAGCTCGTCGACGAGAAGCCCCTCACGGACTCCTCGCTGACCCAGGAGGCCCAGGAGCGCTTCGGGCTCGGGCAGGACAACTGGCAGACCGGCATCGTCTCCTTCGACGGGAGCGTCCCCGCCTCCGGCGGCCCGGACCGCGCGGCCAACGCCATCGGGCAGGGCCAGGTCCAGATGAACCCGCTGAACATGGCCTCCGTGACGGCGACCGCCATCACCGGTGAGTTCCGCCAGCCGTACCTGGTGCCGTTCGACCTGGACGACCGGGAACCGGCCACCGCCAAGGGGCTGCCGCAGGGCACCGCCTCCCAGCTCAAGCAGATGATGCGGCTCACCGCCACCCAGGGCACCGCCGTCAACGCCATGTCCGGGCTCAGCGGCGACATCGGCGCCAAGACCGGCTCGGCCGAGGTCGACGGGCAGGCGGTCTCGAACGCCTGGTTCACCGGCTTCCGCAACGACGTCGCGGCGGCGGCCATGACCGAGGAGGGCGGTCACGGCGGCGACGCGGCCGGGCCGATCGTCGCAGATGTGCTACGAGTCGGCGGCTGACACGGACCGGCGGCCGTGATGCCCCTACTGTGGTCGCCGTCGTAAGCAGCATCCGGCACCGAACGCACCGAGGAACGGGACGCAGTGGGCAGCAGAAGGGGCGCCGCCACCGGGCGGCGCAGGACGAAACCCGCCGTGATCGGCAGTGTGGCCGCGGTGGTCGTGGCCGGTGCCGGGTTCGGTGCCTACGCGATGTACGGCGGCGGCGAGACCGGCGACGACAACGCGCGCACCAAGTCCGCGGCGGCCGCGGAGAAGGTGAAGTCGGGGCCGCTGACGGCGGCCGAGGTCACCTCCACCGCCCAGCGGTTCCTGACCGCCTGGCAGCGGGGCGACGTGGCCGGCGCGGCCGCCGCGACCGACGACGCCGAGGCCGCGAAGGCGCTGCTCACCGGCTACGCCAAGGACGCCCGCATCAAGGACGCCACCTTCACCGCGGGCGCCCCGGCCGGGGAGAAGGTCCCCTTCTCCGTCAAGGCCACGGTCGCCTACGAGAAGGCGGCCGAGCCGCTGGCGTACGACAGCGCGCTGACCGTCGTCCGCCGGGAGGGCGACGGCGAGCCCCGCGTCGACTGGCACGCGGCCGTCGTGCACCCGGAGTTGCGGGACGGGGACAGGCTGGTCACCGGGAAGGCCGGTGATCCGCCGGTCAAGGCGCTGGACCGGAACGGCGCGGAGATCACCGCGGCCAAGTACCCGTCCCTCGGCACCGTGTTGGACGGCCTGCGCGACAAGTACGGCAAGAAGTCCGGCGGCACCCCCGGCGTCGAACTGCGTGTGGTGCGCGGGAAGAGCACCGGGGACGGCAAGGGGTCGCAGGAGTCCGGGGCCGGCGAAGTCGCCGACAAGACGCTGCTGGAGCTGAGCAAGGGCACGCCCGGCACCCTGAAGACGACGCTCGACCCCGCCCTCCAGACGGCCGCCGAGAAGCAGGTGGACGGCAAGAAGGGGGCGTCGGTGGTGCTGCTGCGCGCCTCCACCGGCGAGGTCCTCGCGGTCGCCAACGGCGGGCACGGCTTCAACACCGCTTTCCTGGGCTCGCTCGCCCCCGGCTCCACCATGAAGGTCATCACCGCCTCGATGCTGCTCGAGAAGGACCTGGCGTCGGTGAACGAGAAGCACCCGTGCCCGAAGTACTTCAGCTACGGCGGGTGGAAGTTCCAGAACGACGACGAGTTCGAGATCAAGGACGGCACCTTCAAGGCGAGTTTCGCCCGGTCCTGCAACACCGCCTTCATCAGCCAGGCCCCCGAGCTGAAGGACGACGACCTGACCAGGCAGGCCAAGGAGGTCTTCGGCCTGTCCATGAACAACTGGTCGGTCGGCGTGTCCACCTTCGACGGCAGGGTGCCGGTGCAGAGCAAGGCCCAGATGGCCGCCTCCCTCATCGGCCAGGGCGGGGTGCGGATGAACCCGCTGAACATGGCGTCGGTGTCGGCGACCGTGAAGTCGGGCTCCTTCCACCAGCCGTACCTGGTCGCCCCGTCGGTCGACGGGCGGGCGCTCGCCACGGCCTCGCGCACGATGTCCGGCGAGACGCTCGGCGCGCTGCGCGAGCTGATGTCCTACACGGCGGCGTACGGCACCGCGGCGGAAGCCATGGCCGGGGTCGGCGGTGACGTGGGTGCCAAGACCGGCTCGGCGGAGGTCGACGGGCAGGAGAAGCCCAACGGCTGGTTCACGGCCTACCGGGGGGACCTGGCGGCGGCGGGCGTGGTCCAGCAGGGCGGGCACGGCGGCGACACCGCGGGCCCGATCGTCGCGGCGCTGCTCAAGGCAGGCGGCTGACCCCCGGCGCGCGGCTCAGTGGGCCACCGGCTGCGCGGTCGCCGCGTAGGTGCGGCGCAGGAAGCGGATGAGGGCCTTGTTCTCGAACTGGACCACCGAACAGCCCTGCGGGGAGTGGAACTCGACCACGGCCTGCACCCGGCCGCACGGCCACACCCGCACCTCGCCGCTCCCGGCGGGCGCGCGCAGGCCCTGCTCCAGCAGTTCGCGGGAGAAGGTCCACTCGCGGGAGCCGGACGCACGGCCGCCCCGCCCGGGCAGGGCGACGCACACCTTCGAGGGGTCGAGCTGGGGGTCGTAGCGCAGCACGACGGGTATCGCTCCGCCGTCGTCCTGGTCGGGGAGGTCCCCGTCCGTGAGGATGTTGGCTCGTGCGTACTGTTCGACTACGGACATGGGGTCGCCCCTTACGCTCTGCCACCTGTGTTGAAGCTGTGGGTCCACCCCCACTCCAATGTCCCATATTTCCGGGCTTACGCTCTGCGGGCCGGATACCACATGTGAGATCGACCGCATCGGCGGACCGGCAGCCTTTACCTCGCTCTTGCGAACGAGTTGCAACTGGTCTCTATCATCGAACCGTGCATGTACCTGACGGATTCATCAACGCCCCGACCTCCGCCGTGACCGGAGTCGTCGCCGCGGGCGCCATCGCGGTCAGCCTGCGCGGCGCGCGCCGTGAGCTGGACGAGCGGACGGCGCCGCTGGCCGGGCTGGTCGCGGCGTTCATCTTCGCCGTGCAGATGCTGAACTTCCCGGTCGCGGCCGGGACCAGCGGGCATCTGCTCGGCGGCGCGCTGGCCGCCATCCTCGTCGGGCCCTGTACGGGTGTGCTGTGTGTCTCCGTCGTGCTGCTGATGCAGGGCATCCTCTTCGCCGACGGCGGTCTGACCGCGCTCGGCGTCAACATCACCGACATGGCGATCGTCACCACGGTCGTCGCCTACGCCCTGTTCCGGGGCCTGGTGAAGGTGCTGCCGCGCACCCGCCGCTCGGTCACCGTCGCCTCCTTCGTCGCCGCGCTCGTCTCCGTCCCGGCCGCCGCGCTCGCCTTCACGCTCCTGTACTGGATCGGCGGCACCACCGACGTCTCCATCGGCAAGGTCGCCACCGCGATGATCGGCGTGCACCTGCTGATCGGCATCGGCGAGGCCGCGATCACCGCGCTGACCGTCGGCGCCGTCATCGCCGTACGCCCGGACCTGGTGTACGGGGCGCGCGGGCTCCAGCAGCGGCTCAAGCTGCGGGTGAACGGCGAGCTGGTCGACGCCCCCGGCGCCGGACCCGCTCCGGTCCCCGCCCCCGTCGCCGCCCGCTCCCACCGCAAGGTGTGGATCACCGGCCTGGTCGCCTCCCTGGTCCTGGCCGGCTTCGTCAGCTTCTACGCCTCCGCCGACCCCGACGGCCTGGAGAAGGTCGCCTCCGACAAGGGCATCGACGAGAAGGCGAAGGAGCACGCCAACGCCGACTCGCCGCTCGCCGACTACGGCGTCGAGGACATCACCAACGCCCGCGTCTCGGGCGGCCTCGCGGGCGTGATCGGCGTCGGCGTCACGGTCGTCGCGGGCAGCGCCGTGTTCTGGGCGGTGCGCAGGCGCCGCAGCGAGGACGCCTCCCCGACCAGCACGGAAACGACCGTCTGACGTGGGCGCCGGACACGCCCACCGGCTCTACCGGCACGGGCACTCCCCCGTGCACGGACTGCCGCCGCACACCAAGCTCGCCGCGGTCTTCGCCTTCGTGGTCGTCGTGGTGTCCACACCGCGCGAGGCGATGTGGGCCTTCGGCCTGTACGCGCTGCTGCTCGCGACGGTGGCCTGCGCGGCCCGGGTCCCGGCGGCCTTCCTGCTCAAGCGGCTGCTGATCGAGGTGCCGTTCGTCGCCTTCGCGGTGCTCATGCCGTTCGTGGCCCAGGGCGAGCGGGTCGAGGTGCTCGGCCTGTCCCTGAGCGTCAACGGCCTTTGGGGCGCCTGGAACGTCCTGGCCAAGGGCACTCTGGGCGTCGCCGCCTCCGTACTCCTCGCCTCCACGACCGAGCTGCGGGAACTCCTCCTCGGTCTCCAGCGGCTGAGGCTGCCGCCGCTGCTCGTGCAGATCGCGTCGTTCATGATCCGGTACGGGGACGTGATCGCGGACGAGATGCGCCGGATGCGGATCGCCCGGGAGTCGCGCGGGTTCGAGGCGAAGGGCGTACGGCACTGGGGCGTGCTCGCCAAGTCGGCGGGGGCGCTGTTCATCCGCTCCTACGAACGCGGCGAACGCGTCCACCTGGCCATGGTCAGCCGCGGGTACGCCGGTTCGATGCCGGTGATCGACGAGGTGACCGCGTCCCGGGCGCAGTGGTCGTACGCGCTGGCCCTCCCGTGTGCGGCGCTGGTCGTGTGTCTGCTGGGATGGACGTTGTGACCGACCCAGTGACCGGCCCTGCGGCCGCCCCCGTGCCCGACGCGCCCGCCTCCCTCGACGTCTCCGGCCTCGCCTTCGCCTACCCCGACGGGCACCAGGCCCTGTTCGGCGTGGACTTCTGCGTCGCGCGCGGCGAGCGGGTCGCGCTGCTCGGTCCGAACGGCGCGGGCAAGACGACGCTCGTACTGCACCTCAACGGCATCCTGACCGGCGGCACCGGCACGGTCACGGTCGCCGGGCTGCCGGTGGACAAGCGGAACATGGCGGAGATCAGGCGCCGGGTCGGCATCGTCTTCCAGGACCCGGACGACCAGCTGTTCATGCCGACCGTGCGCGAGGACGTGGCGTTCGGACCGGCGGCGGCCGGGGTGAAGGGGGCGGAGCTGGAGGCCTGTGTGGACCGGGCGCTCACGCTGGTCGGCATGGCGGAGTTCAAGGACCGGCCGCCGCACCACCTCTCCTTCGGCCAGCGGCGCCGGGTGGCGGTGGCGACGGTGCTCGCCATGGAGCCGGAGATCCTGGTCCTGGACGAGCCCTCGTCCAACCTCGACCCGGCCTCCCGCCGCGAACTCGCCGACATCCTGCGCTCCCTGGACGTCACGGTCCTGATGGTCACCCACGACCTGCCCTACGCCCTGGAGCTGTGCCCCCGCGCCCTGATCCTCAGCGACGGCGCGATCGCGGCCGACGGTCCGACCGCCGCCCTGCTCTCCGACGACGACCTGATGCGCGCCCACCGCCTGGAGCTGCCCTTCGGCTTCGACCCGCGGTCGGTGCGGGCGAGCGGGTGAGGAATGGTGGACGGTCGGTGGCGGTTGCATCCACTGTCATGGGCGACCGGAAGGGGCGTACAGAGGTGGGCGTGAACGTGCACGGCACGGTGGCCGAGGGCTTCGGGCCGGTGAGGGACGCGTTCGCCCGGAACTTCACCTCGCTCGGCGAGCGGGGCGCGGCCGTCGCCGTCTACCGGGACGGGCGCAAGGTCGTCGACCTGTGGGGCGGCAGCAGGGACGTCGACGACGCGTCCGGCACCGAGCCGTGGCGTCGCGGCACCGCCCAGGTGGTCCGCTCGGCGACCAAGGGCGTCGCGGCCGCCGTACCGCTGCTGCTGCACCGGCGCGGGGAGCTGGACCTGGACGCGCCGGTGGGCGAGTACTGGCCGGAGTTCAAGGCGCACGGCAAGGAGAGGGTGCTGGTCCGGCATGTGCTGAACCACCGGGCCGGGCTGCCGGTCCTGGACCGTCCGCTCACCCCCGAGGAAGCCCTGGACCCGCGGCGGGGCCCGGCCGCCGTCGCCGCGCAGGCCCCCGTCTGGGAGCCGGGCACCGACCACGGCTACCACGCGCTGACCTACGGCTGGCTGCTGGACGAGCTGGTCCGCCGGGCGAGCGGCGGGCGGGGCGCCGGGCAGTGGATCGCGGACGAGATCGCCGGGCCGCTCGGCCTGGACCTGTGGGTGGGGCTGCCCGCGGCGGAGGAGGCGGCGGGCCGGGCCGGGCGCGTCGGGCGCCTCGACGAACCCGAGCCGTCGGGGTCCGGGAACGGCCCGCGGCTGCGCCCCAAGCGCGCCGTCACCGAGGCGTACGAGAACCCCGGCTCCCTCACCCGCCGCGCCTTCGCCGCGATCACCCCGTTCCCCGACCAGAACGACCCGGAGTACCGCGCGGCCGCGCTCCCGGCCGCCAACGGCATCGCGACGGCCGACGGACTGGCCCGCTTCTACGCGGCGCTGATCGGCGAGGTCGACGGCGTGACCCGCGACGTACGGCTGTTCGACCGGGCGACCATGGAGCTGGCCCGCGCGGAGGAGTCCGCCGGCCCCGACCGGATCCTGGTCGTGGGCACCCGTTTCGGCCTCGGCTACATGCTGCACGGCAGCGCGTCCCCGTTCCTCGGCCCCGGCTCCTTCGGCCACCCGGGCCGCGGCGGCTCCCTGGGCTTCGCCGACCCGGAGACCGGCATCGCCCTGGGCTACGTCACCAACGGCTTCCGCAAGACCGTGACGGCGGACCCGCGGGCGCAGGCGCTGGTCCGGGCGGTACGCGCGTCGCTCGACCGGGACCCGTCCTAGCGACGGGCCCCGGCCCCGGTTCAGACGTGGACGGGGTGCGTGTCAGACGTGGATGGGGTGCGAGGTCCGCCCGGACGCCGCGTCGATCTCGTCGTGGGCCTTGGTAAGCAGCTGCATCGCCAGCTCGTTCAACGCCCGGGCGCCCGCGACCTCCTCACCGACCCGTGGCTGCCGGGAGTCGACCCGGTGCCGGCTGGCGTGGCCGTGCGCGCGGACCTCGGTGCCGTCGGGGAGCCGCACCATCGCGACCGCCCGCGTGTGCTGGTCGTCCTCCGTGAACTCCAGCTCGACATGCCATCCCACTGTGGTGTGCATCATGACGATCACCTCCGGAACACCTTCTTCCACTGTGCGCCTCGCGAGAGCCGTACGCACCATCCCGGTCCTCGCGGCTGTCCCCTGGGTGGCTACCCCGTGTGCAGCATCAGCCCGATCCCGACGACCAGGAGGCCGGCCGCCGCGATCCGGGGCGCGCCGAACCGCTCCTTGAAGAACAGGGCCCCTATCGCGGCGCCGACCAGGATGGACGACTCGCGCAGGGCCGCGATGGGCGCGAGTTCGGCGCGGGTCTGGGCCCACAGGACCAGGGCGTAGGCGGTGACGGACAGTGCCGCGCCGACCAGTCCGAGACCGGCCTGCGGCCGCAGCAGGCCCCAGGCCCCGGCGCGGTGCCGGTACAGGAAGCAGGCCGGCAGGACCGTGCCCTGCACCGCCATCAGCCAGGCGATGTAGCCGAGGGAGGACCCGGAGGCGCGTACGCCGAGGCCGTCGACGACCGTGTACGCCGCGATGGTCACGCCGGTCGCCAGGGCGGCGCCGATGGCCGCCCAGTCGGGCCGGCGGCCGCGCAGCCCCCACAGGGCGACACCGGTCAGCCCCGCGCAGGAGACCAGGACGCCCCCGGTCGCCCAGCCGTCCGGCACCTCGTGGGCGAAGACGGCGGCGAGGACGGTGACCAGCAGCGGCGCGCTGCCGCGGGCGATCGGGTAGGCCTGGCCGAAGTCGCCCAGCCGGAAGGACCGCATGAGCAGGGCGTAGTACGCGATGTGGATGGCGGCGGAGACCAGGAGGTACGGCCAGGCCCCGGCCGCCGGGAACGCCGTGAACGGCAGCAGTGCGAGCCCGATCAGCATTCCGCCGCCGGAGATCAGCGCGAAGCCGGTCAGCTTGTCGGTGATCCGGTGGGCGATGGCGTTCCAGCTGGCGTGGGTGACCGCCGCGAGCAGGACCGCGGCGGTGACCAGCGGGGTCACTCGGAGCGCTCGCGCACGTCCACGAGGGTGGCACCGGCGGTGGCGACGAGGTCCTCGGGCTCCATGGGGAAGACGGCGTACGGGGTTCCGGCGGCGGCCCAGACGACGTCGTGGGCGAGCAGGGACCGGTCGGCGAGCACCCGGGTCCTGGTCCGGTGCCCGAAGGGCGGCACCCCGCCGATCGCGTACCCGGTGGTCTCCCGTACGACGTCGGCCTTGGCCCGCGTGACCTTCCCGGCGCCGAGTGCGTCGCGGACCCGGTCCAGGTCGACGCGGGAGGCGCCGTCCATGAGGACGAGTACGGGCACGCCGTCGGCGGCGAAGATGAGCGACTTGCAGATCTGGCTCAGCTCGCACCCGATGGCGGCGGCCGCCTCGGCGGCGGTGCGCGTGGCCTCCGGGAAGCGCCGGGCCCGTCCGGCCAGGTCGCCGAGGCCCAGTTCGCCGAGGGCGGCGGCGAAGCGCGGGTGGGCGGCGGAGGCGCCGGCGGAGCCGGAGGTGGCGGCGGGGCCGGAGGCGTCGTCGGTCGTCGTCATGGTCCGCACCGTAGCGGTACGTGTAGCCCACAGGCGACCGGGTTACGGAGCCGTCGGGTGCCCCGGGACGGAGGAAGCCGGTGAGGGCAGCCCCGTCCCCACGGAGCCCTCACCGGCTGGTCTGTTGTCGTCCTCCGGTCAGAGGCGGCGGTGGCGGGTCAGGTGCGCACCAGCTCCCGGTCCTCGTCGGGGCCGGTGCCGCGCTCTGCGGCGGTGCGCAGGCCCTCGCCCTCGACGTCCACGTTGGGCAGCGCGCGGTCCAGCCACTTCGGCAGCCACCAGGCCTTCTTGCCGAGCAGGGCGAGGACCGCCGGGACGATGGCCATGCGGACGACGAAGGCGTCGAAGAAGACGGCGATCGCGAGGCCGAAGCCGATCATCTTGACCATGGACTCGCTGGAGCCGATGAAGCCCGCGAAGACCGCCATCATGATCACCGCGGCGGCGGTGACGACCCGGGCGCCGTGCTTGAAGCCGGTGACGACCGCCTGGTTCGGCTTCTCGCCGTGGACGTAGGCCTCCCGCATGCGGGTGACCAGGAAGACCTCGTAGTCCATCGCCAGGCCGAAGACCACGCCGACCATGAAGATCGGCATCATCGACATGACGGGTCCGGTCTCCTCGACACCCATCAGGCCGGACAGCCAGCCCCACTGGAAGACCGCGACGACCGCGCCGAGCGCCGCCATGACGGAGAGCAGGAAGCCGAGGGCCGCCTTCAGCGGGACCAGGATCGAGCGGAAGACCACGATGAGCAGGAGGAAGGCCAGGCCGACGACCAGGACCAGGTACGGCACCAGCGCGTCGTTGAGCTTCTGGCTGACGTCGATGTTCATCGCCGTCGCGCCGGTGACCAGGGTCTCGGCGCCGGTCTTCGCCTCTACGTCGCCGCCCGCGTCACGGATGGCGTGCACCAGGTCCTCGGTCTGCACGGAGGACGGCTTGGAGTCCGGGACCACGGTGATCGTCGCGGTGTCGCCGCCCTTGTTGGGCGCGGGCGGGGCCACCGCCACGACGCCGTCGAGGCCCTTGATCCGCTGCTCGACGTCGGTGAAGGCGTCCTTGGGCGCGTCGCTGCCCTTCGCGTCCACGACGACCATCAGGGGGCCGTTGAAGCCGGGGCCGAAGCCCTCGGAGAGCAGGTCGTAGGCGCGGCGCTGGGTCGTGGACGTCGGCTGGGAGCCGTCGTCGGGCAGGCCCAGCTCCAGGGAGGCCGCGGGGACCGCGGCGGCGCCGAGGCCGATGACGCCCAGGAGGAGGACGGCGAGGGGGCGGCGGACGACGAAGCTCGCCCAGCGGGTGCCCAGGTTGGCCTTCGGCTGCCCGGCCGGCCGGTCCGGCTTCGGCTCACCCTTGCGGGAGCGGCCCAGCCGCTTGCCCTTCGCCCCGGCGGGCTTGACCCTGCGACCGGCGTAGCCGAGCAGCGCGGGGATCATCGTCAGGGCGATCAGGACCGCGATGGCGACGGTGCCGGCCGCCGCGATGCCCATCTTGGTGAGCATCGGGATGTTGACGACCGCGAGACCCACCAGGGCGATGACGACGGTGAGGCCGGCGAAGACGACCGCGGAGCCCGCGGTGCCGACCGCCCGTCCGGCGGCCTCCTCGCGTTCACGCCCCTCGGCGAGTTCGGCGCGGTAGCGGGAGACGATGAACAGGGCGTAGTCGATGCCGACCGCGAGGCCGATCATCATGGCCAGGATCGAGGTGGTCGAGCCCAGTTCGAGCGCGCTCGCCAGCGCGGTGATCGAGGAGACGCCGATGCCGACGCCGATCAGGGCGGTGAGCAGCGGCAGCCCGGCCGAGACCAGGGAACCGAAGGTGATGACCAGGACGACGGCGGCGACCGCGATGCCGATGACCTCGGTGGCGCCGGTCTCCGGGACGGCCTGGAGCGCGTCACCGCCGATCTCGACGGTCAGCCCGGCGTCGCGCGCCTGCTGGGCGGCGTCCTCCAGGGCGTCCTTGGTGGACTCCTCCAGCTCCATGCCGGAGACGTCGTACTTCACCGAGGCGTAGGCGATGGTGCCGTCCTCGCTGACGGCATTGCCCGTGTAGGGGTCGGCGACCGAGGCGACCTCGGAGCCGTCCGCCAGTTCGTCGACGGTCTTCTCGACGGTCGCCTTGTTTCCGGCGTCCGTCATCGTCTCGCCGGCGGGCGCCTTGAAGACGACCCGTGCGGTCGCCCCGTCGGCGCTCGCCCCGGGGAAGCGCTGTTCCAGCAGGTCGAAGGCCTTCTGGGCCTCCGTTCCGGGGATGGAGAAGGAGGAGTTGCCGGCGGGCGGGGCGCTGGCGGCGCCGACGCCGGCGAGCGTCAGCAGGGCCACCCAGATCAGGGCGACGAAGTGCCGTCGGCGAAAGGCGAGCCGGCCGAGTTTGTAGAGGAACGTGGCCACGAGGGCGTACTCCCGGTCAGGTCGTGGGTCTTCAGGGCAGGGGTGATCAGCCCGACGACGTGAGCGGTTACGTCAGGTGGGGCTCAGGTGGGGGTCGGAGACTGCGTGGGGAGGTCAGTGGGTGGAGACGCCGAGGGCGGGGAGGATCACGGCGTCGATGTAGGAGGCGAGGAACTCCCGGGTCGGCGGCTGGTCGTCCAGCAGCGTGCGGGTGGCGAATCCGCCGACCATCATGTGCACGAGGAAGTCCAGCGCCGGACAGTCCGCTCTGATCTCACCGCGGTCGACGGCGCGTTGCAGCACGCGCTGGAACTCCGCCATCTCCGGTTCGATGAGCTGTTCCCGGAACGCCTGGCGCAGGTCCGGGTTCTGGTGCAGCGCCATGGCGACGCCCCGCATCAGCGCGGAGTTCTGTTCCATGGTGCAGTCGTCCTCACGCACCATCAGGGCGTGCAGGTCGCCGCGGAGCGACCCGGTGTCGACGCCGCCGATCTCGCCGGGCTTGTTGTGCCGGATGGCCTTGACCACCAGCTCCGGCTTGCCGCCCCACTGGCGGTAGAGCGTCGCCTTGCTGGACCGGGTGCGGGCGGCCACGGCGTCCATGGTGAGGGCGTCGTAGCCGACTTCGCGGAGCAGGTCGAGCACGGCCTCGTACAGCTCGGCCTCGCGCTCGGGAGTGATCCGGCTGCGGCGCGCGGTGGCGGTCTCCGTCATCTCGCTCACTCCTCTCCGTCCGGTCGGCCGGTCCACTCGACCGGAACGACACCGTTTCGTACATGACGAATGTACCCCAGCGCCTAGCGAAACGAAACGGTTTCGTTCGTGGTCTGGGTCACGGTTGTCGGCACCGCATAAGTTGCCGGTGCGCGGCGCCCGGAAAAGCATGGGGCGGGTGAGTTATCTGCGCCTTCCGCACCTCAGTGGCGACCAGCTGTGCTTCGTGGCCGAGGACGACCTCTGGCTCGCGTCCCTCGACGGTCCGGGCCGGGCCTGGCGGCTCACCGTCGACCGCACCAAGGCCGGTCCCCCGCGCTTCTCCCCCGACGGCCGGCACATCGCGTACACCAGCTGGCGCACTCTGGTGCCGGAGGTCCATCTCGTGCCGGTGGACGGCGGCCCCGGACGGCAGCTCACCCACTGGGGCGGCCTCGACACCCGGGTCTGCGGCTGGTCGCCCCCCGACCCCGACGGCACCACCGCGGTCCTCGCCGTGGCCTCGCACGGCGAGCCCTTCTCGCACCTCACCTGGGCCTACAAGGTCACCCCCGACGGCGACCCCGGCCGCAAGCTGCCCTGGGGCCCGGTCACCGACATCCAGGCCGCCGACCTGGACGGCGAACGCAGGACCCTCCTGCTCACCGGCACCCCGCCGCACGAGCCCGCCGCCTGGAAGCGCTACCGGGGCGGCGCCACGGGCCGGCTCTGGCTGCACGGCGAGCGGCTGCTGCCCGACCTCGGCGGGCACCTCTCCGCCCCGATGTTCGTCGGCGGCCGGATCGCCTTCCTCTCCGACCACGAGGGCGTCGGCAACCTGTACTCCTGCGCCCAGGACGGCACCGGCCTGCGCCGCCACACCGACCACGACGCGTTCTACGCCCGCAACGCCGCGAGCGACGGCACCCGGGTGGTGTACCAGTGCGCGGGCGACCTGTGGATCGTGGACGACCTCGCGCCCGGCTCGGCGCCGCGCCGGCTCGACGTACGGCTGAGCGGTCCGCGTGCAGGGCGCCGTACGCACCAGGTGCCCGCGGCCCAGCACGTGGGCGGCATCTCCGTGGACGAGACCGGCCGCGCGAGCGCCGTCGTGGTGCGCGGCAGCCTGTACTGGCTCACCCACCGCGACGGCCCGGCCCGCACCATCGCGGACACCCCGGGGGTACGGGTGCGGCTGCCGGAGATGCTCGGGGAGAGCGGGCGGATCGCGTACGTGACGGACGCGGAGGGCGAGGACGCGGTCGAGATCTCCTACCTGCCCCGGGCGACCGGCGGCCGCGCGGCCCGGCGGCTCGCCTCCGGGCGCCTGGGCCGGGTACTGGAGCTGGTCTCGGACCCGGCGGGCGACCGGCTCGCCGTCGCCTCGCACGACGGACGGCTGCTGATCCTCGACGTCGCGGAGCCGGACACGGAGGTGACGCTGGCGCTGGAGGCGGTGGACGCCGGGTATCCGCCGGACGCGGGGGACGAGGACGCGGCGGGAACGGCCGCCCGGGCGGACAGCGCCCCGGACGCCCCCGCCGAGGACACCGACACCCGGGACATCGCCGCCGGCACCGGCACCGGCACCGGGGACATCGCCGACGCCGCCGCCGGGGGCACCGTGACGCCGGGCTCCCAGGGCTCCCCCGCGACCGCCGGAGGCCAGGTCACCGAGCTGATCCGGTCCGTCAACGGCCCCGTGCGCGACCTCGCCTTCTCCCCCGACGGGACCTGGCTCACCTGGTCGCACCCGGGCATCGGACGCACCCTGCGGCAGATCAAGATGGCCCGGATCGACGGCCCGGAGGGCACCCTCGTCGTCGACGTCACCAACGGCCGCTTCGAGGACGAGAACCCGGTGTTCACCCGGGACGGCCGCTACCTCGCCTTCCTGTCCTGGCGCGGCTTCGACCCGGTGTACGACGTGCACACCGGCGACCTGTCCTTCCCGCTGGGCTGCCGTCCCTATCTGGTGCCGCTGTCCTCCGCGACCCCCTCCCCCTTCGCCCTCAACCCCGAGGGCCGCCCGGCCGCGGGCGGCCTGGACCCGCTGGAGGACGAGCCCGGCGAGGGCGGCGCGGTGATGGTCGAGGTCGAGGGTCTGGAGAGCCGGGTGACGCCGTTCCCGGTCACCGCCTCCAAGTACTCGGCGCTGGAGCCGGTCGCGGGCGGCGGCCTGGTCTGGCTGCGCTGGCCGATCTCCGGCGCGCTCGGCGAGACCTTCGCCAACCCGGCGGACCCGAGCGAGCGTCCCACCCTGGAGCACTTCAACCTGGCCAAGGCGAAGAAGTCGGAGCTGGTCGACCACCTGGACTGGTTCCGGGTCAGCGGCGACGGCAGCCGCCTGGTCGTGCTCGACGAGGGCGAGCTGCGGGCCGTACCGGCGAGCGAGGTGGGCGACGGCGACTCGACCACCTGGATCGACCTGCGCCGCATCCTGCACGAGGTCGACCCGGCCGCCGAGTGGCGCCAGGCCTACGACGAGGCGGGGCGGCTGATCCGCGCCTACTTCTGGGACCCCGGCATGTGCGGCATCGACTGGGACGCGGTCCTGGACCAGTACCGTCCGCTGCTCGAACGGGTCGCCTCCCCCGACGAGTTCGCCGACCTGCTGCGCGAGGTGCTGGGTGAGCTGGGCACCTCGCACGCCTACGTGGTCGCCGCCCGGCGCAACGAGGGCCCGGCGCACTACCAGCGCTGGCAGGGCCTGCTCGGCGCCAACCTGGCCTGCCGGGACGGGCGATGGCTGGTCCGGCGGATCCTGCCGGGCGACTCCTCCGACTCCAAGGCCCGCTCCCCGCTGGCCGGCACGGGCATCCGCGACGGGGCGGTGCTGACCCACGTCGACGGCCGCCCGGTGGACCCGGTCCTCGGCCCGTCCCCGCTCCTCGCGGGCGCGGGCGGTACGACGGTGGAGCTGACCTTCGCGCCCGCCGAGGGGTGCCAGGGTCCCTCCCGCCGGGTCGCCGTCGTGCCGCTCGTCGACGAACGCCCCCTGCGCTACCAGGACTGGGTGGCCAAACGCCGCGAGGTGGTACGGGAGTTGAGCGGCGGCCGGTGCGGCTACCTGCACATCCCCGACATGGGCGGCTCCGGCTGGGCGCAGTTCAACCGCGACCTGCGCATGGAGGTGTCCCGGCCCGCGCTCATCGTGGACGTGCGCGGCAACGCGGGCGGGCACATCAGCGAGCTGGTCATCGAGAAGCTGACCCGCACCATCCTGGGCTGGGACCTGACCCGGGACGCCCAGCCGGTGTCGTACACCTCCAACGCGCCGCGCGGTCCGGTCGTCGCGGTCGCCGACGAGGCGACGTCCTCCGACGGCGACATGATCACGGCGGCGTTCAAGCTGCTGCGCCTCGGCCCGGTGGTCGGGCAGCGCACCTGGGGCGGGGTGGTCGGCATGACCGGCCGGCACCGCCTCGGCGACGGCTCGGTGATCACGGTGCCGATGAACGCGGCCTGGTTCGACGCCTACGGCTGGTCCGTGGAGAACTACGGCGTCGCCCCCGACGTCGAGGCGCTGCGCACCCCGCTGGACTGGGCCGAGGGGCGCTACCCGGTCCTGGACGAGGCGGTGCGGCTGGCGTTGGAGCTGCTGGAGACCAATCCGCCCGCCACACCGCCCGGTTACGAGGCCGTACCGGACCGGTCGCGTCCGCCGCTGCCGCCGCGGGAGTAGAAGCTCCGGGGAAAACCTCGGTGGCACGGGAAAGGGCGCCCACCCGGATCGACCGGGGAGGGCGCCCTCTCACCTCAGCGGCGGCGCGTCAGGCGTCGAAGCTGTCCTGGAGGCGCTCGTCCTCGTCACGACGGCGCGAGGACGGGTCCTGGTGCTCCGACTCGCGGCGACGCGAGGCCGGGGAGGACGGGTCGATCTCGTCCTCGTCGCGACGGCGGTCGCGGTTCTGGAACTGGTCCCGCGCCTGCTCGGCCCGCTGCTTGCCCTGCTGCTGCATGCGCTCGGCCTTGTCCTGGAACTGGTCCTTCATACCCATGTGGGTTCACTCCTGTGGTGATCGGGCCCGACCGGATCGGCCGGGCGCTCGATCAGATTCACACGAGCGGTGACCCTGCGCATGTCGATCACTTACGGACCGTAGTCGCGCTGGTCGGACGGTGTTCGTCGGCCGCTCCACCGGCACCGACCAGGCCGATCCGCCTGCCGTTCAGCCGGTCGCCGAAGCGCCGCATCTCACGCTGTCCGACGGTGCCGACGAGGGCCGGCAGGTAGCCGCGCACACCTTGCATGCCGCGCAGCCACCACTGCCCGTAGACGTGCGCGGAGCGGCGTTCGACGCCCTCCACCAGCCGGTCGACGGCCGGGCCCAGCGGGTAGGTCCTGTTGGTCGGCCAGGGCAGCCGCTGCCGCAACTCCCGCATGACGTCGTCCTGGTCGGCGCCGCGCACCATGTCGGTGTCGGTCCAGGACAGGTAGCCGACGCCGACCTTCACGCCGCGGTGCCCGACCTCGCCGCGCAGGCTGTGCGCGTACGCCTCGACGCCGGACTTGGAGGCGCAGTAGGCGCTCATCATCGGGGCGGGGGTGAGGGCGGCCAGCGAGGCGATCTGGAGCAGGTAGCCGCGGCTCTCCAGCAGGGCGGGCAGGAAGGCGCGGGCGGTGACGGCCGAGCCGATCAGGTTGACCTCGATCACCCGGCGCCAGGACTCCGGGTCGGAGTCGACGAAGGGTCCGCCGGTGGCCACCCCCGCGTTGGCGACGACGATGTCGACCTTCCCGAAACGATCCTTCACCTCCTTCGCCACCCGGGCCATCGCCTCGTGGTCGGTGACGTCGGCGTGCCAGTGGTCGCTGTCGCTGTGCAACCGGGCGGAGACCTGCTTGAGTTCGTCCGGCTCCAGGCCGACCAGCGCCACCTTCACCCCGCGCGCGGACAGCTTGCGGGCCATCAACTCCCCCACGCCCCGCGCGGCTCCGGTGACGACGGCGACGCGTCCTTCCAGGCTCACCCTGCTCATGCGCTCTCCTCGACGGGTACGGCACGCTCACCGCGTGCGCTGGATATGTAGGTGGCGGCGAGCGCCCGTATCTTGCCGGTGACCAGGTCCGGGGCCTCCACCGGCGTCATGTGGCCGACTCCCGGGAGTTCCGTCAGGCCCACGCAGTCGGGCAGCGCGGCGGCCAGCGCGCGGGCGTGCTCGGGCGGCGTCAGCCGGTCCGCCGTACCGACCACGATCTCCGCCGGCATCCGCAGCTCCCGCACGCCGTGGTCGAGGTCGAGCAGGTCCAGCACCTGGGACCAGCCGTGCCGGACCCGGCTCGGGCAGGAGTGCACGATCCGGGCGCAGGCGTCGACCATGTGCGGGGCCGAACCGGGCCCCATCGTTCCGTACTTGAGGATCCGGCGGGCGAGCGGTGTGACCGGCCCGAGCGGGGCCCGGGAGCCGAGGATGCGCCGGGTCAGCCAGGTGCGCACCCGGCCCGCCCGCATCGGCACCACGGTGGCGGACGCCACCAGCCGTGCGCTGCCCGTGCTGGTCAGCAGGACGGCCGCCGCGTGCTCGCGCACCGCGGGCCGCGTCGCCGCCGCCATCAGCGTCATCCCGCCCATGGAGTGACCGGCGATCACGGCCCGCTCGCCCGGCGCGAGGGTGGCTTCCAGCACGGCTTCGAGGTCGTCGGCGAGCGGCTCGGTGCCGTACGCCGGGTTGGCGGGGCTGCGTCCGTGGCCGCGCTGGTCGTAGGCGATGACCCGGTGGTCGGCGGCCAGTGCGCGGATCTGCGCGGCCCAGAAGGCGGTGGAGCAGCACCAGCCGTGCGCGAGGACGACCGCGGGCGCGTTCTCGGGGCCGTGCACCTCGACGTGGACGCGGGCGCCGTCGGCGGCGGTGACGGTCAGCTCGCGGGCGGGCACGGGCGGGGCGTACGGGCCGTCGGCGACGCGCAGCAGGCGGCTCACGCGCTCACCTCCGCGTCCGCGCCGGTGTCCGCGCCGGTGTCCGCCTCGGCGGCCTTCGCCCCGACCTGCGCGGGGGCCGGGCGCAGCACCTGGTACTCCGCGAGGTCCACGCGCCGCGTCTCGCGCCGGAACTCGGCGGTGGTGCCGGGCCAGACGGTGGTGTTGCGGCCGCTGGCGTCCAGGTACCAGCTGGTGCAGCCGCCGGTGTTCCACACCGTGCGCTTCATGCGCTCCTGCACGCGGTGGTTCCAGTTGCGCACGGCGGCGGGGCGCGGGTCGAGGGCGGTGCGGCCGCCGAGGACGTTCAGCTGGCGCAGGTAGTCGGCCAGGTAGTTCAGCTGGGACTCGATCATCAGGATCATGGACGAGTTGCCGAGTCCGGTGTTGGGCCCGATGACCGTCATGAAGTTGGGGAAGCCGGCCGCGGTGCCGCCGCGCAGCGCCTCCATCCCGCCCTTCCAGGTCTCGGCGAGGGTCCGCCCGTCGGCGCCCACGACCCGCTCGGCGATGGGCATGTCGGTGACGTGGAAGCCGGTGCCGAAGACGATCGCGTCGGCCTCGGCCTCGGTGCCGTCGGCGGCGACGAGCGTCGACCCGCGGACCTCGCTCAGGCCGCTGGCGACCACGTCCACGTTGGGCTTGGCGAGCGCCGGGTAGTAGGTGCTCGACAGCAGGATCCGCTTGCAGCCGATGCGGTAGTCGGGGGTGAGCTTGGCGCGCAGGGCCGGGTCCTTGATGGCGGCGCCCATGTTGCGCTTGGCGATCTGCTCGACGAAGCCCAGCTCGTTGGGGTGCTTGGTGAACGCCTGCACCTGGAGCTCGCGGATGCCCCACAGCAGCCCGCGGCGGAGCTTGGTGGTGGCGGGCAGCGCCCGGTGCAGGGCCCGCTCGGCGCCGCTGATGGCCCGGTCCACGCGCGGCATCACCCAGGCCGGGGTGCGCTGGAAGAGGGTGAGCCGGTCCACCTTCGGCTGGATCGACGGCACGATCTGGATGGCGGAGGCGCCGGTGCCGATCATGGCGACGCGCCGGCCGGCGAGGTCGTAGTCGTGGTCCCAGCGGGCCGAGTGGAAGACCTTGCCGGGGAAGGTGTCGAGCCCCGGGATGTCGGGGACCTTGGGGTCGGACAGCGGCCCGGTCGCGGAGACGACCACGTCGGCGGTGAGGGTGCCGCGCACGGTCTCGATCTCCCACCGCAGCTGCTCGGTGTCCCATGCCATCCGCTTCACCTCCGAGTCGAAGCGGAGGTGGGGACGGAGCCCGAAGGTGTCGGCGACGTGTTCCAGGTAGGCGCGGATGTGCTCCTGCCCGGAGAAGGTGCGCGGCCACTCGGGGTTGGGCGCGAAGGAGAAGGAGTACAGGTGGGACGGCACGTCGCAGGCGCAGCCGGGATAGCTGTTGTCGCGCCAGGTCCCGCCGACACTCCCCGCCCGCTCCAGTACGACGAAGTCGGTGATCCCTTCGCGCCGCAGCCGCACGGCGGCCCCGAGGCCGCCGAAACCGGACCCGATCACCGCCACCCGTACGTGTTCGTGAACCTGCTCGTGCTCGGCCATTCCGGAGCCTCCACGCTTGCCTGGACCGTCTGGAACCGTTCGGAACCACTGGAACCGTGCCAGTGAACACTGGCGCAATGGGAGCGTAGAACAGCTCCGTACTCATGGGTAGGGGGCGGACGGAGGAAAGTTACCCCGGGTACGCCATAGGGTCGTGCCGTGACCGAGAAGCGCGAATACCGCATGGCGGAACTGGCCCGGCTGGCCGGCATCACGGTGCGCACCCTGCGCTTCTACCGCGAACGCAAACTGATCCCGCCACCCCGCCGCGAGGGCCGCATCGCCTGGTACGACGACCACCACCTGGCCCGGCTGCGCACCATCGCCGCGCTGCTGGAACGCGGGCACACCCTCAACGGCATCGCGGAACTGGCCGACGCCTTCGACCACGGCCGCGACGTCGGCGACCTGCTCGGCCTCGGCGAGCCCACCGAGGAGACCCCGGTCCGCCTCACCCCCGAGGAACTCGCCGCCCGCTTCGAGGGCGAGGTCACCCCGGAGAACCTGGCCGCCGCGATGGAGCTGGGCTACCTCGGCACCGACGGCGACGAACTGGTCCACATCAGCCACCGCCTGCTGGAGGTCTCCTCCGCCCTGGTCCGCGAGGGCATCCCGCTCGGCGAGGTCCTCCAGGCCGGCGTCCGCGTCCGCGAGCACGCCGACGCCCTCGCGGAACTCTTCGCCGACCTGATACTGCGCCACGCCCCCGAACCGGAACTGCACCGCCTGCGCCCGCTGGCCCGCAGCGTGGTGGAGGCGGAGCTGTCCCTGGCGCTGGACCGGCGGATGCGCAAGCAGACGGACTGAGCGGACGGGGCGGGGCCCTCAGCGGTCGTAGACCACCGTGACCGGCGCGTGGTCGGACCACCGCTCGGCGTGCGTGGCGGCACGCTCGACGTACCCCTTGACGGCCTTGGCGGCCAGCCCGGGAGTGGAGACGTGGTAGTCGATCCTCCAACCTGCGTCGTTGTCGAAGGCCCGCCCCCGGTACGACCACCACGAGTACGGTCCCTCGACGTCCGGGTGCAGCGCGCGCACCACGTCCACGTACCCGCCCTCCGCCGGGTCGAGGATGCGGCCGAGCCACTCCCGCTCCTCCGGCAGGAACCCGGAGTTCTTCTTGTTGGCGCGCCAGTTCTTCAGGTCGGCCTCGCGGTGGGCGATGTTCCAGTCGCCGCAGACGACGACCTCGCGCCCCTCGGCGGCGGCGCGCTCGCGCAGTTCCTTCAGGTAGGCCAGGAACTCGCCCATGAAGCGCACCTTCTCGTCCTGGCGCTCGGTGCCGACCTCGCCGGAGGGGAGGTAGAGGGAGGCGACCGTCACACCGGGCAGGTCGGCCTCGACGTAGCGGCCACTGGTGTCGAACTCCGTCGAGCCGAAACCGACGCGGACGGCGTCGGGCTCACGGCGCGTGTAGAGGGAGACACCGGCGCGGCCCTTGGCGGCGGCGGGGGCGTGCGTCACGTGCCAGCCCTCGGGCGCGCCGGCGTGGTCCGGCAGTTGGTGGGGTTCGGCCCGCACCTCCTGGAGGCACAGCACGTCGGCGGAGGTGCCGGCGAGCCACTCCACGAAGCCCTTCTTCGCGGCGGCGCGCAGGCCATTGACGTTGACGGAGGTCACGGTGAGCATCCCGGCACGATACCGGCACACTGGACGGTGTCCCGCTCCGGACTCCGCATCGATATACGGTAGGAAGAATGAACATACGCCGGGTCCCCTTCGACCACCCCGACGCCGTCAAGCTCAACGACGAGGTGCAGGCCGAGTACGACGTCCGCTACGGCGACGGCGGCGACGCCACGCACCTGGACCCGTCGGACTTCGCGCCGCCGAACGGCCAGTACCTGATCGCGTACGACGAGAACGACGTCCCCGTCGCCTCGGGCGGCTGGCGCAGCCAGGACGCCAACGACGAGGGCAATCTCGACGGGGACGCCGAACTCAAGCGGATGTTCGTGATCGAGCAGGTGCGCGGGCGCGGGCTGGCCCGCCGCATTCTGGCCGCCCTGGAGGAGGACGCCCGTGCGGCGGGCCGGACCCGGATGGTGCTGGAGACGGGCACCAAGCAGCCGGAGGCCGTGGCCCTGTACACGTCCAGCGGCTACGAGCCCTGCGGGAAGTTCGGCTATTACCGCTTCCACGAGGACAGCCTCTGCTACGCGAAGGCACTCCGGGTCCGGTAGCCGCGCGTCGCGGCCGGTGTCAGGCCGCGGTGCCGCCCGTCCTGCGGCGGCGTGAGACGGCGTACAGGACGCCGCCCGCCGCGAGCGCGAGGGCCGCGCCGGCCGAGCCGAGCAGCACCGTGGAGCCGGTGGAGGCCAGCACGCCGCCCCGACCGCCCTGGGGCGACTGGCCGCCGGTCGTACCACCGGTCGTGGAGCCGGTGGTCCCGGCGGTGGAAGTCCCGCCGGTGGTGCCGCCGGCCGTGTCCGAGCCGCCGGTCGTCCCGGTGCCGCCCATCGTCTGCGAGCCGCCGGTGGTGTCCGTACCGCCCGTGGTGTCCGGGCCGCCGGTGCCGCCGCCGCTGTCGCCCGGCGTCTCCTCGTCCCCCGTGCCGTTCAGCACGATCCAGCCGGTGTCGTTGGAGGGGTCGCCCTCCCAGGGGTTGTCGTGGTCGGGCAGCGCGATCTTGCCCTTGGCGCCCGCGACGACCTTGTCGATGCGCAGCTCGAAGGGGAAGGTGCGCGCGTCGTCCTCCAGGAACGGGGTGTTGGTGAAGCAGAGGTACTCGGACGGGGACTCGTCGTTCACGGGGTTGCAGGGGCTGTCCACGACGCTGGCGCCCTCGGGGATCTGCACGCTGAAGCCGAGCGGTTCGCCGCCCGCGCGCAGCGACCCGATCCAGGCGGGCCCGTGGTTGCTCATGCGGACGTCGACGGTGACCGTCTCGCCCTGCTCGCCCGCGACCCGCGCCCCGGTGAGGTCGAGGTCGTAGGTGTTCTGCGTGGGCAGGTCGATCTCGGCGTACTTGGAGTAGTCGCCGACGTGGCCGCTCTCGACCGGCTCGAGGGTGAGCGTCCTGCCGGTTCCCTTCCGGTGCCCGGCGCCCGCCCGCAGTTCGTCGGCGGCTTCTGCGCCGACGGCGTCGAAGCCGTAGGTGAAGATGTCGCCGAGCGCGAAGTCCGCGGTCTTCACCTCTACCGGCTCGCTCAGTTCGTAGGCCATGCCGTGCAGGAACTCGCCCTCGAAGGTGCACAGCGCGACCTGGCGGTAGCGGATCAGGTTGTCCTTGTTCTCCTCGGCGTACGAGCAGTTGTCGTACGACTCGGGGAAGGAGAGGCCGCGGGTGCCGGCGAAGCGGAGCACGACGCCGTGGGCGGGCATGCTGCCGACGTTGCGGAAGCCGAGCGGCGCGTCGTAGGTGTCGCCGGGACGGAAACCCGCGGGTTCGGCGGGGAGCTTCTTCTTCAGCAGTTCCGGGCCGCCGACGAGGACGTCGACGGTGTGCTTGTTGAACTCCAGGCCCTCGCCCTTGCCGGTGACCTTGATGGTGCCGTGGTCGCCGGCCTCGGCGGTGTCCAGCAGGTCGAGCCGGATGTCCCAGAACGGGTTGTGGATGTCGCCGGGGTAGAGGCTGCTCTCCCGGCAGACCGCGACCAGGTCGTCGACGTCGCAGGAATCCGGCAGGCCGACCTTGGCGAAGCCCTTGAGCGCGGTGGCGTCGATGGTGACCTTGTAGCCGCTGTTGGGGATCGGCTTCGGGTCCGTGTCGCTGTCCGGGTCGTACTCCCCCGGGCCGGCGAGCCCGAGTTCGATCTGCGGCCGCCCCGGTTCGCCCTCGGCTCCGTCGAGCGCCAGGTCCACCCGGTCCGGACCGGTGATCGTGACGGGCAGCGGTGGCTGGTCGTCCGCCGCGTGGGCGACGCCGGCCAGTCCGGCCGCGGCGAGCCCGGCGGCGGCCGCCCCGGCCACGGCCGCACGCGTCCACGGCGAGCGCAGGGAGCTAGGTCTCATGTGTGCTTCTTCCGTTCCCCGGACGACAAGAAGGTGCCACTGCGTGACACCGCGCACAGGTGACCCATGGGAAACACCGATGGTTGCGCTGTACATGATCACGGATGCGTCTCGGCGGCGCGGGCGGTGCCGGGGCCGGAGTTGAGTCTGGGCCGGGGAACGACGAAGGTCCCGTCCGATCGTGATGATCGGACGGGACCTTCGTCAATGTGCGTGGACCTGTGGGGATTTGAACCCCAGACCCCCTCGATGCGAACGAGGTGCGCTACCAGACTGCGCCACAGGCCCTTGCAACGAGTGAAACTCTAGCACCCCGTCCGGCCTGCACAAAAATCCCTTCCGGCTACTCGTTGGCCGCGCGGGGTCGGTCGCCGTCGTCGTACTGGTCGAAGAGCGGCGTGCGGCCCCGCTCCCGGGCCCGGCGGGCCGACGCGGCACGGCGGGCACCGCTGCGGGCAGGGGCCTCCGGGCGCTCCTCGGCCGGTGCGTGCGCCGGTGCGTCCGCCGGGCGGTCCCGGTCCGCGCCGGAGGCCCGGGCGGCGTCCTCCTGGTCGGGTGCGACGGCCGAGGAGCGGGCCGAGCTCCACGCGTCCGGCGCCGCGAGGTCCACGTCGGGCGTGGCGCGGGGGGCGACCGGGGCGGTCACGTAGGTGGGCAGGGGCACCGGCACCGGGTCCCAGCTGTCGCCCTGCGGGCGCCCCCGGCGTTCCCGCTGCTGGTCGACCCATTCGGCGTGGTCGGTCTGCTCGACCAGGGCGCGCCGGTCCGCGGCGAGCGCGGACATTCCGGCGCCGGACTCCGTCTCGGGTCCGTCGTCCGGCTCCTCGGCGTCGAGGTCGCCGACGGTGCCGGGAGCGGCGGGGGCGGGTCCGCGCCGGCGCGGGCGCGGGTCGCGGTCGCGCAGTCGCTGTGCGGCGGCCTCGGCCTGGCGGCGGTCCATCTGGAAGGCGAAGCGCC
The DNA here is from genome assembly GCF_033406955.1 of Streptomyces violaceoruber. Classification (NCBI taxonomy): domain Bacteria; kingdom Bacillati; phylum Actinomycetota; class Actinomycetes; order Kitasatosporales; family Streptomycetaceae; genus Streptomyces; species Streptomyces violaceoruber. The sequence goes on along the minus strand of NZ_CP137734.1, from coordinate 4,975,715 downwards.
GGCGCTCCTGCGCCCGCAGATGGGCGATGTAGGCGCTGAGCAGCACCGCGGGCACTCCCGGCGCCCACAGGAACGCGAGCCCGCCGACCGCCGCGACGACCGAGCCGAGCGTGAAGGCAAGGAACAGCATCACGGTGGTGCGCCGGCGGCGGGCGAGCGCCTTGCTGCGCCGGGCCCGTGCCGCGGCCCCCGGTGAGACGGGTGCGCGACGCGCCTGCGGCACCCGCTCCCGCGCCGGTGCCGCGCCGGTGCCGGCCTGGCGGCCGGGTTCCGCGGACTGTCCGGGTCTCGGCCCGTCCTCGGGGCCGCCCGCCCGCGGGCGCGCCGTTTCGGGCCGCTCCGCCGCCTGCCGGGGCGGGGTCGGCCGGGTGTGCCGTCGGGTCCGGGACACGGCGAAGGCCCGGACGTCCACCGAGTCGGTGACGGCGTCCGGAGCGTCGGCGTCGGGCCCCGCCTCGTCGGCGGGGCGCGACCGCAGGTCCTTGGCGTACCGGCGCTCCATGCCCGCCCGTCCGGACAGGAGCCGGATGGCGGTGCTGAAGCGTTCGGTCGGACGGGCCTCGTTCAGCTCGTCCTGCCTACGGAGCCACATCGGCACCAAGTAGGCGGCCCAGGCCCCGACGATGACTGCGTAGATGAGGCCGCTGCTGCTCACGCCTCACACGGTAGAGGGGTTTGCGTGAGGCCATCCGCCAATTGAGCCGGTGTGTCGCACGATCTGGCTGATATTTCGAACTTTTCTTGTGATCGATCCGATCAGCCGACTGCCAGGACCGCGAAATTATCCGCTTCGGGATGGTCACGGCCCGATCAATTTCGAACGTTTATTCAATTCCCGGCGTTGCCGGTGCTGCCGCTGTTCCCCGCGTTGGGGGTACTGCGGTGCCGTGACCGGTGCCATCGCCGCAGCAGTCCTTCGGGAACCTCTTCCGCGGTGAGCGCGAAGACGAGATGGTCCCGCCAGGCTCCGTCGATGTGGAGATAACGCGGCCTGAGACCCTCCTCGCGGAATCCGAGTTTCTCCACCACCCGGCGGCTCGGCGCGTTCTCGGGGCGAATGCAGACCTCGACGCGGTGCAGTCCGACGGTGCGGAAACAGTGGTCCACGGCCAGCGCCACGGCCGTCGGCATCACCCCGCGGCCGGCCACCGCCTCGTCCACCCAGTAGCCGACGTGTCCGGAGCACATCGAGCCCCAGGTGATGCCGGCCACCGTCAACTGGCCGACCAGCCGCCCCTGGTACTCGATGACGAACGGCAGCATCCGGCCCGCGTGGGCCTCGGACCTCAGGTGCCGCACCATCTGCCGGTAGGTCGGCCGGTGCGCGATCGGGCCGCCGGGCCCGGGCGGCGGGATGGTGGCCTCCCACGGTCGCAGCCAGTCCCGGTTGCGCCGGTTGACCTCGCGCCAGGTCCGCTGGTCGCGCAGCTTTATCGGCCTCAGGACGATGTCGCCGTCCGTCAGCTCGGCGGGCCAGGACGGGCCGTTCAGCTCGCACCCCCACCGCTGGCTGGTCTCGGGTGGTCGCCGCCGCGGATCTGGTCCACGGCGTGCTTCAGCAGCGGCTCCAGCACCGCGAGGCCGTCCTTCACCCCGCCGGAGGAGCCCGGCAGGTTGACGATCAGCGTGCCGCCCGCCACTCCGGCCAGTCCCCTGGAGAGCGCCGCGGCCGGCACCTTGTCGCGGCCGTACGCCCGGATCGCCTCCGCGATGCCCGGGACCTCCCGGTCGATCACGGCCCGGGTGGCCTCCGGGGTGCGGTCGGTCGGCGAGATGCCGGTGCCGCCGGTGGTGACGATCACGTCGAAGCCCGCTTCGACGCCCGCGCGGAGGGCGGCCCGCACGGGGTCGCCGTCGGGCACGACCTGCGGGCCGTCGACGGCGAAGCCGAAGCGGCGCAGCCCCTCGGCGATCAGGGGTCCGCCCCTGTCCTCGTAGACACCGGCGGCGGCCCGGTTGGACGCCGTGACCACCAGGGCGGCGTACGGCCCGAGGAGGGCGCCTCCCACGCCGGCGTCCGGCGTCATGACCTGGTCCAGTCGCCGGACTTGCCGCCCGTCTTCTGTTCCACCCGCACGTCCGTGATGACCGCTCCCTTGTCGACCGCCTTGACCATGTCGACCACGGTGAGGGCGGCGACGGAGACCGCGGTGAGCGCCTCCATCTCGACGCCCGTGCGATCCGTCGTCCGCACCGTGGCGGTGATCTCCACGGCGTCGTCCGCGACCGACAGGTCCAGTTTCACACCGGAGACCGACAACGGGTGGCACAACGGGATCAGGTCGGGGGTGCGCTTGGCGCCCATGATGCCCGCGATCCGCGCGGTGGCCAGGGCGTCGCCCTTCGGCACGCCCTCGCCGCGCAGCAGCTCGACCACGCGGGGCGCGACGAGGACGCGTCCACTGGCGCGGGCGGTGCGGGCGGTCACGTCCTTGCCGGACACGTCGACCATCCGGGCGGCGCCCGCCTCGTCGATGTGCGTCAGCCGGTCCTGCGGGTCCTGCCCGCTCCCGGACGGCCGGTCCTGGGTACTCATGCTCGTGTGGCGCTCCCGGTCCTGGCCCGGCGCGGTGCGGCGCGTGGGCCTGCTGTGCGCGACACGCTACCGCCATCGGGCCCCGCTCAGCCGAGCAGGACCACCTCGACCTCGGTGCCGGGCTCGACGGACTCGGTGTCCTCGGGGACGACGATCAGCGCGTTCGCCTGCGCGAGGGCGGCCACGAGATGCGAGCCGGAGCCGCCGACGGGAGTGACCGAACCGCCGGCGTGACTGCCCCGCAGGAACTGCCTGCGGCCCTTCGGCGAGGTCAGCGCCTTGTCCGCGGCCAGGGACGCGGTGACCGTCGGACGGTGCACGTCGGGCAGCCCCATGAGGGTGCGGATCGCGGGACGCACGAACAGCTCGAAGGAGACGTACGACGAGACCGGGTTGCCGGGCAGGGCGAGCAGCGGGGTGTGGTCGGGGCCGACGGAGCCGAAGCCCTGGGGCTTGCCCGGCTGCATGGCGAGCTTGCGGAAGTCCACGCCGCCGCCCGGCTCGTCCTCGTCGCCGACGTGCGCCAGCGCCTCCTTGACCACGTCGTACGCACCGACGCTCACCCCGCCGGTGGTGACCATCAGGTCGGCGCGCACCAGCTGGTCCTCGATGGTGGCCCGCAGGGTCTCGGCGTCGTCGGCGACCGCACCCACCCGGTAGGCGATGGCGCCGGCGTCGCGGGCGGCCGCGGTGAGGGCGAAGCTGTTGGAGTCGTAGATCTGACCAGGCGCCAGCTGTTCGTCGGGCTGGACGAGTTCGCTGCCGGTGGAGAGCACCACCACGCGCGGGCGCGGGCGCACCCGTACCGTGCCCCGGCCGATCGCGGCCAGCAGGCCGATCTGCGGGGGGCCGAGGACGGTGCCCGCCGCCAGGGCGCGGTCGCCGGAGCGGACGTCGCTGCCCTTGGCGCGCACGTGCGCGCGTTCCTCGGCCGGCCGGTACACCTGCACATGGCCCTCGGCGCCCTCCGGGGCCAGACTGCGGGCCCGCATCCCGGCGACCGGGCCCGCGCCCGACCCGCCGTCGGTCCACTCCACGGGCACGACGGCCTCCGCGCCGCGCGGCAGCGGGGCGCCGGTCATGATGCGCGCCGCCTGGCCGGGGCCCACGGCGATCGGGTCGGTCTGGCCGGCGGCGACGTCCCCGACGACCTCCAGGACGGCGGGGAACTCCTCGCTGGCGCCCGCCACATCGGTGACCCGCACCGCATACCCGTCCATGGAGCTGTTGTCGAACGGCGGCAGGGACAGCGGCACCGTGATGTCGTCGACCAGCATGCAGCCCTGGGCGTCGAGCAGGTTCAGCTCGATGGGGTCCAGGGGGCGGACGGTGGCGAGGACGTCGTCCAGGTGGTCCTGCACCGACCACAGCCGGTCCGGGCCGGGGCCCGCGGCGGCGTGGTCGTGGCCGGTGTCACGGTGCGCGCTGCTGCTCAACGTCCCTGCATCTCCTCGGCTACGTAACTGCGGAGCCAGGTCCGGAAGTCCGGGCCCAGGTCCTCACGTTCGCACGCGAGTCGGACAATGGCACGCAGGTAGTCGCCGCGGTCGCCGGTGTCATAGCGGCGGCCCTTGAAGACGACGCCGTGCACCGGGCCGCCGACGGACTCGTCCTCGGCGAGCTGCTGGAGGGCGTCGGTCAGCTGGATCTCGCCGCCGCGGCCGGGCTCGGTCTTGCGGAGTATGTCGAAGACGTGCGGGTCGAGCACGTAGCGGCCGATGATGGCGTAGTTGGACGGGGCGTCGGCCGGGTCCGGCTTCTCGACCAGTCCGCCGACCTTGACCACGTCGCTGTCCGCGGTGCTCTCCACGGCCGCGCAGCCGTAGAGGTGAATCTGCTCCGGCGCGACCTCCATGAGGGCGATCACGCTGCCGCCGTACTGCTCCTGGACGTCGATCATGCGCTGGAGCAGGGGGTCGCGCGGGTCGATCAGGTCGTCGCCGAGCAGGACCGCGAAGGGCTCGTGGCCGACGTGCGGGGCGGCGCACAGCACGGCGTGGCCGAGGCCCTTGGGGTCGCCCTGGCGGACGTAGTGCATCATCGCGAGGTCGCTGGATTCCTGGACCTTGGCCAGGCGGCTCGCGTCGCCCTTCTTCTGGAGGGCGGACTCCAGTTCGTAATTGCGGTCGAAGTGGTCCTCGAGGGGGCGCTTGTTGCGGCCGGTGACCATGAGGACGTCGCCAAGGCCGGCGGTGACGGCCTCTTCGACCACGTACTGGATCGCCGGCTTGTCGACGACCGGCAGCATCTCCTTGGGAGTGGCCTTGGTGGCCGGCAGGAACCGGGTACCGAGACCGGCTGCTGGGATGACAGCCTTGCTGATCCTGGGGTGGGACTGAGTCATGCGCGCCACCATATCCGGTGCCTATCGGGAGAATCTGTGTCGCCTGAGCCTCTACGCTCATATGAGCAGATCAGAGTGGTACGGGAGTGACCATTGCCTCACAACGACCCCGCGGACGGACCCGGCAAGCGCCTCCTGCGGCGGGACCTCCTCGCGGCGCGTAACAGGATGACGCCGGATGACGTGCGGGAATCCGCGGACGCGCTGGCCCGGCGGGCACTCGGACTGCCGGAGGTCGCGGGGGCGCACGCCGTGGCGGCGTACGTCTCCGTGGGCGCCGAACCGGGCACCCTCGCGCTCCTGGACGCGCTGCGCGCGCGGGGGGTGCGCGTGCTGCTGCCCGCACTGCTGCCGGACAACGACCTGGACTGGGGCGAGTACACCGGGGAGGGCTCCCTGGCGCGCGTGCGCCACGGCGGGCGGATGGAGCTGTTCGAGCCCGCCGGTGAGCGGCTGGGGCCGGAGGCGGTGACGCGGGCGGACGTCGTGCTGCTGCCGGGGGTCGCGGTGGACGGCCGCGGGCTGCGCCTGGGGCGCGGGGGCGGCTCGTACGACCGGGTGCTGGCCCGGCTGGAAGCGGCGGGCGCGCGCCCCGCGCTGCTGGTGCTGCTCTACGACGGGGAGGTCGTCGAGCACGTCCCCGCGGAGCCGCACGACCGGCCGGTGGACGCGGTGGTGACGCCGTCGGGGGTGCGCCGGTTCCGCTGACGCCCGGACCCACGGGTGCCGGACGGCGAAACGGCCTCCACGCGTGCGTGGAGGCCGTTTCGCCGTCCGTCGGCGGGGACGGGTCCGGCTACGGCTTGAGCACCAGCGTGTCGCTCGTGCTCTCGTCGACGGCCTTCCTCGTGAAGGACCACGGCAGCAGCTCGCCGTTCGCCCACTTGTCGGTCTGGTCCGTGTAGTGGGCGCTGTAGGCGTGCCCGGAGGCGCCGGTGAGGTTGATCCAGCGGGACTTGTCGAGGTCGCCGAGGTTGACCACCATCCGCATGGACGGCACCCAGATCACCCCGTAGCCGCCGGCCGCGTTCCAGCCGGAGGCGTTGACCGCCGCCTCGCCGCCGCTGAGCTTCCAGGGGCCGCGGTTGAGGGCGTACTTCAGGAAGCCGGGGCCCTCGGTGCCCAGGGTCTGGTTCTTCAGGAACAGGCGGTGCAGGCGGCCCCAGTTCCAGGTGTCGATGTCCTTGCCGAGCTTGGCGGTCAGCTCCCAGCGGGCGTCGGTCATGGCGCGCTTGAACAGGTCGTCGCGGTTGTGGTCGGCGCCCTTGCGGGTGCCGTTGGCCGGCGTCGTCCACCAGTCGCTCTTCGGCTTCTCCAGCAGCGTGCGGACCACCTCGAACCAGCGGTCGCCACCGTCCGGCTGCGCCTGGTCGGCGTCGCGCTGGCCGCATTCGCGGACCTTGTTGGTCTCGTCCGCGGGGCCGGTGGTGTTGACCGGGTCGACCCACAGGCACTGGCCCTCGACCCGCAGTTCCTTGGGCAGCTTGTTGCCGAAGGCGAGCTTGAGGATGTTGCGCCAGACCGCGTTGAAGTAGGCGGCGGCGGCCGAGTCGGCGTCCTGGGTGTAGTCCCAGCCCTCCAGCAGCTTCTGCGCCTCGCGGACGTCCTTGTCGGCGATGTCGATCTTCAGCAGCTGGGGCACGAGCAGCTTGGCCATCTCGCTGCTGTTGTCCAGCTGCATCTGGCGCATGTCGTCGGTGGAGATCTTGCCGCCGTCCTTGATCTTCTGCTCGATCAGGGAGGTGATGCGCTGGCTGCGGGCGCCGTAGCCCCAGTCCGTGGTGAGCGTGTACGGGTACTTGTCCGCGTCGACGACGGCCTGGTTGGCGGTCACGATGTAGCCGCGCTCCGGGTCGTACTCGTAGGGCAGTTCGTCCTGGTCGATGTACTCGCCGGTCCAGCGGAACTTCGGGTCCCAGCCCGGCGCCGGGACGGAGCCGTCGTGGCCCTCCGCGCGCACCGGGATCCGGCCCGGCAGCGTGTAGCCGATGTGCTCCTCGTCGGCGTAGACCAGGTTCTGCGAGGGCACGTCGAACAGCGTGGCGGCCTCGCGGAAGTCGTCCCAGTTCCGCGCCCGGTCGATGGCGAAGACGGCGTCCATGGAGGTGCCCGCCTCGAGCGCGGTCCAGCGCAGCGCCACGCCGTACCCGTCGCCGCGGTCGGGGGCGGCGGTCTCGACGGTGGCCTTCTTGCCGGTCTTCACCAGCTCGTCGTCGCGGTCGGAGAGCAGGGGGCCGTTGTTCGTCTCACGGACGACGATCTTCTTGGAGTCGCCGCCGGCGACCTTGATGGTCTCCTCGCGCGTCTCGAAGGGGACCACCTTGCCGTCGTACTGGTAGCCCTCGCCGGTGATCTTCTCCAGGTAGAGGTCGGTGACGTCGGCGCCGGAGTTGGTCAGGCCCCAGGCGATCTCCTGGTTGTGGCCGACGACCACGCCGGGCATGCCGGCGAAGGTGTATCCGGCGACGTCGTACCGGCACTTGTCGGAGACGGTGCGGCAGTGCAGGCCCATCTGGTACCAGACGGAGGGCAGGGACGGCGACAGGTGCGGGTCGTTGGCCAGCAGCGGCTTGCCGGTGATGGTGTGCTTGCCGGAGACGACCCACGAGTTGGAGCCGATGCCGTTGCCGTTCACACCGACGGCGGTGGGGACGTTGTCCAGGACGTTCTGGAGACCGGCCAGTTGGCCCTCCAGGGCGCTTCCGGATCCCGTACCGGTGCCGGTACCCGTGCCCGTGCCCGTACCGGTCCCCGTGCCGGTGCCCGTGCCGTCGCTCTCGTCGCCGCCCGACGCACCACCGCCGTCGAACGTCTCGGTCAGCTCGTCGTACTGGCCCTCCTGGACGATCGCCTTGTTGCGGTCGTACGGGTAGGCCGGGTAGAGGTCGGCGATCTGCTTGGGGCCGAGGCGGCTGGTCATCAGCGCGCGGTCGACCTCGTCCTGCATGTTGCCGCGCAGGTCCCAGGCCATCGCCTTCAGCCAGGCCACGGAGTCGACCGGGGTCCACGCCTGGGGCTTGTAGTCGTTGGTGAAACCGAGGGCCGCGTACTCCAGGGAGAGGTCCGCGCCGTCCTTGCCCTTCAGATAGGCGTTGACGCCCTTGGAGTACGCCTGGAGGTACTTCTTCGTGGAGTCCGAGAGCTTCTCGTCGTACTCCTTCTTCGCCACCCGGTGCCAGCCCAGCGTGCGCAGGAACTCGTCGTTGTCGATCTGGCTCTTGCCGAACATCTCCGACAGGCGCCCGGCGGTCATGTGCCGGCGTACGTCCATCTCGTAGAACCGGTCCTGCGCCTGGACGTAGCCCTGCGCCATGAACAGGTCCTCCTCGGTGGAGGCGTAGACCTGCGGGATGCCGTACCCGTCGCGCTTGACGTCGACCGGGCCCGACAGGCCGTCCAGCGTGATCGAGCCCTTGGTCTGCGGGAAGGACGCCCGGACCGTGCTGATCGACCAGTACGCCCCGTAGGCGAGGCCGCCGATGAGGGCCAGGACCAGCACGAGGACGAGCAGGCGGCCCTTGCGCCCCTTGCGCGCCTTCTTCCTGCCGGACGTGCCGGCCTGCTGACCCGTGGAGGCGGTGGTGGTGGGGGGCATCGCTGTCCTTGCTGTCCTAACACGAGCGGCAGGGGCGGGCTGTGCTTCGTACGGAGCGCCGGGCGCTGAACGCCGGACGCTGGGGCAACTCTAGGCGCAGGCCCGGCTCCGCCTTGACGCGGAGTCGGGTACAGGGACGCACGGGCGTTCGATCTTGCCAAGCCGAGCGTCAAGAAAGCGTCAAGAGTTAGGTAAGGTAACGAAGTAGTTGCCCGCAGAGTGTGGCGGATTCGTGTGCCATGGGGTGGTGCGCCGGTGCACCACCGGTGTACGCCTCACGCGCCGAGCGGGCGCGCTCGCCCGCGCTGTGATCCATGCGGTGCGCCAGGGAAAGGGAACGGCCGCTGACTGTCCACCACCTCAACCAGCTCCTGCTCGTCTGCTCGCTCGTCCTGCTCATCGCCGTGGCGGCGGTCCGGATCTCCTCGCGCAGCGGGCTCCCCAGCCTGCTCGTCTACCTGGCCATCGGCGTCGCCATGGGCCAGGACGGCATCGGCGACATCCAATTCGACAACGCCGAACTCGTCCAGGTCATCGGCTACGGGGCCCTGGTCGTGATCCTGGCCGAGGGCGGACTCGGCACGAAGTGGAAGGAGGCGAAACCGGCGCTCCCGGCCGCCTCCGCGCTGGCGCTGGGCGGCGTCGCGGTGAGCGTCGGCGTGACCGCGGCGGGCGCGCACTACCTCACCGGGCTGGAGTGGCGGCAGGCACTGATCGTCGGGGCCGTGGTCTCCTCCACGGACGCCGCGGCCGTCTTCTCCGTGCTGCGCCGGATTCCGCTGCCCAAGCGGATAACGGGCACGCTGGAGGCCGAGTCCGGCTTCAACGACGCTCCGGTGGTCATCCTCGTGGTCGCCTTCTCCACGGCGGGACCGATCGAGCACTGGTACGTGCTCCTCGGCGAGATCGCCCTGGAGCTGGCCATCGGCGCGGCCATCGGGCTCGCGGTCGGCTGGCTCGGGTCGTGGGGGCTCAAGCACGTGGCGCTGCCCGCCTCCGGCCTCTACCCCATCGCCGTCATGTCGATCGCCATCGCCGCCTACGCGGCCGGTGCGATGGCCCACGGCAGTGGCTTCCTGGCCGTCTACCTCGCCTCGATGGTCATGGGCAACGCGCGGCTGCCGCACTGGCCCGCCACCCGGGGCTTCGCCGACGGGCTGGGCTGGCTCGCCCAGATCGGCATGTTCGTGCTGCTCGGCCTGCTGGTCACCCCGCACGAGCTGGGCGACGACATCCTGCCCGCCCTGGTCATCGGGCTGGTGCTCACCATGGTGGCGCGCCCGCTGAGCGTCGTGCTGTGCCTGGTGCCCTTCCGGGTGCCGTGGCAGGAGCAGGCCCTGATGTCCTGGGCCGGGCTGCGCGGCGCGGTGCCCATCATCCTGGCGACGATCCCCATGGTGGAGGGCGTCGCGGGCAGCCACCGCATCTTCAACATCGTCTTCGTACTGGTCGTCGTCTACACCCTGGTGCAGGGCCCGACGCTGCCGTGGCTGGCCCGCAAGCTGCGCCTGGGCAAGGGCGACGAGGCGGCCGACCTCGGCATCGAGTCGGCGCCCCTGGAACGGCTGCGCGGGCACCTGCTGTCCGTGACGATCCCGGAGGGTTCCAGGATGCACGGCGTCGAGGTCAACGAGCTTCGGCTGCCCACCGGGGCCGCCGTCACCCTGGTCGTCCGCGACGGGACGTCCTTCGTGCCGCTGCCGACCACGGGGCTGCGCCGCGGCGACGAGCTCCTGGTGGTCGCCACGGACCCCGTGCGGGACGCCGCCGAGGCGCGGCTGCGCGCGGTCGGCCACGGCGGCAAGCTGGCCGGCTGGCTCGGCACCGGGGGCACCGAGGGCGCCCGCGGCAATCGCAGGTGAGCATACGAGGGGTGCTCCCTTTCACAGGCCACCCCTCCGCCGCCCCCTGTACGATGAAGGCCGCACCTGATCGAACCACCTCTGTCTGAAGCAGAGCTGGCGCGACCGTATGGCGGCCGGATCGCCCCCTCGTCCACGCGGGCTCCGGCATCTACCGCAGTCCGCGCAAGTGGACAGCTCTCGGCGCTCCCGCACGACGACCGTCACACAGCGGGACCGCGCTACCAGGCGGCAGAAAGGCACGGGCCGTGGCATCCACGGTCACCCGTCCGGGATACGGGCAGCTGCTGCGCACCCGCGGCGCCTGGACGTTCCTGCTCCCCGGCTTCGCGGCACGCCAGCCGTTCGCCATGCTGACGCTCTCCATCGTGCTGCTGGTGCAGCACACCACCGGCTCCTACGGCGTCGCGGGCGCCGCCGCGGCCGTCACCGGTGTTTCCATGGCCGTGTTCGCCCCGTACAGCGGCCGGCTCGCCGACCGCTACGGGCAGCGCGCCGTCCTGCTGCCCGGCGTGCTCGTGCACACGGCGTCCGGGCTGACCCTGACCGTCCTCGCGCTCGCGGACGCGCCCCTGTGGGCGCTGTTCCTGGCGGCGGTACCCACCGGCGCCTCGGTGCCGCAGGTCGGGCCCATGGTGCGGGCCCGCTGGGCCGTGCAGCTCAAGGACTCCCCGCTGATGAGCACGGCGGCCGCCTTCGAGTCCGTCACCGACGAGCTGACCTTCGTCCTCGGCCCCCTGGTGGCGACCGCCCTGTGCACGGCCGTCGACCCGGCCGCGGGCCTGGTCACGGAGGCCGCGCTCACCCTGGTGGGCGGTCTGCTGTTCGCCGCTCGGAAGAGCACCGAGCCGAAGGTCGGCAGCGCCGACGGCGGGCACGCGCGCGTGGAGCACGTTTCCGCGCTGCGGGTCCCCGGCGTGCGGGTGCTGATCGTCGCCTTCCTGGGCATCGGTTCCGTCTTCGGCGGCATGCAGGTGTCGCTGGCCGCGTTCACCGAGTCCATCGGCGAACCCGGTCTCAACGGCGTCCTGTACGGCGTCTTCGCGGCGGGCAACATGATCTCCGGCCTGGCCTGCGGCGCCATCGCCTGGAAGGTGGCCCCGCAGCGGCGCCTCCTGGTCGGCTACGCCGCCCTGGCGCTGACCGCGTCCGGCCTCTGGGCCGCGCACTCGGTGCTCGTGCTGGCGGGCCTCGGCCTGCTGGTCGGCATGTGCGTCGCGCCCGCCATCGTCACCGGCTACACCCTGGTCGAGGACCTGGTCCCGGCGGGTGCCCGCACCGAGGCCTTCACCTGGCTGACCGGCGCCGTCGCGCTGGGCCAGGCGGCGGCCGTGACCGTCGCCGGACAGCTGGAGGACCGGTTCCGGGACGGCGCCGGTTTCCTGGTGCCGATGGGCGGCACGGTCCTCGCGCTGGCGGTCCTGGTGGCGCTCCGGTCGCGGCTGGCGACCCGGTCCCACGGCCGCACCGTCGCACGTGGTGTCGGTCACCGCGCGCCCGCCACAGTGGACTGATCCCGCGGAATAGGTCACTATGGACCGTCGTTAGCACTCATCGAGTGAGAGTGCCAGGAGGAAGACAGTGCCGACGTACCAGTACCAGTGCACCGAGTGCGGCGAGGGCCTCGAGGCGGTGCAGAAGTTCACCGACGACGCCCTCACCGAGTGCCCGAACTGCCAGGGCCGCCTGAAGAAGGTCTTCTCGGCGGTCGGCATCGTCTTCAAGGGCTCCGGCTTCTACCGCAACGACAGCCGCGGCAGCTCGTCGAGCAGCTCGCCGGCGTCGTCGTCCTCGAAGACGGCCTCGTCGTCGTCCTCGGACTCGGGTTCGTCCTCGTCGTCCTCGGCGTCCTCCTCGGGATCCGGTTCGTCGTCGGGCTCCGGCAGCTCCTCCGCGGGCACCACCGCCGCGTAGCACCCGGCTCCCACCGTCGCGCGGGACCCGGTTCCCTCCCTTCCGCCGCGCGGGACCCACTTCTTACGAGACCCTGTCGTCGCCCGACGACGGGGTCCTCGGCGTTGTGCCGGGCGGTTAGGGTGCGGGCATGGCGAACAAGGTGAAGGCCGAGATCGGCGTGATCGGCGGCTCCGGGTTCTACTCGTTCCTCGACGACGTGACCGAGGTCCGGGTGGACACCCCGTACGGGCCGCCCAGCGACTCCCTCTTCCTCGGCGAGGTCGCCGGCCGGCGGGTCGCCTTCCTCCCCCGGCACGGTCGCGGCCACCATCTGCCGCCGCACCGGATCAACTACCGGGCCAACCTGTGGGCGCTGCGTTCGGTCGGCGCACGCCAGGTCCTCGGCCCGTGTGCGGTCGGCGGCCTGCGCCCCGAGTACGGGCCGGGCACGCTGCTGGTGCCGGACCAGTTCGTCGACCGCACCAGGTCCCGCCCGTCGACCTACTTCGACGGGCTGCCGATGCCCGACGGCACGGTGCCCAACGTGGTGCACGTGTCGCTGGCCGACCCGTACTGCCCCACCGGCCGGGCCGCCGCGCTGAAGGCGGCCCGGGGGCGGGAGTGGGAGCCGGTGGACGGCGGCACCCTGGTCGTGGTCGAGGGGCCCCGTTTCGGGACCCGCGCGGAGTCGCTGTGGCACCGGGCGCAGGGCTGGTCGGTGGTGGGGATGACCGGCCACCCGGAGGCGGCGCTCGCCCGCGAGCTGGAGCTCTGCTACACCTCGCTGACCCTGGTGACCGATCTCGACGCCGGCGCGGAGAGCGGCGAGGGCGTCTCGCACGAGGAGGTGCTGCGGGTGTTCGCGGCGAACGTGGACCGGCTGCGGGGCGTCCTGTCCGACGCGGTGGCCGCACTGCCGGCGTCCGGGGAGCGGGACTGCCCGTGCGGGGCGGCGCTGGGCGGGATGGATCCGGGAATCGCTCTGCCGTAGGGGTACGGAGGGCCAGCAGGCCGGGGGAACGCCACGTTCCGGTGAGGGAGTTGTCCACAACCGGTCCGCGGTCCACGGGCCTCGGCGGGACGCGGCGAAAAGCCCCATCGTGGGAGCGCAAGCCGGTCCCTCGTCACAGGTGGTGGTCCCGTGTTCCGTCCCGCCCTGCCCTCCCCCTCCCCCTCCCCCTCTCCCTCCTCCTCCCCCTCTCCCTCCCCATCCCTTTCCGCTTCCTCGTTCCCGTTCCCCCTTCCGCCCGGCACCGATGCGCCGCCCACCTGCGAGGTGCCGCAGTTCGCCCCCGTGCGGGTGCGCGGCGGACGTCACCGGCTCGTACGGCACCGGCGGCGTGCCCTGGCCGCCGGGCTCGTGGTCACCGCCGCCGCGCTGGTGGCGGCGGGCCCGCATCCGGGGGCCGGCGGGCAGGAGACGCGGCGGGCACGCGGACATCCGGTGGCCGATCCGGTGGGCGAGCGGCCCGCCACCCGGTTCGTGGCGGCACCGGTGCGCATCGCCGACGCGGCCACGGTGCGGCTGCTCAGGCCGGGCGACCTGGTCGACGTCGTGGCGGCCGGGGACGGCGGTGCGGACGACGCCTCGGTGGTCGCACGCGGTGTGCGGGTGACGAAGGTGCCGGAGCCCGTGGCGGACCCGGCGGCGGGCGGGGCGCTCGTCGTCGTCTCGGTACCGCGTGCCACCGCCCACCGGTTGGTCGGCGCGGGTACCACGGAGCGGTTGGCGGTGACCCTGTGCTGAGCCAGTCAAGTCCCTCGTTCGTGGGATGGGATTGGACAGGACGGCCCAACGCTGTCGTAGGTTGCGGAGCGTTTGGTTCCTACACCTGTTCAAGCGAGGAGTGCTCCCACCGTGAGCGAGAAGAACGAGCCGAGCGTCTGGCAGGGCTTCAAGGCCTTCCTGATGCGCGGAAACGTCATCGACCTGGCGGTGGCGGTCGTCATCGGCGCCGCCTTCACCAAGATCGTCAACTCGGTGGTGGACGGGGTCATCAACCCCCTGGTCGGGGCGTTCGGCACGCAGAGCCTGGACAGCTACAGCTCCTGCCTGAAGGGCCCGTGCACCGGGACCGGCGACAGCGCCACAGGCGTGCGGATCCTCTGGGGATCGGTGCTGGGCGCCACCCTCACGTTCCTGATCACGGCTGCCGTCGTGTACTTCCTGATGGTGCTGCCCATGTCGAAGTACCTGGCCCGGCAGGAGGCCCGCCGCAAGGCGAAGGAGAGCGCCGAGGAGGTCATCGAGGTCTCCGAGCTGGAGGTGCTCAAGGAGATCCGCGACGCCCTGATCGCACAGCGCGGTTCGGGGCACGACCGCCCGTAGCCCGGGCGGCACGGGCCCGGGCGGCTCACAGGTGGTGGGGCGGCTTCTCGTCGAGGAAGCGCTTCAGGTCGGCCGCGCTGTCGCCCTCGGGCCGCTCGCCCCAGCCGCGGTCGGTGTCGTCCGGGCTCTGCTGGTCCAGCGGGTCGTCGAAGAACAGCGCGGGCCGGGGCGCGCCGGGCTCGGGCTCGGGGGTGGTACTCATGCGTCCAGGGTACGGCTCACCCCGTGGACGACGTCCCCTGCGCCCCGCCCGCCCCGGCAAAACGGGGGGCCCGCAAGCACGTCCGCGCCCCATCTGCTGTGCTGGGAGCCATGATGTCCAGTCCCTCCTCCGCGAGCGCGCCCTCGGGGCCGCCGCCCGACGGCCACCCTCCGGTGCGCCGCCTGAAGGCCCGCCACCGGCACGAGTCGCACCGCGCCGCCACGCCGCTGGAGCTCTTCTTCGACCTGTGCTTCGTCGTCGCCATCGCCCAGGCGGGCGTCCAGCTGGTGCACGCCGTCGCGGAAGGGCATGCCGGCGAGGGCGTCCTCAACTACGCGATGGTCTTCTTCGCCATCTGGTGGGCGTGGATGAACTTCACCTGGTTCGCCTCCGCGTACGACAACGACGACGTCCTCTACCGGGTGGTCACGCTGGTCCAGATCGCCGGTGTGCTGGTCCTGGCGGCCGGGGTCTCCCGGGCCTTCGAGGACCACGACTGGGTGGCCGTCGTCATCGGTTACCTGATCATGCGGGTCGCCATGGCGGCGCAGTGGCTCAGGGCGGGCCGGTCGGCCGCGCCTCCGGAGAGCACCATGGCCCGGAGCTACTCGGCCGGCGTGCTGCTGTGCCAGATCGGCTGGCTGGGGATCCTGTTCCTGCCGGAGGACGACCGCGGCTGGCTGTTCCTGGTGATGGTGGTGCTGGAGCTGTGCGTGCCGGCGTACGCCGAGCGCAAGCACCCGTCGTCCTGGCACCCGCACCACATCGCCGAGCGGTACGGGCTCCTCACGATCATCGTGCTCGGCGAGACCATCGCCGCGGCCACGGTCGCGGTGAAGTCGGGCATCGAGGAGAACGACGCGCTGGGCGAGGTGCTCCCGATCGCGGCCGGCGGACTGCTGATCGTCTTCGCGGCCTGGTGGATCTACTTCGTGGTGCCCGTCCACAGTTATCTGAGGTCCAGCAGACAGTCCTTCCTGTGGGGATACGGCCACTACCTGGTGTTCGCCTCGGCGGCGGCGATCGGCGCCGGACTGGAGGTGACGGTGGAGCAGGCCGTGGGCAAGGCGCACATCTCCGCGGTGGCGGCGGCCGCGGCGGTGACCCTGCCGACGGCGGTGTTCCTGCTCACGGTGTGGGCGCTGCACGCGCGGCACTTCAAGGTGGGCATCGCCGAGCAGCTCGTGCTGCCGACGGCCGCGCTCCTGGTGCTCGGCTGCACCTTCCTCGGTGCCGAGGCGGTGCTCGTGGCGGGGATCGTCCTGGCCCTGACCGTGGCGGCCGGGGTGGCGCTGACCGCGCGGCGTACCGAGCGGGAGCGGCGCGCGGCGGCACCGGCCGCCTGAAGCTCCGCCGCCTCCGACCGCCTCCGTCCGCCTCCGTCCGCCTCTCATCGTCTCCAGCCGCCTCCCATCGTTTCCAGCCGCCTCCCGCGCCGCCGCGGGTGGCTGGCCGAGACTGGCCGTATGACAGTTGACGCATTGACGGACGTCGCCGGTCTGCTGGTGGGGCACGCGACCCGCACCGGGGACGGGTGGCTCACGGGGACGACGGTGGTGCTCGCGCCGGAGGGCGGGGCGGTCGCCGGCGTGGACGTGCGCGGTGGCGGCCCCGGCACCAAGGAGACCGACGCCCTCGATCCGCGCAACCTGGTGCAGAAGGTCCAGGCGGTGGTGCTGACCGGCGGCAGCGCCTACGGACTGGACGCGGCCTCGGGCGTGATGGCCTGGCTGGAGGAGCGCGGGCGAGGCGTGCGGGTGGGGCCCGATCCGGCCCACGTGGTGCCGGTGGTGCCCGCGGCCTGCGTCTTCGACCTGGGCCGCGGGGGCGATTTCCGGGCCAGGCCGGACGCGGCCACCGGGTACGCGGCGGTGGCGGCGGCGCACGCGAGCGCTCCGGGCGCCGCGGTGGCCGAGGGGTGCGTCGGGGCGGGCACGGGTGCCGTGGTCGGCGCGCTGAAGGGCGGGGTGGGCACGGCGAGCACCGTGCTGGACTCGGGGATCACGGTGGCGGCGCTGGTGGTGGCCAACGCGGCGGGTTCGGTGACGGACCCGGAAACGGGGGTGCTGTACGGGGAGTTGTTCCGCGGCGGGCGGGTCGAGTACCCGGCGCCGGAGGTCCACGAGGCCGCGGGACGGCGGCTGGCCGAGGTAGCGGCGAGGAACGCGCCGCCGCCGCTGAACACCACGCTCGCCGTGGTCGCCACCGACGCCGGACTGTCCAAGGCGCAGGCGCAGAAGCTGGCCGGCACCGCGCACGACGGGATCGCGCGTGCGGTGCGGCCCGTGCATCTGCTCAGCGACGGGGACACGGTGTTCGCCCTGGCGACCGGGGTACGTCCGCTCGACGCCGGGCAGCCGCTCGCGCTGAACGAGGTGCTGGCGGCCGGCGCGGACGTGGTGACGCGGGCGATCGTGCGCGCGGTCCGGGCCGCCGAGCCGGTGGACGGCCCGGGCGGGGCGTGGCCGTCGTACGGCGGGCTGTACGGCAGACCGGATGGCCGAGGGGTCTGAACGGGCCGTCACCGACGGCCGGTTGACCCGGCCGTGTTGCGATTGTCCGGGTTTTGTCACGTGACGGCGTTTCCGGCGGCCGGCGGGAACCCCACGGGCCGCCGGGCACCTCTACCCGGCTGAAGCGGACATCGCACAACACCCGAACCTGGAGCAGCCCGTGACAACGCCGGACATAGCCAAGCGGCGCGTACTGGGGGCCTGTGCCGCCCTGGTGGTCGGCGCCCTCACCCTCACCGCCTGCGGCGGGAGCGCCAGTGCCGACGACAAGCAGGACGGCAAGGGCGGCGCCGGGTCCGCCGACACCTCGGTCGCCAAGCTCGTGATCTCGGCGAAGGACGGGTCGACCGGCGCCTCGATCAACTCGACCGGTGTGAAGGTCAGCGACGGCAAGCTCACCGACGTGAAGATGACCGTGGCGGAGAGCGGTGCCGCCGTACCGGGCGCGGTGTCCGGCGACGGCGGCAGCTGGAAGCCGAAGGGGCAGCTGGAGCGGGGCACGAAGTACCGGATCACGGCGCGGGCGAAGGACGCCGACGGCCGCACGGCCGCCGCCGACTCGGTCTTCACGACCGTCTCCTCGGACAACAGCTTCGTCGGCACGTACACCCCGGACGGCGGCAGCACGGTCGGGGTGGGGATGCCGGTGTCGTTCACGTTCGACAAGGCGATCACCGACCGGAAGAGCGTGCAGTCGCACATCTCGGTCACCTCCAGCAGCGGGCAGGAGGTGGTCGGGCACTGGTTCGGCGGGCAGCGGCTCGACTTCCGGCCCGAGGAGTACTGGAAGGCCGGTTCCAAGGTCACGATGAAGATCGACCTGGACGGGGTGGAGGGCGCGAACGGCCTCTACGGCGTGCAGAAGAAGACCGTGACCTTCACCGTGGGCCGCGCGCAGGTCTCCACGGTGGACGCGAACACGCAGACCATGACGGTGGTGCGCGACGGCAAGACGCTCAAGTCGGTCCCGATCTCCGCGGGCAGCGCCGCGAACCCGACGTACAACGGGCAGATGGTGATCTCGGAGAAGTCCGAGCAGACGCGCATGAACGGGTCGACGGTCGGGTTCGGCGGCGAGTACGACATCCCGGACGTGCCCCACGCGATGCGGCTGAGCCAGTCGGGCACCTTCATCCACGGCAACTACTGGTACAACCGCGGCAACCCGCCCTTCGGCGCCCAGGGCACCAGCCACGGCTGCGTCGGACTGGCGGACGCGCAGGGCGCGCAGGGCGACACCCCGGGCAAGTGGTTCTACGACAACTCGCTCGTCGGGGACGTCGTCGTCGTCAAGAACTCCCCGGACGACACGGTCGCGCCGGACAACGGACTCAACGGCTGGAACATGCCCTGGAGCGAGTGGACCGCGCAAAGCGCGGCATGATCGGGCTGTGACCAGGGTATTTTGACGGTTCGTCGGGCCGCGCGGAAACTTTTCGCGCGGCCCTCGCGTTTTTCGTGCGTACGTTTTCTCGGTTCCCGGACATGATGTCCGACCGAGGGGCTACGGTATGCACCCACAAGGTGACATGCAGCAACGCCGGGAGAAACCTTGAGCGTTCCGTACGAGACGGCAGCGTACGAACCACCCGAGTCGCCCGAGTCTCCGGAGGAGCACCTCATGCGGCTGCTGGGTCGCGCCCTGAACTCGTTCGAGCTGCCCGACGAGACGATACGGCTGCTGGACTGCGCGCTGGCGCACGACGGTTCGCTGCACTCCGCGCACCACAGCGCGGGGCTGCACCGCGAGACGTACCGGCACACCTGGCTGCTCGCCGACGGTTCGGCGCTCACGCTGTGGGAGCTGGTCCACAACACCGCCCCGGGCAGCGAGCCGCAGCACGAGGTCTATCTGGACGAGGAGGAGCTGCGCGCCGCGGGTTCCCGGCTGGCCCTGCCGCCCGAGGCTCCGGACTTCGAACTGCCGGTGCAGGTGCAGTTGTCGCCGGTCCCGGCCCCGCGCCACGCCTATGTCCCCGACGCCTCCGCGGACCACGCCCGCAGGCTGCTGCGGCGCGCGGAGAACGCGGACCGTCCGGACGCCGACCTCGCCGCCCGGCTGTCGACGGCGTGCGGGCACCAGATCACCCAGGCCTTCGGCGGTCCCGGCCGTGCGGGCCGGGCCCGGGTCGGCTTCTCGCTCTACGAGCACGCGTTCCTGCTGCGCGACGGTGTGGAGGTCTCCCTGTGGGAGGTCGAGCACACGGCCACCCCGGACGGGCGCCACATGTGCGAGGTCTACGACAGCGAGGACACGGCCCGCCGGGCGATGGAGCGGCGCGCGGCCCAGGTCTCCCCGTAGCGCGCCCCGCTCCACCGGCCCGTCGAGTCGCGCTTTACGCGGCCACCGCCTGCTTCGCGCCCGGCGCCCGGGACGACGGGTCCGCGCCCCCGCCGGGTCCCTGGGCCTCCGCCGGCGGCACCGTCTTGCGCAGCCCCTTGAGGACGATCACCAGGGCCGTGGTGACACAGACCCCGGCCGCGACGGCGACCAGGTAGAGCAGCGGGTTGCCGATCAGCGGGACCACGAAGATGCCGCCGTGCGGGGCGCGCAGCGTCGCACCGAAGGCCATCGACAGGGCGCCGGTGACCGCGCCGCCCACCATCGAGGACGGGATGACGCGCAGCGGGTCGGCCGCGGCGAACGGGATCGCGCCCTCGGAGATGAAGGAGGCGCCCAGGACCCAGGCGGCCTTGCCGTTCTCGCGCTCGGCGGCGTTGAAGAGCCGGCCGCGCACGGTGGTGGCCAGGGCCATCGCCAGCGGCGGGACCATGCCGGCCGCCATCACCGCCGCCATGATCTTCATCGCCGAGTCGCTGGGGCTGGCGACCGCGATGCCCGCGGTGGCGAAGGTGTAGGCGACCTTGTTGACCGGGCCGCCGAGGTCGAAGCACATCATCAGGCCGAGCAGCGCGCCGAGCAGGACCGCGTTGGCGCCGGACAGGCCGTTCAGCCAGTCGGTCATGCCCGACTGCGCGGAGGCGATGGGCTTGCCGATCACGACGAACATCAGGAACCCGACGACCGCCGCCGAGACGAGCGGGATCACCACCACCGGCATGATGCCGCGCAGCGCCTTCGGTATCGGTACCCGCTGGATCGCCAGCACCACCGCGCCGGAGATCAGACCGGCCGCCAGACCGCCGAGGAAGCCGGCGTTGATGGTCAGCGCGATCGAGCCGCCGACGAAGCCGGGGACCAGGCCCGGCCGGTCGGCCATGCCGTAGGCGATGTAACCGGCCAGCACCGGGACCAGGAAGGCGAAGGCCACGCCGCCGATCTGGAAGAGCAGCGCCGCCCAGCTGTCCGCCTGGGTCCACACGAAGTGGTCCATCACGGAGGGCGCCTTGTTGATCTCGTAGCCGCCGATCGCGAAGCCCAGGGCGATCAGCAGACCGCCCGCGGCGACGAACGGGACCATGTAACTGACGCCGGACATCAGCCACTTGCGGAGCTTGGTGCCGTAGCCCTCGCCGGACTCGCCGCCGCGCTCGACGGGGGTCGCGCCCGGGGAGGCGGAGGTGACCTCGCCGCGGGCCGCTCTGTCGCGGACCTCGCCGATCAGCTCGCCCGGCCGGTTGATGGCGGCCTTGACGCCGGTGTCGACGGTGGGCTTCCCGGCGAAGCGGCCCTTCTCGCGCACGGCGACGTCGTGGGCGAGGATCACGCCGTCCGCCGCCGCGATCACCGCCGGGTCGAGCCGGGTGAAGCCGGCCGAGCCCTGCGTCTCGACGACGACCTCGACGCCCGCCTCGCGGCCCGCGTTCTCCAGCGACTCGGCCGCCATGTAGGTGTGCGCGATGCCGGTGGGGCAGGAGGTGACGGCGACGATGCGGAAGGGGCGCCCGGGCCCGCCGGAATCCTCACCGGTGCTGCCCGGGGCGGCCTCGGCGGAGGCCGCCGCCGAGACCGCCCCGGTGTCCGCGGTCTCCTCGGTGGTGTCCTCGACGACGTCCTCGGTGCTTTCCTCGGTGCTGTCCTCACCGGTGTCCGCGGCCGGTGTCGGCTCCTCCCCGCGGATGAGCGCGGCGGCGGCCGCCGGCTCGCCCAGCGAGCGCAGCGCGGCGGTGAACCCGGCGTTCATCAGCCGGCGGGCCAGCGAGGAGAGGATCGTCAGGTGGGCGTCGTCGGCGCCCGCCGGAGCGGCGATGAGGAAGATCAGGTCGGCCGGTCCGTCCGCCGCCCCGAAGTCGACGCCGGCCGTGCTGCGTCCGAACGCGAGCGTCGGCTCGGTGACGTGCCCGCTGCGGCAGTGCGGGATGCCGATCCCGCCGTCGAGGCCGGTCGGCATCTGCGCCTCACGGGCGGCCACGTCGGCGAGGAAGCCCTCCAGGTCGGTCACCCGGCCCAGGGCCACCATCCGCTCCGCCAGGGCGCGCGTCGCCGCCTGCTTGGTGTCGGCGGACAGGTCGAGGTCGACCAGGTCCGCGGTGATCATGTCGCTCATCGCGGGCTCCTTAGCTCGCGTATCGCCCCGGACGTGGAGTGAGGGGCGGGGGCGGGGAGGGGGACGGGGGCACAGCGGTGGGGGCCTGGGGCGGCCCCGGGGAGGGGGCGGTGGGCGAGGCGGGGAGTCATGGCGCCGGCTCCCCCAGTACGCGGTCGACGGGCACCTCGGCCGTGACCGTCACGGCGGCCGGGTCCAGGTCGTGCGGCGTCGGCATCACGCTGCCGGGCAGCTGGACGGCGGCGGCGCCGTGTGCGACGGCGGAAGCGAGGGCGCCGGGCCCGGTCCCGCCGGCGACGAGGAAACCGGCGAGCGAGGAGTCCCCGGCGCCGACGTTGCTGCGTACGGCGTCGACGCGGGCGGTGCCGAACCAGGTGCCCGCGTCGTCCACGAGCAGCTGCCCGTCGGCGCCCAGGCTGGCCAGCACCGAACGGGCGCCCAGCTCCCGCAGCTCCTCGGCGGCCTTCACCGCGTCGCCGACGGTGGCCAGCGGTCGCCCGACGGCCTCGGCGAGCTCCTCGGCGTTCGGCTTGACCACGTCGGGCCGCTCGCGCAGCGCCCGCAGCAGGGCCGGGCCGGAGGTGTCCAGGGCGATGCGGACCCCGGCGGCGTGCGCGCGGGCGACCAGGTCGGCGTACCAGGAGGGGGCCAGGCCGCGGGGCAGGCTGCCGCAGCAGGCGATCCAGTCCGCGCCGGGCGACTGGCGGCGCACGGTCTCCAGGAGCAGTTCCCGTTCGTCCGGGGTGAGTTCGGGACCCGGCGCGTTGATCTTCGTCAGGACGCCGTCGGCCTCGGCGAGCGCGATGTTGGACCGGGTGGGCCCGGTGATCGGCACCGGCGCGACCTCGATGCCCTGTGCGTCGAGCAGGTCGGCGACCAGGGCGCCGGGTGCTCCGCCCAGCGGCAGCACCGCGACGGTGCGCCGTCCGGCGGCGGTCACCGCGCGCGAGACGTTCACGCCCTTGCCGCCGGGGTCGACCCGCTCGCCGGTGGCGCGGACGACCTCGCCGCGGTCGAGGGAGGGCACCTCGTAGGTGCGGTCCAGCGACGGGTTGGGGGTGACGGTCAGGATCATGCGCGTACTACTTCCGTGCCGGCGCGCTCGATGTCGCCCGCGTCCTCGGGGGTGAGTCCCTGGTCGGTGATCAGCAGGTCCACGTCGCCGAGGGCGCCGAAGCGGGCGAAGTGCTCCTGGGCGTACTTGGAGGAGTCGGCGAGCAGCACCACGCGCCGGGCGGCGGTCAGGGCGGCCCGCTTGACGGCGGCCTCGGCGAGGTCGGGGGTGGTCAGTCCGTGCTCCACGGAGAACCCGTTGGCCGCCACCACGGCCACGTCGGCGCGGATCTCGCCATACGCGCGCAGCGCCCAGGCGTCCACGGCGGCGCGGGTGCGGTGGCGCACGCGCCCTCCGACGATATGGAGCTGGATGCCGGGGTGGTCGGCGAGGCGGGCCGCGATGGGCAGGCTGTGGGTGACCACGGTCAGCGAGGCGTCCGGCGGGATCGCCGCGGCCATGCGGGCCACCGTGGAACCGGCGTCGAGGATCAGCGTGCCCTCGGCCGGCAGTTCCGCGAGGGCGGCTCTGGCGATGCGGTCCTTCTCGTCGGCGGCCGTGGACTCGCGCTCGGCGAGGTCGGGTTCGAAGTCGAGCCGGCCGGCCGGGATCGCGCCGCCGTGCACCCGGCGGAGCAGCCCCGCGCGGTCGAGCGCCTTGAGGTCGCGGCGGATGGTCTCCGCCGTCACCTGGAACTCCTCGGCCAGCGACACCACGTCCACCCGGCCGCCGTCCCGGGCGAGCCGGAGGATCTCCTGCTGCCGCTCCGGTGCGTACATGACCGTTCACCTCCGACCCATGCCCGAACCTGTGGTTTCGGTCGGAGGCTACGCCTGGTTGTCCGGAATGTAAACAGGAAGCAGAAACACTCGGACTCAAGCAGGCATGAACGGGCATCAGGCATGAGGAAGGGCGGATCCGGCACCCCCGTGCCGGATCCGCCCCTTGTCCATCCGTCCTGCCCACCGTCCCGTCGCGCGCCCGCGGTCTCAGACCAGCGCGGGCTCCTGCTCCTGCGCGCTGTCCTCGGCCGGGCCGCCTTCCACGTGCTGGGCCGGCCGCCGGGGCAGCGCGAACATCAGCAGGAAGATGACGGCCATCACCGCGGCCACCCACCCCAGCGCGTTCTGGAAGGCGTCCACGTAGGCGGGGCCGATGCGGTCGGGGGTGAGGCGGTCGCTCATCGTGCCGAAGAAGACCACCGACACCAGCCCGAGCCCGAGCGCGTTGCCCATCTGCTGCACGGTGTTGATGAGCCCCGACGCCGCTCCGGCGTGCTCGCGCGGTACCTGGGAGAGGACCGCGTCGGTCAGCGGCGCGACGATCAGGCCCATGCCGAGGCCCATCACGACCAGCGGCAGCGCCATCTGCCAGGAGGTGATGGCGAGCCCGTAACGCCCGGACTCCACCATGTAGAGGAGTACTCCGGCCGCCATCACCAGTGCGCCGGTCTGGAGCACCTTGCGCCCGAAGCGCGGGACCAGCGTCTGCACCGAGATCCCGGCGGCCGTGGACACGGCGATCGAGAACGGCACGCCGGTCAGTCCGGCCCGCAGCGGGCTCCAGCCGAGGCCGAACTGCATGTACAGCGTCCACACCAGGAAGAAGACGCCGAGCGCGACCCCGAAGACGGTCTGCACGGCGATCCCGGCCGCGAAGCTCTTCACCCGGAACAGCGACAGCTCCACCAGCGGCGAGCCGTCCCGCGCGCTCTTGCGCCGCTCGTAGGCGACCAGGACCGCGAGGACCACCAGCGAGCCGGCCATCGACAGGTACCCCCACAGCGGCCAGCCCAGCTCCTCGCCCCGGGTGAGCGGGTAGATCAGCATCAGCAGGCCGAGGGTGACCAGCGCGACCCCGACCAGGTCCAGCCGGAGGGCGCGCGGCGCCTTGGACTCGGTGATGAAGCGGCTGCCGAGGACGAGGCCCGCGATGCCGACCGGCAGGTTGATGAGGAAGATCGGCCGCCATTCGAGGCCGAAGAGGTTCCACTCGGTGAGCAGGGCGCCCAGCAGCGGGCCCGAGACGGCACCCAGACCCACGATCGCGCCGAACAGCCCGAAGACCTTGCCGCGTTCGTGCGCCGGGAAGGTGGCGTGCACGATCGACAGCACCTGCGGCACCATGAGCGCCGCCATGCCGCCCTGGAGGATGCGGGAGGCCACCAGCATCTCCGGGTTGGCCGCCAGGCCGCACAGCGCCGAGGCGAGGGTGAAGCCGCCGATGCCGACGAGGAAGACCCGCTTGCGGCCGTGGATGTCGCCGAGCCGCCCGCCGGTGATCAGACCGGCCGCGAACGCGAGGGCGTAGCCGGCGGTGATCCACTGGATCTGGCTGAAGGAGGCGCCCTCGTCCCGCTGGATGGAGGGGATGGCGATGTTCACGATGGTGACGTCCACCAGGTCCATGAAGGCCGCGGTCATCACGATCGCGAGGGCGAACCAGCGACGCCGGTCGCCCGCCGCGGGCGGGACGGGAGCCGGTTGCGGGGTCTGCTTGAAGGTCATGGGAGAAACGTAGGCGGCCAGTAGGTCGGATCGTGTCCTAGATGTGCGGCATCCTCGAGCACATGACGACGGACACTCCGGCCCGGCTGCTCACCCTCCTCTCCCTCCTCCAGACGCCCCGGGAATGGCCCGGCGGCGAGCTGGCCGACCGGCTCGGGGTCTCCCGGCGCACGGTCCGGCGGGACATCGACCGCCTGCGCGAACTGGGCTATCCGGTGCAGGCGACGATGGGCGCCGACGGGGGCTACCGGCTGGTGGCGGGCAAGGCGATGCCGCCGCTGGTCCTCGACGACGAGGAGGCGGTGGCCATCGCGGTCGGGCTGCGGGCCGGTGCGGGGCACGCGGTCGAGGGCCTGGACGAGGCGTCGGTGCGGGCCCTGGCCAAGCTGGAGCAGGTGCTGCCCTCGCGGCTGCGGCACCGGGTCACCACGCTCCAGTCCGCGACCACGCCGCTGACCAGCGGGGACGGGCCGAGCATCGCGCCCGAGACGCTGACCGTGATGGCCTCGACGGTGGCCGGGCACGAGCGGCTGCGGTTCGCCTACCGCGCGGCGGACGGCACCGCGACGCGGCGCTCGACGGAGCCGTACCGGCTGGTCTCCACGGGGCGGCGCTGGTACCTGGTCGCCTACGACCTCGACCGGGACGACTGGCGGACCTTCCGGGTGGACCGGGTGAGCGAGCCCTTCGCGACGGGGGCGCGGTTCGCTCCCCGGGAGCTGCCGACCGGGGACGCGGCCGAATACCTGCGGCGCTCGATGCAGCGGCGGCACGAGTCCTACGAGATCACGGTCGTCTTCCACGCACCGGCCGAGGCCGTCGCGCCGCTGCTGCCGCACTGGATGGGAACGCCCGAGCCGGTGGACGGCTGCGCGTCGTGCGTGGTGCGGGCGACCGTGTCCGGCCCGGTGGAGTGGACCGCGGCCCGGCTGGCGACGACCGGGCTGGAGTTCCGGGTCCGGGAACCGGCGGAACTGGTGGAGTGCGTACGGGAGCTGGGGGCCCGGCTGGGACGCGCGGCGGAGCCCGGCTGACCGGCGGGGCCGAGGAGCTGTTGGGGGCCCGGCTGGGACGCGCGGCGGAGCCCGGCTGACCGGCGGGGCCGAGGAGCAGTTGGGGGCCCGGCTGACCCGCGGGCCGACGGAGCAGTTGGGGGCCCGGCTGGGAGGCGCGGCGGGGTCCGGGGGGCCGACGGAGCGACCGGCACACCGACCGGCGGAAAGACCGGCGGCGGCGCCCGCCCGAGGTCTCACCCCCGACGGAGAGACCGGCGGCGGCGCCCGCCCGGGGCCTCACCCCCGGCGGAGAGACCGGCGGCGCCCGCCCGGGGTCTCATCCCTCTTCCGCGGGCCCGGCCTCCCAGGCGAACCCCCGCAGCACCTCCAGGTTCAGCAGCGCCTGCTCCAGGGGGCTGCGTGCTCCTTGCGGGGAGGACGACGCCCAGTGCTCCGCCGCGACGCGCACGGACGCACCCGCCACCGCGGCCGCGAAGTGCAGCCGGGGCGAGGCGGCCAGGCGTGCGGCAACGTTGTCGTCGCCCCCGGACATCCGCGCGGCCAGCGCCTGGACCAGCCCGCGCTCCGTGGAGTGGCAGACCTCCGCCCACACCTTGCGCAGCGCCGGACTGCTCTCGGCCAGGAGGATAAGCGTGCGGGCCCACTCCCAGGAGGGCGCCGACACACCGGCGCCCGGGGTCAGCGTGTGCCGCACGGCGCGTTCCAGTGCCTCGGGCGGCGACAGTTCGGCGGGGGCCTCGCGCACCGCCCGCACCCAGCGCTCGGCGCCCAGGGCGTAGAGCGGGGCGACGGCCTCTTCCTTGGTGGCGAAGTAGCGGTAGAAAGTGCGCGGGGCGACACCCGCCGCCCTGGCGATGTCCTCGGCCCGGGTGGCCCGCAGGCCCTGTCCGACGAAGAGGCGGGCCGCCGCCCGGGCGATCTCCATCCGGGTCTCGGCCTTGCGCCGCTCGGTCAGGGAGACCGGTCCGGCCGGCTCGGGCCCGGGGCCGGGTTCGGGTCCGGGAAGTGCTGGAATGGTGCTGCTCACTTCGGCAGGCTATGCCGCTGTGGCAGAATCTGCCATTCGGCGGGCCACCCCGGGGTTCAGGTTCGGGGTGCCCCGCCTCCCCGCTCTGCCCCGCCTGGCGCTCCGCTCCGGCTCGCGGCCGACCCGGCCCCCGTGACACGGAAGGAGCCGGGCTGCGGCGCCCCAGGGGGGTAGGGGCAGCCGAGCCCGGCTCGGGAAGTCCCGGCGCCGGGGGGAGTGCGTCGGGACGTGGTCTTCGGTGGTTGGTCTCCGGTGGTGCCGCGGTACCGGCTCGAACGTCTTGTTCCCGGCACCCGCCGATTGAAGCAGCGTTGTACGGCCATGTTTGCGCCGGGTCCGGCACCCGGCGTACGCCCCATCCGCCCCGTCACGCCCCCACGTCACGCGGCATCCGGGCCGTACGGCCGGCGCCGTCCTGCGGCGGGGTCAGGCCGCCGCCTCGAAGCCGGTGTCGCGGGCCAGCTTCTTCAGCTCCAGCAGCGCGTGCTTCTCGATCTGGCGGATGCGCTCGCGGGTGAGGCCGTGCTCCTTGCCGACCTCGGTCAGCGTGCGCTCACGGCCGTCGTCGATGCCGTACCGCATCTTGATGATGGAGGCCGTGCGCGGGTCCAGGCGGCCGATGAGGTCGTCCAGCTCCTCGCTGCGCAGCAGGGTCAGCACCGACTGCTCGGGCGACACGGCCGAGGTGTCCTCCAGCAGGTCGCCGAACTGGGTCTCGCCCTCGTCGTCCACCGACATGTTCAGCGAGACCGGGTCGCGGGCCCAGTCGAGCACGTCGGTGACGCGCTCCGGCGTCGAGCCCAGCTCGGCCGCGATCTCGGCGGGCTCCGGCTCGCGGCCGTGCTCCCGGTTGAACTCGCGCTGCACGCGCCGGATCCGGCCCAGCTCCTCCACCAGGTGGACGGGCAGCCGGATGGTGCGGGACTGGTCGGCGATGGAGCGGGTGATGGCCTGCCGGATCCACCAGGTCGCGTACGTGGAGAACTTGAAGCCCTTGCGGTAGTCGAACTTCTCGACCGCGCGGACCAGGCCGGCGTTGCCCTCCTGGATCAGGTCCAGCAGCGGCAGGCCGCTGCGCGGGTAGCGGCGGGCGACCGCGACGACCAGGCGGAGGTTGGAGCGGATGAAGACGTCCTTCGCCCGCTCGCTCTCGTCGATCAGGGCCTGGAGCTCCTCACGGGTGGCGTCCGCCCCGGTCTCCTCGTACCCTTCGAGGACCTGCCGCGCGAACACACCCGCCTCGATGGTCTGGGACAGCTCGACCTCCTTGGCGGCGTCGAGCAGCGGTGTCCGGGCGATCTCGTCGAGGTACATGCCGACCAGATCGCGGTCGGCGAGCTCGCCGCCGTTCGCGCGGACGCTGGTTGCCGAGCCGGAGGTCTCGCCGGCGGCGGACTTACGACGGGCGACGGCACGGGTTGCCATGCGTGCTCCCTTGCGATGGTGGTTCAGCGGGTGGTCCGGTGGACGCTCGGGCGCCTTGCGGGGTTGTCTCCGTGTCTCCAGCCCCTCTCGGGACTCTCCTCGGGTGCCCTGCATCCGATGGAAACAACGACTGGAATCCGGACAGAATTCCCAACCTGCCCCTCGATTTTTCTGATCATGCAGTACCCTGTGCCGCCACAGAGGGAGGGGCGGTTATGCCGGGAACTGCCGAGGTCCAGGTCAGACCGGGAGTCGAGGAGGATCTCAAGCCACTCACCGACCTCTACAACCACTACGTACGTGAGACGCCCATCACGTTCGACACCGAGCCGTTCACTCCGGAGGAGCGCCGACCGTGGCTGCTCTCCCACCCTGAAGACGGCCCGTACCGCCTGAGGGTTGCCACGGACGCGGAGTCACAGGAGATCCTGGGGTACGCCACATCCAGCCCCTACCGCGCGAAGCCCGCCTACGCGACCTCGGTGGAGACCACCGTCTACGTCGCCCCGGGGGCCGGCGGCCGCGGCATCGGCTCGCTCCTCTACGCGTCCCTCTTCGACGCCCTGGCCGCCGAGGACCTGCACCGCGCCTACGCGGGCATCGCCCAGCCCAACGAGGCCTCCGCCCGGCTGCACGCGCGCTTCGGTTTCCGGCACGTGGGCACGTACCGCGAGGTGGGCCGCAAGTTCGGCCGGTACTGGGACGTGGCCTGGTACGAGAGACCGCTCTAGCCACGCCATTCCCCCGCGGCCGGTCCGGACGCTCAGCCGAACTGCACCGACCGCTTGGCCAGGCCCATCCAGAACCCGTCGATCACCGACCGCCGCAGGTCCAGCTCGCCGGCCGCGTCCGCCGCGCCCATGGTCACGAACAGGGGCGCGAAGTGCTCGGTGCGCGGGTGGGCGAGCCGTCCCGCCGGGGACTTGTGGGCGAAGTCGAGCAGTCCGTCCACGTCCCCGCCCTCCAGCGCGCGCCGGCCCCAGTCGTCGAACTCCGCGGACCAGGAGGGGATGCCGCCCTGGCGCAGCGCGGCCAGGTTGTGGGTGAAGAAGCCGGAGCCGACGATCAGCACGCCCTCGTCGCGCAGCGGCGCGAGCCTGCGGCCGATCTCCATGAGCCGCGCCGGGTCGAGGGTCGGCATGGAGACCTGGAGGACCGGGATGTCGGCGCCGGGGTACATCTCCACCAGCGGCACGTAGGCACCGTGGTCGAGGCCGCGGTCGGGGACGTCCTGCACGGGCGTGCCGGGGGCGCGCAGCAGCTTGCGTACGGACTCGGCGAGCGCGGGCGCGCCGGGCGCTCCGTAGCGCACCTGGTAGTAGTGCTCCGGGAAGCCCCAGAAGTCGTAGACGAGGGGGACGGTCCGGGTGGCGCCGAGGGCGAGCGGGGCCTCCTCCCAGTGGGCGGAGACGACGAGGATCGCCTTGGGGCGCGGCAGGTCAGCGGCCCAGGCGGCCAGTTCGCCGGGCCAGACGGGGTCGTCGGCGAGCGGCGGGGCGCCGTGGCTGAGGTAGAGGGCGGGCATGCGCTCCCGGACGGCGGCGGCCATGGCTACTCCAATACTTGAACTCTCAATCTTTACGTGCCGTCAATCTACGCCGATTTTGTTTAATGTTCAAGGAACCGTCTCGTACAGTGGGACACATGAACGACGAACCCCGTTGGCTCACCGCCGAGGAGCAGCTCGTCTGGCGCTCCTACATCGAGGCCGCCACCCTCCTCGAGGACCACCTCGACCGGCAGCTCCAGCGCGACGCGGGCATGCCGCACGTCTACTACGGCCTGCTGGTCAAGCTGGCCGAGTCACCGCGCCGGCGGCTGCGGATGACCGAGCTGGCCAAGTACGCGAAGATCACCCGGTCCCGGCTCTCGCACGCGGTGGCGCGGCTGGAGAAGAACGGCTGGGTCCGTCGCGAGGACTGCCCCTCCGACAAGCGCGGCCAGTTCGCCATCCTCACCGACGAAGGGTACGAGGTGCTGCGCCGGACCGCACCGGGCCACGTCGACGCCGTGCGCCAGGCGGTCTTCGACCGGCTCACCCCCGAACAGCAGAAGTCCCTCGGCGAGATCATGCGGATCGTCGCCGAGGGACTTCAGCCGAGCGAAGCGGGTGCGGACCTGCCCTGGCTGCGCTGAGCGCGCGGCCGGGGCAGGTCCGGGGGAACCGTGTGTACGGGGCGTCCCCTCCCCGTACACACGGGTGGAACAGGGGCCCGAGCGGGTACCGGGGCGGTCGTCAGTGGGCGACGACCGGCACTCGCAGCTCGTCCTCGGCCTCGTCGCCCGCACCGGACCCGGTGACGGCTCCGCCGCCCGGGCGCCCGGCGTTGATGAGGGTCAGGGCGATCGCGGCCGCGACGACCAGGATGCCGACGGCGAACCAGATCGCGCTGGTGTAGCCCTGCACCTGGCCCTCCAGCTGGACCAGCTGCTGCTGGGACCGGGAGGCCGCGCCGCCCATGTGGTCGGCGATGTAGGACGTGGTGGCGGAGGCGGCGATCGTGTTCAGCAGCGCCGTGCCGATCGCGCCGCCCACCTGCTGCGAGGTGTTGACCATCGCGGAGGCGACACCGGCGTCCCGCGCCTCCACGCCCATGGTGGCCATGGACATGGCCGGCATGAACGCCGTACCCATGCCGAGGCCGAGCAGCAGCATGCCGGGCAGCAGCACACCGGCGTAGGAGGTGTCGACCTCCAGCTGGGTCAGGAACAGCATGCCGACGGCGGCGACCAGGAAGCCGGGGCCCATCAGCAGCCGGGGCGCGACCCGGGTCATCAGCCGGGCACCGATCTGCGTGGAGCCCGTGATCATGCCCGCGATCATCGGCAGGAAGGCGAAGCCGGTCTTCACCGGCGTGTAGCCCTTCACGATCTGCAGGTAGTAGGTCAGGAAGAGGAACAGGCCGAACATCGCGATGATGGCCAGGCCCAGCGAGAGGTAGATCCCGCCCCGGTTGCGCTCGGTGATCACGCGCAGCGGCAGCAGCGGGGCCTTGACCCGGGCCTCGACGAGCACGAAGGCCAGCAGCAGCACGGCCGAGCCGACGAACATGCCGACCGTCACGGCGTCGCTCCAGCCGTTGGACTCGGCGCGGGTGAAGCCGTAGACCAGCGCGACCAGTCCGAGGGTGGACAGGATGACGCCGGGGATGTCGAGCGGCGAGCGGTTGCGGCCGCCCTTCGGCTCACGGATGACGAGGTACGCGCCGGCCGCGGCGACGATGGCGAACGGGATGTTGACGAAGAACGTCCAGCGCCAGTTCAGGTACTCGGTGAGGAAACCGCCGAGGATCAGGCCCACGGCGCCACCGCCACCGGCGATCGCACCGTAGATGCCGAACGCCTTGGCACGCTCCTTGGCGTCCGTGAACATCACGGCGAGCAGGGAGAGCGCGGCCGGCGCGAGCAGGGCACCGAAGACGCCCTGGAGGGCGCGGGAGCCGAACATCATCGCCTCGTTGGTGGCCGCGCCGCCCAGCGCGGAGGCGACGGCGAAGCCGGCCAGACCGAGGACGAAGGTGCGCTTGCGGCCCCACAGGTCGGCTATCCGGCCACCGAACAGCAGCAGACCGCCGAAGGCGAGGGCGTAGGCCGTGACGACCCACTGCCGGTTGCCGTCGGAGATGCCGAGGTCCTGCTGCGCGGAGGGGAGGGCGATGTTCACGATGGTGGCGTCGAGGACCACCATCAGCTGGGCGAGCGCGATGAAGACCAGCGCTTTCCAGCGGCCGGCGTCCGGGGCGTCGCTGACGCCGGAGGCCTTGACGGCTGTTTGAGACATGGGGATACCCACTTCGGACTTCGTGACGGAAAAAGATGAGAAAAGGGACGAGTATGCCCGCACCGACGGCCCGCTGTCAGCGGCGGAGCCGAGAACCCGGCGTCGGTGGCGGTACTGGCGCTACTGGCGTTACTGGCGTTGCTACTGGTCGCAGGGCCGGCGCAGGTCCTCCAGGGTCACGGCCGCTCCCGGCAGGACGGAGCGGGCGGGAGCCCGCAGCCCGTCCAGGAACAGCTGAAGATGGCGATGGACGAACCGGTCGGCGTTCACGCACCCCGTACCGGCCGGGGGCCGGCTGAGCTGGGCCGCGGCGATCATCAGATCGCCGACGCCCACGTCGCCGCGGAGCTGACCGGCCGCCTTCGCCCGGTCCATGACCTCGGCGACCAGGCGCTCGACCCGTCCGCGGGCCGCCTCCAGGTCGGGGTGGTGCTGGTCGAACGTGCTGGCCACCATGGGGCACAGGGCGCTGATCCGCTCGTCGGCGGAGGCGTGCACGAAGCGCTCCAGCGCCTCGAACGCGTCACCGGTCTCCGCGAGGGCCAGCTCGGCCGCCCGTGCCGTGCGGTCCATGACCGAGCAGACGACCTCGCGGACGAGGGCGTCGCGGTCGGGGAAGTTGCGGTACACCGTGGCGTTGCCCACGCCGGCCCGGCGGGCGACGTCGTCGAGGGGCACGTCCGGCCCGTGCTCGACGAACATCTCCCGGGCGGCGAGGACGATCCGCTCCCGGTTGCGCAGAGCATCGGCGCGGGGCCGGGCCACCTTGCGCTGATCGGGAATCGCGGTCTGCACGGCGTACTCCTTCGTGTCTGTGGTGTCTGTGAGGGTGTCGGTCACGGGTGTGACGACTGGGTTCACGATCCGGGGAGGGAATCCCCGTTTCGCTCGGACACAGGTCTAAACGGGGAAACGATCCCCGGTTATTTCCCGCTGCCGAAGAACTTTCCGGTGACCTGAGTCACACCCGGGCCCCGGCCCGTCCCCCGGTCGGCGGCTACCGGTGAGAAACCCACGATCGGCCTCTCCAGCGCGCGCCCGCCCACCCCTCGGCACAGGGTGAGCGCAAGGGTGCAGCCGGTGCCGGGCGGCTGCCGTGGCCGGGGAGGTCCGCATGCAGCCGCCGCCGCAGGCGCAGCCGCCGAGCCGCCGCATACGCCCGCGCAGACCGGCCGCCGCCGGGACCGTCGCCGTCCTGACCCTCGCGCTCTGCACCTCGGCCGGCACCGGCCGGCTCGCGCCCGGCACCTCGACCGCGGGCCCCGGCCCCGCCGCCCTCTCCCGCTCCTCCGCGCACGGCCCGTGCATGATCGGCGGCGGCGCCGAGATCCAGATGTCCGAGGGCGTGCCCACCTCCGCCGGCTACGCCCGCTCGACCGGCACCGTCCGCGCCCTCAACCTGATGATCGACTTCTCGGACGCGCCCGGCGAGGGCAAGGCGCTCGACCGGTACGCGGAGTTCTTCCCGCAGACCGAGGAGTGGTTCCGCACCAGCAGCTACGGCCGCCTCGACTACCGCCCGGAGACCCCGGTCCGGGACTGGCTGCGGATGCCCAAGTCCTTCGCGGAGTACGGCATAGAGCGCGGCGCCCCCTTCGAACCCGGCTACCGCAAACTGGTCCAGGATCTGGTCGCGGCGGCCGACTCCAAGGTCGACTTCCGCTCGTACGACCTCCTGAACGTGCTGGTCACCCCGAACGCGGGGCCCTCCGCCCTGGACACGGTCCTGTCCGTGACCTTCGCCGGGAACCAGGAGGCCCCGGTCGCCGACGGCGTGCCGGTGGCCAACGCCTCCTTCGTCTACTCCCGCCAGGACGACGGCTCCGGCTCCTACGACGAGACCGGCTACCGCGTGCTCCCGCACGAGAACGGCCACGTCTTCGGCCTCCCGGACCTCTACACCCAGGAGGGCGGCGGGGCCGTCGGCCACTGGGACATCATGAGCGAGGACTGGGGCGCCAACAACGACCTCCTGGGCTGGCACAAGTGGAAGCTGGGCTGGCTCGACCCGTCCCAGGTGCACTGCGCGTCCGCGCCGGGGACCACGGAGTACACGCTGACCCCGCTGGCCCGCAAGGGCGGCGACAAGCTGGTCGTCCTCCCGCTGAGCGGCACCTCCGGCTACGCCGTCGAACTGCGCACCCGCGAGGGCAACGACGAGACGGTGTGCCGGCCCGGCGTACTGATCTACAAGGTCGACGCGGACGTCGACACCGGCATGGGCCCGGTACGGGTGTACGACTCCCGGCGCGACAGCGGCGGCTGCACCCGCAGCCCCAACGTCCACGCCGAACTCTCGGACGCCGCCTTCACCCCGGGCGAGACCTTCGAGGACCCGCGCAAGGGCGTCACGATCAAGGTGTCGGAGAAGGACGGCGAGGGCGACGTCCGGGTGCGGGTGACGCGGAGATGACGGCCGGGCGATCGGGGCTACCGTAGGCGGCCTGCCGTGATCGCCGTACCGGAGAGCCGATGCCCGCCCACACCACTCACGACGCCGCCCGCGACGAGGCGGTCGCGCCGCTGCTGCGCGGCATCGCCGTACTCGGCCGGCTGACCGGGGCGGACGGCGGCACCCTCAGCCTCAGTGCCCTGGAGCGGACCACCGGCCTGGCCCGCTCCACGGTCGACCGCCTCACGGCGACCCTCGCCCGCATGGGGTACGTCCGGCTGGACGGCCGGGACGTGGCCCTGGCCCCCCGCCTGATGGAGCTCGGCAACGCCTATCTCGCCGCGCTCCGCCTCCCCGCCCTGCTCTCCGCCCGTGCCGACGGCCTGGCCGACGAACTCGACGAGTCCGTGTCACTGGCCGTCGGCGACCGGGACGGCATCCGCTTCATCCACCAGGCCACCCGCCGCCGCGCCATGTCCCTGAGCTTCCGCATCGGCGACCTGCTGCCGGCCGAACGCACCGCCCCGGGGCCCCTGTTCGCCGCGGAATGGACCGCATCGGACTGGCACCGGTGGCGGGAGCGCCGGGCCGCGGACCCGGGAGACCACTCCTTCCCCGCCGTGCCGCCACGCGAACCCGGCGCCCCCGGCGAGGACTTCGCCCGGCGGGCGGCGAAGGCGGCGGCCGACGGCTGGGCGCTGGACGACCAGCTGATCGAACCGGGCCTGGTCGCCGTCTCGGTCCCGGTACGGGACCCCGGCACCGGCCGGGTGGCGTGCGTGGCCAGCGTGGTGAGCCACACCAGCCGCCACACGGCACCGGACCTGCGGGCCGCCCTGCTCCCCCGGCTGCGCGCGGCGGTCACGGCGATGGAGGACGACCTGCGCGCCGCACCGGCCCCGGAACCGGGCCCGCCGCCCGCCGGCCTGGCCCTGTGGACGGGCGCCTCCAAGCAGGAACTGGGCCGGGAGTTCGTCGAGTCCCTGGCCCGCGGCCTGACCGTACTGACCGCCTTCGGCGAGGGCCGCTCCGCGCTGACCCTGACCCAGGTCGCGCAGGCGACCGGCCTGGCCCGTGCGACCGCCCGCCGGGCACTGCTCACCCACGCACGGGCGGGCCTGGTGGCGCCCGCCGCCGGCCACACCTTCACCCTCACCCCCCGGGTCCTGTCCCTCGGCTTCCCGCCGCTGTCCCGCACCTCCCTCCCCGAGATCGCCCAGCCCCACCTGACCGCCCTGGCCGAGCGGGTCCACGAGTCGGCGTCCCTCGCCGTCCTGTCGGACTCGGGCGAGGAGATCCAGTACACGGCCCGGGCGTCCGCGGCCCGTGTCCTGAGCGCCCGGGTCACGGTCGGCACCCGGCTGCCGGCCCGTGCGACGGCGCTGGGCCGCGTCCTGCTGGCCCTGCCCGAGGTCCGGGCGCGGGGCTACGCCCTGGTCGACGAGGAGCTGGAGGCCGGGCTGCGCGCCATCGCGGTCCCGGTGCGGGACCGTACGGGGCGGGTGGTGGCGGCCCTGAACGTCGCGCTGCACGCGGCCCGCCGCACGGCGGACGACTGCGTGGCGCAGATCCTGCCGGAGCTGCGGCACACGGCGGACCTGGTCGAGACCGAGCTGCGGGTGGCGGGGCGCTTCTGCCGCGTGGCGGTCGTCTGACCCACCGCGGGGGCGGACAGCGGCCCGGGGGCGGCGGGTCCGGACTCGGCGGACCCGCCGCCCCCGGGCCGGTTGCGCCAGGAGCCTGCGGGGGATTTTTCAGGCCCCTGCGCACGAGGGTACGGAGACCGTTCACGGCGGCGCACCTGGCGTTCGTCAGGTAGGGGCCTTACCTTCGGCAGTACGACGGCCGGGCGGTGGAACGCTCCGCCCCACCCTCCCGGCCCGTACGCACCCGCCCTCACGCACCGCCGCGCAGCTCACGCAGCAACCGGGCGACGCCGAAGGCGAGTTCGATCGACTGGGCGGCGTTCAGCCGGGGATCGCAGGCCGTCTCGTACCGGCTGGCCAGGTGGGTGTCCAGCACCTCGTCGAGGTCGCCGCCGAGGCACTCGGTGACGTCGTCGCCGGTGAGTTCGAGATGGATGCCGCCCGGGTGCAGGCCCTCCTCGCGGTGCACCGCGAAGAACTCGGCCACCTCGGTGGTGATGTCCGACAGCCGGCGGGTCTTGTAGCCGCTCGCGGAGACGAAGGTGTTCCCGTGCATGGGGTCGCAGGCCCACACCGGAGCGTGCCCGGCGTCCCGCACGGCCCGCAGCAGCGGCGGCAGCAGCTCCGCGCCGCGCCCGGCGCCGAGCCTGCTGATCAGGACGAGCCGGCCCGGCGCCCGGTCGGGGTCCAGCCGCTCGCACAGTTCCCGCAGGTCGTCGACGCCCATGGTGGGCCCCACCTTGACGCCGACCGGGTTGTCCACCCCGGCGAGCAGTTCCACGTGCGCGCCGTCGACGCCGCGGGTGCGGTCGCCGATCCACAGCAGGTGCGCACTGGTGTCGAACCAGCCCCGCCGCTTCTCGTCGTACCGGATCAGCGCCTGCTCGTACTGCGGCAGCAGCGCCTCGTGCGAGGTGTAGAGCTGGACCTGGTGCAGGGCGGCCTGGGAGCGGGTGTCCAGGCCGCAGGCGGACATGAACCTGAGGGCCCAGGTGATGTCGTCGGCGGCCTTCTCGTACCGCTGTCCGGCGGGGCTGCGCCGGACGAACTCCTGGTTCCAGTCGTGGACCTGGCCCAGGTCGGCGTAGCCGCCCAGGGTCAGCGCCCGCAGCACGTTCAGGGCCGCCGAGGCGTGGTGGTAGGCGCTCAGCAGCCGGCCGGCGTCCGGGCGGCGGGCCTCGGCGGTGAACTCGGGGCCGTTGACGATGTCCCCGCGGTAGACGGGCAGTTCGACGCCGTCGACGGTCTCCGTGGGGCGGCTGCGGGGCTTGCCGAACTGGCCGGCGATTCTGCCCACCTTCACCACCGGCAGCCCGGAGCCGTAGGTGAGCAGGATGGCCACCTGGAGGATGACCCGCAGCTTGCCGCGCACCCCTGCCTCGGTGCAGGAGCCGAACCGCTCCGCGCAGTCGCCCGCCTGGAGCAGGAAGCCCTCCCCCGCGGCGACCTGGGCCAGGGAGCGGCGCAGGTCGAGGATCTCGTCGGGCAGCACCAGGGGCGGCCTGAGCGCGAGGGTGTCCTCCACGCCGCGCAGTTCCCCGGGGTCGGGCCACTCGGGCTGCTGCGCGGCCGGCCGGCTCCGCCACGAGCCGGGGGTCCATCCGCCCCGCCCGGCGTCGGCCGCGGGGCCGGTCGGGCCCGGGGCCGCGGTGCCGGTCCCGGCCGGGGCCGTGCGGGGTTGCGTGTACGTGTCGCTCGCCGTCATCCGACCAGTCCCTTGATCGTGGTACCGGGGTCACCGGCCCGCATGAGCAGTTCTCCGACCAGGACCGCGTCCACCCCGGCCGCTTCCAGCGCGCGGGCGTCGGGTGCGCCGCGCACGCCGCTCTCCCCGACCATGACCCGCCCGGTGCCGACCCGCCCCCGCAGCCGGGCCGAAAGGGTCCGGTCGATCGAGAAGTCCCGCAGGTCGCGGTGGTTGACGCCGATCACGTCGGCGCCCGCCTCCAGGGCCACGTCCACTTCCCGTTCGTCGTGCACCTCGACCAGCGCCTCCATGCCGCAGGCACGGGTGCGGGCCAGGAGTGCGGCGAGCCGTGCGGGGGCGAGCGCGGCGACGATCAGCAGCAGGGCGTCGGCGCCGAGCGCCCGGGCCTCCAGGATCTGGTACTCGTCGACGACGAAGTCCTTGCGTAGGACGGGGAGTTCGCAGGCGGCGCGGGCGACGGCCAGGTGGTCCGGGCTGCCGCCGAAGCCCGCCTCGTGGGTGAGCACCGACACGGCGTGGGCGCCGCCGCCCTGATAGGCGCGGGCCAGTTCGGCCGGCCGGTAGTCGTCGGTGAGCGGCCCCTTGGAGGGGCTGCGGGGCTTCATCTCGGCGATGACCGCGAGCCCGGGTTCGCGCAGCGCGGCGGCGAAGTCCCGGGCCGGGGGCGCCGCGGCGGCCAGCTCGGTCAGCTTCGCCTCGGTGCGCAGCGCGCGCCGGCGCCCGGTCTGCGACTCGGCCTCGGCGACGAGGCCGGCGAGGATGCCGCTCATGCCGGCACCTCCACCAGGTCCGCCCGCTGCCAGGAGGCGTGGGCCCAGCGGTCGAGCAGGCCCGCGGCGGCGCCCCCGTCGACGGCGGACGCGGCCAGCCGCAGCCCGTCGGACCAGGTGCCGGCCAGGCCGGCGACCCGCAGCGCCGCGGCGGCGTTGAGCAGGACGACGTCCCGCGCGGGTCCGCGCCCGCCGGCCAGGACACGGCGCAGGACGGCCGCGTTGACGGCGCGGTCGCCGCCCGCCAGGTCGCCGGGGCGGGACCGGGCCAGGCCGTGCTCGGCGGGGTCGAAGCGGTGGGTGGTGCGCCGTCCGTCGCGCAGTTCGACCAGGTGGGCGGGGGCGGCGGTGCTCAGTTCGTCCATGCCGTCCGCGCTGTGGAAGACCAGGGCGCGGGTGACGCCGAGCCGTTCGAGGACCTCGGTCATCGGTTCCACCAGCTCGCGGCTCGGCACCCCCAGGGTGCGCAGCCGGGCGCCCGAGGGGTTGCACAGGGGTCCCAGCAGGTTGAAGACGGTCCGCGCGCCCAGTTCCCGGCGCGGTCCCGCCGTGTGCCGGAAGGCCGGGTGGAAGACCGGGGCGAACAGGAAGGTGATCCCGGTGCGGTCCAGGCAGGCGGCGGCCTCCTCGGCGCCGAGGTCGATGCGGACGCCCAGTTCCTCCAGCACGTCGGCGCTGCCGCAGGCGGAGGACGCGCTGCGGTTGCCGTGCTTGGCGACCCGTACCCCGCAGGCGGCGGCGACGATCGCGGCGGCGGTGGAGATGTTGAAGGTGTTCAGCCCGTCGCCGCCGGTCCCGCAGGTGTCGAGCAGATCGCCGCCCGCGCGCGGGACCGGGGTGGCGAACTCCTGGGCGGCGCGGGCCATGCCGGCCAGGTTGTCGGCGGAGGCGCCGCGGACCGTGACGGCCAGTGCGAAGGCGGCGATCTGGGCGGCCGTGGCCTCGCCGCGCATGATCACGCGCATCGCGTCGGCCGCCTCGGCCTCGGTGAGGGGCCGTTGCACGAGCGTTCTCAGTGACTCAATCATCGACGCACTCCAGGAAGTTCGCGATCAGCTGCTTGCCCTCGGGGCTGAGCACCGACTCGGGGTGGAACTGCACCCCGTGGACCGGGTGCGTGCGGTGGCGCAGGCCCATGACCGTGCCGTCCGCGGTGCGGGCGGTGACGGTCAGCTCGTCCGGCAGGCCGGCGGGCTCGACCACGAGCGAGTGGTAGCGGGTGGCGCTGAACGGGTCGGGCAGGCCGGCGAACACCCCGCCGCCGTCGTGGTGCACGGCACTGGCCTTGCCGTGCACCTGCTCGCCGCGCACCACCGAGCCGCCGTAGGCGACGGCGACGGCCTGGTGGCCCAGGCACACGCCGAGGACGGGCAGCCGTGCGCCGAGTGCGCGGACCGCGTCCACGCAGATGCCGGCGCCGGCGGGGGTGCCGGGGCCCGGCGAGAGCAGCAGCAGGTCGAATCCGGCGAGTTCGGCGACGGTGACGGCGTCGTTGCGGAACACCGTGGGGCGGCCGCCCAGTTCGGCGACGTAGTGGACGAGGTTGTAGGTGAACGAGTCGTAGTTGTCGATCACCGCGACCCGTGGCGCCGTGCCCACGCGGGTGCCGGTGGGGGCGCTCATGCCGCCGCCTCCGCCCGCCGTACGGCCGTGAGCATGGCGCGCGACTTGTGCAGGGTCTCGCGGAACTCGGCCGCGGGGTCGGAGTCGGCGACGATCCCGGCGCCCGCCTGCACGTGCACGTGGCCGTCGGCGACGACCATGGTGCGCAGGGCGATGGCGAAGTCGGTCAGACCGTCCGCGCCGACGAAGCCGAGGGCGCCGCCGTACACCCCGCGCTGCTCGGGCTCCAGCTCGGCGATGATCTCCATGGCCCGGATCTTGGGCGCCCCGGAGAGCGTTCCGGCGGGGAAGGCCGAGCGCAGGGCGTCCAGCGCGTCCCGGCCCTCGGCGAGCCGTCCGCGCACGGTGGACGACAGGTGCATCACGTGGGAGAAGCGCTCGACCCGCATCAGCCGCTCCACCCGGACCGTGCCCGGCTCGGTGACCCGGCCCAGGTCGTTGCGACCGAGGTCGACCAGCATGACGTGTTCGGCGCGTTCCTTCTCGTCGGCGCGCAGCTCCCGCTCCAGCCGCAGGTCCTCGGCGGGGTCGGGGTGGCGGGGCCGGGTGCCCGCGAGGGGCCGGGTGCGCACCGTGCGGCCCTCCGCCTTGACGAGCAGCTCGGGCGAGGCGCCGATCACGTGCCGGCCGCCGCCCAGGCTCAGGTGGTACATGTACGGCGAGGGGTTGGTGGCCCGCAGGTGCCGGTACAGGTCGGTCGGCCGGGCGCGCAGCGGCCTGCTGAGCCGCCGGGAGAGCACGATCTGGAAGGCGTCACCGGCCGCGATGTGCTCCCGGGCGCGGGCGACCCGCTCGGTGAACTGTGCCTCGGTGAGGTTCGCGGTCCAGCCCTGCGTCCCGTGGTCGGCCGGCGTGGCGGCGGCGAGCGGGCGGCCGGAGAAGGCGGCGGGTGCCGGCGCGCGGCGCAGGGCGCGGTTGAGGCGCACGATGCGGGCGACGGCGTCGTCGTAGGACTCGCGGGCCGGGCGGTACAGGGTCATCAGCAGGACGCGCCGGGTCGCGTGGTCGAAGACGAC
The DNA here is from genome assembly GCF_033406955.1 of Streptomyces violaceoruber. NCBI lineage: Bacteria > Bacillati > Actinomycetota > Actinomycetes > Kitasatosporales > Streptomycetaceae > Streptomyces > Streptomyces violaceoruber. Next base: position 4,934,025 of record NZ_CP137734.1, on the reverse strand, counting down.
GAGGTCGTCGGCGGCGAGGAAGGCGGACTCGGGCAGTCCGGGCGGCGGTCCGGCGGCCAGGGGCAGGTCCTCGAAGTGGCGGGCCGCCTCGTACCCGAGGTAGCCGACGACGCCGCCGTGGAACGGCGGCAGTCCGGGCACCGGCGCCACGGACCGGGCCAGGTGGGACCGCAGCGCGGTCAGCGGGTCGCCGCCGGTCGGCTCGAGCGGCACCGGTCGGTGACCGACGTACGAGTACCGTGCCACGCCGCCGGAGACCGGCACGCTCTCCAGCAGGAAGCCCGCCTCGTCCGGTCCGCACAGCTGGGCGAAGGCGGTGACGGGGCTGACCGAGTCGTCCAGGAACTCCTGGTGGAGCGGGACGACGTCGTGCTCGCGGGCGAGTGCCGCGGCGGCGGCGCGGTGCGGGACGGTGGCGCGGGCGGCCTCCTCGGCCTCCGTCGCGTCCGGTGGCTTCTGTGAGCCCGGTGCGCCCTGTGGGTCCGTCGTGGGCGCCTCGGCGGCGTGGGTGGTCATGCCGCCTTCCCGGCGGTGGCCGAGACCCGGCCCACTCCGACGACGGCACGCCGCGGAATGGTGACGCGCCACCCGCCGGTGCCCTCCTGGCGCAGTTCGCTCGAGGCGAGGCCGCCCTCGGCGTCCGGGTAGCGGAAGACGGCCTTGGCGGTCTCGGCGACCCAGCGGTACGCCTCCTGCTCGGTGCGCCCCTCGAAGACCTTGACCAGGCCGTACATGTTCAGCAGGTACCGGCCGATCTCCAGCTCCGCCTCCTCGGGGGTGGCGGCGACCGCGGTGTAGGGGTCGTCGATCTCCACGACCTCGCGGTGGTCGTAGCCGGCCTTCTCCAGGTACCCCTCGATCTCGTCCCGGGTGAAGTGCAGGAACTTGTGGCCGGTCGCCGAGTACACGTCGGTGACCTCCTCGAACCACACGTCCACCGGCGAGCCGACGAGGAAGTCGTGCAGGACGAACGTGCCGCCGGGGCGGAGCATCCGGCGGGCCTCGGTGGCCACCGTCTGCCGGTCCGAGGACGGCACGTGGTGCGAGCCGTAGGCCAGCAGTACGGCGTCGACGCTGTGGTCGCGCAGCAGCGGCTGCTCGGCCCGCTGGAGCAGGGCGGGCACGCCGGCCGCCCACGCCGTGGTCACCATGTGGGGGGACGCGTCGCAGGTGAGGATGTTGAAGTCGCCGATGCCCAGCTCCTCGCAGACCTTGCGCACCAGTCCGTCGCCGCCGAGCAGGTCGACCAGGACGGGCCGGTCGCCGGCCGCGGTGCGGCGGGCGGTCTCGGCGAAGCCGAGGAGCTTCCTGATCCCCGTCTCGCGGGCGCGCCGGTTGAGGGCCTGGGCCTGTACGTACTCCACGCCCCGGCTGCCCTCGCCGTCGGCGCCGAAATCGTCGTGCCGCCCGGGGGCGCTGCCCCTGGCCGCCTCCCAGGCGGCGATCCGCCGGGGGTCGGCCAGGGCGTGCAGCTCGGGGTGGCTCCGCCGCAGTTCCGCCAGCTGCCCCTGCACGTCGTCCCCGGTCACGGTGGGTCCGCTCGTCTGTGCGCGCATGCGTCGGGATCTCCTCGGGTGGGGGTGGACGCGGGCAAGACGATGCCCGCCGGGCCTGCCCGCACGACGGTAGGAGCGTCAACTTTCTCCTCGATATCGATTGGTTTTCGCCCCGCCCGGCCAAGATCCGTCCCTGTCGAAAGTAAGGCCCAAGAGACGTCGTTCGTGCCTGGTGACGGCGGATGACGGGCTCCTACAGTCACTTCGCGGGGGACGCAGCCGAGACCGGAACTGAGCGCGGAGTCGAGCCCGGAGGGCGTCAGGGATGAAGAACCAGTTGGACGAGCCGGGGGGCGCGGTCCGCGTCGGCGGGGGTGGCGGCCTGAGCGCGGCGGAGGTCGCCGAACGGGTCGCGGCGGGGCAGGTCAACGACGTACCGGCCCGGTCGAGCCGCACGATCGGGGAGATCGTCCGCAGCAACCTGTTCACCCGCATCAACGCGATCATCGGCGTGCTGTTCGTCATCGTGATGATCGTCGGGCCGGTGCAGGACGGTCTGTTCGGCGGCGTCATCCTCGCCAACACCGCGATCGGCATCATCCAGGAGGTGCGCGCCAAGCGGACCCTGGACCAGCTGGCGATCGTCGGCGAGAGCCGGCCGCGGGTGTGGCGGGACGGGCAGCGGCTGGAACTCAGCGCCTCCGAGATCGTCATCGACGACTCCATCGACCTCGGTCAGGGCGACAAGATCGTGGTGGACGGCACCGTCACCTCGGGCGACAGCCTGGAGGTCGACGAGTCGCTGCTCACCGGCGAGGCCGACCCGGTGGTCAAGCAGCCCGGCGACCCGGTGATGTCCGGCAGCTTCGTGGTGGCCGGCTCGGGGACGTTCACCGCCACCCGGGTGGGCAAGGAGGCGTACGCCTCGCAGCTCGCCGACGAGGCGCGGCGCTTCAGCCTCGTCAACTCCGAGCTGCGCAACGGCATCGACCGGATCCTGAAGTTCGTCACCTACGCGATCGTCCCGGCGGGCATCGCGCTGATCATCACCCAGTTCGTGGTGAACGACGACAACTTCTCGGAGGCGATCCGGCGCATGGTGGGCGGTCTCGTCCCCATGGTGCCCGAGGGCCTGGTGCTGCTGACCTCGCTGGCCTTCGCGGTCGGCGTGGTCCGGCTCGGCAAGAAGCAGTGCCTCGTGCAGGAGCTGCCCGCCATCGAGGGGCTGGCGCGGGTGGACACGGTCTGCCTGGACAAGACGGGCACGCTCACCGAGGCCTCGATGGACGTCGACGAGGTCCTTCCGCTGCTGCCGGAGCTGCCGGTCGACGCGGTGCTCGGTGCCCTGGGCGCCGCCGACGAGCGGCCCAACGCCAGCCTCCAGGCGATCATCGAGTCGTACCCCGCCCCCGAGGGCTGGCGGCGCACCGCCACCGCGCCGTTCTCGTCCGCCCGGCGCTGGAGCGGCGCCTCCTTCGCCGAGCCCTCCGGCACGGAGTCGGCGTGGCTGCTGGGGGCACCGGACACGATGCTGCCGGCCGGGCACTCGGTGCTCACCGCCGCCGACTCCTACGGGGCCCGGGGCCTGCGGGTCCTGCTCCTGGCGCGCAGCGACCGGCCGCTGGACGCGCTGATGGACGACCCCGCGGCCGTGCCCGCCGCCGTCACGGCCGCCGCGCTCGTCGTCATCAAGCAGCGGGTGCGGCCGGAGGCGCGGGCCACCCTGGACTACTTCGCCGACCAGGGCGTCACGGCCAAGGTGATCTCGGGCGACAACGCGGTCTCGGTGGGAGCCGTGGCGTCGAGCCTGTCGCTGCCCGGGGCGGAACGGCCGGTGGACGCCCGGTTCCTGCCGGACGAGCCGGCCGAACTGGCCGACGCGGTCGAGGAGAACACCGTCTTCGGACGGGTGGGACCGCAGCAGAAGCGGGACATGGTGGGCGCGCTCCAGTCCCGCGGGCACACCGTGGCGATGACGGGCGACGGCGTCAACGACGTCCTCGCGCTCAAGGACGCGGACATCGGCGTGGGGATGGGCTCGGGCAGCCCGGCCACCCGGGCGGTCGCGCAGATCGTCCTGCTGAACAACAACTTCTCGGCGCTGCCCTCGGTGGTCGCGGAGGGGCGCCGGGTCATCGGCAACATCGAGCGGGTGGCCAACCTCTTCCTCACCAAGACCGTCTACTCGGTGCTGATGGCGCTGGTGGTCGTGATCGCCCAGGTGCCCTACCCGTTCCTGCCGCGCCACATCACGCTGGTCGGGTCGCTGACCATCGGCATCCCCGCGTTCTTCCTCGCCCTCGCGCCCAACAAGGAGCGGGCCAGGTCCAACTTCGTCGGCCGGGTGCTCAGGTTCGCGATCCCGGCCGGCGCGCTCGCGGCCGCCGCCACCTCGGTCGCCTATCTGATCGCCCGGTCGGTGTACGACGACAACCTGGACGCCGAGACCTCGGCGGCGACCCTCGCGCTGTTCCTCACGGCCCTGTGGGCGCTGGCCGTCATCGCCCGCCCCTACACCTGGTGGCGCGTGCTGCTGGTGCTGACCATGGCGGTGGGCTTCGCCGTGGTGCTGGTGGTGCCCTACCTCCAGGAGTTCTTCCAGCTGAAGCTGGTCGGCGTCACCGCGCCGTGGGCGGCGGTCGCCTGTGCGGCGGTCGCCGGGCTGGTGCTGGAGTTCGTGTGGGCACGTATGCGGCGTCGTCTCGACGCCGACTGAGCCCACCGGGCGGTCGACCCCCGTACCGCCCGGTGAAGAGGAGGGGACGCCCGGTCCGTGCCGGGCGTCCCCTCCGTCTTTGTGCGCCCCGCGGCGACCGGAACGACACGATCCGGCCAAACCTGCGCAGCGGTGCGGCCGGAGGAGCCGCTTCCGGGCCGTTCGACGGGCGGCCCGCCACGGGACCGGAACGAGCCCCGGCATCCGCCGCCACCAGCGGATTTCACATTCCTTACGCAATCGGCGGCGAGAGCGACCGGCAGGTAACCTCGGGGCTGAATCCAGGCCATCGGGGAATAGCAAACGGCGCACTGACGAAAGCAAGGGCAGAGACCTGCCGAAAGTTGAGTGTTGGATTCAAAGAAGATCCGTATTATTCCGACTGCAGGCAGGGGGGAGCCGGCTACGAAGGAAAAGTTCCGCAGGTCAGATTGGGCCGGGTCGCAGGCAGCGCCGCACCGGCAACCACGACCGCGACTTTCGTCGACGCACCCCCTCGCACTGCCGCCCGGCCACCGGTCCGGGCGCACGACCCGAAGGGAAGTGAGGCTCACGCACGGACCAGCAGCTCCTGACGCAGCGACCCGGACCCGGAGGTGAGTGACATGACGACGAGGCCCCGACCAGCGGTGAACCCTGCTGACCCGGCCGTAACGAAGTCTTCATGCCCGTGGCACCCGACGGCTTCGGAGAGTTTCGGCACGCAGACATCAGCACAACTTGACGCGGGGGTATCAAGAGGTCATGGATCTTCGGCTGATAGAACCGATATACCAGAGAATCGGAAATGCGGAAGTCTCCCAAAAGGAAACCCCGACCGCCGGTCTCGAATTCGGAGTGCTCGGGCCACTCGAAGTGCACATGAATGGCCGAGGTCTTACGGTGGGCGGCCCCCGGCAACGGGCCGTGCTCTCCGCACTACTTCTCTCCGCTAATCAGGTCGTTTCTTTCGACTCCCTGATCGAGGAGGTCTGGAACGGCCGTCCGCCCAGTACCGCGCGCACCCAGGTGGCCATTTGCATCGCCACACTGCGCAAAATCTTCCGTACCGCGGGCTGGGAACAGGAAACCATCATCACGGCCACACCCGGCTACATGCTCAGCCTCGCCGGCCACTCACTCGACTCGCTCCGTTTCGAACAACTGGTCTCCAGAGCCACCGAACTGACGGCGGACGAACGTCCGGCCCCGGCGGCCGAGGCCCTGCGCCAGGCCCTGGCCCTGTGGCGCGGCCCCGCCCTGGGCGGCGTCCACGCACCCTTCGCCGAGACCGAGGCGGCCCGGCTGGACGAACAGCGCATGCTGGCCGTCGAACAGCACATGGCGCTGCGCCTCCAACTCGGCGAGCACCAGTCGGTCCTGGGCGAACTCCAGGCACTGGTGGGTGCCTGCCCGCTGCGCGACCGGCTGCGCTACTACCTGATGCTCGCTCAGTACCGTTCGGGACGGCGGGCGGAGGCACTCACGACATTCCGCGACGGAATGCGGTATTCCATCGAAGAGATCGGTCTCGAACTGGGTACCGACCTCCAGTCGCTGCACGACTCGATCCTGCGCGACGAATTCCCGCAGCTCGGCGTCCTGGGCATAGCGGCGGCGCGAAAGGACCGGCAGCAGACCGTTCCGAGTCAGCTTCCGGAAAGCGACGCCTACTTCATCGGGCGTAGCCGCGAGCAGTGGTTGATGGATGATGTGCTGCTCGACGGATCGGCGCAGAATCCGCCCGCCATCGCCTACCTCACCGGAAGTCCCGGAATCGGAAAGACGAGCCTGGCGGTCAACTGGGCGCACCGTGCGGCGCACAGATTTCCCGACGGGCAGCTCTTCGCCGACCTGCGGGAGGGCGGCCCGCTGGAGGTGCTCCACCAGTTCCTGCGCCAGCTGGGGGACGAGGGTCCGCTGCCCGCCGAGCCCGCGGAGGCGGCGGAGCGGTACCGCGGACTGCTGGAGGGCCGGCGGGTCCTGATCGTGCTCGACCACGCCTCCTCCTACGCCCAGGTACGTCATCTGCTGCCCACGAGCGGCGGGTGCTGCGTACTCATCACCGGCCGGGCCAATCTGGACGAACTGATGCAGAAGTACCGCACCTTCCGGCTGCGGGTCGCGCCCCTGTCGGACGACGAGGCGCGGGAGACGCTGGCCGGCGTGCTGCGGGACTCACGGGCGCAGGACGTGCCCGAGGCGACCAGCAGGCTCGCCGCGCTGTGCGGGCACTCGCCGCTGGCGCTGCGGGCCGCCGCGGCCAGGCTGCTCACCAAGACGCACTGGCGGGTGCTCGACCTGGTCTGCCGGCTGGAACGCTCGGGCGACCGGCTGGCGGCCCTCAGCATCGGGGAGGACTCGCTGCGCGCCCGGCTGGACCGCAGCATGCGGGAGCTGGACCCCAGGGTGGCCTTCGCCTACCGGGAGCTGAGCCGCCTCGGCGACGCGGACTTCGACGCGGAGCAGGCGGCCCAGGTGCTCGGCACGGACCTGCTGGAGGCCGAGGACCTGATCGAGACCCTGGTCGACGCGCAGCTCCTGGAGGCGGTCGGCCGCAGCCGCTGGGGCGGGATGCGCTTTAAGTGGCAGGAGCTGGTGCGGCTGCACGCGTCCCACTGCCTGACGGCCGCGGGGTCCCTGGAGACCCCGGCCCCGGTCGCCGTGGCCCTCACCGACTGAGCCGGGAACGGCGACGGCCCGTACGCCCCCTGCCGGGGACGTACGGGCCGTCGTGGTCCGGTCAGTTGCCGGTGCTCATCGCCTCCACGAGGCTCCTGGGCCGCATGTCGGTCCAGTTCTTCTCCACGTACTCCAGGCACGCCTCCCGGTCGGACTCGCCGAGGGCGACCGTCCACCCGGCGGGCACGTCCACGAAGGACGGCCACAGCGAGTGCTGCCCCTCATCGTTGACCAGCACGAGATAGCGGCCGTCTGCGTCTTCGAACGGATTGGTCACGTCGCATTCCTTCCGGGAGCGTCGGGCTGGAGACTCTGCGCGGGTCGCGGACCCTGCCGACCCCGGTCAAGGTACTGAGACCGTCTTTCCTTCCGATATCGATCCGTTTTCCCACGGGCCGCTCAGCCTCCGTGGGTGACGACCTCCGGGTCCTGCCGGGCGGCGGTGTCGAGGCGTGGCCCGTACCGCCGCAGCCGTTCGTCGAGGAAGGCCACCACCAGCTCCCTGGTGACGCGCCCGGCGTCGGCCGCGCCGAGCGTGACCTCCTCGCCCGCCGTGCCGGTGCGTTCGAGGAGCCGGGCGTAGTCGGTGAAGGACAGGTGCCCGGCGCCCCGCACCGACAGCCAGCGGCGCGGCCCCGACAGGTCCCGCCAGGCCCGCTGCCAGGTGGGGTCGGCGCCGGGCCGGCCGTGTTCGCCGGCGCCGAGCAGCAGGAACGGCCGGTTTACCGGGCTCCTGCCGCCGGTGTGGACGGTGCCGTCCAGGTTGGCCGCGGCGGCGAAGCCGGCGTCGGTGCGCAGCGCCTCGAAGGCGGCGGCACCGCCCATCGAGTGGCCCACCACCGCCACCCGCGACGGGTCGAGCCGCGGCAGCCCCACGGCGCCCGGCGACCGCAGCAGCCGCTCGCGCACGAAGCGGAGGTCCGCGGCGCGGGTGGCGGCGACCCGTGCGCCCTCCGGGTGCCGTCGGCAGGCCAGGCAGCCGGTCACGCGGCCGTCGGGGTGGCTGATGGCCGGGGCCTCGTAGGCGTGGTCGACCGCGGCGACGGCGTACCCGCGGCTCGCCAGCTCCTCGGCGAGCCCGGTCAGCGACGAGCGGGGCAGCGCGAAGCCCGGCGAGAGCAGGACGAGGGGCAGCCCGCGGGCGGGCGCGGGCAGCGGCGGCGGGGCCGTGCGCGCGTGGACGCGGAAACGGGCGAGCAGGTCGGCGGGCACGCCCTCGACCCGGTGGAAGCGCAGGATCAGCGCCGACTCCTTGGCCGTGACGTACGAGGCGCGCGGCGCCCGCGAGGGCAGCGCCGGGTACCAGAGCGAGAGGGCCAGCTCGCGGTACCGGTCGGGGTTCCAGGGGTCGCGCCGGGAGGTGTCGCGCAGGTGCGCGGTGCGCACGCCGACCGGCAGGGCGCCGGTCGGCGCGGGCACGGCGGACGCGGTCCACGCGGCGTCGGCGGCCGGCGCGGCACGCGCGGCTGCCGTGCCGGGGGCGCCCGCGCCGAAGGGCACGAGGGCCAGCAGCAGGGCCGCCACGAGGGTGGCACACCGGCGCGCCGGACGACCGGCTTCCCTCACGTTCGGCATCAGCGCTCACTTCGTCGGAAGCAGGAACACCGATCACGCTAGGAGCGGGAAGCACGAGGTGAAAGCGGCAACGGCGGTTTCATCACCTTGGTCGCCACAAGTGGATGCGATCTTCGTGGGCCGGCCGGTGAAGCGCCTGGACTTCCGTCGTCCGCCCGCACGCCCGGCCCTGTCCTTTCGACAGGGCCGGGCGTGCGGGCGGGAGCGTCACATGAAGACCATCGTGAGATGGGTGTCCGCCACGCCCGTGACGTCCTTGGGGCCGTACTCCGACTCGGTCGGGTCGTAGTCGAACTCGACGTAGGGCTTGTCGGTGAAGTGCGGGCAGGCCAGGGTGCTGGTGCTGGAGTCGGGTCCGGACGCCGTCTCCCAGTCGATCCACCAGCCCACGCAGCCGGAGTCGCCTCCGTTGAAGGGGCCGCCGGGCTTGAGGTCCTCGACGTGGCCGGTCACCCGTACCTCGCCGTCCTCGACGCAGACGGTGATCTCGCCCCGGCCGAAGTCCTCGGTCTCGCTGTCCGTGACACAGCCGGAGGCCGCGGGCCCGGCGGGCGCGGCGGAGGCGGCCGTCGTCGGGAGCAGGGCGACCGCGCCGATCGCCGCGGTGAGCGACGTGGCGCGCAGGATTCCACGCATGGTCGTGTCCTTTCCATCGGTGGTGCCGGATGACGGTGGTGGCGCGGGTCCTCGGGATGCCGGGGCCGCGGCGGTCCGTCGCCCCCGGGGGTCAGGACGAGGGAGTGTGCGGCTCCCGGATGCGGGCGCGTCCGGCCACGCCGAAGCGCAGGGTCTCCCGCAGCCGGACCGGGCCGTCGGTGTCGCCGGACCGCGCGGCGTCCCTCAGTTCGCGGGCCATCGCCTGCGCCTCGGCCGCCCAGTCGTCCAACTGGTCGGCGACGGGACCGGCGTTGGCGGTCAGGATGCGGGCCCAGCGTTCCGGGTTGGCGTCCGCGGTCCTGGTGACGTCCCGCAGGTCCTGGCCGGCCAGCCGTACGGCCGACTCGTCGCCGCCGAGCAGCCGCGCGGCGACCAGGCTCGCGACCAGGTGCGGGGCGTGCGAGACGAGGGCCACGGCGCGGTCGTGGGTCTCGGGGTCCAGCAGCACCGAGACCGCCCCGCACAGCGCGACCAGTTCCAGCGCGCAGTTCAGGGCGAGGTTCCCGGTGGCCTCGGTGGGCGTGAGCGCCCAGGGCCTGCCGTCGAAGAGGTCGGCGCGGGCCTGGACGGGGCCGCTGCCGCCGACCACGGGGGCGCCGCTGACCAGGGAGGTCAGGTCGCAGCCGTGCGCCCTGACCTCCCGGTGCAGACGCACCTTGACGCCGGAGACGTCGGTGTAGCAGCGGGCCGTGCCGAGCTTCTGGTGCTCGGCGAGCACCGGCGCGACCTGGTCGGGCGGCACCGCGAGCACCGCGATGTCGGCCTGCCGCGGCGGCGGCGCCGCGAAGCCGGCCCCGCAGCGTTCGCCCGCCAGCGCCGCCTCGGGGTCGGCGTCGGTCAGGTACGTGGTCACGCCGTGCCGCCGCAGGGCGAGCCCGACGGAGCGGCCGATCACACCGGCGCCCACGATGACGACGCTGCGCATGCGTCTTCCCCTCCTCGGCCCGGGGCCCGCGCTGCCTGCTCCGCCCTGCTCGGCTCGGCAGGCTCGTTCGGCTCGGCTCGGCTCGGCTCGGCTCAGCCGAAGATCTTGACGGCCTGGTAGTAGGTCCAGGCGGTGCTGTTGCAGGCCGTGTTCTTCTCGCCGGTGTAGCCGGTGCAGACGCGCTTCATGTCCTCGTAGAAGGCGCTGTCGATACGGCTCTTGTTGGCGTCGAAGCTGCCCGCCGCCTTGTAGTTGCGGTAACCGAAGTCGTGGCGCGCGCAGGCCGTGTTGAACGGGAAGCCGAAGGGGTTGTCGGGCGCCTGGGTGCACAGGTCCGTGGACCAGTCGAACTCGTAGGCGGCCCAGGCGGACTGGTTCCGGTTGGCCGCGAGCCAGGCGTTCTGGCTGGACGCGCTGGTCTGCGTGAAGGAGGCGAGTACCTGGGGCTTGTCCGCGGGGGCCGCCTGGGCGGGCGCGGCGGCGACGCCGAGGGCGAGCGCCGCACCGACGGCGGCGAGCGTGGTCCGGGTCCTGGTGGTGGTGCGCACGGGCGGCCTCCAAGGTGGGGGGGCGGATACGGCTCCACCACCTTGGCTGGGCCCGCTATGGGCCCCTTATCGCACCGGTATCGACGAAGGGGCCGTGCTCCGGCAGCCGGAGCACGGCCCCCGGCTCCCCCTGGGGAGCCCGGACGAGTGGCGGGTCAGGCGTCGCGGCGACGCAGCACCGCGGTGCCGGCGGCGTAGGCGGCCAGGGCCCACAGCAGGAGGACCAGCAGTGCGGTGCCGGCGCCGTAGGGGTCGCTGTCCTGGGTCAGCAGGACGGTACCGGCGACGCTCGGCATGTAGTCCGAGGCGGTCTCCAGCCACTTGGCGCCGACGACGCCCATCAGCTGGGGCAGCGCGAGCAGGACCATGATGAGGGTGGTGATGGTGCCCGCGGCGCTGCGCAGGACGGTGCCGAGCCCGATGGCCATGACGGCGAGGAGGGCGAGGTAGACCCCGGCGCCGAGCGCGGTGCCGAACAGCTGGCCGCTGCTGTAGTCGCCGTAGTCGCCCATCAGGGGCGCGGCCACCAGGGTGCCCAGCAGGCTGAAGACGAAGCCCGACGCGACCACGACGGCGGCGACGACCAGGGTCTTGGAGCGCAGCATCCGGCCGCGCGCGGGCACGCTCTGCAACGTGGTGCGGATCGAGCCGCTGGAGTACTCGCTGGTGAGGGCGAGGGTGGCGAGGACCACGATGGTCAGCTGGGAGATGAGGAAGGCCTGCGAGGCGTGGTGCGGGGCGGGCATCGTGACGTCGACGCCCTTCTTCGCGCTGGCGTCGGCGGAGGCGCCGACCATGGCGGCGAAGGCCACGGTGAGCAGCAGGCCGACGGCCAGGTTCCACCAGGTGGCCCGCACGCTCCAGAACTTGGTCCACTCGAAGGCGACGGCGCCCTTGAAGCCGCCGCCCTTCACGGGACCCACGAGCTTGGGGACGGTTGTAGTAGTCATATCCAGTTACGCCTTCTGGTGGTCCGGGACTTCGGTGACCTGGGAGAGCGCGGGAGAGCCGTACTCCACGCTCGCGGCGGTGAGTTCCATGTACGCCTGTTCCAGGCTGGCCTTGCGCATGCTGAGTTCGTGGATCGGAACGCGGTGGTGGAAGGCGAGGTCGCCGATCTCCTCCAGGGTTCCGCCGACGACGAGGAGTTCGTCGGGCGCGGAGTCCGCGTTCGGCTCGACGCGCAGTCCGAACTCCAGCAGCTCCCGCCTGAGCACGTCGGGCTGCGGGGTCCGCACCCGTACGGCGGTCAGCGAGCTGCCCGCGATGACCTCCTCGATCGGCGCATCGGCGATGATCTTTCCGCGCCCGATGACCAGGAGGTGGTCGGCGGTCTCCTGCATCTCGCTCATCAGGTGACTGGACACGAAGATCGTCCTGCCCTCCGCCGCGAGGGAACGCATCAGCTCGCGGACCCAGCGGACACCGTCCGGGTCCAGTCCGTTGACCGGCTCGTCGAAGAGCAGCACCTTGGGGTCGCCCAGCAGGGCGGCGGCGATCCCGAGCCGCTGGCCCATGCCGAGGGAGAAGGAGCCGATGCGCTTGTTCGCCACCTCGGACAGGCCCACGGTCTGAAGGACCTCGCCGACCCGGGACGCCGGGATCCCGTTGCTGCGGGCCAGCCCGAGCAGGTGGTGCCGGGCCGAACGGCCGGGGTGGCCCGCGCGGGCGTCGAGCAGCGCACCGACCTCGCGCAACGGGTGCCGCAGCTCCTCGTAACGCTTGCCGCCCACCAGGGCCCGCCCCGAGGTGGGCGCGTCCAGACCGACGATCATGCGCATCGTCGTCGACTTTCCCGCGCCGTTCGGGCCGAGGAATCCGGTGACCTTTCCCGGATTGATCTCGAACGAGAGGTCCGAGACGGCCGTCTTGTCGCCGTACCGCTTGGTCAGTCGGTCCAAAGTGATCATCGCCTGGTGGCTCCTTCCAAAGTCACGTCCTCAACGCTAGGGAGAGGCAAGGGCACGAAACATCTGGCGATCGGCAACGACCGCAGTCGACTTTCGGCAGATCCGGCGGCCGGGGCCGCTCTTGTAGCGTGCTGGAATGCACCGATGGCAGGCCGTGCGCCGACGAATCGAATCGCTTGTACGGGTCCTCGGCTCCGAGCGCCCGTTCACCCGGCGCGCCGATCTGGTGCTGCTGCTCGTACTGCTCGTGCCCTCCGCGTTCGCCACCGGGACGCTCGAGACCGCGCCGGTCGCCTGGCTGACCGCGTGTCTGCTCATCGCGGCCGCGGTCGTGGTGCAGCGCACCGCGCCGCTGCTGTCCCTGCTGCTCGCGGCGCTGCTCACGCTGTTCTATCCGTGGTTCGGGGCGAACCTGTGGCCGTCGATGGCGACGGTGGTGCTGAGCTGCCTCGCGGGCCGCAGACTGACCCGGCTGTGGCCCGCGCACCTGGTGTTCCTCTGTGTCGCCGCGGCCGGGCTCCTGCTGGTGGCCACCGTCGGCCAGGGCAAGGACTGGCTGAGCCTGCTGATGACCGAGTTCGTCGCCTGTGTGCTGCCCTGGTGGGCGGGCAACTGGTGGAGCCAGCGCACCGCGCTGACCCACGCCGGCTGGGAGCACGCCGAGCAACTGGAGTGGCGCCAGCGCTACATCGCCGACCAGGCCAGGATGAAGGAGCGGGCCAGGATCGCGCAGGACATCCACGACTCCCTGGGCCACGAACTGAGCGTGATGGCCCTGCTCGCCGGCGGCCTGGAGCTGGCGCCCGGGCTGTCGGACCCGCACCGGGAGTCGGTGGGCCAGTTGCGGGAGCGGTGCACGATGGCCACCGAGCGGCTGCACGAGGTGATCGGGCTGCTGCGGGAGGACCCCAATCCGTCGCTGACCCCCGCCGACGAGTCCGTCGCCCAGCTCGTGCGCCGTTTCCAGCGCTCCGGTACGCCGGTCCGGTTCCAGGAGGACGGGGCCCGGGACCGCCCCGGCACGCCGCTGCTGTCCGACCTCGCGGCCTACCGGGTGGTGCAGGAGGCGCTGACGAACGCGGCCAAGCACGCGCCGGGCGCGCCCATCGACGTACGGGTGACGCACACCGCGGACGAGACGGTGGTGTCGGTCGTCAACGAGCGGCCGGAGCGGGGCGGGAGTGTTCCGGCGGCCGGGAGCGGGTCGGGGCTGATCGGCCTCGACGAGCGGGTCCGGCTCGCGGGCGGCACGCTGCGCACGGGCCCGCGGGCGGGCGGTTTCGAGGTGTACGCGCGACTGCCGCGCGGCGCCTCCTCGCCGTCGCGGTCCACCGAGCCGCCGGGGCCGGCCGACGGGGACGGCTCGGCCGGTGGCTCGGGCGACGGCACGGCGCCCGGGGCCGCGACGGCCGGCAACGAGGGGCGGGCCGCGGCCGCCGCGGCGGACCTGCCCGCCCCCTCCGGGCCGTGGCGCAGCGCCTCCCGGGCCGCGCTGCTGCGCACCCGGGCCCGGATCAGGCGGGACGCCCGGCGGGCCGCGCTGATACCGGCGGTGCTCGGCGCCGCCATCGTGGCCTTCCTCGGCGGGCTCTACGTCTTCACCTCGGCGACCACGTCCCTCGCCCCCGAGGACTACGCCCGGATCCGGGTGGGCGAGACCCGCGCCGATCTGGCGCCCGCGCTGCCGGAGCGCCGGATCAAGAAGCCGCCGCCGGTCACCTCCGAGCCGTCCGTCCCGGCCGGCACGACCTGCGAGTACTACCGGGCGAGCAGCGGTCTGCTCGACTTCGGCGGCGCCATGTACCGGCTGTGCTTCAAGGATGATGTCCTCATGGCCAAGGACACGCTCTGACCACCAGGGAAGGATCGGATGATTCGCGTACTGCTCGCCGACGACGAGACCATCATCAGGGCCGGGGTTCGCTCCATCCTGACGACCGAACCGGGCATCGAGGTGGTCGCCGAGGCGTCCGACGGGCGGGAGGCGGTGGAACTGGCCCGCAAGCACCGGCCCGACGTGGCCCTGCTCGACATCCGGATGCCGGAGATGGACGGCCTGACGGCCGCGGGTGAGATGCGGACCACCAACCCGGACACCGCGGTCGTCGTCCTCACCACCTTCGGGGAGGACCGGTACATCGAACGGGCCCTGGACCAGGGCGTGGCCGGGTTCCTGCTCAAGGCGTCCGATCCGCGGGACCTGATCTCCGGCGTACGGGCCGTGGCGTCCGGCGGCTCCTGCCTCTCCCCGCTGGTGGCGCGGCGGCTGATGACCGAGCTGCGCCGGGCCCCCTCACCGCGCTCGGAGGTGTCGGGGGAGCGCACGACACTGCTGACCAAGCGGGAGCAGGAGGTCCTCGGCATGCTGGGGGCCGGTCTGTCGAACGCGGAGATCGCGCAGCGGCTGCACCTGGTCGAGGGCACGATCAAGACGTATGTCAGCGCCATCTTCACCCAGTTGGAGGTCCGCAACCGGGTGCAGGCGGCGATCATCGCGTACGAGGCGGGACTGGTGAAGGACAGCGACCTCAACCGTTAGACGTCGCGCGGTCCTTGACGAAGCGGGCCAGCCGCGTCGCCCCCTCGGCGGCGCGGTCGGTGGTGAGGTAGCTGCACGAGAGGCGGATCTGCCGGTCGCCCGCGTCGTCCAGGTGGAAGTGGCGCATCGGGGTCCAGATGACGCCGTACTTCTCCGCGGAGACGTCCAGCGCGGCCTCGTCCGCCTCGAAGGGCACGTCGAGGGTCAGGAAGAACCCGCCGTCCGGGTCGTTCCACCGCACGCCGTCCGATTCCGGTGCGCCGGGCGGCAGTTCGGCGGCGAGGGTGTCGCGCAGGCACCGCATCGTGGACTGGTAGTGGCGGGCCGATGCCTCGTTCGCCGCCCGCAGTCCCCCGCCGTTCTGCAGCAGCAGTCCGGCGACCGCGGCCTGGCTCAGGGTGGGGGTGTTGACGGTGACCATGCTCTTGACCTTGGCCAGTTCGTGGGCGAGCAGACCGGGCGGCCGCCCGTCCGCGCCGGCCACGAGCTGGTCGGCGACGACGAAGCCGACGCGGGCGCCCGGGAAGGCCGTCTTCGCGAAGGAACCGAGGTAGACGACGCGCCGTTCGGTGTCGAGGGACTTGAGGGTGGGGCGGCGCACCCGGCTGAACACCCCGTAGGGATTGTCCTCCAGGAGGAGCAGGTCCAGCCGCGCGGCGGCGTCGAGCAGGGCGGTGCGGGCCTCGCGGCGCATGCTGACGCCGGTCGGGTTGGAGCAGTCGGGCACCACGTACAGGCACCTGGCGCGCCGGCCGCTCGCCTCGATCTCCCGGACGGTGCGCTCCAGCCCTTCCGGGCTCGGCCCGTCGGGGGTGCCGGGCACCGGCACGACGGGGATGTCCAGCAGGCCGGCCGCGCCGGTGATGCCGACGTAGGCGGGACTGTCGACGAGGAGCACGTCCTCCGGACCGGTGAACAGGGCGCGCAGGGTGAGCAGGACGGCCTCCTGGCAGCCGACCGTCACCACCACGGAGGCGGGGTCGACCGTCAGGTCCTCGTCCACCTCGAGCATGCGGGCGACGATGTCCCTGATCTGCCCGGCGGTTTCGCCGTACTGGTAGAGCGCGGTGCGGACGCGTTCCTCGGAGTGGCCGCGCCCGCGCAGGTGGTCGAGGTAGGTCTCGATGTACCCGGGGACGCGTGCGACGTCGAAGTCTCCCTCGTAGGGGCGTCCCGGGGCGAAGGAGATCGCCTGCGGGTAGCGGAGGGTCACCTCGTTGAGGAAGTTCATCGTGTCGAGCAGCGGGGCGGACAGGCTGGGGTGCAGGGCGGTCCGCGCCAGGACGCCGTCCCGGTCCGTGCGCGCTGGGGTGGTGGTGGTCATCCGTGGCTCCTGTCTCGGTGCGGCGCCGGGCGGGGCGCGGTGGGCGGCCCGTGGTGCGGCGGGGCGTGGTGCGGCGGGGCCAGGGTGTCCGGGCCGATCGTGCCGGTGGCGGCGTGGCCGGTGAGCACCATCGTGTCGGCGAAGTCCTCGGTCAGCAGGGTGAGCATCCGGCGCACGCCCGCGGCGCCGCCGACCGCCAGCGCGTACAGCGCGGGGCGCCCGACCAGGACGGCACGGGCACCGAGGGCCAGGGCGGCGAGGACGTCGGCGCCGGTGCGGACGCCGCCGTCGAGGAGGACCGGGCAGCGTCCGCGCACGGCGGACACCACCTCGGGCAGCGCCTCCAGGGTGGCCGGTGCGCCGTCGAGTTGGCGGCCCCCGTGGTTGGAGACGACGATGCCCGCGACGCCCGCGGCGACCGCGGCCTCGGCGTCCGGCGCGGTCAGCACGCCCTTGGCCAGCACCGGCAGGCCGCTCGCCGCGCCCAGGCGGGCCACGAAGGACCAGTCCAGGCGGCGGTCGAAGGCCAGCCTGCTGTGCGCGCCGGGGGTGGCGCTGCCGGCCGCCGCCGTGCCGGTCAGGTTGGCCGGGGTGATGTGGGCGGGGACCGCGAAGCCGTTGCGCAGGTCGCGCAGCCGGCGGCCGGTGAACGGGGTGTCGACGGTGAGCACCAGCGCCTGGTAGCCGCTGTCGCGGGCCCTGCGGGCCAGGCCCAGGGTGGTCTCGTGGTCGCGGAAGCAGTACAGCTGGAGCCACAGCGGTGCGCTCGCCGCGTGGGCCACCTCTTCGAGGCTCCGGCCGGCGAAGGTGCTGACGACGAGCGGGAGTCCGAGCGCGCCCGCCGCCGCGGCGGTCGCCGGTTCGCCGTCGGGGTGGGCGAGCCCGTGGTAGGCCACCGGCGCGATGCCCACGGGCGCCGGCCACCGGGAGCCGAGCACCTCCACGGAGGTGTCCGGCTCCTCGATGCCGGGCAGTGCCCTGGGCCGCAGCCTTACGGCCCCGAAGACGGCCTCGTTGGCGGCGAGGGTCCGCTCCCGCCCCGCGCCGCCCGCGATGAAGTCCCAGGTGGCGGCAGGCAGTTGCCCGCGTGCGAGTCCCGCGAAGTCGTCGAGCGTGAGCGGCTCCCGCACCCCGGCGCCGGCACCGGCGCCGCCCGCCGCGCTCCCGGCCGCCACTGGCGCCGGGGCCCCGGACCCGCCGGGGTCCACCGGTGCCGTGCCCCCGGACCCGCCGGGGTCCGCCGGTGCCGTGCCCCCGGACCCGCCGGGGTCCGCCGGTGCCGGGTCTTCGGGGTCCGCCGGGTGCCGGACGGCGGAGGTCATCGGCCGGCCACTTCCCGCTCCCGCTCGACGGCCTCGTACAGGGCCTTGATGTTGGAACTGCCGAAGCCGCGGGCGCCGTTGCGCTGGATGTACTCGTAGAAGAGGGTGCCGCGCGGGTAGGGCGAGCGGGTGAAGATCTGCAGCAGGTAGCCCCACTCGTCGCGGTCCGCGAGGACGTTGGTCTCGCGCAGGTCCTCGATGGCGTCGGCCATCGCGCCGACCCGCTCGGTGAGCAGGTCGTAGTAGGCGCCCGGGGTGCGCAGGAAGGCCACGCCGCGGTCGCCGAGCGAGCGGACCGAGCCGACGATGTCGTCCACCAGGAAGGCCAGGTGCTGGACGCCCGGCCCGTCGTGGGCGCTCAGGAACTGGTCGATCTGGCCCGGCACCCGGGTGTCGTCCGGCTCGATGAGCGTGAAGGTGATGCCGCCGCCGGCGTTGCGCACGACGATGGAGTCCATCGCCTGCTCGCCCACCTCGATGTACTCGGAGGAGTAGTAGGGCATGTCGAAGGCCGCTTCGTAGAACTCGGCGGTGCTCCGCAGCGTGCCGGACTCCAGGCAGACGGCGACGTGGTCGAGGAGGGGCCGCGGCCCCGTGCGGCCGGTGGCGGCCGGGAGCAGCGCCCAGTCCCGGTCGGGCGGCAGCAGCCCCGCGCCGTCCCCGTCCGCCGCCGGGACCAGGGTGTGCCGGATGTCCCCGAAGCCGGAGACGGTGGCGAACCACGCGTCCTGGCCCGCCCGGTGGGAGGGCGTCGGGGCCTGAAGCGCCTCGGCACCGGCGAGGACCGCGCGGTCGAAGCAGGAGCGCACGTCGTCGCAGCCGAAGGCGAGGTCGGCGATGGAGTCGCCGTGCCGCTCCACGTACCGGGCGACCGGGGTGTCCGGCGCCAGCGCCTGGGTGACCACGAGCGTGACCTCGCCGCTGCGCAGCACCGTGGACCGGCGGTCGTGGGTGCCGGTGGCGGGGCCCGCCACCGCCAGGGGGACGAAACCGAGGCTGTCGACGAGGAAGCCGGAGGCCTCCCGGTCGTCCGCGACGTACAGCTCGGCGTACGCGATGTCACTGGGCGGCATGGCGGCTCTCCAATGAAGGAAGGGGAAAGGAGGGAGCACTGAGGGAGCGCCCGCCGGGGAGAGGGAAGGGGGCCCTCTCTTTCTCCGGCAGCAATGAGAAATGCACGTTGCCACACTCTACAAATGACCCGTATAACCTCGCTATCGACTGGTTATCAAGGCTCCTACCTGCGGTTATCTTCCCTAATAAGCATATTGACCAGCTCGTCGCGGCCTTGCTAGCGTCCCAGTTCGCCCTCAATTTAATGCCGTCCGGTAAATGCCGCACGGGCACACATCTTGTTCGTTTTGCATTGTGAGGAGACAGGTGTCTGAGAACTCTTCGGTTCGGCACGGTCTGACGAGCGCGCAGCACGAGGTGTGGCTCGCCCAGCAGCTGGATCCGCGTGGCGCGCACTACCGGACGGGATCCTGCCTGGAGATCGACGGACCCCTGGACCACGCGGTGCTGAGCCGCGCCCTGCGGCTCACCGTGGCCGGTACGGAGACGCTCTGCTCGCGCTTCCTCACCGACGAGGAGGGCCGGCCGTACCGCGCGTACTGCCCGCCCGCGCCGGAGGGTTCGGCCGCCGTCGAGGACCCGGACGGGGTGCCGTACACCCCCGTGCTGCTGCGCCACATCGACCTCTCCGGTCACGAGGACCCCGAGGGCGAGGCCCAGCGGTGGATGGACCGGGACCGCGCGACGCCGCTGCCGCTGGACCGGCCCGGCCTGAGCAGCCACGCGCTGTTCACGCTCGGCGGGGGCCGGCACCTGTACTACCTGGGCGTCCACCACATCGTGATCGACGGCACCAGCATGGCCCTGTTCTACGAGCGGCTGGCCGAGGTGTACCGCGCGCTGCGGGACGGGCGTGCGGTGCCCGCGGCCGCCTTCGGGGACACGGACCGGATGGTCGCGGGCGAGGAGGCCTACCGCGCGTCGGCGCGGTACGAGCGTGACCGGGCCTACTGGACCGGCCTGTTCGCCGACCGCCCCGAGCCCGTCTCGCTCACCGGGCGCGGCGGCGGCCGGGCCCTCGCGCCGACCGTGAGGAGCCTGGGCCTGCCCCCGGAGCGCACGGAGGTGCTCGGCCGGGCCGCCGAGGCGACCGGTGCGCACTGGGCGCGCGTGGTCATCGCCGGTGTGGCCGCCTTCCTGCACCGGACGACGGGCGCCCGGGACGTCGTGGTGTCGGTGCCGGTCACCGGGCGCTACGGCGCGAACGCCCGGATCACCCCCGGCATGGTCTCCAACCGGCTGCCGCTGCGGCTGGCGGTGCGCCCCGGCGAGAGTTTCGCGCGGGTGGTCGAGACCGTGTCCGAGGCGATGAGCAGCCTCCTGGCGCACAGCCGCTTCCGCGGCGAGGACCTCGACCGCGAGCTGGGCGGCGCGGGGGTGTCGGGGCCCACCGTCAACGTCATGCCGTACATCAGGCCGGTGGACTTCGGCGGTCCGGTCGGCCTGATGCGCAGCATCAGTTCGGGTCCGACCACCGATCTGAACATCGTGCTGACCGGCACCCCCGAGTCCGGCCTGCGCGTCGACTTCGAGGGCAACCCGCAGGTGTACGGCGGCCAGGACCTGACGGTGTTGCAGGAACGCTTCGTCCGGTTCCTGGCGGAGCTGGCGGCCGACCCCGCAGCCACCGTCGACGAGGTCGCGCTGCTGACGCCGGACGAGCGGGAGCGGGTCCTCGACGGGTGGAACGACACCGCCCACGAGGTCCCGGAGACCACGCTGCCCGAGCTGTTCGCCGCGCGGGCCGCGCGCACGCCCGGGCACGAGGCCCTGGTCTACGAGGGCACCTCGCTGACGTACGCCGAACTGGACGCCCGCGCCGAGCGGCTGGCCGGTGCGCTGACGGCGCGGGGTGCGGGCCCGGAGCGGTTCGTCGCGGTCGCCGTGGAGCGGTCCGCGGAGCTGGTGGTGGCGCTGCTCGCGGTGCTCAAGTCGGGCGCGGCGTACGTGCCCGTGGACCCCGGCTACCCGGCCGACCGCATCGCGCACATCCTGCGGGACGCGGGCGCGATGTTGGTGCTGACCACCCGGGACACGGCGGAGCGGCTGCCCGGGGACGGCACGCCGCGGCTGCTGCTCGACGAGCCGGCCGCGGCGGGGACCACCGCGGCGGGGGCACCCGCCCCGCCCGGCACCCTCCCGCGGGCGCTGCCCGCTCCCGGCCACCCCGCCTACGTCATCTACACCTCGGGGTCCACCGGCCGCCCCAAGGGCGTGGTGATCTCCCACCGGGCGATCGTCAACCGGCTGGCCTGGATGCAGGACACCTACGGCCTGGAGCCGTCCGACCGGGTGCTGCAGAAGACGCCGTCCGGTTTCGACGTGTCCGTGTGGGAGTTCTTCTGGCCGCTCGTCCAGGGCGCCACCCTGGTCGTGGCCCGGCCCGGGGGCCACACTGACCCGGCCTACCTGGCCGGCACCGTCCGGCGCGAGGGCGTGACCACCCTGCACTTCGTGCCGTCGATGCTCGACGTGTTCCTGCGGGAGCCCGCCGCGGCCGCGCTGGGCGGTGCGACGCCGGTGCGGCGGGTGTTCTGCAGCGGCGAGGCGCTCCCGGCGGAGCTGCGGGCCCGTTTCCGGGCCGTGTCGGACGTGCCCCTGCACAACCTGTACGGGCCCACCGAGGCCGCCGTCGACGTGACGTACTGGCCGTGCGCCGAGGACACCGGCGACGGGCCGGTGCCGATCGGACGGCCGGTGTGGAACACCCGGATGTACGTGCTCGACGCCGCGCTGCGGCCGGTCCCGGCCGGGGTGCCCGGCGAGCTGTACATCGCCGGTGTGCAGCTCGCCCGCGGCTACCTGGGCCGCCCCGCGCTGAGCGCCGAACGCTTCACCGCCGACCCGCACGGCGCGCCCGGCAGCCGGATGTACCGCACCGGCGACCTGGCGCGCTGGAACCACGACGGCAGCCTCGACTACCTCGGGCGCGCCGACCACCAGGTCAAGCTGCGCGGCTTCCGCATCGAACTCGGCGAGATCGAGGCCGCGCTCGTACGGCAGCCGGAGATCGCCCAGGCCGCCGTCGTCCTGCGCGAGGACCGCCCCGGCGACCAGCGCCTGGTCGCCTACACCGTGCCGGCTCGGGACGCGGACACGCTCACGGGCCCGCCTGCGGAGGCGGGGACGCACCCCGGGCCGGGCGCCGCACCGGACACAGACCCGGGCATCGGACCCGCCGCCGGGACGGACTCCGGCCCGGGGTCCGGAACGGACTCCGGGCCGGGGTCCGGAGCGCGCCCCGGACCGGACGGCACGGCGACGCACACCGTTGCCGGCGCCGGACCGGCCGCGGCCGGGGAAACCGCCGCCGGGGCGGACGCCGGGACCGGGACCGGGGCACACGCCGGCCCGGACGGTGCCGTGCTCGCCGCGCGGCTGCGGGAGTTGCTGCCCGGGTACATGGTGCCCTCGGCCTTCGTCGCGCTGCCCCGGCTGCCCGTCACACCGAACGGCAAGCTGGACCGGCGGGCCCTGCCCGCCCCCGCGGAGTCCGGGCGCACCGGCGGGCGGGCGCCGCGCACGCCGGGCGAGGAGCTGCTGTGCACGCTCTTCGCCGAGGTGCTCGGCGTGGCCGAGGTCGGGGTCGACGACGGCTTCTTCGACCTGGGCGGCCACTCGCTGCTCGCCACCCGGCTGATCAGCCGCATCCGCGCCACCGCCGGGGCGGAGGTGCCGATCCGGCGCGTCTTCGAGGCGCCGACCGTGGCGGAGCTGGCCCCGGCGCTGACGGACGGCGGGCGGGCCCGTGCCGCGGTCACCGCCCGGCCGCGCCCCGACCGCCTGCCGCTCTCCTTCGCGCAGCGGCGCCTGTGGTTCATCCACCAGTACGAGGGGCCCTCGCCGCTCTACAACATCCCGGCCGCGCTGCGGCTGACGGGCCCGGTGGACGGCGCCGCGCTGTCGGCGGCCCTCGGCGACGTGGTGGCCCGGCACGAGAGCCTGCGCACCGTCTTCGCCGAGGACGCGCACGGCCCCCACCAGGTGATCCTGTCCGCCGAGCGGGCCGTGCCCCGGCTCAAGACGCTGGACAGCGACCCGGAGCGGCTGGCCGCCGACCTCGCGCGCACCGCCCGGCACACCTTCGACCTGACCCGGGACGTACCGCTGCGGGCCACCCTGCTGCGGGTGGCGCCCGAGGAGCACGTGCTGCTCCTCGTCCTGCACCACATCGCGGGCGACGGCTGGTCGCTGGCGCCCCTCGCCCGGGACCTGGGCACCGCCTACGCCGCCCGGACCGCCGGCACGGCCCCCGACTGGGCGCCGCTGCCGGTGCAGTACGCCGACTACACGCTGTGGCAGCGTGAACTGCTCGGCGCCGACGGGGACGGCGCGGGCACCGGGGACGGCGGTGAGGGCGCCCGGCAGCTCGACCACTGGCGCGAGGCGCTGGCCGGGCTGCCGGAGCGGCTGGAGCTGCCCGGCGACCGGCCGCGACCGGCGCGCCGCGACAACTCCGGCGCGCGCCTGGACGTGTCCGTGCCCGCCGGGCTGCACCGCTCGCTGGCCGCGCTCGCCGCCGAGACGCGGACCAGCGTCTTCATGGTGCTCCAGGCCGCGCTGGCGGGGCTGCTGACCCGGCTCGGCGCGGGCGAGGACGTGCCCATCGGCTCGACCATCGCGGGCCGCACCGACGCCGCCGTCGAGAACCTGGTCGGCTTCTTCGTCAACACGCTGGTGCTGCGCACCGACACCGGCGGCGACCCAGCCTTCCGCGAGCTGCTCTCCCGCGTCCGCGAGCGCGACCTGGCCGCCTACGCCCACCAGGACGTGCCCTTCGAGCGGCTCGTCGAGGCGGTCAACCCGGACCGGGCCACCTCCCACCACCCGCTGTTCCAGGTGATGCTGACCTTCGACACCACCCAGCAGGACGCCCTCGGCGAGCTGGGCCGGCTGCCCGGGATCACGACCTCGCTGCTGCCCGTGCACACCGGGCTGTCCCGGTTCGACCTCGTGTTCGCCTTCGACGAGCGGCGGGACGCCGCGGGCGGGCAGGCCGGTCTCGACCTCGCGGTGGAGTTCAGCACCGAGCTGTTCGACGCCGGCACCGTGCGCGCCCTCACCGAGCGGCTGCTGCTACTGCTCACGCAGGTCGCCGCCGATCCCGGCGTGCGCCTGGGCGACCTCGACGTCCTCCTCCCCGGCGAGCACCACGACCTGCTGGTGGCCGCCAACCGGCCCGGCACCGCGCCCGCTTCACCGGCACCCGCTTCACCGGAGCCCGCGTCACCGGAGCCCGCGTCCCCCGCGCCGGGGACGGCCACGCTCCCCGAGCTGTTCGAGCGGCAGGCCGCCCGGCACCCCGACCGCACCGCGCTGACCTTCGAGGGCACCTCGCTGTCCTACGCCGAGCTGAACGCGCGCGCCAACCGCCTGGCCCGGCTGCTGACCGCCCGCGGGATCGGCCCCGACGCGCTGGTCGCCCTGGCCCTGCCCCGCTCCGCCGAACTGGTCGTGGCCCTGCTCGCGGTGGTCAAGTCGGGCGCCGCCTACGTGCCGCTCGACCCGGGATACCCCGCCGACCGGCTCGCCCACGCGCTGTCCGACTCCGCGCCCGCGGCCCTGCTCACCGACCGCGCCACCGCCGGCCGGCTGCCCGCCCACGAGGTGCCCCGCATCGTCCTCGACGCCCCCGCCCCGGCGGACGGCGGCACCACGGGCGGCGACCCGGCGGACGCCCACCCCGCCACCGACCTGGCGCAGGGCGAGCGGGTCAGACCGCTGGACCCGAGGGACACGGCGTACGTCATCTACACCTCCGGCTCGACGGGCCGCCCCAAGGGCGTGGCCGTGCCGCACGGCAACGTCGTACGGCTCTTCTCCGCCACCGCGCCCTGGTTCGGCTTCGACGAGCACGACGTGTGGACGCTCTTCCACTCGTACGCCTTCGACTTCTCGGTGTGGGAGCTGTGGGGTCCGCTGCTGCACGGCGGCCGGCTCGTCGTCGTCCCGCACGACGTCACCCGGGACCCCGCCGCCTTCCTCGCCCTGCTCGCGCGCGAACGCGTCACCGTCCTCAACCAGACGCCGTCCGCCTTCCACCAGCTGGCCGCCGCCGACCGGGAGAACCCCACCGAACTCGCCCTGCGCACCGTGGTGTTCGGCGGTGAGGCCCTGGACCTGTCCCGGCTGGCCGACTGGTACGAGCGGCACGCCGAGGACGCGCCCGCCCTGGTCAACATGTACGGCATCACCGAGACCACCGTCCACGTCTCGCACTTCGCCCTGGACCGGGCCACCGCGGCCGCCTCGTCCGCCAGCACCATCGGCGTCAACATCCCCGACCTGCGGGTCTACGTCCTCGACGACCGGCTGCGCCCCACCGCTCCCGGCGTCACCGGCGAGATGTACGTGGCCGGTGCGGGCCTCGCCCGCGGCTATCTGGGCCGCCCGGCGCTGACCGCGGACCGCTTCCCCGCCGACCCGTACGCCGCCCTCTTCGGCGAGCGCGGCACCCGCATGTACCGCACCGGCGACCTGGCCAGGCGCCGCACCGACGGCGGCCTCGACTACCTGGGCCGCGCCGACCAGCAGGTCAAGATCCGCGGCTTCCGCATCGAGCCCGGCGAGATCGAGGCCGTGCTCGCCGCCCACCCCGCCGTCGACGACGTGGCCGTGGTGGCGCGCGAGGACGTCCAGGGCGACCCCCGGCTCGTCGCGTACGTGGTGACCGGCTCCGGCGCCACGGCCCGCGCGCTGCACGACCACGCGGCCGGGCACCTGCCCGACCACATGCTGCCGTCGGCGTTCGTCACCCTGGACGTGCTGCCGCTGACGCCCAACGGCAAGCTCGACACCAAGGCACTGCCCGCCCCGGCCCACGCGGGGCAGGTGACCGGACGCGCGCCGCGCGGGCCGCGCGAGGAGATCCTGTGCGCCCTGTTCGCCGAGGTGCTCGGGGTGCCCCGGCTGACCGTCGACGACAGCTTCTTCGACCTCGGCGGGCACTCCCTGCTCGCCACCCGGCTGGCCGGCCGCATCCGCGGCACCCTCGGCGTGGAGCTGTCCGTGCGACGGCTGTTCGAGACCCCCACGGTCGCCGGGCTGTCCGCCGCCCTCGACGGCGCCGAACGGTCCGGCACCGGCCCGACGGCCGGGGAGCGCCCGGAGCGGCTGCCGCTGTCGTACGCCCAGCAGCGGCTGTGGTTCCTGCACCAGCTGGAGGGCCCCTCCCCCACGTACAACATCACCGGCGCCCTGCGGCTGACCGGCGACCTCGACCCCGGGGCGCTGCGCGCGGCCTTCCAGGACGTCGTCACGCGCCACGAGAGCCTGCGGACCGTCTTCTCGGAGGACGGGCACGGCGCCCGGCAGACCGTGCTCGACGCCGCCGGTGTGCACTTCGAGCTGCCGGTCGCCGACGTGAGCGAGGACCGGCTGGACGCGCGCCTCGAGGAGGCCGCCCGGCACTGCTTCGACCTGACGACCGACATCCCGGTGCGGGCGGAGCTGTTCCGGCTCGGCGCGCGGGAGCACGTCCTGCTGCTGATGGTGCACCACATCGCCGGTGACGGCTGGTCCCTCGGCCCGCTGATCCGCGACCTGGCCACCGCCTACACGGCCCGCGCGGCCCGTCGCGCCCCCGACTGGGCGCCGCTGCCCGTGCAGTACGCGGACTTCGCCCTGTGGCAGCGCGCCGCGCTCGGGGACGCCGCCGACGCCACCAGCCCGGCGGGCCGGCAGCTCGCGCACTGGAAGGAGGCCCTGGCCGGACTGCCCGACCGGCTGGAACTGCCCGCGGACCGGCCGCTGCCCGCCGTCGCCTCGCA
The DNA here is from genome assembly GCF_033406955.1 of Streptomyces violaceoruber. Lineage (NCBI taxonomy): Bacteria > Bacillati > Actinomycetota > Actinomycetes > Kitasatosporales > Streptomycetaceae > Streptomyces > Streptomyces violaceoruber. Next base: position 4,907,509 of record NZ_CP137734.1, on the reverse strand, counting down.
CCGCGGCGGCCGGGTGCCGCTCACCGTCCCCGCGGCCCTGCACAGCGGTGTCGCGGAGCTGGCCAGGGAGTCCCGCACCAGCGTCTTCATGGTGCTCCAGGCGGCACTGGCGGCCCTGCTGACCCGGATGGGCGCGGGCGAGGACGTACCGCTCGGCACCCCGGTGGCGGGCCGCGGCGACGACGCCGTCGACCAGGTCGTCGGCTTCTTCGTCAACACCCTGGTCCTGCGCACCGACACCGGCGGCAACCCCACCTTCCGCGCACTCCTCGACCGGGTCCGCGACACCGACCTGACCGCCTACGACCACCAGGACCTGCCGTTCGAGCACCTGGTGGACGTCCTCTCCCCGACCAGGTCGCTCTCCCACAACCCGCTGTTCCAGGTGCTGCTGAGCCTGGACACCACCCAGCAGGACGCCCTGGCCGCGCTCTCCGCCACCGGCCTCGGCGTGCGGCTGCTGAACGTCACCACCGGGGTCGCCAAGCTGGACCTCGCCCTGGAGATCGCCGAGCACCGCGACGCCGACGGCGCCCCCGCCGGGCTGGTGGGCGCGGCCGAGTACAGCGCGGACCTCTTCGACGAGGGCACCGTCACGCTGCTGGTGGAGCGGTTCCTGCGGCTCCTGGACGCGCTGGTCGCGGACCCGTCCCGGCGCATCGGCGACGTCGACGTGCTCGGCCCCCGGGAACGGGAGCGGGTCCTGACCGAGTGGAACGACACCCCCCGCCGGCCGGTGCAGGGCACCTTCGCCGACCACGTCGCCCGGCACGCCGCCGAGCGCCCCGGCCACCTCGCGGTCGAGACGGCCGGCGCCGCGGCGCCCGGCGGCGCGCTGACCTACGGCGAACTGAACGAGCGCGCCAACCGGCTGGCCCGCGCCCTGCTCGCGCGGGGCGCGGGCCCGGAGCGGTTCGTGGCGGTCGCCCTGCCCCGCTCCGCCGACCTGGTCCTCTCGGCGCTCGCCGCCTTCAAGGCGGGCGCGGCCTACCTGCCCGTGGACCCCGCGCACCCCGCCGAACGGATCACCCACCTCGTCTCGGACGCGGCGCCCACCCTCATCGTGACCACGTCCGCCCTGGCCACGAGCCTCCCGGACACCGGCACGCCGGTCCTCCTGCTCGACACCCCCGAGACCGCCGCGACCCTCGCCGCGCTCCCCGGCCACGACGTCACCGACGCCGACCGGCCGGTACCGCTGCGCCCCGAGCACCCCGCGTACATGATCTACACCTCGGGAACGACCGGCCGCCCCAAGGGCGTCGTCGTCACCCACACCGGGCTGCCCGGCCTCCTGGACATCTTCACCCGCGACTGCGCGGCCGGCCCGGGCAGCAGGATCCTCCAGCACCTCTCCCCGAGCTTCGACGCCTCGTTCTGGGAGCTGGCGATGGGCCTGCTCACCGGGGCCACCCTGGTCGTGGCGCCGCCGGAGACCACGCCGGGACCGGAGCTGGCCGAGCTGGCGACCCGGCACGCGGCGACCCACCTGAGCCTGACCACGTCCGTCCTCGGGCTCCTGCCGCCGGGCTCGCTGCCCGACGGACTGACCCTCGTCGTGGGCGCCGAGGCCATCCCGCCCGAGCTGGTGGAGCGCTGGTCGCCGGGCCGTACGATGCTGAACTCCTACGGGCCCACCGAGACCACCGTCTGCTCCACCATGAGCGGCCCGCTGTCCGGCCCCGCCGTCCCGCCCATCGGCTCCCCCGTCGCCAACAGCGCCGTGTACGTGCTGGACGCGGCGCTGCGTCCGGTCCCGCCCGGCGTGCCCGGGGAGCTGTACGCGGCCGGAGCGCATCTGGCCCGCGGCTACCACGACCGCCGGGCGCTGACCGCCGAACGGTTCGTGGCCAACCCCTTCGGCGAGCCCGGCAGCCGGCTCTACCGCACCGGCGACCTGGTCCGCTGGCGGCCCGACGGACAGCTGGAGTACCTGGGGCGCGCCGACACCCAGGTCAAGATCCGCGGCCTGCGGATCGAGCCCACCGAGATCGAGGCGGTCATCACCGAACGCCCGCACCTGGCGCGGGCGGCCGTGATCGTACGCGAGGACCGGCCCGGCGACCGGCGGCTCGTCGCCTACGTCGTGCCCGAGCCCGGCGCCACCGTGGACACCGCCGAACTCCGCGCCGCACTGCGCGAGACCCTGCCCGACCACATGATCCCGACCGCGTTCGTGGTGCTGGACGCGCTGCCGCTGACCCTCAACGGCAAGCTGGACCGCAAGGCGCTGCCCGCCCCCGACTACTCCGCCCGCACCTCCGGCCGGGCCGCCCGCGACCCGCGCGAGCGGCTGCTGACCGCACTGTTCGGCGAGATCCTCGGCGTGGAGCCGGCCGGCGTCGACGACGGCTTCTTCGACCTGGGCGGGGACAGCATCCTCTCCATCCAGCTCGTCGCCCGCGCCCGCGCGGCGGGCCTGGTCCTGTCGGTGCGGGACGTCTTCGAACACCAGACGCCCGCGCTGCTCGCCCGGTCGGCCGCCGCCGCACCCGCCGGGGACCGCACGGCGCGGGACTCCGACGTGCCCGCCGACGGCCCGGCGCCGCGCACCCCGATGATGGGCTGGTTCGCCGCTCTCGGCTCCGACCTGGCCGCGTTCAACCAGTCGCTGGTCCTGCGTGTGCCCACCGCCCTCGACCCCGACACGCTCGACACCGCCCTGCGGGCCGTGCTCGACCGGCACGACGCGCTGCGCATGCGGGTGGCCGACGACTGGACCATCGAGATCCCGCCGCCCGGCTCGGTGACCCCGGCCGACTGCCTGGTCCGCTTCGACGCCGTAGGCCTCGACGAGGCCGCCGTGCGCTCGGCGGTCACCGAGCAGGCACGGACGGCCCGCGACCGGCTGGCCCCGGCGGACGGCCGCATGCTCCAGGCCGTCTGGGTCGACCGCGGCGCCGACCGGGACGGGCTGCTCGTCCTGGTCGCCAACCACCTGGTCGTGGACGGCGTCACCTGGCGCATCCTGGTCCCCGACCTGGCGGCCGCCTACGCGGGCGAGACCCTCGCCCCGGTGGGCACCCCGTGGCGGCACTGGGCCCTGTCCCTCTCCGACCTCGCCGGGCAGCCGCGAACCGAGGAGGAGCTGGACCACTGGCACTCGGTCCTCGGCGACACCCCGCACACGCTCCGCCTGGACCCCGCGCGGGACACCCACGCGACCGCCGGCGAGATCACCGCCGAACTCGACGCGGACACCACCGAGGCCCTGCTCACCTGGGTCCCCGGCGTCTGCCACGCCACGGTCAACGACGTGTTCCTGAGCACCTTCGCCCTGGCCGTCGCCGGGTGGCGGCGCGGGCGCGGCGAGGACGCCGACGCACCCGTCGTGCTCGACCTGGAGAGCCACGGCCGCCACGAGGAGGCGGTCCCGGGCGCCGAACTCAGCCGCACGGCGGGCTGGTTCACGTCGATGTACCCCGTCCGCCTCGCACCACCCGCCGGCGCCTCCGGGGACGGATCGGCGCTCCGCGCGCTGAAGGCCGTCAAGGAGCAGCTGCGCACCGTCCCGGGCGACGGCCTCGGCTACGGCCTGCTGCGCCACCTCAACCCCCGCACCCGGGACGCCCTCGCCGCCCTGCCCCTCCCCGAGTTCGGCTTCAACTACCTCGGCCGGATCGGCCAGGAGGGCACCGACGAGGCCCCCTGGACCATCGAGGGCGGCGACGTCGCCGGTATCGACGGTGCCATGCCGCTGGCCCACCCCGTGGACGTGAACGCCGTCGCCCGGGAGACCGCCGACGGCACCCGGCTGCGCGCCCGCTGGACGTACTCCCGCACAGCGCTGGAGCCCGAGGACACCCAGCGGCTGGCCGACACCTGGTTCCGGCTGCTGCGCCGCCTCGTCGAGGAGGCCCGGCAGCCCGGCGCGGGCGGCCTCACCCCCTCCGACATCGCTCACCCCGCCCTCGCCCAGGACGAGATCGAGGACCTGGAGCACACCGTCCCCGGCCTCCAGGACATCCTGCCCCTCGCCCCCCTCCAGGAGGGCTTCCTCTTCCTCAACCTGTACGACGAGAACGCCCGCGACGTCTACGTCGGCCAGCTCGCCTTCGACCTGGAGGGCTCCTTCGACGGCACCCGCATGCGCGCGGCGGCCGGGGCCCTGCTGCGCCGCCACGCCAACCTGCGGGCCGGGTTCCGGCAGACGGCGACCGGCACGTGGGTGCAGGTCGTGCCCGCCGAGCTCGAACCGGACTGGCGGGAGTGCGACCTGACCGACCGCGCCGACGAGGCGGAACGGGACGCGGAGGCCGGGCGGCTGGCGGCCGGGGACCGCGAACGCCGCTTCGACCTCACCAGCCCGCCGCTGATGCGCTTCACCGCGATCCGGCTGTCCGCCGACCGCGTCCGGCTGGTGATGACCAACCACCACATCCTGCTCGACGGCTGGTCCATGCCCCTGCTCTGGCAGGAACTGACCGAGCTGTACGTCTCCGGCGGCGACCCCGTGAGCCTCCCCCCGGTCCGCCCGTACCGCGACCACCTGGCCTGGCTCGGCGCCCGCGACCGGGACGCCGCCCGCGACGCCTGGCGGCGGTCCCTGTCCGGGCTCGACGAGGCCACCCTCCTCGCCCCGGACGCCGGCCCGGCCGAGGCGGCACCGCTGGGCATCCCGTTCGGCCTGGACCGTGACGCCACGGCGGCCCTGTCCGCGTGGGCGCGGGGTCGGGGGGTGACCATGAACACGGTGGTCCAGGGCGCCTGGGCCCTCGCGCTGGCCCAGGCCACCGGACGCGACGACGTCGTCTTCGGCGCCACCGTCTCCGGCCGCCCGCCCGAGCTGCCCGGCGTCGAGTCCATGATCGGCCTGTTCATCAACACCCTGCCCGTCCGCGCCCGCCTCGACCAGGCCGAACCCCTCGGCGACCTCTTCCGCCGCCTCCAGAACGAACAGGCCCGCCTCCTGGACCACCAGTGGCCCGGACTCGCCGACATCCAGCACTGGGCCGGACACGGCGAACTCTTCGACACCGCCATGGTCTTCCAGAACTACCCGGTGAGCGCCGACACGACGAGCCGACAGCTCGACGGACTGCGGGTGGCCGGTTACGACGCGGTCGAGAGCACCGACTTCGCCGTCAACCTCGTCGCCCACACCCGCGACGACGCCCTGCGGCTGCGCCTCGACTACCGCGCGGACGCCTGCGCCGGCGACCTGGTCCGCTCACTGGCGGACCGGATGCTGCGGGTCCTGGAAGCACTGGTCACCGACTCGGACCGTCCCGTGGCCCACCTGGACACCCTCGACCCGGCCGTACGGGAGCGGGTCCTGGTGGAGTGGAACGGGGCCCCGACCGAACTTCCCGGGACACCGCTGCACGAACTAATCAGTGGCCAGGCCCGGTTGACGCCGGACGCCGTGGCGGTGGTGTGCGACGGCACCTCCCTGACCTACGCCGAACTGGACCGGCGCGCCAACCAGCTCGCCCGGCACCTGCTCGAACAGGGGATCGGTGCTGAGGACTTCGTCGCGATCGCGCTGGCCAAGTCGCTGGACGCGGTGGTCAGCATGCTGGCCGTGCTCAAGACCGGCGCGGCCTACCTGCCCATCGACCCGGACTACCCCGCCGAGCGCATCACCTACATGCTCGACGACGCCCGACCCGCCCTGATCCTGACCGAGCCGGTACCCGTGGAGAGGTACGCGGGGCACTCCGTCACGGCAGTCACGGATGAGGAGCGCCGTAGCCCCTGGTCGGCACGCCATGCCGCGTACATGATCTACACCTCCGGCTCGACCGGCCGCCCCAAGGGCGTCGTCATCGAGCACCACGCCCTGGCCACCTACCTCCACCGCGCCCGCAACACCTACACCGCCATGACCGGCGTGACCGTCCTCCACTCCCCGCTGGCCTTCGACCTCACCATCACCGCCCTGTGGACGCCATTGACAAGCGGCGGCACGGTCCACCTCACCAGCCTCGAAGAGTCGGACACTCAACCGAGCCTGATCAAGGCCACACCCAGCCACCTCCCCCTGCTCACCAACCTGGCAGCCACGGCATCCCCGTCCCACACCCTCATCCTCGGCGGCGAAGCCCTCCACACCGACCACCTCGCCACCTGGCGGACCCAGCACCCCCACGTCCAGATCATCAACGCCTACGGACCCACCGAATCCACCGTCAACATCACCGACCACCACCTCGACGGCACGGAAGAAGGCCCCGTCCCCATCGGACGGCCCTTCGCCAACACCCAGGTCTACGTCCTCGACTCAGCCCTGCGGCCCGTCGCCCCCGGCACCACCGGAGAGCTGTACCTCGCCGGAGAACAACTCGCCCGCGGCTACCTCGGCCGCCCCGCCCTCACCGCCGAACGCTTCACCGCCAACCCCCACAGCAGCACCCCCGGCGCCCGCATGTACCGCACCGGCGACCTCGCCCACTGGAACCACCACGGCCACCTCACCTACGACGGACGCGCCGACCACCAGATCAAACTCCGCGGCCACCGCATCGAACCCGGCGAGATCGAAACCACCCTCACCGCACAGCCCGGCATCACCCAAGCCACCGTCCAACTCCGTGAGGACCAGCCGGGCGACCAGCGCCTCGTCGCCTACCTGGTCGCCTCCACCGGATACGACGAGAACACCGTGCGCGAGGCCCTGGTCAGCGCACTGCCCGACTACATGGTCCCCAGCGCACTCGTCACCCTCGACGCCCTCCCCCTCACCCCCAACGGCAAACTCGACCGCACCGCCCTCCCCGCCCCCGCCTACTCGGCATCCACCACCGGACGAACCCCCCGCACCCCCCGCGAGGAAATCCTCTGCACCCTGTACTCGGAGATCCTCTCGGTGAACACCGTGGGCATCGACGACAACTTCTTCGACCTCGGCGGACACTCCCTCCTCGCCACCCGCCTCGTCTCCCGCACCCGCACCGCACTCGGCGTCGAACTGTCCATCCGGCAGCTCTTCGAGACGCCGACCGTGGCGGGTCTCGCCGAGGCCCTCGACGCGTCGGGCACCGTCCGCACCGCGCTCACGGCGAGGCCGCGCCCCGAGCGCATCCCGCTCTCCTACGCCCAGCAGCGCCTCTGGTTCCTCCACCAGCTCGAAGGACCATCGGCGACCTACAACACCGTGCTCACGCTGCGGCTCGGCGGCGCGCTCGACGTGGACGCCCTGCGCGCGGCGATCGGTGACGTCGTCGCCCGGCACGAGAGCCTGCGGACGGTCTTCACCGAGGACGAGCGAGGCGCGTACCAGATCGTGCTGCCCGTGGAGGCGGCCTCGACGCCCTTCACCGTCGTCGACGTGGCCGAGGAGGAGATCGGCGACCGGCTCGACGAAGCCGTCGGCCACTGCTTCGACCTCGCCCAGGAACTTCCCGCGCGCACCTCGCTGTTCCGGGTGTCGGAGCGGGAGCACGTACTGCTGCTCCTCATCCACCACATCGCCAGTGACGCCTGGTCTCGCGCCCCACTGGCCCAGGACCTCACCGCCGCCTACGCGGCCCGCGTCCGCAGCGAGGCGCCCATGTGGGCCCCGCTCACCGTCCAGTACGCCGACTACGCGCTCTGGCAGCAGGAGATCCTCGGCGACGACACCGATGCCGACAGCCTCGCGGGCCGCCAGCTCGCCTACTGGAAACAGCAGCTCGCCGGCCTGCCCGAACAGCTCGACCTCCCCACCGACCGGCCCCGACCGGCGGTCGCGGGGTACTCGGGGGACCGTGTTCCGTTCACCGTGCCGACGGAGCTGCACACGCGGCTGACGGAGCTGGCGCGCGCCACCAACACCAGTGCCTTCATGGTGATCCAGGCTGCGGTCGCCGTCCTGCTCACCCGTCTGGGCGCCGGTGAGGACATTCCGATCGGCACCCCCGTCGCCGGACGCACGGACGACGCCGCCGACGACCTGATCGGGCTCTTCATCAACACGCTGGTCCTCCGTACCGACACGTCCGGTGATCCGACCTTCCGCCGACTCCTCGACCGCGTGCGGGACACCGACCTGGCCGCCTACGCGCACCAGGACCTCCCCTTCGAGCGGCTGGTCGAGGCGCTGAACCCGGCACGCACGCTATCCCATCACCCGCTCTTCCAGGTCCTGCTGACGTTCAACAACACGGACCACGAAGGCGCGCTGAAGGACATCTCCGAGCTTCCGGGGCTCACCGTCGCACTTCGGGAGGTCCAGCGGACCTCGTCGAAGTTCGACCTCTCCTTCGGGTTCGCGGAGTCCTTCGACACGTCTCGTCGGCCACAAGGCATCGAAGCGGCGCTGGACTTCAGTACGGAACTTCTCGACCGCCGGTCCGCCCAGGCGATCGCGGACCGGTTCCTGCGGGTGCTGGAAGCCGTCACCACAGCCCCGGACCGGCCGATCGGCGCCGTCGAGCTGATGGACCCGGCCGAGCGGGAGCGGGTCCTGGTGGAGTGGAACGGGGCCCCGACCGAGCTTCCCGGGACACCTCTGCACGAACTGATCAGCGAGCAGGCCCGGTTGACGCCGGACGCCGTGGCGGTGGTGTGCGACGGCACCTCCCTGACCTACGCCGAGCTGGACGGGCGCGCCAACCAGCTCGCCCGGCACCTGCTCGAACAGGGGCTCGGTGCGGAGGACTTCGTCGCGATCGCGCTGGCCAAGTCGCTGGACGCGGTGATCAGCATGCTGGCCGTGCTCAAGACCGGCGCGGCCTACCTGCCCATCGACCCGGACTACCCCGCCGAGCGCATCACCTACATGCTCGACGACGCCCAGCCGGCCCTGACCCTCACCGCGCCCATACCGCCCGCTTCGTACGACAGCCGGCCCACCAGCGAGATCACCGATGTGGAGCGCCGTAGCCCCTGGTCGGCACGGCACGCGGCCTACATGATCTACACCTCCGGCTCGACCGGCCGCCCCAAGGGCGTCGTCATCGAGCACCATGCCCTGGCCACCTACCTCCACCGCGCCCGCAGCACGTATCCCGCCATGACCGGTGTGACCGTCCTGCACTCCCCGCTGGCCTTCGACCTCACCATCACCGCCCTGTGGACGCCATTGACAAGCGGCGGCACGGTCCACCTGACCAGCCTCGAAGAGTCGGACACGCAACCGAGCCTGATCAAGGCCACACCCAGCCACCTCCCCCTGCTCACCACACTCCCCGAGACGGCGTCCCCGTCCCACACCCTCATCCTCGGCGGCGAAGCCCTCCACACCGACCACCTCGCCACCTGGCGGACCCAGCACCCCCACGTCCAGATCATCAACGCCTACGGACCCACCGAATCCACCGTCAACATCACCGACCACCACGTAAGCGAAGACACCCCTGACGGTCCCGTCCCCATCGGACGGCCCTTCGCCAACACCCAGGTCTACGTCCTCGACTCAGCCCTGCGGCCCGTCGCCCCCGGCACCACCGGAGAGCTGTACCTCGCCGGAGAACAACTCGCCCGCGGCTACCTCGGCCGCCCCGCGCTGACCGCCGAACGCTTCACCGCCAACCCTCACAGCAGCGTTCCCGGCGCCCGCATGTACCGCACCGGCGACCTCGCCCACTGGAACCACGACGGCCACCTCACCTACGACGGACGCGCCGACCACCAGATCAAGCTGCGTGGCCACCGCATCGAACCCGGCGAGATCGAAACCACCCTCACCGCACAGACCGGCATCACCCAAGCCACCGTCCAACTCCGCGAAGACACCCCCGGCGACCAACGCCTCGTCGCCTACCTCGTCGTCAACGACTCCACCGGATACGACGAGCCCACCCTTCGGGACGCCCTGGCCAGCGCACTCCCCGACTACATGCGCCCCTCCGCCTACGTCACCCTCGACGCCCTCCCCCTCACCCCCAACGGCAAGCTCGACCGCACCGCCCTCCCCGCCCCGGCCTATTCGGCATCCACCGCCGGACGAGCGCCCCGCACCCCCCGCGAAGAGATCCTCTGCACACTCTTCGCCGAAGTCCTCGGCGTCGACCTCGTCACCATCGACGACAACTTCTTCGACCTCGGCGGACACTCGCTTCTCGCCACCCGCCTCGTCAGCCGCGCCCGCACCGCACTCGGCGTCGAACTGTCCGTGCGGCAGTTCTTCGAGACGCCGACGATCGCCGGGCTCTCGGGGGCGTTCGACCGGGCCGGCCGTGCGCGGGCCGCGCTCACGGCGAGGCCGCGCCCCGAGCGCATCCCGCTCTCCTACGCCCAGCAACGCCTCTGGTTCCTCCACCAGCTCGAAGGACCATCGGCGACCTACAACATCCCCACCACCCTCCGCCTCACCGGGACCCTCGACACCGGCGCCCTGCACGCCGCGCTCAACGATCTCCTCGCCCGCCACGAAAGCCTGCGCACCACCTACACCGAGGACGACGAGGGCCCCCGTCAGGTGATCCACGCCTGGGAGCCCGGAATGCTGCCGCTCGGCGTGGTCGACACCGGGGAGGGCGAGCTGGACGCGATGCTCTCCGCGGGGGTGCATCACGCGTTCGACCTCACGGCGGGCATTCCGGTGCGGGCCACGCTGTTCCGGATCTCGGAGCAGGAGCACGTACTGCTGCTCCTCATCCACCACATCGCCACCGACGCCTGGTCCCGCACCCCGCTGGGTCACGACCTCGCCGCCGCCTACTCGGCGCGCTGTGCGGGCGACGTGCCGGCGTGGGAGCCGCTGCCCGTGCAGTACGCCGACTACGCGCTCTGGCAGCGGGAGGTTCTCGGCGACGAAGGCGACGCCGACGCCCCCGCGGGCAGGCAACTCGCCTACTGGACACGGCAGCTCGCCGACCTGCCCGAGCAGCTCGACCTCCCCACCGACCGGCCCCGGCCGGCCATGGCGAGCCAGGACGGCGACCGCGTCGCCTTCTCGCTCGACGCGGACCTGTACGTGCGACTGACCGAGCTGGCCAGGGCCACCCACTCGAGTACGTTCATGGTGGTGCAGGCGGCACTCGCCGTACTGCTGACCCGGCTGGGCGCGGGCGAGGACATCCCGATCGGCACCCCGGTCGCCGGACGCACCGACGACGCGACGGAGAACCTGGTCGGCTTCTTCGTGAACACGCTCGTCCTGCGCAACGACACCAGCGGCAACCCCACCTTCCGGGAGCTGCTGGAGGAGACGCGCCGCACCGACCTGGCCGCCTACGCGCACCAGGACCTCCCCTTCGAGCGGCTGGTGGAGGCACTGAACCCGGCCCGTACTCTGGCGCACCACCCGCTCTTCCAGGTGATGCTGATCCTGAGCACGGCGGAGACGGACCCGGACGCCTCGCTGGCGCTGCCGGGACTGCGGGTCGGCGCGGAGCGCAGCCGGCTCGGGGCGGCCAAGGTCGACCTGGCGTTCGCGCTCGCCGAGGTCCGGGACGGTGAGGGCCGGAGCACCGGGCTGACGGGCGCGCTGGACTTCCGGACCGACCTGTTCGACCGTTCCACGGCCCGGTCCCTGGTGGAGCGGTTCGTGCGGACGCTGGAGGCGGTCGTCGCCGATCCCGGTGTGCGGCTGTCCCGGGTGCCGGTGCTGACCGGGTCCGAACGGCGCTCGCTGCTCGACCGGGGGACCGGTCCCCTGCTGGAGGGGCTGGACGCGACGCTGCCGGAACTGTTCGCGGAGCAGGCGCTCCGGACGCCCGGGGCACCGGCGCTGGTGCGGGGCGGGACGACGGTGTCGTACGCCGAACTCGACCTGCGCACCAACCGGCTGGCCCGGCTGCTGCGGCAGCAGGGGGTGCGGCCGGGTACGCCGGTGGTCATGCTGATGGAGCGGTCGCCCGCCCATGTCGTGGCGACGCTGGCCATCGCCAAGGCGGGCGGCGCCTACGTGCCCCTGCACGACACGTATCCCCTCGACCGGATGCGGCACGTGGTGGCGGACACCGCCGCGACGCTGATCCTCACCGACCGGGCCGAGGCGGCGCGGGCCGGGCAGCTCGGCGCGCGGGTGATGGTGGTCGACGAGTTCGGCGCCGCCCCGTCCGGCTCGGAGGCCGACGCGGCCCCCGGCACCGGCACCAGCACCAGCACCAGCACCAGCACAGGCTCCGGATCCGGATCCGGCTCGCGCTCCGGGTACGTCGACGATGCTCCGGAGGTGGGCCTGCGCCCGCAGGATCTCGCGTACGTGATGTACACCTCCGGGTCCACCGGGGTGCCGAAGGGCGTCGCGGTCACCCACCGCGGGGTCGTGGACCTGGTCCGCGACCACTGCTGGCGGCCGGGCGTCCACGAGCGGGTACTGCTGCACGCCCCGCACGCGTTCGACGTGTCCTGCTACGAGATGTGGGTGCCCCTGGTCTCGGGCGGAACGGTCGTCGTGGCACCGCCCGGACACCTGGACCCGGCCGCGATCACCGACCTGATCACCGCTCACGACATCACCGCGATCCACCTCACCGCGGGCTTCTTCCGGGTCGTCGCGGAGGAGGCACCGGAGTGCTTCGCCGGTGTGCGGGAGGTGCTGACCGGCGGCGACGTGGTCTCGCCCGCCGCGGTGGCCCGGGTCCTCGCGCACCACCCGCGGATCGTACTGCGTCACCTGTACGGGCCGACCGAGACGACGCTGTGCGTGACGCAGCACGAGGTCACCGCGCCGTACGAGGCCCGCGGCAGCCTGCCGGTCGGGCGGGCGACGGGGAACACCCGGGCCTACGTGCTCGACCGGTACCTCCAGCCGGTGCCGGCCGGCGTGCCGGGCGAGCTGTTCATCTCCGGCTCCGGTCTGGCGCGCGGCTACCTGGACCGTCCCGACCTGACCTGTGAGCGGTTCGTCGCCGATCCGTACGGCGGGTCCGGCGAGCGGATGTACCGCACGGGCGACCTGGTCCGCTACAACGCGGCGGGCGAACTGGAGTACCTGGCCCGCGCCGACGACCAGGTCAAGATCCGCGGCTTCCGGGTGGAACTGGGCGAGATCGAGGCGGTCCTGGCCACGCGCCCGGAGCTGGCCCAGGCCGCCGTCGTCGTCCGCGAGGACCGGCCCGGCGACCGGCGCCTGGTCGGCTACGTGGTGGCCGCGGCGGGCCGGGACGGCGAGGTCGACCCGGACGCGCTGCGCGCCTTCTCCCGCCAGGCGCTGCCGGACTACATGGTGCCGTCGGCGTTCGTGGTCCTCGGCACCCTGCCGCTGACCGCCAACGGCAAACTGGACCGCAAGGCGCTGCCCGCGCCCGACTACGGGGCGGCGTCCACCGGGCGGGCCGCCCGCACCCCTGCCGAGGAGCTGCTGTGCACGCTCTTCGCCGAGGTGCTCGGCCTGTCCGCGGTGGGCGTCGACGACGGGTTCTTCGATCTGGGCGGCGACAGCATCCTGTCCATCCAGGTCGTCAGCCGGGCCCGCGCCGCCGGACTCGCCCTCGCCGTCCGCGACGTCTTCGAGCACCAGTCGACGGCCCGGCTGGCCGCCGCGCTGACGGACCGGGACGACGCGGCCTCCGTGCCGGAGGCCGAAGCGGTGCCGCCGTACGGTCCCGCCCCGCTGACCCCCGTGATGGCCCGCATCGCCGAACTGGGCCTGGGCGGAGACGACTTCAACCAGTCGGTCGTGGTGTCTCTGCCGCCCGCGGTGGACCGGGACCGGCTCGTCCCGGCCCTGCAACGTGTGCTCGACCACCATGACGCGCTGCGCCTGCGCGTCCTGCCCGACGGGAGCACGGAGGTACGCGCCCCGGGCAGTGTGCCGGCCGCGGACGTCCTGAGCGTCGTCACGCGGGCCCCCGGCGCCACCGGCGCGGCGCGCGACGCCCTGCTCGTGGAGGCGGCGTGCGCCGCACGGGACCGGCTCGCACCGGCCGAGGGCCGCATGCTCCAGGCGGTCCTGGTCGACGGCACGGACGACACGGACGGCACGGGCGGGACCTCCGGGGCGGACGGCGTGCTGATCCTGGTCGCCCACCACCTGGTGGTCGACTCGGTGACGTGGAGCATCGTCGTACCGGACCTCGCCGCGGCCTACCGGGGCGAGGAGCCCGCCCCGGTGGGCACCTCGTGGCGGCAGTGGGCCACCTCCCTGGCACGGCTGGCCACCGACCCCCGCGTCGAGGCGGAGACCGCCCACTGGGAGCACACGCTCACCGGGGCGGGCACCCTGCGGCTGGACCGCGGCCGCGATCTCCAGGGCGACGCCGGACGCATCGGCCTCGACCTGGCCCCGCACACGACCGAGGCCCTGCTCACGCGCCTGCCCGGGGGCGTCAACGCGAGCGTGCACGACGTCCTGCTGACCGCCTTCGCGTTCGCCGTCGCCGGGTGGCGGCGCGGACGCGGCGAGGACCCGGACGCGCCCGTCGTGCTCGACCTGGAGAGCCACGGCCGGCACGAGGAGGCGGTGCCGGGCGCCGAACTCAGCCGCACGGCGGGCTGGTTCACGGCCCTCCACCCGGTGCGGCTGGCTCCGGACGTCACCGACTGGGCGCGGCTGCACCAGGACGGCGACGCGCTCCGGGACGGCCTCAAGCAGGTGAAGGAACAGTTGCGGGCCGTACCGGGCGACGGCCTCGGCCACGGCTTGCTGCGCCACCTCAACCCCACCGCTGGGCCCCGCCTCGCACGCCTTCCCGAGCCCGACTTCGGCTTCAACTACCTGGGCCGCCGGGTCACCCCGGCCACCGGCACCCCGGAACCGTGGACCGTCACGGGCGGCGGCCTCGCCGCCTCGCGGCCCACGGCGCCGATGGCCCACGCGGTGGAGCTGAGCGCCGTCGTCCACGAGGGGGCGGACGGCCCCCGACTGCGCGCGGAGTGGACCTACGCACGCCGCCTGGTCCCCGATCACGACGCCCGCCGCCTGGCCGAGCAATGGTTCCGGGCGCTGGAAGCCCTGGTGGAGCAGGCCGACCGGGCCGGCACCGGCGGCCTGACCCCGTCCGACGTGACCCTCGGCTCGCTCAGCCAGTCCGAGATCGAGGAATTCGAGTCCGACCTTGAGTCCGAGTGGGAGATTGAGCAGTGAGCCAGCAACCGACCCGTGCGCGCGGCAAGATCGAGGACATCCTTCCACTCTCCCCGCTGCAAGAGGGCTTCGTGTTCCTCGGGCTGCTGCACACCGAGGGGCCCGACCTCTACATCGGCCAGGTGGCCTTCGACCTGGAGGGCCCCTTCGACGGCGCCCGGATGCGCGAGGCGGCCCGGGCGCTGCTGCGCCGGCACGCCAACCTGCGCGCCGGGTTCCGGCAGCGCAAGAACGGGGCCTGGGCCCAACTGGTCCTGCGCGACGTCGACCTGCCGTGGCAGGACGCCGACCTGAGCACGCTGTCCGAGGAGGAGCGCCGGGCGGAGGCCGACCGGCTCGCGGCCGCCGACCGTGCCCGCCGTTTCGACCTGGGCCGGCCCCCGCTGCTGCGCTTCACCGCCATCCGGCTGTCCGCCGACCGCGTCCGCCTGGTGATGACCAACCACCACATCGTGCTGGACGGCTGGTCCATGCCGGTCCTGCTGCGCGAACTCATGGCGCTCTACGCCGCCGAGGGTGACCCCTCCGCGCTCCCCCGGGTCCGTCCCTACCGCGACTACCTGGCCTGGCTCGACGTCCGCGACCGGGACGCCGCCCGCGACGCCTGGCGGCGGTCCCTGTCCGGGCTCGACGAGGCCACCCTTCTCGCCCCGGACGCCGGCCCGGCGTCGACCGCTCCCTCGCAGGTGTCCTTCACCGTGGACTCCGAGGTCAGCGGCGCCCTGTCGGCCTGGGCTCGGGGCCAGGGCGTGACCATGAACACGGCGGTCCAGGGCGCCTGGGCCCTCGCGCTGGCCCAGGCCACCGGACGCGACGACGTCGTCTTCGGCGCCACCGTCTCCGGCCGCCCGCCCGAGCTGCCCGGCGTCGAGTCCATGATCGGCCTGTTCATCAACACCCTGCCCGTCCGCGCCCGCCTCGACCAGGCCGAACCCCTCGGCGACCTCTTCCGCCGCCTCCAGAACGAACAGGCCCGCCTCCTGGACCACCAGTGGCCCGGACTCGCCGACATCCAGCACTGGGCCGGACACGGCGAACTCTTCGACACCGCCATGGTCTTCCAGAACTACCCGGTCGAGGAGGGCGACCTCACCGCCCCCGCCGACCCGGACCGGCTCCGGGTCGCCTCGGCCGACATCAAGGGCGGCACGCACTTCGCCGTCAACGTCGTCGCGACGATGCGCGGCGCCGAACTGTCCTTCCGCGTCGACTACCGACCCGACCTCTACGACGAGGCGTACGCCCGCGACTTCGGCCGACGGATGCTACGGGTACTGGAAACCCTGATCTCCGACCCGGACCGTCCCGTGGCCCACCTGGACACCCTCGACCCGGCCGCACGGGAGCGGGTCCTGGTGGAGTGGAACGGGGCCCCGACCGAGCTTCCCGGAACGCCGCTGCACGAACTGATCAGCGAGCAGGCCCGGTTGACGCCGGACGCCGTGGCGGTGGTGTGCGACGGCACCTCCCTGACCTACGCCGAACTGGACCGGCGCGCCAACCAGCTCGCCCGGCACCTGCTCGAACAGGGGCTCGGTGCAGAGGACTTCGTCGCGATCGCGCTGCACAAGTCCCTGGACGCCGTCACCAGCATGCTGGCCGTGCTCAAGACCGGCGCGGCCTACCTGCCCATCGACCCGGACTACCCCGCCGAACGCATCACCTACATGCTCGACGACGCCCGACCGGCGCTCACCCTCAGGGAGCCCATACCGGCGGCTGCATACGGTCACCGGCCCACCGACGACGTCACGGACGCGGAACGACGGACGCCCTGGTCAGCACGCCATGCCGCGTACATGATCTACACCTCCGGCTCGACCGGCCGCCCCAAGGGCGTCGTCATCGAACACCATGCCCTGGCCACCTACCTCCACCGCGCCCGCAGCACGTATTCCGCCATGACCGGCGTGACCGTCCTGCACTCCCCGCTGGCCTTCGACCTCACCATCACCGCCCTGTGGACGCCTCTCACCGCCGGCGGCACGGTCCACCTGACCAGCCTGGAGGAGGCTGAGGTCCAGCCCAGCCTGATCAAGGCCACACCCAGCCACCTCCCCCTGCTCACCAACCTGGCAGCCACGGCGTCCCCGTCCCACACCCTCATCCTCGGCGGCGAAGCCCTCCACACCGACCAGCTGACCGACTGGCGCACCCAGCACCCCGGCGCCCAGATCATCAACGCCTACGGACCCACCGAATCCACCGTCAACATCACCGACCACCGCCTCGACGGCACGGAAGAAGGCCCCGTCCCCATCGGACGGCCCTTCGCCAACACCCAGGTCTACGTCCTCGACTCAGCCCTGCGGCCCGTCGCCCCCGGCACCACCGGAGAGCTGTACCTCGCCGGAGAACAACTCGCCCGCGGCTACCTCGGCCGCCCCGCCCTCACCGCCGAACGCTTCACCGCCAACCCCCACAGCAGCGTTCCCGGCGCCCGCATGTACCGCACCGGCGACCTCGCCCACTGGAACCACCACGGCCACCTCACCTACGACGGACGCGCCGACCACCAGATCAAACTCCGCGGCCACCGCATCGAACCCGGCGAAATCGAAACCACCCTCACCGCACAGACCGGCATCACCCAAGCCACCGTCCAACTCCGTGAGGACCAGCCGGGCGACCAGCGCCTCGTCGCCTACCTGGTCACCTCCACCGGATACGACGAGAACACCGTGCGCGACGCCCTGGTCAGCGCACTGCCCGACTACATGGTCCCCAGCGCACTCGTCACCCTCGACGCCCTCCCCCTCACCCCCAACGGCAAACTCGACCGCACCGCCCTCCCCGCCCCCGCCTACTCGGCATCCACCACCGGACGAACCCCCCGCACCCCCCGCGAGGAAATCCTCTGCACCCTGTACTCGGAGATCCTCTCGGTGAACACCGTGGGCATCGACGACAGCTTCTTCGACCTCGGCGGGCACTCCCTCCTCGCCACCCGCCTGGTGAGCCGCATCCGCACCACCCTCGGGCGGGAGCTGCCGATCCGGCAGCTTTTCGAGACGCCGACCGTCGCTGGCCTCTCCCGTGCCCTGGACACGTCCGGCACCCTGCGCACCGCGCTCACCGCGAGGCCGCGCCCCGAGCGCATCCCGCTCTCCTACGCCCAGCAACGCCTCTGGTTCCTCCACCAACTCGAAGGACCCACCGCCACCTACAACATCCCCACCACCCTCCGCCTCACCGGCACCCTCGACACCGACGCCCTGCAATCCGCGTTCAACGACCTCCTCGCCCGCCACGAAAGCCTGCGCACCACCTACACCGAGGACGATCAGGGCGCCCAGCAGATCGTGTTGCCCGTGGAGGCCGTCGCGACGCCGTTCGCCGTCGTCGACGTGGCCGCGGAGGACGTGGCGGAACGGGTGGCCGAGGCGGCGGCGCACGCCTTCGATCTGGGCGCGGAGATCCCGGTACGGGCGCGGCTGTTCCGGGTCTCGGAGCGGGAGCACGTCCTGCTGCTGCTCGTGCACCACATCGCCAGTGACGCCTGGTCCCGCGGCCCACTGGCCCAGGACCTCACCGCCGCCTACACCGCCCGCTGCGCCGACGACGCACCCGCCTGGCAGCCCCTCCCCGTCCAGTACGCCGACTACGCCCTGTGGCAGCAGGAGATCCTCGGCGACGACACCGACCCCGACACCCTCGCCGGCCGCCAGCTCGCCTACTGGAAACAGCAGCTCGCCGGCCTGCCCGAACGGCTCGACCTCCCCACCGACCGGCCCCGGCCCGCCACCGCCGACCACACCGGCGACCGCGTCACCTTCACCGTCCCCGCCGACCTGCACACCCGTCTGACCGAACTCGCCCGGGAGACCAACACCACGGCGTTCATGGTGATCCAGGCGGCGTTGGCGGCGTTGCTGACGCGGCACGGCGCGGGCGAGGACATCCCGATCGGCACCCCCGTCGCCGGACGCACCGACGACGCCACCGACCACCTCATCGGCTTCTTCGTCAACACCCTCGTCCTGCGCACCGACACCAGCGGCAACCCCACCTTCCGCGACCTCCTCACCCGAGTCCGCGACACCGACCTCACCGCCTACACCCACCAGGACCTCCCCTTCGAACGCCTCGTAGAAGCCCTCAACCCCACCCGCTCCCTCACCCACCACCCCCTCTTCCAGACGATGCTCACCCTGCACAACACGCAGGGCACGAAGACGGACCGGTTCGCCGGGCTGGCTGCGGAGGTGGTGGCGTCGGAGTCGGTGTCGGCGCGCTTCGACCTGTCGTTCGCGCTGGCCGAGCACTTCGGTGCCGACCATTCCTGCGCGGGCATGAGCGGCGGCGTCACGTACAGCACGGCGCTCTTCGACCGTGCCACGGTGCGGGACCTCGCCGACCGGCTGGTGCGGTTGCTCGCGGCGGCGGTGGCGCACCCGGGGCGGTCCGTGGGGCAGTTGGAAATCATGGACGCGGCCGAACGGCGGCTGGTCCTTCAGGAGTGGAACGACACCGCGGCCGAGCCGCCGGCCGCGTCGGTGACCGGGCTCTTCGAGCGGCAGGCGCGGCGGTCGCCGGGGGCGACGGCCCTGGAGTTCGGCGAGGTGCGGCTGTCCTACGCGGAGCTGAACGCGCGCGCCAACCGGCTGGCCCGGCATCTCGTCGCGCGGGGCGCGGCGCCGGGCCGGTTCGTGGCCGTGGCGCTGCCCCGCTCGGCGGAGCTGGTCGTGACGCTGCTGGCGGTCCTCAAGTCCGGGGCCGCCTACCTGCCGATCGACCCGCACTACCCGGCCGACCGGGTGGAGTACATGCTGGCCGACGCGGGGCCCGCGCTCACGGTGACCGAACCGGTGGCGGAGGCCGGGCTGTCGGGGTACGGGGACGCGGACCTCGGGGCGGACGAGTTGCGGGGCCCGGTCCACGGGGCGCATCCGGCGTACACGATCTACACCTCGGGTTCCACGGGGCGGCCCAAGGGCGTGGTGGTGCCGCGCGGGGCGCTGGACAACTTCCTGGCCGACATGGGCCGGCGGTTCACGCCGGGGCCCGGTGACCGGCTGCTCGCCGTGACCACGGTGGGCTTCGACATCGCGGGCCTGGAGATCTTCCTCCCGCTGCTGCACGGCGCGGTGCTGGTGCTCGCGGACGAGGAGACCGCGCGCGACCCGCACGCGCTGCTGCACCGGGTGTCGGCGTCGGGGATCACCATGGTCCAGGCGACGCCGAGCCTGTGGCAGGGGGTCGCGGCCGTGGCCGGGGACGAGCTGGCCGGGGTGCGGGTGCTGGTGGGCGGGGAGGCGTTGCCGTCCGAGCTGGCGCGGGCGCTGACGGACCGCGCCCGCTCCGTGACGAACCTGTACGGGCCGACGGAGGCGACGATCTGGGCGACGGCGGCCGATGTCGCCGAGTCCGGGCCGGTCATCGGCCGGCCGCTCGCCAACACCTCGGCCTACGTGCTGGACTCGGCGCTGCGGCCGGTACCGGTCGGTGTGCCGGGCGAGTTGTATCTGGCCGGGGAGCAGTTGGCGCAGGGTTATCACCTGCGTCCCGCGCTGACGTCGGAGCGGTTCACCGCCGACCCGTACGGCCCGGCCGGTACCCGGATGTACCGCACGGGCGACCTGGTGTGCCGGCGCCGGGACGGTGCGCTGCGCTATCTGAGCCGGGTGGACCAGCAGGTCAAGCTGCGGGGTTTCCGTATCGAGCTCGGGGAGATCGAGGCGGAGCTGTCCCGGCATCCGGCGGTGGCCGAGTCCGCGGTGACGGTGCGCGAGGACCGGCCGGGCGACCGGCGGCTGGTCGGGTACGTCGTACCGAAGGGTCCGGAGGGTCCGGAGGGTCCGGAGGGGCCGGAGGGGCAGGCGGGTCCAACAGGTCCGGTGCCGAGCGCGCGGGAGCTGCGGGAGCGGCTGCGCGGACGGCTGCCGGAGTTCATGGTGCCGACGGCGTTCGTGGTGCTCGACGCGCTGCCGCTGACGCCGAACAGGAAGCTGGACCGCAAGGCGCTGCCCGCTCCGGAGTACGACGGCGAGCCGGTGGGCCGGGGGCCGCGGGATCCGCGCGAGGAGATCCTGTGCGCGCTGTTCGCCGAGGTGCTGGGCGTCGCCCGGATCGGCATCGACGACGGCTTCTTCGACCTGGGCGGGCACTCGCTGCTCGCCACCCGGCTGGTCAGCCGCATCAGGACGGCGCTGGGCGTCGAACTGTCCGTGCGCCAGTTCTTCGAGACGCCGACGATCGCCGGGCTCTCCGGCGCCCTGGACCGGGCGGCGGGCGCGCGGGCGCCGCTGACGGCCCGGCCGCGTCCGGAGCGGGTCCCGTTGTCGCCGGCGCAGCAGCGCCTGTGGTTCCTGCACCAGTTCGAGGGCCCGTCGGCGACGTACAACATGCCGACGGCGCTCCGGCTGTCCGGTCCGGTGGACCGGGCGGCGCTGGAGCGGGCGATCGGTGACGTGCTGGTCCGGCACGAGAGCCTGCGGACCGTGTTCGCGGCGGACGACGGGGGGTCGTGGCAGGTCGTGCTGCCCGCCGACCGGGCCGCCGGCCGCCTGGACGTGGTCGACGTGACCGCCGGGGAGGTGGCGGAGCGGGTCGGCGAGGCGGCCCGGCACGCCTTCGACCTGACGGCCGACATCCCGTTCCTGGCCCGGCTGTTCCGCGTCTCGGACACCGAGCACGTCCTGCTGCTGCTCATCCACCACATCGCGGGCGACGGCTGGTCGATGGCCCCGCTGGCCCGCGATCTCACGGCCGCGTACGCGGCGCGCTGCGCGGGCGCGGCACCGGACTGGGAGCCGCTGCCGGTGCAGTACGCCGACTACGCGCTGTGGCAGCGGGAGGTCCTCGGCGACGAGTCCGACCCCGACAGCGTGGCGGCGCGGCAGCTGGCCTACTGGAAGGACGCCCTGGCGGGGCTGCCGGAGCAGTTGGAGCTGCCCACCGACCGGCCCCGCCCGGCGACCGCCGGATACACCGGCGACCGCATCGCGTTCACGGTGCCGACGGCGCTGCACGCGCGGCTGACGGAGCTGGCGCGATCCACGCACTCCAGCCTGTTCATGGTGGTCCAGGCGGCGTTCGCCACGCTGCTGACGCGGCTGGGGGCGGGCGAGGACATTCCCGTCGGCACGGCGGTCGCGGGGCGCAACGACGCCGCCACCGAGGATCTCGTCGGCTTCTTCGTGAACACGCTGGTGCTGCGCACCGACACCGGCGGCAACCCGACCTTCCGCGAGCTGCTGGGCCGGGTGCGCGAGCGCGACCTGGCCGCGTACGCGCACCAGGACGTGCCGTTCGAGCGGCTGGTGGAGGCGCTGAACCCGGCGCGCAGTCTGGCCCACCACCCGCTGTACCAGGTGATGATCACCTTCAACAACACGGCCGGTGCGGGCGACCGCACCGCGCCCGCATCCCCGGACACCCCGGACGTGTCCGGGCAGGCCGGAGCGCTCCTGAACGCGACCCGGATGACGGCCGGTACTGGGGTGGCCAAGTTCGACCTGGCGCTGACCTTCGGCGAGCGGCACGACCCGTCGGGCGGTCCCGCGGGCATGCGCGGTTCGCTGGAGTACCGCACGGAGCTGTTCGACCGGGAGACCGCGGAGTCGGTGATCTCGCGGCTGCTCGGGGTGCTGGGCTCGGTCACCGCCGACCCGGACCGGCCGATCGGCGGGATCGGCCTGCTGGACCCGGCCGAGCGGCGCCAGGTGCTGCGGGAGTGGAACGACACCGCGCGCCCGCAGCGCGAGGGGACCCTGCCCCGGCTGTTCGAGGAGCAGGTCGCCAGGACTCCGCGCCGCCCGGCGTTCTCGGCCGCCGGGACGACGCTGACGTACGCCGAGCTGAACTCGCGTGCCAACCGGCTCGCCCATCTCCTCGCGGAGTCCGGGGCGGGCCCGGAGCAGGTGGTGGCGATCTCGTTGCCGCCGTCGGTGGAGATGGGCGTGGCGGTGCTCGCGGTGCTGAAGACGGGGGCCGCGTACCTGCCGGTCGACCCGGGCAGTCCGCGCGAGCGGATCGCCACCATGGCCGAGGACGCGGCGCCGGTGTGCGCGCTGACGACGTCGGCGGTCCCGGCCGGGGTGTTCCCGGCGGAGCTGCCCCGGCTGCTGCTCGACGACCCGGACGTCACCGCCCGGCTGGCGGTGCAGCCCGCGCACGACCTGACGGACGAGGACCGCACGCAGCCGCTGTCGCCGTGGAACGCGGCGTACATCATCTACACGTCGGGCTCCACGGGCCGCCCCAAGGGGGTGCTCGTGGAGCACCAGCCGGTGCTGAACTACCTGGCGGTGTCGGCGGAGCTGTACCCGGGCGTGGCGGGCAACGCGCTGCTGCACTCGCCGCTCTCCTTCGACCTGACGGTGACGGGTCTGTTCGCGCCGCTGCTGAACGGCGGCTGCGTGCACCTCGCGGACCTGGAGGAGCTGCACGAGCGGGCGCTGGACGGCGAGGTGCCCGACCTGCCGCAGACGACGTTCCTGAAGGCGACGCCGAGCCATCTGCCGCTGATCACCGGGCTGCCCGGGGTGTGCGTGCCGGACGGCGAGCTGGTCCTGGGCGGCGAGTCGCTGACCGGCCGCGCGGTGCGGACGCTGCTCGCGGCGCATCCGGGGGCGCGGGTCCTCAACGAGTACGGTCCGACCGAGACGATCGTGGGCTGCACGACCTGGCGGGTCGAGGCGCCGGACGACCTCGCGGACGGTGTGCTGACCATCGGCCGCCCGTTCCCCAACACGCGCATGCTGGTCCTCGACCCGTACTTGCAGCCCGTACCGGCCGGGGTGCCGGGCGAGTTGTACGTGTCCGGGGTGCAGCTGGCGCGCGGCTATCTGAACCGGCCCGGGCAGAGCGCATCCCGGTTCGTCGCCAACCCCTTCGAGGGGCCGGGCGAGCGGATGTACCGCACCGGCGACATCGTGCGCTGGAACCGGCGGGGCGACCTGGAGTTCATCAGCCGGGTCGACGACCAGGTGAAGATCCGCGGCTTCCGGGTGGAGCTGGGCGAGGTCGAGTCGGCCCTGTCGCGGCAGCCGGGGGTGCCGGAGGCGGTGGCCGTGGTGCGCGAGGACCGGCCGGGCGACCGGCGGCTGGTGGCGTACCTGGTGACCGGGGCCGGACCGGTGCCGGTGCCCTCGGACGAGGAGCTGCGGGAGCGGCTGCGCGAGACGCTGCCCGACTACATGGTGCCGTCGGCGTTCGTACGCCTGCCGGAGCTGCCGCTGACCGGCAACGGCAAACTGGACCGGGGGCGGCTGCCCGCACCGGACTACGCGGCCGCCGGCACGGGCCGGGCCCCGGTCACGGCGCGCGAGGAGCTGCTGTGCGCGCTGTTCGCCGAGGCGCTGGGCCTGGAGTCGGTCGGTGTCGACGACGGCTTCTTCGACCTGGGCGGCGACAGCATCCTGTCCATCCAGCTGGTCAGCCGGGCCCGCGCGAAGGGCCTCACGCTCTCCGTGCGGGACATCTTCGAGCACCAGAGCGTCGCCCGCGTCGCCGAGGCACTCGAACTCGCCGAGGCGCAGGCCGCCGACGGCGCGGCGGGGGTGCCGGCGGGCGCCGTACCGGGAGCGGCGGAAGAGGAGGCAGCGGCGAGCGGGCCGGTGCCCGCGACGCCGATCATGGGGTGGTTCGCCGCGCTGGGCGGGCCGGTCGCCCCGTTCAACCAGTCGGTGGTGGTGTCGGTGCCCGCGGACCTGGACGCGGAGCGGCTGGTGGCCGCCCTCAGGGCGCTCCTGGACCGGCACGACTCGCTGCGGCTGCGGGTCGCCGCGGACTGGTCGATGACCGTGCCCGAGCCCGAGCCCGGCGGCACGGACGCCGCCGGTCTCCTCACGCGCCGCGCGGCCGGGGACGTCGACGACGCCGGGCTGCACGCTCTGGTGGCCGAGGCGGGCGCCGCCGAGCGCGACCGGCTGTCCCCGGCCGACGGGCGGATGCTGCGGGCCTGCCACGTCGACCGGGGGCCGGACCGGCCGGGGCTGCTGGTCCTGGTCGCCCACCACCTGGCCGTGGACGCGGTCAGCTGGCGGCTGCTCGTGCCGGACCTGGCCGCCGCCTACGAGGGCCGCCCGCTCAGCCCGGCGGGCACCGGCTGGCGCCGGTGGGCGTCGGCGCTGCGGGACCTGGCCGGCTCCCCCGTCACCGAGGCCGAGACGGACCACTGG
The DNA here is from genome assembly GCF_033406955.1 of Streptomyces violaceoruber. Taxonomy (NCBI): domain Bacteria; kingdom Bacillati; phylum Actinomycetota; class Actinomycetes; order Kitasatosporales; family Streptomycetaceae; genus Streptomyces; species Streptomyces violaceoruber. The sequence continues at coordinate 4,882,486 of NZ_CP137734.1, read as the reverse complement.
CTGGACGCGGCCCGCCCGGCCGCCGAGCCGGCGGACCCGGTACTGGATCCGGCGCGCGACACCCACGCCCGCTCGGGACAGGTCGTCCTCGACCTCGACCCGGACACCACCGACGCCCTGCTCACCTGGGTGCCCGGGGTGTTCCGGGCGGAGATCAACGACCTGCTGCTCACCGCGTTCGGGCTGGCCGTCGCCGACTGGCGGCGCGACCGGGGCGCCCGGGGCACGGCGCCCGTCACGGTGGACCTGGAGAGCCACGGCCGCCACGAGCACCTGGTGCCGGGCGCCGACCTCACCCGCACCACCGGCTGGTTCACCTCGATGCACCCGGTGCCGCTGCACCCCGAGGTCGACGACCCGGACTGGGCCGAGGTGTGGGACGGCGGGGCAGCGGCCGGGCGGGCCCTGAAGCGGGTCAAGGAGCAACTGCGCGCCGTCCCGCGCGACGGTGTGGGCCACGGCCTGCTCCGTCACCTCAACCCGCGCACCCGGGACCGTTTCGCCGCCCTGCCGACACCGGCGTACGGCTTCAACTACCTGGGCCGCCACACCGGCGGCCGGGGCGGCGGCGCACCGGGCGGCGGCGCCGGGCCCGAGCCGTGGAGCGTGCTCGGGCGGGGCGTGGCGGGGCAGCACCCCGACACCCCGCTGGCGCACCCGGTGGAACTGGTCGCGGGCGCCCACGACACCGACGCGGGGCCCACGCTGCACAGCGTGTGGACGTACGCGGACGCCGTGCTGTCCGAGACCGAGGTGCGGCGCCTGGGCGAGGGCTGGTTCCGGGCCCTGAAGGCGCTGGTCGAGCACGCCGGCCGGCCCGAGGCGAGCGGTCTGACCCCCTCGGACGTCTCCCTCACCTCGCTCAGCGAGGACGACATCTCCCGACTCGAGAGCGAATGGGGTTCCCTCTGATGGCCAAGTCCGGCTTGGAAGACATCCTGCCGCTGTCCCCGCTCCAGGAGGGGATGCTGTTCCACAACCTCTTCGACGAGGAGGAACTGGACGCCTACAACGTCCAGGTCTTCATCGACCTGGAGGGCGGCACGGACCCGGAGCGGCTGCGCCGGGCCGGGCAGGCGCTGCTGGAGCGGCACGCCAACCTGCGGGCCGCCTTCCGGCACGAGGGGCTCAAGCGCCCGGTGCAGCTCATCCCCCGCCGGGTCGTCCTGCCCTGGGGCGAGGAGGACCTGTCGGGCGTCGCCGAACCGGAGCGGGAGGCGGCGGCGGAGCGGGTCGCCGAGCGGGACCGCTGGACGCGCTTCGACCTGTCCCGGCCGCCGCTGATCCGCTTCACCCTGGTCCGGCTCGGCCCGGCCCGTCACCGGCTGCTGCTGACGCTCCACCACATCCTGGCGGACGGCTGGTCCATGCCGATCCTGCTGCGCGAGCTGATGACCCTGTACACCGTCCACGGCGACGGTACGGCCCTGCCCCGGGTGCGCCCCTACCGCGACTACCTGGGCTGGCTCGGCGGCCGGGACCGGGACGCCGCCCGGCAGGCCTGGACGGAGGCGTTCGCCGGGCTCGACGCGCCGAGCATCGTCGCCCCCGGCCGGGGCGCGCTCACCGCGGCGCCCGAGCGGATCGACTTCTCCGAGGACGAGGCGGCGAGCGCCGCGCTGACCCGGTTCGCCCGGTCCAACGGGCTGACGGTGAACACGGTGATCCAGGGCTGCTGGGGACTGGTCCTGTCCCATCTGACGGGCCGGGACGACGTGGTGTTCGGCGTGACCGTCAGCGGCCGCCCGCCGGAGCTGCCCGGTATCGACACCATGGTCGGCCTGTTCATGAACACCCTGCCGCTGCGGGTGCGGCTGCGGCCCGCCGAGACGCTGACCGGGTTCCTGCGCCGGCTGCAGGGCGAGCAGGCGCGGCTCATCGACCACCAGTGGGTGGGCCTCGCGGAGATCCAGCGCTGGGCGGGTTCCGGCGAACTCTTCGACACGGCCATGGTGTTCGAGAACTATCCGCTCAACTCCAGCCGCGGCCGCCCCCCGGGGGCCGCGCCGGACGCGGACCTCCCGACCGTCCTCGGGGTCCGTTCGAAGGACCAGATGCACTACCCGCTGGGTCTGCTGGCCCTGCCCCGCGAGACCCTGCGGTTCTCGCTGGGCTATCTGCCGCAGGTCTTCGACCCGGCGCGGGTCGAGGCGGTGATCGCCGCGTTCCGCCGGGCGCTGCGCACCGTCCTGGACGCCCCGGACACCCGGGTCGGCGCGGTCGCGCTGCTCGACCCGGAGGTGCGGGGCACCGTCCTGGAGAAGTGGAGCGGCTCGGACGACGTGCGGCCCGCAGAGCGGTTCACCGACCTGTTCGAGGAGCAGGTGGCGCGCACCCCCGGCAAGACGGCGCTGATCGCCCCCGACGGGCGGCTGACCTACGCCGAACTCGACGCCGCCGCCAACCGGCTGGCCCGTCGCCTGGTCGAGCTGGGCGTCGGCCCGGAACGGCACGTGGCGGTCGCGGTGGGGCGCCGCACGGAACTGGTGGTCGGCATGCTGGCGGTGCTCAAGGCGGGCGGCGCCTATGTGCCGGTCGACCCGGAGTACCCGCCGGACCGCATCCGCCACATGATCCAGGACGCGGACCCCGCGCTCGTCCTCACCACCTCCGACGTGGACGACCGGATCGGCGAGGAGTGCTGCGGGCCGCTGACGTTCGTCATGGACGACCCCAACACCGGAACGTCGCTGGGCAGGCACTCCGGGACGGCTCTCACCGACGCCGACCGCGCGGCGCCGCTGCTGCCGGGCCATCCGGCGTACGTCATCTACACCTCGGGCACGACGGGCCGCCCCAAGGGCGTCGTCGTCGAGCACCGGGCCCTGTCGGCGTTCGTGCGGCACTGCCGGTCCTCCCAGGCGCCGGACATCTCGGGGCTGTCCGTGATGCAGGCGTCCGCGTCCTTCGACCAGAGCGTCGGCTCGCTGCACGCCCCGCTGATCAGCGGCGGCTGCGTCCGGCTGACGGATCTGCGCGCCCTCGCCGAGACGGCCGGGTCCGAACCCGGCTTCCACCGTGCCACCTTCATGAAGGGCACCCCGTCGCACCTGGCGCTGCTGGCCACCATGCCGCCGGAGGTCGCGCCCTCGGGCACCCTGACCCTGGGCGGCGAGGAGCTGCGCGGGGAGATCCTGGCACCCTGGCGCGAGGCCGCGGGGGACGTGACGGTGGTGAACGTCTACGGGCCCACCGAGGCCACCGGTCACTGCCTGGAGCACTGGATCGCCCCGGACCGCACGGTGGAGCCGGGCCCGGTGCCGATCGGCACCCCGCACGAGGGGGTGCGGGTGTACGTCCTCGACTCCGCGCTGCGCCCGGTCGCACCGGGTCTGGACGGCGAGGTGTACCTGGCGGGCGTGCAGCTGGCGCGCGGCTACCTGGGCCGCGGCGGGCTGACCGCCGAGCGGTTCACGGCCGACCCGTTCGGCGCGCCGGGCAGCCGCATGTACCGCACGGGCGACGTCGCGCACTGGAACGAAGCGGGGGAGCTGGTCTTCGCCGGGCGCGCGGACCGGCAGGTCAAGCTGCGCGGGTACCGCATCGAGCTGGGCGAGATCGAGGCCGCCGTCGCGGGCGGGCCGGGTGTGCGCCAGGCCGCGGTCGTCCTGCGCGAGGACCGGCCGGGCGACCAGCGGCTGGTGGCCTACGTCGTCCCGGACCCCGGCCACTGGGACGAGGCCGCCGCCCGTGCCCGGCTGGCCCTGTCCCTGCCGGACTTCATGATGCCCTCGGCCTTCGTCGCCCTGGACGCCCTGCCGCTCAGCCCGAACGGCAAGCTGGACCGGGCGGCGCTGCCCGCCCCGACGTACACCGGCCGGACCGCGGGCCGGGCACCGCGCACCCCCGCCGAGGAGATCCTCTGCGACCTGTACGCGGAGGTCCTGTCGCTGCCGGGCGTCACCGTCGACGACGACTTCTTCGACCTCGGCGGTCACTCCCTGCTCGCCACCCGGCTCGTCAGCCGGGTCCGCACCACGCTGGGGGCCGAGCTGTCCATCCGGCAGTTCTTCGAGGCGCCGACCCCGGCCGCGCTCGCCGTGGTGCTCGCCGGGGCGGGCCGGGCGCGGGCCGCGCTCACCGCACGGCCCCGTCCCGAGCGCCTCCCGCTCTCCTACGCCCAGCAGCGCCTGTGGTTCCTCCACCTGCTCGAAGGGCCGAGCCCCACCTACAACATCCCGACGGTGCTCCGGCTGAGCGGACCGCTGCGCCCGGACGCGCTGCGCGCGGCGCTGCTGGACGTGGTCGGGCGGCACGAGAGCCTGCGGACGACGTTCACCGAGGACGAGCGGGGGGCCCGGCAGGTGGTGCACCCCGCCGACGGGGTCCGGCCGGTCTTCGAGACGGCCGAGTCCACGGAGGCCGACTACGAGGCCGACCTCGCACGGGCGGCCCGGCACGCCTTCGATCTGGGCGCGGAGATCCCGGTACGGGCGCGGCTGCTGCGGCTGTCGGAGCGGGAGCACGTCCTGCTGCTGCTCGTGCACCACATCGCCAGCGACGCCTGGTCCCGCGGCCCACTGGCCCAGGACCTCACCGCCGCCTACACCGCCCGCTGCGCCGGCGACGCACCCGCGTGGCAGCCCCTCCCCGTCCAGTACGCCGACTACGCCCTGTGGCAGCAGGAGATCCTCGGCGACGACACCGACCCCGACACCCTCGCCGGCCGCCAGCTCGCCTACTGGAAACAGCAGCTCGCCGGCCTGCCCGAACAGCTCGACCTCCCCACCGACCGGCCCCGGCCCGCCACCGCCGACCACACCGGCGACCGCGTCGAGTTCGCCCTCCCCGCCGACCTGCACACCCGTCTGACCGAACTCGCCCGGGCCACCGACACGACCCTCTACATGGTGCTCCAGGCCGCCCTCGCGACGCTGCTCACCCGGCACGGCGCCGGTGAGGACATCCCGATCGGCACCCCCGTCGCCGGACGCACCGACGACGCCACCGACCACCTCGTCGGCTTCTTCGTCAACACCCTCGTCCTGCGCACCGACACCAGCGGCAACCCCACCTTCCGCGACCTCCTCACCCGAGTCCGCGACACCGACCTCACCGCCTACACCCACCAGGACCTCCCCTTCGAACGCCTCGTAGAAGCCCTCAACCCCACCCGCTCCCTCACCCACCACCCCCTCTTCCAGGTGGTGCTGTCGCTGCGCAGCACCGCACCGCGGCGGGCGGACGGGGAGGGCGCGCCGGCGCTGCCGGGCGGGCTGAGGGTGAGCGGCACGGGCGGTGCGGCGGCGACGGCGGCCAAGGTCGACCTCGGGTTCTCGGTGACGGAGCGCCGGGCGGCCGACCACACCCCCGACGGGGTGGCGGGCGTCCTCGACTTCCGCACCGACCTCTTCGACCGCGGCACCGCGCAGGGTCTGGTGGACCGGCTGGTGCGGGTGCTCGCCGACGCGGCCGCCCACCCCGACCGGCCGCTGAGCCGCATCGACGTGCTCGGACCGCGGGAGCGGCACCGGGTCGTCGAGGAGTGGAACGCGACGGCGAAGGGGCTCGCCCCGGCCACCCTGCCCGAGCTGTTCGAGCGGCACGTGCGGGAGCGCCCCGGCGCCGAGGCGGTGGTCGCCGGCGACACGTCGCTGAGCTACGCGGAGCTGAACGCGCGCGCCAACCGGCTGGCCCGGCTGCTGGTGGCGCGGGGCGCGGGCCCCGAGCGGCTGGTGGCGCTGGCGCTGCCCCGCTCGGCCGAACTGCCCGTCGCCGTCCTCGCGGTGGCCAAGGCGGGCGCCGCCTACCTGCCGCTGGACCCGGCCCACCCGGCGGAGCGGATCGCGGGCACCCTCGACGACGCGGCACCGGTCGCGCTGCTGACCACGGCCGCGGTGGCCGCCGGCCTCCCGGACACGGACGTGCCCAGGCTGCTCCTTGACGAGGAGTCCGCGGCCGGCGGTGGCGAGGACGCCGCCGACCTCACCGACGCCGACCGGCTCGCGCCGCTGCTGCCGGGGCATCCCGCGTACGTCATCTACACCTCCGGCACCACCGGCCGCCCCAAGGGCGTCACCGTGACGCACTCGGGCCTGCCCGCCCTGCTGGACATCTTCACCTCGCAGCTGGACGTCGTACCCGGCAGCCGCGTCCTGCACCACCTCTCCCCCGCCTTCGACGGCGGGTTCTGGGAGCTGGCGATGGGGCTGCTGACCGGTGCGGCCCTCGTCGTCGTGGAGCCCGGCACCGTGCCGGGGCCCGCCCTGGCCGCGCTGGCGGTCCGCCACCGGGTCACCCACGCGGCGATCACCCCCGCGGTGCTCCAGCTGATCCCCGAGGGCGCGCTGCCCGCCGGCACGACCCTGGTCGTCGCCGCCGAGACCTGCCCGCCCGAACTGGTCGCCCGCTGGTCCGCGGGACGCCTGATGCGCAATTCCTACGGGCCGACGGAGACCACGGTCTGCGCCACCATGAGCGCCCCGCTGGCGGGCGCGGCCGTCCCGCCGATCGGTAGGCCGATCGCCGACACCGCCGGGTACGTCCTGGACGACGCGCTCCAGCCGGTGCCGCCGGGCGTGCCCGGGGAGCTGTACGTGCGCGGGCCCGGACTCGCCCGCGGCTACCTGGGCCGCCCGTCGCTGACCGCGGGCCGCTTCGTGGCGTGCCCGTTCGGGCCGGCGGGCGGCGTGATGTACCGCACCGGCGACCTGGTACGCCACCGCGCGGACGGCGACCTGGAGTACCTGGGCCGCACCGACACCCAGGTCAAGCTGCGCGGCATGCGCGTAGAGCCGGCCGAGATCGAGGCGGTGACGGCTGGCCTGCCCGGCGTGGCGCAGGCGGCCGTGCTGGTCCGCGAGGACACGCCCGGCGACCGCCGCCTGGTCGGCTACGTCGTGCCGGACGCCGGGGCGAGTGTGGACCCCGGCGCGCTGCGGCAGGCGCTGCGCGGCTCGCTGCCCGAGTACATGGTGCCCGCCGCCCTCGTGGTCCTCGACGCGCTGCCGCTCACCACCAACGGCAAGCTGGACCACCGTGCGCTGCCCGCCCCGGAGTACCGCACCGTCGAGGGCCGTTCGCCGCGCACCCCGCGCGAGGAGGCCCTGTGCCGGCTCTTCGCCGAGGTCCTCGGTCTGGAGCTGGTCGGTCTCGACGACGGCTTCTTCGACCTGGGCGGCCACTCGCTGCTGGCGATCCGGCTCGTGGAGCGGGTCCGTGCCGAGCTGGGCGAGGAGCTGGGCGTGCGCGACCTGTTCGCCGCTCCCACGGTCGCCGACCTGGCGGTGCGGCTCGCGGCGCGCGGCGGCCGGGAGCCGATGGAGCGGCTGCTCCCGCTGCGTGCCGCCGGTACCGCCCGGCCGGTGTTCTGCGTCCACCCCGGTTCCGGCATGAGCTGGTGCTACTCCGGCCTGGTGCGCCACCTGCCGCCCGGTATCCCGGTGTACGGCCTCCAGGCCGCCGGACTCGACGGCGACGGGCCGCTGCCCGCGACGCTTCAGGAGATGGCCGCCGAGTACGCGGATCTGGTCCGGCAGACGCAGCCCGAGGGCCCGTACCGGCTGCTGGGCTGGTCGCTCGGCGGCAACGTGGCCTTCGCCATGGCCCGCGAACTGCGCGCCCGCGGGCAGGAGGTGGAGCTGCTGGCCTTCCTGGACGCCTATCCGCGCCGGGCGGGCGCGGGCCCGGAGGCCCCGCTGGCCGAGGTGTTCGCGCACAACCTGCGCGACGCCGGGTTCGACGTCGCCGAGGAGGAGCTCACCGGCGGCCGCTTCCCCACGGCCCGCTACCGCGCGTTCCTGAACGCCGCCGGGGACCCGATGGGCCGCCTGGACGAGGCCGAACTGGCCGCGGTCCTGGAGGTGTTCATGAACAACGCGGCCCTGATGCGCGGCCACACCCCCGGCACCTACGACGGCGACGTGCTGGTGCTGGCGGCCGAGCGGGCGGACGGCGACAAGCTGGCCCGCCGCGGCGCCGAGTCGTGGCGCCCGCACGTGCGGGGCCGGATCGAACGGGTCGGTGTCGACGCCGACCACCTCGGCCTCGTGCAGTCCGACGCCGCCCTCGCCGTCATCGGCCGCGCGCTGGCCGGCCGCCTGGACCCGGCGACGGGCCACGCGGCTTCCGCAGCAGTCCCCGAGACCGAAGGAGTCACCGCCATGAACCCCTCGCCCGAGCCCGCCCCGACGCCCCAGTCGCTCGATTCGACCGAGGTCGCCTGAGCCATGCCCGTCCTCACCGTCAACGGCATCAGGATCAACTACTACGACGACGCGCCCCCGGCGGGTGCGCAGAACGCGCCCGCCGTGCTGCTCGTCATGGGCTCGGGCGGCAGCGGCCGGGCCTGGCACCTGCACCAGGTGCCCGCGCTGGTCGCCGCCGGGTTCCGGGTGATCAGCTTCGACAACCGGGGCATCGCGCCGAGCGAGGAGTGCCCCGGGGGCTTCGGCATCGACGACCTGGTCGCCGACACGGCGGCCCTCGTCGAGGAACTGCGGCTGGGGCCCTGCCGGGTGGCCGGCATCTCGATGGGCGCGCACATCGCCCAGGAGCTGGCCCTGTCCCGGCCCGACCTCGTGGACCGGCTGGTCCTGATGGCGACCCGGGCCCGCCCGGACGCGCTGCGCGAGGCGCTGTGCCGCGCGGAGATGGAGCTGTACGACCAGGGGATCCGGCTGCCCGCCGCCTACGAGGCGGTCGTGCAGGCCATGCAGAACCTGTCGCCGCGCACCCTCGACAACGACGTGCAGGCCCGCGACTGGCTGGACGTGCTGGAACTGACCCGGCGCTCCGGTGCGGGCTACCGGGCCCAGCTCGGGGTGCGGGTGGACGGCGACCGGCGGGAGGCCTACCGCGGCATCCGGGCCGCCACCCGCGTCGTCGCCTTCCAGGACGACCTGATCGCCCCGCCCCACCTGGGCCGGGAGGTGGCCGACGCGATCCCCGGCGCCGAGTACGAGCTGGTGCCCGACTGCGGGCACTACGGCTACCTGGAGTCGCCGGACGCGGTGAACAAGAGCCTCGTCGAATTCCTGCGCCGGTGAAGGAGAACCCGTTGAAGACCGAGTCCGATGTCCAGACCGGTGCGCCGACGGCCGCCGACGGCGCGCTGATCGCGCTGGCCCGTGAGGTGTGCCCCGGCTTCGCCCCCGGGGAGGTCGTCTACCGCAGCCGCACCTCGCTGGTGGTGGGCGGCGAGCTGGACGGCGTCGAGGCGCTGGCCAAGGTGCGCACGCCCGACTGGCGGCGCCAGTGCCTGCGCGAGATCGACACCTACGACCTGTTCGACGCGGTGCCCCCGCCGGTGCCGGTGCCGCGGCGGTTCGCCTCCGACCGGGAGCGGGCCGTGCTGGTCATGGAGCGGCTCACGGGAGAGGTGCTGGCGCCGGACCGGTTCCCGGTCACTCCGGTCTCCCGGGAGGACCTGGCCGGGGTGCTGGAGGCCGTGGAGCGGCTGCGGCACTGGCGGCCCGCGGCGGCCGGCGCGTGGGCGGTGGACTACCGGGGGATGCTGGAGGGGGTGCACGCCCAGGGCGTCTTCGACGACGCGCACTGGGCGGACCTGCTCCGGCTCCTCGAACTGTCCGGTGAGCCCCGCGAGTTCGGCCACGGCGACCTGGTGCTGGCGAACGTGGTCCGCAGCCGGGGCCGGCAGGTCCTGATCGACTGGGCGAGCAGCGCCCTGTACCTGCCCGGACTCGACCTGGCCCAGCTCTGGATGCTCCTCGGCGACGTCCCCGGGGCGCGGGCCCGCATCGAGGTGGAGGTGGCCGACCGCGCCGACGACCGGGACGGGATGATGCCGTTCCTGGTGAACCTGACGCTGCTGCTGTACCGCGAGCGCCGCGCCCACCGGCGGTTCACCGACGACGCCTCGCGGGCCCGGGCGGTGGGGCTCGACGCCGCCTGGGAGCTGACCCGGCACCGCGTCCGGCAGTGCCTGGCGACGGTCGGCTGACCGGCCCGGCGCACACGAAGGGGCCTCCCGGTGAAGTGCGCCGGGAGGCCCCTTCGTGTGGGGGGGGGAAGGCGGTCTACTGGATGAGCAGTTGGTGGCTGGCCAGCTCCCGGTAGAGGGGGCTGGTGCCGGTGAGTTCCTCGTGCCGGCCCGCGGCGACGACCCGGCCGTGCTCCAGGACGACGATCTGGTCGCTGTCCACGACGGTGGACAGCCGGTGGGCGACCACGAGCAGCGTCCGGTCGGCGGTGACGGTGCCGATGGCCTCCCGCATCAGGGCCTCGTTGCGGGCGTCGAGGTTGCTGGTCGCCTCGTCGAGCAGCATGATCGGCGGCGCGGCCAGGAAGGTGCGGGCCAGCGCCAGGCGCTGCCGTTCGCCGCCGGACAGCAGGACGCCGCCCTCGCCGACCTCGGTGTCCAGGCCCTGCGGCGCCCGCTCGATCACGCCCATGAGGTTGACCGAGCGCAGCACCTCCCGCATGTCGTCGTCGGTGGCGTCGGGCGCGGCGAGGGAGAGGTTGTCGCGGACGGTGCCGGCGAGGACCGGCGCCGACTGCTCGACGTAGCCGAGGCGTCCGCGCAGTTCGCGGCGGGGCAGGTCGCGTACGTCGGTGCCGCCGACCCGGACGGTGCCGGAGGTGACGTCGTAGAACCGTTCCACCAGCGACAGGAGGGTGGACTTGCCCGCTCCGGAGGGGCCGACGAGCGCGGTGCGGGTGCCGCGGGGGACGGCGAGGGAGACGTCCCGCAGGACCGTCTCGCCGTCGCCGTAGCCGAAGCTGACGCCCTCGAACTCGATCGCGGGCGGCCGCGGTTCCGCGTCGGCGGGCTCGGTCCCGGGCCGGGTGCGTTCGCGCACCGTGAGCGGTCCCGCGACGGCGTCGGTCTCCTGCGGCAGGTCCACCATCTCCTCGATGCGCTGGAGGGCGCCCAGCCCGGACTGGAGCCGGGAGTAGGCGGTCAGCGCGCGGCCGAGCGGGAACCACAGCATGAACAGGAAGAGCACGAAGGCGACCATGTCGCCGACCTGGATGGCGCCGCTGGCCACCCGGGCGCCGCCGAGGCCGAGGACGACGAGGAACGCCACCTGGATGGTGGTCGAGGTGATCGGGTTGATCATCGCCTGGAGCCGGGCGATGCGCATCCCGGCGTGGTAGGCCTGCTGCGCGTACCCGTCGACGGCCCTGCCCTCGCGTTCCTCGGCGCCGCTGGCGCGGATGGTGCGCACGGCGGAGATGGCGCGCTCGACGGCGGAGGTCATCTCGCCGATCCGGTCCTGGGCGTCGCGGGAGGCGCCCCGCACCCGCCGGGAGAGCCCGACGACGGCGAGGACGCCGAGTCCGAGGCCGAGGGCGGTGGCCGCGAACAGGGTGGGGTCGATCAGGCACATCATGAGCGCGGAGCCGCCGACCATGACGACGTTGGTCACGGTGTCGAAGAGGCCGGAGGTGACCACCGCGCGCAGCATGGTGGTGTCGGCGCCGACCCGGGAGAGCATGTCGCCGGTGCGGCGCTGGTCGTACTCGGTGATGGGCAGCCGCAGCAGCCGGGCCACCAGCCGGCGGCGGGCGGTCAGCACGAGCCCTTCGGCGGCCCGCTGGAGCAGGTAGTCGCGGACCCCGCCGAGCACGGCCACCACCACGAGGACGCCGATGAGCAGGGCCACCAGCCGCCCCACCGGCCTGTCCGCCTCGATGTCGGCCAGTACGTCCCGGGTCAGCACCGGCTGGCTGAGGGTCAGCAGGGTGACCACCAGGGAGAGCACCGCGACGATCCCCAGCGTCGGCCAGTAGCCCTGGAGATAGGGGAACAGGGAGCGCAGCCCGACCTTGCGGACCGGCGGGGCGGGCGGTCCGGGCTCCGGCGCGTTCTTCGCGCCGGTCTTCCGGGCGGGCGGTCGCTCCCTGGTCTGCGTGCTCGTCATCGCACTCCTACTCATGTCTCACTGCGGGGGCTTGGCCGGTCAGGCGGGCTGCGGGGCCGCTCCGAGCACGTAGCCGTCGGCCGGCCGCATCGCGCGCGAGCGGCGCAGGTCGGTGAGCACGAAGGTGCGCTGGAGCCAGCGGTCGGTGCCGTCGTAGCGGGGGGTGAACTCGGTGCGGCCGTGCACGGTGACGCGGTTGTCCACGATCGCCAGCTCCCCGGGCAGGAGGCGGTGGGTGACGGCGGTGGCGTCGAAGTGGGCCTGGAGTTCGCGCAGGGCCTCGGCGGCCCGCTCGGTCACCGGCTCGGTGGCCGCCAGGTCCACCCGCAGGTCGGGGTCCGAACGGTCGCCGAGGAGTACCGGTGCGGGTGCCTCCTCGGGGCCGCTCAGCTGGAAGGAGGGCGGCGGCGCGGTGCGGAACTCCGGTGCCCACAGGGCGTCCACGGTGGAGTCGGACAGCAGCGGCAGCACCCGCCGCACGCACGCGGTGCGCAGGCCCGCCCGGCCCGTGGGGTCGGCGCGCAGGCACAGCAGCATCACGAAGTCGGGGCGGTGCTCGTGGAAGGCGTTCTCGTTGTGGAACGTCAGCAGGGTCGAACCGGCGTTGCCCTGGAACTCCTCCATGCCCGGCACGGGGACGACGTCCTGTACGAGGGCGCCGTTCTTCTCCGGCAGGAACGCGCCGGGGTCGCCGAGCCCGCAGGCGGTCATCAGCAGCACGGCGGCGCCCAGCGAGGCCTCGCGCTGCACGGAGCCGTTGACCCGCGGGGTCGGCGGCAGCCCCATGGAGTCGACGGGCAGACCGCGCAGCACGATCGCGCCGTCCGGTCCCGAGTCCCGGCGGAATCCGGCGAGGTCCCGGCGCAGGGTCGCCGGCCAGGCGTGCCAGGCGTTCCTGGCCGCCTCGACCCATTCGGCGTCGTCGGGCCGCCCGGTCGCCTGCGTGGCGAGTTTCCAGGCGATCTCCTCGACGAGTTCCGCATCCGACTGATCCAGCGTCACGTCGTAGCGCGACGCCGGTCCCGCGGCATTCGCAGCCATGGGCAGAGCCTCCGTCCACCGTCGTTTTGTGTGTACTCGGGACGCTATGGGCCGTCGTTATCGGCCGCGTATCGAGTGAGCATGGGGAGAGATCCCGGCCAGGGAGAGCAGCAGTTCCTTGACCTCCGTCGCGGCGACCAACTCCCCCAGCGGCGCGTCCGGGTCGGAGACCAGCAGCACCGGCGCGTCCTCGGGGCGGCCGGGCAGGCGTCCGTGGCTGCCGCGGACCCGGGAGCCGTCCAGGGGGACGACGTTCATGGTGTAGCGCAGCCCGAGCTTCTTGCGGGCCAGCGCCGCCGCCGCGCGGAGCCGGGCCTTCGCCGGGGCGTGGTGGTCGAAGCCCAGCTCGGCCGGGTCGTAGCCGGGCTTGCGGTGGATCTCGACGGTGCGGGCGAAGTCCGGGGCGCGGGCGTCGTCCAGCCAGTAGTAGTAGGTGAACCAGGCCTCGGGCCGGGCGACGGCGACGAGTTCACCGGCCCGCTCGTGGTCGAGGCCGTGTTCCTTCTTCCCGGCCTCGCCGAGCACCTCGGCGACGCCGTCCAGGCCGTGCAGCAGTTCCTCGACGCGCGGCAGGTCGGCGGCGTCGCGCACGTAGACGTGGGCGACCTGGTGGTCGGCGACGGCGAAGGCCCTCGACGTCCAGGGGTCCAGGTACTCCATGCCGTCCTGGGTGTGCACGGCCAGCAGCCCGGCCCGGCGCAGCGCCCGGTTGATGTCGACGGGCCTGCTGACCGGGGTGATGCCGTACTCGCTCAGCACCACGACTGTGACGCCGTCGCGGCGGGCCTCGTCGAGCAGCGGTGCCAGGGTGCGGTCCAGTTCGGCGGCGGCCCGGCGGGCCCGGCGGCTGTCCGGGCCGAAGCGCTGGAGGTCGTAGTCGAGGTGCGGCACGTAGACGAGGTTCAGGTCGGGCTTGTGGGCGCGGTGCAGATGGCGGGCCGCGTCGACGATCCAGCGGGAGGAGGCGAGGTCCGCGGTGGGCCCCCAGTAGTGGAAGAGCGGAAAGGGCCCGAGGCGGCCGGTCAGCTCGTCGTGCAGGGAGGCCGGGTGGGTGTAGCAGTCGGGCTCCTTGCGGCCGTCGGCGTAGTAGACCGGCCGGGGCGTCACCGTCCAGTCGACGTCGGCGCCCATGGCGTACCACCAGCAGACGTTGGCGACGGTGTAGCCGGGGTGCAGCGCGCGGGCCGCCTGCCACACCTTCTCGCCGCCGACGAGCCGGTTGTGCTGCCGCCACAGCAGTACCTCGCCCAGGTCGCGGAAGTACCAGCCGTTGCCGACGACGCCGTGCTCCGCGGGCGGCCGGCCGGTCAGCAGCGTGGACTGCACCGAGCAGGTCACGGCGGGCAGCACGGTGTCCAGGCGGGCGCCGGTGCCGGCGTCGCGCAGCGCCGAGAGGCGGGGCATGTGGGCCAGCAGGCGCGGGGTGAGCCCCACGACGTCCAGCACGAGCAGGCGCTTCACGGGGTGCTCTCCTCCGTCAGGCCGAGGGCGGTCAGGGCGGAGCGGGTCCAGGCGAGTTCACCGGCGATGCCGTCGACGAGGCCGCCGCCGTCGGGTGCGCCGGGCAGCACCGGCCAGGTGTAGGTCTCGACCTCCACGTGGTCGGTGAGCGCGGTCGGCCCGCCGAGCAGGGTGGTCAGCGCGGCGACCAGTTCGGGGCGGGTGCTGCGCAGGGGCGGCGGCAGGTCGCGCTGGACGGGCACGTGGTAGTGGATCCGCCAGGCCGCGTCGCCGTTCAGCGCGCCCCCAAGCGCCTCGGGCAGGTCGTCGACGGCCGACGGGCCGCCCGGCGCGGCCTGCCGCGTCTGGTGCAGGAACCGCCGCTCGGCGAAGGCGGCCAGCGCGGCGCGGGCGGCCGGGTCGGCCGGCCGGTCGGCGTGCACCGCGCAGGACGCCTGGGTCTTGACGACGGGCAGCGCGGCGGCCAGCCGGGTCAGCGCGGGCCCCGGCTCCTCGAAGGCGACGGCGAGGTGGCAGGTGTCGACGCAGACGCCGAGCCGTTCGGGGTCCGCGCCGGCGAGCCGTGCCACCGCCTGGCCGGTCGTCTCGATCAGGCACCCGGGCTCGGGTTCGAACCCGACGCGCACGGTGCGCCCGGTGTCCGCGTTGAGCGCCGCCAGCCCCTGGGAGAGCAGGTCGAGGTGGCGCCGGGCGAGGTCGTCCCGGCGCGGGGTCCAGGGTGTGCGCCAGGCCAGTGGCAGCGTGGAGACGGAGCCGCGGGCGGCGTCCGGCGGCAGCAGCTCGGCCAGGACGCGGGCGCAGGCCAGGGTGTGGTCGAGGCGGGGCCGCTCGGTCCAGTCGGGCCGGTAGACGGCCTTCTTGACGGTCGGGGCGTGGAAGCCCGCGTAGGGGAAGGCGTTGAGGGTGACGACCTCGATGCCGCGCAGGTCCAGTTCCTTGCGGAGCAGGTCGAGCGCGGACCGGTCCGCGGCCAGGGCCGTCACGACCGGTGCCGCCAGCCACAGTCCGAGGCCGATCCGGTCGGCGCCGAGCCGTTCGCGCACCGGCTCCCCGTAGCGGGCCAGCTGGGCCAGGACGCCGTCGAGGTCCTCGGCCGCGTGGACGTTGGTGCAGTAGGCCAGGTGGACGGTGGTGCCGTCGCGGTGCCGCAGGCGCACGGCCCGTCACCTCTCCCCGCGGCGGATCGAGCTGCCCTCGAACTCCGCGCGGACGCCGGAGGCTTCGGCGCCCTCGGGGCCGTCGAGTTCGAGGCGCCCGCTCTGCCCGTAGAAGGCGACCGGATTGCGCCACAGCACCTGGTCGACGTCGTCCTCGCCGAAGCCGGCGGCGCGCATGGCGTCGGCGGTGCGGCGGGTCTTCAGCGGGTCGCTGCGGCCCCAGTCGGCGGCGGAGTTGACGAGGATCCGCGCGGTGCCGTACTCGCGCAGCAGCGCGACCATGCGGTCCTCGCTCATCTTGGTGTCGGGGTAGATCGAGAAACCCATCCAGCAGCCGCTGTCCGCGACGGCGCGCACGGTCACCTCGTTGAGGTGGTCGACGACGACCAGGCCCGGGTCGATGCCGGACTCGCGGACCACGTCCAGGGTGCGGCGGGTGCCGTTGGCCTTGTCGCGGTGCGGGGTGTGCACCAGGACGGGCAGGGCGTGCCGCACGGCGAGTTCGAGCTGCACGGTGAACGCCTTGTCCTCCTGCGGCGTCATCGCGTCGTAGCCGACCTCGCCGACCGCCACCACCCGGTCCCGGACCAGGTAGTCGGGCAGGACGTCGAGCACCCCGGCCAGCCGGGGGTCGTTGGCCTCCTTGGGGTTCAGGGCGAGCGCGCAGTGGTGGCGGATGCCGAACTGCTCGGCCCGGTAGGGCTCCCAGCCGAGCAGCGCGTCGAAGTAGTCGGTGAACGAGCTGACGCCGGTGCGCGGCTGGCCCAGCCAGAAGGCGGGTTCGACCAGCGCGCGGACCCCGGCGGCGGCCATCGCCTCGTAGTCGTCGGTGGTGCGGGACGTCATGTGGATGTGCGGGTCGAAGATGCGCGTCACGCCGTGGCCTCCGTGGATACGCGGTGGGTGTGCAGGTAGGCGGCGACGTCGGGCGGGAGTGCCCGTCCCGCGGCGCGCCGCTCGGCGGCGAAGTCGGCCATCATCCGGTCCAGTTCCGCGTCGGCACGTGCGTCCAGCGCGGCCACCAGGTCCAGCGGGACGCCGACGAACACGCATTTGAGGACGGCCTGCCGGAAGGCGTGCGCACCGAGCCGGAGGGCGCCGTACGGGCCGACGGCGGCGGCGATCAGCCTCGGGTCGTTGCACCGCAGCGCGTCCTCGACCAGCGGCAGCCCCAGGTCCCCGAGGTCGCCCGCGGCCTCCAGCAGCGACAGCGACCGCAGGACGGCCCGCCGTTCGGGCCCGCCCCCGACCCGGTACAGCCGGGAGACAACGGCCGCCAGCGCGGCACCGCGCACCGGAAGCGCGGCGAGCAGCAGCACGCGCGCGGCGTCGTCGACGCTCCACCCCGCGCCCAGCCCCGTACCCGCATCCGCACCCGCGCCGGCGTCGAGCGCGCCCCGACCGCACCGCCGGGCGGCGACCGCGAACGTCCCCTCGACCTCGCCCGGCTCGCACCGCACCGCCGCGCACGCCTGCTCCAGCCACGCGGCGGCGTCCGGGGCGAGCGCGCGGTCCAGGGCGCCGGCGAGGGCGTCCGGCAGGGACCGGGGTCCGTCGCCGCCGGGGTTCACGCGGCCGCTCCCCGGGTCGCGGGGCGGGCGCCGGCGTCGGCCGCGCGCAGGAAGTCCAGGGACCGGCGGGCCACCTCGGGGGCGGCGTGGCTGTGCCGGGGCAGCTCCACCGAGACCAGTCCGCGGTAGCCGGTGGCGGCCAGCGCGGACAGCACGGGCGGGAAGTCGATCTCCCCGCTGCCGAACTCCAGGTGCTCGTGGGTGCCCCGGCGCATGTCCTCGATCTGCACGTTGACCAGCCGGTCGGCGACCCGCCGTACGCAGTCGGCGACCGGCTGCGGCTCCAGGCAGCGGCAGTGCCCGATGTCCAGGGTCAGCCCCAGCGGGTGCGGGCCGCCGAGCCTGCGGCACAGTTCGTCGTAGGCGTCCAGGGTGTCCACGAACATGCCGGGCTCCGGTTCGAAGCCCAGCACGACCCCGGCCCGCGCGGCGGCCTCGACGACGGTGCCGCAGCCGGCCAGCAGCCGGTCCCAGACCACCTGCCGGGGCGTGTCCGCGGGGGCGGCGCCGCTCCAGAAGGACACGGCCTCCGCGCCGAGGTCGGCGGCGATCCGCACGGCCCGCAGCAGCAGGTCGACCCGGCGCCCGGCGCCCTCGGCGGACATCAGCACCGGCTGGTGCTTGCGCCAGGGGTCGAGCACGTACCGCCCGCCGGTCTCGACGACGACGGCCAGCCCCAGCCGGTCCAGCCGCGCCGCGAGCCGCCGCAGCCGGTGCGGCAGGTCGTCGGCGAACGGGTCGAGGTGCCGCGGGTCCAGGGTGAGTCCGACGCCCTCGTAGCCCAGATCCGCGAGGACGGCCAGGGCGTCCTCCAGCGGATGGTCGCCGAAGCCGTTGGTGCCGTACCCGAATCTCGTACCGGCGCTCATGTGGGGGACACCTTTCTGCCCAGTCGTCGGGCCCACGGGAGGGCGCAGGCCAGCGCGGCGCCGGCGGCGCCGCGTCCGGCGGTCGCGGTCAGCGCCGCCTGGAGCGGGATCAGCGCGTGGATGCCGGCCGCCACCGCCCGCCGCACCTGCGGCGCGGCCGGACTCCGCGCGGCCGCGAGCTGCGCCGCCGCACCCCCGTACGCGTACACGGCCGTCAGGCCCGCGGCCAGGACCCGGTCCCGGGCCGGCCGGCGGCGGCCGCGCAGCAGTACGGCGGCTCCGACCGCCCCGCCGACGGCGAGCGACTGCCGGGGCACCGCGCGGGGCGCACCGCTCACCTCGTACCGGCTCAGCCGGGTGACCATGCCGGTGTGCAGGGCGACGGTGGCCGCCGCCGGCAGCGCCCGGCGCAGTCCGCCCGGTCCCGCGCCGCCCAGGACGTTCAGCGCGCGGGCCGCGGCCATCGCGGCCGCACCGGCCGGGGTGGGCTTGAGCACGAGGTCGTACGCCCAGACGACACCGGCCAGGGGCAGCGCCGTGGCCAGGCCCCGGCGGCCGCGGGACAGTGCCGCGAGGCCGAGCCCGGCCGCGGTGAGCCCGCAGCCGACCGCGCGGGCCGCGGCCGGGCTCACCGCCCCGGAGGGCACCGGGCGTTCGGGCCGCTCCACCGCGTCGAGGTCGCGGTCCGCGTAGTCGTTGAGCGCCATCCCCGCCCAGTACAGGCAGACCGACGAGGCCGTCATGCCGAGCAGTCCGGGGCCGAGCGGCCGCCGGGCCGCCGCCGCTCCGGCGAGGACGTCCCCGGGCACCGACAGCGCGGCCGGGGCCCGGACCAGGCGGGCCAGGTCGTGCACCCGCGGCAGCGCACTCACGCGGGCGCCCCCACCGAGCGCGCCCAGCCGGCCAGGCTCGCGTACTGCGCGGCCAGGTCGTGCTCGGCGGAGCCCACCGGATCCTTGAAGAAGAAGCCCAGCTCCGGCACCGGCCCGGCGACGCCTGCGTGGTGCGCGAGGGCCATGAACCGGGCCAGGTCCAGCACGAGCGGCGCGGCCAGCGAGGAGTCGCAGCCCTGCCACGTGAACTGAAGGGTCATCCGGGCCCCCAGGAACCCCTCGAACGTCACGTGGTCCCAGGCGGTCTTCCACTCCCCGAGGTCGGGAACGTGGTGGATGTGCACGCCGCCCTCGACGGCGTGGCCCAGCTCCGCCTCCAGCACCAGGCCCTTGGAGGCGTTCTTGCTGACCACCCGCTCCGGGTCGGCGAGGGTGGCCCCGTCGCCGCCGCCCAGCAGGTTGGTGCCGGACCAGGAGCGCACCCGCAGCGCCCGGCGCGCGAACATCGGCGCGAGCACCGACTTGACCAGGGTCTCGCCGGTCTTGCCGTCGCTGCCGGCGTAGGGCAGGCCCTGTTCCCGGGCGAGTTCGTCCAGCGCGGGCAGGCGCGCTCCCGTCGACGGGGTGAAGTCGACGAAGGCGCAGCCGGCCCGCAGCGCCGCGTAGGCGTACAGGGAGCTGACGGGCAGCGGCCGTTCGCCCCGCGCCAGCGCCTCGCGCAGGGCCGCCGCCGAGGCGTGCGCCGGGTGCGGCACGGCCGGCGGCTGGGTGGAGGAGACGTTCACGACGACGACCCGGTCCAGACCGAGGCGCTCCCGGAAGCCGGTGAGGTCGGCGACGATCGCCCCGGCGGCCGACGCCTGGTCCGGGGTGCCGTCGCCGCCCTCCTCCGTGCCCGGCGGCGCGGGTCTGATCTCGGCGTCGGCCGCGTCGAGTTCCGCGGTCAGCACACCCGGCAGGCCGCGGGGCACGACGCCCGCCTCGGCGAGCTGCTCGGCCCGTTTGACCAGGCCGGTGCCGACGACGTCGTGGCCGCCGAAGACCAGCTCGTCGAAGCCGGGCAGCGGCACGCCGTCGAAGGCCTCGAGCGCGCTCACACAGCCGGTGGCCGGCACCAGCCCGGCGCGCAGCGCGGCGGCGCCGACGACGGTCGTGGTGGCCACCGAGCCGCGGGCACCCACCAGCCAGATTCCGGTACGCATGATGTCTCCTCCTGTCCTTGCCGTTGTCCTCGCCGCGGCGCCGGGTCCGTCAGCTCATGCCTTCGGGCAGCGGGTAGGACAGGAAGTCGCGGTCGAGCCGGTGCACGCTGCGCGGCAGCCACTTGGCGGCCTCCCGGGCCACGACCCGGCGCGGCAGCGGCTCCTTGACCTCGAACTGGGAGGGCTTGGCGATGGTCTGGATCGCCCACGCCATCGCGTTGATCGGGGCCATCCGCTCCCAGCGGTGCCTGCTGATGTCCAGCAGCATCATCGACCGCATGAAGATGAACCAGATGTGGTACCCGGGCGGCGGGTTGCCGTTCATGGTGTGCACCGGGCGCTCGCGGCGGGGGTCGTTGAGCACGCCCTGGGCGAAGTCCGCGAAGGCGCCGACGATGCCGTGGCCGTAGGGCCGGTAGTAGGTGTCGAAGACGCCGAGCTGGGCCTTGGAGAGCACCTGGAGCGGGCCCTTGATGGGGGTGACGTACTCGATGAAGTTGTTCGGGTAGTCGCTGGTGGCGGCCATGGCCATCCAGGCGTCGAAGATGGCCCGCTCCCAGCCGTCGCCGAGCGCGGTCTCGATGTCGGTGAACGCCTGCTCCAGCTCCGGGCCCACGTTGTAGAGCGTGGTCTCGTCGAACATGTACCAGAGTTCGTTGGCGCGGCGGTCGCCGAGCATGCCGGGTACGTCGGGGAAGTCGTCGTGGCCGCGGTGCGGGGTGACGGGGCGCTCGGCGGCACCGGCCGGAGCGGCGCCCAGCAGACCGGCGCCGGCGCCGAGGCCGACGGCCGCGGCACCGCCGAGGGCGGTGGTCATCAGGCGCCGCCGGTCGAGGTGGTTCGACATGGGTTCTCCTTGGTTCTCTCGCGCGGGCAGGGTGGGCTCGGGGGTGGGTTCAGGGGGTCGCGGCGGGCTACGGCGGCGGCAGCGGTGGGAGGCCGGCCTCGGCGTCGTGGCGCTGGATCCAGGACACGTCCTCGACGAGGGACGACATCGTGCCCGTGGACTCGGTCCCGTCCTCGTCGGGCCGCAGCCGCTGGGAGCCGCCGCCCCGCGAACCGAGCTGGACCCGGGTGGTGTGCGGCCTGCGGACGCCCTCGTAGGCGTCCAGCGCGGCCGCGATCGCCCGCCGGGCGGCGGGAACGGAAGCGGCGGCTGCGGCGGGAGCGGAAGCGGCGGATACGGCTGGAGCGGAAGCGGCGGATACGGAGGCCGAGGGGTCCGGGCCCGTCGGGGCGTCCAGGCAGTGTGCGAGGACCGCCGCGTCCTCGACGGCCTGGCTGACGCCCTGGCCGTGGTGGGGCAGCATCGGGTGGGCCGCGTCGCCGAGCAGGGTGACGGCGCCCGCGCTCCAGCGGGCCAGCGGCTCACGGTCGTACAGCGCCCAGCGCCGGGACTCCCGCACCGCGGCCACCAGGGACTTGACGTCGGTGTTCCAGCCGTCGAAGCGGGCGGCCAGTTCGTCCAGGTCGCCCGGGGCGCTCCAGGACTCCAGGCGCCACCGCGGGTCGGGCACGACGGCGACGAAGGTGAGGAACCGCCCGCCGCGCACCGGGTAGACCAGCATGCGGGCGTCCGGTCCCGCCCACACCAGGAGCGTGTCACCGGGCAGGCCGGGAACCTGGTCGCGGGCGACGACGCCGCGGAAGGCGCTCTGGCCGGAGAAGACGGCGGTGTCGGGCCCGGCGAGGGTGCGGCGCACCACGGAGTGCGCCCCGTCCGCGCCGATCAGGACGTCCGCGCCGGCGGTGGAGCCGTCGGCGAACTCCAGCCGGACCCCGCCCCCGGTCTCGGTGAACCGTTCGAGCCGGTGCCCGGCCCGCACCGTGCCGGAGGGCAGCGACTCGGCGAGCATGGTGTGCAGGTCGGCCCGGTGGATCGTGTAGTACGGCGCCCCGAACTCGGCGAGCCATTCCTCGCCCATCGGCTGCCGCACCAGGGTGCCCCCGTGCGACCAGTCCCGCACCTCCATGCCCGCGGGCCGTACACCGAGGGCGCGCAGCCGCTCGCCGAGGCCCCAGCGTTCCAGAAGGCGGCTGCCGTTGGGGCCCAGGTGCATGCCCACGCCCGCTTCCCTGAGTTCCGGCGCCTGCTCGTAGACGCGTACCTCGTGGCCCTTCCGGGTCAGGGCGAGGGCGGCGGCGAGTCCGCCGATGCCCCCGCCGACGACTGCGATCCGCAGCTTCGGCACCACGTTGTCCCTTCCTCTCGTGCGCCTGGTTCGTCGCTCGGTCCGGTCAGCTCCGCTGGTCCTGGAC
Source organism: Streptomyces violaceoruber (assembly GCF_033406955.1). Lineage (NCBI taxonomy): Bacteria > Bacillati > Actinomycetota > Actinomycetes > Kitasatosporales > Streptomycetaceae > Streptomyces > Streptomyces violaceoruber. Next base: position 4,860,268 of record NZ_CP137734.1, on the reverse strand, counting down.
GGGTTCCGCGCCCGACCAGACGACGGCGGCGGAGCCCCAGGTCAGCCCGCCGCCGAAGGCGGTCAGGAGCAGGCGGTCCCCGGAGCCGATACGGCCCTGCGCGGCCGCGTCGGCCAGCGCGAGGGGGATGGACGCGGCGGCGGTGTTGGCCACGTCCGCGATGTTCGACACCACCCGCTCCGGGGGCAGCCGCAGCCGCTTCGCCACCGAGGTGAGGATGCGGAGGTTCGCCTGGTGCCCGACGAAGGCGTCCACGTCCGCCAGGTCCCAGCCCGCGTGCGCGGCGGTGGAACGCGCCGACTCCGCCATGGTGGTCACGGCACGGGTGTAGACGTCGCTGCCGCGCATGGTGAGGTACGCGCCGTCCGGCGGGATGGTGATCAGCTCGTCGCCGGTGCCGTCGCTGCCGAGCTCGGTGTGCAGCACGGCGCCCGGGTCGCCGGTGTCGCCGCGCTCCAGGAGCACGGCGCCCGCGCCGTCGCCGAAGACGACGGCGGTGCCCCGGTCGTCGGGGTCCACGATCGAGGAGTAGACGTCCGCGCCGATGACCAGGGCCCGGTCGCAGGTGCCCGCGGTGATCATCGCGCTGGCCACGGACAGCCCGTACACGAAGCCGGAGCACACGGCGGACAGGTCGAACGCGGCGGCGGCCCGCAGCCCGAGCCGGGACGCCACCCGGGGCGCGGTGGCGGGGCAGCGCCGGTCCGGTGTGGTGGTGGCGAGGAGGACGAGGTCGCAGTCGTCCCGTCCGGCGGACTTCAGCGCGGCGGCCCCGGCGGTGACGGCGAGGTCCCCCGTGGTGGTCCCGGGCGACACCCGGCGCCGGCGCTCGATGCCGGTACGGCTGTGGATCCAGGCGTGGTCGGTGTCCAGGTGCCGCGACACCTCGTCGTTGTCGACCACGGTCTCCGGCAGACAGGTGCCCACCCCGGTGACGACGGCCCCGGCCCGACCGCCGCGCGCGGCGCTCACGGGCGTACTCCGGCCTGCACGGTGCCGGGGGCCTGCACGGTGCCCGGGGCCGGTCCGGTACCCGGGCTCGGTCCGGTACCCGGGCTCGGGACGGTGCCGGCATGGGCCGCGGCGGTGCCGGCATGGGCCGCGGCGGTGCCGGCATGGGCCGCGGCGGCGTGCCGTTCCGCGAAGTCCGGGTGGGCGATCGGGGCGCTGATCAGGCCCTCGGGCACGGCCAGTTCGCGCAGCAGCGCGTCGGCGTCGAGGGGGGCGCCCGCCGCCTCGTGCCGGGCCGCCTCGAACCCCAGGAGGGCGTCCTGGTCGAGGATCCCGGCCCGCAGGGCGGCCAGCGCGTGTTCCAGCACGCAGACCGCCGCGTACTGCGCGAGCAGCCGCTCGGACAGCGGGGTCGATGCCTGCCGGGCCCAGTGGCCGATCGCCAGCGTCTGGTGGACGGCACGGCTCCACTGCGCGCTGGCCTCACCGGCGCCGTCCCGCTCCACCCGGTCGAGCAGGACGTCGCAGACGGCCCGCAGCACCCGGACGGCGTCCAGCCGTCCGGCCCCGGCGACCGCCTCGTCCAGCACCCGGTCGAACTCCTCGCGGTGGCGCAGGGCGAACCGGGTCGCCTGGTAGCCGAGGACGGTGTTGTCACCGCCGAAGGTGACCGCGATCTCGTAGTCGTGCAGCAGCGGCGCGATCTGGTTGGCGTCGTGGTAGCCGAGCCCGCCGCACAGCTCCCGGGTCTCGGCCAGCGTGTGCCGGGCGTCGCCGGTGCAGCCGGACTTGCCGCACGAGATCAGGGCGTGCAGCACCTGGTCGCGGGCCGGTGCTCCCTCGGCGCTCCGGGCCACCGCCACCTCGGCCAGCGCCGTCATGGCGTGCCGGGCGGCCAGCGAGCGCCCCACGGCCGCCGACAGCCGCATGCGGTAGTGCTCGTGGCCGATCAGCGGCCTGCCGAAGGTCTGTTTGACGGCCGCGAACCGCGTGGTGATCGCGCAGGCGAGCAGTTGCGCGTACGCCGCTCCCACCGACGGGAAGAGCCGCTCGTGGGTGAAGGTGGCCAGGCACTCCTCGAACCGCCGGTGGCGCGGCAGCGGGGACCGGTAGGTGCCGTCCTCGTCGATCGACGCCCAGCGGTTCATCAGCGCGGACAGCGGCAGCCGGTGGTCCGTGAAGGTCAGTACGCCGGTCTGGTTGGCCGTGACGCCGCCCTTCGGCTCGGCCCGGCCGATGCGCACGCCGGGCAGTACGGCCCCGGCCTCGCGCAGCGGTACCCGCAGCCAGTGGTGTCCCTCGTCGCGCCCGCCGACCTCCAGCCGGGCCAGCACCATGGCCACGTCGCCGGTGTGCAGGCTGTTGCCGGTCCACACCTTGCTGTCGGCGGGCCGGGGCGTGTTCAGCACCAGGCTCCGATCGTGCGGGTCGTAGACCGCGGTGGTCCGCACCCGCTTCAGGTCCGAGCCGGCGAGGAGTTCGGAACCGGCGAAGCAGTACATCCGCTCCATCGCGTCGATCTCCCCCGCCCAGGCGTCCAGTTGCTCCGGACCGCCGTGGCTGAGCAGCGCGTCGCCCGCGATCTGGTGCGAGACCAGGACGTTGAGCAGGGACAGGTCGTACGCGCCGATCCAGCCCATGGTGCGCAGGAACTCCGGGAAGCGGGCGCTGTCGCCCCGGCCCAGCCAGAGGGAGTTCGCCGCGAAACCGGCGCCGTTGAGGAGCCGCGCCCGGCGCAGCGTCAGCAGGCTGTAGTCGAGGACGCTCAGGTCGTCCGGTCGGATGGTGGCGAACTCGGGCCCGGAGAGGACACGGGCCAGCTCTTCTTCGCGTTGCGTCATGGGCTCTCCAGGGGAGGGAAGCTCGGATCCGTGGACGCCGTGGCGTCGTTCAGCCGGCGTCCAGCACCAGCGCGCAGTTGCTGCCGCCGAACCCGAAGGAGGTGCTCACGGCGACGTTCCCGTCGTGCCGGCGCACCCCGCCGAGGACCAGGTCCAGCTCGGGCAGGCCGGGGTCGGCCCGCTCGGTGTGCGCGATCGGCGGCAGCACGCCGGTGCGCAGGCTGCGCAGGGTCAGTACGGCCTCGATGGCGCCCGCCGCGCCGAGCGTGTGGCCCAGCAGGCCCTTGTTCGCGGTGACGGACGGGCCGTGCGGGAAGAGGCGGGCGATGAGCCGGGCCTCCGTCAGGTCGTTCTGCGGGGTCGAGGTGCCGTGCGCGTTCACGGTGGTCACGTCCCGCACCGACATCCGCGCCGCCGCCAGCGCCCGCTCCACGGCGGCCGCGGCGCCCGCACCGTCCGGCCGGGGGGCCGTCGGATGATGCGCGTCGGAGGTGTCGGCATGCCCGAGCAGCCGCCCCAGCACCTCCGCTCCCCGCGCCCGCGCCTTGGCCGGCTTCTCCATGACGACGGCGGCGGCACCCTCCGACATCACGAAGCCGTCGCGGTCGGCGCCGAACGGCCGGGAGGCGTCGGTCGCCTTCTGTTCGGACAGCGCGCCCATCCGGGCGAAGCCGGAGACGACGAGGGGGGTGACGGCCGCGTCCGTGCCGCAGACGACGACCGTGTCGCAGACACCGGCGTCCAGCAGCGTCTTGCCGAGCCCGAACGCCGAGGCCCCCGAGGCACAGGCGGCGGCCACGGTGTGACCGGGCCCGGTGATCCCGTACCGGGCGCCGATGGTCCCGGCCGCCATGTTGATCAGGGCCCGGGGGTGCAGGTACGGCGACACCATGGCCGCCCCCTGCCGCTCCAGCCGCCGGTGCTGCTCGTCGTGCGTGGTCACGCCCCCGAAGGCGCTGCCCACGACCACCCCGACCCGGCTGCCGTCCCAGCTGTCCGGGTCGAGCCCCGACTGCGCCAGCGCCTCCGCCACCGCCACCAGCGCGAACCGGATGAACGGATCGGTACGGGCGGTCCCGCGCCCGGTCAGCTGCCCCGGCCGCAGCGCGGGCACCCGCAGGCTGTGCCACGCCCCGGTACCGGCCAGCGGCTCGGGGTCACCGCCCTCCAGGGACCGGGCTGCGCACATCGCCTCCCAGGTCGAGTCGGCGTCGGTACCGGCCGGCGTCACCAGCCCGACACCGGTGATGGCGGCGGGCCCCTCGGTCACGCCGCTTCCAGACCCGAGCCGGCCAGCAGGACCACTTCCCCGACGGTGAGATCCGCGATCCGCGTCTCGTCACCGCTGAGGTCCACGCCGGTCTCCTCCTTGATCCGCACGATCAGCTCGGCGACGGCCAGCGAGTCCAGCTCCAGGTTCCGCAGCGAGGCACCGTCCGTGATCTCCGCGGGGTCCACTTCCAGATCCTCGGCCAGAATCCCGTGCACAACCGACTTGGGGTCCGTACTCATCGCGTTCACCTCTGGGGCTCAGGGTTGATTCGACACCTCGAAACGAGAACGGGCTCCACTGTGCTGGCGCCGGATATGCGGGACCTATCGCGCCGTTATCGGGGCACGTGGACGGCTGAGGAGAAAGACGGCCGACCACCGTTCCGCCGCCCCCGGGAGCCCCGTCGCCGTACCACCCCTTCACCGCCCGGCGTGCGACCCGCCCGACCCGCCCGGCCCACCCGGGCCTCCAGGCCGACGTCCGGCGGCCCCAGCAGCCGCCGGGGCTCACCCGCTACACTGTCGCGAGTCACCTTCGCCTCCGTAGCTCAGGGGATAGAGCACCGCTCTCCTAAAGCGGGTGTCGCAGGTTCGAATCCTGCCGGGGGCACAGCAAAGCAGCAGGTCAGAGGCCCTGCCGTCCAAGCGGGCGGCAGGGCCTCTGGTCTCGCAGCACATATATGGCACACATGGGTCCGCACGGCGGGTGGGGAGCAGTCACGAGATGCCTGCGAAGGATGAGCTGGCCCGGCGGCGATACGAGAAGCTGGTCGACCGCCTGGAATCGCTGATGAGGGCCGCACTCAAGCCCCAGCACAAGGGGTACTACGGGCAGCTCGTCCTGAGCAGCAGCGACCTCGAAGAGATGGGCGGGCTGAAGGACGTCCGGCGTGCCGCTCGGGAGGCGGGCCGCCGCCTCGACTGGAAGCCGACCACCACGCTTGTCGGGGGCCGGCTCTTCGTCCTCGACAAGCGCGAGGTGCCCGAGGAGATCGAGCAGCTTGCCGAGGACGCGGCAGCCACGGCGATGGACCGGGCCTGGCGGGAGCATCAGTGAGCCTGGCAGCCCTGCCCGAGCCCGCCGTGGTGCTGGCCGAGACCGACTGGGGTGCCCTGGAGCATGCCTACGGGACGGCGGAGGACACCCCCGCGCAGCTCGTCGCGCTCTTGGACGACGACCAACGCGCGAGATCCCAGGCCCTGGACCACCTGCACCACGTGGTGCACCACCAGAACACTCTCTACGTCGCGACGGTCCCGGCCACGTTGTACGTGGCCGGGATCCTCCACGACCCGCGCACCGCCCTGCCCGTCGACAAGAGGCCCCACGACTTCCCTGGGCCGATGCGCGCCGAGCTGCTGGGGTGGCTGAACTCGGTGGCCGACGCCGCCGGTGACCAGGCCGAGGCAACGATGCGCCGCTTCGGCTTCCCGCCCGAGGAATACCCTCCGATCGTCCGGACCCGCGAGATCCGCCAGCTGCTCTTCTCTGCCGTCTCCGCCTGCTTCGACGACTACGACCTACACGTCCACGAAGCGGCCCTCGCCGCCTGCATTCCACTGTTGGACGATCCCCACCTGCACCGTCACCGGAAGGCCGTGGCCCCACAACTGCGAGAGACGCTGGCCGCCAGCGCCCTGTGGCAGTACCAGGAGCGGGCCGTCGAGGCCCTCTCCTGGTGGGGCGAGGACACTACGGGCCTCAAGGTCCGACGGAACCCGTTCGCGTGGTGCGACGCGTCGCCTAACCCATCGGCGGACGAATGGCACCTTTCCCCGGAGGACCAGGCCGACCTGCCGTTCTGACCGGCGAGTAATCCAAGCCTGAGAGCTCAGCACACCTCGTTGGAGCCGTTGATGGGGGTGGGTTCCCCAATGCTGGGTCGAGGCTCACGAGCAGGGAAGGCAGTCACACGGCACGGAGATCGACTGCCACCGCGACGGCTTGTTTCCGAAGGTGGATGGCCAGGAACTCCATTTCCACGAGCGTGCCGACGAGACCGGATGCGGCAAGTTGAGCGGCGCGTGCGCGCGCCTCACCCATGGGCAGCTCCTGCGCTTCGCGCAGGGCCTTCAGCACCAGGACAAGGCTCGGCGCTTCTCCCGTCAGCCGAAGCTGGGCCGGGCCGTGAACCTGCAGCAGAGCATGTCGGATGTATTCGGGAGTCACGGGGCCGCTGCCCTGCTCGCACCACCCAGCGCGGCAGTCCTCACACCGGCCCTCGCTGCCCCAGCGCAGCCTGCCACGTTCGATGAACTGGCCGACGTCTCGTGTCAGCACGCCGCCGCATTGGTCACAGCGGCCTGTGACCTGTGTTCCTTGTGTGATCATCTCAGGGCTTCAGCCTGCCGACTCGTCCTCAGAAAACTCCCGGCTTCCCCACCTGTTCCAGAGGGTGCGGTGCCACTCGCTGGCGTTCGAACCAGGCCGCTGCACAGAAGGGACTGGACCAGGACCGGTCTCGATGAGGTGCAGCAGCGACCAGGCGACGCCGTAGCAGTCATCCGGGCCAAATCAGCCGGCCAGAGCCTCCGCCTCCTCGGTCGTGACGGGCTGGGAGATGGCTTCGAGCTGCTGGACCCGTCGGTCGATCTCGCCCTCGTCCGCGTTGCAGTCGGGTAGGGGGCCGACTGCAACGAAAGCTCTGACTTCGGGTCTCATGTGCGAATGATCCGCTGCCGGTCCACGCTCGGGCAAGAACGGGGCAGCACCTCAAGGGCGGCTCCCTCGACTGCCGCACCACAGCACGGCTCAGGCACACATCACGCTGCGGGATCCTCCCAGGCAGCCACCGCCTCAGCCGCCTTCCGTGCCCTCTTCTCCGCCTTCGCCAGTTCGGCCTTCGCCTTGGCCAACTGCTTGGAGCGGCGCTTGTGCATCTTCTTCGAGACCTCGTCGAGGCGGTCGGGGAAGAGATGGCCGTACGTGTCCAGCGTCAGCGTCGCGGACTTGTGTCCGAGCATGGTCTGGACGACGTTGACGTCCGCGCCGCTGGCGATGGCGAGGGAAGCCGCCGTGTGGCGCAGCTTGTGCGGCGTGAGCTTGAGGTGGCCGAGGCCCGCTTTGGCGACCGCCGGGGCGAAGAACCGTTGACGGAAGTTCCGGGCCCGTAGCGGTCCGCCCTGCGGAGCCGTGAACAGCAGCTCGTCCTCGCCCCGTCCTTCGACATGGGGCTTCAACTCCTCGGCGAGGAAGCGAGGGATCGGGACGGACCGGCGCTCGTGGTTCTTGGGCGAGTCGAGGTAGAGCTTGCCGTTGTCCTCAACGTACGCCTCGACGATGTGCGCGCGGCAGGCGTCGAGGTCGACGCGCCTCACCTTCAGCGCGGACGCCTCGCCCCAGCGGAGCCCCGTATAGGCCAACAGCAGGATGAAGACCCGATACACCCCCGAAGCGTCGGCGAGCGCTTCGGCTTGAAGGTCGTCGAGGTAGACGTGGTCAGCCGGTACCGGCTTCGGCAGGGGCACGCCGGCGGCTGGGTTGAACGCCAGGCGCCGGGACTTGACTGCGAAGCCGAGTACGCGACTGAGGACGACGTACGCCTTGCGCACCGAACGCGCGCTGAGCTTCCTGCCTCCCGCCGCCTCCCCGGACAGCATGTCCGCGAGCCATTCGGCGACGTCCTCGAAGCGGATGCGGTCCAGGGCCGTCGTGCCCCACTTGGGAATTACGTGGACGTCGAGAACGCCTCGGTAGCGGTTGCGAGTTGACCGCTTGAGGTGGATCTGCGCGGCCAGCCAGGATTCCGCCACCTCTGCAAACTTCACACGCGCCGCGGCCGGGTCACGGTACGTGCCGTCGGAGAGGCGGGACTCGACCCTCGTCCGCTCGGCGTCCGCGTCGACCTTGCGGGCCAGTGTCTTCATCCTGGGTTTGCCGTCAGGGTCGTACCAGCGCACGCGGTAGCGCCCAGGCGGGGTGCGTCCCGTCTTCTTGGCCACTGCCACAGCCCGCACGTACGCCGTGTGCCCCACGCGGTCCTCGATCCAGACGCGCGCCATCAGACCCCTTCCCGGACGCCGTTCGGCACGGCGGTCGCAGAGTCGACCTCCAAGGAAGGCAGCAACAAGGCCAGAGGCGAGACACCGAGTGCGGCGGCGACGGTGACGCGGTCATCGATCTCGCAGCGTCGACGAGCCCTCTCGATGCGGTTGGCGACAAGGTGGGAGCCAGGGCGGCCCAGCGCGGTCATGCGGGAGGCCAGCTGCTGCCGAGTGAAGCCGCACACCGAACGAGCGGCCCCGATATTACGGGCGGCGCGCATTCCGGCCGGCCTGATTTCGATGAGGTGAGTAGCCATGACGGATAGCTGTAACTCGACATCGGCGAGCATGGCAAGAGTTGGTTCTAAAACTCTACAGAACTTGCAGGCGCGGGCACTTCTCTCCGGGAACGGGCGGTTCGATGTATCGAGAATTGCGTGGTACGGTCCCGCGCCGCTACGGCGGTTCCAGGCACAGGCGGTCACCACAGCACACTGCTGGCCTGCCGGTTCTCCGCCGATGATTGCCGAGTGCCCCTACGGGATCTTCCGGCGAGAACCAGGCGGATTGGTGGACTTTTTGGTCAACCGGCGATTCGCCCTTACGGTTATTCCCTCTTCGATCGCCCCACCGTTCGGGCCGACCGAAGAAGCCCTAGAAATACATGCGGACAGAGTCGAAGGTGTGGCTTTTCTGCCGCACCCGTCTCCTGCAACCGATATGGAGTGCCCTTGCCCAACGGATTCCCTCGCCCCGCCACGGCCGCGACGCGCGGCCCGCTCGCCACGCCGGCTGAGATCGCCGCCTACCTCGGGGTGCCCGTGAAGACCCTCTACCAGTGGAAGTACCGGGGTATCGGCCCGAAGGTCCACAAGGTCGGCCGACACCTGCGCTACCGCTGGCGCGAGGTCGACACCTGGCTCGACCAGCAGACCTCGTACGACCTCACGGCATGACTCACCGGGAAACAGAGCGGCCCTCGGCGCGCCAACGCCGGGGGCCGGAGATTCCCCTACGCATCGCCCATCCCTGAACGACTGAGCCGGTGAGGGTCGGGACCTTGCCCGTCCTGCCCCTCACCAGAGAGGAACGTCTATGGAGGACTCTACGTCCCCTCGCACTTCGAGTGCATCCGCCAACGCGGAAACCAGGCCCAAGGTTGTCTGGCCGCCCGCGGCGGTCCCCGGACAGGGAACGGTCCCGCGCAACGGGGACCGAGCCGAGTCACGGTCCCCTCGCCAGGGGACCGGCGACGGTCCCCACGGCGGGCACGGTCCCCTGGGCCCGGATGCCGGGGACCGGTCCCATCGTGCGGGGACCGGGAACCAACCGCACCACGGTGTTGCTCCGCTGCCGCCGAAGGGAGCGGCCTGGTCCCACGACCAAGCGCGGGCCACCGAGCAGATATCCGCTGACGAGGAAGAGATGCAGGTCAGCGGCGTGCGGACTGGACCACGGGATGCGGACGATTCCGGTCCGGACGGACCAGTGCCCTCCCCGAAGGCGGACCATGAGCCTGGTCCCGGTCCCCTGGTCCCCAATGTGGGGACCGGTCCCCAGGGCGCGGGCGTGGCACCAGGGGACCGTGCGGTAGGGGACCGCGGTCCCCAACGGGCTGCGGGACCGACGGTCCCGTGGGGACCGAGCAGGTACAGAGCGGGACCGTGGTCCCGGATGACGGTTCGGGGACCGGGGACCGTGGGGGCGCCGGCGTCGAGGTGACCGGTGACGGGGCCGTGCTGCTGGATGAGCTGCAGGCGGCGATAGGCCGGTACGTGGTGTTGCCGAGTGAGGAGGCGCTGACGGCAGTCACCTTGTGGGTGGCGGCCTCTCACATCCAGCCCGCCCTTCAGCACGCGCCGCGCCTGGCGGTGGTGGGGCCGACCAAGGGGTGTGGCAAGTCCCGTGTCCTGGATGTGCTCCACGAGACCGTGCACCAGCCGATGATGACGGTCAACACGTCTCCGGCGGTGGTCTTCCGCGTCATAGGCAAGAACCCGCCGACGCTGCTGGTGGACGAGGCCGACACCATCTTCGGCCCCAAGGCCGGCGACAAGGAGGACCTGCGCGGCCTGCTGAACGCAGGGCACCAGCGCAACCGGCCGGCATGGCGGATCTCCGGGCCGGAGCACAAGCCGACGGCGTTTCCCACCTTCGCCATGGCCGCGCTGGCCGGGATCGGCGACCTGCCCGACACGATCATGGACCGGGCGGTCGTGCTGCGCATGCAGAAGCGCAAGCCGGGTGAGCGGATCACCCCGTTCCGCTCGCGGCACTCCGTGCCTGAACTGCACGCGGTGCGTGACCGGCTGGCCGCGTGGCTGACGCCGCTGCGTGGCGCGGCTGCCGGTCTGGTGCCGAAGATGCCGGTTGAGGACAGGGCTGCGGACACGTGGGAGCCGCTGGTCATCGTCGCCGACCTGGCCGGCGGCCACTGGCCCGCGAAGGCCCGCGCCGCCTGCTTGGCGATGACTCGGCACGAGGCCGTCCACGACGAGCAGACGACCCTGAAGACGAGGCTGCTGCGTGATGTCCGCCGCATCTTCGAACAGCAGGGCAACAAGGAGGCTCTGCGCTCGCAGGATCTGCTCGCCGCTCTCCTGGCAGATGCTGAATCTCCATGGCCGGACTACGGCACCAAGGGGCTGACCGCCTTCCACCTGTCGGCGCTGCTGCGGGACTTCGGCATCCGCCCGGCGAACTATCGCTTCGAGCAGGGCCGTCAGGCCAAGGCGTACGCCCGCAATCAGTTCCTCGACGCCTGGGCCCGCTATTGCCCCGACCCCGCCCAGTCGGCCCCCGCAGCCGGGCACGAGTTCACGCCCGTACGCCCAGCCGGGGCAAGCTGCCCGCCCCTCCGACCGGGTCGCTGCCTGTCGGCCCGCCCGGCGGCACCGCAGGCCCCAAGCCCGCCCGCTGAACCCACTCCCTGGGTCCGTCTCAGTCCGTCCCGTCCGTCCCCGCGCAGGTCAGCGCGGGGACGGACTTCCTCGCCGGGACGGAGATGCCCGTACCTGCAGCCGAGTCCGTACCTGTCCTGACCAGCCACGGGACGGCTGCGACGGACGTGACGAAGCCCTGCCCACATGCCACCGGAGCACCACCATGCACGACAACAACACGGACGATGCCCCCTCCCGCCACCGCAGGGGACTGTTCAGGCTGGCCCGCCGAACAGCAGCAAGCTGGAGCGAACGAGCCTCTAACGAGGCTTCGTCCGCGCTTGCCCCCGCCCCAGGGGGGCGGAGGAAGAGGCCGGGCGCCAGCGGGCGCCCGAGCCTGGGGAGGGGACGACCGAGCCCAGCACCGCACCCGGCGCCGGCTGCGCCGCCCCGTGCCCCGTGCAGCCTGCCGATGCCCGACCGCCCATTGAACAGCCTGCCGAAACGACGCCTTCCGATGAGCAGCCTTCGTGGCGCGAGCCCGACGCCCCGGCACTGCCCGCGCTGATGAACCGCAAGCGCACCACCGAGAAGCGCGACCAGGAAAAGACCATCCGCTTCACCCCGACCGCGGTTCGCATCATCGCCAAGGAGGCCGAGCGGCGCGGTCAGAAGTTCGCCGGGTTCGTCGGCGACGCCGCGCTCGCTGTCGCCCTCGGCAAGGCGGGCATGGTCGGCAGTCCGGAGGACGATCCCCTCCGCCCGCTGATCGAGGCCGTCGAGGCTCACACCGTCGCGCTGAACCGCATCGGCAGCAACCTCAACCAGATAACCGGAGCCATCCACCGAGGAACCGTTCCCGAGCACGCGGAGGCCGTGCTCGCTCGCGTCGAGCGGACGGCCGAGAGTAGTTACCGGCTGATCGACCAGTTCCTGGCGGAGAGGCCCGGCCATGGTGCCTGACGTCTCCACCGGATCCAGCACCCTCGGCCTGATCAACTACCTCTTCGGCCCCGGGCGGCGGGACGAGCACACCGACCCGCACATCGTCGCCGCCTGGGACATGGCCGGCGCCCCCGACCCCGGCCGCGACCACGAAGCCACCTACAGCCAGCTCGCCAGGCGCCTGGACCACCACGTCGACCTGCGCACCCGCGAGCTGGGCGGCCACAAACCGCCGCAGCACGTGTGGCACTGCCCGGTACGCACCGCACCCGGCGACCGCTACCTCACCGACGCCGAGTGGGCAGAAGTCGCCCGCCGCATAGTGACGGCCACCGGCATCGCGCCCGAGGGCGACGAAAAGGCGTGCCGGTGGATCGCCGTACGGCACGCGGACGACCACATCCACATCCTCGCCACTACCGTCCGCGCCGACGGCCGACGCCCGCGCACCCACCGCGACGGCCAGCGGGCACAGCAGGAGTGCCGCAAGATCGAGGCCGAGTTCGGCCTGCGCCGCCTGAAGTCCGGCGACCTCACCGCACCGCCCACACCGACCGGCGCCGAGCGCGCCAAGGCCGAGCGCCAAGGCCAGGACGTCACCGCGCGGGAGTGGCTGCGCGAGCAGGCGTACGCCGTCGCTGCCACCGTACGCAGCATTGACGGCTACTTCACCGTCCTCACGTCGCTCGGCATCCAGGTCAAGCAGCGCATCGGCCCCGAGTCAGGCGAGATGACCGGCTACAGCCTGGCCGCCCCCGGCGACACCGCCCAAGGCGAGCCGGTCTGGTACGGCGGCTCCAAGCTCGCCCCCGACCTGTCCTTCAACCGCCTGTGCGAACGCCTCCCCACCCAGGACGTAACCGAACGCCCGCAGCACATCAAGGACCCCCACACGTCATGGCGTCGTGCCGAGAGCGCCGTGCGCACAGCCCGCACCGTCCTCGACTCGGGAGACGACGCCGCAGCCCAAGGCCAGCTGAATGCCTTCAGCGACGCTCTGCATAACCTGGCCCGCGCCACTCACGGCCCGCACCAGGCCGAACTACAGGCAGCAGCGACGGCGTTCAACCGTTCCCGCCGCTCGGCGATCCGGGCCGACCACCAGGCCGCCACCTCCCTGCGGGACGCCGCCAAGGAACTCGCCTACGCCACAAACGAGCCGGGCGGGCTCGCCATCGCCCTCATCTTCGCCGCCCTCCACCTGGCCCGCGCCGCCGCAAATTGGCACGCACAGCGCGGCCACCAGCAGCAGGCGGCCGCAACTGAACAGACCCTCCTCCACCTGCGGACCGGCTACCAGCAGGCCAGCGAGCCGGTCCTGGCAGACCTCTCCCGCCGAGCCCCACGCCAGCAGACCATCGACCGATTCGAGGCCACCGTGCGCCAAGCACTCCCCGACCACGCCGACCAGATCCTGGCTGATCCTGTCTGGCCCGCCCTCACCACCACGCTCGCCCGCGCCGAGACCGCCGGCCACAATGCCCGCCAACTCCTGAGCGAGGCTGCCGCCGAGCGTGAACTCGACACCGCGGACTCACCGGCACAGGTCCTGGTGTGGCGCATCACCGCCCAGCCGAACAAGCGCGTGCAAGCAGCGCGCAGGCGAAGCACTGTGAACGCCACGCCCTTCGTGTCCGTACCACCTCAGCCTGCGCCTACGGCGGTGCGCGAGCAGAGCGCTGAGCGCAGCCAACGCCAAGCCCGCAGCAGACCACGTCATGGTCGGTGATAACGAGCAGTCAGTGGGTCTGCTTCAGTCCTGCTTGTGCCTGGCCGCAGACAGCGCCGCCACGAGCGCGTCAAGGTCTCCGGTGCAGACGATGACTTCTTCGTCGTCGGCCGGGGGGTCGAATCGGGCGAAGAAGTCGTCGAGGGCTTCGGGTGTGACGGTGAGGGCGTTGGCGTCCTCGCGCTGGTTGCGCTCGGCGAGGCGTCCCAGCAGCTCTTCCCGGTCGGCGGGGAGGTAGACGACGAGCGGATGGGCGCCCGCTTCGCGGGCGGCCTGCTGCCAGGCGTCGCGCTCGGCGCGCCGCCACAGCCCGTGGTCCAGGACGACGTCGTTACCAGCCTCCAGCTCCTTGACGAACCGCTGCCGGATCGCCTCGACCACTGGTCGTTCGCGCTCGAAGTAGGTGTGCTCGGGGTAGTCCACGCCGTATCGGCCGTGGAGGCGGTGCACCTCCTCGTCCACGGACAGCCGCGTGTAGCCGTGGTCGGCCAGGGCTCGGGCGACGGTGGTCTTCCCGGAGCCGGTGATGCCGGCCAGGAGAACGGCGAGGGGCACGTGGTCATCCCTTTCGCGATGAGCTGTCCGTGGGCGCGGTCATTGTCTCTGATCCTGGCAGGTGTGCGCGTGCGGTCGCCAGGCCGTGACGATGCTGCGGGCCTCGCTGGGCCAGCTGAACGGCATGCGGTCCAGGCTCACCCGGCGGAAGGCGAACCGCGGATCGCTGGTGTTGATCACTCCGCCGTACTGGCCGACGTGCGACAGGAGGCGGCTGGCCTCGTCGCGCACGGCCGGGGTCTGTTCCTGCCATGTGCCGGTCGAGAAGTGCTGGACCCGGCGGCGGAGGTCGTCCAGGACGCCCGAGCGCCACTTGAAGTGGTGAACCGCGCAGATGCGGTTGGCATCCGGACGCTGTCCGGGGGCCCTGTGGTTGCCGCCTGCCACGGTGACATCGTGGCGGGCGAGAACGATCTTGCGGGGGTCTCCGTGCAGAAGCCGGTGGGTGAGGTGCCCGCCGAGGGGATAGGCGAGATCCAGTCCGCCTTCGGGCCTCCAGCCGGTCAGGCGCCCGCTCGGGGCGATCCGGTCGAGCATCAGGCCGCCCACCACGCGGTGCCCGGACTTCTCTGCCTGGGCGATCACCTCACTCAGCGGGGCGGGGTGCTGCTGGAACTCGTCGGCGTCGGCGAGCAGGTGCCAGCCCGGGCCGGCCCGGTGCCGCAGGGAGTCCCTGAGCTGGGTGTTGGTGTGCTCGTGCCACGGGCCGGTGCTGGTGCCGGTGGGGATGATGCCCAGTTCGCGGCTGGCGGCCTGGAGTTCGTGCCGCTGCTGGTCGGGCACGTGCTCGGGGAAGTGGAAGGCGATCAGGAACCGCTCGACGCCCAGCCACCGGTAGTGGCGGACCCAGGCGGCCAGCAGCGGGGGTTCGACGGGGCCGACGACGGCGATCAGCGCGGGAGGGGTGCTCAGCATCGGGAGTCCTTCGTACGCAGTGAGGCGAAGGTGCGGGTGAGGAAGTCGGCCTGCTCGGCGGCCGACCGCATCCCCAGCAGGTGGGGCGCCTCGGGACCGGGCCGCTCGGGCGGCTGACGGATGACGCTGTGCAGGGCCTCGGCGAGGGCGTCCGGGGCGCTGGCGGTGAAGGTCAGGGCCCAGGGCCGGCCGCTCAGGCGGGCGGTGAGACCGGGGTCGTGGTCGGAGACGACGAGGGGGACGCCGAGGCGGGCGGCGTCCATCACGAGCCCGGACTCCTTGCCGACGCCGGGGCAGCGGGTGACCAGGGCGGCGTCGGCGGCGGCGTAGACCAGCCGCAACACCGGTTCACTGACCGGTCCGGGCATCGTGTGGAGGTGGATGTTCGGCAGGTCACGCCATCGGGCGAGCACGGCTTCGTCGAGCGGGATACCGGTGACCACCAGGTGCAGAGGATCCTTCAGTAGGGGCAGGGCGGCGTCGATGACTCCGATGTCCTTGTAGGGCCACCAGCCGCCGACGAGGCACACCGAGGCTTCGCCGGTGGGGATGTCGAAGGCGGTACGGCCGCCGTCGCGTTCGGCGTCGGTGAGGCGGCGGCCATCGTCGACCGCGAAGGCCCGCACCACCGCGGGCAGGTCCGGGAAGGCTGCCGTGAACTGATCGCCTACGGCCTGGGTCGGGCACACCGCCAGAACCTGCCTCTCGCCCCGGCGGGCGAGCCGTCCGAGGAACCGCACGGCAGCGTCCTCGGTAGTGACTTGTTCGTGGACGAACCGCAAGTGCGGCAGCCCGCCAAGGAGAGCGGCGGCACCGTGCAGGGCCTCGCTCGCGCTCAGGATCACCACCGCCTCGGCGCCGGGCGCCAGCCGGCGGGCGGTCCGCAGGGCCGACGCCTCCGCAAGGCACCGGGCGATGAGGGTGATCTGGTGCGGAAGCCGCCGCAGGAAGCGCGGCCAGCGGCGCGAGCGGAAGACCCGCAGGCCAGCCCTGGAGAGCCCGGCCGCAAGGCGGCAGGCGGCCAGCAGTACGGCCGCCGGGTGTCCGGCCGGTGCGGTCACCAGCCGGGCCCCGGCCTCGCGCAGGGCCGCCACCGCCTCGCGGACGATCCCGTGCGGGGCGATCACCAGGCTGCTGGGCCGGGCCTGGGCGAGGGCCACCATCGTGCGCTGGTGGTGCCCGCCCAGGCGGTCGGCGTACGGCTCGATCAGCACCAGGGGGCCGGTCACCCGGCCACCGCCTGGTCCCCGTGGGCGGCGGTGAACCTCTCCCGCAGCCACGTGGGGTCGTTGAGGTGGTCGAACTGTCCGGGGGCGCGGGCGAACTCCTTGGCGAAGGCGACCCCTTCGCGGGCCCCGGCGGCGGCGTACGGGGCGAACTCGCCGCTGCGGCTCTTTGTCCATGCCTCCACCCGCTGGCGGGAGTCGTCGTCGGCCATGCCGTACTCGCTGCCGCGGGCGAGCATCACGCACTCGCGGAAACCGGCCTTCCACGCGTGGAATGGGCTCTGGTTGAACCTCGTGATCCCCGCGGTCTGCTGGGCGAACTCGATCCGTCCGGGCAGGGCAGCGAGTACGTCCACGGCCTCGCCCATCTCGCGCAGGGCACTGCGGCGGACCAGTTTCAGCCCGCCGTAGCCGTAGGTCAGACCGTTGACCGGGTTGACCGCCCGCCACACCCGCATCGAGACGCCCTCGTCCAGAGGCTCCACCGTGGCGGGGTCGAAGCTGGCGTCGATGGCGAAGTCCCCGTCGGCGAGGAAGAACTGCTCGTGGTCGACGACCTCGGCACACAGACGGTAGGCCCGGCGCATCCCGTGCACGCCGTGCAGGCGCTTGACCGTGCCGCCGAGCGTGCGCTGGAGCCGGGAGTGCAGAGCGGTGGCCATCGGCTCGTCGTACGAGAGGAGAACCGCGTCGAAGCTGTTCACGAGACGGCCTCCAGGTAGCGGGCCGCGATCAGGGCGGGGGTGAAGTCGGCGGTGGAGGCGTGGGCTCGCTTGGCGTGCAGGGCATGGAATTCGGCGTCCGTGGCGAGCCGTTCGGCCAAGGCGACGGCCTCGGCCGGGGTGGTGAAGCACAGCTCGGGGTCGATGTGCTCGGCGAGCCAGCCGAGGCGGGGCGAGATGACCGGA
Source organism: Streptomyces violaceoruber (assembly GCF_033406955.1). Classification (NCBI taxonomy): domain Bacteria; kingdom Bacillati; phylum Actinomycetota; class Actinomycetes; order Kitasatosporales; family Streptomycetaceae; genus Streptomyces; species Streptomyces violaceoruber. Next base: position 4,843,060 of record NZ_CP137734.1, on the reverse strand, counting down.
AGGCCCATGCCCTGGCAGTCGATCACGCTCATCGACCAGGGGCAGCCGGGCCGGAACGGGGCGATGCCGAAGCGCGCGCCGGCCAGCAGGTCCTTGTAGCGGACGCGGTCGCCCCGGTCGGAGACGACCTGAACGTGCAGCAGGGCGGCGAGCTGGTCACGCATCTTCTCGGGGCTGTCGTCCAGGCCCTTGCGCTCCGCCCGGCGCTGGCCGAACAGGTCCATGACCCGCAGCCTGACGGTGCCGGACGCGACCAGGTCGCGGGCCAGGTCCACGAACTGCCCGGTGCCGTAGTGCGCGTACAGCCGGTGGTTGTAGACGCCGATCGCCCCGGCGCCGGAGGCGGGCTGCGTGGTGGCGGGGTCGCGTACCAGACGCTCGTCACGCGGGGCGGGCACCACTCGCAGCTTCTCGCCGAGGTCCACGGTCATCCGGGCGGCTGCCGCCGACACCCAGGACGCGGCCGTGGAGGAGTGGACCAGCACCCGGTCACAGGCGGCCAGTCCGGCGGCGAACGCCAGCAGCACCGGCCGTCCGAGCCCCGCGTCGTTCAGGGACGGGTCGAGCTGGAGCTGGCCGCCGCTCGTGAAGGAGAACGGCAGGTAGTGGCAGTAGCCGGCCAGTAGGGCGTTGGATCCGGCCTCCAGTAGGGCCGTGCGGATCGCCGGGGCCTCCTCGATCTGGTTGGCCACGACTACGTCGGGCTTCTCCGCTCGGATCAGTGCCACCAGCTCGTCGATGTCCCCGGAGAAGCGGGCCCGGTACTTCGTCGCCGGCACCTTCGTCTGGTGGAATCCGCAGCGGGCATCCCCGGCCGGAGCCGGGGCCGCGACCGTCACGTCCGCTCCGGCATCCGCCAGAGCCGGGGCAAGCAGGTCCGCGAAAATCCACCCCGAGTCGGCCGAAAGCCGGTCGGGGTTGGAGATGTTCAGCAGGTACAGCACGCGCATGTTGCTTCGCCTCCCTCATCCGCCCGGAGGGTCGATCCGGGCCAGTAAGGGAAGGAAAGCGGCGACGCAGGCCGTGACGGGATGGTGAACTTGGATCACTCACGGTTCATTCATGCTCACCAACGATGACGCGGGGCTTCGATGGAAGCGCAAGGCGAGGAGATCACCGCCGAGCAGGCGGCCGAGGACTACGCGGCCGAGGTGGCGCGCTGGCGGGAAGTACGCGGCATGTCCAAGAGGGCGTTGGCGCTGGCCATGGGCTTCGACCCGTCCTACGTCAGTCACGTGGAGTCGGGCCGCCACAAGCCCAGCGAGGAGTTTTCGCGTCTCGCCGACGAGTCACTGAACGCCGGGAAGGCGATCTGGAGACGCTGGTGCGACTACGAGCAGGCAAAGGCCCGTACCCGGCGGCCGGCGGCGCCGCCGCCCGCCCAGCGCAGGCCGGAACAGCCGTATGCGACCGGATCGGCCCTCGTCGTGGAACACGACGCGGCACGGCTCGAGTACGACGGCAGCTCGTACCGGCTGACCATGCGCCGGAGGCTACGGAACACCGGCGAGGAGCCGGTGACCCGCTACCTGATCCGCATCTCCGTGGACCGCTACCCCGGCGACCCTGAGCAGTCCAACGCGCACTACCGAGCCCATCCGTTGACCTGGGACGAACTCGACCTCACCGCCACTTGCCGGGGCGAGGCGATGCGGTGGCAGGCCAAGCACGACCGCGACGCCTTCAAGGAGGTGTGGCTGCTGTTCGACAACGAACACGGCCGCTTCCCGCTCTATCCCGGCGAGTCCGTGTGGATCGAGTACGCCTACACCGTCGGCGACGAGAAGTGGGGCAACTGGTTCCAGCGAGCCGTACGCCTGCCCACCGAGCAACTGGAAGTCCAGCTCGCCTTCCCCGCCGCCCTTGACCCCGTCGTGTGGGGTACCGAGACCTCCATGACCGCCGAAGCCTCCCCGCTGCGAACCCCGCCCGTCCGCAGCGACCACGGTGAACTACGGCAATTCACGTGGATCACGACCACACCCGCCCTGCACGCTCGGTACCGTCTGGAGTGGCGGTTTCGGGCACAGACCGAACGCGACACAGATCAAGGGGAGTTCAGGTGATTGACGTGCGGCCCAGCCAGCAGATGCGAGACCTCGGAGTCGTCCAACACGGCGCCGGCATCCTCGCCGAACCGGCCCGCGCCTTCGACCTGCCCGCCGAACGCGACGAGGCCGAACGCATCACAGACGAACTGTTCGCCGCCATGGAACGGATCGGCCAGGTCCACCCCTTCGCCAAGGGCATGGGCATCGCAGCCCCGCAGATCGGCATCGCACGAGCCGCCGCCGTCGTCCAGCCGCCCGGCGACGCCCCCGCCATCATCCTCCTCAACCCCCGGATCACCACCCGCTCCGAGGAGATGGACGAGCAGTACGAGGGCTGCCTGAGCTTCTTCGATGTCCGCGGCCTCGTCCCCCGCCCCCTGAAGATCACGGTGGAGACCACGGCCCTGACCGGCGAGACCGTGACCACCGTGTACGAACGCGGCCTCGCCCGCCTCATCCACCACGAGATCGATCACCTCGATGGGCTCCTCTATACCTCCCGGATGCTGCCTGGAGTCGAACCGATCCCCGTGGACGAGTACCGCCAGACCGGCCGGGCATGGACGTACGAGGAAGCCTGATCAGCCTGTCCTCATGGACTGGACACTGGGCCTGTCGTTCACTTCAGGGGCGCAGGCTGAGCGGCTCAACGGTTCACCACGTAGAAGATGAAGGCTGCGCCGATTCCGAGGCCCCAGAAGAATGCGACGGCTCGCGCCCGGTGGTCGGGAAGGATCTCCGGTGGAGGTGGCGTCACAGTGGCCTCGATCCGCTCGGCCACGCGATTAAGTGCGGTCCCTATCTCCTCCATCCGGCCAAAAGGCTTGTCCCTGTTCTGCAGTCTGTCCATGTCCCTGACCAGTTGGTCCAGAGAACTTAGACTGCCCTCAAGGCGCGTGACCAAGCCGCTGAGGTCATCGCGGCCTTGCGAGCTGACGGTCCCCTCGAAGCGACTAACAACCCTGCTGAGCTCGTCAAGGTCGAGCTGCTTGGACACCTTGTCGAAGGTGTCTGCGGCGTGAGAAAGCTGACCTGCGACGTCCTCGTTGATGCTGTGGCTTGCGCGCATGAGCAACGCGGCGACATCCTCGTTGATGCTCTGGGCAGCACGCGAGAGAGTGTGAGCGACATCTTCGTTGATGCTGCTCGCCGCCAGCGCGAGCAAGCTCGCGGTATCAGGGGAGATCAACCCGTCGTCCAGAGCCTCTTCAAGCAGCTCGGCCAGGGCGGGAGAATCCTTAGAGACCTTCCTGAGTAGCGCTTTGGTCTTCGCATCGACTGCCTCAATGCGGATATCGCCGTGGTTATCACCACCTACGAAGGCACCGTCTCCGTGGTTGTGCTGCTCAGCGATGTGCCGCTCCGGCTCCGGAACGGCGGACGTCACTGCCCCTCCTGCCCATCGACGCGGATAGTGCCGTGGTTGTCGCCGCCGATGAAAGTGCCGCGCCCGTGGTTATGCTGAGAACCGATGTTGACCGTCTTCGTGCCGGACGGCGTCGCAGAGCGCAGCGCCTCGATGTCCGCTCGGGCCTCGGGGTAGGCGGTGAGGAACGCGGTCAGCACGCTGCTCCACTGAGCAGTGACCTCGGCCTGGGTAACCCGGCGCTGTTCCAGGGCCTCGGCGTGCTCATCAAGCGCACGCAGCGCATGGGACTCTTCCTGCGCGGCCCCGCGCCGGAAGATTGCAGAGATCCGGGTGCGCAGGACGTCGGCCCGGCCTTGAAGCAGGTAGGCGAGAACGTTGCTGGCGGCGCCGGTGGCGACGGCTATGGCTGCTGCGTCAAGCATGGAAGCCCCCCGAGGTAGATGCCGAGCACGGCGCTACGCGCCTCCGTGACGGATAGATAGTCCCTCGCAACAGAGCCCAAACACCGAGGCTCTTGAGTAACTGGCCACCGTTTCCCGGCAGTTGGCTGGAAAGCATGCTCCTGAACGGCGGAATCCCTGTGGATCGGGCACGAACCACGCCCGCTGCAGCAACTCTGATGATCGGAGCACGTTGGAGGGGTACGCGCCGTCAGGGGCAGGATGCGCAGCCGGCGCAGAGTGGCCACAGTCTGAGCACTTCCGGGCGCATGCCATCAAGGTGCACAACGGACATGCCCTTGGAGTCCGTCACGGTGAGCCGGAGGATGCCGTCGAGCCTTGTTATGTTCATGCCCATCTTGATCGTCGCGTCCGGATCAGGTCGAAGAAGGACGGGTTCATTCCTGGTGGCCAGGACTGCCCAAAGAGAGAGGTGCTGCGGCACCTCGCCGGACTGCCGTAGGTCTGCGAGGAGGGCCGGAACCTCTCCGCTTGACGGGAAACCATCCTTGGCTTTCCATGTCAGTCCCGTGTAGTGAACGCGAGGATGGTGGCACATCAGGACAGTTTTGATGAGCCACCGAGACAGCGAAGCGATGTCACTCCGTGATGACGTGAATATCATCCGACCCTGGAGCAGCTTCGGCAGGTGCTCAGCGGCCGGCTTCTCAAAGGTCTCGTTCAACCACTGGTTGCACGAGACACAACAAGGCACCCGGATGGCGCTGAGACTGCTGTTCAGCTTCCTGGTCTCTTTCTCTCTGCGCCCCTGGTAGGTCGCGGCGTACATGTCGTACGCCTCACCAAGCACGAGGTCGTTCGCATCACCTAGGAGCTTCAGCAGCTGCTCAGGCAGCGCGTGCTCGCCGGTGGCCTTCTTCACCTGAGCCGGACAGAGGGCACAGGTGTGCCTCTTCGCAGACATGAGTCAAAAGCCTAGCGACCCGCGTGTCTGCGTAGCAGCGGATTTTCAAAGAGCCGTGCCGGGGTGGCCCGTCAGATAGGCGCACGCGGAACGGATTCAGCACACATGAGGACGGGAAGCCCCGCGAACACGTGAGAACTACGGAGGGGTATTTTCCCAGGCCAGACACCCTGCAGTCGACGTTTCCGCAGGTCACAGCCCCGACCAGGGAAAACTCCTAAAGCGGGTGTCGCAGGTTCGAATCCTGCCGGGGGCACCGGTTCAGAAGGGGCCCACCTCCGAATTTTCGGAGGTGGGCCCCTTCTCACATCCACGTCCGACATCAACGCGGACGGCCCCTCGCGATCAGGACGACCAGGGCGCCGCTTCCTGAACAGCCGGTCCATGTGACGCAACCGGCGGAACCCTCGTCGTTGGGCGGACACCGTGGTACCCGCGGTTCACTGCGAGATCCCGATCAACCGCTAGCCCGGCCTAAGGTTCGCCGTATGGCCGACGACGCCCAGCTCTGTCCCGAGTGCAGCCAGCCCCTGAAGTCGGGCGGTCTCGTGCTGTCCAAGCGTGACGACGACGGCCTGCGGGTGTGCCGGTCTGTCTGGCGATGCGCCGATCGGCACACATGGTGGCAGTGGGCGGACCGGCCGGAGGAAGTGTTGGAGAGCTGCCCAGTTCCGGAACTGTTTCGCTGACATCCAACGCTGACGTCAGCAAGGCGGGACGGCGGCATACAGCAGCGCCCCCGAACGACCGTCGGGCCTGCCACCTACGGCCCCAGGGAGGGCTGTAGATCTAACTCTCAAAGCGGGCATCGCAGGTTCGAATCCTGCCGAAGGCACCGGAAGTCTTTCGTAGGTGCCCGGCGTCGGTTCAGGCGGCGTGCGGGGTGAAGGTGACGCGTGAGTCGCCTTCGTCAATGGTCAGGTTCAGTGTGCCGTCCAAGGCCTTGGCCAGGCGCCGCAGCAGCGGGAGCGTCGGCACAGTGTCGCCCCCTCCATCCGGGAGACCTGGGGTTGGGTCATCCCTGCCCGCTCGGCCAGCTCCGTCCGGGAGAGCCCCAGCTCGATCCGCCGGTCGTACACCGCCTGCCCGAGGTCGCCGGCCAGGCGGGCGTCGACATACTCCTGGTCGTACTCCACCGCCTCGCCCTCGAGCCGACCAGTCCGACGCGTCCTCCACGTGCTGTGGTTCATCAGCTCTCCTTGCGCCGCTCGTAGATGTGCTCCGTGGCCTTGTTGGGCCTCGCAGACCTTCTGGACCTGGTGTGCGCACTCGATTTCTGCTGCCTCGCGCATTCTCGTCTTCCGGAAGACCGTCAGCAGCACGAACCGTTGTCCGGGCGCGCGCCAGTACGGGATGCGTACGGCTCTCTGAGCGTCGCCGGCTCGTCCAGCAGTCGGTCCGTCTTGTCCTCGACTCGTCGGTACAGGCGGAACGGAAGCAGCGCCAGCCAAATCCCGCACTTCGGGCTCGATCTCGGGCCACCATCCCGGCCTTGAGGCCGAGCGAACGTGGCATACTTTAAGTATGGCAACCCGGAAGATCACCATCACCGTGCCGGAAGAGCTGGTGGAGTCGATCAAGGAGCGCGTCGACACACGCGGAGTGTCCGGATATATCGCGGCCGCCGCCGCTCATCAGGACGCCATGGACCGACTGCGCGAGCTGGCCGGACGACTCGAGGAGGAGCACGGCGCCGTGACGGATGACGAGCAGCAGGCAGCGCTGGACCGCATCGCCGCCATCGACGGCTGGCATGACGAGCAGCGATCGCCTTCGGGCGAGGCCGCGTGAGTCGCAACGCCCGGGCTAGGGTTCATCGGCCGAGGCAGCGCGTCTTCGTGTTCGACTCCGAGGCTCTGTCCAAGGCGGTTCAGGGCGATAGGGAGATGACGGCGCTGATCAAGACGGCTCCGCGGCTCGACATTCCGATCGTCACCTCGGCGCTCACGACGTTGGAGGCGTGGGACCCGCGCGAGGCGTCGAGGCAGTCCGTGTGGAACTGGACGCTGTCCCGCATCCGCGTCGTGCACACGGACGACCGGGTCATTGCCATGGCGCGCGACATGCTGAAGACCGCCGGCCTACATGGGCACAAGTACGCCATCGACGCGATTCTGGCGGCCGTGGCCGGGCAGGAAGCCGCGCAGGGAGCTGAGGCAACCGTCTTCACCTCCGACACCGACGACATGAGCCGGCTCGTCGCGGGACACTCCGTTCGAGTCGAGAAGATCTGACGAGCCCCAAAAAAGTGGGTAGGTGCGAATCCTGCCGGGCGCGGAGGAACAGCGACACGCACCGCGCGTCGGGCTCGACGTGGGCGGCGCCGGTCAGGGGGTGTCGTCGTCGGGCTGGGTGCCGGCGGGCGGGGCCGTTCGGTTCAGGCGGGCGGTCAGGGTGGTGGCGAAGTCCTCGGCGCGGGACAGTTGGGTTCGGAGTTTCTCCACCTGTTCGGCGGCGGCCTGCTGGTACGTGCGGACGCGTTCCAGCAGGGCGGCGCGCTCGGCCGGGTCGAGGGGGGCGTCGCCGTCCAGGCGGTCGGTGGCGTCGAGCAGGTCGCGCATCTGCTCGAGGGTGAAACCGAGGGGCTTCATCCGGCGGATGACCATGAGCCGGGCGACGTCGGTCTCGGTGTAGAGGCGGAAGCCGCCCTGGGACCGGGCGGAGGGGATGACCAGGCCGGTCTCCTCGTAGTGCCGGATGGTGCGCAGGGACAGCTCCGTCCGCGCGGCGACCTCGCCGATCTGCATGTGCCTGTCGTCCACGTCGTCCACGTCGTCCACCGTTGTTCTCCTGGCTCTTCGCGTCGGTCCGTCGGCCCGCCGACCTCTACTCTAACGTTAGGGTAGAGTTGTCGACGGTGAGGGCGGCCCCTGCTGCCCCGCCCTGCCGTTCCGGGGCCGATGACGCCCCCGGCGAAGATCCGTTTCCCGCGGGAGAGAGCGTGCGCGAGCCCCTGAAGCCGATCGCCGCCGCGTGCCCGCCGTGACCCTTCGCCCCTGGATGTGAGCAGCCCGGCCGGTCCGCGTCGGCCCTGCCCTGCGTCCCTCGCCCCCCCAGACTTCCGGCCCGCTCCGCGGGTCGCCCGCGGGGTGCCGACCCGGCCCCCCGCGCGCCCTTGCCGCACGCCCGGCCTGCCCGTGGGTGTGCCCGAGCACGACAGGTACGCATCTCCTTGTCTTCTGCTGCTGTGACTCCCACGACCCCGGCCGCGCGGCTGCGCGCCCTCAAGCCGGATTGGCTGAACGATCCGAAGGTCTGGCGCACCGAGATCCTGGCCGGCCTCGTCGTCGCCCTGGCGCTGATCCCGGAGGCCATCTCCTTCTCGATCATCGCCGGTGTCGACCCGGCGATCGGTCTGTTCGCCTCCTTCACCATGGCCGTGACGATCTCGATCGTCGGCGGTCGCCGCGCGATGATCTCCGCCGCCACCGGCGCGGTCGCGCTCGTCATCGCGCCGATGAACCGGGAACACGGCCTGGGCTACCTGATCGCGACCGTCATCCTGGCCGGTGTCTTCCAGATCGTCCTGGGCGCGGTGGGCGTGGCCAAGCTCATGCGGTTCGTGCCCCGCTCGGTGATGACGGGCTTCGTGAACGCCCTCGCCGTCATGATCTTCATGGCGCAGGTGCCGGAGATGCACGACGTGCCCTGGCCGGTCTACCCGCTGATCGTCGGCGGCCTGGCGCTGATGGTGTTCTTCCCGAAGGTCACCAGGGTGGTCCCGGCCCCGCTGGTGTCCATCGTCATCCTCACCGTGATCACCGTCGCCGCCGGGATCGCGGTGCCCACCGTCGGCGACAAGGGCGAGCTGCCGTCCTCGCTGCCGGTGCCGGGCCTGCCCGATGTGCCCTTCACCCTGGACACCCTGACCACCATCGCGCCCTACGCCCTCGCCATGGCGCTGGTCGGCCTGATGGAGTCGCTGATGACCGCCAGGCTCGTCGACGACATCACCGACACCCACTCCTCCAAGACCCGCGAGTCCATCGGCCAGGGCGTCGCCAACATCGTCACCGGTTTCTTCGGCGGCATGGGCGGCTGCGCCATGATCGGCCAGACCATGATCAACGTGAAGGTGTCCGGCGCCCGTACCCGGGTCTCCACCTTCCTCGCCGGTTCGTTCCTGATGGTGCTGTGCATCGTCTTCGGCCCGGTCGTCTCCGACATCCCCATGGCCGCTCTGGTCGCCGTCATGGTCATGGTCGCCTTCGGCACCTTCGACTGGCACTCCGTCGCGCCCAAGACCCTGAAGCGGATGCCCGCCGGGGAGATCGCCGTCATGGTCATCACCGTGATCGTCGTGGTCGCCACCGACAACCTCGCCATCGGCGTCGTCGTCGGCACCGTCACCGCCATGGTCGTCTTCGCCCGGCGCGTCGCCCACCTCGCCCAGGTCACCGCCGTCACGGACCCCGACGGCACCACGGTCGTCTACCGGGTCACCGGAGAGCTGTTCTTCGCCTCCTCCAACGACCTCGTCGGCCAGTTCGACTACGCGGGCGACCCGGACCGGGTCGTCATCGACCTCTCCGCCGCCCACATCTGGGACGCCTCCTCGGTGGCCGCCCTGGACGCGATCGAGACGAAGTACGGGCAGCGCGGCAAGAGCGTCGAGATCACCGGCCTGAACACCCCGAGCGCCGACCTCCACGGCAGGCTCACCGGCGAACTCACCGGCAGTCACTGACCGGGGCGCGCGTCACCCCGGCGTGCCGAACCACGCCTCCGCGAGCGCCGGGAGTGTTTCCGCGCCGGGTACGGGCAGTTCGCGCAGGTACCAGGGGAGGTCGCTGTACACGTGCAGCAGCGTGTACGCGAGCAGTACCGACGGGTCGAAGCTGCGGCCGTACGCCTTGGCCAGGCGGGCCAGCAGGTCCGGGTCGCCGCCGGTGACGAACAGGCCGACGCCCACGAAGTCGTAGGCGCGGTCACCGATCATGGCGGGTTCGAAGTCGAAGAGCCCGGTCAGCCGCCACCCGTCGGGGTCGACCATGAGGTGCTGTCGCATCACCTCGGTGTGCAGCAGGCAGCCGTCCGGGTCGCGCGGCAGCGGGACCGAGGCCAGGAAGTCGGGGATCTGCTCCAGCCAGCCGGCCGGCAGCCCGTGGGCGCGCTGCCGTCGCACGGCGCCGGCTCGCTGGCGGTCCAGGAAGGCGCCCCAGTCGCCGGGGCCGAGGACGTCCCCGAGGGGGCCGGGGTCGAGGGAGTGCAGTACCGCGAGGGTTTCCCCGACCTCGGTGACGAGCCGTTCGCGGTGGTCGCGGGGCACGCGGTCCCAGGCGCCGGCCAGGTTCTCGCCGTGGAGGCGGGACATCAGGACGTACTGCCAGCCGTTCTCGCAGGGGCCGAAGTCACGGATCCGGGGGGTCGGTGTCGGGAGGCGTCCCTGGAGGTGGGTGAGGACGCGGCCCTCCGCGATGCCGTCCTGCGCGGCGGCTCCCGGGAACAGCTTGAGCACGTGCTCGTCGCCCACCGCGTAGACCGGCCGGGAGCCGTCCGGGAAGCGGGTCAGCGGTGCGTCCGCGAGCCCAAGGCGTGCGCACAGGCCGGCCGCACCGGGGCGCATCACCGTCTCGTCGGGGACGACCGCGTCCCACTCGTCGTCCGTTTCCACCGGGGGCAGCATGACCGGGACGGTAGGCGACCGCATGCCGGGGAGCAACGGAGATTCGCCCCTCCTCCTTCCGCTCCTCCTTCGCTCCTCCTTCGCTCCTCCGTCCGGCGTACGCCCGGTAGTCCCGGTCTGCCGGGCGGGTGACAGTGGCAGGGGCGGGCGCCGTCGGTGTCCCGTCCCGGCACGCCGTTCGCGAGGGAGCGTCGATGGCACCGAAGGCGGGGCGGCGCCGTGCGCGGCAGTCCGTGGCCGGGCGACACGGCGGTGTCTCATGAGCCATCCGGGCACCCTCGTCCTGATCCTGGCCGCCGCGGTCCTGGCGCCGCTCCTCGTCCACGCCACGGGGCGGCGGGTCCGGGTCCCGCTGGTCATCTTCGAGATCTCACTCGGCATCGTGATGGGGCCGGACGTACTCGGCTGGGCCCGTCCCGACGACGTCGTGGACACGCTGGCCGACCTCGGCCTGTCCATGCTCATCTTCCTGGCCGGCTACGAGATCGACTTCGCCGCCGTCCGGGGCGACACCCTGCGCCGTTCCCTGTGGTCCTGGCCGGTCGCCCTCGTCGCCGGGATCGCGTTGGCGCTGCTCGTCAGCGGCGGGGACGTCTTCGAGGCGTTCGTCATCGGCACCGCGCTCACCAGCACCACGCTCGGCACCGTACTGCCGATGCTGCGGGACAGCGGCGAGCTGCGCGGCCGGTTCGGGACGGTGATCTCGGCGTTCGGCGCGGTCGGCGAGTTCGGGCCCGTGATCGCCGTGGCGCTGCTGCTCAGCGGACGGCGGCCGGCCGAGTCGGCGGCGCTGCTGGCCGCGTTCGGGGCGATCACGACGGCCGCGGTGTTCTGGGCGCTGCGCCCGAGACCGCCCTGGTTCGCCCGGCTGACCGAGCGGACCCTGCACACGAGCGGCCAGTTCGCGGTCCGGTTCGTGATGCTGCTGCTCGCCTGCATGCTGGGCCTCGCCGAGGTCTTCGGACTCGACGTCCTGCTGGGCGCGTTCGCGGCCGGCGTGCTGACCCGGCTCGTACTGCTCCGGGCCGCGCCCGCGAGCAGCGGTGAGGTCCTCGGCAAGGTCGAGGCCATGGGCTTCGGCTTCCTCGTGCCCCTCTTCTACGTGGTCACCGGTATCGAGTTCGACCTGGCCGCGCTGCTGCACGACCCGGGCGCGCTGCTGCTGGTGCCGGGGTTCCTGCTGCTCTTCCTGCTGGTGCACGGGGGCCCGGTGTACCTCCTCGCGCCCAGGGATCTCGGTCGCGGGGACCGGGCGGCGCTGGCGCTGTTCACCTCGACGTGCCTGCCGCTGGTCGTCGCCATCACGACCATCGGCGTCGACCAGGAGCTGATCGCCACGGACCGGGCGGCTTCGCTGGTCGGTGCCGCGATGGTCTCCGTACTCGTGTTCCCCCTGCTCGCGGCCCGCGTGCGGGCGACGGACCGGACGGCGCCGGTGACGGACGGGGCCGCCGAGGACTCGGAGGCCTGGTGACGGGTCCACCTCCTGGACTGGATACCCCTAGGGGGTATATCTTCTGCGTCATGGACCACGACATGGACCACAGCACGCACCACTCCGCCCCCGAAGACGACGGGCCCGGGCACCCCCACGGGCACGGGCACCTCCACGGGCACGGACACCCTCACGGGCACGCGCACGGGCACGGCACCACCTGGGCGACCGCCATGCAGGCGACGCTGCACTGCCTCACCGGGTGCGCCATCGGCGAGATCCTCGGCATGGTCATCGGAACCGCGCTGATGTGGGGCAACGTGCCGACCATGGTGCTGGCCATCGCCCTGGCCTTCGTCTTCGGCTACTCCCTCACCCTCTTCGCGGTCGTGCGCGCCGGGGTGTCCATGAAGGCCGCGATCAAGGTGGCGCTGGCCGCCGACACCGTCTCCATCGCGGTGATGGAGCTGGTCGACAACGGAATCATCGCCCTGGTCCCCGGCGCCATGGAGGCGCACCTGTCGGACGGGCTGTTCTGGTACGCCCTGCTCGGCGGCTTCGCCGTGGCGTTCGTGATCACCACGCCGGTCAACAAGTGGATGATCGGTCGCGGCAAGGGCCACGCCGTCGTCCACGCCTACCACTGACCGGCGGGACGGGTCCCGGCGAACCGCTCGCCGACCTCAGCCCAGGCCGGCGAGCAGTTCCTGGCACGCCTGCTCGCAGCTCCGGCACGCCTCGGCGCAGACCCGGCAGTGCTCGTGCATGCCGGCGTGCCGGGCGCACTCGTCGCCGCACGCCGCGCAGACGGTCGCGCAGGCCTGGAGCACGGCCCGGGTGACGTTGGCGTCGTAGCCCGTGTGCCGGGACAGGACCGCGGCCGTGGCGGTGCAGACGTCGGCGCAGTCCATGTCGGTGCGGATGCACTTGGTCAGATCGGCGACCGTGGGCTCCGACAGACAGGCGTCGGCGCACGCGGTGCACGCCTGCGCGCACCTGAGGCACTCCTCGATGCACCTGGCCATGGCCTCCCGGTCCACGCCGCCCAGGTCGGCCGGGTAGGTACGGAGCAGGTCGTTGACGGTGGTGGGCATGGCAGCCGCTTCCCTTCCGTTCACGCGTACGTCTGGGTGGTGCCTGCCGGGTTTCACCGCGCGGCGCACCGCAAACCGCCGCCGAACACCTGTCGGTATGCTCCCCACCGTGGCCGTCCGCCGACCGAGAACAGCGAGAAGAGCACCGTGACCCCGTACGACTCCAAGAACGAGTACGAGTACGAGTACGAGAAGGACGGCGCGGCCATCTACCGCCAGTCCTTCGCCACCATCCGCGCGGAGGCCGACCTGTCCGGGCTGCCCGCCGACGTCGGCCGGGTCGCGGTCCGGATGATCCACGCCTGCGGGATGGTCGACCTGGTCCGCGACCTGTCGTGGTCCCCCGGCGTCGTCTCCCGCGCCCGCGAGGCCCTGCGGGCCGGTGCGCCCGTGCTCTGCGACGTGCGGATGGTGGCGAGCGGGGTGACGCGCGCCCGGCTGCCCGCGGACAACGACGTCGTGTGCACCCTGTCCGACCCCGCCGTCCCCGAGCTGGCGGCCCGGCTCGGCACCACGCGCAGCGCCGCCGCGCTGGAGCTGTGGCGCGACCGGCTGGACGGCGCCGTGGTCGCCGTCGGCAACGCGCCCACCGCGCTCTTCCGGCTGCTGGAGATGATCGGCGAGGGGGCTCCGCGCCCGGCCGCGGTCATCGGCGTACCCGTCGGCTTCGTCGGTGCCGCCGAGTCCAAGGAGGCGCTGGCCGCCCACCCGTCCGGGGTGGAGCACCTCGTCGTACGGGGGCGTCGCGGGGGCAGTGCGCTCGCCGCCGCCGCGGTCAACGCGATCGCCAACGAGGAGGAGTGAGCCGCGCGCGGTACGGCGGCCCGCACCTGACCTAGGGCCGCCTCGGCGAGCGCCTCGCGCGGGCCTCCGCGACCCACCGGGCCGCCTGCCCGGGTTCGGCCACGACCCGCACCCCCTCGGGCACCGGGGGCCTGCGCACCACGACCACGGGCAGCCCCGCCTCGCGGGCGGCCGTCAGTTTCGGCGCCGTGGCCGCTCCCCCGCTGTCCTTGGTGACCAGGACGTCGATCCGGTGCCGGCGCAGCAGCTCGCGCTCCCCGTCGAGGGTGAAGGGGCCGCGGTCCAGCAGGACCTCCGTGCGGGGCGGGCGGGGCCCCTCGGGCGCGTCGACGGACCGGACGAGGAACCACGGGTCGGCCAGCGGGGCGAAGACGGCCAGGCCCGTGCGGCCGGTGGTCAGGAAGACCCGCCGGCCGAGCGCGGGCAGCAGCGCGGCGGCCTCCGCGAGGGAGCCGGCCTCGTGCCAGACGTCCCCCTCGACCGGACGCCAGCCGGGGCGGCGCAGCACGAGCAGCGGGACCCCGGCGGTGGCGGCGGCATGTGCCGCGTTGCGGGTGATGGTGCCGGCGAAGGGGTGGGTGGCGTCGACGAGCAGGCCGACGGCGTGCTCGCGGAGCCAGGCGGCCAGTCCTTCGGCACCGCCGAAACCACCGACGCGCACCTCGCCCGGTGGCGTCCTGGGCGCGGAGACCCGTCCCGCCAGGGAGGTCGTCACGCGCGGCCCCGCCGGCTGCCCGGCCGCCAGCAGTTCGGCCAGGCGCCGGGCCTCCGTGGTGCCGCCGAGGATCAGCACGTGCACGGCAGTCCGTCTCCCTCCTCCCGGTCCCCGCGGTTCCCCCTTCAGCGGGTTCCCGCGGTTCCCCCTTCATCGGTTCCCGCTTCCTCCGGTCCCCGCTCTCCGTCGGCGTCGAGCCAAGCACATCCTCCGGCCGAGTTGCCGGACGGGGCCGATGCGAGAAGGTGAGGAAGGTGAGGAAGGCGAGGAAGGCGCGGGGGAAGGCCGCGAAGGGAGAGCGTGCGGTGACTGGCGATCCCATCGGCGACGCCGCGGTGCTCAGCGCGCTGTTCGCCAACTCGCCCCAGGGTCTGTTCGTCTTCGACTCCGAGCAGAAGGTCACCCGCTACAACCCCGCCGGCCGGGGAGTGCGGGGACTGCCCGAGGAGGACGTCGTCGGACAGGGCATCGCCGACTTCGTCCCCGGGTTCGAAGCGGTCGAACTCCAGGGTCTGATCGACGAGGTCCTGGCGACCGGCGAGGCGCTGCGGGGGCGACTGGTCCGGGGCAGGGCGCCGTCCGGCCCGCACCGCACCCTCGCCGTCGAGGTGTCCCTCTTCCCGCTGCGCGACCTCGGCGACGGCAAGCCCGGTCTGGTGGGCGTGGTCGAGGACGTGACCGAGCGGCAGGCCGCGGCGGACCGGCTCGCCGTGCTCAGCGAGGTGCACGCGACCGTCGGCTCCACGCTGGACGTGCGGACCACCGGCGACGAACTGGTGGCGGCCCTGGTGCCCGCCTTCGCCGACGCGGCCACCGTCGACCTGCTGGACGACGGTGTCGTCGCGGCCGAGCGGGCGGCCGGTCCCCCGCCGACGGAGGTTCCGCTGCGCCGGGTGGCCTTCGCCCCGCCGGCCGCCGAGGTGAGCCGCAAGGAGGGCGACAGCCGTCCGCTCCCCTTCCCCACCCCGTACACGCAGGTCCTCAACGACATGCGGGCCCGGCTGGTCCGCGTCTCGTCCGACGACCCGTGGCTGTCCGCCGACCCGGAGGCCTTCGAGCCGCTGGTCCGGACGGGCGTGCACTCCATGATCGTCGCCCCGCTGCTGGCCCGGGACACCGTGCTCGGGCTGCTGACCCTGTACCGGCACCGGACCGACCCCTTCGAGGAGGCCGACCTGGACGTGGCCCGGCAGGCGGCGTTCACCGCGTCCGTGCACCTGGACAACGCGCACAGCTACCGGCGCGAGCACACCGTGGCGGCCGCCCTCCAGCGGCGGTTGCAGCCCGGCGCGATCCCGCTGCTCTCGGCGGTGGAGACCGCCCACGTGTACCTGCCCGAGAGCGCCGGCGGCGACTGGTTCGACGTCGTCCCCCTCTCCGGCACGCGCGTCGCGCTCGTCGTCGGCGACGTCACCGGCCACGGCATCGAGGCGGCGGCCACGATGGGGCAGCTGCGCCTCGCCGTGCGCACCCTCGCCCTGCGGGACCTGGAGACGGACGAGCTGCTGACCCACCTGGACGAGGTCGCCTCCCAGCTGGCGGACGCCTCCGGTCCGGGTGGCAACACCCCGGTGGCGACCTGCGCGGTCACCGTCTACAACCCCGTCTCCCGGCACTGCACCATGGTCCGCGCGGGACATCCCGCCCCCGTGGTCATCGACCCGGACGGAGTCCCCCGCGCCGTGGACGTCCCGCAGGGGCCGCCGCTCGGGACCGGCGGCGGACACGTCTTCACCCCGGCCGTGCTCGAACTGGCGCCCGGCACCCTGCTGGCCCTGCACACCAACGGCCTCACCCGGGGAAACGGCGACGAGGGCGAGGCCGCCCGGCGCCGTCTGGAACACATCCTCGCCTCCACGACCCGGCCGCTTCAGGAGCTGTGCGACACCGCCGTCTACCACATGGCGCCCTCACGCCACGACGACGCCGTCCTCCTGCTCGCGCGCACCCGCGCCCTGCCGCCGGAGCACGTCGCGGACTGGACGCTGCCCGCCGACGCCTCCGTGGTGGGCACCGCCCGGCGGCTCGTCGACCGGCAGCTCGCCTCCTGGGGTCTCGACGAGGCGGCCTACACCACCGGACTCGTCGTCAGCGAACTCGTCACCAACGCCATCCGCTACGGCAAGGGCCCGGTGCGGCTGCGGCTCATCCGCGACCGGGGCCGGCTGCTGACCGAGGTCACGGACGCCAACAGCGCCAGCCCCCATCTGCGCCGGGCCCGGGAGAACGACGAGGGCGGCAGGGGCCTGTTCATCGTGATGCGGCTCAGCACCCACTGGGGCGTCCGGCACAGCCGGCACGACAAGACCATCTGGTCCGAGCAGCGGCTCGACGCGGGACCGCCGGACACGTCCGGCCTGCTGGACGCCTTCGACGTGACGGACGCGGCGGGGCTGTGAGCGGGACCGTGACCGGGGCCGCGACCGGCCCCGCGCTCACCGCTCCGTTCCGCCGGCCGCGTGCCGCGCGTGCGGGTTGGCCAGGAGGTGGCGGGGGTCGGCGGCGCGGGTGATGGCGGACTCCACGGCGGCGACGCGGTCGGCGAGCAGGCCCAGGGCGGCGACGGCACGGGTGAGCGGGTCGTCGTCCGGACCGCCGAGGGTGCGGGCGCGGACGTGGGCGGTGCGCACCTCGGCCCAGCGGTCGGCCTGCTCGGGGGTGAGCGTGCCGCGCAGTTCGGCGAGCTTGAGGAGGTTGGCCTCGGCCCCGTGGGTCAGGGTCTGCGCCTCGGCGGTGTAGTGGTCGTCGAGGACGGCGGCGCGTTCGGCGTCGTTCATGACGGGGCGGACGCGCTGGGCGATCTTGTTCATGTTGCGGTAGGAGCCCTGGAGCCGGAAGGCGGGTTCGGTACGGGTCTCGTCCGACCGGGCCGCGGAGGCGATGTAGGCGGCGTTGACGGCCAGCACCGTCTCACGGGCGGCCACCAGGTGGCGCAGGACGGACAGGATCCGCTCCAGTTCGGCCGGCGGGTAGGCGTGGTCGAGGCGGTCGGCGCGGGCGGTGGGGTCGTCGGTGGCGAGGCGGACGAGCAGTTCCAGGTCGGCGCGGTCGCGGCCGGCGAGCGGGGCCAGGACCGGGTTGGCGGTGAGCGCGTTCTCCAGGAAGCTGAGCGCGAAGGCCTCCTCCTTGCCGGTGAGGACGTCGCCGAGGTTCCAGACGTCGGCCCGGTTGGCGAGCATGTCGGGGACCTGGAAGCGGGCGCCGGACTCGGTGTAGGGGTTGCCGGCCATGCAGACGGCGAAGCGCTTGCCGCGCAGGTCGTAGGTGCGGGGCGCGCCGTTCCACACACCGTCCACGCGGCGGGTGGCGTCGCACAGCGGGATGAACTTCTGGAGCAGCTCCGGGGAGGTGTGCTGGATGTCGTCCAGGTAGAGCAGCGTGTTGTTCGCGGACGCCAGCGCGAAGTTGATCTTCTCCACCTCCTGGCGTGCGGTGGCGTTCGGGGCGTCGGCCGGGTCGAGCGAGGTGACGCCGTGGCCGAGTGCGGGGCCGCCGACCTTCACCAGCATCAGGCCGAGGCGCTCGGCGACGTACTCGACCAGGGTCGTCTTGCCGTATCCCGGCGGGGAGAGCAGCAGCAGGAGGCCGCCGGTGTCGGTGCGCTTGCCGTCGCCGGTGGCGCCGAGCTGTTTGGCCAGGCTGTCGCCGACGAGCGGCAGGTAGACCTCGTCCACGAGCCGGTTGCGGACGAAGGCGGACATGACGCGCGGCCGGTGGTCGTCCAGGCGCAGGCGGGCCCGCTCGGCGCCCACGAGGGCGGTACGGCGCCGCTGGTAGGCGCGGAACTCGGGGACGTCGTGCGCGGCGAAGCGGGCGGTACGGGCGAGGAACTCGTCGAGGCGCAGCGGCAGCCGGCCTCCGGTGATGCGCGGGTGAGTGCCCAGCAGGCCCTCCGCCGTGGCCGTCGGCGGGACGTCGCCGTCGTAGCGGGGCAGGTCGGGACAGAGCTCGGCGGCCACCGCCTCGGCCAGGTCGCCGGGGGTGAGGCCGGTGCCGCCGGCGGCGGCGTACGAGGAGATCCACGCCTCGGCGAGCTGCCCGCGGGCGGCCAGGTCGTCCAGCGCGGCCAGGTCCTCGTCGTAGGCCGGGGTGCCCACCGTGCGGCGGAACTTCTCCAGCAGCGTGCGGGTACCCGCGCCGAGGACGAAGCCCTCGGGTTCGGTGGTCAGTTCGTGGAAGAGGTACGCGGCGGCCGCGCGGGCATGCTCCGCCCCGGAGCCCGGCGCCCCCGCGGGCGGGCCGGACGTGCCGGTCGCAGAACCGACGGCCCCGGCCGCCCCGGCGAAGCCTTCGGCCGAGCGGGCCGTCCCTCCTGCGGCCCGGGGCACGCCCGCCGCCCGGCCGGCGTCCCCCGCAGCGCCTGAAACGGCCGCCCCCACACCCGAACCGGGCGCCCCCGCGCCGGAACCGGCCGTCCCCGCAGCCGAACCAGCCGCCCCCAAAGGCGCACCGGCCCCGGAAGGCGGACCGGAAGCTCCCGGCAAGGAACCGACGGCCCCGCCGGTCGCAGCCGGCGGCACGCCCGCACGGCCGTCTTCCGCCGGGGCGCCGGCCGCCGCTCCCCCAGGGACAGGGCCGGCACCCGCCACCATCTCCCCCGGCCCCGGCCACGTGCCGACGGCCCCCGCCAGTTCCTCCTCCAGGGCCGCGATCGCGGCGGAGAGGCCGAAGGTGTCGCGGGCGCGGGCCAGGGAGCGGGCGCGCCGGGTCCACGCCTCGCGGGCTCGGGGCGTGGTGCCGTGCGCCCAGAAGAGCTGGGCGGCGGCGCGGGCGGCCGGCTCGTGGACGAGGGTCCCGGCCTTCTCGTACAGGGGCAGCAGCGCCGTCAGGACGAGGGTCGCGTCGTGGTCGTGCACGCCCCGCTCGTACCCCTCGTCGTACGCCTCCTGCGCGGCCTCGCGGACGAGGGCGGGCAGGTCGTCGGCGGCGGCGAGGGCGCTCGCGCCGTGCTGCCGCAGCAGGCGGGCGGCGAGGTGTTCGGCGCGGTAGACGCCGGGGGACTCCGAGGGGAGGGTGCGGTCCCAGTGGGCGCGGGTGGCCGCGAAGTCCGGGTCGGTCACCGGTGAGCGGTAGTCCGTGCCGGTCAGGGCGAAGGCGAGCCCGTCGCCGTCGGGGACCAGGGTGAGGTCCAGGGGCTGGGTGTTGACGGCGAAGCGGTGGGCGCCCAGGCGCAGGGTGCGGCCGTCGTCGGCGTACAGGTCGGTGCGGTCGCGCAGGGCGCGGGAGGCCTCCTGGCGGGCCGACTTGAGGCGCCCGTCCAGTTCCTCCGCGCGGACGCTGTCGCCGAGGGCGCGCAGTTCCTCGGCGGTGCGGCGGACCTTGGCCGGCATGGGGTCGGAGGCGAAGTACGTGCTGACCGCGTCGGCGTCGGCGAGCGTGGCGCAGCGCCGGGTGATCGTCTCCATGATCCGGGCGGCGGAGGCGGCGAGTTGCTCGGCGCGGCGGGCGCGGGTGTCGGAGAGGGCCTGCTTGCGGGCGGCGAGCGCGTCGTAGATCTCGGTCCGCTTGTCGGCGAGTTCGGCGAGGAAGCCGTCGAACTCCGCGAAGCGGGACTCCAGGTCCTCCAGGCGGGCCAGCAGCCGCGCCAGCTGGTCGTCGCAGCGCTCGGGGGTGTCGGCGGCGGCGAGCGCGGCGGTGACGGCCTGGCCGAGCAGGGCCGTCTCGGCGGTGAACTCGGCGCGGCCCTCGCGGTCGAGGAGGGCGCGGCGGCGGGCGTCGAGGGTGGCGCGGGCGCGGTTGACGCCGCCCAGGACGGCGGCGACGCGTTCCAGCAGGGCGGTGCGGACGGTGGCGTCGCCCACGTCGAGTTCGGCGACGACGTCGGTGACCGTGCGCAGCCCGTCGGCGAGTTCGTCGAGCCGGGCCGCGACCGGACCGGCCTCGGCGACGGTGGCGATGGCCTCCGCGTCGGCGACGAGCGCTTCCACGTCCGCGCGCTGGGCGTCGAAGGCGTCCTCGCGGGCGAGGAAGGCCACGGCCCGCCGGCCCAGCTCGGCGAGGGACGCCTCGGCCTCCCCGGCGAGGGCGTCGATGCCGGGGGCGTCGGCGTACCGCATCTCCTTGACGGTCAGCAGGTGCCCGTGGGCGTGCCGCAGCTCGGTCAGGCCCCGTACCCAGGCGGCGGCCTCCTTGGGCGCCTCGCCGCGCAGCCGCCGGACCACCGACGCGATCCGCTCGGCGGCCTCGTCGCGGGCCTCGGCCGCCCGCCGGGTCAGGTCGCGCACCGTCTCGAACTCGGCCAGCACCTGCTCGGCGGTCTCCCGGACCGCGGCCAGCGCGCCGGCCAGGTCGCCCAGGTCCGCCTCGCCCAGCCAGTGGTGGCCGTCGGCCGCGCGCACGCAGGAGGCGGCGAGCGCCCGGTAGCCCTCGGCGGTGGTGATGCCGTCGCCGACCGCCCCGGCGACGGACAGGCAGGCGGAGATGCCGCGCACCAGGTCGGCGTTGCCCACACGGGCCAGCGGTCCGCTCCCGGCGGGCGCGGCGGCGGCGTGGGTGTCGGAGACGTACGGCGAGCGCCACAGCTGCACGGGGTGCACCTGGGCGGGTTCGTCGCCGTCCGCGCGCAGCACGGTGAAGGTGCCGTCCTCCGCCAGGGCCCAGCCCCGGCAGGGCAGCGGGTTCGCGACCTCCTTGCGGATGGTGTTGTACGACAGCAGCAGGCCCCGGCTCTCGCCGCGCGCGTGGAAGGCGTACAGCACGTCCTCGCCGTTGGGCGAGCGCACCTCGCGCTCGAACTCCAGCCCGGCCGCGTCGAGTTCGTACGTCTTGTGGACGCCGGTGGCCAGGCAGTAGCCGCCGGGGAAGACGATGCCCTGGTCGTCGGGCAGGCGGCGGCAGGCGGCGCCGATGCCGTCCAGGCGGACCACCGACTTGGTGAGGGTGTTGAACACCAGGTGCCGGTCGGTGTCCTCCTTGTAGGGCCGGACCCGCAGCAGGATCAGGGCACCCACCCGGGCGTGCGCGATGTCGGCGTCGGCCAGGGACTGGAGGGGTTCGTCTACCGGCTCGGAGTAGACGCCCCCGGCCGTCTCGGTGTCGTCCTCCAGCTTGACGGTGAGGGCGCCGCCGACCGCGCTGACGTGGAACTCGCCGCGCACCGACACGTGCGGATGGCGGCCCAGGACGTGGTCCTCGCGGGTCGCGGCGGTCCACTCGAAGTCGTGGGACGGCGGGAACACGTCGTCGCGTTCGCCCCGCGCGTCCAGGAAGGCCGCCCGCCCGTCCTCGGTGAGTTCCCAGCGCAGGACGCGGATGTCGGCGGCCTTCTCGCCGGTGCGGAAGACGGCCAGCAGCCTGCCGCCGACGGGGCGCAGCCGCAGCAGCCGGGCCTGCCGGTAGTAGCGGTGCAGGTCCGCGAACTCCCGTACGAAGGCCGGGTCGTCGAGCAGGCCCGGCACGGCCGACTCGGGCAGCGGGTTCAGGTCGCGGTCGTACAGCGTGAAGACGTCCGCCACGGCCGCCGTCCCGGTGCGGTGGCCCGGCCGGCCGGTGGAGCCGAGGAGCAGGGCGTCGCCGACGGCGGCGAGGTCGCAGGGCACCCCCGGGTGCTCGGTGCGCAGCCGCTCGGTGGAGGCCAGTTCGAGGCGGGCCGAGCCGAACTCCTCCACCCGGCGGGCGTTGAGGAGTCCGGCGCGGCGGGCGAGGTCGGCGGTCTGCGCGGCGAGTCGGTCGCGCAGCACCTCGTACGCGCCGGCGTCGGCGGTGTCGCCGGTGTCGTGCGTGCCGGTCGCGGCCTTCTCCGGAGCGGTGGCCATGAGCGGTTCGTCCCTTCCTGCAAGCGGGGTGCCGGAACCGTCGACCCCCGTACGGCGGTCCCGGCACCCGGTCGGTGATGGCCGGTCAGACCCTGGCCGTGCCGTTCAGGGCGGTGAGCGGGGTGTCGGCGAGGCCCAGTTCGCCCGCCCGGTCCAGGAGGCGCTGCACCTGCCCGGCGTCCGGGCCGCCCGACTTCATCAGCTTCATCAGCAGCGCCGAGACCGTCAGGTTCTGCACGTCGGCCGTGGAGAACGAGCCGAGCACGCGGGTCAGGTCGTCGGTGAAGCTCGATGAGCCGTCCAGCCAGGGCCCCGCGAGGGCCTGCGCGGTCTCGGAGTGCTTGACGAACCCGTCGACGCCCTTGCCGAGCGCGACCGAGGACATCAGGCGGTCGAAGAAGACCGTGTCGCCGCCGACGATGTCGATGTCGGCGTTCTCCAGGCCGGTGGCGAGCACCGTGGCCTGTGCCTCGGCGACCTGCCGCTGCACGTCGAGCCCGGCCAGCCGGATGTCCTTCTCCGCCTCCAGGCGCAGCCGGTACTCCTCGTGGCCGCGCGAGGCGTCGTCCAGGGCGGCCATCGCCGCGGCCTTCTCGGTGAGCCCGGCGGCCTCCGCCTTCAGCCTGCTGCCGATGGCCTCCGCCTCGGCGAGGGCCTTGGCCCGCGCGCCCTCGGCCTCGGCGCGCATCCGGGCCCCGGTCGCCTCCGCCTCGGCGCGGCCGGCCTTCTCGATGACCTCGGCCTCCTTGTCACGGACCTGGACCGCCGCGAGGCCCGCCGCGGCCGCCTCGGCCTGGATGCCCTCGGCCATCCGCAGCTTGGCCTGCGCCTCCAGGTCGGCGCTCTTCAACCGGGCCTCGGCCATGGTGAGTTCCTCGGCGGCGCGGTGGGTGGCCGCCGCCTCCGCGGCCTCGGCGGCCTTGATGTCCTTGACCAGCCGCTCCTGCGCCTGGGCCTCGGCGGCGATGATCACCGTCTGCCGGTCCCGCTCCGCCTCCTCCACGGCGCGCAGCTTCTTGATGGACTCCTCCTGCTCGGCGACCGTGCGGTCCACGGCGACGCGCTCGCGGATGACCTCGGCGATGTCCCGCCGCTCGGCCTCGACCTCCTTCTCGGCGGCGATCCGGGTCAGCTCGGTCTCCCGCTCGCGGCCGATGGCCTCCAGCATGCGGTCCTTCTCGATGCGCTCGTTCTCCACGGCGATGACCCGCTCGCGGTTCTTCGCGGCGACCGCGACCTCACGGGCCTGGTTCTCGCGCTGCACGCCGAGCTGCTCCTCCGTGCGCAGGAACGCCGCCTGCGCGCGCAGCCGCTCCTCCTCCACCACCCGTGCCGTCTCGGCCTCCTCGCGGGCCCGGGTGGTGTCGATCTCGCGCTTCTGCTTGATCTCGGCGTCCGCCTGCCGGCGCTCCAGCTCCAGAACGGCCTCGCGCGCGTCGACGTTCTGCCGGGTGATCTCCTTCTCCTCGGTGCGCCGCGCCTCATTGGTGCGCACGTGCTCCACGGCCGTCAGCTCGGTGATCTTCCGGATGCCCTGGGCGTCCAGGACGTTGGCCGGGTCGAGCTGGGTCAGCGGCGTCTGCTCCAGGTAGTCGATCGCCGCGTCCTCGAGGTGGTACCCGCTGAGGTCGACGCCGATGACCTCGATGATCCGGTACCGCAGCTCCTCGCGCTTGGTGTAGAGGTCGGTGAAGTCCAGCTGCTTGCCGACGGTCTTCAGCGCCTCGGAGAACTTCGCGTGGAACAGCTCCTGCAACGTGTCCCGGTCGCTGGCGCGGGCCGTGCCGACCGCCTGGGCGACCTTGACGACGTCCTCGGCGGTCTTGTTGACCTTGACGAAGAACGAGATGCGGATGTCCGCGCGGATGTTGTCCCGGCAGATCAGCCCCTCCTTGCCGGCCCGCGTGATCTCGATCGTCTTCACCGAGATGTCCATCACCTCGGCCTTGTGCAGCACGGGCAGCACCACCTGACCCGTGAAGGTCACGTCCACCTTGCGCATCTTCGAGACGATCAGCGCCTTGCCCTGCTCCACCTTGCGGAAGAGCCGCGAGACGCCGAACAGCACAAGGACGACGAGGAGCAGACAGACGAGGGCGAGGACACCGATGACTTCCATGGCATACGTCCTTACGGCATGAGGCGGCTGTCGCGGCGGCCGGACGAGCGCGGCCGGCCGCCGCCGATGTTGGTGGGGTGACGCCCGTGCGGACAGGCGTGGTTCCGGGGGCGAGTCTTCGAACGGACCGCGCCCGCGCCGGGCCCCGGCAGCGGCGGAAGGCGGGTCTCAGACGGCGCGGCGGCCGTGTGCCGCGGCGCCGGCGGCGCGCGGGGCGCGGCCGGGATCGTCGGGACGGGGGCGGAGCCGGTGGAGGGGCCGGACGAACGGACTGTGCGTCGTCTTCGTCGTCATCGTCCGGCCCCCTCCGCGCAGTGCTCCCCGTGCGCCCCATGGTGCGTGACGGTGCCACCTATCCGCATTGCCGGTTTCCGGAAGCGTTCACCAGGGCTTGGGTGCCGGTGAACCGCCCCGGGGCGATCGGCGGGACGAGCAGCGGGACGATCAACGGGCCGGCCATACCGGAAGCCGATCGGAAGCGCATCGGAACCCCGGAAATCTGGTTCCGGAAGCGCCGCCACTGGTCGGATCGGTCGATGCACAAGGCACATCGGCCCACTCGGGGCGCGTGCCGTATCCGCCCGGCCGGATACCGGCGGCAATGAGGTGACAGATGAGCAGTACACGCGTCCCGCCCGGCGCCAGGGGTTCCTACCCCGCACCGGGGCTCGCACTCACGCCCGGCCCCGTACGCAACCAGGCCCTGACCGTGATCGCGGTCCCCTTCGTCCTCATAGTCGTGCTGGCCGTCGTGCTCGCCACGACCGGCCCGGACGACGGAGCACCCGCCACCGACGGGCTCTACGGCAGCGGAGCGCTGCCGGACTGGGGGTCCGGCACGACCGACGACGGCACGACCGACGACGGCACCTCCGGCGACGGCACCGACCCCGACGGCACGTACGGCAACGGCACGTACGAGGACGGCACTTACGGCGACGGCACGTACGACAACGACCCGTACGGCGACGGCACCGCGGACGAGACCCCCACGGACGACACCACGACCGACACCGCGACCGACGACACGGCCACCGAGGACACCACCGCCGACGGCAGCGGGCCGGAGGCGACCGTGACGGCGTACTTCGACGCCATCAACAACCGCGACTTCGCGGCCGCGTGGGAGCTGGGCGGCAAGAACCTCGACCAGGACTACGACTCCTTCGTCGCCGGCTTCGGGACGACGCAGCGGGACGACGTCACCGTGACCGGCACGTCCGGCGACGACGTCTCGGTCACGGTCGTGGCCTGGGAGACCGACGGCACGCAGACGACGTTCGAGGGCACCTACACCGTCAGCGGCGGCGTCATCACCTCGGCCGACATGCGGGAAGGGAACTGAACAGCCATGACCACCCACGCCGCCCCGCCGCCCCCGGACACCACGAGCAACGCCACCCGCCTGCTGTGCGCGGGCACCTACCTCGACCCCCACTACCGCAAGGCCGTCATCCGGGAGCTGCTCACCCACCGCTACCGGGTCGTGGCCCCCTCCTACGGCTACGACGCCGCGCCCGTCCTGGCGCACGCCCTGGCCGCCCACAACCTGCGCCGCAACCAGCTGATCGCCCTCGCCGCGGGCGCGGTCGTCATCGCGCTGCTCATGGCCGCGGGCGTACTGGGCGGCTGGACGGCCGCCCTGTTCGCGTTCTGGCTCGCCTGGGCCACGATGTTCCTGCGCAGGCTCGCCATCCTGCAGACCCTCGCCGAGCACCTCGCACCCCCGGCGGACGACCGCACCGGGTTCGACGGCTCGCACCCGGTCACCTCGCGCCTCACCCCGGAACTCGTCGGCAAGATCAACCGGGAGCAGGCCTCGGACACCGTGTACTACGGCGGCTACAAGCCCTTCATCGGCGCCGGCCACTCGGTCAAACGGTGGGCCAACGCGGAACTGCTGCTCGGCGCCCCGAAGTCCCGGGCCGGCGCGCTCGGCCAGAACCTGCTCAACGGGCACGTCCCCGCCCAGCACGGACCGGCGGACGGCACGAACGGCACGAACGGCACGAACGGCACGGACGGGGGCGGCCGGACGGAACGCAAGCCGATCATCCCGTTCACGGTCGACGACATCACCACCCGGGTCTGCGAGGAGCTGCTGGCGGAACTGCGCGACAAGCCCGCGCCGAGCCACCGCGTCGAACTGCTCTCCGTCGACCGGCGCCGGTTCACCAAGGCGGTGCGCACCGCCGAGGGCAGCGACTCCGTCGCCGTGCTCCTGGACACGCCCGACCCCGGCCACCCCGACCACACCGCCGCACACTGGCGGGAGGACTACGACGCCCGCCGCGAGTACCTGTGCGTCCGCATCGGGGCCTGGCAGCAGGAGCTGGTCACCTCGGTGTTCATCGGCTTCGACATCAAGGGCAGCACCCTGCACACCGAGTTCTACACCTACGTGCTCGGTCCCCTGCCGGAGAGCTTCCACCTCGCAGACCGGCTGCCGGCCGCGATCGACGGCAGGCTCATGTGCCGCATCGCCTGGGACGTGACCCGCAGCGCGCCCGGCGAGCTGCTGCGGCTGATCACCAACCCGCTGCGCGAACGGCTGCCCAGCCGCTTCTCCACCGACACCGTCCGCAAGCTGGTGGGCGAGCCCGCCGACACCAGCGAGTTCCGGCTCGGCCGCTACGCCCTGACCGCGGTGGACTGCGGCGCCCGCACCAGCGTCCGCGAGCTGGCGCCCGACCACGACTTCCACCACTTCTTCCAGGAGTCGGACGCGATCAAGTACATCCAGATCATCGAGCGCCATCTGCTCCAGATCGTGGGCGACTTCCTGCGCGACCACGACGTCGACACCCGGGAGCACGAGGCGAACCAGACCAACATCCTCCAGCAGAACTTCGGCGCCAACAGCACCAACAACTTCGGCGGCAACCAGAGCGTCGGCAACACCAACACCACCCAGACCTTCGGCAACAACTCCGGCGTCACCAGGGAGGCACGGCAGGCATGAGCGGGCAGCAGTTCCACGGCAACAGCTTCGGCCAGGGCAGCACCAACAACTTCGGGGGCAACCAGAGCGCCGGCAACACCGACACCACCCAGACCTTCGGCGACAACTCCCCCGTCCACGCCGCGCCGCCCGCGCCGTCCGCCCCGCCCGCACAGCCGTACGCCGACGGATGGCGGCGCCCGGCCGCCCCGGTGCCGGGGGACGCCGAGCGGGCCCGCAGCGTCTTCGTCGTGCACGGCCGCGACGACCAGGTGCGGCGCGAGATGTACGAGCTGCTGCGCCGGCTCGACCTGCGGCCCAAGGAGTGGGAGGACCTGGTCCGGGCGACCGGCCAGGCCTCCCCCTTCCTCGGCGACGTGGTCGCCGGGGCCCCCTCCCAGGCCCAGGCGGCGCTGGTCCTGCTCACCCCGGACGACGTCGTCACCCTCCACCCCGAGCTGCGCGGCCACAACGAACCCGACCACGAGACCCGGCCGGTGTGCCAGCCGCGCCCCAACGTCCTGATCGAGCTGGGCATGGTGCTGATGGCCTACCCGGAGCGCACGCTGATCGTCGAGGTCGGCGGGGTACGGCCGATCGCCGACATCGCAGGCCGCAACGTCATCCGCTTCGACGGCTCCGACACGGCGCTCGGCAAGGTCGTGGAGCGGCTGAAGCTGGCCGGCTGCACGGTCAACGACACCGGCTCCGACTGGCGCCAGACCTACCCCTTCCGCCATCTGTCGGCCTACCACCGCCGGCCGTAGGCCTCCTGCCACCGCCGGCGCAGTCGTCCGGCGGATCCGGCGCCGCTCGGGGGACCGGCGCAACCGGCCCCCGGGGCACGTCCCGTCACCGCGGTGCGTGCCCCGGGGGCCGGCCCCGCACGAACCGACCGAAACCACAACTCCCCCAAACGGACAATTGATACGCTGCCGACACCTCTCCCGCGACCACCGGTCGGGAGAGTGTGAAGCGAGTGGAGACCACTTGTATGGCGCGTATCCGTGTGAGCGTCCTGGGTCCGGCCAGGCTCGAAGTCGACGGCGTACCCGCCCGGTTGACCCCGTTGACGACACGG
Source organism: Streptomyces violaceoruber (assembly GCF_033406955.1). NCBI lineage: Bacteria > Bacillati > Actinomycetota > Actinomycetes > Kitasatosporales > Streptomycetaceae > Streptomyces > Streptomyces violaceoruber. Next base: position 4,814,706 of record NZ_CP137734.1, on the reverse strand, counting down.
CTGCTGGTCCGGCTGGTGGCGGCGGACGGCGAGCCCGTCCCGGTACGCCGGCTGCACCGGGACGTGTGGGCACTCGACGGCGAGCAGCCGCACGCGGCGCAGCGCCACCGCAACGAAGTGCAAAAGCGCGTCCTCGAACTGCGCCGCGCCCTCGACCCCGCGCAGCGCGGTGACGGCGCCCGGGTGCTGCGCACCGAGCAACTGCTGGCCGGCCCGGCGCCCGAGACGGCGTACCGGCTGGTGCTCGCGCCCGGCGAACTGGACTGCGCGGAGTTCACCGACCTGGTCGACTCCGCGCTGCTCGCGGCGCCCGCGTCGGCCGCCGACCGGCTGGCCGCGGCGCTGGCCCTGGTGCGCGGCCGTCCGCTGGCGGAGGCGGGCGACGAGGACTTCGCCCGGCCGCTGGCGCGCCGGCTCACCGCGCTGTACGAGACGGCCCGCCGCCAGCTGATCCGCAGCCGGATGGACCTGGGCCGCCACGACCTCGCGCTGCCGGTCGCGGAACGGATGGCCCGGGAGCGGCCGGACGACCAGGACGTCGCCGAGCTGCTCGGCGCCCTGCGGGCCCGGCTGCGCGAGCGGCACGGACGGGAGCTGCTGCGGCAGCCGTTCCCCGGCGCCGGTGACCTCGTGGTGGTGCGCGGCGACCTGTTCGACCAGGACGACGCCAATCTCGTCGTCGGGTTCACCGACACCTTCGACACCGCCACTGAGCAGGACCTGGTGATCAGCCGGGACAGCGTCCAGGGCCAGCTGGTGGAGCGGCTGTTCGGCGGGGAGCGCAAGCTGCTGGACGACCGGATCCAGGCCGGGCTGAGGGCGTTCCGGCCGGTGCGCACCGAGCGGCCCCAGGACAAGCCGCGCGGCCGGCGGGTGCGCTACCCGCTGGGCACCACCGTCCCGCTGACGGTCGACGGCCGCCGGGTCTTCGCGGTGGCCTACTCCCGGCTCGGCAACGACCTCGTCGCCCGCTCCGGACCGGCCGACCTGCGGGCGAGCCTGGACACCCTGTGGCCGGCCGTCGCCCGGTACGGGATGTACCGGCCGCTCGCGATCCCCCTGATCGGCTCCGGGCTGGCCCGGATCGTGGAGCTGGACCGCACCCGGCTGCTGCTCATGATCGTGGAGAGCTTCGCCGACCACTGCCGCCGTGACCCGGCGACCGCCCCGGAGCTGCGCGTCGTGATCCGCCCGGCCGACCTGGAGCGGACCGACCTGTCGGTGCTCGGCACCTATCTGCGCACCACGCGGCTCCCCGGTGCCGGCGCCGACGTCGGCGCCGGCACCGGGAGTCAGGACACCGGTGCCGGCGCCGGCGACAGCGGTGGGGCGTACGGCCGCCGGTGACGTCGACATGCCCTTACGGCATCAGCGACCCCGCTTCCGGAACCAGCGGCGCACCGCTTCCGAACCGCTTCCGGTTCCGCTTCCGGTTCCGGCGCCGGTTCCGCTTCCGGCGCCGGTCCGCACCGGTCGGCGGCCCTTCCTACCGGGAGTCCGCCCGGCGTGCGGCCCCCGCGGGCCACACGACGTCGACGGGGATCCCCGCCGCCCGGGCCGCGAGCACCAGGTCGGCGGTGCCGCCGCCCCGGCCGCTGGGCGGTTCGCCGTTCCACACGGCCACCAGCCGGTCGGCACGTTCGAGGAGCAGGGCGTTGGCGGCCTCGTACGCCTGCCGGTCGGCCCTCTCGCGGGGCAGTACGACGACCTCGTCGGCGGCCGCGGCGAGGCGGTCGAAGAGGGGGGCGTCGTCGGGCTCGACCGTGCTGCGGCGGTAGTCCCGCGACGGGACGACGACGACCAGGCGACCGCCGACGGCCAGTACGGCTTCGGCGAACAGCGAGTCGGCCCCCCTGGCGATGCAGGAGATCCCGACCAGCGTCTTTCCCGGGCCCGAGTCCCGGTACCGGGCCAGCAGTCCGTCCAGGGCGGCGCGGACCGCGGGGACGCTCTCCTCCGTCAGGTCCATGTGCCCGGTCACCGCGAGGGCCGTCACGCTCTCCCCCTCGGTCGATGGCCTGGTGGCAGGCCCCGGATCCTATCGCGGCCCGTGGCTCACCGGGTGACGAGGGCGAAGAAGCCCGTCACGTAGGAGCCGGCGAAGACGACCGGGACCCACTGCTCGACGTAGGTCAGGGGCAGATACCGGCGCCAGTCCCGGCCCTCGCCCAGCGCGCCCCACTCCCCCCTGCTGTACGCGAACGCCGGCAGCCTCTCCTCGAAGGCGCCGATCACCGCGTACTTGGCGCGGTTGAGCTGTCGGTACGACCGCACCATGACGTACCAGGCGGCGCACTGGACCAGCAGGATGACCAGCCCGGCCAGCAGCAGCGGGACGGACGCGTCGGCCAGTGCGCCGCCCGACACCGCGGCCACCACGGCGACCACCGCGCTGTTGAGCGACAGGAAGAACGTGTTGGTCAGATTCCGCCGGGCACTGACCCGGTCGGCCATCTCCACGCAGAGCTTGTACTGGTCGAGCACCGCCTGCCGGTAGCGGTCGTCGGCCACCGAGTACTCGGCCGGGCCGACCTCCGTGTTCCACAGCGCGTCCCCCATGTCGCTCATGCCTCGCCCCGCCTCCCGTCCGCCCGCCGTTCGAGTTCGAGTTCGGTCAGGCGCACCATGGCGGGCCACATGGCACGGTCCAGAGAGCCCACGAGCGGGTCTTCGAGCGGCGGGGGCCGGCGCAGGGCGACGAACCGCGCCGTCCAGTCCGGCTCGAAGTGGATGATTCCCCGGACCCGGGACGACAAAGCACGGCTGCGCCGGTACGCGGGCAGCACGCCGGGCGCCAGGTCGCCCGCCAGCTCCCGGAACTCGTCGTACGCCTTCTCCTTCATCGGCACGAGCAGCAGCAGCCGCTCGGGAGGCAGGATCCGCATCGCCTCGCGGATCTCCCAGAGCGTCCCCGGTCCCTTCCCCAGCACGATCACGACGAGCGCGGCGCCGCGCATCATGGTGCTCACCGGCCTCTGCCAGTCGTCCGGCGGCAGGTACATCCGCCGGGCACCGGCCCGGGGCACGCGCTCCCCGGGCGCCCCCACCCCGACGAGGGGGCCGGCCCAGGACAGGGCGTCGGCGATGCGCTCCTCCTCGCCCTGGCCGAGGCTGACGGCGGCGGCCGGCCAGGCGCCCGCCAGGGGGACGCGGTGGGGGCGCGAGAGCCGGTGGTCGTCGCGGAAGGAGCGCAGGTAGAGGACGTACTGGCGGCCCGCGAGGTCGTCCGGGGAGGAGACGACCGTGTCGTAGTACTGCACTCCGGTGCGCAGGATCGTGTTGCCCAGGCCGATGAAGAGGACCGCCTGCGCACACAGGGCGGCGACGACCAGGGACGCCCACCACGGGTTGTCGCCGGTCGTCAGCAGGTCCCGCAGGGCGAGAAGGGTGAAGCAGAGGAACAGCGAGCCGAGCCCGGAGACGACCGCGCCGAAGACGCTCGTCATCGCGAACGGGACCCGGCGCGCCCCCGGCCGCCGCTCGCCGAGCGGCTCGGCGGCCCGGAGCAGCCCGTTCTCCTCGCGGTGCCGCCGCAGCGCCGACAAGGTGAGCTGCGCCGCGCGCCGCACCTTCCTGCCGTGCAGGAAGAACTGGAGGCCGAGGAGGAAGAGGACGGCCGCGCTCCCGTGCGGGCCGAGCGAACCGTCCCGCAGGATCAGGTAGTAGGCGAAGGCCTGCGCCAGCACACCCGCCGCGCACAGGCCGGTCCCGGCCGCCAGGTGCCACAGCTCGGGCTTCCTGGTCGTGGCGTACGCGACGGCCACGGCTGCCACGCCGCACAGCACCGCCGCGTACACCGGTCCCCACAGGACGGCCACCAGTACGGACACGGGGAGGGCCGCCGGAAACCACCGGGGCAACGGCTTCTCGGGTAACCGGTCGGGCGACTGTCCCGGCTGGGGTCTGCTCATCCTGGCCACACCGTAGTGAACCGCCGACCGGGCCGGGCGGGAACCCCGCGGCGTCACACGATGCGGTGATACGGCCGGTGCCCGGCCCCCGCCGGCGGCCGCCCTACGGCGCCGGGCTCGGGCCCGGGACGCTCAGCGCGGCGAGCCGCTCCGCGAAGGGCGTGACCTCCTCGAAGGAGTCCCGCTTCGGCAGCGGGCGGCCCGCCGAAGGACCGGACGCCCGCGCGGACCCCGACAGCCCCGACATCAGCGCCGCCAGCTCGGTCGCGGCCCGCTCGATCCGGGCGTCCAGCCCCTCCGCGCCCCAGTCCTCGGAGGCGGCGTACACGCCGGTGGGGACGATCACGGCCTTCAGGTAGGCGAAGAGCGGTCGCAGGGCGTGCTCCAGCACCAGGGAGTGCCGGCCGGTGCCGCCGGTCGCGGCGATCAGCACCGGCTTCCCGGTGAGGGCGTCCTCGTCGGTGACGCTCAGCGCGTCGAAGAACGACTTGAACAGCCCGCTGTACGACGCCGAGAACACCGGCGTGACGACGATCAGTCCGTCGGCCGCCGCGACCTCGGCGAACGCGTCCGCGAGCGCCGGTGCCGGGAAGCCGTTGGTGAAGGTGTGCGCGATCTCCACGGCGAGGTCGCGCAGCTCGATCACCCGGACGTCGGCCGGACCGGGCTCGGGCGCGGTGGCCGCCGGAGCGGCGACCGCGGCCAGCCGGTCGGCGAGCAGCCGCGTGGACGACGGGACGCTCAGCCCCGCGGAGACGACGACGAGCTTCATGCGCGCGCTCCTTCCTCGGTCGGGGCGCCCTTGCGGGAGGCCAGCAGGGACGCGTGGGTCGGCGCGTCCGGCACGTCGGCCGGGCGGTTCTTGGCGAACTCCTCGCGCAGCACCGGGACGACCTCCTCGCCGAGCAGGTCGAGCTGCTCCAGGACGGTCTTCAGGGGCAGCCCGGCGTGGTCCATCAGGAACAGCTGGCGCTGGTAGTCGCCGGCGTAGTCGCGGAAGGCGAGCGTCTTCTCGATCACCTGCTGCGGCGAGCCGACGGTGAGCGGTGTCTGCGCGGTGAAGTCCTCCAGCGACGGCCCGTGCCCGTAGACCGGGGCCTCGTCGAAGTAGGGCCGGAACTCACGGACCGCGTCCTGGCTGTTCTTCCGCATGAACACCTGGCCGCCGAGGCCGACGATCGCCTGCTCGGGCGTGCCGTGCCCGTAGTGGGCGTAGCGGGCCCGGTACAGCTCGATCATGCGCTTGGTGTGGTCGGCGGGCCAGAAGATGTTGTTGTGGAAGAAGCCGTCGCCGTAGTACGCGGCCTGCTCGGCGATCTCCGGGGAGCGGATGGAGCCGTGCCAGACGAAGGGCGCGACGCCGTCCAGCGGACGCGGAGTGGAGGTGAAGCCCTGGAGCGGGGTGCGGAACTTGCCCTCCCAGTTCACCACGTCCTCGCGCCACAGGCGGTGCAGCAGGTTGTAGTTCTCGACGGCGAGGTTGATGCCCTCGCGGATGTCCTTGCCGAACCAGGGGTAGACCGGGCCGGTGTTGCCGCGCCCCATCATCAGGTCCACCCGGCCGTCGGCCAGGTGCTGGAGCATCGCGAAGTCCTCGGCGATCTTCACCGGGTCGTTCGTGGTGATCAGGGTGGTGGAGGTGGAGAGCACCAGCCGCTCGGTGCGGGCCGCGACGTAGCCGAGCATGGTCGTCGGCGACGAGGGCACGAAGGGCGGGTTGTGGTGCTCGCCGGTCGCGAAGACGTCGAGCCCGACCTCCTCCGCCTTGAGCGCGATGGCGACCATCGCCTTGATGCGCTCACGCTCGGTCGGCGTACGGCCCGTGGTCGGGTCGGGCGTGACGTCGCCGACGGTGAAGATGCCGAACTGCATGATCGCTCAACCTCCGCTTTGTTGACTGTTCAACTATACCCGTCCAACGGCGACCCCCGACCCGTTATTCCGCAGGTCCGTGCGAAGCTGCCCGCATGCTCGTGCTCCGCTCCGCCGCCCTCTTCGTCGTCGCCGCCCTGTTCGAGATCGGCGGCGCCTGGCTGGTGTGGCAGGGCGTGCGCGAGCAGCGCGGCTGGCTCTGGGCGGCGGGCGGGGTCCTCGCCCTCGGCGCCTACGGCTTCGTCGCCACCTTCCAGCCCGACGCGCACTTCGGCCGCATCCTCGCCGCGTACGGCGGGATCTTCGTGGCCGGCTCGATCCTGTGGGGCGTGGTCGCCGACGGCTACCGCCCGGACCGCTGGGACATCGCCGGGGCGCTGGTCTGCCTGGCCGGGATGGCCCTGATCATGTGGGCCCCGCGCAACGGCGGCTGACCACGAGGGCCGCCCGGCGCGCTGACTACCCTGGTCGGCGACCCGCACCACCGACCGAGGAGCAGCACCATGGCCACCGCAGCAGCCGCCCCGTCCGCCGCCTCCCGCATCGCCGTCGTGACCGGCGCGAGCAGCGGCATCGGCGCCGCCACGGCGCGGCAGCTCGCCGCGGCCGGGTACCGCGTGGTCCTCACCGCCCGCCGCAAGGACCGCATCGAGGCGCTCGCCGGGGAGATCGAGGCGGCCGGCCACAAGGCGACGGCCTACCCCCTGGACGTCACCGACCGCGAGGCGGTCGACGAGTTCGCGACCGCGTTCAAGACGGTCGGCGTCCTGGTCAACAACGCGGGCGGCGCGCTCGGCGCCGACCCGGTGGCCACCGGCGACCCGGACGACTGGCGCCGCATGTACGAGACGAACGTCATCGGCACCCTCAACCTCACCCAGGCCCTGCTCCCCAAGCTGGAGGCGAGCGGCGACGGCACGGTCGTGGTCGTCTCCTCCACCGCGGGCCTGTCCACCTACGAGGGCGGCGCGGGCTACGTCGCCGCCAAGCACGGCGAGCACGTCCTCGCCGAGACCCTGCGCCTGGAGATCGTCGGCCGCCCGGTCCGCGTCGTCGAGATCGCGCCCGGCATGGTCAAGACCGACGAGTTCGCCCTGACCCGCTTCGCCGGCGACCAGGACAAGGCGGCCAAGGTCTACCAGGGCGTCGCCGCCCCCCTGACCGCCGACGACGTCGCCGACACCATCACCTGGGCGGTCACCCGCCCCGCCCACGTCAACATCGACCTCCTGGTCGTCCGCCCCCGCGCCCAGGCCTCGAACACGAAGGTGCACCGGGAGGCGTAGACCCGCCCCCGGTGCACCTGGCGCGTCCGGGCGTCAGCCCTTCACGCAGACGACCTGCTTCAGCTTCGCCACGACCTCCACCAGGTCGCGCTGCTGGTCGATGACCTGGTCGATCGGCTTGTAGGCGCCCGGGATCTCGTCCACGACGCCGGAGTCCTTGCGGCACTCCACACCCCGCGTCTGCTCCTCCAGGTCCTTGGTGGAGAAGCGGCGCTTGGCGGCGTTCCGGCTCATCCGCCGACCGGCGCCGTGGGAGGCGGAGTTGAAGGACTTGGCGTTGCCGAGTCCCTTCACGATGTACGAACCCGTGCCCATGGAACCGGGGATGATCCCGAAGTCCCCGGAACCCGCGCGGATCGCGCCCTTGCGGGTCACCAGCAGGTCCATCCCGTCGTATCGCTCCTCGGCCACGTAGTTGTGGTGGGCGCTGATCTCCTGCTCGAAGACCGGCTTGGCCTTCTTGAACTCCTTGCGGACCACGTCCTTGAGGAGCGCCATCATGAGCGTGCGGTTGTACTTCGCGTACTCCTGCGCCCAGAACAGGTCGTTGCGGTACGCGGCCATCTGCGGAGTGTCCGCGACGAACACCGCGAGGTCGCGGTCGACCAGACCCTGGTTGTGCGGGAGCTTCTGGGCGACGCCGATGTGATGCTCGGCCAGTTCCTTGCCGATGTTGCGGGAACCGGAGTGCAGCATCAGCCAGACAGAACCGGTCGTATCCGTGCACACTTCGACGAAATGATTTCCGCCTCCGAGCGTACCCATCTGCTTTCCGGCCCGTTCGTGACGGAACTTGACCGCTTCGGCGACTCCGTCGAACCGCCCCCAGAAGTCGTCCCAGCCGCCCGTCGCCAGCCCGTGGAAGCGCCCCGGCTCCAGCGGGCTGTCGTGCATCCCCCGCCCCACCGGAATCGCCTGCTCGATCTTCGAGCGCAGCCGGGACAGGTCCCCGGGCAGGTCGTTCGCCGTCAGGGAGGTCTTCACCGCCGACATGCCGCAGCCGATGTCGACGCCCACCGCGGCCGGGCACACCGCGCCGCGCATCGCGATCACGGAGCCGACCGTCGCGCCCTTGCCGTAGTGCACGTCCGGCATGACCGCGAGGCCCTTGATCCACGGCAGGGTCGCGACGTTGCGCAGCTGCTGGAGCGCACCCTCCTCGACCGTCGCCGGGTCGGCCCACATCCGGATCGGCACCTTCGCGCCCGGCATCTCCACGTACGACATATCGTCCTCATTCCCCCGGAAAACAAGCAGAAGTCTCGAAGCGCAAAACCGGCGCCAAGGGCAGCCAAAGGGACGGCTGACCGGCGTTCACGGCGGCGCGTGCGATACACATTGTCTCCAGGGGACGCCCCCGCGCGGCAAGCGAATAACCAGCGGGGACACTGGAGTACCGACCACAGCCACACCGGCGAGAGGAGCCGCACCGTGCAGCGGAAGGCCTACGTACCGGGCGTCGCCGCCCTCCTGGCGGCGTTGCTGGCCGGCTGCACCGGCGGTTCGGGCGGCGGCGCCACGGCGGACGACTCGAACCCGGGTCAGCCCGGGGTCGCGACCGAGGCGGCCGAGCCCGGCAAGTACCGCACCCTTCCGGAGCCGTGCGCCGTGGTCGGCCACAAGGCGCTGGACACCCTTCTGCCCGGCATCGAGGAGATCGCCGACGAGGAGCAGCGCGCGCGGGCGTACTCCGGCGAGCCGACGCTCGCGTACGACACGGACCGCAAGGTCGGCTGCCGCTGGAAGGTGGAGTCGGCCGAGGCCACGGACCATCTCTTCGTGGACTTCGAGCGGGTGGTGTCGTACGACGGCTCCGTGAGCGACGCGGGCGAGGCCGAGGAACTGTTCGCGCAGCAGGTGGAGGCGGCCGACCTGCCCGAGCCGGTGGTTTCGGAGTCCGGGTCCGCCGCCTCGGACTCCCCGTCCGGCAGCCCCTCCTCGTCCTCCGGAAAGTCCGGGGAGCCCGGGGAGTCCGGCGAACCGGCCGGCGGCGCGGGCGGGACGCCCTCGTCCTCGGCCTCCGCCCCCTCGTCCTCCCCCTCCTCCTCGTCGACCGCGTCCCCCGCCGAGGTCCAGCCCCGGCTCCTGGACGACCTGGGTGACGAGGCGTTCGTGGACGACGCGCTCAGCAGCTCCGGCTCGACGGCGAAGCGGCGCACCGTGACTGTGGCGTTCCGCACGTCGAACGTCATGGTGACCATCGAGTACGCGGAGCAGTCGGCGACGCTCGGAGTCGTCCCGGACAGCGAGGAAATGCAGGACATGGCGCGGAATCTGGCTTCCCAGCTGGCGGATTCACTGGGCGGCTGAGTCCCGCCGGGGCTCCCCCGCGCCCGCGCGCGCTGCCGCCGAAGCGGGGCCGCACGATTTCCTCACCGCGTACGGTGGCCCCTCGGACCCGTTCCGAACGCAGGAACCACGAGTGCCATGAGTGAAGGAACCATGCAGCTACGAGCCCAGCGTGACCAGCGAGACCCGCAAGCGAAGCGAGCGAAGCGACTCACCCGCGTCCTTGTCGGCGCGGCCGCCGTACCCGTGATGCTGGTGGCAGCCGGCTGCTCCTCGGACTCCGGCTCCGACGACGGCAAGGACAAGGCCGCGGAGGAGTCCGCCGCGTCGAAGTCCGCGAGCCCGTCCCCGACGGTGAAGGCCGCGGCGTACGGGAAGCTTCCGGAGCCGTGCTCGGTGGTGTCGAAGAAGACGCTGGACGACCTGGTGCCCAAGGCCGACTCCGGCAAGGAGGGTTCCTCCAACGACACCGCGATGCGGGCCGGTTGCTCCTGGGACAGCCTCGATGACAACGGCGTGAAGGGTTCTCAGTTCCGCTGGCTGAGCGTGTCGATGCTGCGCTTCGAGTCGGACGTGACGCGCGGCGAGGGCGAGAAGCTGGCGCACGACTACTACCTGAAGCAGCTGAAGGACGCGCAGGCCGCGGAGGGCGCGAAGAGCCTCAAGACCGCGCCGGTGAGCCGCACGGGCAACGAGGCCTCCGTGGTGAGCTACGACCTGAAGAAGAAGGAAGGCACCTTCAAGCAGCAGACGGTCGTGGCACGGGTCGAGAACGTCGTCGTGACCCTCGACTTCAACGGCGCGGGCCTGGCGGGCGACAAGACCCCGGACGCCGGCGACCTGGTGAAGGACGCGCAGAAGGCGGCCAAGGAGGCCGTGGCCGCGGTGATGAAGGCCAACGACACCTCGGCCGGCGGCACGCCGAGCGGCACGCCGCAGGGCTCCGGGTCCCCCTCGAAGCCGGCGTCCGAGACGTCCTCGAAGGCCCCTTCGAAGTCGAGCTGACGGCCCTCTTCGACCTACCGGCCACCCGTCCCCCGCACACATGTGCCACTCTGTTGCGCGCAACAACACGCAATGGGAGGGGAGTACGGGTGGCCGCGCCACTTCAGCTGACCCGGACGCATCGCGTCCTCATCGGCCTGGTCGTCTTCGGTGCCGTCATCATCGCCGGGATCGGCTTCGCGGGTTCGTACGCGGCAGTGCGGGAACTGGCCCTGAAGAAGGGGTTCGGGAATTTCTCGTACGTCTTCCCGATCGGCATCGACGCGGGCATCTGTGTGCTGCTCGCCCTGGACCTGCTGCTGACCTGGATCCGCATCCCCTTCCCGCTGCTGCGGCAGACGGCGTGGCTGCTGACGGCGGCGACGATCGCGTTCAACGGCGCCGCGGCCTGGCCCGATCCGCTGGGCGTGGGCATGCACGGCGTGATCCCGATCCTGTTCGTGGTGTCGGTGGAGGCCGCCCGGCACGCGATCGGCCGGATCGCCGACATCACCGCCGACAAGCACATGGAGGGCGTGCGCCTCACCCGGTGGCTGCTGTCGCCGGTGCCGACCTTCCTGCTGTGGCGGCGCATGAAGCTGTGGGAGCTGCGCTCCTACGAGCAGGTCATCAAGCTGGAGCAGGAGCGGCTGGTCTACCGGGCCCGGCTGCGGTCCCGCTTCGGCCGCGCCTGGCGCCGCAAGGCGCCCGTGGAGTCCCTGATGCCGCTGCGGCTGGCCCGCTACGGCGTCCCGCTGGCGCAGACCGGCCCCGCCGGGCTGGCGGCGGCGGGCATCGAACCGGCCCTGCTCCCGCCGGTGCCGCGGCAGCTCCAGGAGACGGACCCGCAGGCTCCCGCGGGCGAGCAGCGCGCCGAGCTGGTCAAGGGCCCCGAGGCGGACCGGCCCCGGCCCGCGGAGCCCTCCGGGCCCGAGGGGCCGTCGCCGCAGGGCGCCGGGGAGGAGGACGGCCCGGAGCAGAGCCCCTGGTTCAACACCCGCCAGGTCGCCTACCAGGGCGGTTACGACCCCAGCTACGACCCGGGCGAGCAGTACGCCCAGTGGTACGAGGAGCAGCAGCAGGCCGACGAGTACCGGGACCAGTACGAGGAGGAGCCCCCGCTGCTGGAGCCCTCGCCGGAGGAGACGGGCAGCTTCCCGATACCGGTCGTGCCGGGCCGCACCCGTGAGCTGGGCGAGGGTGCCGGTCCGGCCGAGCCGGCACCGACCGAGGAGGACTACTACACGGTCTTCCGGAAGTCGATCGACGGCAGCTACCCCACGGTCGCCCAGTTCCGGGGCGACGTGGAGGCGACCTTCGGGGTGCCGCTGGCTCCGCGTGAGGCCGATCGCATGGTGAAGGCGTTCAGCGAGCGCCACATGCGGGAGCTCCAGGAAGAGCACATCGCCTAGGTGTCGTTTGGATCAGGCCGGCCGCGGCCGACGGTGCCTTGTGGCCGATCCGAGCGGGGTCTGGCGCGTGCAGCTGCAAGGCGGAGGAGGGCGACAGGACGGAACCCTGGCAACCGACGACAACGCCGCAGATGTGCGTGCCGGACCTCGCGCCCCCGGCAAGATCCAAACGACACCCCCTAGGACCGCGAGTACGGCGAAGGGGGCGCCCGGTGTTCGCCGGGCGCCCCCTTCGCCGTGGTACCGCCGGTCCTACTCGCCGAGCAGGGTCCGCACCCGGTCCTGCCCCACCGCGAGCAGCAGCGTGGGCAGGCGCGGGCCGGTGTCGCGGCCGACGAGCAGGTGGTAGAGCAGCGCGAAGAACGTCCGCTGGGCGGTCTTGATCTCCGGCGGCAGCTCCTTGGGCGTGGCGTCGGCCGGGAAGCCCGCCTGGACCTTCGGGACGCCGTAGACGTGGTGGGTGAGCCCGTCCAGGGACCAGTGGTCGGCCAGCCCGTCGAGCAGTAGCCGCAGGGACTGCCGGCTCGGCTCGTCGAGGGACTTGAGCAGCTCGGCGTCGGGCTCCTGGCGCACGATGGTGCGCTGGTCGGCGGGGACGTGGGTGTTGATCCACGCCTCGGCCTTGTCGTAGCGCGGCCGGGCCTCGTCCAGCGACGCGATCGGGTTCGCCGGGTCCAGCTCGCCCAGGATGCGCAGCGCCTGGTCCTCGTGCCCGGCGGTGATGTCGGCCACGGAGGCGAGCGTGCGGTAGGGCAGCGGCCTGGGCGTGCGCGGCAGCTCACCGGCGGCGGTGCCGACGGCGCGCGCGTGGGCGGCGGCGTCGGCGGGGAGGGCCGAGCCGTCGGCAGCCTTGGCGTCGAGGCGGTCCCACTCGTCGTAGAGCCGCTGGATCTCCTGGTCGAAGGCGATCTTGAAGGACTGGTTGGGGCGGCGGCGGGCGTACAGCCAGCGCAGCAGCTGCGGCTCCATGATCTTCAGGGCGTCGGCCGGGGTGGGCACGCCGCCCTTGGACGAGGACATCTTGGCCATGCCGCTGATGCCGACGAAGGCGTACATCGGGCCGATCGGCTGCTCGCCGCCGAAGATGCCGACGATCTGCCCGCCGACCTGGAACGACGACCCGGGCGAGGAGTGGTCCACGCCGCTGGGCTCGAAGACGACGCCCTCGTAGGCCCAGCGCATGGGCCAGTCGACCTTCCAGACCAGCTTGCCGCGGTTGAACTCGCTCAGCCGCACGGTCTCGGAGAAACCGCAGGCGGTGCAGGCGTAGGTCAGCTCGGTCGAGTCGTCGTCGTAGGCGGTGACCGTGGTCAGGTCCTTCTCGCAGTTGCCGCAGTACGGCTTGTACGGGAAGTACCCGGCGGAGCCGGAGCTGCCGTCGTCCTCGGCGGCGGCGCCGGAGCCCTCGGCGGCCTCCAGCTCGGCCTCGTCGAGAGGCTTCTGCGACTTCTTCGCGGGCGCCTTCTTGGTGCGGTACTGGTCGAGGATGGCGTCGATGTCCCGACGGTGCTTCATGGCGTGCAGGATCTGCTCGCGGTAGACGCCGGAGGTGTACTGCGCGGTCTGGCTGATCCCGTCGAACTCGACGCCCATCTCGGCGAGCGAGTCGACCATCGCGGCCTTGAAGTGCTCCGCCCAGTTGGGGTGGGGGGAGCCCTTGGGGGCCGGGACGGAGGTGAGCGGCTTGCCGATGTGCTCGGCCCAGCTCTCGTCCACGCCGGGGACGCCGGCCGGGACCTTGCGGTAGCGGTCGTAGTCGTCCCAGGAGATCAGGTGCCGCACCTCGTGTCCCCGGCGGCGCACCTCGTCGGCGACCAGGTGCGGGGTCATGACCTCGCGCAGGTTGCCCAGGTGGATGGGGCCGGAGGGGGAGAGTCCGGAGGCGACGACGACACCTGGTTTGCCCGGGGCACGGCGCTCCGACTCGGCGATGACCTCGTCCGCGAAACGGGAGACCCAGTCGGTGGTCTCTGTGCTCTGAGCCACGATCGGCACGTCCTCTTTCCTGAAACTTCCCCGGAACCGCTCCGGGAACAGCCGGTACGGTCGCACGGCTGACCGCCCCATTCTCCCAGCCCGGCCCGCATCCGCGAAAACCGCTTTTCACCGCGTGGGATACTCGGTTTCTGTACCACTTCCAGGAACCCGAGCAGAACGGCAGCCACTCCATGGCCTCGGTCACGTCCCTCAGCGACTCCGTCCAGCAGCACCTCGCGTCCGCCCTCACGGCCACCCGGCCGGAGGCCGCCGGCGCGGACCCGCTGCTGCGACGAAGCGACCGGGCGGACTACCAGGCCAACGGCATCCTCGCGCTGGCCAAGAAGACGAAGGCCAACCCGCGGGAGCTGGCGGCCGAGGTCGTCGCGCGGATCACCACCGGTGACGAGCTGATCGAGGACGTCGAGGTCTCCGGCCCCGGCTTCCTCAACATCACCGTCGCCGACCGGGCGATCACCGCGAACCTGGCCGCGCGGCTCGCGGACGGCGAGCGCCTCGGCGTGCCGCTGAAGCAGGACGCGGGCACCACCGTCGTCGACTACGCCCAGCCGAACGTGGCGAAGGAGATGCACGTCGGCCACCTGCGTTCCGCGGTCATCGGCGACGCCCTGCGCTCCATGCTCGACTTCACCGGCGAGAAGACGATCGGCCGGCACCACATCGGCGACTGGGGCACCCAGTTCGGCATGCTCATCCAGTACCTGTTCGAGCACCCCGGCGAGCTGGCCCCGGCCGGGGACGTCGACGGCGAGCAGGCCATGTCGAACCTGAACCGGGTGTACAAGGCGTCGCGCGCGGTCTTCGACACGGACGAGGAGTTCAAGGAGCGGGCCCGGCGGCGGGTCGTCGCCCTCCAGTCCGGCGACAAGGAGACCCTCGAGCTGTGGCAGCAGTTCGTGGACGAGTCGAAGGTCTACTTCTACTCCGTCTTCGAGAAGCTCGACATGGAGATCC